>NZ_JADPKT010000064.1 GCF_023074075.1 Bradyrhizobium sp. 138 | reverse complement strand
AGCGTACGAGCGGATGGTGGCGGCCTGGAAGGAGAAGCCAAAAAAAGTGGCCTTGAACTGACGATAGGGCTTCTCAACACCATCCGTGGTCAGGCAGATTCGTCCGTCGTGGACGAAGCGAGCAAAGCCATCGCATCGGTTGAGCAGATAATTGATCGGCTTGATCACGTTGGACGAACGCGAGAGCCGGGCAGATTCCGCGCGGAGCCAAGCCTCAAGGCCGGTCAGCAGTGGCGCGCTTCTTTCCCGGCGGATCTGCAGCCGCTCCTCAGCGATGTCGCGCTCGATGAGGACGCGCTGCTTGCCGTCGGCATCAAAGCACTAAGGCAATCCCGCTTCCACACGACGAGAGCCTGTCGGTCGGCGGCTATCTCGACCTGTCAGGCACTGCCAACCACTCCTTGAGGAAAATCGGCCTTGATGTCTGCGATCATGTTGCGGACGCGATCCAGGTGGGCTTCACATCGGCAGCCTTCGTGGTGTCACGCAGATAGACGAAAACGGCGGTCTCGCCGGCAACAGTGACGCTCTTGTGTAATCGAGCGATTCCAGTTCCTCGCGCTTCTTCTCGATCGGGTCGGTGACCTGGCGCGTCATCTTTTCGGGGGAAGCGTCCGTCCAATGCGCCTGAGGTCCCCACCAACCGATAAATTGTTCGGCAGAGCCGTGAGTTCCGAATCGGATAGGTTGAGGTCGCCGCCGACCTCGAGGTTATCAGGTAATGCGGGATTGACACTGTGCCCGCGATTAAAAGAACGGACGACTATTTAGGAGTCCCGGTTAACGCCGTTGAGATCGCCCGACTCAGAACTTTGCGGTTCTCCGGGACATCCATCATAGTCATGTGGTCGCCTGGAATTGGCACCGCATGAATGGCCTCCGCGCTCAGAATTCGGTCCCAACCCCGCAAAGGCGAAGTTGCTTCTGGACCTAGCGAAGTTCTTCGAGAACGTGTCTGACCGCTAAGAGGCTGGTTCGCATAGAACTGGTGTATCTCAACTGGGAGGGACGGAACTTGATACAAGCGCAGCGCCCGTTGGAATTGCGTGGCCCTTTCATACGTCAGAATATCATTGCGTAGATCACGGTCCGGCGTGATCGCCCCCATCTTTTGAGCCTTTTCAAGCAGTCCGGAAATTGAACTTCGTCCAGCGAAGCGTTCAAGTATTTCGAACCTCTCGTCGTCTAGTTCAAGAGATTCCAGGAGCACTTCTTGTATCATTTGGGTGGGCGATACGCTTGATGGATGTGAAGATAGTGCAACGTCAATTAGACCGATGAATGAAACAGCCGCATCGTGATCCAGTAACTGCTGCGCAATCGCGTAGGCCAAGAATCCCCCTGATGAGTATCCAGCGAGCCGGTATGGACCTCGTGGCTGGATCTCTCTTATTGGGAGAAGGAGTTGCGAGGCTATCTTTTCAACAGTTGGAAATTGAAATGCACTGAATTGCGGCCATGGCAAAGCGTAGACAGGACAGTCGACGTCCATTTCTTGCGCCAAACTGGGGACATAGGAGCAATCGCCCAAACCTGTGGGAACAAAGAACAGCGGAGACCGCGATCCGGTTTCGCGAACACAAATCGCTCTCAAACAGCTGGGCTGTGGCGCCAAATGAACTTTCGATGCAACTTCCTTCAGAAGGGGAGCTTGGAAGAGGTCGGCGGCGCTGAACTTGAGCCCGAGATCGACTGCGCGACTGAGCAGTTGCACCACCAAGAGCGAGTGGCCGCCCAGTTCGAAGAAGTGGTCGTTGCGTCCGACCCGCTCCAGCCTGAGAAGCTCGGCCCAGATCCGCGCCAACGCCGTCTCGACTGCGCCCTGCGGCGCCTCATAGGCCGCCCGTGCATAGGCATCGTCAGCAGGCGCCGGCAGTGCCTTGCGGTCGAGCTTGCCGTTCACCGTCAGCGGCAGCACCTCAAGCCGCACGAATGCCGACGGCACCATGTAGTCCGGCAGCAGCGCACTTAGGTGCGCGCGCAGGGCGCCGGCCAACCCGCCTCCGTCGTCCTGGTCCGAGCCAGCCTCGTCCGAGCCCACCACATAGGCGATAAGATGCTTGTCGCCGGCGCGGTTCTGGATCGCCACCACCACCGCCTCGCGCACAAAGGCGTGCTCGCAAAGCCGCGCCGCGATCTCGCCCGGCTCGATGCGGAAGCCGCGGATCTTCACTTGGTCGTCATTGCGGCCCAGGAACTCCAGATTGCCGTCCGGCAGATAACGCCCGAGGTCGCCGGTCCTGTACAGCCGATCGCCGTCCACAAAGGGACTGGCGATGAACCGCTCGGCTGTCAGCTCGGGGCGGTTCAGATAGCCCCGCGCCACTCCCGCACCGCCAATGTAAAGCTCGCCCACCGCCCCGAACGGCACGGGCGCGCCATGACCGTCCAGCAGGTACACCCGCGTGTTCGCAATCGGACGGCCGATCGGGAGGCAACTGGGGCCAACATGATGGGTCAGCTGCAAGGTGGTGCTCGGCAATGACGCTGATTTCTGTGGACCCGTATTGATTGATCAACCTCGCCTTTGGATGTGCTTCGAAGAAGGCTCTAAGCGTTGGAGTGGCCTGCAGCTGCTCACCCGCTGTATAAACCTCACCTAAGGAGGGCAGCTTCACTTGCTGCGCGCCCCAGACCTCCGCAAGTTGGTTCAATGCTACGAATGGGAGGAAAAGTCGCTCGATCGCCTCCTTTTTGATGAACTCGAGCAACTTGGAGAAATGCCTACGGGTCTCTTCCCGCACAAGTACGAGCAGTCCACCGTCCTTCCAACAAATAAACATTTCCTGACAGGACACATCGAAATTCAGGGTAGCGAATTGAAGTGTGCATCGTTTCGACGTGCCAATCCCTGCAAGCGAATTCACAAGCGAGCCGTGGGACATTTCTACGCCCTTTGGCGTTCCAGTGGAGCCTGAGGTGTAGATCACGTAGGCGAGATGACGGGATGTGAGGCCAAGGGTGCGCGGATCGGGGTCCGAATCCGGCCGCTCGGCCCAGACCGGGGCGGCAGTATCCAGATCGACTACGCTGACATCGGCTACAGCCTCGGCGCCCAATGCGGTTCGACCGGCGGCATCGCAAAGCAGCAGTCGCGGCACGGCATCATCGACAATCTGCCGCAGCCGAGCCGACGGATAAGCCGGATCGAGCGGCAAATAGGCTCCCCCCGCCTTCAGGATCGCCAAAACACCAACCACCATTGCCAAGCCGCGTTCCAGGCAGATCGCCACCGGCTGGTCCGGCTTGACCCCGAGCCCGATCAGATGATGGGCCAGCCGGTTGGCCCGTGCGTTGAGTTCGCCATAGCTCAGTCTCTCGTTCTCATAAACCGCAGCCAACGCCTTCGGCGCCTTGTGCACCTGCGCCTCGAACAGCTCATGGATGCACCGCTCCGACCGATAAGGCGTCGCCGTCCGATTCAATTTTTCCAGCAGATATTTGCGTTCGTCTGCCGGGAGAATATCCGTGCGGCCGACCGGCTGCCCCGCATCGGCCATCACACCATTTAACAAAGTCTCCAAATGCTGCGTCATGCGGCCGATCTGCCTCGGCGCAAATCGGGTGGCATCAAAATGCCAGCGGAAGCTCCCATCCAGAGCGCAAACCTCAAAGGTCAGCAAATCGCCGCATCGGGCCGGGCCAGCTTTGTGACTCGTCATCAGATCGCCAGCCACCGAACAGCTCTGTGTCGTGATTGTGATGCCAATCGGCC
>NZ_JADPKT010000050.1 GCF_023074075.1 Bradyrhizobium sp. 138 | reverse complement strand
GGTGAGCGAGGTCGAGCTGGATGGCTGTGATGGTTGCGCCGCCGATGAGCTCCGGCGCCGGTTTGATCCGCGCCGGCAGCGCATCGATCTTGGCCGGGCACCCTTGTTGCGGTTTGTGACCGCGCGCGATCCCGGCAGCGGGCGCTGGCTGCTGCTGGAGCTGCAGCATCATTTGATCGGGGATCACACGACGGTGGAAGTGATGCATGCCGAGGTGCGGGCCATGCTGGCAGGGCGGGCCTATGAACTGGCCGCGCCGCTGCCGTTCCGCAATCTGGTGGCGCAGGCGCGTCTTGCTGTTGATGCCAAGGCGCATGAAGAGTTCTTCCGAGGGCTGCTGGCCGACATCGACGAGCCGACCATGCCGTTCGGGCTAAGCGAGGTCTACGGCGACGGCAGCGGCGTCGGCGAGGCGCATCGGATGCTGCCGCAGGCGCTCAACGAGCGGCTGCGCGAACAGGCGCGGCGGCTCGGGGTGAGCCTGGCCAGCCTGTGCCATCTGGCCTGGGGGCAGGTGGTGGCGCGCAGCAGTGGCCGAGAGCAGGTGGTGTTCGGCACGGTGCTGTTCGGCCGGATGCATGCGGGTGCGGGTGCCGACCGCACAATGGGCCTGTTCATCAACACCCTGCCTGTGCGGCTTGCCTTGGACGAGACCGGGGTTGCGGCGAGCGTGCGCAGCACCCACGCGCAGCTTTCCGAGCTGCTGGCGCACGAGCATGCCTCGCTGGCGCTGGCGCAACGCTGCAGCGGCGTTGCGGCGCCGGCGCCGCTGTTCAGCGCGCTGTTGAACTACCGCCATAACAGGCCGGCAGCCACGCCCGGCTCCGGAACGGATGATGTCCTGTCGGGCGTGGAATGGCTGGGCGAGGAGGAGCGCACCAACTATCCGCTGACCTTGTCGGTGGAGGATTTTGGCGAGGCGCTCGGGCTGACGGCGCAGGTGGCGGAGCCAATCTCGGCGGATCGGATCTGCGGCTACATGCAGCAGACGCTCGCGCAGCTGGCAGCGGCGCTGGAGCGGGCGCCGAACACGCCAGTGCGGGAGCTGGACATCCTGCCAGCGGACGAGCGCACCTATCTGCTGGAGGAGCTGAACCGGACGGCGGCGCCGTATCCTGTGGAGCAGTGCATCCATGAGCTGTTTGAGGCGCAGGTGCGCCAGGCGCCGAATGCGGTGGCGGTGGTCTGTCAGGACCAGCGCGTCAGCTATGGCGAGCTCAACGCGCGGGCCAACCGACTGGCACATCATCTGATCGCACTCGGAGTAAGGCCGGGGGATAGCATTGCGACAGTGCTTGATCGCTCCGTCGCTCTTGTGGTCGCGCAGCTGGCGATCCTGAAGACGGGCGGAGTGTATGTGCCGATTGATCGTGCCCTTCCATCCGCGCGACAAGAATGGCTGATGGCTGATTGTGCTGCCCGCCTGGTGCTTAGCGAGATTGACGGTGATGATCTGGTTGAGGCGGCGATACCTGTTCTGGCGATTGAGCCGCTCATAGTTGGAACGGGATCTAGTTCCGATCCTGGCCTAGCGTTGAGCGCTGAGGCTGCCGCTTACATCATGTACACCTCCGGCTCAACCGGCCTTCCCAAAGGAGTTCTTGTTCCTCATCATGCTGTCAACCGGCTGGTGATCAATAATGGATATGCGAAGATTGAGGCTGGGGATCGTATGGCATGGGCCGGCAATCCCGCCTTCGACGCAAGCACATTCGAAGTGTGGGCACCGCTGCTTAACGGCGGTTGCATTGTTATAATGCAAGCTGTCACAGATCCTGGCAGATTTGCCCGGGCGCTTAACCAGCACCGGGTGACCTCACTCTTTCTAACAACAGCATTATTCAACCAACATGCATCATCGATTGCTCCGACCTTAGCCCAACTCAAGTACCTCCTCTGTGGAGGGGAGCGCAATGATCTTCGCTCATTTCTGAGATTGCTGAAAGAAGAAGGTCCCGTACGTCTCATTCACTGCTACGGCCCGACCGAGACGACGACTTTCGCGACAGTCTGGAATTGTCCGGCTGATTTTAATGGGGCAGTGGTCCCGATCGGTCGTCCGATTGCGAACACGCGGGTGTACCTGCTGGACGGTCATGGCGCGCCCGTGCCGTTCGGTGCGGTGGGCGAGCTTTACATTGGCGGGGCGGGGGTGGCGCGCGGTTATCTGAACCGGCCCGAGCTGACCGCCGAGCGGTTCATCGCCAGTCCCTTTGTGGACGGCGATCGGCTGTACAGGACCGGCGACCTCGGGCGTTATCTGCCGGACGGCAATCTGGAGTTCCTGGGCCGCAATGACGACCAAGTGAAGATCCGCGGCTTCCGCATCGAGCCGGGCGAGATCGCGGCGCGGCTTTGCGAGCACGCCTTTGTGCGCGAGGCGGTGGTGGTGGCGCAACAGGATCGCCGCGGCGACAAGCATCTTATCGCCTATGTGGTGGGCTCGGACGAGGCTGGCTCGGATGAGGACGATGGAGGCGGGTTGGCCGGCACCCTGCGGGCGCACCTAAGTGCGCACCTGCCGGACTACATGGTGCCGTCGGCATTCGTGCGGCTTGAGGTGCTGCCGCTGACGGTGAACGGCAAGCTGGACCGCAAGGCGCTGGCTGCGCCGGCTGACGATGCCTATGCACGGGCGGCCTATGAGGCGCCGCAGGGCGCAGTCGAGACGGCGTTGGCACGGATTTGGGCCGAGCTTCTCGGGCTGGAGCGGGTCGGACGCCACGACCACTTCTTCGAACTGGGCGGCCACTCGCTTCTAGCGGTGCAGGTGTCGAGCCGGCTGTCGCAGGCTGTTGGAGTCGAACTGCCGCTGTCGACGCTGTTCGCCACGCCGGTGCTGGCCGATTTTGCCGCAAGCATCGCCGAGGTGTTGAGTCGCTCCGGTCGCCAAGACGTGCCGGCGATTGCAGCCGTATCGCGTCATGAGCCGCTTGTGCTGTCGTTTGCGCAGCAGCGGCTGTGGTTCTTAGCGCAGCTGGACGAAGGCAGCACGCACTATCACATTCCGCTAGCCTTGCGGCTGCGCGGGGTCCTCGATCGCAGCGCCTGGCAGCGCAGCCTTGACCGTCTGTTTGCGCGTCATGAGGCGCTGCGCAGTGTCTTTGTCGCGCCGCAGGGCAAGCCCCGGGTTGAGATCCTGCCGCCGGATGCGGGACTGCCGGTGCTTGAACACGATCTACGGCAGAGGCCGGATGCGGAAGCGGCACTTTTGGATCTGTGCCATGAAGAGGAGCGCACACCGTTTGATCTTGCGCGCGGGCCGCTGATCCGCGGGCGTCTGGTGTGGATGTCAGATGAGGAACACGTCTTCCTGCTGACCCAGCATCACATCGTCTCGGACGGCTGGTCGATGGGCGTGCTGGTGCGTGAACTCAGTCAGCTTTACCGGGCGTTCGAGGCTGGACAGGACGATCCTTTGCCGCCGCTGGCGATCCAGTATCCGGATTATGCCGCCTGGCAACGCCAATGGCTGTCGGGGGAACGGCTGCAGAAGCAGGCGAAATATTGGCGCAACGCCCTGTCAGGCACGTCCCTTCTTGTGTTGCCGACGGCCCGTGCGCGGCCCGCCCAGCAATCGTTTGCCGCGGCCAGTATTCCTGTTGTCATCGATGCGGATCTGACGCGGGACTTGAAGCGGCTGAGCCGGCAACATAGCACGACGTTGTTCATGACGGTGCTGGCGGGCTGGGCGACGGTGCTGTCGCGTCTGTCAGGGCAGGACGACCTTGCGATCGGCGTGCCGAGCGCCAATCGCTGCCGGCGCGAGATCGAAGAGTTGATCGGCTTCTTCGTCAACACCCTGGCGCTTCGGCTAGACCTATCGGGCGAGCCGAGCGTGTCGGAGCTTCTGGAGCGGACGCGGCGCACAGCGCTGGCTGCGCAGGAGCATCAGGACCTGCCGTTCGAGCAGGTGGTGGAGATCGTGCAGCCGCCCCGGGCTCTTGACCACACGCCGTTGGTGCAGGTGATGTTGGCCTGGGAAAACAATGCTGTTGCGTCATTGGACCTGCCAGGACTGAGTGTGGAGGCTGCTGGGAAGGGATTCGATCAAGTCAAGTTCGATCTGGAGCTGAGCCTTAGCGAGCAGGGCGAGGAGATCGCTGGAACACTGAGTTATGCCACAGCGCTTTTTGATCAGGCGACGATCGAGCGGCAGCGCGGTTATCTACTGGCGCTGCTGCGGGCGATGGCTGCCGATGCAGGCCAGGCGGTCGGCCGCCTCGACATCCTGCCGGCCGACGAACGCAATTATCTGCTGGAGGAGTTGAACCGGACCGCGGCGGCCTATCCGTCGGAGCGGTGCATCCATGAGCTGTTCGAGGCGCAGGTGCAAAAGGCGCCGGAGGCGGTGGCGGTAGTCCACGAGGACGAGCGCCTGAGCTATGGCGAGCTCAACGC
>NZ_JADPKT010000052.1 GCF_023074075.1 Bradyrhizobium sp. 138 | reverse complement strand
ATGGCATCTGCCATCGATTCACTCCCAACGATCAGCTCATGCCAGGCTGTATCGCAGACCAAGCTCACGACCGCGAGGTGGGGGCCTCGTGCCGGTTACACTCAATGCGGCGATCGCCGACCTCAAAGCCAAGGTGATGCGCAAGCTCGCCGTGAGTCGTAACGAGCCGTTCGCTCACATTATCATAACCATCCGGAGACGATTCGCAGCTTCTCGTCATCCGACCAGCGCCGCCGGCGACCAGTCTCGACCACCTCAAGCGATTCGAGGTGAGTACTGCGCTGATGGCCGAGGAATATCATCCGAGCTAAGCCCTGCAGTTTGAGAAGCCATGTGGCTGCCAAGCGCCATATTGAGTTCATTTGTTCTTGAGAGGGGGAACAGCCAAGTTGCTCGTGCTGTTTATTGCGCGAGCACTAGACTGTACTTGTTAACACTCTGCCTTCCGCAGGCGCGTGGAGGTGGCCTCGAAGCCGCTGAACGATTGGCTCAGACCGCTGATCAGCAACGCCACCCTGGCTCTGACGACGGAACACTCAGCCATCTTGGCTACAAATACAGCTCCATGTCACAATTCCTCCAGTCGTAAGAAGCCATCGCAATTCCGGTCGGCGACCGCAACATCCTCTCCCTATCAAACGCTCTTAGCAGCCGCTGAACGGGTAACAATCTCAGAACGCCGAGAGTCTTTGCAAGATGCACCATGCAGTTGACCGACTCTTGACAATGGCCGCTTTGAGTTTCCACGCCCCACCCATAAGGGAACGGAAGGCTGCCGCGCAGACTGCACCTTCATCACCAGATACGCTCCGGTCAACTACTAACCCTGGTAATTGATCTCAAAAGCGAACGCTGGTCCATTTACGCCGTTACGCCGTCTACTACAAAGAAACGTTTTGCATCGAGCATCTGACGTATGATGCGTGACGGCTCTCAAGCCGCTTGCACGCGTCATCATGTCTTCGTGGAGTCATTTGTGGGATGAATGGATGATCAGACATGAGCAGAAGCCCACCTGTGCGATCTCGGATCGGGCGGCACAGCCTGAAAATCGTACCGGATTGAGATGCATCGATCTGAGTTGAACGTGGCGAAAGTTGCGGAGTGATGGGCTTGCCAGCTGCAGAGAATGCTTTTCTCTGAGCATTCCGCTCAAGGTCATCAGCGACTTGGCTCCCTCCTCGGCCTGCTCATTTGTGGTGCTCCGGCCGGAATTCGCAAGGCGCCAAGCCAACCTACCGTTTTTCGAGTTCTTGGACTGGCATTAGCGTCTTAAGCAGGGCGGCGAACATCAGCAGACCCGACACTGCGACGACCCATCGAGAGCTTTGAAGGAGAAGTGGACGCAAAGGAGGCCTCGCCGGACAATTTCTCGCTATGAAAACCTGGGGCTAATGGTATGAACCAAGCGGGCCTACGAAACACCTTGGCGCCCCCGCTGAACACTCAAGCTTTAGCTGATTTCTTTACCGTCTTCGGCGAGGCGAGCACGCGGTCCAGAGAGTCTTGCGCATATTTCCAAGGTCTCAATTATGCATTCGCCAGCTTTCAATGTTAGTTCGCTCATTTCTCGAATCTGTTGGTGAAGAGAAGCAAAGACGTCTGATGCGGTAGGTAAGTTTCTTCTTTCCAGCGAAAACGAAAGCGACCTGCCTTTCCCTAGAATTGGTAGCAGCGACTCGCCTGGTGCTTGCTGTAGATTGGCCTTCGGGACGAATGGTTCGCGACTAGAGCGGCGGAATTGTTGCCGCGATCTGCAACGACCATGCGAGATGGCCGTGACAGTTCTCTAAACGTGATACGGATCCCGCCATTCCTGAAGCGTCAAAGAACGGAGCTGCAGATGCCAAGCCCGACAGATGATCCACTTATCCCAGCAAGACCCACAAATTACACGTACGGGTGCCTCGTCGGACCGGTGCAGTTCGCGCTTGGAAGCAACAAGCGAGCTGGGCCGATAATCCCGACCGCAACGACCAGTTTTGCGCTTGGCACCGCTACGGCGGCGAACGTTCAGTGTCGTGCTCGCCGGCGTACCTTGTGGGTGCAAGACAAGTGCAGCAGATCTAAACAGACAAAGACCCATGGCGCCGTGCTGCTCGAAGCTAGCGGACAGCTCAAAGGCGGGCACACTAGCAAGCCTCCCCAGCTATTTCTCGCATCCGAAAACGGCGAGCTCTCTCGCCGAAAACGGCGAGCTCTCTCGCTAACAGAACCGCAGCGATCGATCCGCTCACGGTGTGTGACGAGCCGATCGATTACGAGATCATAAAGCTGCAAACTGATGGTCAATGGTTATGAAGCTTGTTGAATATCCTTCCGGAAGCTCCACCAGACCGAGAATCTTCGTTGGCAAGAATCGTTTCGGAAACTGGGTCGTCCGCGAACAGAACGGCATTTTTGGCGGCTTATTCGCGAGCCGGGAGCAAGCGCTCAAATACGCACTCGGCGAGAATGGCCAACATCCAGAAGCTATCCTCGAGGTATCTCGCGAGATCGAACTCGATATTCCCCACGATCCGCAGAGGCGCGCGTCCTGCCGATCGGCTTAATTGAGAAAGGTTGTTGGCTTTGCTGCAGCCCGCGTAAGCAGACCGCCACGCCCTTATGTGAGGATGCAGATTGGCTGTAGTGCGATCACGAGCAGTGAAACAGGGACGTCGAGTTCGCGCCTAGGACGGGAACCAGGTCGGACCTTCGTCGGCCGCTGTCGCGGCCCGGGGTCACGCGTGGCTACAGCCCGGAGGGAGCTTGAATACCTTCTTTGAGCCTCGCCAAGCAAGTTACGGCGAACATAGACTCTGGCCAAAGATCATTTAGCGGCATGCTGGCGAAAAACACTGCCGTTTCGTTCACTTGCGTACCTTTATCGCGTCCAATATGTCTTGACGGCTCTCGAGAAAGCCTGCGAACACGTCGACGATGAACTCAGCGTCGGCACGCGTCATCGGTGACGAAATCGATGCGGCCGCACCATACGGCAGGATGATGCCGTTCTCCGCAAAGAAGCGTGTGAGCTCTTTCATTAGAGTTGCTCCGGCAGGCGTGGGATAGATCTCGCGATAGTCGCTCGGGGTTTCTGCCCTCGGATGAATGCGGAAGAGTGAGGCGGCACCGGTGACACAGAGCGGAGCGCGCAGGTTCGAAATGGCCCGGCCGATCCCGTCCCGGACAATGTCCCCAAGGATCTCCAGATGTGCAAAAGCCGCATGATCGAGATGACGCATGGCAGCCAACCCCGCTGTCATGGATAGAGGATTGGCAGAGAACGTACCGCCTTGCGGAAGCAGTGGCCGACCCATTGAGGCATCGAATACTTTCATGACGTCCTCGCGGCCGCCGATTGCGCCAATCGGCAAGCCTCCGCCGATGATCTTGCCCATCGCAATGACGTCCGGAACAAGGCCGTAACGTGCGGAAGCACCCTGAAAGCTCTGCCTAAGATTGAGGACCTCATCAGCGATCACAAGAATCCCGTTCTTGCGGGCAGATTCCTGCACCGCGGCCATGAATTCAGGCTTCGGCGCAACGAGTCCCCCGCGGCTCGGCATCGGATCCAGAATGACGGCGGCAAGATCCTGCGCATTCGATGATATCAAGCGGCGTGCGCCTTCAACATCATTGAAGCGCAGCACAACCACCTCGTTGAGCACGCTTGCAGGCATACCCCGATAGAAGATCGTCGAGTTGGGCTGGTTGGCGTCACCCCAATTGGCCGGTGTCGCCGCTTGACTGACCTCGACCCAGTCATAGGCGCCATGATAGGCGCCCTCGAGCTTGGCAATCTTCGAACGTCCGGTGAAGGCCCGCGCAGCTTTGATCGCAAATAGCACGGCCTCAGTCCCGGTATTAACAAAGCGAACACGGTCAATCCGCGGAATGCGCTCGCAAAGTAATTCAGCGAGCTCGATCTCGCTCTCCGTCGGATTTGCGAAACAGCTGCCGCGCTGAAGTTGACGGGTTAGTGCTTCTACAACGGGGCTGAAGGCATGTCCATGGATCAACGTCGTGAAGTTGCAATTGAGATCGAGAAACCGGCGGCCGTCGACATCGAAGAGATAGCTGCCCATCCCACGCTCAATGTAGAGCGGAGTTGGATCCCGCTCAATCGTTACCCGCGAGGTGCCGTCCGGGAACACCCTTTGCGCCCGGGCAAAGCTTTCGTTGGACGCCTCCCCAGCGCACAAGACTTCTGCCGCCGTATTGGAACCTGCGTTATCTTGGTTCACAACATTCTCATTGCCTTCTTGAAGTCGTCCCAAGTGGGCCGACAACAGCGATCGCAATGCCACAATATGCGGGCCCTTCTGTTCGACTTCCGGTGAGTGCCGGATGGTCTGTTGAGTGACATCGAGTCAATTTGCTCATCGCAGAGGCCGGAACATCATTTGAACTAGATTAGCTGCCCTTCGTGCCGGACCGCTGCCGCCTTCGGCTATTTCTCCGCGATATTTGTTCGGTACTCGCTTGTATCCTCGCGGGCTCACAGTAACGAGCTTGCTTGCAGGCGCCTGGCACATGCGCAGCAAAGACCGATTGGTTTGGGAGATGTCATTACCTGATGGCCTCGTGTGGCGCTTCTGCTGATACCTTCCGATTAGCTGCATCACCGCGAACGGCTAGTTGCTAGCTGACCGTATTCATTCATGTTAGATCGTGATACTACCTACTCTGGTGATAATTGTGCCTTTAATGGGAAACGTCTCGTTAGCATCGGTTTGAAGATGGCGCCAAACAAGAGATCCGCCTACTCGCAAGGCGAACAATTAGTATCTTTTCTCTGCGCGCTGCGAAGTTTGCCCTCGAGCTGGATCTAAGAGATGGTCTCGGTTGTCTGAACAGCAATCCCGCGTCGATAAGTGGAACGGCAGCTGGTTGAAGTAAGCTTGATCCGGAGTGCCGCGGTCAAGGCGGGACGCCGGCCATTGTAAAAGTCGAGGTATCGGCTGATCGAGGCGCGGGCGTCGAACACGGTGTCGTAGGCGCGCAGATAGACCTCCTCATATTTGACACTGCGCCGCAGCCGCTCGACG
>NZ_JADPKT010000048.1 GCF_023074075.1 Bradyrhizobium sp. 138 | reverse complement strand
TGCTCACTATTGCCGTTGATTCGGCTCGCGATGCTCTCCCTACCCTGTGTGCGGAGCCAATCACTGAACTTGCGTTGGGCCGAAGCAGTATTACGAATTATTTTTCTTCTCTGTTCGGAAGCTGGGTCGAGTTTTCTCAGCTCTTCCTTAGCCAGGCTCTCGATCAGGCTGGCGTCATCGTCATAAGCACGAAGTCGTTGTTGGGGCTGTTGTTGGGGCTCGAGACCCAGGTATTGTCGAAAGAGATCGAGTGGGGCGAACCGCTTTGTGGCTTTGTAGAACGCCGAATAATCTGCTCTCAATGACGACTGCTGCTCAGCATTGCCGTCGATACGGTCCTTGATGCTCGGCCTGCCCTCTCTTCGAAGCCAATCACTAAAAAAGCGTAGCCTGGACGCCTCCGTCGAAGCTTCGGCTTTCTCCTTGCGAGTCGCGTCGGATCCAAGCTTGGATAGAGCGTCCGTCAGAAAGTCATCGATGATGTAGACGTCCTCCGGATGAGCCGCCAATGTTTCGCGCCCCATCAGGCGGGGCCCGGCCCCGGCAGCTTGGAGCCCTTCACCAGCCCCGGTCCTGCGG
This sequence comes from Bradyrhizobium sp. 138, assembly GCF_023074075.1. Classification (GTDB taxonomy): domain Bacteria; phylum Pseudomonadota; class Alphaproteobacteria; order Rhizobiales; family Xanthobacteraceae; genus Bradyrhizobium. The sequence continues at coordinate 5,401 of NZ_JADPKT010000048.1, read as the reverse complement.
AGATGAGACAATGCCGTACTGAGGCGATCACGATGATCGCCGCCAGCTTCGACGTACTGGTCGATGTCGTCGGCGAGCGACGTTGGATCGTTGAACGCCCGAGCCAGGGGATCCTTGTTCTGCGCTCGGAGCCAACGGGCAAACGCGTTGAGCGCCGTCATATTCTTCTTGATCGTACCAGGGGGGACCGTTCCAGTCCCGCGGCCTCTGGTACCATCGGGAGCAACTCTGTAGCTTTTGACGTTTTCCACGAACTGGCGGATCATCCGCTTGTCCTGGGGGTGCATCTCGCCCTGGGGGGGCATCGGTTGCGCTCGCGTACCCACCCAGGCTGGGGCGGATATGGGATTTCCAGCCTGGAAATTCTGGAGTGCATCCAAGGCTGGCCCCACATGGTTCCTGCTATTGGCGCTCGCCACCTTATTAAATTCATCTTTATAGGCTGTCAGCAGCTCAGTATTGCCAAGCAGGTCGTTCAGAGTGACGCCTTTGGGTTGGAGGAATTCGCTGAACATTCGAAGAGCCCTCACATAGTTATCGATAGTCTTCGCGTTACGGTTCGCGCTGCCCAATGCCGTCTTGAACTCTTCAATCAGCCGCTCGTCCTGCGGGTGCAACGGTTGCGCTCGCCTACCCCCCAGGCTGCGGCGGATATGTCCAGCCTGGAAATTCTGGAGTGCGTCCAAGGCTGACCCCACACGGTCCCTGTTATTGGCGCTCGCCACCTTCCTAAATTCATCTTTATAGGCTGTCAGCAGCTCAGCATTGCCAAGCAGGTCGTTCAGAGCGACGCCTTTGGGTTGGAGGAATTCGCTGAACATTCGAAGAGCCCTCACATAATTCTCGATCGTCTTCGCGTTACGGTTCGCGCTGAATGCCGTCTTGAACTCTTCAATCAGCTCCAGGTCTGCCTCGGACGGACGACTGCGCTTTGCAAAGTCGATGCGAAGCTCCGAGGAGACGACATCAAACGCTGGGCCGCCGGACCACTTCTCACGGTGGCTTCCTCCAAAGACTTTGCTTAATCCTGATTTGACCCGAGAGAACAGTCCACGGGGCTTGTTGTCCTTCGTCCGCGCCGTAGGTTGTTCCTCCGAGGGCGCTGCGTAACGCATGCTGCTGAATGGCCGCTCCCGCAAGTCAGACCGGTAATTATTTGCAGCCGAGCCAAGATGAGCGTGCGGAACATCGACGCTGTGACGCGCGCTGCTGAAGGAATTGTTCCGCAGATTGGACCTTGGCGGCATTCGCATCGAACCACCAACATCCGTACGCTGGATGTTTTCATGCGACCGTGCGGCTGGAGTGTCGGGGGAACTACCCCCCGAACTCTCCTCAGGAGAGCGGAGTTGCAGCTCGCCCAATTGCTGCTCGAAGCCAGCTTGATCCGCAGGGTCGACGTCGGCCTCTTGCCCCGCACGTTGCAGCTCCTGCTGCTCGGCGTGCCAGCGCATCCAATAGTTCGGATCGTTATAGATCGGTTCCACACCACTCTCCTACTAGATGAGACGACTCTTCAAAGCCGCCTGGCAGCGACACCGGCGCGAAAAGCTAGACGTCAAGATCGCCAATTGAACAACAAGGGACCGTTATCGCGCGCGCTCCGAGCTCGTGCATTGCCGCAGAAGAGCGCCCCGGATTCCTGGGCAACAGCTGAGCTATCGCCAAACCTTAAACCAACGAAACCAAATACTCGCACGGTCCAAAAGCCATGGTGCCGCCTCCCCCTTCCAGGCAAGAAGGGCATGCGGCCACACCGCGATCGAAACTGGGCCGCCCCATTGCTGTTGGAAGGCGTCCGGGGTTTGAGAAGTTCCCTTGCAAACTCTCTTCGTCTTCAGTTCAATGTCCCCACATTAGTTACAACCAGCCGGCCGTGCCTGCACAATCAATACTCCAACGCACCTGCGCTCTTAGGACATTGAAGCCTCTCCTTCCGATCATGAAGCTTCACCGCATGTATGATTCGGACTGTACAACCTGACGCTACGTAGACTTCAACCCCGATCGCAGAGCCGGCTCCGGAAATGAGCTATCGCCAAATTTTGGTGACGGACGGGCCGGTCATGCGGCGGCGCCCCGGGTGCACACATCGAGATCGGCGCCGCCGTCGCGAGATTCCCAATCTAAAGCTCTTCACTGCACAGTCATGGATAAAGAAGGAATGGCTTCCGCTCAGAAGGACAGATCGGCCTGCGAGGGGACGGGGAGCGACGGCGCTGCTCTTTCCGCGTCGCGTTCTGCAGATGGCCATTGCGGCGAGGCTGGTTGACCTGGGTATGCGTCCCAAACCTGCTTGCAGCGCTGCCTGGCAACTTTTTCCGATCGGTGCAATCCTCTCAAGGCGCCGGGCTACGAGCGAGGGCCAGGCGAACTCTATGGCGGCGGCGCGTGGACGGCCCTTTGTGCCTACCGCGACGGCACCGCCGCAGTCGTGCGTGTCGATCGGAAGAAGACACTTTTCGAGCAGATATTTTTTTCCGACCGGAACGGCCAGCATGGCTGGTTCGGGGACAAAGGGAGGCGCGACGGTTCTCTTGCTGGACTTCATCGTCAAAGGAGTCGCACAGCAGTTGGCCAAGCTGGCGGAGCGGGGGAGGTTTGAACATGCAGCGCAACGCGATGAAACCATCGATCTCAGATCTGCCAATTCTGGCAACTCCGCAGCGAGTGGCTGATGTGCTCGGCCTGACGAAGGCTCAGGTTCGCGGGCTGATCGCTTGCGGAAAGATCGCGCATATCAAGGTCGGTTCGCGGCTGGTCGTTCCGCGAGACGCTATCGAAATTTTATTATTGAAAACACGGTGCAACCATGCCGCGACGAAACCAGGGACCGCGCCTTCGCTTCCTCAAAAAAGGGAATGTTTCTATATCGTCTGGTCTGATGCCGGACGCAGCCGCGAGCGTTCAACGGGTACTGCGGATCGCAAGCTCGCTGAAGCCGCGCTAGCAGACTTCCTCCACGTCCGAACGCGCGACAGCGGCCCGCCGCGCATCCGCACGCTTGGATACGATGCCCTCGTAGTTCAGCCTCGCGGCGGCCTCGAATAATTCATAGCCGTCACCTTCGAGATGGTCGCTGTACAGAACGGGAGGGTCGAGCATGTCTATCAGCTCTTTGAGAACCCCCTTGCGCTCGAGCTGCGGTTTGCTCCGAAGGTCCTCTCCGTTGTGAAAGAGGATATCGAAGGCGTAGAACAGCATCCGTTCCTGCCGACCTTTGGCCAGGTCCGCCTGCAGCTCGGAGAAATTGGTGCGGCCCTCATGCACGACGACAACCTCCCCGGCGAAGATGGTCTGACTTTTCAGCCTGAAGGCGCTGGCAATAGCCGAGAACCGTTTGGTCCAGTCGTGGCCGTTGCGCGTCAAGATTTTTGCCGCCCCCCGATCGACGTGGATTTGAACCCGGTAGCCGTCATATTTGATTTCGTGGATCCAGCCCTCGCCCGCGGGCGAACGTGGGGTTTTTCCCAATAGAAGAAAACAAGAACTATAGAGTCAAGCGGATAGGTCGGATAAACGGAACAAAAAAGCTTTCCCCTTGCTCGGTGCTCACAACCCATGGATACGGGATGGGCAAGAAACAACGTGCGATTCGCCCCTTTAGTTTGGAAACCGAGTAATGGCAAAGCCGACGAAGCCGACCGGGACTTCCCGGATCAAGTTCATTATGTTCGACGCCGAGATTGCGGACGACCAGATTCAGTCGGTCACGCAGGCGATCACTAACGCCTTGCGTGGCCCGGCAGGTGCGCCCGTGGTGAGGAGGCTTCCGGCCTCCACTCCAGCAAACGGCCACTCCGAGCCTGCCGAAGTTGAGGTGCTGGACGAGGTTGAGGATGAACTCGATACTGTCGATGTGACGCCGACTGCGCCGCGCCAGAAGACGGTGCGCAAGGTCAAGGCTCCCGACATAGTCGAGATCGAAATGCACGCGCCGGTCTCATTAGCGGACTTCGCCAAGGGCAAGGACGACGGCAGCCAGCATAAGAAGTTCATGATCGCCGCCGCTTGGCTTGCCGAACACCGCAGCACGCCCATCGTCACTGATGGACATATCTACACCTGCTTCCGGTCAATCGGTTGGTCCACCGCCATCAACGACTTCGGTCAGCCGTTGCGCGAGCTGAAGGGGCGCAAATTCTTCACGACACCGGAACGCGGTCACTACGAAATCAATCACATCGGGCTCGACTACGTGAATAAGAAGCTTGTCAATGGCGCTGAGTGAATTCGTGGACCAGGTGGTGGGCTTTGACAAGCTGCCACCAAGGGAAAAGATCAAGCTGATCGGTTGGTACCTTCACACGCATGAGGGGAAGGAGCACTTCCACTCCGACCACATTCGCGCGTGTTACAAGACGCTTCATCTCGTAACCAAAGAGAACATAGGCCAGTCTCTGATGCGAATGGCCAGCTACAACACGCCAGACTTGGTTCGCGAGAAGCAGGGCTTCAAGCTGACGCGTCCAGTGCGAAATCAGTTTGATGCAAAGTACGGCGTTCATCAAAGCGTGGTTGCTGTAGATAAAATCCTAACCGACCTGCCGGCGAAAGTACCCTCCGTTGAAGAGCGAGCTTTCCTTCAGGAGGCCCTGACCTGCTACCGCTCGAAGGCGTTCCGGGCGTGCATCGTCATGACCTGGAATCTCGCTTACGCTCACTTGCTGGACTGGATTCTGAAGGACCAGGCACGGCTGGATGCTTTCAATGCTGCCATCTCAAAGCGGTACCAAAAGATGACGCAGCTCAAAATCAGCAAATACGATGAGTTCATGGACGAGCTAAAGGAGTCGCAGGTCATCGAGATTTGCAACAGCGCCAACCTTATCAATTCCAATATCTTCAAAATATTGAAGGACAAGCTGGACCGACGAAACATCGTTGCACATCCATCAGCCGTGGTTGTGGTTCAGCATCAAGCCGACGATACGGTGAGCGAGCTGGTCAACAACGTGGTGTTGGCGCTGACCTAATCGAACCTTATCAAAGCCCCTACCGAGTCGGCATTGAACGTAACGAGATTTGACGACGCAGCCTGGATGCTAATCCACGGAATAGAAGACGGCTGGCTACACCGCACCGGCCTTCTCCTCGCGCCTGTCGCTGTGAAAGCACGCACCGAAGCAGAATTTTCAACCAACGATAAGCCAAATGCGAATCGCGCAAACATGAACTCAGTTAAGCGGCCAGACTTTGTAGCGTGTCGGAAATAGATTGAATTCCTTCAGAATGCCCGAGTAAGCATCAGCAAAGCCACCCTTCCGACTGCCGTAAAGGTGCGAGACTGTGTACAGGTAGAGTCTCCCTCCGGTGAGGGCCGTCTTGCCGGGTTGGGAGGAGTGCTGTGTAACAGCCCTTATGGACAGCAATAAGTTCAGTGCACAGATTGAACGGTTCG
>NZ_JADPKT010000045.1 GCF_023074075.1 Bradyrhizobium sp. 138 | reverse complement strand
GTGCCGGTGGCCGCGATCCATCCCGGCGACATCGTGCTCTTGCGGCCCGGCGAGCGCTGCGCGGTCGACGGCACCGTGATCGAGGGCCGTTCGGAGATCGACCAGAGCCTGATCACCGGCGAGACGCTCTATGTCACGGCCGAGCAGGGCACGGCGGTCTATGCCGGCTCGATGAACATCTCCGGCACGCTGCGGGTGCGGGTCTCGGCCGCGTCCGAGGCAACGCTGCTCGCCGAGATCACGCGGCTGCTCGACAACGCGCTCCAGGCACGCTCGCGCTATATGCGCCTCGCCGACCGCGCCTCGCGGCTCTACGCGCCGGTGGTGCATGCGACCGCGCTCATCACCATTCTCGGCTGGGTCATTGCCGGCGCGTCCTGGCATGATGCGATCGTGACCGGCGTCGCCGTGCTGATCATCACCTGTCCCTGCGCGCTGGGCCTTGCCATTCCGACCGTGCAGACGGTGGCATCCGGCGCGATGTTCAAGTCCGGCGTGCTGCTGAATTCCGGCGACGCGATCGAGCGGCTGGCGGAGGCCGACCATGTCATCTTCGACAAGACCGGCACGCTGACGCTGCCCGATCTCGAAGTGATGAATGCCGCCGACATTCCCGCCGATGTCTTCGAACTCGCCAGCCGGCTTGCGCTCTCGAGCCATCATCCGGTCGCCGCCGCCGTCGCGCAAGCGGCCGGCGCCAGGTCTCCTGTTGTCGGTGCGGTCGAAGAGCCCGG
>NZ_JADPKT010000078.1 GCF_023074075.1 Bradyrhizobium sp. 138 | reverse complement strand
AGTGCTGCTGGCCGATGCAGCGGGGCGATCGGCGCTGGGCGACGGTGCGCTACGCGATCTGACGCTGGTGGATCTGGCGGCGACGCCGGAATGGGCAAATCTGCCGGCGTCGGATCCGGACCCCCGTGCGCTCGGCCTGACCTCGCGCCATCTCGCCTATGTGATCTACACCTCCGGATCAACAGGCACCCCCAAGGGGGTCATGGTCGAGCATCGCGGCTTGGTCAATCTCAGCTTGGCTCAGATCGGGCTTTTTGGCGTTTGTTGCAACAGCCGCGTGGTGCAGTTCGCCTCCTTCGGTTTTGATGCAAGCGCCTCGGAGCTTGTTATGGCGTTTGGTTCGGGAGCCGCATTGCATTTGCCTGCGGATGAGCTCCGTCAATCGAGTAACAAGCTATCGGATTATCTGCAAAGCGAAGCCATCACGCACGCGACGCTGCCTCCAGCCTTGCTTCAGGGAAGCCAGAAGCCGGAAGGCTTGGGATCGCAAGTTCTCATTCTTGCTGGAGAGCTGCCGAAGGCAGAACTCATCTGGAGTCTAGCTCCAGCATCCATTATCAATGCTTATGGACCTACCGAAGCAACAGTTTGTGCGGCGACCTGGAGTTGCCCCGATGGGTTTGATGGGGCCATTGTCCCGATTGGCCGCCCGATTGCGAACACGCGGGTGTATCTGCTGGACGGGCATGGCGGGCTGGTGCCGTTCGGTGCGGTGGGGGAGCTCTACATTGGCG
>NZ_JADPKT010000025.1 GCF_023074075.1 Bradyrhizobium sp. 138 | reverse complement strand
CCTGGGCCGAACGGCCGGCTTCGGACCCCGACCCGCGCACGCTTGGCCTCACATCGCGCCATCTCGCCTACGTGATCTACACCTCAGGCTCAACCGGAAACCCAAAGGGCGTCATGGTCGAGCATCGGGGGTTGGTCAATCTGATGTTGGCTCAGGTCGGTCTTTTTGGCACTTCTTCCAACAGGCGAGTGGTGCAGTTCGCCTCCGTTGGGTTTGATGCAAGCGCTTGGGAGCTTGTTATGGCGTTTGGCTCTGGAGCCGCATTGCACTTGCCCGCGGACGAGATCCGTCAAGCGAGTGACAAGCTCTCGGATTATCTCCGGAGCGAAGACATCACCCATGCGACGCTACCCCCAGCGATGCTTCAGGCAAGCAAGAATCTGGAATGTTTGACTTCACAAGTTCTCATTCTTGCTGGAGACCTGCCGAAGGCTGAACTGATCCAAAGTCTTGCCCCGGCATCAATTGTCAACGCCTATGGCCCGACCGAAACAACAGTCTGCGCAACAGTCTGGAATTGTCCGGCTGATTTTAATGGAGCAGTGGTCCCGATCGGCCGTCCGATTGCGAACACGCTGGTGTACCTGCTGGATGATCATGGCGGACTGGTTCCGTTTGGCGCGGTGGGCGAGCTTTACATTGGCGGGGCGGGAGTGGCGCGGGGCTATCTGAACCGCCCCGAGCTGACAGCCGAGCGGTTCATCGCCAGTCCCTTTGTGGACGGCGATCGGCTGTACAGGACCGGCGACCTCGGGCGTTATCTGCCGGACGGCAATCTGGAGTTCCTGGGCCGCAATGACGACCAAGTGAAGATCCGCGGCTTCCGCATCGAGCCGGGCGAGATCGCGGCGCGGCTTTGCGAGCACGCCTTTGTGCGCGAGGCGGTGGTGGTGGCGCAACAGGATCGCCGCGGCGACAAGCATCTTATCGCCTATGTGGTGGGCTCGGACGAGGCTGGCTCGGATGAGGACGATGGAGGCGGGTTGGCCGGCACCCTGCGGGCGCACCTAAGTGCGCACCTGCCGGACTACATGGTGCCGTCGGCATTCGTGCGGCTTGAGGTGCTGCCGCTGACGGTGAACGGCAAGCTCGACCGCAAGGCACTGCCACCGCCTGCTGACGATGCCTATGCGCGGGCGGCCTATGCGGCGCCGCAGGGCGCAGTCGAGACGGCGTTGGCACGGATCTGGGCCGAGCTTCTCGGGCTGGAGCGGGTCGGACGCAACGACCACTTCTTCGAACTGGGCGGCCACTCGCTACTAGTGGTGCAACTGCTCAGTCGCGCAGTCGAGCTCGGGCTCAAGTTCAGCGCCTCCGACCTCTTCCAAGCCCCCCTTCTGAAGGAAGTTGCATCGAAAGTTCATTTGGCGCCACAGCCCAGCAGTTCGGGAGTGATTTGTGTTCGCGAAACCGAATCGCGGCCGCCGCTGTTCTTTGTTCCCACAGGTTTGGGCGATCGCTCCTATGTCCCCAGCTTGGCGCAAGAAATCGACGTGGACTGTCCTGTCTACGCTTTGCCATGGCCGCAGTTCAGTGCATTTCAATTTTCAACTCTTGAAAAGATCGCCTCGCAAGCGAGCTTGGCGATTCGCGAGATCCAGCCACGAGGTCCATATCGGTTGTCTGGATACTCATCAGGAGGAATCTTGGCTTATGCAATTGCGCAGCACTTACTAAACCTCAACGAAGCTGTTTCCTTCATCGGCCTGATTGACGTTGTGTTACTTGCAAATCCATCAAGGACATCACCCACCCAAATGATACAAGAAGTAGCGTTGGAGTCTCTCGAATTGAATGACGAGAAGTTCGAAATCCTCAACCGCTTCGCTGGACAAAGCTCAATTTCCGGACTGCTTGAAAAGGCTCAGACAATTGGAGCGATCCCGCTGGACCGTGATCTCCGCAATGATATTCTGACGTACGAAAGGGCCACGCAATTCCAACGGGCGCTGCGCTTGTATCAAGTTCCGTCCCTCCCAGTTGAGATACACCAATTCTATGCGAACCGGCCTCTTCGCGGTCGGACACGTTCTCGAAGAACTTCCCTAGGTCCAGAAGCAATTTCGCCTTTGCGGGGTTGGGACCGAATCTTAAGTGCGGAGGCCATTCATGTCGTGCCAATTCCAGGCGACCACGTGACTATGATGGATGTCCCGGAGAACCGCCAAGTTCTGGGTCGCGCGATCTCAACGGCCTTAATCGGGACTCTTAAATAGTCGTCCGTTCTTTAGTCGCGGGCACGGTGTCGATCGCGATCGACAAGAATGATCCACTGCCGGGTTCATGGTTTTTTCCGCGGTCGTCTCGATGCAGAGGCACCGACGGTGACCTTGCCCCACGGGCTTAATCCAGTTTGAAGTTCGTTCTACGCTAGGCCAATGCCACGGCTATCCTTCGAGTGCCCGGTGCCGATGTCCAATTGTTCACCGCATGCGCCCAAGTTAGGTTGTTCAGAATAACAAGGTCCCCTGGTTTTAGCTTAAGAATAATCTCGTCACAAAAAAGTTTCTCGTAATCGGCGCCCGAACACCAGCTCCGTCCTGCATTAACGGGGTCCAGTTGGTGCAACTCAAAACCGTTCGGCGGGAACTTGAGAAGTTCGCGCTCCTGCAACATCCGAACGAAAAAGTGAAGACAGCTTTGGTCAACACTACCAATGTTATCCCAAAGGACATTCACATCGCGCCCTAGGAGAAGGGAAAAGCTTCTTTTCGGCCTTGCCATAACAATCGCCAGCAAAAGGCCCGGGATCTCGGATTTCACCTCGGCTACTATTTGGTCATCTGGTACCAAATAGTCATCCGGCGAGCTCAGACGATAAAGTGCTTTTGCACGAGTGATCATGCCCCGAGACAATAGCTTTGATCCAGGTAATATTTTTGTCGTTTTTTCTCGTAAAAGTCCCCATGCCTCACTTGTGTCGTCGATGTTCAATAGGATTGTTTCTCCTCCGTCTTTACTATTCTCGAAACAATAAAAGCACGACAACTGCATATTAGATATTCTATCTCCTTCGGAATGCGGGGTGACAAACTGATAATCATCTCGGGAATTAACGCTCATGAAGTATTTGTTGATCCGCCGTCGATGACCAAGAAAATCGGAAAAGCCGGCCTCCAGCTCTAGCTTTTTTTGCAATCCCAGTTCACCGGCAATTTGATGTACGAGGCCGTCCGACTCGCTCGGTGAGACATTACGAATCAAAATGACAAAGTCTCGACTGAGTGCCTCGATCACGCAAGTCACATCCAAGCTGCTGCACCCAAGGGTCAACAGCATGCGCCGATGTGAGAGATCAGGAGTCAGTTGTGGTTGCGACATTCGCCGTGGACCCGTTCTTCGTCGCATTCGTCGCCTCACGAGCAAGGGCCGTGCCACAGACGTCAGCGGGCATTAAGCGAAAACGCTACTTAGTGCCGAGCTCCGGCCAATCTGCGAAAACGCGATGCGTGGCCAACTTTGCAACATCGAGCGGAATCCCTGCCGCAGGACCCTCCCTCACTCGACGAGCAGACCACCTGGAGAAAGCAGCGGCGAGCATTTTGGCTCGCAAAGGCAATTCGGGCAAGGCGCGGGCGCCCGATCTTGAGTGGTCGTCGCTGTTGACGGCGCGTGCTGTTGTGTTGAGCTCTGTTCGGTTCAAGGCGTTAATGTCCCAAGCCCGACGGCATGACGGCAAAATTCTGGGAGCCCGGCGAGAAGCGAATTGTTTTCTTCAGAATGAGCCCGCAGAAGGTCATGGGCGCGTCCGCTACTTAACGTGAGCGCCAAGGAGAGTCTGCTGTACGCGCGGTGATGACGGCGGCTGTTGCAGATCTTCCGACGACTTTGCGGACGCCCATGCGGTGATCGTCGCCAATGACATCCGTATTGTTGTGCTGAGCTGTGTCTGGTTCAGGACGTCGATGTCTCAAGTCCGACGGCGGCATTCCGAGCGAGGCGCGCGTTATTTCTTCAGGAAACGCTCGCAGTACGTCATTGGTATGTCGATTGCTTGAAATGCGGGGTGATCCGTTACGGCCTTCATTGTAACCCCTGTCTAAGAGTTCAGATGAAACTTGCTACACCGGTTGGCTCTTGCATCTTTGTTGGTGGTGGTATGCTAGCTGTTAGATGTGCTCAGCTAGTGATGGAGATGGGCCACGTGATCCGGGCGGCGCTGTGTGCCGACGCCATATTCCGCGATTGGGCCGCTCTCGCCGATATCTTGTGTGTGACGAGCATTGAAGAGCTATCTGCGCTGCTCAACGCCGAGCCAGTCGAGTGGATATTTTCCGTTGCCAATCCGTTCATATTGCCAGCAGATGTGTTTGGGAAAGCGCGTAGAGGCGCTTTCAATTACCACGACGGTCCGTTGCCGCGATATGCCGGAACTCATGCGACGTCTTGGGCGCTTCTTGCCCGTGAGACCGAACATGGCATCACGTGGCATCGTATCGATCACGGTGTTGGTACTGGTGAGCTGGTCGTCCAACGCCAAGTGTTGATTGCGACGAGCGATACGACGCCCAGATGCTGCGGGCTGTCTGCGATGGGATCGATCCGCACAAGATCTGGAAGCGATGACGCGCGCCTTAGACTTTGGCCCGTATCATACCAATCCATTGGGGTTGTCCAAGGCTCTCGTAGGCGATGACGTTGTCGTCGTCAGGCGCTTAGAGGTGACGGCTCGGCGCTCGGGCTTTGCTGCGGGGTCTTTAGTTGAGATCCACCCCAGCCACTGGCGTGTGGCGACAGGGACAGCGGATGTTGATGTTTGGCTTAGCAGCTTGGACCGTAAGGCTCTGGATGCGCGGGCACTCGCGAGGCGTTCTGATTCCCATGTAGGCGACCGCCTCCCGAATCTGAGCGATGACGAGGCGCGGAGCATAACGGTTGCGCATGAGATGTTGGCGCCTCGTGAGAGTTTTTGGCGACAACGGCTTGAACAGTTCAAAACATCCCAGCTTTCCTTTTTGTCGTCTTCAGTAGCTTTGGCTGCACCTCAATGGCAGTTGAGTTCATGGCGAATTCCAGGTGCTTTGGCTGAGCTGTCTCCCAGTAATCGCACGGAATTCTTGCTAACGGCTTGGCTGATCTACCTAGCCCGCATCACGGGAGAATTAGAGCTTCAATTGGGATGGACTCCCGCGCCGAGTGGATCGCGAGCGGGCTTGAAAGCGCTCGAGGTGCTTGTCGCTTCTGTTGTGCCGATGGCAATTACCATCGATCTCGACAATGATTTTGCAGAGGCGCGCACGGTGGTGGCGGCCGAATTCGCTCAACTGAAGGAGCAGGATAGCTTCGCGCGAGATCTTATCGCGCGCTGCCCAACGTTGCTCGGTATGGAGGCGTTACGATTGCGCCGGCCCTGGCCCGTTGGCGTTATGCTTACTGTAAGTGGCGAGTCTGCCACTAGTGACCTAGCTTCGAGCCCGACTTCTGAGGCAGCCCTGCCCGGTGAGGCGTTAACATTTGAGGTTTGCGCTCTAGATGGCAGCTTTCGATGGCACTTTGATGCAAGTCGCTTGGAGCCCAAGCATATCGACCGTATGACCCAGCATTTGCAAAATTTGCTATGTGCTGTGAAGGCAGATCCGCGGCAGCCGGTGGGGCAGATTGAACTCTTGTCATCCGCTGAGCGCGCGTATCTGCTGGAGGAGCTGAACCGGACGGCATCGGCCTATCCGTCGGACGTGTGCATCCACGAGCTGTTCGAGGCACAGGTTCGCCGTGCGCTGGACGCGGTGGCGGTGGTCCATGAGGAGGAGCGGCTAAGCTATGGCGAGCTCAATGCGCGGGCCAACCGGCTGGCGCATCATCTGATCGCAATTGGGGTGAAGCCGGACCAGCCGGTGGCGATCTGCGTTGCGCGCAACGTGGCGATGGTGGTCGGGCTTTTAGCGATCCTCAAGGCGGGCGCGGCGTACCTGCCGCTGGACCCGGCCTATCCACCGGCGCGGCTGCGGCAGGTTCTCGACGATGCGGTGCCGCGAGTGCTGCTGGCCGATGCAGCGGGGCGATCGGCGCTGGGCGACGGTGCGCTACGCGATCTGACGCTGGTGGATCTGACGGCGACGCCGGAATGGGCAAACCTGCCGGCGTCGGATCCGGACCCGCGCGCGCTTGGTCTGTTTACTGATCAGCTCGCCTATGTGATCTACACCTCCGGAT
>NZ_JADPKT010000046.1 GCF_023074075.1 Bradyrhizobium sp. 138 | reverse complement strand
CCGCCTCAAGGAGTAATACCTTGACGCTCGTGTTCTCACTCAGACGATTGGCGAGCACGCAACCAGCCGAGCCGCCACCGACAATGATGTAATCCCAGTTAGTCATAGTAGGACGGTTCCTCATTACAAACGTTTCGCAATGCGTCCGCTTTGGACGAACGAGCTCATCCGTGGGCGGCCGACACATATTCCGCTTGTCGCGCGTTTCTGACTAAACATCACGTCTGCGAAATGGGCCAACGCCGTGTCCGTTTTGAGCTTCGCCTCCCGCTAAGCTGGATCGCAGGGATCATGGAACGCGTACTGCACCCAGTCCGTCTTATATTCCCGGCCGGGTTCGTTCCCCCCATGGAGAGGATCCTCGCTCAGACTAGCCGCGAAGGCTAATAGCCTTCTCCGTTTTAGGATATTCCTGATCGGCCAGGAGATCGCTCATCTGCACGCCCTGCCTTCGACTAACGTCAAGGTGTATGCCTTAGAAGCGCCGTTCTGCATCTCCCATTGTCCTATCGGCTAAAGGCCACCTATCCGCCTCTCATGTGCGTGCCTGATAATTGGCGAATCAACCAGTTGCTTGATGTTGCCAAATAAAATGCCGCGAGCACGACCTTATACGGTACAACAGGTCTCATGTTGAACTCTGCATGGCCGTATCAGCGGCGTCTCGGTAGAAGCGGAGCTAGATCAAAAGCTCGGAAGATGCCATTTCCAGAGAGGTTATCGAAGGCATCGCCAAGCCCGCGTCTGAATAGCCGGCGTCGCGCTTACGGCCTCATGCGTCTCCACCTCCTCTAAGTAAACGGTCGAGTTCCAGACTGAGGCCGTAATCATTGGCAAGCGCGCGCAGTTTCTCCCATGTGGCGTTATCGACTGAGATGCCATTCGCCCTGCGCTCCCGTTCATGTAAATGTCCGAGCTCGCCTGGATGGAACACGCCGGACGAGCCTTCGGATAGCGGTGTGGATTTCAGGTAACGCGCAAAATCAGCGACCTCTTCCTTGAATTGACGAAGCGGGCGGAACGCCGCCACATTGACGGCCGCAAACAAGCAACTAAAATTCTCCCTACTGCTCGGCGCGACTTCGAAATCAGGGCCCGTCAGCAGCCGGCAAAGCACCTCTACCATTGCAGCGAGGCCGCTGCCCTTGTATCCTTCGGTCCCCCCGAGCGGTAAAAGCGCGCCGCCGTTAATGTAGTCGCGAGGGTCGGTGGTGGGCCGTCCATCGGCATCGATAATCCACCCCTTGGGAATATCTTCAAGCCGCTTGGCCGCTAGGTTGATCTTACCGGCTGCGACAGCCGAAGTGGCCATATCGAGAAGAAAGGGAGCCTCCAGATCAGAGGGCACCGCAATTGAGATTGGGTTTGTGCCGAGCCGCGCCTCGCGTCCACCGAACGGCGCTACGTATGGTGAGCGGCCGGAATCAGCAGCCGCAAAGCCGATCATGCCGGCCCTTGCTGCCATCAAGGGATACATCCCGAGGCGCCCGACGTGACCTTGCCGAAACACGGTACACGCGGCGACATTAGCAGCCTTTGCCTTTTTGATAGTGAGCGCCATCGCCCGGGCGCTGACATCAAAGCCAAAGCCCCAGCCGCCATCGATGACCGCAGTCGTCGGAGACTGCTCCACAATGGTCCACTTCGCGCCTGGAATGATCTTTCCCGCCTTGATGCAATCGATATAGTATGGAATCGCGATCACACCATGAGAATCGTGGCCGACGAGGTTGGCGTTAACGCAGCCTTCAGCAACCGCTTGCGCCTCGTTGTTTGAGGCGCCGGCAGCTTCCAGCAATATCGTACATATGCGAGTGAGAGGCTCGCTCTTCACGACCCTAAAGCTTCCTTCTTTCTTCGGCTCGAGGCGTGGAGAGCTCTCGCTTGCGTTCACGGATGTCCTCCTCCATTTACGTCGGCAATCAGACACCTTGGCCACGAGAGTGCAAATTGCTCACGGCCGCCATTCCTCATGATGCTCTATGAGGCGAGGTCTAGAGCACATATCTGCTCGCCATGGCTGTTGCACATCGATGTCTCAAAGGAGCTCTGCGAGAATGATTTATCGAGTTCCGGCACCTCTTAGGCGCGGCGAGCCGCAAAGTATCTTGGGCCACTAGCCGGCACTGTGATGATCCAAGCTCACGACTTTCGAAGCCAGGCGTTTGGAGCACAAGTGACGTTGATCCCAAACGCGTCGGTATAATAAGTATCGACCAGAAATCCTGCTCGCTCGACCAGTTGCAAGCCATCCATCATCTCTTTATCTGCCTTCATGGGATTATCTTCGATAACATAATAGTCTCCTGATAGGAGAAAGCGGCGATTCAGGTAGTCGAATACTGAAAAAATCTGCACGTGAGCATCGTCGATCACAAGCCAGGGATGAGGCGCGTTCGTCAGCATCTCTCCATCGAAAGCCGCGAGGTCCGATAGATCAATGTTATGAAAGGTGAGAAGTGGATGCTTTGCACGTTCATGGATACATTTAGTGTGCAGATCAAAGGAGTGGACGTGTCCCGGGTCTTCGCAAAGCAGCGACATCTGATCAGCAAACCAGAGTCCGCTGCCACCCTGGAGAGAACCGAGTTCGAGAATTGTCTTCGGCTGAAGCTCCCATATGAGTCTGGTATAAAGAGCTAAATCAAAAGGCGTCTTTAGCTGAATTAACCCTTTGTAAGTCAGGGCCAAGGCTCCTATTTTCGTTGAGCGCTTGTCAAAAGTCTTGGGATAGATAGACGACATCCATCCCCGGACCGATGGCTTAGAAAAGCGGTCAGAACAATCAGGATTCAAGACCTTTTCCATTGCAATTTCCATATCGAGAGGTCCGCCCGGCCTGACTTGCTCAGGGTAGTTCTTGGATGCGGCCTCCCAAAAGGCTTCGAGTCCGGAAGTGAGTTTCATCGATTGATCTCCATGCGGGGCGCTCTGCACGTTGCGGCGAGGCTCTCCCGCCCCTTAGCAATGGGCGTGCCACTCGCGATGTGATAGAACGAGCCTAAGCTCTTCCTAAAGTGCCCGAAAGACTGCCCGCTTGTGTCTCCTTTTCGACATCAAGTCTTGAATATGACATGACTGGTCCGCTGAGCCGAAGCGCTGAAGGTCTAGTTTCTTGCATGCACGAAGTGAGTGAGCGCATCGTCGGTATGCGGAACGATTCCGATCTGTCGGGTCGCGGACGCATCACGCATGGAAGACGGCGAGTACCATGCCCGACGCCGTTCAAGTAGAGCCTCTATGCTGCCGCGTGGCGCTTATGGGACCGATGCCGAATGTAGGACAGCAACTTCAGCATCGGACTTTCTCGCTGGAGAAGAGCCAGCTTACCGTCGATGTCATCAGTCTGCTGGTACTATTCCTTCGGCTGATTCACAACAATCGCAATTTCATACGAGCATTCGTTGGTCGGCGTCGGTCTCATCCAGCAAGCCCGCGGGGCTATCCACCCCTTGCTGGCCTTGCCGGGCTATGAGTCCAAAACTGAGCAAGTGGACTCGAATGGTACAAGGCCTCATACATCTCTGGGGACCGGCAGGCCTCCTGCGCGATGAAGCATCAAGAACCTTGGTTCTCAAACCGTATATTGGGGTGAACTGCGCTGCTGATTGCCGTGGCATCAGCGACGCCGCTCTTAGCTCCTCACTGCATGTAAGTTTTAAATAGGCCGGCGGAATCGGCCTCACAGCACAACCAAGGCTGAGCCGTGCCGTAGGCGGCCTCCATGCCGACCAGACACGGAGTGAGCGAGGAGAAAAGCGAAGCGATCTGGCTTGGACGGAGGCGTTGGCGACTGCTCACCTGGGTTCCCAACTGTCGCGACTTCCATTGGTGAATTGTAGGGTTGCAGTGGCGGAGATCTGCCGCAAGCCAGGGATCAGCCGGAGGACTTCTTCAACTGGGCGGCGAAGTACGACGGTCTGCTGCCGACCGAGATGCGACGATCGAAGCAGCTCGGGAGGAGGATGAGCTGCTGCCGGTTTGATGGACATCAGGTTAAGCTAATTCTACCTCGCGCTCGAACTCAACCGGGCTGAGATACCGACGGTCGAGTGCCTGCGGATCGTGTTGTAAAATCGTTGGATGTAGTCGCACACATCGGCTCGTGCCTCGTCTCTGGTCCTGTAGGTTTTGCCCTCCGTCCGTTCGGTCTTGAGCGACGAGAAGAAGCTCTCCATCGCCGCGTTGTCCTAGATATTGCCGGAACGGCTCATGCTGTAGATAATGCCGTGGTTGGCCATCAAACGCTGGAACTACTCACCGGTGTACTGGGCGGATTCAAGTGGTCGTCGCAACACCGAGTATGTTTACTCATGGCAACAACTCGTCAAACGCTTCTGCCGGCGTTAGTCTTTCTCGGTCGCGCATTGAGGGCGGCGGCCACGGCAGAGATTTCGTCAGCGCTGTGGATGCTCAGATCTGTGCCTTTCGGGAAGTACTGACGTAGCAACACATTGGTGTTCTCGTTAGTACCACGCTGCCATGGGCTTTGCGGGTCGCAGAATTAGACTTGGACACCCGCATCAATCTTCAGACGATCGTGCTGGGCCATTTCGGCTCCCTGATCCCAGGTCAGCGAACGGCGCAGCTCTTCGGGCAAGGTTATGATGGTGCGCGCATTCGCGTCGCGCACGGCTTCGCCCCCGTGTCCCGCCAGTGCAGGCCCGCTCTTGATAGGCGGCGCTTCGCCCTGCCCTGCAAGGCGCGGAAGATGCAGTAGCATCGTGAAGCGGGTCGTGCGTTCGATCAACGTGCCGATTGCCGAGCTGCGAAGGCCCAGAATGAGGTCTCCCTCCCCGTGTCCCGGCGCCGCTCGATCGGCCGCTTCGGGAGGGCGTCGACTGATCATGATCTCCGGCGAGACAAAGCTCTTGCCTCGTCCGCGTACGCGCGCCCTGGGCATCCGCAACACGCGTCTTGTTCGCAAGCAAGCCGTCAGCTCGCGGCGCAACACTCCCCGGCCCTCAACGAAGAGGGACTGATAGATGGCTTCGTGGCTGACGCGCATCGTCTTGTCGTCCGGGAAGTCGATCGGCAGGCGTCGGGCAATCTGCTCAGGGCTCCAGGCCTTGGCCCATCGCCGATCCTTTCGCCGGCCATGCCGGCGGCCCTTCCACGGAACGGCGAAACCAGGAACGCGAGCGCCGCTCGGGGTCACGACGACGCCGGCAAGTCTCTCCTCCACATAAGTGCGCAAGGTTGCGTTGAGCGGAAGCTTGGTCGGTCGGGGGCGACGTGCCGACCGATCGGCATGCCACTGGGCGGTCGTCGCCCGATACTCCAACCCGCCGCTGCTGGTGGCTGTCGCCGCAGTTCTCGCGAGATTGTCGAGGTGGATCGATCGAGACGGCGCCCAATCTCCCGGAGGGAATGGCCCTGCACCTTGAGAAGAGCAATCTCTTCGCGCCCCACCAATGACAAGTATCGCCCGGAGAACCCCTTTATCGAGGACTTGAACATCGCTGGTGGCATGCCGCCCGCCTTTCGAAACCATCTGGTTCCTATAGGCTCCCGCTCACTCAACGGGCGGTCGCGCCAAGCGTAATAGCCTGAAATGGACCCGCGGAGCGGGACCGCTTGAACCGGTTTGTTAGTTGGAAACTGACCGCTCCTGATCCGTTTCTATCACGCTGCCAGAGATTCTGTCTGCTGCTGTTGCTGTGGGCATGTGGTCAACGCGTCAGCGTTGTCCATCATGTCCACAGCTTCGCAGCCTGCATCCGTTCGCGCCAGACCGCCATCGGCGCGCGATAGCCGAGTGCCTGATGAAGGCGACGACCGTTGTAGAAGGCGATCCAGTTTGCGATTTCCTGCCTTGGCTTCGCGACCGTCGGCATAGCCCTTGAGATAGATGTCCTCATGCTTGAGAGACCGCCACAACCGCTCGACATTGTCCATCCAACGACCGCGGCCATCCATTGAGATCTTGATCCCTGCGCCCGCCAACGCGCCGGTGAAGACCGCACTCGTGAATTGGCTGCCTTGGTCGGTGTTGAAGATCTCCGGCCTGCCATACCGTGCCAGAGCGTCGTCGAGCGCAGCGAGGCAGAACGAGCTCTCCATACGTGATGTCGGCCGCCCACACCTGGTTCGGTCGGTCGATCGTCATGTTGCGCAGCAGATAGGGATAGATCTTGTGGCCCGGCGCCGGCTTCGTCGTGTTCGGCTTCGGTCCCAGCGCCGCGATGCCCATCTTGCGCATCAGGCGCTGCACGCGCTTGCGATTGACCTGAAGCCCCTCAGCCTTCAGCATCGCGGGACGGCCAGGCGGTGAACAGCTCGTCGATCCGCCGCATCAGGGCAAGGTCGTTGGCCGGCCGGGGCGGCCGGTAGACGCCAGAGCGCGCTCGAAAAGGGCGCTCCGCCTGACAGACGGAGTGAGCAATGACGAAGAAGACGAGACGCAAGACCGATTATAATGTCATGGCCTAGCCACCAGCCGAACGCATATAATCGATGATTCTCTTGCAGTACTGAATTGAGCTTGTCGCGCCTGCGCGCCCCTGAATATTGGGGCTCGCTCTCCGTAAAGTTCCGGTTGACTCCAAGATGTGCGGCCAACGCGTCCTGAGCGCATGCGAAATCGCAGGATTGTGGATCTCGTGCGCTGCTATCTCGGACCGAGACGAACCATCGGAGTAGATCAGTAACTGAACGAGATCCAGCAAGCAGGAGGCACAACTGGCTCGCTATGAAGTCTTCATTATTCCTTGGATTCCACTTAGGTGCGAAGTTGCGAATCAGGTCGCGGTCGCGGTTGCGAGTGCCGCGTCCATATGCGACTCGATTAGCGACGGCACAAACGTGAGCTGGCCGGCAATGAGCTTCAGCTCTCCGCATGCGAGTACTTGCAAGATGCGCTCGATGGCGATTGAGCCGCAGGGTTCGTTTCCTTACACCGCGCCCAAAACAATTAGTCGGGCACCGGAAGTGGGCACTTGTGCGCGGCAACAAACGTAAGACGTTCATCTGGTCGATCAGTCGTGATAGATATCTCCCGCGAGCCAAAGCTAACAGGGCCAAGTTCGTCAAGAGCCGGTTTGGCCAACTGAGCGGCTATCCAGCATCCTCTTGACCTTGCTGCAGCATAGGACAGTCTACCGTCGCAACTGACTGCAAGGTGCTTGTCCTTTAGACCGCAACCCAGAGCCATAGAACGCGGCGCCGCACATGAAGGACGCACGGTACCCCGCTCGCGCGGGAGGTCAGACATGACCAATGCGCTGTCGCTTGATGGAGCGCGATTGGCTGCTCCCCCTCAAGCCTCAGAAAGTTATAGCAGGATCTCGGGCGATCGCGACTCTTAGCTACCGGTGGTGTTGCTGTGATCACGGCACGATCATTCGTCTTGCCTTTTTTGTTGACCGATCACACCCCCTATCGGCCTGCTACACGACGCGTGTCCAACGAGGCCCTAAGAGGTTATACTCCATTCAACGTGGCAGAGTTGTTCCAACTCCGAGAGCACGCGCCTGCCGAAGCGCTAAATCCGCAATCGCCAAATCGGCAATCGCAAAGCCCCGGAATGCGAATAGTGTCTTGCTGCGCAAACTGGATTCCGAGGAGCCACTTGTGAGATGGCGCAGGTCTTCACTAAAAACGATGTGCTTAACCGGACGACTGGCTGCGTCAACCGGGGACCCCGATTGCTCTAAACTGTCTGTGACAAGCCTGTCGAAACTAGTTAAGCTGTCCGACCGCCAGCTCCTGCCTCCATCCACTGCTGAAACGAAGGACGAAGACTGAAGCAACCGCGCGTCCAGAAAAGACTCTAGATCTGGCGCACTTGGAATCATAGATATCACAAGATCGCATTTACTCACCAGCATACCCGGATCCTTCGTAATAATTGGCTCGCGGTGTTTTTCGGCTGCAGCGACGGCAACTGACTCGGCAGCCCCCCTGCTCCGACTATAGAGATAGACCTTGCGAAGTGATGGATACAAGTCGACGAAAGCGTCGAGGTGACTGAGGGCTTGTAATCCGCAGCCAACCAGACCAATACTTTCGGGCGTCTTCGGCGCGAGATAATTCGCCGCAGCTGTCGATGTCGCCGCTGTCCTGATCAAAGTGATAGAGTTTCCATCGAGGACAGCAACAGGGCTCCCGGTCTTGTAGTCACTCACGCAGATCAAACCGTTCACTCTAGCTCTTCCCATGCCCTCCTTGTCCGACGCAACTGCTATCCATTTTGTTGCAGCAATGCCGTAGGCTTGGGATGATGAGCTGAGCGAGCTGAACAAAGACGAAGGAGTATCAATGCTCGACTTTGGCAATCCAACGACCTTTCCTACGGCATAGTCACGGAACGTGGCCACGATGGCGTCCCGCGCCTGCCGAGATGATATTCTCAAGTTCTTGACATCTTCGCCGGATAAGTAGATCAGCTTTGCATTCATGACTTACCTTTCTCCGTAAACGGCAGCCCGCGTGGAGCACTAGCGTACTCTCTCTCATACACTTGGCGCCGCACTTGCTTCAGCAAGTGCTGTGCCAGCATCACATTGCTCTCCGCATTGTCGACGAGCTACCAAGATCAAGCTCCTTCAATGATAGGCATTGTACGCTCCTCGCTTCGCCTGATTGTCCGAAAACATACAAAAAAAGGAATTGAGGAGAACCACCGACAGAAAGCTGGTCATGGACCGATTGAGTCCCCTCTGAATGAACGGACAGCTGTACTAGGCTGGAGGAGCCAAGAGGTGTCGAATAGAACGTCAACGTCGGTCGTTTACCGAGGAGTACAGACGCCAAGCCATTTAGTTGGTGGTCTCGCCGTCGCTCAGTCAGGTCGCTGGCTAAGGAGCTCCATCTGCGTGTCTCTGCGCTGAGGCACTGTGGCGATAAGTCACGGCAGGGGTCCGCATCGGCGGCGTGGCGCCACATACGCAGGCGCCACCGGTGTCGGCGGACCTGCTTTCGGAGATACACCGGCTGCGCGAGGAAAACGAGCTGCTGCGCATCGAGCGCGACACTCAAAAGTCGATGGCGATCTGCGCAGTATGCAGGTCGAACTCGCATCCGCGGTACTGGCGATGGCAGTCCAGCAGGAGCGACCGCAGGGCGAATTGATCCACCACTCGGATCGCCACTGCGCAATATGCCTCATTCGGCCATCGCAATGCTGGCGGTTGTCGCCATCGCGCATCGTATCCATCCGAGGTAGGCCGCGGACAGGGGCTCACCGATTCACCGCTTGAGGAGTTCGGGTCTTCCTTGTGCATCCTGACGAGCTCCGTCAGGTTTTCGATGCCGAAGTCGGTGAGCGCCATGACCTGGTCGTCACCTATGCCGTAAACCCAGATGACGCCATCCTCTGTGTCCATTCCGTTGGCCACGTCCCAGAGCCAGTCCTCGTCTTCGCCGAGGTCTTTTGCGACGCGAGCGATTGTGAAGACGGCGTGAACCTTGTTGACGTGCATGGCTACGCCGCCTGGGCGGAGGACCTCGACGCAGGAGGCGTCCAGTTCCAGGGCAACAACTCGTGCAGGCGATTCTGCGGCATGTCGGCGATGCGCGCGAAGACATCGGCAAGCCAGGCTTTTGGGTCGACGTCGTTGAGACGCGCCGTCATGATAAGCGTGGCCATCACGGCAGCCCGCTCCGCGCCGCGATCAGAACCGGCGAACAACCATGCCTTTCTTCCCAGCGCAAAGCCGCGCAGCGCTCGCTCGGCCGCATTGTTAAAGGGCATGATGTTTTCAGCGCTCAAACCCGGTGGAGAGGACCGGTCGTCCGGATTAGTCTATCCAAGCCGGGATAGGGGCGCTGGAGCA
>NZ_JADPKT010000036.1 GCF_023074075.1 Bradyrhizobium sp. 138 | reverse complement strand
CGAAGTCTATTATCTACCACGTCCGGTGTCGCCCCCCGATCTCGCGATCATGCGACGGCTCGACCGGCTGCACCTGGAGTTTCCTTTCGCCGGTTCGCGAATGTTGCGAGACCTGCTGGCTGCCGAGGGGAGCAAGATCGGCCGCCGGCATGTCAAAACGCTGATGCGGCGGATGGGGATAGAGGCGCTCTACCGCCGTCCGCGCACCACCAAACCCGAACCCGGGCACAAGATCTATCCGTATCTGCTGCGCGAGATCGAGATCACACGCCCGAACCAGGTCTGGGCGATGGACATCACCTACATCCCGATGGCGCGCGGCTTTGTCTATCTCGCGGTGGTGCTTGACTGGTTCAGCCGTCCGGTGCTGTCGTGGCGCGTCTCGATCACGATGGGAAGCCGCATTCTTGTCGAGACGCTGGAGGACGCTCTTGCTTGCCACGGCAAGCCGGAAATCTTCAACACCGACCAAGGCTCGCAGTTCACGGGCGCCGCGTTCACCGGCGTGCTCGCCAGTCATGGCATCGTATCAGCATGGACGGTCGGGGTGCCTGGCGCGACAACGTGTTCGTCGAGCGGCTGCGGCGCAGTGTCAAATATGAGGAGGTCTATCTGCGCGCCTACGACACCGTGTTCGACGCCCGCGCCTCGATCAGCCGATACCTCGATTTTTACAATGGCCGGCGTCCCCACTCGAGCCTTGACCGCGGCACTCCGGATCAAGCTTACTTCAACCAGCTGCCGTTCCCCGCGGCAGCCTAACTCTGGCAGAAGCTCCACTTATCGACGCGGGATTGCGGTTCAGACAACCGAGACCATCTCTCTATGCGACACCCCCATCTGTTGCCCCGTCCCTTCTAAACGACAGCTTTATCGATCCAGGAGCGTCATCGAACGGGCAATCCGCCGGCAGATAATCATAGAAAACAGGAGTTTCTGGCGGGTATTGATGGCGGTCGTCCGGTCGAGGTCGCCTTGCCCGAAGAGTGGTATTGTTGAGAAGTATCGTTATGGATGGGCTAGCCGCAGTCCCTGAAGATTTCGCGCACTAGATCCGTAAGGAGCGCAGCGAGCGGCTACAAATGCCTGGGTACAGTTCCGAATTGTTAGCCGCTTCCCGACTGCGTACGCCTGTCGCACTCGCGACAACCGCGTGGGGTATCGCCCCAGTCCGACTAACCGGACGCGGCTGGGGGCCGCGCCCATGACTGCACACGACGGCTTCCACTCCCTCAGTCCATAGGCTTCTAGGCCTCTGAAAGGGAGATCATGAGCTTTGCTACCTGATCGGATCGATCTACGCCCGAGGCCAGTTTCGCGTCGTATAACCCTCCGGGGCTCGTAAGATTAACATCAATGATGTAAGGGTAAGCCATATCAAGCCCAATGAAATTCACGCCATAGTCCATCAGCTTTCGACCGACCAACTCGGCGAGTTCAACCTCTTTGGAATGCAAGTCGACAGGAATTGGCTTACCTCCTTGCGTAATATTAGATCTGTGATCGTCAAGCGGCGCTTTCCGGCCGTGCCAAGCAACTGCCCGCCCACAGGCAACGATGACGCGCTTTTCGCCCTGCCGCACTTCAGAGATGAAGCGCTCAAGAAGAGCGTATTGAGCCACAAAACCTTCACGGCCGTACTGGAATTGGTACCGCTCCACGAGTGGTTCGCGTTCGGTGAGCCCCCCGAATTTGCTCTGCGCGTCAACATTTCCAGTTAGGCATTGTAGGATGGCTCGGACATTCGGTCCGTTGGGAGGAAGCAAGAAGACGTTTTCTCCGCCATACGCGTTCGCCGGCTTCGCAACCCAGCAGAGATCGGCACTCTGGCGGTAGCGTTCCCAAAGTACGGAGAACTCGTTCGATGCATATGCAACTGCTCGATGCTCTTTCGGCACGATGAGACCCAATGCATGCTTTGTTTCTAGAAATAACGTACCCGCAATGCTATTGACGAACGTGGTATGTTGCGAGGCTAGCCAGAGCATTTGCCATACATCACGGGAGATGCTGGACGGCGGCCCCCCGTTGACCAAGACGAGCTGGCATTCGTCGATAAAGTATACGTCCTTGGCGCCCTGCGCAGCCGAGCCAAGTTGGTGCGGGTCTCCGCTTGGAGACACCAAGACTCCGCGTGTAAAATAGCGAAAGTCTTCTGATCCGATACCAGTGATCTCGCCGAAAATCACTTCCCAGCCGAAACGACGGAACGCGTTTCCGATGGGAACATCGTTTTCACCTAAGCAATCCGGACGGCCTGTGAGTATGAGAAGTCTCATGGCGGTTCTCCTGGCTCGAGTTGACATTGCGGCACAATCAGAGCGTCGAACGTATTTGATTTGAGGCGACCATTGTCTGTCGCTCCAGAGTAGGCAAACATCACTCCCAAATACCGATCAGTGCTAACGCGGAGATGTTGAGGTCGGCGATTGGCATTTTCCTATTGCTTCCCCGAGGAGCAATCCTCGTGCCAGCATTGATTTTGTCTACCTTAGCTCATGAAGAGGCATGCTGAAGAACGTCGGTAATTTGAAGCTGACAAGTCGTCCGCAATTTTCATAACCACGGGGAGCCGCATCCTGTGTTCGTGAACGGGCTGAGAACCTCGCTTTGGTGACCCGAAGTGAGTCGAAAACAGGACTTTGCGCGCTCGTACACGCGCCTAGCTTGAATGATGTGATGAACTGCGCGTTTGAGCGCAACCCTACCAGGACCGTGAGTGTTCTGAATTGAGTCTTTAATGCAATAGTCGATACGCCGCATCGCCCGTACTCGCATCAGGCATGGTGGCTCAACCGGGCGTAGTCAACTTCGAAGACTTCGAATGCCTCGGCCATGCTGTTGCTTTTGGGGCGTTCGACCGGCCAAACGGGCTCGCGGTTCAGCGCCGCGGGACTCTCGAGGGTGCGGCAGACCGCAAAGATCGATCCAGCGTTGGTCGGCAATTGCATCTTGCGCGGAACTCGCAGGGACGTGACAGACTGGCACGTGCTATTACAGGAGCAGTGTACCTAACCTGGGTTCTAGGCCACCAGCGTTGGTAGGTGCCTAAATGACGGCACCCAGAGTAGATGATGCCGCTCTCTTTTTGCAGAAGGGCCGCATCTTTTTCGATGCACTCACTTCGTAGGATAGCCATAATGAACACCGCTCCGAGGACCTCTCAACACCTCAAAACAATGGAAGCTCTAGAATCCAACGTTCGATCATATTCTCGCGCGTTTCCCGCAATTTTCAGCAACGCCCGTGGATCGGTTATTTTAACGAACGACGGGCGCAAAATCATTGACTTCTTCTCTGGCGCTGGAGCGCTGAACTATGGACACAATAATCATGCTATAAGAGCCGCTATCATTGACTATCTCCAATCTGATGCGCTCGTACACGCTCTCGATATGGCGACTCCCGCGAAGATCAACTTCATGGAGGCCTTCGACTCAATTATCCTGCAAAAGCGCAACTTGAGATACCGCCTTCAGTTCACCGGCCCAACGGGAGCGAATGCTGTCGAAGCTTCGCTAAAGCTCGCGCGCAAAGTTACAGGACGTCACAACGTTATTTCTTTCACTCGCGGTTATCATGGAGTGAGTCTAGGAGCCGTTGCTGCAACCGGTAACCGTTTCTACCGCAAACCCGCAGGCGCTGCTCTCTCGGGCGTGACCTTCATGCCATACGATGGCTACTTCGGGCCCGCCGTGAATACCGCTGAACACCTCAGGACTGCATTGATGGACCAGAGCAGTGGAGTGGATCTCCCAGCTGCCATTCTACTAGAAACAGTGCAGGGAGAAGGTGGAATTAATGTCGCGTCTGAGCAATGGCTGAGATCGGTGCAGACGATCGCCAAAGATGTTGGCGCTTTCTTCATAATCGACGACATTCAAATGGGCTGTGGTCGCACGGGTGACTTCTTTAGCTTCGAGATTGCGACGTTATCGCCCGACGTAGTCGTGCTGTCGAAATCATTAAGCGGATACGGCCTTCCACTCTCAATGCTGTTGATCAAGCACGAACTCGATGGATGGGCACCGGGAGAGCACTCGGGAACGTTTCGGGGGAATAATCTCGCGCTAGTGGCTGGAACCGCCGCAATTGACATTTACTGGCGCGAGGAACTCTTCGCAGATCAGGTCAAGTGCACAGGCACTTTTCTGCATCGCCAACTTTCAGCGATTGCAGCGAAATATGGAAATCGTTTTGCGGTTCGGGGGCGCGGCATGGTATTCGGCTTTGACTGCTTTGCCGCGCAAATAGCGGATACGATCACACGTAAGGCATTCGAAAAAGGATTAATGATCGAACGGTGCGGACCAGATGATCAGGTTATAAAATTTTTACCCGCACTTACGATTGACCGCGCAACCTTAAACGAAGGTCTAGCAATTTTCGAGGAGTCTGTGGCTGAAGCGCTGCGCCTCAGTCCGTCTTGAATTACAGCACCGCTTGTTCGGAAGTGGTACAGGCTTCGGTATACCGTATCCTGTGCCCGCGCCCCGATCGACCGATACCTCGCCTTTTGCAAACGCCGGCGTGCCTGTTGCGACCACGGCACTCCGTCAACCCCGGCGGCGACCTCATGCATAATATGCTGGGCCATGCCGGCAAGCACGGACGGCACATCGTCTTCCCCTTCAGCACCAGCGCGTTCGCCGGGGACAGTGTGAGGCCGCGCGGGCGCAATGGGGCTGTGTCGCCGACCAGCTCCGCCCCAGCTGCCTAGCGTTGCGGTCTTCGTGGATGAGGTCGAGACCGAAGTGCTCGCCTATGAACCTCCCGGCCACGAAGCGCGACAAGCTGCACTCGACGGATGAGATGGACAAGCGATTTTTCGTGACCGAGATGACGATTGTAGAAATCGCGTACGTCCATTCTTTTGTTCGGCTGCGCCGCGGGCCCATTCTTCCGTCCCGGCCACCGATCTCGCAGCCGCCGCGCGCAGGGTCGGTCAAGGCTGGCCGCGTTTGCGGCCGCCGCAAGGCTTGGCCTTGACCGGCCCGAGCACGGCGGCATGCTGGCGTGTAACGGGACTGCATTCCTGGCTGGCACTTGCCGTCAGGTGGGATTATCCTTGGCGGGCGCGGGCGACCTCGTGGCGAAGCGTGGCGCGTCGGCTGCAAGCGCCGCCAGGCTGCCTATTTTGTCCTGCCGAGCTGAGGCGCCCGCGCGCCGGTTTTTGGCCGCCGTGGTTTCCATTGCGTCACCAAGCGCTCGTAGCTTTGCTCTGCCTGGGCGGCAATCAACATCTCGCGGTCGCGTAATGCCTTGATGTTGTAGGCATACGCTGGCCCACGACGGCTGCCTTTCTGTTGCGGATGTCCGGCTTGAAGCTGCATCGCGCGGGTCTTGATGGCGACCAGTGCCGGGCGTGCCCACAGGTAATCCTCGCCCTTCGTCAACAAATGCCAGCAAAGCACGGTGAGCTTCCGGGCCACGGCCACCGCGGCGATCTGATGGCCGCGCCGGGCGCGGATGCGCACGAAAAACGCATGCAGCGGACCGGGCGCCTTGGCCGCTGCCCAGGCCGCCTCGACCAGCATGGCGCGCGCGTGACTGCGGCCGATCTTGCTGATGCGGCCGTGATGGGCGGCGCCCAGTCCAGACTGCCGCACCCGGGGGTTCAGCCCGAAATAGCTCACCAGCTTCTGCGGGCTGTTGAACCGGCTGATGTCGCCGATCGCCGCCATGATGCCGGCGGCGACCGCCAAGTTGACACCGGTGATCGTCATCAATCTGTTGACCTCGGAATCGTCGATGGCGTCCTGCGCGATCTCGCGGTCGAGCAGGGCCAGATCTTCCGCCAGCCGGTCAAGCTCGCGGACGTGCCGATCGATGGCTGCGCGCTCATCGTCCGGCAACGGTTGGGCGGCCAACCACGCCCGGCCGCGGGCGTTGAAAAGATCGGCATGCGGGCACTTCGGGATCAGGTGGGCGTGCAGGATCGAATACACCTCGTTCTTGAGGCGCGTGCGATGCCGCACGACCTGGTAGCGCCGCGCCACCAGCCGACGCTTGCGTTCCGTCTCCGCGTCAGGCGTCCAGATCTGCGGCAGGTACCCGGCCGCCTGCAGACTGGCGAGCGTGCCAGCATCGATTTTGTCGGTCTTGACGTGAGCCTGGGCGATCGCCTTCACCTGCAGCGGATTTGCGATAATCACCCGTGCCACGAACGGCGCCAGAACCCGCGACACCGCCATGCTATTGGCGGTCGCTTCCACTACCACCTCATCACTGGCCAGCAGGGTCTTGCCAAATCCCTCCAACGCGGTCCGCGTCATATCAATGCGGCCCGCATGTCGGAGCTGCCGTCCTCCCAAACCACCACCTCCCCGAAAGTTCGGTGGACGTCGATGCCAATCACCCGTCGCATTCGCACCTCCCGCCAATCAGACCACATGACGGGAGCTACGGGCGACACGACAACTACGGATTCGCGCTTTCAGCGCAGCGGGCGAGTCGCAGAGGCGGCCAGCTACTAACTCGAGCTCGCGGCTCATCGTATGCATCGGCCTGCCCGCACCTTCGTGCTCCCGGTGCCTCTGTCCCGATGGTCGCACCATACGCTACGATCTTGAATATCGCAGCGGAACAATCGGCACCAAGAAATCTCATACCGGTTACCAATCCGCTCAAACGGGGTTCAATGTGATCTGAGGCCGGCAAACTGGACCATTTTTGGTTAGAGTTTTTCGCACCGGTTTGCGGCTGAGAGGAGCGAAGAACGATGAAGGCCTCGAAGTTTTCAGACGCCCAGAAGGCGTTCATTCTCAAGCAGGTGCCGACGGCGTGCCGGTCGCGGAGATCTGCCGCAAGGCCGGAATCAGCCAGGCGACCTATTTCAACTGGAAGACCAAGTATGACGGTCTGCTGCCGACCGAGATGCGGCGGTTGAAGCAGCTCGAGGACGAGAACGCCAAGCTGAAGAAGCTGGTCGCCGATCTGTCACTCGACAAGGAGATGTTGCAGGACGTGATCCGCCGAAAGCTATGAAGCCTGGCCGGAAGCGCAAGCTGGACGACGAGGTTCGCGGTGAGTGGCAAGTCTCGATCCGCAAGGCTTGCGAAGCCCTCGAGTTCGACCGGTCGAACTACCATTACAAATCGCGTCGCTCCGGCCAGGCTGCCCTCGAACGTCGGATCAAGGAGATCTGTCATGCACGCGTTCGCTACGGCTATCGCCGTGTCCACGTTCTGCTCCGCCGCGAGGGCTGTCACCACGGCCAGAACAAGACGCGGCTCGTCTATCGCGAGTTGGGCCTGCAACTGCGCAACAAAACGCCGAAGCGCCGGATCAAGGCCAAGCTGCGCGATGATCGCCGGCCGGCGACCCGGTCGAACGAGACCTGGGCGATGGATTTTGTTCACGATCAGTTGGCGACGGACACAAGCTGCGCGTGCTCACGATCGTCGATATCTTCTCCCGCTTCTCACCCGCGCTGCAGCCTCGGTTCACCTTCCGCGGCAGCGACGTCGTGGCGATCCTGGAAACGGCCTGTAAGGAAGTGGGATTCCCGGCGACGATCCGCGTCGATCAGGGCAGCGAGTTCGTGTCGCGCGATCTTGACCTGTGGGCCTACCAGCGCGGCGTCACGCTGGACTTCTCGCGGCCTGGCAAGCCGACCGACAATGCCTTCATCGAAGCCTTCAACGGTCGCTTCCGGGCCGAATGCCTCAACGCCCACTGGTTCCTCAGCCTTGCGGACGCCCAGGAAAAGGTAGAGACTTGGCGCAGATACTACAATGAAGAACGCCCGCATGGGGCAATCGGCAATAGGCCGACCGATTTTACTGCACAACCGCGATGGCGTCACCAGCCCGCCACCGTGAAAGAAGCGCAAAACTCTAATTCTGGGTGGTCCAAGTTCGGTCTCGCTGCAAATAACCCAGAGACTCTAACGGCCGCTGGATGAAAATTCAGGGGCAGGTCAGCGTGCCTTGATCTGGCGCCTAAGGCTGTCCGCTTGTGCACAAACGTCCCTGAGACGAGGCGCGGCGCCAATTCAGCCTACTCAGCACGCTCGAATGGTCACGACTTAGGATTACCATTGCGACGCAATCCTTCGCGCGCTCCCATTTGACGAATAACGGTGCAACGTTCTCCATTATCGGGTCCGATAGTTCTCACCACATTAGGTAGGTATCGATTCGCTGTTGATGGTCTACTGTAGACCAGCAAGAGATCGCATTGAATCAAACGTGCTGGAGGGCACGCGATGGAAAGCACAGCTAATCCGCTCGATCGCAGAGCGCACCTGTTGAAGTTCATTGAAGGAACTCGCGTCGTTAGCGAGAGTGAACTGCAAGTCAACAACATTACACCTTATCATGTCACAAAATTTTATCGCGAACAGATCATCAAAAGCGGTTACTACGATCAGCTGAAGTATATTGTTGAGCCATCAGTCAAGGAGTTCGAAAGCCCAGGTACCTTGGATACGAGCGGCGAGCACGACAACACGGTCGTGCCGGGGCTCCAGCACAAGTACGCCCAGACCGGTTTATTGCTGGTGACGGAACGCTGCGGCTCATACTGCCGTTACTGTTTTCGCAAGCGCATTGTGGGCAAGGTTTCGGATGAAATCGCACCGGACTTCGGTCAGGCCGCGCAGTATATTGCGCGCCATCCTGAGATGACGAACGTACTCCTTTCCGGAGGCGACCCGTTCGTGCTCAGCACCGCCAATCTGGACAACATCGTTGACCACCTGCTCCCAATAGATCATTTGAATTCGGTCAGATTTGGCACAAAAATGCTGGCCTATGCCCCAAGGCGGTTTGAAGATTCCGCTCTACCGGCGCTATTCAAGCGTATCCACAAGGCGGGTAAAACTCCAATCATCGTCACGCATTTCGATCACGTAGGTGAGATCTCTTCTGGCGCGGAGCACCAAGTGCGTGCTTTGCGCGGACAGGGCGTGCAATTCCTTAATCAGTCCGTGCTTCTCGCCAAAGTCAACGATGATCCCGAAATATTAGCGGCGACCTTCGCCAAATGCCACGAAATCGGAGTGCGACCCTACTACTTATTTCAAGCCAGGCCGGTGAAGGGTGCGTCGCACTTCCAAGTCGCGTTGCGGCGCGGACTAGAAATAGTACGCGGCATAAACCAACGTCTGAGCGGGATCGAGAAGACGTTTAAATACATCATGTCCCATTACACAGGAAAAATAGAGATATTGGACTTAGGACAGGATGGCCGCGTGTATATGCGATACCACCAGAATAAAGCTCCCGAGAAGATCGGCAAGATCTTTTCCCGGCCGCACGTCGCGACGGCCTGCTGGCTTGATGATCTGCCCGAGGAATGAGATCTACCGCACGTCCTCGAGGCGACGAACTCGATGAAGGTGCGGTGTCCCTGCTCCCCACGAAGGGCATCTAGTTGTGCGGTCGAAATCAAGATGGCTTAAACAGCGATAGTGATGCCAACTACGCCGATTACGATGATCTTTGCCGTTGCGCAAATTTGCGCGTCGGCCGCCGCCCATCGCCAACTCTTGCTCGATTGGCGCCT
This sequence comes from Bradyrhizobium sp. 138, assembly GCF_023074075.1. GTDB lineage: Bacteria > Pseudomonadota > Alphaproteobacteria > Rhizobiales > Xanthobacteraceae > Bradyrhizobium. Next base: position 389 of record NZ_JADPKT010000036.1, on the reverse strand, counting down.
AGCCGCGCACCTCGCTGCGCGGGAATGGTCCATCTTCGCTTCGTGGCACTGACCCGAACGGCCGCTCCAGCATGCGGCGGACACGTATCGGATCAGGGCCAACGTGGAAAGCCGCTGCCCGTCGATCCAGGGCGCGCTCCGACTGCGTCGAGCGGTTGCGCTGTCGCAGATAGTCTAGCCATGTCGGACAGTGATAACGCTCAGTCCAGAGTTCCGGGTCGGCGATGTCGCGCGCGATCGACCAGCCATAGGCGCCGGTGCGCTGACGAAATAGCTGCACGTCCTGCATTACATTGTGAAACGCCTGCGCATTCTCTCGCGGTACGCGGTATTCAATCTCTACCACAAGCGGGCCGCTGCGGCCGGAAAGTTCGAGCCGAACTTCGGGA
>NZ_JADPKT010000083.1 GCF_023074075.1 Bradyrhizobium sp. 138 | reverse complement strand
CTGAGCCTCCTCTACCTCGTCGTCGATCGGCAGGCACTGCAAAACCGGCTAAGTGGGTGATGTCGGCTTCAACTGAATAGCGCGTGCAGCTGGTTGAAGGGGTTGAAGTGCAACTTCGCCCCGATTGAAGGTCTGCAATCGGCGCGTTCGCAGAGCATGATGGTGTCTCACAACGAGAGCGGCGCCGGAGAGCCCGTCTTATTCGCCGGCGTTCGGCTGAGAGGTTGGCGAGCGTGGCGTAAAGCGCTGATGCGGCGTAGGATGTCGTCCGTGAAGTTTCCCGCAACGCGCTGGTTCAAGCGTAGTGCGGCTGGCGGATGATGCACCGGAGCCTCTGCATCAGGGCCGCAAAAGCCCTTCGAACCAGCGCAGCAAAAGGTGGAAGTTGAAGCCGGCGGCGGCAAGGACGGGGTTGATTCGGTCGCGGGCGCGGCCCTTGAGGTGGTTGCGGCTCATGCGGTGTTCGGCCTTGAGGTGACCGATCACCGGCTCGACCGCGGCGCGGCGCTTCATCTCGCGGCGGATGGATTGGTCTTGGTGACGCGGCGGACAGAGCTGACCCCGGTTGTTTGGACAGCGCCCCGCGGGATTTAAGTGGATTCCTGCCGGGTTATGCTGAACGCGGGGCCTTACGATTTTGTCGTTGCGTCGGGAGGGCGTAGCCCGACCAGAGCGACGACAAAATCGTCGGCCGCGGACCTCGCCCGGACGCGGCGCCCGTCCGACTGGAAGCGCCTGTCGGCGGGAGCCGGAACCAAGGGACCGAGGCTGCATGACTGGTGCTATCTCGAACTGGCCGATCTCGAGGTCGAGGAATCCAACACTGCAAATCAAGGTCTGTGGACGCGCGGTCTGCTGATCCGTCGCCATATCGCTGATGGCGATCTCGCCTTCTTCACCACCTGGTGTCCAGCGGGAACGTCCATCGAAACGTTGGTCGCGGTCGAAGGCCATCGATGGGCGATCGAGGACAGCTTTGAAACCGCGAAAAACGAGTTCGGGCTGGATCACCACGAGAGCAGATCCTGGCATGGCTGGCACCGCCACGTGTCCCTGGTGATGCTCGCCTTCGCCATGATGGCAGCGATCCGCCATCGCGCCAATCCGCCACCGCCCAAAAAAACCAAACGCCGCCCCCCGGCAAAAGCCAAAGCACACCCACGCCGCCGCTGATCCGTTGGTCAATCCAGGAAATCCGCCGCATCGCCATCAGGCTTGCTCGAAAGCGGATTCAACCCGCGCATGTCATCGCATGGTCATTCTGGCGCAGAGCCCACCAGGCTGCCGCTCAGCGCGCGCATCTCAAAGCAAAACGGCAACTGCTGTCGAACGCCTTGTCTGCAATCAGCGCCTCGAAGGTCAGTCCTTCGATCAGCGGCGGAACGCCGACCGTGTCAAAGCGCCGTCCTGGCAGCAGCACGAAACGCACGAGATTGCCGAGCGCATCGGTAAGTGCCAGGATTTTGGTGGTCATTCCGCCTTTCGAGCGGCCGATGGCCTGTTTTTGCGTCCTCCTTTTGCGCCTGTCCGTGGCGGTGGACCTTGACGATGGTGGCATTGACCATGACGTACTCCATGTCCGGCTCGTCTGAGACCGCATCAAACATGCGCTTCCAGACGCCCGCCTTCGCCCAGTCGCGAAAGCGCGTGTACACGGTTATCCAGTTGCGGAAGGCGCGCGGCAGATCACGCCACGGACTACCAGTGCGGGCAATCCACAGCACTGCTTCGACAAACAGCTGGTTGTTATTGCCGCTCCGGCCCGGATCGCCAAGACAAAGCGGCTCCATCTTCGCCCATTGGGCGTCAGTCAAAACGAATCGGTCCATCCCAAGCTTGAATCACAACCAAGCCAGGATGAGAATCTTGAGGGTTCTGTGAGGTCGCGTGGCAGGCGCGAGCCGCGCGCTCTGTCGTGCGTGCGACCTCATAGAAGCCGGATTGAACGAAGCTGCGGAGTTGTTGGCGCTATGGGAATAGTGCAGCGGGTGCGGCTGCGGGGAACGCTCGCCTGTGGTCGCCGCGCGTCCGCGAGTCATTCATCGGATGTGAGGGGCCCGATTGATCGGGCCAAGGGCGCGATCCAGCGAGCGATTTGCTGCGCTGGGATGCGCTGCCGAACGATTGGTGGGGTGTTCGGTGACGAGCGCGGCCACGGCGACTTCGGACGTTGCCACCAAGAAGGTGATTACGGAAGCGGTGGATGGTACTGACGCTGGTCATGACGTATCACAACGAAACGGCTGGCCGCGCGCGCAGGCTCGCGGGACGATATCGACGCGCCGCATGGTGCCGCCACAATGCGGGCAGACGGGGATCTCGCATTTGGTGAGGGGATCGGCGCCGGCTTCTTGATCAGTCGGAGCGTTGCGGACAGCAAGGAGTTGACGGCAGAAAGCGATTTTATCGTTGCGTCCGCCATTGGCGAGGAAGCCATAGTGGCGGATGCGGTGGAAGCCGTCCGGCAGGGTGTGCAGGAGAAAGCGAGGAATGAACTCATCGGCATCAAGCATCATCACTTTGGCTTTACGATTCTGCCGATAGTCCTTCCAGGAAAAGCTCACCTTGCCGTCGGCAAGCGAGATCAGCCTACTGTTGGCGATGGCGACGCGATGCGTATAGCGGCCGAGATAAGCCAGCACCTGTTCGGGCCCGCCGAATGGCGGTTTGGCATAGACGACCCAGTCGGTCCGTCGAAGTTGCGCGAGGCGCTCGGCGAATGCGGCGGGATCGGCGAGACGGGCGAGATGGCCAAAGAAGCCCAACTGGCCGGCCGCGAAGGCAGCTTGCAGCTCTTGCAGAAACAGGCGGCGGAACAGCCGGGAGAGGACGCGCACCGGCAGGAAGAACCCGGGCCGGCAAGCGACCAGCGTGTGCCGTCGAGCGAGGGTCCACCGCCGGGCACGACGCAGTGGATATGTGGATGGTGTTGCAGGGTTTGGCCCCAGGTATGGAGGACGGCGGTCACGCCGAGCTGAGCGCCGAGATGCTTGGGATCGGCCGCGATGGTGGCGAGCGTCTCGGCCGCGCAGCGGAACAGGATGGCATAGACGACAGCCTTGTTGTGGAAGGCGATCTCGCCGGCGGACGCAGGCATGGTGAAGACCACGTGGAAATAGGGCACGGGAAGCAGTTCGGCTTGCCGTTCGGCGAGCCACTGTGCGCGCGCCGCACCCGGCACTTCGGGCAGTGTCGATTGCGACAAGAATTGTAGGCGATGCGTGTCGCACCGCAGTCATCGCATTGCTCGACATGACCGCCAAGCACAGCCGTCCGGCACGCCGCGATGGCGCCCATGGCGCGCCGCTCGACGCGGCCGAGATGCCCGGCGCGGGCTTGCCGAAACGCTTCGCCGTGGCGGCGGAAGATATCCGCCACTTCCAGAACCGGAGCCATCAGGTCCGCTCAGCCAGGCGGCACGACCTCCAGGCGGAGCCGGTCAAGCGGACTTGGCGTATTGCTGATGGTCTTTGTGGCGACTTGGGTATAGCGCGCCGTGCTCTGCAGACTGGCATGGCCGAGCAGCACCTGGATGATGCGCACGTCGGCCCCGTTCTCTAGGAGATGGGTCGCGAATGTGTGCCGCAGCGTATGCACTGTCACCGACTTGCTCAAGCCGGCCGCCGTACAGGCTGAACGGCAGGCGGCGTGCAGCACGTTAGGGACGAGCGGACGCTCGTCGTCGCGGCCGGGAACAGCCATCGTTTTGGTCGAGTGAGCCGCCACGCAGAATCCTCAAAAGCTGAGGCGAGAGCATAACGTAACGGTCCTTGCCGCCCTTGCCATGCTCGACCCGGCTCAACATCCGTTGGCTATCAATGTCGACAACCTTCAAGAGGACCACTTCCGATACGCGCAAGCCTGCGGCATAGACGGTGGTCAGCGCGGTACGGCTCTTGAGGCTTGGGATTGCTTCCAGGAAGCGCACGACCTCGTCGGCGCTCAGCACGACCGGCAGTTTGCGCGGTTTACGCGCATAGGCGATGCGCTCCGGAACGGTGTCATGACCAAGCGTCACACCGTAGAAAAACCGCAGTGCGCAGACGATCTGGTTCAGCGCCGGCCAGGACATCCCCGTCGCAACCAGATGAACCTGGAAGGCACGGATATCCTCCAGGTCCAGGCGGTCAGGAGAACGACCGAAATATCGGCTCAACTTCGCTACGGCGTTGAGGTAGGATTGCTGCGTCGCCGGTGACAGATTGCGGACCGTCATGTCCTCGATCATGCGGCGGCGAAGTGGGCTGATCTCAGCCATCGGAAAACCTCCTGTCTAAAGGGTTGGGCTTCGAAAACCCGCAATCCTCTCAGACAGGAGGCAATCCTTGCTATGCCTCCCTACATGCCGCGCCAGCGGCTTCGTTCAATCCTGAATCCAAACAAACCCTAGTTCATCTGTATGCTTAGGCTGTCCATAGCCCGGGAGTGGAAGCCAATGGAAATTCAGAATGTCTACGATGATCTTGGATTTTTCTCTCGGCATGAACGAAAACCTCACGGCCTGAAGAGTGAAGCCGGTACAGAACCTCACGGCAAACGGTCCCGTGGGCGTTCTCAAGTCTTGTTGTACAACGACGCGCGACCACACTCGCGCCTCTCGGATGGAACACCCCGTCCGAGTTCTCCTTCACCTGCCATCCGCGCCGGAACCTGGCGCAATTGTCACGTTGACCCTCCGCGGTTGTTGAGCTGTGTCTCGTTCAAGACATCGATGTCGCAAGCGTGACGGCAGGACGCCAGCTAGCGCGGCGAGAGGCGCATTGTTTTTTCAGGAGTGTTCTCAGAACGTCATTGGCACATCGGTTGCTTGAGAGGGGGCGTCCGTTGCGACCATAACAATCTAGCAGCTCACTTCTAAGAGTTCAGATGAAACTTGCTCAATCGATCCTGATACTACCGCGGCCGCCGCGCGCGCCATCGTGGCGAGGTCTCTCCTCTCATGATTGGGCTACGGCTTGCCGGCGAGGCCAGGTCGGCGCCGTTTCAGGAATGGGGCGAATGGCAGTGGAGGACATGGTTGGCAGATTCTTGCCGGCTTGCCCGGTCCAAATAGACATACCTTGGCTTTCCGCTTCGGGAGCGCGCGGAAGCCGCGCTTCTAGGTCAGAACAATGGCCTCCGCGCTTTTACAATGGTGACTTGCACCTGTATTCCTGGAATCAAACAATATGATTGTGCGGAGCCTGCACGATGTTGAAGCGACCGATCACTTCGTCGATTGGGGCAATGGTACTAGCCACCGCCTCCTGACGGCTAAGGACGGCATGGGCTTTAGCATCTGCCACACCGTAGTGCGCGCTAAGACCATCTCGCTTCTGCAATACCGTAATCATCTCGAAGCCTGCTACTGCATCGCCGGAGAGGGCGAGGTGGAGAACATGGACGGCGATATCTTCCCCATTCGCAAGGGCGACATGTATGTGCTAGACAAGCATGACAAGCATCTTCTGCGCGGGGGTCGAGACAGGGATCTGATCCTCGTTAGTATCTTCAACCCGCCCCTCAACGGAACCGAGTGCCACAAGCTCAACGACCCGGCAGGCTCGGCATATTAAGCAAGGTGAACCGCCCCGGGCTTGCCCTCAAGGCCATTTGGTTCGAGTTATGCTGCCATGGCTGGTTGTCCGGCTCCGGCCGGAGGGAATGTTTGCGATGGGCTCCAGGAGCCGTCGGTTGTTGACCAATCGACCCATTGGAGGGTGGAAATTCGACCGCCTCGAAGCTTCGCCATGGCCCGGCCGTGGATCACCTCGGCCTTGAAGGCCGTTGATGGTTCTGGCGAGAGCGTCGTCATAGGATCTCCGACACTGCGGACAGATAGCTCCGCGCCTACTTCAGCCAGGCACTCGGTGTATTTGATCGAGAGGTTCTGGGCGGCCCCTGTCGCTATGGTGCACGCGCCCCCGCGACGTACCGGCCGCCGAAGGGCCTGCTCCAGCGCATGAGCACGAAGCCGGCGCTTGTCGTGCGCTAGGCCCGCCAGCCCACGATCCTTCGAGCATAGGCGTCGATGACAAAGGCGACGTAGACGGAGCCGGTCCAGGTCGCGAGATAGGTGAAGTCGGAGTGCCAAAGGGCATTCGGTGGTGACGACTGGAACTGGCGGTAGTCCAGCTGGCAAGCCGCCGCCTTGTCGCTGATCATGGTCTTGACGAGCTTGCCGCGGATGGTTTCTTGCAAACCCATGTCCCGCATTAATGGCGAGACTGTGGAACGCGCAATATGGAAGATCTCTGCGCTTGAGCTGGCGCCAGACCTTGCGCACTCCGTACACGGAGAAGTTCTGATTGAAGACGCGCCGAACTTCGATCTTCGGCGCCGCGTGCCGCCGGGCGCGCGCTGACAGCTTGGCTCGATCGGCATGGTAGGTCGAAGGGGGCTCGGCAAGACCTTGGATCGGCTCGCCCACCTGCGCCCCATGATGATCGTCAATGAAGGCGATCATCACTTAGACACGGCGGTCGAGCCCCGCCATCGCAAAATAGGCGCTTGCCTGCGCAGGATCTAGACGACCGATTCCATGAAGCCTGCGCTCCTGGAGCAGGCTGAATCGGTGGAACGGACGGGTTGTTGGCGGATTCCTCGTTTTCGAGCGGCGAAACGAGGAGCTGTATCATGGCAGGATGGCGGCGAGCGGTCGAAGGGGCAATGAGCGATGAAGAGATTGCGACCTTGTCGACACTTTCGCGGTCGAGGATCGAACTGGCGAGCCGGGGGGCGCGGGTGCAGATGCTGCTGGCGTATCGGGAAAATCCTTCGTTCTGCGCAGTGGGCCATAGACTTGGGGTCCATCATCAGACGGTGCAACGCTGTGTCGAGCGGGCGCTGGCCGACGGCCCGCTGGCGGCCCTCGACGATCGTTCGCGACAAGGCAAGGAGCCAACGATCACGGCTGAGGCCAAGGCCTGGTTGGTGTCGCTGGCGTGCGACAAGGCGAAGGACCACGGCTATCCGCGGCTACGCATGAGTTGTGGACGACGCGGCTCTTGGCGCGCCATGCGCGCGAGCACGGACCGGCGGCAGGGCATCAGCGTTTGGCCAATTTGGTTCAAGGAACGGTGTGCAAGATCCTCGGCAAGGAGGAAATCAAGCCGCACAAGGTGCGCTACTATCTTGAAAACCGCGACGCCGAGTTCGAACAGAAGATGGCGGAGGTCCTGTGCGTCTTTCGTGAAGTCCAAGTCCTGAAGAAAGCCCTCTGCCAAGGGCGGGCAAAGCCGGTAACGATCGTCTCCTGCCATGAGAAGCCTGGAACCCAGGCCATCGCAACGACGGCGCCGGATTTGCCACCCGAGCCTGGCGTCCACTCCGGCTTTGCGCGCGACCATGAATACAAACGCCATGGCACGCTCAGCCTGTTGGCCGGGATTGATCTGCTCACCGGCAAGGTCCACGCTCTCGTCAGAGACCGCCACCGCAGCCGCGAATTCATCGAACTCCTCAGACTTCTCGATGCCGCTTATCCGAGGGGCACCACGATCAAGTTGATCCTCGACAATCATTCCGCGCACATCTCGAGAGAAAACAGAGCCTGGCTCGCCACTCGACCAAACGGGCGCTTCGAGCTCACCTTCACGCCCAAGCACGGTTGGTGGCTTAACCTCATCGAGGGGTTCTTCTCCAACTTCGCCCGTTCAGTCCTGCGCCACATCCGGGTGGCCTCAAAATACGAACTCAAGGAGCGCATCATGGCTGGTACCGACGACATCAATCGTCATCCCGTCATCCAAACCTGGTCCTACAAACTCGCCGAGGCTGCTTTATATGATTCGAACCAAGAAAAACGCTGACCTAGTTGGCCTGCTCATCTCGCGGTTCTTCCGTTCCAGCGCCTTCAGCTTCTCGGTCGGAACGCCGGTCCGCTGCCCGTTATCGACTCCCGCCTTCTTGACCCAGTCATGCAGCGTCTCCGGTGTGCAGCGGATCTTGGCCGCAATCGAATCCCGCCGCCCAGCACGACGGATGCTCGCTGGCGTAATCCAGAACCATCCGAACCATACGGGCCGGGACCTCGGGTGAAAGCTTGTTCGCCTTCTTGCTTGTCATGGCTCCATCCTCAGGATTTGGAGCCTCCGGCAAACCCGGATTGGTTCAACGCACTGTGGAGTTGGCAAATCGTCAAACTCTCCGAGCCACAGGAATGCGCCAGCGCGGCCAACTACTTCGCAGCCGCTGGATGTGACCGCCGATAACGAGGACGTCCTCTTGGCGTCCACTGCGAGAGCCACTGACCTCAATCACGCACCATCGCAATTTTAAGAGAGTCACACCTGAAAAGGCGGTGCGGCCGGCCGGGAAAATCACTTTGACGTTCTAGGCTCCGCTTTTCTTTGCCCGGACACATCAGGCGAGATTCCAGAAGCCTTGGGCCGATTGATAGCGCGCTCAATTGGTACGATGTCCGACGAGGTCAGATAAGTGACATAGCAGTGTTAGGGCTAGCATACTGAGAAAGAACGATTCCTCCTTTGGCACAGTACATGCGTAGTCTCCTCTATGAAGGCGCGTTGACTGAGGAGCTGTCGTCCGATGATCTCTACTCAGAACAGGCTGAAATGGCAGTTGCGATTCTGCCGGAGACGATATCTGGAGGCGTGCGGCCTGCCCGCGATATTGGGAAGATCTTGGCTGCGCCCAAGAGCTTCGGCACCGCCAATACCCCCTATATTGCGCAAGCGACTGCGGGCGCGGTTATCCCAAGCAAATTCGAACCAGTGTGGCTGATTTGAGTCGCTTCGTCGCGCGACGCCATGGTGGGAATGCCCAGTTTGATGGATTGACTGCAGGAGCGGTGAAGATGTCGTATCGGGTATCTCCGGCGCGCGGGAGCGTCGTCTGTCAACCAGGCGATCAGGGCAGGCTACCTGCGCGATCGATCTCCTCTGCCGTCGTTGTCGGCAGTGGTACGCTCGCTATCAGATGCGTGCAGCTGGCAATTGAGATGGGCCACGTCATTGGTGCAGCATTGTGTGCTGACGGCGTATTCCGCGATTGGGCTGTTCGCTCGAACGTCCCATCGATAGCAAGCGTTGAAGAGCTCTCTTCTTATTTGAAGGCCGCGCCGGTAGATTTCATTTTTTCAGTTGCCAATCCGTTCATACTACCAGCGGATGTATTGGAGTGGGTTCGTCGAGGTGCTTTTAATTACCACGACGGTCCATTGCCACGATATGCAGGAACGCACGTGACGTCCTGGGCGCTGCTGGCGCGTGAGACCGAATATGCTATCACGTGGCACTTCATCGATGACGGTATTGATGCCGGTGACGTTGTGGTTCAGCGCCAGGTGTTGATTGTGCCCACTGATACGGCACTGACCCTGAATCTCAAATGCCATGAAGCAGCAATCGAAGGCTTTCGCGAGCTCTTGACTGGCCTCGACAGCGGGGAGCTTTTAGCCCATCCGCAGCCACTGGTGGACAGAAGCTACTTTCCGAGACATCGACGCCCAGACTCCGCAGGCTGTCTGCGATGGGATCAATCCGCGCAAGAGATATCGGCGATGACACGGGCCCTAGGTTTTGGGCCGTATGATCTTAATCCGATGTGTCTGCCCAAGGTTCTCATAGGCGATCAGGCCGTCAAAGTCAGGACCTTGAAGGTGTTGGCTCGAAGCGCGGGTCGTCCGGCGGGCTCCCTGATTGAAGTCCACGCGAGCCATTGCCGTGTGGCGACGGGCACCGAGGATGTCGAAGTTTACTTTGAGGAACCCGATGGGCAGATGCTGGACGCGCGAGCCCTCGCCAGGCGCTTCAATGTGGATGAAGGTAGTCGCCTTCCAATCTTGAGCGATGAACAGGCGCGGAGCATAACTGCCGTCCATGAAATGCTGGCGCCTTTGGAGGATTTTTGGCGACAGCGGCTCGGGCAGTTTAGGACATTGCGTCCTCCCTTCCTGTCATCGTCCGTGGCCGCGGCGCCGCCCGAATGGCAGTCGAGT
>NZ_JADPKT010000056.1 GCF_023074075.1 Bradyrhizobium sp. 138 | reverse complement strand
ACCCAGCACTACCCCGCCCTTCGGCGGGACCAAGGTAATCCACCACGATGTTCGAGAAGACCTACCGGGACCGCCTCGACGCTGATCTTGCGCGATGGGAGGCCGAGGGCGTGATTGCGCCGGCGGCGGCTGCCGCCATCCGCAATGCGCTGCCGCCGCTGCCTGCGGGCATCAACATCGCCGTGGTCGTCGGCATTGTCGGCGGCCTGTTGATTGCGGCCGCGTTCCTCGCCTTCGTCGCGGCGCACTGGACGGAGATCGCGCGGCTTGTGCGGTTCGCGATCCTGCTCGCGGGCATGATCGTCACCGGCGCCCTCGGGGCCTGGTTCGCTGCGAGGGGGCGCGAGGTTCTCGCCGATCTCTGCGCGAGCGTTGGTGCCATCATCTTCGGTGCGGGCATCGCGCTGGTCGGCCAGATGTATCATCTCGGCGAGGACTTTGCTGGCGGCATGCTGCTGTGGTCGATCGGCGCGTTCGCTGCGGCGCTTCTGACCGGCTCGCGCGGGGCGCTCGCGGTCGGCCTCGTCGCTGCCAGCGTCTGGACCTGCATGCGGATCCACGATGCGCCCGACGTCCTGCATCTTCCGTATCTGGTGGTCTGGCTGATCGCCGCAGGCCTCGCCTTCGCATGGAATTCCCGCGTCGCCGCTCATCTCGTCGCGCTCGCGGTGCTGCCGTGGTGGATCGCGACGTCGCTTCGCTTCGAGTTCGAGGGCGCCCAGCCGTCCTTCGTGCTCGCGAACGGGGCCGCCTTGCTGTTCGGTGCCGGGCTTGCGATCGCCGCCGCGTCCTCGCCGAGGGCCGGCCGGCTTGGGAGCGTTCTGTCGATCTACGGCGCGTTTGCGCTGGCCGCTGTCGCCTTCCTCGAGGTGACGACGGTCGACGACATCATTCGCTTCCGGACCGGCACGGTCTCCGCCCAGCCGATCTGGGCGATCCTGTGCGGAGTTGCGGGGGTGATCCTCGCCCTCGTCTCCGCCATGCTCACCAAGCGCGCAGGTGAGTTGCTCGCAGCCTGCGCGATCGGGCTCGTGCTGCTCGCCGCGCCGATCTGGCCGGTCTCCGCGGCCGGCGAGCCCTGGTTCGCTTACGCCGCGCTGCTGTGCGCCATGCTGTGCCTCGTCGTCTCCGGTGTGCTCGATGAGGTGCGCCCGCGGATCGTCGCTGGCTGGCTCGGGATCGCCGGCGTCATCGCCGGGATCACCTGGGCGGTGAAGGGCTCGCTGCTGCGTCGCTCGGCCTTTCTCGCGGGGGCCGGAATCATCGCCGTGGTCTTTGCCACCGCGCTCAATCGCATGCTGCCGAGGGCTGAGCGATGATCAGTGCCATCACAAGACTCTGGCAGCGTATCCCGAGAGCCGTGCTGTTCGGTGTCGCCGTCCTCGTTCAATGCGTGCTGCTCGTGCTGATGGTCGCCGACCGCATGCAGATCCTGCGCGAAGGCCGTGAGGTGACCTTGCAGACGCAGCCCGTCGACCCGCGCGATCTTCTGCGCGGCGACTATGTCGTGCTGCGCTACGACATTTCGGAAGTGCCGGCCGGTGCGCTCGCCGGCAAGCCGGCTGACGCGCGCAATCCATTCGTCTTCGTCAAGCTTGCGCCCAATGCCGACGGCCTTTACACCGCCGTCTCGGTGCATGCCGCGCCTGTGCCGGTCACGGCGCCCGAATTGCTGATCCGCGGCCGCGTCAGCTATTCCTGCGGATCAAACGTCCGCACCTTCTGCGACAAGCTGACGATCAAATACGGTCTCGAAAGCTATTTCGTGCCGGAAGGCGAGGGCGGCAAGCTCGAGCAGGCCCGCAACCAGCAGAAGCTGCGCATCGTCGCCGCCGTGCTGCCCTCGGGCCGCGCCGCGATCAAGCGGCTGCTGCTTGACGGCCAGCCGGTGTATGAGGAGCCGTTGTATTAACCGGCAATCCTTTCGGCGCCGCCTGCAGTTTCGTCAGATTGTGAAATTGTGACTGGCCTCCCCAGCGCGGAAGCCCCAATGTCGCGACTCAAAAAAATGGGACGGACATGCAATCTGCGGGCAGCGGCTGGGGCAACGGGCTTCTCGGCGTCATTATCTTTAGCGGCTCCTTGCCGGCGACACGGGTGGCGGTCGGCGGCTTTTCCGCGCTGTTCCTGACGTCGGCGCGTGCGGTGATCGCGGCGCTGATCGCCGTGGCCGTGCTCGGGCTGCTCCGGCAGGCCCGGCCGCAGCGAAAGGATCTCGCCTCCCTCACCATCGTCGCTGTTGGCGTCGTGGTCGGCTTCCCGCTGCTGACCGCGCTCGCGCTCCAGCACATCACATCGGCGCATTCGATCGTCTTCATCGGCCTGCTGCCATTGTCGACCGCGGTCTTCGCCGTGCTGCGCGGCGGCGAGCGGCCGCAGCCGCTGTTCTGGCTGTTCGCCGGTCTCGGCAGTGCCACGGTGGCCGGGTTTGCCTTGTCCGGCGACGGATCGGCCTCGCTCACCGGCGATCTCTTGATGGTCGCCGCCATCGTGCTGTGCGGGCTCGGCTATGCCGAAGGCGCGGCGCTGTCGCGCCGGCTCGGCGGCTGGCAGGTGATCTCCTGGGCGCTCTTGCTTGCGCTGCCGCTGATGGTGCCGGTCGCGCTATGGACCTGGCCGCCGGCCTGGAGCGGCGTCAGCGTGCCCGCCTTCCTCGGGCTCGCTTACGTCTCGATCTTCAGCATGTTCGTCGGCTTCATCTTCTGGTACCGGGGCCTTGCGATCGGCGGCATCGCGCGCGTCGGCCAGCTGCAACAGCTCCAGCCGTTCTTTGGCCTTGCGCTCGCCGGCCTGTTGCTGCACGAGCCGGTCGCCTGGAGCATGATCGCAGCAACCGCACTCGTGGTTGCCTGCGTCTTCTTCGCGCGCCGGTTTGCGTGAGGCTCCTGCCTCACGCCTGTCCCATCACCGTCCGCGTCAGCGCGCTCCGTGCAAATTTCTTCAGCGGCATCGGCTTGCCGAACAGAAAGCCCTGCGCGAGGTCGAAGCCGAGCTCGTTGGCTGCAACGAGGTCGGAGCGGCTCTCGACCCCCTGGGCCAGGCTGCGCGCGCCAAAGCGCTGCGCGAGCTCAACGATGTCGCGGCACACCGTGCGCTTGAGCCGATCGTTGCCGCTGCCGGTGACGAACTGCCGGTCGGCCTTCAGCGTGGCGAAGGGTATCTTGTCCAGGCCCATCAGCGCAGGCCAGTTGGCGCCGAGATTGTCGATCGACAGGCCGATATTGTGCAGGCCGACCTCGCGCGCGACCTCGGTCAGAAGATCGATATCGCGGATCGCCTCGTCGCTGTCGATCTCGACCGTCAGCCCGCCGAAGGCCGGATGCGACGGCACGCTGCGGCAGAGATCGCGCACCGCCTGTGGCTCCCTGAGATAGGACGCGGGAAGATTGATCGACAGGTCGACCGGGCTTTGCTGCTCCAGAAGATAGTGCCAGTCCTGCATGGCGCGCGCGATCACGAACTCCGACAGATCGCGCAAATGCGGATCGTGCGGCTCCGGAATGAAATAGGCCGGCGGCACCACGCCCCAGGTCGGATGCCGCATCCGCACCAGGGCCTCGGCGCCGCTGCGGACCAGCGTGCGCGCGTCGATCTTGGGCTGGTACCAGAGCTCGAGCCAACCGGCATGCAGGGCCTCGCCGACATGCACGGCCGGACTCGGCGCCGGCTCCTCCGGCAGCAGCATGGCGACGCGCTCGCGCAGCGTCTCCGCGGCAAAGGGCGTGGTCAGCGGCGGCAGCATGGCAAGGCCATATTCCTCGCCGACCTGCTGCACGGCCCTGACGATGATCGACTCGCGGGCGCCGACGGCCAGAACCTTGCCGGCAAAAGCCTCGCGCACCAAGATTTCGAGGAATCTCCCGGGCTCGATGCCGTCGGTGGCGACGCCGAGCAGGATCAGGTCCGGCAAATCAGTGGTGAGCACAGTCTGCAGCTCGTCCGCGCTGGCGCATTCGCTGGTGACGAAGCCGAGATCCTCCAGCACCTCGCTGAGGAAGGCGCGCAGATGCCGCTTGCTATCGGCCACGCAGGCGCGCGGCGTCACCTTTCGTCGTCCGAAGGTCACAGGCCTTCGTCCGACGAGCTCAATCATCCCATCGTTCATCGTACACCACTCCCGTTCCGTGACGGTTTCTTAAACGGCGAGCGTGGGTCCAAATAAGGAGAGCATCACATCGTTCTTGAATTATCTGAGTAACGTTAAGCCCTGCAATTCGAGCTAATTTTTCGACAGTCTGTTCGAAAAGAATTTGCACACCCAAGCACCGCACGCGCAACGATTGCCAGCGCACGCGAATTTTCTCTCGTGCGATGTAAGTGCGTCCTGTTCGCTGACCGGAAGAGGCGCGCAGTGCGATTGTGTGTGCCCTTTCGAAGCAACGGCAGATGATCGGAGGATTATTGCCGGCGGCTCCTTTGAGATGCGCGGCCAGTGTTGCTCGACGGCGAACAGGGCCGCGTCGTCTTCTTCCCGCGATGCGCGGTCCGCTTTCGCTCGCGACGGTTCCGCGACAACGCGGCCAGGCCCACGGCGAATGTGAAGCGCATCACACGCGTGCAGCTGCACTTGCGCTATTGCTCGCCTCAGCCGGTGGTGGGCTGTCGAGGATTGCGACAATGACGACGCGGCGGTTGATGTATTGGTGGTTCAGGATCGTGATGTCAGGGCGATTTCTCGATCGCTTCCTGTGCCTGCCGCGCGCGCACTGAAGCGCGCCGCGCGATATCAGGTCTGCCCGATCAATTTGCGAAACGCCGCCGCGCTGTCCTGCACCACGTCGCGTCCCTTCCAGGCCAGATAAGTCAGCTTGCCGCCGAACGTGTCATGGCTGCGCAGCCGGCGCGATCCCAGAATGTGGCCGACATTGGAAGGGAAACGACTCACCTCGGCGGACACCAGCGCCGCGATCGCGTCCATCAATTGCTGGAGGCGGATGCCCCATTCGCAATGCTCGATTCCGTCGATGCGCACCTTGAGCGCATGTTCGGTGTCGTAGATCTCGGTGAGCAGCTCGCGGGCGACCAGCACCCGGTTGTGCCGGAGCGCGACCCGAAGTGCGAGGCGCTTGTCGTCGAGCCGGTCGAGCACCATGGGAACGACGCAGGCATAGGGCGCGGCGGCGACGTCTGCGGCGTTCTTGCTCGCCGCGGCCTTGGTGGCGAGGCGGATCAATTGCCAGGACGTCTTCAGGCGCCTTGCCACCAGCGTCAGCGCGAAGGGTAGTGCGTCGGGATGAGCCTTCTTGAAGGCGTCGAGTTGCGCGGTGATCTGGGCAACCTGGCCGTCGTCGAATCTCGTGATTTTTTCGGGCAGTTTTTCGTTGAATTTCGGCAGCGCAGCGCCGGCGCGCAGCACATGCTGCATCTTCCTGACGTCGTCGAAGGCGCTGCGCGATGCCGTGTACTGCGCGAGCTTGGCGCGTGCAAATTCGGTGCTCTCCGCTGATGCGAAAGTGCTCTCGAGGACCTTGAGGACCTTGGTCTGGAAGGTCGATGCGATCTTCAGGACTTCCTTCTGATTGTTGGCGGCAACCTGGTCGCTGATCGCCTTGATGTAGTCGCGGGCCATGGTCGGCAGCAGGTCGCGGCAGATCCACTCCCAGATCGGGGTGAGGGTGTTGCGCGAGATCCGCCCCAGATTGGCGTGCTCGGGCGCGCCGTCGATCAGCAGCAGCTCGAGCGGCGCGAAGAAATAGCGCGACGGGCTGGTGATACGCGCATGGGTCGATCCGTCCTTGCGAAACTCGGCGCGCAAGCGGGACAGGACGTCGGCCGAGCCCGGCATGTCGATGCCGCACAGCTCGAGCCGCTCGAGCTCACTGAGCAGACAGCTGCGCGACAGCGGCGTCAGCCTCTGCAGGAATTCCGACAGCCGATCGACCTCGTCCATGGCACGCAATCTTTCGCAGCGTGTCCCGCCGGGGGTGCGGGCCCAATGCGTGGAGGCATTTGCGCGCTCTCAACCTCCTAAGAAAAGCAAGTCGCCGTTAATTATTCCGTAAAAACCGGGGGCGGCGTCGGGCGAAAGCGGCGGTTAAGGAGTTTTCGTCCCGTTTGCCCAGGGCGTCAGCAGAGAACTCAACCGTTGCGGGGGCGAGCGCCGCGTGGCGCAAGCACAAATTGTGCCGACGCCGCCATTTTAGCGTAAAGCTGCCGAAATCACCGTAGTCTTACGGAGCAGAAAGTTAACCACAGAACCCCCCGGGTTCCGCTAAATGAGTGACATGGGGTCACAGAATGATACGGCCACCGATTCGCGGCCGTCGGAATGGTACGAAAGCAGCGCTGCTTCAACTGAAGAGCTCGATTTCGCCCGTCTGAGCGCCGCCCGGGCCAAGGCTGCCGACGAAATGGCCGCTGCCATCGCCCGCGAGCTCAACGGCCCCCTGACTGCGCTGCTGCTCTACATGGGCGAGATCAAGCATCACAGCGATCAGTTCGCGCCTGTGACCGGCGACCGGGCCTATTTGCAGCGCGTGGTCGAAAACGCGCTGGCCCAGACCGAGCGCGTTTGCGGCCTGGTCAAGCAGCTTACCGGTCCTCACAAGAGCGGCTTGCCGATCCCGTCCAGCGTCGAGGATCCGGCATCGAAGCTCACCCGCGCACAGCAAGCCCCGCGCGTGCCGAGCGCCGAGCTGCTCGGCCTGTCGGGCCAGAAGCGCCTGACCAAGCGCGAGCGCGAGGTGCTGAGGCTGATCAGCGAAGGTTACTCCAACAAGCAGGGCGCGCTTCGGATGCAGATCAGTCCGCGCACCTTCGAGAGCCATCGTGCCGAGGCGATGCGCAAGCTCGGTGCCCGCAACACCGCGGATCTGGTCCGTGCGGCACTGCTGCATTCGATCGACTGAGGCCGGCGTGTTGCATCGCCGGCAGGCGATGCGGACATCTCTCTCGAGAGTCTGAAAGCCCGATCGCGCTCAGAAATAGTCTTCAGAAATAGTCCTCGGCGAAGGGACGCGCGCGCGAGGCGGGACGCAGCGGCTTGATCTCTTCTTTCGGGCCGTTCGGGATGATCGTGATGGTCCAGCGGGGAGGCATGCTCGATTCCTGCTCCAGCACCGAACGTACGAAGCCGGTCACCGTCGACTCGCCAGCCTTCACCGTCGCCATCCGGCCGTTGAACTGTGCGATGCGGCAGCGGCGAACCTCCTTCTGGTCCGCGGTCTCGTAGGTGAACATGAAAACCCTCCTGGTTTCCCGCGACTATCGCCACCTATGATTAGCCATCTCTAAAAATCGCAAACCGTAGAAGTACGGCGGGAATGCACGCGCGGGTGGTTAGCGCGGCGGCTCCTGCGCGCGCGCGGCGGCATAGGCGGCATCCATCAGGTCCAGGAGATCGCGGAATTCGACATCGCCGAGCCGCTCTGCGGTCTTCTCCAGCGTCAGTGCCAGCGCCGCGAGCCTGACATAGCCGAACGTCGCGGCCGCGCTCTTGAGCGAATGCGCTTCGCGCGCGATCCTGGCGTGGTGCTGTGCGGGCGACAGCGTGCGAAACAGCTGCAGGCGCGCGCAGGTCTCGCTCCAGAATACCTCGCGCACTTCACAGGCCCCGTCTTCGCCGATCTCGCGCACCAGCGCTTCGTATGCGCGCGGCTCGCGCGCGGGGGCGGCATCGGGCGCCTTCTGCGCGGGCGCAACGGTGACTTCAAACATGGCCTGGCCTCGATCACAGATCATTGTCGCGCGGCACGTCCCGGCGCGAGGGCACGCTCCTGTGTCTACGGCATTCGAATTTCAGTTCCGGTGGCAGGACATGAGGTGTTTGCGCCCCGGCATTAGCCGGCGGTTTACCATGCGCGCCGCGGTCAGCGCGCGCCGAGCAACCGGTCGTACTGGGCTTTCACGGTGGCGTAGCATTCGCATGCCGTCTGGCGCAGGCCGTCGAGGTTGACGATCTGGATGTGCCCGCGGCTGTAATGGATGAAATTGGCCTGTTGCAATGTGTTGGCGACCAGCGACACGCTGTTGCGCCGCGCCCCGATCATCTGCGCCATGGCTTCCTGGGTCAGCAGCAGCCGGTAGTCGCCCGACAGATCATGGGTGTGCAGCAGGCAGCGCGACAGCCGTGCCTCCACCGGATGGGCGGCGTTGCAGCCGGCGGTCTGCTGGACCTGGGCGTAGACTGCGAGCCCGTGGCGCGTCAGCAACGTGCGCAGGGTGCTGCTCTGGTCGGCGGCGATGCGCAGCCGGTCGAGATCCATCACCGACGCAAGGCCCGGCATCAGCACGATGGCGGTGTTCAACGCGCACGCATCGCCCATGGTCGAGAGCGTCCCGAGCAGGCTGTCGCGGCCAATCATGGCGACCTGCACATACTCGCCTTTGGCGAGTTTCACCACCAGCGAGATGACGCCGCGGTGAGGAAAATAAGCGCGCTTCAGCGTCTCGCCGGTCTCGACCAGCACCGCATCATGGGGCAGATCAACTGTTCGCAGGTGCGGGCGGATCAATTCATAATCGTCCGCCGACAGTGCGGACAGGAAACCGTTGGGTGGGCGCCCCATTGTTTCCAAAGCTGCCTCCCGTCTCCTGCACCAGCGGGTCGCGGCAGGTGAGACCGCGCCCTGGGCGAGTAAGTTCCATCATCTTCCCGTCGGGATATATTGGCAATTGGGACAAGATGTCCGGCCATGGCACGTCGGACGCTCGTCCCAGCTGCATGTGTGCACGTCGGCGTGCAGTCGGGCGCGCGTAGCAGTTCTGATCACCGCGAGGTTCCCGTCGGGCGCATGTGGTAGCGCGGTGCCCGCCTCGCCCAAGACAGTTTCTCTGACCATTTCCACCCTCGAGGAGGGCGCCGATCCGCCGGATCGAGCATTTGAAGCAACTGACTGGGCGGGCGGTCATGCAGATCAACCTGACGCGTTATGGACGCCGCGCCTGTCCGTCATCCAGTTGCGCGGCGGGAAAAATATATTGTAACGGTTGTAGAGATGTCCATATACCCGTTAGAGGGCAGACAGCCCAGGGCGTTTACGGCGGAAATACGGGAGACGCGCTGATTCGCTCCGAAGCCTGCGCGCCTGTCCTGTAAGGGGCGCGGGAAAAGCGGCAGGGGGGCCTTCATGAGCCGGAAGCATTGCATCCGTGCTGCGATCGGACACCGGTCGCCACGCGCATCCTCTTGCAATCGGACATTGCTCCCGATCATGGCGCCATTTGGCCGCAGATTTCGCGTCCATCGTCTTCGTTTTCCCGGTGCCGCAAACGATGACGACCATCCATGTCTCGATCGAAACCACAGGAGAAGGGCGTGTCCTACGGCTCGATGATTGAATTGCCGAAACGGGAAGCTCAAGCGGGGAGGGAGAGTCCGCGCCATCTTCTCGTTGTCGACGACGACCCGATGGTGTGCATGGCCATCGAGATCTATCTCCAGCGCAATGATTTTCGGGTGACGATCGCCGAGGGGGGTGAGGCCGGACTGCGGGCCCTCGAACACGAACAATTCGATCTGATGATCATCGACATCTTCATGCCGCACATGCGCGGGTTCGAGTCGATCCGGATCTTCCACGAGCGGGCGCCCGTCATTCCGCTGATCGCGATGTCCGGCTACGCTTTTGCCAATCTGAATTCGCCCGCGCCCGATTTCCTCCGGATGGCGCTGGAGCTCGGTGCCGCACGCTGTCTGCGCAAGCCGTTCACGCCGCACGCGCTGCTCGCCGCCATCAATGATTGCCTGGCGGAGCATCGCGACATTGCGTCGGCCGAACGACTGGGTTAGCGCCGCGCGCGCCGTGGGGGTCACGGGGTAACGGTTCGTTTACCGAAAACGCGAACTTTGCGGACATCGGCTAGTGGGAAACGACGGCGCCCTCGATGGCGGACGGCTTCGTTCAATCCCGCGCAAGCCATGCCTATCGTCCTTCACGAGCAGGGCCTTCCGGTGCGTCCCGCCGCGTCGTTATCGGCGCGTTTACCTCACGCGTCTCGCCGCTGCGGCCCGATGACGTCTGTGCCGAGGGGCGCCCTCGCGTGCAGCCGAACGGCAAACTTCTCTTCAATATCCGTATTAGCACGGAGGATGAAATTAACGGGACCGTGAAAGGGGATGTCTAACGATCGAAAAGAGGGCTTCCGTCGACTCCAAACGCGGCCCAGGCGTCGAAGTCCAGCTCAGTAAGGCGTAGCTCATGGATGATCTGTTGCGGGAGTTTTTGACGGAGACCAGCGAGAGCCTGGACACCGTCGACAATCAGCTGGTGAAGTTCGAGCAGGAGCCGAACAACG
>NZ_JADPKT010000094.1 GCF_023074075.1 Bradyrhizobium sp. 138 | reverse complement strand
AGCCAGATAGACTGTGGCATACTCTGCAGCGGCGGGTGCGTCAGTGCGATCGAGCTTGATCATCTTGGTCCTCCGAGGCTGGGTGGTTGGCAATCCAATCCTAACCTCTTGACCACCCGCCGCCCCATAGGATCTGAGGCGCGAGGCATGGGACGCAACGCGTCCCATGGGGAGCCTCGAAGGATGCACGGCCCCGATGTAGCCGGGCCGTCGCCCTTCGGGGGCCGCAAAGAAGCGGCCTCCTCAGGGTGACGGTGAGGGAGTAGTGCACCGTCCAGACGCGCGTTTAGCTCAGTCTCAAATCACATAAAACCCGTGCGTGCCGTCGCGGCGGAGCTGCTCGACGAGGCCGTATTCCCAATCGAGATAGGCCTGCATCGCGGCTTGCGCGACGTCGGTACCTTCATAGGGACGGCGGTAGCGGTGGGCTGGATCGGGCTTGGGCAGCACGCGCGGCGGGCCGATCTCGAGCGCGCCGTCATAGCCTCCCTCCAGCACATAGACCTCCCAGCCCATCTGCGCCAGCCACGACGCCGTCATGTCGGCGCGGACGTTCCTGTCGTCGGTCAGGACGATACGCGCCCCGCGCACCGGCGCGGCCATGTCGGTTTCCTGGACGAGCTGACCACCGGGATAGTGGCGGAAGCCCGGGAGATGGCCGGCGGCATATTCTTCCGCATCGCGCACATCGAAGAGGTAGAGCGTGCGGCCAGACTGCGCAACAAGTGTGGCCATCTCGTTCGCGACGATGTGGCGCACGCCGGCGCGATAGGCGACATCGCGCGCATTGGCCGGACCGCCCTCGAACGGTCCGATCGCGCCGCGCCTGTCGGCGCCGTGGTCGAGCCTATGTCGTGCCAGCGTCCAGCCGATGGTGCCGTTGCGCAGCGCGCGGACCCTGTTGGGCACGCCGGCATTGATCAACGACTGGGTGCCGATGATGGAGCGGGTGCGGCCGGCACAATTGACGATGATGGTAGTGTCAGGATCAGGCGCGGCCTGCCCTGCGCGCAGCACCAGCTCCGCGCCGGGCACGCTGACTGAGCCCGGAATGTTCATGGTGGCGTACTCGTCGAAGCGGCGAACGTCGAGGATGGCGATGTCAGCCTTGTCGGCGATCAGCTTGGCGACCTCGTCGGCACTGAGCGACGGCGTATGCCTGCGCGACTCGACCAGTTCGCCGAACGCTTTCGAATAGGAATTGACGTCCTCGAAAACCTCATAGCCCGCCGCACGCCAGGCCCTCAGCCCGCCGTCAAGCGCGCTGATATGGATATAGCCGAGCGCGGCGAGGCGCTCGGCGCCGGTCGCGACCAGCCCTTCACCATCGTCATAGAGCACGATCGCCACGTCCTTGCGCGGCAGCCTGGTCTCGGCCTCGATCTCGATCCGGTCCACGGCCATGTTGGCGGCGAACAGCGGATGCCCGGTCGCGAAGCCTGCCTCGTATCTGAGATCGAGCAGCGCAATCTCCTCACGCAAGAGCAGCGCGCGGCGGATATCGGCGGGGGTGACGGTGGGGAGCTTCATGGCATGGACCCTGACAGGGATAAGCCATGGGCTTTTGACCGATTGGAAGCGAGTTGGCTAGCCTTGCCGGCTCACTCGCCGGGAACGAGCCGTCCCAGCGGTGGCTGTGCCGGACGGCGCAGCTTGCGGCGCGACAGATAGAGCAGGATTCCCGTGACCGCGAACAACGGCATCAGCATCGCGGCCATCATGAAGGCGAGCTTGCCCGGCCAGCCCAGGATCGCGCCGCGATGGGTGTCGTAGATGGCGGCGATGATCGTTTCGCCAAAGGTCTTGTCGGCATAGCGCTCGGCGGACACCAATT
Source organism: Bradyrhizobium sp. 138 (assembly GCF_023074075.1). Taxonomy (GTDB): domain Bacteria; phylum Pseudomonadota; class Alphaproteobacteria; order Rhizobiales; family Xanthobacteraceae; genus Bradyrhizobium. Next base: position 396,784 of record NZ_JADPKT010000094.1, on the reverse strand, counting down.
GCCCGGTGACGGCATCGATGCGGAATTCGTCGCGCGTGGTCTCGAGCAACGACGCCTTCCCCCACGACCGGATGCGTATCGCCGTACCCGGCCCCGCCGGCAACGTCAGCAAGGCCCTTGAGAACCGGTCGCCCTCCTCGCGCTGGAAGGTCGTCCATGCCTGATCGAATCCGATTGGCGACGCCGGCTCGGCGCGGCCGGCCGCACGCGGCGACTTTGCGGGCATCTTCGCTGCGGTGAGGTGAGGACGCGCCAACAGCCAGGTCACGCCGTCCTTGTACCACTCGAAGGAGAAATACAGCCCGGTGAGCGTCATCGTCAGATAGATCGGGAGAACCCAGGTGCCGATCACGGTGTGCAGCGTCCGGTGCAGTCCGCGGCCGCTGAGCCCGAGATTCGGCTTCAGCCACATCTTCACGCTGCCGGCGCGACGCGGCCAGCGCAGCACGAGACCCGAGATGAGCATGACGATCAGACCGAGGGCGATCGTGCCGGTGATCGGACGTCCCCAACCCTTGCCGTCGCTGGGAATCAGCAGCCAGCGATGCAGCTTGCGCACGGTCGCGAAGAAGGCCTCGCCGCGGGGCGAGCCCAGCACGTGTGCGTCATAGGGATCGACATAGAGCGAGGCCGGGCGTCCGCCCTGCTCGTCACGGCCGAAGCGGACATGGGCCGCCGACGACGGATCGCTCGACAGCGTGACGGCCGAGACGTTGCCGAGATCCTGCGCCGCCTTCAGTCGCGCGACCAGCGCGTCCGGCATCAGTACGGGCGCCTGACGCGGCGCGACCTGCATGATGCCGGCGTTGAGATGATCGACGATCTCGTCCTCGAAACTCATGATCGCGCCTGATAGCGCGATCAGGGACACCAGCAGCGCGAGGACAAGGCCCGCGATGGAATGGACCTGGAACAGGACCGCCTTGATCGTGTGTCCCCACCGCGCTGCCATGGCTAGAACTTCACCGTCGCCGACAGCGAGACACGCCGCGCGTCGCCGATGGCGACGTTCAGATTGTTGACGGCGGAGGAGTAGTAGACGGTGTCGAACAGGTTCTTGACGTTGAACTGGTAGATCACCGGCGTGTTCTGGTGCTTCGTCTCATAGGTCGCAAAGATGTCAGCGACCACATAGGACGGCAGGAAGAAGGAGTTGATGGAATCGCCGGGACGATCCCCGACATAGCGCGCGCCGCCGCCGAGGCGAAGCTGGCCGGGCAATACTGTGCCGAAGTCGTAGACTAGATAGAGCGATGCAGTGTTCAAGGCGACGTTTTGCAGCTTCTTGCCGAGCAACGTCAGATCATCGGACGCCGTCACGCGGGCATCGGTATAGCCATAGCTGCCGATCAAGGCCCAGCCGTCGGTGAGCCTGCCGGTGACGTCCAGCTCGATGCCGCGCGAGTGGGCACGGCCGACGGTGTGGAGCTCGACCACGCCCGCACTGTTGGTCTTCGTCGTCTGCACGTTCTTCTTGTCGAGATCGTAGAGCGCAAGCGTGCCGGAGATACGCTTGTTCAGATCGAACTTGACGCCGGCCTCGTATGACACGCCCTCTTCCGGGGCGACGTTGGAGTCGATCACCACGCCGATCGGCGCAATCGTCGAATTCGGCTTCAGCGATTGCGTGTAGCTCGCATAGAGCGAGATCTGGTCGGTCAGCTTGAAGATGGCGCCGCCAAGCGGCAGCACCTTGTCTTGCGACACGTTGGTATTGGTCTTGAACGGCTTTCCGCGTCCGGCGATCTGATCGTAGTCCATATAGCGCACGCCGCCGACCAGCGCGAACCGCTCGGTGAGATGTAGCGTGTCCTGGGCAAACAGCGACCATTGGCCGAGCTTGTCGGTCTGGGCGCTGTCGCTGTTGGACACAGTTGAGCCGGGGCCGATCAGACCGTAGACGGGATTGTAGACGTTGAAGGCGGGCGTGGTCTGCCGGATCAGGTTATCGCGGTAGATGGTACGATACTGGCCGTCGCCGCCGAACACCACCTCATTGCGCATGTCGCCGAGCCAGAAGCTCCCAGAGATATAAGACGTTCCGTAGCTGACGTTGCTGAGCGAGCTTCCCGTGCCATCGTTGCTGCGCGTCTCGTTGCCGGTCGTGAAGTTGATGTTGGTGATGCGGAGCTGGTTGGCGCTGAAGGTTTCGGTGTTGTAGCTGTAGCCTGCGTAGAGCTTCCAGTCCTGGTCGAAGCGGTGCTCGACCGAGCCCTGGATCAAGTCCGACGTGCCCCAGGTGTTGTTGAACGGCTCATCCAACCGGCGCGTGGACGGCACGGCCAGTGGCGCCTTGGTCGCCGGATTGAACGCCGTGCCGCGATCGAACGGGTAGATGAATTCGCGGTGCTCGTAATTGAGCTGCACCGTGGTGTCCTGGCCGTACCAGGCCAGCGACGGCGCCACCAGTATCTCGCGGTGACGGCCGAAGTTGCGCCAATAGTCCTCGCTGACGCCGTAACCGATGAAGCGATAGGCAAGGCCCTGCTCGCCGATCGGGCCGGTGATGTCGAGCAGGCCGTCGGCGCCGGTCTTGGAGGCGTTGAAGGCCGAGCCGAGCAGCGTGATCGAGCCGTGCTGATAGAGTTCCGGCCGCTTGCTGATGGTGTTGACGATGCCGCCGGGATCCATGATGCCGTAGAGCAGCGAGGCCGGCCCCTTCAGCACCTCGACGCTTTCGACCGCGGGATTGAGGCTGCGGCCCTGCACCAGCGGCATGCCGTTGCGCATGATCGAGCCGTCGCGATTGTCGCCGAAGCCGCGGCGGATCACGGCGTCCTGGCTGCCGGCCAGCGTGTTGGTCTGGGTGATGCCGGAGACGTTGATGAGCGCATCGTCGATGTTGCGGGGCAGTTGGTCCTTCAACACCTGCTCGGGCACGACGTTGACGGCCTGCGATGTGTCGAGCGGGGACGCGCCGCTGCGTAGCGTCGTCGCGCTCGGCATCGCGCGATAGCCGAGCTTGGCGGCCTGCTGCGCGGCGGCTTCCGCGGCCGCGCGCTCCGAGAGCGTCGGCGCTGCGGAGGCGGAATTACGGTTGCGCTGGCGCGCGGCGGTCTGGGTGCGGCGTGACGACTGCTCCGACGCGCGCGCCGGTTTCGGCCGCTGCACCGGCGCATCCACCGTCACCGGCGGCAACGCCGATTGCGCCCGCACCGTCGTCGTGTTGGAGCTGCATTCAGCGAGCAGCACGGCCGCTCCGATGAGAAGACTCGCACGGCTCTTGCCGGCGTGAGTTCGACGACCGTTGACGCATAGGCCGTCCAGATGAACAGGCACGTTCGATTCACTTCCAGGTCAGACACAGCATTGAAGCTGGCGCGTCTAACAGCCACGGCGCGCGAAGAGAACCGCAGGCGGACTTGAATCGCTCTAATAGCAGACCGTTTGAGAACAGATCGGCACCGACCGCAATCTGCAATTGCGGCGACGGCAAGCGCGGCACGCAGCACGCGAATTTGCCGCGCCGTGTCGCGATGTTACGCGACGGCAGGCGCCGTCAAATCGTCGAGCTTCCGCTTGAACGCGGCGCCGTCCGACAACGCGCGGAGCGGCGGGCGCACGCGCAGCCAGGCGGGGTCGCCGGTCTGCGCTGCGAGGATCGCCTTCAGCGTCGCGAGGAACGACGGCGTCTTCAGCACGACGTCGATTGCAGCCTGCATGCGCGCCTCGACATCCTTGCCGTCGACCATGCCCTGAACCAGCTCGGGAACGACGTTGGCCATGCCGCAGATGGTGCCCGCGCCGCCGGCGGCGATCGCGCGGGCGATATCGGCTTCGTTGCCCACCGTGATGGCGAGCTCGGGAGCTGCGGCACGGAAGGCCTGGAACTGCTTGAAGTCGCCGCTGGAATCTTTCAGACCCGCGACCACCTTGCCGTAACGCTTGCGCAAGTTCGCAGCGACGCTGGTGGGGATCGCGACGCCCGACGTTTGCGGGATGTGATAGAGATAGGCGCGCAGCCGGTCGTCGGCAACGCCGTCGATGATCGCGGCAAAGGCATCCTCGATACCATCAGGCGTGACGCTACGGTCGAAGTAAGGCGGCAGCACCAGCACGTGACGCAGGCCGAGGCCAAGCACGGCGCGCGAGAGTGCGATGCTGTCGGTGATGGCGGGAAAGCCGCCGCCGATGCCGATACGCTCCGGCGCAACACCGGCCTTCAGCACGGCTTCGATGCTCGCGAGACGCTCCGCGACGTTGAAGGATGTGCCCTCACCGGTGGTGCCGAACAGCACAACGCCGTCGACGCCCTTGCCAAACAGCTGCTTGGCGTGAGCCGCGAGCTTTGCCGAATCCACGCTGCCGTCGGCCGCCAGCGGCGTCGCCGACGCCACCCAGAACCCGCGAATTGCCTCGGTCATGACACTGCCCTTTGCTTCGATCCCGAACTAAGCCTCTGATCTTCAACGATCTTACGAAACCGTATCGGACCTTGTTTTTGCTTTACTTTTCACCTTGTACCTTACATACAAGACACACGCAAACCCTTTCCGCGCACCGGTGCGCATGAGCGCAGCCCATCTTCAGAGGAGGTCTCGCATGAACATGGTGACCCCCGTTGGGCGACCCGACCAATTGCTCGGCGCCCTGCGCGACAAGCTCGGCGCAGCCGCCGTGTTGATCGGCACCGACGTGCCGGCACGCAATTGCAACGACTGGAGCGCGAGCCTGCCGCAGACGCCGCTCGCGGTGATCCGCCCCGTCGATGCGCAAGGCGTCGCCGATGCGATTCTGGCCTGCCGGCAGGCGCGGCTTCCGTTTGTGCCGCAGGGCGGATTGACCGGGCTGTGCCGCGGCGCATCGCCCGAAGCAGGCTGGGTCGCGATCTCGCTGGAGCGCATGACGGGCATCGAAGAGATCGACCCGGCCTCGGCGACGATGACGGTGAAAGCGGGCACGCCGCTGGAGACGATCCAGAAGGCCGCCGACGAGGCCGGCTTCTTCTTTCCGCTCGACCTCGGCTCGCGCGGCTCCTGTGCGATCGGCGGCAATCTCTCGACCAATGCCGGCGGCAACCGCGTGATCCGCTACGGCATGACGCGCGAGCTGGTGCTCGGCCTGGAAGTGGTGCTGCCGGACGGCACCGTCATGACCAGCCTCAACAAGCTGATGAAGAACAATGCCGGCTACGATCTGAAGCACCTCTTCATCGGCTCCGAAGGCACGCTCGGCATCATCACCCGCGTGGTGCTGAAGCTGTTCCCTAAGCCGCGCTCGACCATGGCTGCGCTGTGCGCGCTCAAGGACTATGCCGCGGTGATCGCCCTGCTCGATGCGGCGCGCTCGGGGCTCGGCCCGCTGCTGTCGGCGTTCGAGGTGATGTGGCCGGACTATTGGGACGTGATCACGATACGTGCCGGCGTGAAGCCGCCGGTCGCCGCAGGTCACGGCCTCTATGTGCTGGTCGAAGCACAGGGCACCGACGAGAGCGTCGACGCGCCGCGCTTCCAGGCCTGGCTCGAGGAGCTGATGGAGCGCGGGCTGCTGGCGGATGCTGCCGTCGCGCAATCGCTGGCGCAGACGCAAAGCTTCTGGCGCGTGCGCGACATCTGCGCCGAGTTCGGCCAGGTGCTGGGCCCGCACATCTCTTATGATATCGGCCTTGCGGTTAAGCGCATGGACGAGTTCGTCACGCGCTGCAAGGCCGCGCTCGCCTCCGGCATCAAGGGCTGCGAGAGCGTCTATTACGGCCATATCGGCGACGGCAATCTGCATCTGGTGTCCTGGGTCACCGGCCTTGCCGTCGAGCAGCAGCCGAAGGAAGAGATGGACGCGATCATCTACGGTCTCGTGCGCGAGCTCGGCGGCAGCGTCTCGGCCGAGCACGGCATCGGCACCTTGAAGAAGAAGTGGCTGGGCCATGCCAGGAGCGAGGCCGAGATCGCGCTGATGCGGACGCTGAAGGCGGCGCTCGATCCCGATCATCTGCTCAATCCCGGCAAAGTGGTCTGAGAGAACGGATGCGATCGCTCAAGCTCGATACGCCGAAATCGCTGTCGCGGCGGGTGATGCAGCGGTTGCGCCAGGCGATCATCGACGGCGAGTTCGCGCTCGGGGCCGCCATCTCCGAGGAGATGGTGGCCAATTCCTTCGGTGTCAGCCGCACGCCGGTGCGCGAGGCCATGGGCCAGTTGCAGGCACAAGGCCTCGTGGTGATCCGCCCGCAGGTCGGCAGTTTCGTGTTCACGCCGAGCGCGGACGACATCAACGCGCTCTGCACCTTCCGCATCGCGCTCGAACCCAGAGCGGCCGAACTCGCCTTCCGCCACGATCGCGACGGCGCGATCGCGGCGATGAGTGCAGCGATCGCGGCGATGGAGCCGGCGGTCACGGCCAAGAACAACATCGCCTATGGCCGCGCCGATGCTGCCTTTCACGAGGCACTGTTCACCCATTGCGGCAACCGCTACCTCGCCGAATCCTATCAGTTGGTCTCCGGCCGCGTCGCCGCGCTCCGCACCAACCTGACCTCGCCGATCGACGTGCGTACCCGCACGTCCTTCGACGAGCATCGCAAGCTGCTCGATTTGTTCGCACGCGGCGCGTTCGCCGCCTTCGAAGACCTGATGACGACGCACATCACCAATTCGGGAACCGTGTACGCGAAAGCGCTGAAAGTGGATTGAGCGCCTACCGCTCTTCCTGCGGCCCCGGCCTGTCCAGGAAATCCAGCGCGGTGTTGATCTGCTCGAGCTGGTACTCGATCTTGTCGCGATCCTCCACCGACGGCGCCGTGTCGAGCTGTTCCACGAGCTTCTGCTTCCGCAACAGCAAGTTCTCTATGACCGTGCTCACAATTCCCCCATCGCCAGAGGCGACGTCGCGAACGCCGAAATGCTGGAGGCGCGCACAACCCGGGCTCGCGTCGAACCCTCCATCAGAATGTTGCTGGTGGCAATTGGTTCCTCCGGAGCGGTTGGAACCGTCGCACCTTCCGCTCACCGCGCCGCGAAGATGCCGGCGAGTTGCGCCGGCGCAACATGGCTTCGGGTGATGAAAGCCGAGAACACTGTCGACAGCGCACACGGCATGAAGAGCGTCATCCGCGCAGTCCTGCGATCGGTGATTGGCAGGAACAGGAAGAACATCATCGCCAGTAGGCGGCCGGGCGATCGCAAATTGCGACGCCCGGCCGGATTGAACTACTTCTTGGTGATGTTCCAGTAGACCGGGACCGCGCCCTTCACGATGCCGTCGACATTGCTGCGCACAGCCCGCACCAGATAAAGCTGTGCAGCCGGCCAATACGGCACATAGTCGACAGCGCGGAGCTGGAGGTCGGCCGCGATCTTCTTCTTCTGCTCGCTATCTGTCGCAAACGCGAATTCGTTGCGCAGCTTTTCGATCTGCTCGTCGCAAGGCCAGCCGAACCAGGCCTTGTCGCAGTTTGAGCGCAGACCAAGATGGCCGACCGGCTCGAACATGTCGGCGCCCGTCGGCCCCGACATGAACAGCGACCAGCCGCCCTTGTCGACGGTTTCCTTGGACGCACGGCGCCCGACCAACGTGCCCCAGTCCATCGCCTGTGGCTCGACCTTGAGGCCGATCTGCCGCATCAGCTGCTCGGCGACGAGGCTGAACGTATTTGTCGGCCCGCTTTCGGTCGCATGCAGCACCACCACCGGCGTACCGTCATAACCACTCTCGGCAATCAGCTTCTTGGCTTTCTCGATATCGGGCTTGGTCCAGCCAGCGGCCGTGAAATAGGGCGACGAGCACATGTAGAAGCTCGAGCAGTTCTTGTAGAGCTTGGGGTCGCTGACATAGGCGCGCGCGAACTTGTCCTGGTCGATCATGTAGCTGATCGCCTGCCGGACCTTTGGATTGTTGAACGGCGGCACCGCAACGTTCATGCGAAACACCATCTGCATGCCGAGCGTGTCCTGCGGCATGGTCTTGATGTCGGCGTTGCCGGCAAGTGTCGGCAGGAAGTCCGGCGGCACCTCCTCGAAAATGTCGATCTCGCCGGCCTGGAGCGCATTGAGCGCGGTCTGCGCATCCGGAATGTAATGCCATTCGACCCGGTCGACCTTGGCGAGCTTGCCGCCGGCAAGCCCGCTTGCCGGTTCCGAGCGCGGTTTGTAGGACGGGTTCTTGATATAGACGACCTTGGAGCCCGGAACCCACTCGTCCTTTTTCATCGTAAAGGGACCGGAGCCGGTCGAATCTGTGATGGCGGTATCGGCCGGCGTCGCCGCGATCGCCTTCGGCATGATGAAGGGCACATTGGAGCTCGGCTTGGAGAGCGCTTCGATCACCAGCCCCCACGGACGCTTGAGCTTCAGCTCGAAGGACTTTTCGTCCTTCGCCGTCAAGCTGTCGCTGACGGAAGCAAGCTGTTGCCCGAGACCGTCACGCTGCCACCAGCGCTTCAGTGAAACGACCGCATCTTCCGCGGTGACCGGCTGGCCATTGCTGAAAGTCAGGCCGCCGCGCAGCGTGAACGAATAAGTGAGTTGATCGCTGCTGACCGCAAAGGACTCCAGCATCTGCGGCTGCGCGACGAGCTTCTCATCCAGCGAGAACAGCGTGTCGTACACCATATAGCCGTGGTTACGAACCATATAGTCGGACGTGATCACGGGATCGATCTGCTTGAGATCTCCGAACGGGCGGATCTTGAGCACCGTCTCCGCAACGGCAGGCGATATTGCACCCAGCAAACCGGCTGCGACCATGACGGCAAATATTCGTTTCGGCGATTTCATTTGGTACTCCTCCCGTTTGCTGCTTCTAGGCGACTGCGTCAGGGGTCGCGGTCCGGCCCGGACCCGGAGCATCGAAGCGTGGCAGCGACCGTGCGTGGTGACAGGCGACGGCGTGGCCAGGCGTGATCTCGGTCACCGCCGGCGCGTGTCGTGCGCAAATGTCCGTTGCGAACGGACAGCGCGTGCGAAAGCGGCATCCGGACGGCAGCGAAGCGGCGCTCGGCACCTCGCCTTCGAGAGGCGCGCGGCGGCGGCGGTTGCGCGGGTGGACCGCAGGGACAGAATCGATCAACGCGCGCGTATAGGGATGCGCCGGCGCAGCGAACACGGTCTCCGCCGGCCCCTGTTCGACGACGGCGCCGAGATACATCACCGCCACGTCGTCCGCGAGATAGCGCACCACCGCGAGATCATGCGAGATGAACAGATAGGAGATCCCGATCTCGCGCTGCACATCCTTCAAGAGATTCAGGATTTGCGAGCGGATCGACACGTCTAGTGCGGCGACCGCCTCGTCCGCGACGATCAGCGCGGGATCTGCGGCGAGTGCCCGTGCGATGCCGAGACGCTGCCGTTGCCCGCCGGACAGGTGATGCGGCAGACGTGCCCGAAAATGTTGCGGCAGGCCCACCTGGTCGAACAGCCGCGCGACCTTGCGCCGTCGCGACATGGCATCGCCGATGCCGAAATTCTGCAGGGGTTCTTCGACGATCTCCGCCGCCGTCATGCGCGAGTTGAGACAGGCGAGGGGATCCTGGAATACCATCTGCACCTGCTGGCGCTTCTTCCGCAGCGTCTCGCCGGAGAGATTGCCGAAGTCCTCGCCATTGATGTGGACGGAGCCGGCCGTCGGCCGCAACAGGCGCACGACCATGCGGCCGATCGTGGTCTTGCCGCAGCCGCTTTCACCAACGAGGCAAAAAGTGCGTGCGCGCGCGACAGCGAAGCTGACGTCGTCGACCGCGCGAAGCTCGCGCCGGCCGAACAGCCCGAAAGGCCCCTTCCGTGAGGTGAAGATCTGGGTCAGACCGGAGACTTCGAGGACGGCGCTCATGCAGGCTCCACTGCGCCGGCCTTACCAAGCCAGCATGCCGCCAGGTGCTCGCCTGCGCCCGACAACCGCGGCAGATCGGACTGACACACCGGCATTGCCGCGCCACAACGCTGGCGAAAGGCGCAGCCCGTGCCGAGCAAGGCCGGGCTCGGCACGCTGCCGGGGATCTCGACGAGACGATCCCGGGTGCCGCTGTTGAGTTGACCGATCGCGCCGAGCAGGCTGCGGGTGTAGGGATGGGCCGCGGCATCGAAGATGTCGTTGACGCCGGCCTGCTCGACGATGCTCCCGGCATAGAGCACGACGACACGGTCGGCCATTTCCGCGACGACCCCAAGGTCGTGTGTGATCAGGAGTACCGATGTGCCGAACTCGCGACGCAGATCGTCGATCAGGGTCAACACCTGGGCCTGGATGGTGACGTCGAGCGCGGTGGTCGGCTCGTCGGCGATCAACAATGCGGGACGCAGTGCGAGCGCCATCGCAATCATCACGCGCTGCCGCATGCCGCCGGAGAGCTGGTGCGGAAACTCGGAGGCACGCCGCCGCGCATCCGGAATGCGGACGAGATCGAGCAATCCGATCGCCTGCCGCCGTGCGTCCGCTTCGGACACGCCACGATGCTCGACGATCACCTCCGCGATCTGCTCACCAACGCGCAACAGGGGATTGAGCGACGTCATCGGCTCCTGAAACACCATGGCGAGACGGTCGCCCCGAAGTTTGCGCAGCTCTTCGGCACCGAGCGTGACGAGATCGCGCCCTTCGAAGAGGATGCGTCCGGAAGCGATCTGCATGACGTTTTGGTTGAGCAGACCAATGATGGAGAGCGCGGTCAGGCTTTTGCCGCAGCCGCTCTCGCCGACGAGGCACAGCGTTTCACCCGGATCGATCGCAAACGAGACGTTGCGGACGAGCGGCACCGGGGCGCCTCGCCTGTTGAGCGTAATGGAGAGGTTCTCGACCGAGAGCAGCGGCGCACTCATCGCATCTCGCCTCCCGCAAAGCTCGGATCGAGCAGATCGCGAAGAGCATCGCCGAGCAAATTGGCGGCGAGCACCGTGATCGCCAACATCAAGGCGGGGAAGCCGAGGATCCACGGCGCGATCTGCAGGAATTGCCGCCCCTCCGACATCATGTTGCCCCAGCTCGGCACGTCCGGCGGCGTGCCCGCGCCAAGAAACGACAGGATCGATTCCAGGATCATCGCGGAGGCAAAGACGTAGGTCGACTGCACCATGATCGGTCCAGCGGCGCCGGGCAGGATGTGACGACCCAGGATGGCCGTCGTGCGCCCGCCGCAGATGATGGCGGCCTCGACATAGACGCGTTCGCGCAAGGTGAGGACGCTGGCGCGCACCACGCGCGCCATACGGGGAATTTCCGGCAGGCTGATTGCCGTGACGATCACGACGGGCGAAGCGCCGATCAGCGCCACGAGCGCGATCGCGAGCAGGATCGCGGGGATCGCCATGACCGCATCCATTGCGCGCATCACGATCTTGTCGACGCTGCGGAAGTAGCCGGCGACGACACCGATGCTCACGCCGATCAGCGTGGTGAGAATCGCAACCGCAATCCCGACCGACAGCGAGACACGTGTTCCCGTCAACGCGCGAGCGAACACGGACCGGCCGACTTGATCGGTTCCGAATGGTTGCGCAAGCGACGGCGACTGAAGCCGGCTCAGCGGGTCCAGCGCGGCGGGATCCGCGGTGATCCACGGGCTCACCACGGCCAGAGCGCCGAAGGCGAGCAGGAGAGCGCAGCTTAGAGCCAGTACAGGCTGACGAACCGGCAGGCTCGCGATCCGCGCAAACCGGTTGACGCTGATGTCCGGCGTATCGAGTCCTTCCGCTGCGGAGGTGATCGTCATCGGCTCCTCGCGCATCAGTACCGGATCCGCGGATCGACGACGGCGTAGAGAATGTCGACCACGAGATTGACGACGACGTAGACAAAGGCGAACAGCAGAATCAGAGCTTGCACCACCGGATAATCGCGCCGGAGAATCGAATCGGCCGTCAGCCGGCCGAGGCCGGGAATGGAAAACACGGTCTCGGTGACGACGACGCCACCAAGCAGCGCAGCAAATCCGATGCCGACGACCGTGATGATCGGGACTGCGGCATTGCTGAGCACGTGCCGTGCGATGATCTTGCGAGGCGCCAGCCCCTTGGCATGGGCGGTGCGGACATAATCTTCGCGCAGCACCTCCAGCACCGCGGCGCGCGTCACTCTCGCAATCAGGGCGATATAGAGGAAGCTCAGCGAGATCGCGGGCAGCACGAGCGAATGCAGGCAGACCAGCACGCCTTGCGAAAGCGGCTTGTAGCCCTGTACCGGAAACCAGTGCAGGCCGAGCGCGAGCGTATAGACAAGCGCGAAAGCGACGACGAAGACCGGCAATGAGAAGCCGAGCACCGCCCCTGCCATGGTCAGGCGCGCGACGAGTCCCCTGGGACGATAGGCGGCGACGAGGCCAAGCGGCACGGCGACGACCACTGCAATCGTGATCGTCATGAGGGAGAGAAGCAGCGTCGGCTCGATCCGCTGCGCGACGAGCTGCGAGACTGGGATGCGGCTGAACAGCGACAGGCCGAAATCGCCGCTCAGGATGCGTCCGGCCCATGCGAGAAAACGCGGCAGCAGCGGCAGATTGAGTCCGAGCGCCTGGCGCACCGCCTCCACCTGCGACGGTGAGGCGAAGTCACCGGCGATCAACACGGCGGGATCACCCGGCACCAGGCTCAGCAACAGAAAGACGAAAACCGCGACGGCAAGCAGCACGGGAATGGCCGCGAACAGCCGACCTAGCACATAGCCGGTCATGCCGAGCCCTCCGGCCCGCGAATGCGGTCCGTCGAGCGCCGGACGCAATCCACGCCCCGCACCACCGCCTCCCCTTACCTTAGTTAATCGTTTTTCTACTGAAGCACGGAAGCCGGCGTCTCGCAACAGGATAGTGCATTTCTTATTGTCTTTTTGACTTGCCTGGAGTCGGTCTCAGCAATACAAAAACGTTTAACATAAGGAGAGCCAATGTCGGCAGGGCCGCTGCCCACCATTCATGAGGTCGCCCGGCTCGCCGGCGTCTCCGTCGCCACCGTGTCGAAGACGCTCAATCGGTCGGGCAAGGTCAGCGAACTCCTTCAGGAGCGCGTCAATGCGGCAGCACGCAAGCTCGGCTATGCACCGCATGCCAGCGCCCGCAGCCTGCGCAGCGGCGCCACGCGCATTCTCGGGCTGCTGGTGGCGGATCTCGCCAATCCCTATTTCCTGAAGCTGGTCGAAAGCATCGAGCGGTTGTCGAGCGCGGCCGGCTATTCGGTCATTCTGTGCAACAGTGCCGAAGACCCCGAGCGCGAGGAGCGGCATCTGGCCATGCTGCTGTCGCAGCGTGCCGACGGCGCCATCGTCATCCCGACGCGGCGCGGCTGGAGCGGACGCCAGGCGGCGCTTGCGAACCTGCCGATGCCCGGCATTTTGGTGGATCGACGCATCGAAGGGCTCGACCTCGATTCGGTCACGACCGACAATCTCGCACTCGGACGGCTCGCGGCCGAACATCTCGACGATCTCGGCCATCGCCGCATCGCCGTGATCATGGGATCGCCCGAGCATCAGATCGCGCGCCATCGTCTCGACGGACTGAGAAGCGGCCTAGCCGCGCGCGGTATCACGCTCGACGAACGGCTGATCGAGAAGGACAATTTTTCGGAGGCCGCCGGTCATGCCGCCGCAATGCGGCTGCTCCGGGGTGCGCAGCGACCGACCGCGATCTTCGCCACCAACAATCATCTTTCGCTCGGACTGCTTCGCGCCATTGCCGAAAGCGGCCTCACCATTCCCGACGACCTCTCCATCATCGCGGTGGACGAGCCTCCATGGGCCGGGCTGGTGCGGCCGGGCATGACCGTCGTGACGCAGCCGTTCGAGGCGATCGCCCAAACCACGATCTCGACCCTGCTGTCGCGAATTTCGGAAGGACGCGCCGGCGTCGAGGACGAGGCGAGATCGATCCAGCTTCAGCCGGCGCTCGTGGTGCGCGGGTCCACCGCCGCGATCCGGACATAGACATGAGCGATGCGTCCGGCCTTGCGCCGCCCACCGGCATTCTTGCGCTGTCCGCCGTCGACGCCATCGCCGAGATTCGCAAAGGCCATGCGTCGCCGCTCGATGTGGTCGATGCCGCGATCGGCAGGATCGAGGCGACGGATGCGCGCATCAACGCGATTCCGGTTCGCTGCTTCGAAGCTGCACGAGGTGAAGCACGGCGGCTTATGGAGAGAACCGCGGCCGGCGAGGATTGGCCCCTTCTCTGCGGCCTTCCGCTTGCGGTCAAGGACAACACCGACGTCTCCGGCGTGCCGACCAGCGGCGGTAGCAAGCTGACAGCCCGTGGCGCCCCCGACATATCGAATCCCGCGATCGACCATCTCCAGCGCAACGGCGCCATCGTCGTTGGCAAGAGCAATCTGTCGGAGCTCGGCGGCGCCAACACCACGAACGCACTGTTCGGTGCGACGCGCAATCCGTTCTTTCCTGCACTGACGTCGGGAGGTTCCTCCGGCGGGTCCGCGGCGGCACTGGCCGCGCATCAGGTCTATCTCGCCCATGGCAACGATGTCGGCGGCAGCCTGCGCACGCCGGCCGCGTTCTGCGGTGTTGCGGGGCTGAGGCCCACACCGGGCCTCGTGCCAAGAAAGCCGCTCTCCGATCCGTTCGACACCGTTTTCGTCGAGGGCCCGATGGCGCGGACGATTCCCGATCTTGCCATGATGCTGGATGCGATGGCCGGCTTCCATCCGCCCGATCTGTTGTCGCGGGAGCAGCCCGCGTCATTCCGAAACGCCGCCGCACGACCCAGATGGGCGAAGCGGGTAGCGGTGTCCGAGGATCTCGGCCTGCTGCCGGTCGATCGCAGCATTCGTTCCGGCTTCCGCGGCGCGATCGATCGGCTCCAGCGCGCCGGCTGCGGGATCAGCGAGGCCGCACCTGACGTCGCAGGACTGCCGCCGGTGATCCGCGCGCTGCGGGGTCTGGCCTATCTTGCCGCCTGGGGCAGGCTTTGGCCGCAATCGCGCGATGGCTTCACGCCAGAGGTCGCCGGTGACATCGCGCATGGTGAAAGCCTGTCCGCAAGAGACATCGCGTCCGCAATGGAACAGCGGGCGGCAATCTACCGGCGCATGCATCTCTTCTTCAGCGACTTCGACGTCCTGATCTGCCCGACCACGCAGGTTGCGCCCTTCCCCGTCGAGATGATGTGGCCGGCCGAGATCGAGGGGACAGCGTCGGAGACCTACATCGACTGGATCATGATCACATATGTCTGGTCGATCCTCGGCTGCCCCGCGCTGGCGGTGCCCGCCGGCCGCGATGGGGCCGGCATGCCGGTCTCCTTGCAGATCGTCGGCCCGCCGCATAGCGAGGCGCGCCTGATCTCCTTCGCGGCCCGGATCGAGCAGACGTTTTCCTCGCCGCCCTGAGGGAAGCCCCACGGAACCGGATCTTTCACGCGCCCGTCGGTTGAATTCATGGCCTCGGAGTCCTATGCGTAGGCGCCATGGACACCCAGATGATCACCGCCGAAAAGCCGCTGATGGCCCGGGCGCAGGCGCGCAAGCCGGCACCGTTCCTCCCGATGAGTCGCGCCGAGATGGATACGCTCGGCTGGGACGCCTGCGACATCGTGCTGGTGACCGGGGATGCCTATGTCGACCATCCGAGCTTCGGCATGGCGATCATCGGCCGCCTGCTGGAGGCGCAGGGGTTTCGGGTCGGCATTATCTCCCAGCCGGACTGGCATTCGGCCGAGCCCTTCAAGGCGCTCGGCAAGCCACGGGTGTTCTTCGGCGTCACCGGCGGCAACATGGACTCCATGGTGAACCGCTACACCGCGGATCGCCGCCTGCGCCATGACGATGC
Organism: Bradyrhizobium sp. 138; assembly: GCF_023074075.1. Taxonomy (GTDB): domain Bacteria; phylum Pseudomonadota; class Alphaproteobacteria; order Rhizobiales; family Xanthobacteraceae; genus Bradyrhizobium. The sequence goes on along the minus strand of NZ_JADPKT010000094.1, from coordinate 381,088 downwards.
CTATACGGCCGGCGGCGAAGGCGGCAAGCGGCCGGACCGCTGCACCGTCGTCTACGCGCAGCGCTGCCGCGAGGCGTTCAAGGATGTTCCGATCGTGCTCGGCGGCATCGAGGCCTCGCTGCGCCGGATCGCGCATTACGACTACTGGTCCGACAAGGTGCGCCGCTCGGTGCTGGCCGATGCCAAGGCCGACCTCCTGCTGTACGGCAATGCCGAGCGTGCCGTGGTCGAGGTGGCGCAGCGCCTCGCCGCCGGCGAAGCGCCGCGCGCGCTCGACGACATCAGGGGCGTCGCACTGTTCCGCAAGGTCCCTGCTGACTACACCGAGCTGCACGCCGACGATCTCGATTCCGCCGACGAGGGCGCAACGCGCCAGAAGGGCGCGACCGTGATCCGGCTGCCGGCGCTGGAGCAGGTCGAGCAGGACAAGGAAGCCTATGCGCGGGCGTCACGCGTGCTGCACCGGGAGAGCAATCCCGGCAACGCGCGGCCGCTGGTGCAGCGCCATGGCGACCGCGACCTCTGGCTCAACCCGCCACCGATCCCGCTCACGAGCGACGAGATGGACGCGGTCTACGATCTGCCCTATGCGCGCGCGCCACATCCGTCCTACGGCGAAGCCAAGATTCCCGCCTGGGACATGATCAAATTCTCGGTGACGATCATGCGCGGCTGTTTCGGCGGCTGCACCTTCTGCTCGATCACCGAGCACGAGGGCCGCATCATCCAGAACCGTTCCGAAGGTTCTATCCTGCGCGAGATCGAAAAAATCCGCGACAAGACACCCGGCTTCACCGGCGTGATCTCCGACATCGGCGGCCCCACCGCCAACATGTACCGGATGGCGTGCAAGGATCCGAAGGTCGAGGCGGCGTGCCGGCGGCCGTCCTGCGTCTTCCCCGAGATCTGCCCGAACCTCAACACCTCGCATGACGATCTGATCCGGCTCTATCGCAAGGTGCGCGAGACCAAGGGCATCAAGAAGGTGATGGTGGCCTCCGGCGTGCGCTACGACCTCGCGGTCGAGAGTCCCGAATACATCAAGGAGCTCGTCACCCATCACGTCGGCGGCTACTTGAAGATCGCACCTGAGCATACCGAGCGCGGCCCGCTCGACAAGATGATGAAGCCGGGCATCGGCGCTTACAACAAGTTCAAGCGCATGTTCGATGAAGCGGCCGAACGCGCCGGCAAGAAATACTATCTGATCCCCTATTTCATCGCGGCACATCCGGGCACGACCGACGAGGACATGATGAACCTCGCGCTGTGGCTCAAGAAGAACCGCTACCGCGCCGACCAGGTGCAGACCTTCCTGCCCTCGCCGATGGCGACGGCGACCGCGATGTACCACACCGGCGTCAATCCCTTGCGCGGTGTGCGCCACGGCGGCAGCGACAAGGTCGAGGCGATCAAGGGCCTGCGCCAGCGCCGCCTGCACAAGGCCTTCCTGCGCTATCACGACCCCGACAATTGGCCGGTGCTGCGCGAGGCGCTGAAAGCGATGGGCCGCGCCGATTTGATCGGCTCGCAGCCGCACCAGTTGGTCCCAGCACACCAGCCGCCCGGCACCGGCAAGGCCGCCGGCACGCGGCGGCCGGTCCGTCCGGGCGAGAAGACCCAGCGGTTCACGACCAAGGGCCTGCGGGTGATGAAGTAGCCGGAAAGCTCGCCTGCTAGAGATCGAGCACCACCTCGCCCGAAACCGCATCCGTCATGCCGCGTCCGTTGCCCTGATCCTCGAGCACGGACCGGAAACTGTCGAGGGTCTTGATCATCGCTGGCCGTGCCGCGACCAGCGCATCCTGGCTGGACCAGGTGCCGATGAGGCAAAAAGTTTGCTCACCGGTCTTGATGATGACGCCGTGCTCCAGGCCCGGCCATTCGGCCTTGCCATTCCGGTGCGCGTCGAGGAAGGCGGCTTCCTCACCTACCTTCACCCTAAACTTGACCACGTTGTAAACCTGCATGATGCGCCTCCGAAAAAATGGATGGATGAAAACGGGCGCCGCGCGAGGTCAGGAAAGTCCGTGCGGTGCCCTGGCCGATTGTTGCCCTCGCGCGCGGCGGCGTCACCGTGACAAATCAGCATGGCGACCTCGGTCTATTGGGCCCGCCGAACCAAAAAGTCGAAAACAACCCCATGCACAGTAGCCGGCCCTAGCGGGTTCAATGGCTTAGGCGGATGCAGAGAATGTTGACCGGTCGGGCAGAACGCCGTTGCACCGTCGGGCAACACAGGCGCATGATGGCATCGTCGGATAAGTGGGATAGAGCCGGCCGAGGCTCTACACCGTATCGATATCCTCAAGCTTCACACCGCGCCCCGCGCGCAAACTGTTGCGCGCCTGCTCGACGCGCTGCAGGAAGCGAGCGTCATGCTCCAAGCGGTATTCGAACCAGGCGTCCTCCGATTCGAAACCAATCAACACGCCGGCCGGCTTGCCGTGGCGCGTGATGACAATCTCCTGCGTCTCGGCCTCGCGAAGGTAGCGAGACAGATCATCCTTGATCTCGGAGAGCGGAACCTCTTTCACTCCGGATTTCCGAATTGTGCGAGCCATGCCTCGGCCTCCGATTTGGCAACGATCGCCAGAATTTCGGCGGTCGCGCCGGCAACGTCGTAGAATACCCTGACGTCGTCCACGCGGAAGTCCTGACGTCCACCCCGCGACGGAAACCGATTGACTCGAACGTCATCATGTAACATAAAAAATTACATGAGACGAGACTCCCGATTATCCGGCGTGCTGCATGTGCTGCTGCACATGGCGCAACAGCCCGGCCCGTTCACGTCCGAGACGCTGGCGAAGGCGATGGACACCAACCCGGTGGTGATCCGGCGCATCATGGCGGGCCTGCGCGAGCTCGGTTATGTCCGCTCCGAGAAAGGGCATGGCGGCGGCTGGCGGCTGGCCTGCGATCTTTCGAAGGTGACGCTGCGCGACGTCTATACCGCGCTTGGCAGCCCGGCGCTGTTGGCCATGGGCAACCGGACGGAGGCACCCGGCTGCCTCGTCGAACAGGCCGTCAATGCCGCGCTCGATCAGGCCTTTCACGATGCGGAGGCGCTGCTGCTGTCGCGCCTCGGCGAGGTGACGCTGGCGATGCTGAGCGAGGATTTTCGCAAGCGGCTCGGCTCCCGCAAGCTTCAAGGCATGCGCGCCCATGGTGCGTGATCGGCCCATTCGGCAAGGACAACATCATGACCGACATTCAAACCATGTTCTCCGATCCGCAGGCCGTGGCGCGATACACGGAAGGCCCACCACGCTTCGTGCCCGGCTACAATGCCATGCTGTCGATGGCGGCGATCCTGCTGGCCGAGCGTGCGCGTGACGATGCGCGCATCCTCGTGCTCGGCGCCGGCGGCGGCCTCGAGTTGAAGACGTTTGCGCAAGCGCAGCCGCGCTGGAGCTTCGACGGCGTGGACCCCTCCGCGGCGATGCTGGCGCTCGCCGGGCAGACCCTGGGCCCGCTCGCATCGCACGCGCGTCTTCACCAGGGCTATATCGACGATGCACCGGACGGACCGTTCGACGGGGCCAGCTGCCTGCTGACGCTGCACTTCGTCGATGTCGCGGAGCGACGCCGCATCGCCTCGGAGGTTCGCCGCCGGCTGAAGCCGCGCGCGCCCTTCGTGGTCGCGCATTTGAGCGCGCCCGATGGCGATGAGGAACGTCCGCTCTGGCTGTCGCGGTACTCCGCGTTCCTGGCCGCCTCCGGCGTCGAGCCCGAGCAGGCCGCGGCCGCGCGGAACGCCGTCACCAATCATCTGGAAATCCTCACGCCCGCGCAGGACGAAGCGATCTTGCGTGAGGCCGGCTTCTCCGAGCCGACCCTGTTCTATACCGGGTTCACGTTCCGCGGCTGGGTGGCCTACGCTTGAGGCGGCACGGCTTCGCCAACCGGCCGAGCATCATGCAAAGCCGGATACGCCCCGGGCGTGCAGTCACGATTCATTAGCCCGCGACACAGGCCACGGCGGTTCTGCCCTCGGTTCCAGCTCTTTTTCGATCCGGAAAAACCTCCGGGCTGGGGCCGATGTGGTCTCTACTCCGGCCGAGCAATCGGCTTGATGTAGAGCAGTCCGGTCAGTTTGATCGGATATCATAGCGACGTTTGAGCCGGTCGTTGGTCGTCTTTGCTGCGTATTGAACGCGCGCAAGATCGCAGCCTTCCTGTGCGACGACATGCAGCCTCCACTCTGTGGTGCCGGGTCGGTAATCTGGCCCGAACTCAACTTCGATGGAGACAACCTTTTCTGTGCCTGGAAAACTCCGGATCTCTTGCAGCGCAATTCGCTCAAGTTCGTCCTTCGAAACCGGTGATCTCGACACCGTTCGCTCCTGAGGCTGGAGGCGACTGTTCAAGGCGCTCGACTACTCAATGCAGTCAATGATCTCGACGTTCCTCCTCATGATGAGGGGCGGATCGCGATCGCTCCAAGCTCGCGCCATCTTATGGGCTGATCAGCGCGATTCGTAGGGAGAAAGGCTGGAGAAAATTGGCAGTCCTTTTGGCCTTTCTGCGGCCTCGGGTGATGTCTGCAGTTCCCCGCTGTCAAGCTTGCGGAGTCCTAGAGCTCGGATCGGCTGGGCGCCTGCCCAGATCGCCCGTTCCTTTCAAAGCATTCCAATCAGAATAAAGAGCCCGATCTCGGCCAGGCAAGTGACGCTCATGATCGCGGCCGTAAGGAGTACGTCGCTCGTTGATAGAGGGTTCATGAATGTCTCACATCTTGCCGCGGCTGAAATCCATGAACCGGTCATGCAGCTTGCGCCTAAAGGCCGCCGGGACCGAGACAAGGTCAACAAATCCGTTCGCCGTTGGGGTACTTCCGGGAAGCCTGCGCTACGACGGCGCGGTCCGGATGCCCGGCTCGTCGACCCAGGCTTCTCGCGCGAACCACGGGTGATCGGTGCGGCAGATCGGACAACGGGTGCGCGAGAAAAACACCGCGCGGCGTCCAAAGCTCTCGAGATCAGACTTGATTCCGGTGGGAATCGCGTGCCCGGTTTGCGGACATTTGACCATGACCATTCCCACGTTGCCCTCCCTTGCGATTTGTCTTTGTTGTAGTTTGCAGAAAAGCCCGGCCGGTTGAAATGCGCCTCTCGTCAGTGCGGGGTACTTGGGGGGCATCGCGCACCTTGTTGATCGAGCATGGGCAGTGGGGCGTGCTCGCTCAGCTGGGCGTGTTCCAACCAGCCGGATCCTCTTCAAACGAATCCGTACATGAAAGCGCGCTTTCTTAGCCGTCTTGGTGGAGGCCCCTGGTGAAGTGCTTCCTGATCGGCTCACCCGTTTCCGTCGCGACCTTCTGGGCAAGCGCCCACAATTCCTTGTTCTGCTCAGAGGCGGTGTCGAACACCTTGCGCGCTTGCGCCGCCGACAATGCATAGGCATCGGTGGCTGACTTGCTGCCGAACAGATGGACGAAGAAATCGAGCGCAGAAGCCGCATTGGCGTTTGAGATTTCGAACAGCTTGAGCCCGTAGTCGGTCGTGCATCTCGCATTGCTCGAATAGGTCTCACGCAGCGCCTGCGTCATCTCTTCCGATGCGGCCTTGATCTTCTCGCAGCCTTCCCGTGCGCGGGCGAGACCTTGCTCGGCAAGCTCGCGCCCCATGCCAGGAAACACGACCTTCGAGAAATCCAGCCATGGCATCTCGAAAACGTTCGTTCCGTTCGGCGGCATTTTCATTTCGCTTTCACTCACGCAACATTCCCTTTCTCAAGCGAAAGCATTCCTCGCAACGCTCGCTTGCGTCACGAGAGCTCACGCTCTGTGTTCGACAGATTTTGGATGAGCCTTGATCTAGCCCCGACCCGATACGACTTTGTGCTGCGAGAAGCGGAAATGTCGGTTCGGTTTGTGACTCTCGCTCAAACTTTTTTTGAGATTGTCAATTCAAACGAAGGTATGTCGGGGAGTGACTGTGCATAACGGGGATATCGCAGGGGGTGGGAAGTTCCCTGCTCGGGGTAAGCATTGAAAAGGAGCCCGGTGCCAGCCGCGTTGGGGTGCGCCCGCTCGATGTTCAGCAGTCCGCGACGATCGGGTTTGATGCAGCCGGAAGCCGACGTAGATTCAGAGATTACAGGTTCAAAGGTGATCGGCCTCGTTAACTGAGGAGGTCATCATGAGCACTGCAGAGAGCGTCCAACAGCGTCCCGTGGAACAAGGGGAAGATCATTGGTGCGAAGCCGCCACTCCGCCCGAAGCACGTTTGGTCGATCCGGACCAAGCTTCAGGTTGAGGATCGAATCCGTGATCTGGCGTTGTTCAACGTCGCGGTCGACAGCAAGCTCCGGGGGCTGCGACGTGATCATTTTGAAAGTCGATGACGTGGCACCCAAGCGGCTATGCGGCCGATAGAGCAAGCGTCCGCCAGTGTGCCGGCGGAATTCCTAAATGCCCGCTTCCAGTAGCTTGTGCTCATCGTGCACCGATCGCAGTGAGAGGCATGGTTCGCGCAACTCTCTCACCGTAGCGTTTGCCGCGCTCCGGAAATTGGAACCCCCTATGGTGTTACCCATACGCATTTTGCAATTGTGCCGCGTGGCGCTTGAATCTAAGTCCATCAATGATGGCGCAAGATAAAACGTCGCCTCACGGTCGCGCGTGTTTGGAGTTTTATTTTTGAGATTGAGAGCTTCCGCAGCTGACTTGGATTTCGCAGCGCGAAGTGTACTCGGTTTCAAACAAAGTTCGAGTTTGCCGTCCTATGCCGCTCGAAATGTTGTTCGCGGTGGGCTACGGTGACGCATCCCGGCGGAATTGAGAACCGACTTCTCGCAGCACTACCGGTGGCAGATCTCGGTCTGCTGGCATCAGACCTAGAGATGGTCGCGCTCGATCGGGACGCGGTCATCTCGCGGGCGGGTGAGCAGACCGAGCATGTCCTGTTCCCTCATAGTGGCGCCATTTCGGTGATGATCGAGATGGCGAACGGGCAGACGGTCGCCAGCGCTGCGATAGGGCGCGAGGGAGCAGTAGGCACTCTTTCCGTGCTGGGGCCGTCCCCTGCGGCCGTTACCGCCATCGTTCGTGCCGCCGGCACCGCCTCGCGGATCCCCGCATCGCGTTTCCACGCGGCTTTTAGCCGGAGCCCCGCGATCCGCCACGCTGTCCAGCTTCACTTCAAGGCGATGCTGATACAGCTACAAATCGGCGGAGCCTGCAATGCGCTGCATCCGGTCCAAGCCCGCATGGCACGCTGGCTGCTCCATCTTCGCGACCGCGTCGACCACGACGTCCTCCCGCTCACCCAGGAGACGCTTTCGCAAATACTGGGCGTGCGACGGACGACGGTGACGCTCCTGATGCACAATCTGCGCGCTTCCGGAGCGATCAGATCTGAACGGCGAGGCGAAATCGAGATCGACCCATCGCGGCTCGCAGCGGTCGCGTGCGAATGCCGCGACGCCATGCGTCTCGAAGCCGACGATATCTTTTCTATCGATCCAGCCTGAACTCGCGTTTGGTTCTGCCGGCGCGTTAAATGAAACGGGCGATGCGACCCGCTTCGGCGTGGCCCGGTGAAGCTGGCGAAGACCGGGCCTGAGATCGTCGCCGCTTCGCCGGGTATCAGGCCGCGGCCCAATGCCCTGACCAGGACCCCACCTAATTGTCCGCTTCCGGTCCAAAAGCAGCTGTCGGCCGATGGGTCAGGCGGTGTCCGGTTTCCCTCAAAACAGCAGACATGACTATGGCTCTCGTGATGTTCAGTTCAGGGCCGAACAGACTGTGGCCAGGGACGGTCTGCGCGCGGAAGCCACACGTAAGCGGCGGCACTTTCGGCACGTGCAGGAACATCACCGACGTTAACCCTGTCGGCAAATGATTCCTCGCGAGCCGGCAGCCGCCGGCAAAGTTGCCTCATTGCAGCGGAGGATTTTCAGCGGCACTAAGCCAGGTGAGAGGCGCGTTATGCTGAGAATGGCGTTGTTGGGCCTCCTCATCCTGTTGAGTGTGGGAATGCTGTCGGCCATGGAGCTGAGCGCTCCACCGCGCCGCACCGTCGCGATGGCCCAGCCGCCCGCCGCGCATGACGCAGGCATCCCTGCTCCGCATGATGCGTTGGCGAAGGCCGATCGCCTCGAAATTGCCGCTGTGAGCAGCGCGATGCCGACAGAGGCAGCTTCAGTCGAAAACCCCGTTGCTCCGCAAAACGTCCATGTCGGTTCGTCCGCGCTGGAACCGATCGTCCGTCATCGAAGCAAACCGAAGCTGACCGCGACCGCCGAACCTCCCAAGCCAAAGCCAAAGCCAAAGCCAATTGTCGTCAAGCGAACCGCCAATGTTCAGCGCGCAAAGGCTGTCAGCGAGACCGAACCCTGTCGGCTCAAGGCGTTCGGCGGCTTGCTCAAGGCTTTGAATGTGACCGGCTGCGAGATCTGAGGGCGCGTCTGGGCATGGCAGATCGAGTCGAACGATCTGACTTCGTTGCGTGGTGCGCTTACGGGTGCACGCCTTGACGCCATCTTTCCCTCGACGAGGCGATCTTGCGCGAGACCGGTTTCTCCGACCCGACCCTGTTCTATACCGCGCTCACTTTCCGCGGCCGGGTGATCTACGCGTGAGGCGCGTCACCGATCGACGGGGACGCCGGGGCCGAGATGATACCGGCTGGAAAAGAACACCAGCGGCGTGGTGTCGCCATGGTCGCAGCTCGAGACTTCGGCGATGATCAGCGTGTGATCGCTGACATCGACGTGTCGCGTGACCTCGCAGGCGAAGTAGGCGATGCATCCCGAAAGGCGGGGCAGGCCATCCACGATGTCGTAATCCGGACTGGCGCCGGTGTTCGGCTGGCTGGCGAAATGCCGCGACAGATCCCGGCCGTGGTCCGGCAGGACGTTGACGCAGTAACGGCCGGTCGCGGAGATTGCCCGGTGCATCCGCCCCGCCATCACCGAGACCAGCACGGTCGGCGGCGACAGGCTCACGGTGACGAAGCTGTTCGCGGTCATGCCGCAGACGCGGCCGTGCTCGTCCAGCGCAGTCAGCACCGCGACGCCGGTCGCAAAGCGCGATGCGGCTTCGCGGAACGAGGCCGGATTGGCGCGCGGCATCTCAGTCTCCGCTCGCATCGGTCCTCACGCAATCGCCCTGACGGGCTCTGGCGGCGCCGACATGCGTTCGATCCAGGCCTGGATGCGCTGCGGCGTGGAAATGCGGTCCCACTGCCGGTCCGGATAGTTGAAGTTTTCGGTGAACTCGTTGGCCAGCGCCGGATTCTGGCTCATCGCACCGATCAGCATGCCCAGCGCTTCCGTCGGCGGCTGCAGCATGACGTTGGTCCAGCGCGAGGCCGCAAGCACGCGGTCTTGCCGTTTCAAATCGATCTTCTCGCAGAGGCGCGCGTCGAGCGCGTCGGCGTTTACGATCTCCTCGCCGAGCACGAAGGCCGCATAGGAGGCGACGTTGGCCCCCTGCCCCATCATGGGATCGACGATCGCATGAACGTCGCCGAGCGCGATCGCGCATTTGCCGTCGTCGAATTCGACCATCGTATTGCGCACCGTCGGCACCACGCCGCCTTGCAGGAGGTCCTGCGGCTGCGCCAGGTCGAAGCGCGCGGTATCGATACGGTCGTAGGTGGTCGGGTGGTGCTTCTCCAGCTTGCCCAGCAGCACCTTCAGGAAGTGCTTTGGATTGTCGTCGTAGCTGAGCGTCGCCAGCTCCTCCATGTCGCCTCCCGGCACATTCTCCATCAGCAGCGCGTTGGCGATGCCGCCGAAGGTGATGGTCGGGATCACGATCATCTCGCCATGCCCGGGCGAGACCGACAGCGTGACGTTCATGGGATCGGGCTGCCGCACACCGGTGTAGAGCCCGACGCACAGCCGCCGTTGCGGCTGCGAATAGGGCGTGTGCTCCGGCCGGTAAGTGAAGAGCTGGCCCAGCGGACCCTTGCCGGTCGACACGACCAGGAGATCGAAGCGCGCGACCAGCGGACGGATGTCGCGCTCCTCGATGCGGCGATATTCGATCCTGCCGCCCCGGCTGACGAAGTCGTTCATCAAGGCAGGAAGATAGATCCGGTAGTCGACGGCGCGGCTCGGTTTCGAGAAATTGCCGCGAAAGCTCAGGGGCTGCGGGAAATTGAAGACGTGATCATGGTAGTAATAGTGATCTTTGGGGTCGGCCCAGTGGTTGACGCCGAGATAGTCCTCGCGCGCGATCGTCACGTGATGATGCGCGACGGTGTTGAGCAGCCGGATGTTGCGGTAATCCTCGGGCGGCCGATCGGTGATGACGGTGGCGTCCACGCCATGCTTCTGCAGGAAAAGCGCGAGATGCAGGCCGGCGATCCCGGCCCCGACGATTCCGACGTTGCGTGCCACGTGGTCTTCCTCCCCTGTTTGCTGCGTTGTGATCGCGTGTTTTCAGGAAGCCTACCGGCCCATCTTGTTGCGCACTACGGAATAACTGGGATATAATTTATTCCGGATCGGAATAGATCATGGACCGGATCGACTGCCTGCGCGCCTTCGTTCGCACCCTTGAGGGCGGCAGCTTCTCGGCGGCGGCCAAGGAGCTCGGGATCGGCCAGCCCGCGATCAGCAAGCGCATCGCGATGCTGGAGAGCGAGTTCGGCACGCAGCTATTTTTGCGCACGACCCGCACGCTCAAGCCGACAGCCGAGGCACACCGCATCTACGATCTCGCGCGCCAGATCCTCGGCAGCTTCGACATGGCGCGGTCGAGTGTCGAAGAAGCGGCGCCGCGCCCGACGGGCACGCTCAGGATCGGCGTGCCGTCGTCGTTCGGACGACGCTACATGATGCCCGTCATCGCCGAATATGTGCGCAATTATCCGGAGGTCCGGGTCGACATCCGCTTCAGCGAGCGCTTCGTCAACCTGGTGGAAGAGGGCATCGAGCTTGCCTTGCGGATTGGACATCTGGAGGCAAGCACATTGGTCGCCCGCCGGCTCGGCACCGTGCAGCGCCATTTGGTTGCGACACCCACCTATCTGCACGGGCGTCCGATGCCACGGACACCCGATGACCTCAGCTCACACCAATGCATCGTCTATTCCAGGATGTCGCCGGCACACCAATGGGCCTTCGAGTCCGAGCACGGCCGACACGTGGCATCGATCAACGGTCCCATTCACGTCGACGATGCCGATGCGATGCAGGAGGCGACGATGCATCATCTCGGCATCGCCATCCTGCCCGACTGGAATGCGGCGGACGGACTTCGCAGCGGCGAGCTCGAGCATGTGCTTCCGGACTATACGATCGCCGCCCTGCCCCTGCATGCGGTCTATCCGGAGACGCACTGGATGTCGCCGCGCGCGCGAAGCTTTCTGAACCTCCTGGTCGAGCGCGCCGAACATTTTGCAATTGCCTCGTCAGAGAGCGGCGGCATCCGTGCAGGTGGTTGACGCCGTCCCACCCATCATTAAATGACGCCCATGAAAAAAATCGGATTCCTCTCCTTCGGGCACTGGACGCCCTCGCCGCAGTCGCAGACCCGCTCGGCCGCGGACACGCTGCTGCAATCGATCGAGCTTGCGGTCGCGGCGGAGCAGTTAGGGGCCGACGACGCCTATTTGCGCGCGCATCATTTCGCGCGCCAGCTGGCCTCGCCCTTTCCGCTGCTGGCGGCTGTCGGCGCGAAGACCAGCAGGATTTGCCGCCCGACAAGGCGGCGGCCGCGCGGGACGTCACCAACCATCTGGAAATTCTGGAGCCCGCGCAGGATGAGGCGATTTTGGGCGCGAGGCTGGCTTCTCGGACCCAATCCTGTTCTACATCGGCTTCACATTCCGCGGCTGGATGGCCTACGCCTGAGACGTCACTGCTTTCTCAACCGCTAGTGTTGATGTTTGGCGGTTGATGCGCCCAGTGTACTCAGCGCATTTTCGACCCGATCGGCTGCGTAATCGACCATTTCGCGATGAGTCATCGCGGCACCGCGCGCTTTAGCCTTCTCGAAGGAGCTATCCCCCAGCACATGACGAACGCGGGCAAGGGTGTCAGGCAGTTCTTGGAAAAAGCTGGTCGATGGGATCATTTGGGAGAGGGCGCCGCTGAGCGTGGCCGCGACCGCCGGGTGTCCAAGTCGCTCAAACAGCAGAATGAGGGTAGCTAAGGTGAGAGTTGCAAGTCCTATCTCCGTCGATTGGCCCCAGATTTCGAGCATTCGCGGCAGGGTTCGCAGCGTCTTGCCCGGATCGCCGCTCCGCACCTGCAACTCCGCGACGGCGGGGATGATGACGATCTCCCAGTAGCGGTTACCGGATGTCCTTGCATGAGCAAGGGCCGTCTCGAACGCATCCAGGGCACGCCCTGGGTTGGCCTTGCTAAATGCTCTTCCCTTGGAAAACAGCGCCGCGATGAGCGAACTCGGAGTTCGTGCAGCCGCAACCTTGTCAACAATGTCATCGGCGATCGCCATCGCCTCGTCATGTGCGCCGGCCATTGCGAGGTAGAAGGGAAGCGTCGCCAGGCATTGCCGCTCGCGCCGGTCCGCCGGGTGCTCGGCGCCGGCACGCGCAAATTTGACAGCGCTTTCCGCATTGCCCTGTCGGGACGCAATCATGGCCAGAACCGCGAACGCCCAGACCGGCGGATCAAAGTTGGCATTGCCTATCAGCCCTATCGCTTCCTCGGCGTAGAGCGTCGCCTCTTGAACACGTCCCAGGTTCCACGCCCTTTTTGCGGCGTAGGTCAGCAGGGCACCGAGCCGTCGATGGCCGACGCGCCGTGCCGCATCGACAATCTCTGTCGGCCAATTGAGCGGTTCGCTGCGCACGCGGAGGACCGCCATGCTCGGGACCCTGGATGCGATCCGGGCCGCAACATCGATATCATCCTGGCTGCACGCCCACCGAAACGCCGCGCGCAAATTGTCCACCTCCTGATCGAGCCAGGCATAGGCCATCAGTTGCTGCGGGCTTCGCCAAATCCTGTGGTGCGCCTCGGCATCCTCCGCAAAAAATTGCGCATGGCGTCCCCGAACCACCTCAATTTCAACCAGCATCGCGAGCCGCTCCTCGGCAAACTGTCTGATCGTTTCGAGCTGGCTGTAGCGAATTGTATTCCCGACTCGTTTGGCGCTGAGCAGCGATTTTCGTACCAACGAGTCGAGAAGATAGAGAACATCGGCAGCCGCGATGTCGCCGCCGCTACAGATGCGCTCGGCAGCCTCCAGCCCGAAACCTCCGGAAAATACCGATGCGCGCGAAAGCACGGCCTGCTCGGATGACGACAACAGGTCATACGACCATTCGACGGCGTGGCGCAGCGTCTGATGTCGCTTCAAGACGTGTCGCGACCCGCTGGTGAGCAGGCGGAAGCGTTCATGCAGCCGATCGCGGATCTGAGTGGGACTCATTGCCCGCGTTCGGGCGGCTGCGAGCTCGATGGCCAAGGGAATCCCATCAAGGCGGCGGCATATTTCACAGATCGTGTCAGCGTCACCATTGAGTTCGAAGTGTGGTTCCACGAACCGCGCGCGCTCCACGAACAGCTCCACCGCTGGCGCATCGATTCCGTCGCCGCACTCGAGGGGACGCACCGGGTAGGTCCGCTCGCCGTCGACCATCAGCGTCTCCCGGCTGGTCGCCAGCAGGCTGACATGCGGGCATGTTGACAGGATCTCCCGTGCAAGGCCGGCTATCGCATCGATCAAGTGCTCGCAATTGTCGAGAATGAGAAGCAGGCTTCGTCCGGCAAGCGCATTGGCGACGCTTTGCTCGATCGTCTTGCCAGCTTGCTGCGTGATGCCGAAGACGTCGGCGACGGCGTGACCGGTCGCATTGGGATCATCGAAAGCGGCAAGCTCCACCAGCCATGTGCCATCCGGATAGTTGTCGTGCATCGTCGCCGCAAGCTGGAGTGCGAGCCGTGTCTTGCCGATTCCGCCGGGGCCGGTCAGCGTGACCAGCCGCGCGCCGGAAAGGATCCCGCTAGCTTTGGCGAGATCCCTGTCGCGCCCGAGAAAGCTCGTTGTCTGCACGGGTAAATTACCCGGCGCGGCATTCGCATGTAGTGATGGCGAAATACTTTTGTTCAAGCCTCTCGTGGCTCCCAAGTCATCGGCAAGCCCGCTGCCGGGGCCCTCTCGCACCGATCGGCCCGCCACAGAGACTCTGGGCTGCGTTCGGTTCCACTCTCGCAGGAGCTGGCGGTGCAATGTCTTGGTCTGCGCGTCGGGCTCGATTCCTAATTCCCTGGATAGTAGCTCGGCGCAGGTGCGATATTGGCGGAGCGCTGCGCCCTGCCTGCCCTGCCGCGCATACAGCTCCATCAGAGAGCGATGAACACGCTCCTGCAAGGGATCTGCGGCAAGCAGCCGTGTTGCAATGTGAATGCCGCGCTCGATCGCTCCAGCGGACAGGTGATGATCGAGCAGCTTCGCCATGCCCTCCAAAGCGAGTTCACGGAACCGCTGACGTTCCGCTGCGGCCCAACTTTCAAACTCCGGCGCGGAGACGTGAAAACCGTCAAGGAATTCGCCGCGATAAAGGCCCATAGCCCGCTCCAGGTCCTCGGCCTCCGGTTTCGCGATGAGATTCTCGAACGCCCTTGCGTCGGTCTCCAGAGCGGCCGGCGCAAGGCTGATTGTGTCCTCATGAGCAGTCAACGCGCCGGGACCTGCGTGTGACAATGCCTTGCGCAAAAGGCTCAGCGACTGTCGCAGACTGTCGCGGGCCTGCGGCTCGTCGTGGTCGCCCCATAACAGCGCCGCAAGCTTTGATCGCGCCTGTGCCTCGGGCGCGTGCAGTGCCAGATAGGCCAACAGGGCTGCCGTCTTTTTGGTGGCCAAAGGGATGGGCTCTCCGGTGTCCATCTGGAGCCGGAAACTGCCGAGAACTGCGAGGCTCGCCTTCGCCATTCCGCCGGCCCTTTTGCTCGGGGTGCAAAAACACCCGGTCCGACGATTTTGCGAATTTATCACGCTCGCGCCGACAGGTCCATTGCGGCAGGCAGCTAGTCTGGCTGCGAGGTCAGGGACAAGCATCAGCGAACGGAGACTACCATGAGGTATCGAATGTCAATCGCAGCCGCCGCAACCTTCGTGATGAGTGGCATGGCAGCCACGGCGGCGGAACTGCCGACTTATGAAGTCGTGGGCTTTCCGATCACGCCGCACCAGTTCATGGTGCTGGGTCCGGCCAACGCCGAACAGGCGTTCTCGGCGGCTGGCATTTCGTCCCCCGCCTTGGCCTCGCGCCAACAGGAACCCAGCAGCGCCGACCGAACGACTACAGTGCTGGCCAAAGTCTCCCCAGGTCGGTAGCGCGGTCGCGCTTTCCAGCCTCCGCGGGGCAAAACGAGATCCTCCTCAGTGTCCAAATCGGGACCGAGGAGGCTCTGCTTTTTTGCGCTGCTTGCGCGAACGGGAGCATGGGCATCAAAAAATCGGAGTGATCTTTGTGAGGTCGCTCTGCGGCTCATTGTGCTGCCAACGGCAGCATAGGCAGATTATATGTGAAGAAGCGCGACACATTGCGCGTAGTAAATGGCTGGTAGTGCCACGCGCTCGTGTCGGACGCGAGATTTATCCGACTCTGCTCTGGGGCCAGAAGCGGATTCGTCGATCTGGCCCGACGCAAGGTGCCAGGAGCGAAGCTGTAGCCTCATCTCGCGTCTAAACGAGCTGTCGATCGTTCCGCAGTATAGCCCACCCATGTGGATGTTCATTTTTGTAGGTCCGCAGCAAAGAGCTTGGCAGCTTCGGCCTTCGCTTCGTGATCAGCCTTGGCGTCGTATCTAAGCGGCAGGTTGAACTTCTTGCCAAGCTCGGTGGCTTCGGGGTTGGTGAACGCATGCACAGCGCCATGATATTCGATGATCCGATAGTCGGCCTTCGCTGCATCGAATCTGCCCGCGCTTCACGAGGGGTTTGTCCGCACCGTTGATAACGAGAATTTTCGCTTTGACGGTGCCCGGCGCGGGCGGAGACCTACGAGGACACCCCATGTTGCCATCTTTCCCTCGGCCAGCGTCTCGCAAACGCTTCCGATCAGCCATACGTTGCCCTCATGAAAAAAATCGGATTCCTCTCCTTCGGGCACTGGACGCCCTCGCCGCAGTCGCAGACCCGCTCGGCCGCGGACACGCTGCTGCAATCGATCGAGCTCGCGGTCGCGGCGGAGCAGTTAGGGGCCGACGGCGCCTATTTCCGCGTGCATCATTTCGCGCGGCAGCTCGCCTCGCCCTTTCCGCTGCTTGCGGCTGTCGGCGCGAAGACCAGCAGGATCGAGATCGGCACGGCCGTGATCGACATGCGCTACGAGAACCCGCTTTACATGGTGGAGGACGCGGGAAGCGCCGATCTCATCGCCGGCGGCCGGCTGCAGCTCGGCATCAGCCGCGGCTCGCCCGAGCAGGTGATCGACGGTTGGCGCTATTTCGGTTATCGCCCGGCCGAGGGCCAGAGCGATGCCGACATGGGGCGGCGACACGCGGAGGTCTTCCTCGACCTCTTGCGCGGCGAAGGGTTTGCCGAGCCCAATCCGCAGCCGATGTTTCCAAATCCGCCCGGGCTGTTGCGTCTGGAGCCGCATGCGCAAGGCTTGCGCGAACGGATCTGGTGGGGCGCCGGCTCGAACGCGACGGCGGTGTGGGCGGCGAAGCTCGGCATGAATTTGCAGAGTTCGACATTGAAGAACGACGAGACCGGCGAGGCCTTTCACGTGCAGCAGGCCGCGCAGATCCGTAGCTTTCGCGCGGCGTGGAAGGAGGCCGGCCACACCCGTGAGCCCCGCGTGTCCGTCAGTCGCAGCATCTTTGCGCTGATGAACGATCGCGACCGCGCCTATTTCGGCGGCGAGCGCGGCGGCGAAGACCAGATCGGCTTCATCGACCCGCAGACCCGCGCGATCTTCGGCCGGAGTTATGCCGCCGAGCCGGACGTGCTGATTGAGCAGCTGCGCCAGGACGAGGCGATTGCCGAGGCGGACACGCTGCTGCTGACGATTCCCAACCAGCTCGGCGTCGCCTATTGCGCGCATGCGATCGAGGCGATCCTGACGCACGTGGCGCCGGCGCTGGGGTGGCGGTGAGGCGACTGGCGCCGTCGGGCACGACAATCGTACGTGAGTTTTTGAGCAGCCCGAGGGCGTGCCTCGTCCTTCGAGACGACCGCTTCGCGGTCTCGCCCCTCCCCCGCGCAACTTCACCCCGTCTTCGTCCCCGTGATGACCGCCAGCGCCTCGACGAGGCGATCGAGATCGGCCTCGTCGGTGAACAGCGCGGGCGTCACGCGGATGCATTGGCCTTTGGCGACGCCGGCCCGGCGCACCGTCATGATCTTGTGGCTGTCGCGGAGCTTCACCACGATGGCCTCGTTGTCGGCCTTGCTGGTCCTGCCGGCGAGGCGGAACGAGGTGATCGCGCCGTATGAGCCGACTTCGTCCGGCGTCAGGATCTCGATGTCCTTGAATCCGCGGACCCGGCTCACCCAATAGTCGCGCAGATGGCGCAGGCGGGCCTGCTTTGCCGCGGCGCCGATCTGCTGATGCTGCGCCAGCGCCGTCGGCACCGTCAGCACGGTCGCGAAATTGACCGTGCCGGTGTGAACCCGCGAGCGGATATCGGTCTCGGCAAAATCCTCGTCGCCCATGTTGCGATCGATGGCCGCGAGGCGGTCCTTCCTGATGTAGAGGAAGCCGACGCCGAGCGGTGCGCCGATCCATTTGTGCAGATTGAAGCCGACGAAATCGGCCTCGAGCTCACTCACCCTGAAGTCGATCTGTCCCCAAGAATGGGCGGCGTCGACGATGGTGTCGATGCCCTTGGCCTTCGCCATGCGGGCGATCTCGGCGACCGGCATCACCAAGCCGGTGCGGTGGCTGACATGGGTCAGGAGCAGAAGCCTCGTCTTCGGGTTGGCCTCGATGGCGCGGGCATAGGCGTCGAGCACCGCCTGGCGGGTGGCGGGCTCCGGCATGTCGAACTTGACCACGTCGACGCCGCGGCGCGCACGAAGCGCGTTCATCGCATACTGCATCGAATCATAGTCGAGATCGGCATAGAGCACGCCGTCGCCGGGCTTCAGCCTGTTGTAGCCGCCGATGAGAAGCTGCAGCGCTTCGGTCGCGCCGCGCGTGAGCGCGATCTCCTCCACCGCGGCGCCGACCGCCTCCGCCACCTTGGCGCGCACGGCCTCGAAATCCGCGCCGGCGCGCTGCCGCGCGTAGTAGGTGTTCTGATAGTTGATCATGTCGGACTGGCGGATGAATTCGCGCCGCACGGGTTCAGTCATAATGCCCCAATAGCCGTTCTCGAAATTGACGACATCGGACGTCACGGCATAGAGCCCTTTCACGGCCGCCCAATAGGCCTTGTCGGTGGCGATCGCGGCGGCCGTTCCGGTCGGCTGCGCCGGAAGCCCCTCGGCCGCCATCGCCGGCACCGCAACGGGCGCCACGGCTGCTGCCGCGAGGCCCTTGAGGACCAGCCGGCGGTCAGCCGAAATCGTCTTGATCAGTTGCATGTCAGCTCTCCCCAGAGCGCTTTTCCGATGTCATCGGAACGAAGAGGCTCCGGCGCACGGGGAAAAGAGCAACGTACGATGCAGCTAAGATGACCGAAGCATGACAATGCGATGATCGGGACGACTTAAGCCAATGTCGGCATCACGTGCCTATGCGCCACGCTCCAGCGCGATTGGACGCGCCTGTGTGCGAGGCAGATTTCAGGGTCAGGCTGCTGCCCGCTTCGATGCGGCTCGCGCGTGCTTGGAGGACGGGATCCGATGCTCCGCAGACGCATCGGGCACGAGCGGAACGAGTTCGTCCACCGCGCTCTCGACCCGGTTGCGGCCGAGGGCCTTCGCCGTGTAGAGCGCCCTGTCGGCGCGCTCGCAGAGTGCCTCGATGCCGGTGGGCTCACTGTCCGCATGTGCGAGGCCGACGCTGACCGTGGCTGCGACCACGACCCCGTCCACGACGCCGGCTACCGCCGCAAAGCTCTCACGCACGCGCTCGGCGGCCGCGATCGCCGCCTGCCGGTCGGGTGCATTGACGATCGCGGCGAACTCCTCGCCGCCGAGCCGGCCCGCAACGCCGCCTCGCGGCAGATTGGCGGACAACGTCTGTGCGAACAACCGCAGCACGCGGTCGCCCATCGCATGGCCATGGGTGTCGTTGATCGATTTGAACAAGTCGAGATCGAACAGCAGGAACGCGATCGTCCCGTTCGCGGGCGCCTTCAGACATTGCTCGCCGAATTGCAGGAAAGCGCGGCGGTTGGCGAGACCGGTCAACGCGTCCGTCATCGAGGCACGCTTGTGCACGAGCTCGCTCCGTTCCTTGGTGAGTGCGAGAAACAGATAGTTGATGGCGATGATGAAGAGCAGGGTGAATGTGCTTACGATCGCGAACCAGAACGATTGCAGTGCCTCGAAGCTCGTAACCGGCGTCGCTGCGAGCGGATGCGCAACGGAGAGCGGAATGCGCACGAGAAACAGGCCGCCGCCGAACGCAGTCAGCACGATCAGCGGCCATCGCGACAGTAGCGGCTCGGCGCGGCCGGTCCACAGCACGTAGGCGCAGCCGAGGGAATAGGAGCCTATGGCAGCCGAGACGATGATCATACGCGCCGCGGCGGACTCGTACAGTGCCGGGATCTGACAGGCCGCGATCCACGTCACCGCGCCAGCAACCAGAAGAAGGGGGCTCGCCCGCCGGCCTTCGAAGCAACGCGCGCCCTCCAGCATCAGAGCGCAGGCGGTGAACAGGAAGACGTAGGCGAGATCGACCGAATAGACATCCGGGATCACCCCGCGCAGGCAGAGCAGGCCAAGCGCGGCTGCCATCACCAGCACAGCGCCACCCCACCAGGCAAGGGCGCGAACCGCACGATTTTGCAGCCACGCGAAAAACGTCAGCGCGCCGAGCAGCACCATGACTGCCAGCATCAGCACGTAGATGGTCGGGACGTAGAGCAGCGGCATGTTTCTCACCCGGTCGCAGGCCTATACCAAGCCGCTGCTACGATTTGCTTGCGGTGATTGGTAAACGTGGCCGTAACGGCCGAAGATTCCGCTCTGCGCACGGGCCAGAGGAGCGGCCACGCAGCATGGCGTCGCAGCCCAAAGGACCGCGCCAAGCGGGACGGCCGTAGCGACGCCGAGCTACGTCACCGGTTGGTAGCCGGTGAGCCGCTCGAGCTCGGCCTCCTCGCGGGCGACGGTCTGCATCCTCACATGGCTGCCGATGACGAGGCCGGTGAGCGAGAGCATCAGCCCCAGCGCCAGCGGCGCGAACAAGGCCTCTTCCTGAAACAACCCGTTGAGCAGCACGACCATGACGCCGAAGCCGGCGAGACCCTGCGTCAGATATCCTGATGACGCGTACAGACGCCAGGCCTTGAGCGCCATCGCGAAATAGAAGGCAAGCGGCACGAAGGCGCCGATGCCCATCTGGTAGAGCAGCACGCCGATCGCGCTTTCGACCGCCCCATCGATCGTCCCGGCCGCCTGCGCGGCGCTCCAATCGATGGAAAAATAACTATCCGACAAATTGCCGCCGATGCCGAGACCTCGGCCGAAGGGTCTCTGCACGAATCCATCCAGGCCACCCATCAGCCCAATGACATGATAGTCGCCGATCTGCAGGCCGAGGCGGATCGCCAGAATCGCAAAGGCGATCAAGCCGAGGAAGCCGAGCAACAGCGTCACCACCGCGCCAAGCAGCCGGGTCGCGATCCAGGCCGCGGCCACGAACACCACGACGATGAGCGCTCCCTTCACGCTGCAGAACACCAGGAGCGGCAAGGCCGCGAGGGCCAGCAGCGGACGCCCCACCGAGAACAGGAACAGGCCGAGAAAGCCGATCCCGTAGGCGAAGCTGATCGGGTGCATGTTCGGACCGTGGATGCGCAGCATCTTCGACAGGCCGAACCCTTCGAGCAGAGGTGTATTCAGAAAGTCGAAGCTGAAACGATCCTTGAGGGTGACGGGCACGTTGCCGGTGGCCCGCATCTCGGCTTCCCAGACGCCCGAATGGGTCGCCTTCAGCTCGTCGAAACCCCAGAACGTATAGCCGTTGGTGATGGCCAGCCAGACATCGCGAAAGGCGAGCTCGATATAGCCGCAACAGATGAGGATGACCGCGAGCGTCACCAGGAACGGCGTGATGCGCACCTCATAAGTCGCGGCCGTCAGCAGCGCCAATTGAAACAGGAACAGCGGAAGCACGATGTTGCGCAAGTACACCGCTGCCGGCTGCCCGTCCTGGATGAAGCCGATCGCGAAATACAGCGACACCACGACCAGGGTGACGACGCCCCAGCGCATGATTCGGCTCACCTCCGCCGATTGATTCCTCTGGCCCAGCACGTAGAGGCCGAACGTCGCCAGCCACATGACGGAGCAGACGAGAAAGTTATAGCCCTTGATGAAGTCGAGATCGGACGGCAGCGGGACCAGCGGCGACAGGATCGAGACGAACAGATTCTGGAAGAACAGGACGAAGATCGCGATCGCCGGCGCATAGGTCGGAACCGCCAAGATAATGGCGATGCCGACGAGGACCTCGACGGCAATGGCCAGGGCTGGATTGGCGAGGTGCAGGATCGGCGCAAAGCCGATCGTCGCCACGGCGATGCAAAATGTCGCGACCAGCTCGCGCCAGGCCGGCGGCAGCAGGGCCTGCACGCTCTGATCCTGGGTTAAATCCCCGGCGCTCATCGATCGTCCTTTGGCATCGCGCGGCGATCACGATAGCGGGGCGATGGGTAAGGATTCGTTAACGATAGCGGAACGCTGGAACCTCAGCGCCGGCCGGGCCGGGTCGCGCCGCTGAGCAGCGCCCGCATCACGTCGGAATCGGGCTTGCCGGTGCTGCGGTCGACGAGGCCAAAGCCCTGCGCCAGCTCCCAATGCGTCCAGCCCCAGCAATGGTCGCGGGCATAAGCGGTGACTTCCGCCAGCCAGCGCAGCCGGCTCTGCCTGGGCGCACCGGCTTTCAACACGCCGAATTCGTTGATGATGATCGGCCGCGCAAACTGCTGCTGCCATTGAAGCGCGGGCGCGAGCCAGCGGTCGGCGCCCGGCCTGTCCCTGGCGGCGGCAATCGCGATGTCGAGCATGCCGAGTGCCTTGGTCGCGGCCCGATCCTGCAAATCCTGGCGCAGCGCCCGAACTTTGGGATCGCCGGCGTCGATCGGATAAGGCAGATCGATGATGTCGTGCAGCGGATCCTGCGCATCCCAATGGGCCTGATGGGTGAACACCATGGGATCGTAGAAGTGGATGGCATAGACGACATCGGGATCCGACAGCGGCCGGAACCGCGGCAACGAGTCCGCACGCTGCCAATTGACCGGACCTATGACGAGGGTTGTCTTGGGAAGCAATCCGCGCACGAAGGCGGCGAGCGTCTCGACCTCGGTCTGCCATTTGTCGGCGTCGACATCGGGCTCGTTGAGCAGCTCGGCGAAGATGCGATTCGCAGGATAGGGCCGGATGACCTCTGCAAGAACGCTCCAGGCCTCCTGCATCTGCCCCAGCGCCGCGTCCGGATCCTCCTTGTGCAGGCGATTGAAGCGCTCGCCGGGATGAAGATCGACGGAAATGGAATAGCCGAGCGCGATGAGCTGCTTCAGCGCCTGGTCGAGCACACCCAGCGTCTCGTCGCGCTCGGCCTTCGCAGAGAAACGAGGCATCACGCGCTCGGCCGGCACCGGCAGGCGGACATGGCTCATTCCCGCCTTGCGCAATTGCTGCAGCAATTCGCGGCCTGGCGGCGCGCCGTTGATCCAGCCGTCGGCATTGAAGCCGCGGGCCAGCGCGGCAAGCCGCTCCGGTGCAACCGTCTGCGGCACAGGCACACAATCATTGGCGAAGACCGGCGGGCCTGACGAGATCGACAGCAGCATCGCAGCAGTCAGCAGACGACGGCGCGAGCCTGTCATCGTCAAACCGCAAGGCCCAATGCGCCGCCTTCAGGGTGCGGCGCTTGCGAGCCAAGAGGCGTGTAATTGACGACGAGCCCCGTCGGCACGGTGTCGTACCGTGACAGCGCCGCGGTCACCCGGCGCATCGCCGCCGAACCGAGCTCGCCGGCGCGCGCCACCAGCACGATGAGATCGGCGTGCGCCGCCAGCGCGATGGCGTCGGGCTGCAAGGCGAGATTGCCGGCGTGGACGATGATCAGATCGAATTCTGAGCGAATATCGTCCTCCGGCCTCGCATCGGCCCTGCGGCCGGCGCTCAGGAGTTCGTCGATCGACTGAAGTCCCGCGGTGGTCGAGCCGTCATTCCATTCGGTCACCGGAGGCTGGTGACCTGCGAATTCCCCCTGCAGCCGGATCAATACGCTCATCATGCCGCGCGTCACGGCGGCGCGATTGAGCGAGCGCGCGACGGTGTTGCCGCCGGCGCTCTTCCCGACCGACAACACGAGGGCGACCTTGCAGCCGCGCACCGGCACGCGATCGATCCGCTCCAGCAGCGGCCGCAGATAGGCAGCGAGATCGAGCTCGGGCGGGGCCGCAACCGACCTTTGCCAGACGGTGTTGTTGGTGGTGGTGTTGGTCCCAGACGCCAGATCGGGGATGCGGGCCCAGACAGGAAGCCGCGGCATCGCCTCGGGCCGGCCCACGGCAGCCGCCGGAATTTGGACGTGAGCCTGAACTTGCCGGCCTTGCGTCTCCCCCGCCGCGGCATGCACGGCAGCTTCAGTGGGCCCAGACTGGTCGGACAGGCTCGTCATCACCGCAACGGCAGCAGTCGACGTCAGCAGCGAGCCGATCGCCAGCGCCGCCAGCAGCAAAGCGAACGGCGGCCGCGTCGAACGCAGCGGCGGAATCGCGGGCGAAGCGATCTTGGTCTGGGACGCCTGCAGCTGGCGCTGCTCGTTGGTGGTCTTGAACCGCGACAGGAACTGCTCGTAGATGTTCCGGTTGGCGTCGGCGTCGCGTTGCAACTCCTGCAGCTTCACCAGCGCCTGTCCGTCGACCAGCATCTGCATCTCGACCGCCCTGAGCTGCTTCTCCAGCGCGTTCTGCTGCTCCAGCTGGGCTTCATATTCAGACTTGGCGGTGTCGATGTTCTTCTTCCGCTCGACGTCGATCTGCCGGTTGATATCGGCCAGCTGGCTGTAGGAGATCGCAAGGTCCGGATGGCGCTCGCCGTACACCGCCTTCTTCTGCGCGATCTGGTCATTCAGGGTCGAGCGCTGCGCCCGCAGCATGCTCAGAAGATCCTGCTTCACGGGTCCTTCGACATTGGCCTTGAGATCGCGCTGCACCTGCTCGTAGCGCGCCTTGGCTTCCTCGGTGCGCAGACGTGCGGCGGAGACCTGCTGATTGAGATCGGTCACCCGCAATTGCTGGGTGGTCGAATCCTTGCCGGCATTGAGGATCTTGTGCTCGAGCCTGAAGGCGGCGACTGCGTCTTCCGAGGCGCGCAGGCGCTCGTTCAATGCCTTCAGCCGGTCCTTGAGCCAGTCGGCGGCCTCGTCGGTGGCCTCGGTGCGGACGCGGCCTTGGCTCGCCACAAATGCCTCGGCGATGGCGTTGGCATAGTAAGCGGCCCGCTCGGGGCGGTTCGAGGTGAAGGAAACCGCAATGACGTAGGTGAGCCCGCGGCGCGTGATCTCGAGGCGGCTCCGGAATTTTTCGAGCAGGCGCGTCATGTCGGTATGACCGCCCGCGATATCCTCGTCGTCGGCGATCTTGAGCTGCTCGATCAGGGGGCGGAGAAAGCCGTCCGATTTGGCGATCTCGATCTGGCTCTGAAGCGCCGCAGCGTCCTGGCCGATGCCCGGCAAAACATCTTGCTCCGTGGTGATACGCAGCTCGCGGGGATCGAGCACGACCAGGGCCGTCGCGGCATACCGGACCGGCAGAACCATGAGAACGACGACGCCGAGGGCAAACAGCGCCAGCGCCAGCGTCAGAATGCGCCGGCCGTTCCCGCGCAGGAAAGAGAGCGCTCCGGAGACGGTCAGCGATCCCTTGATCAGCGCCGGCGCATCGCCAGGTTTGGTCCGCGCAGCCCGCGGCGCTTCCCACGAAGCCGCTGGCTCCGTCGGGACGATGCTTCGCGGAGATGGGCGGCTACCGAACGCCATGGGCTCGACTCGAAATCAACTGACAGTCACAGTTCAGAGGCTTTCGACACCGTAAATATGCATGGTTAACCGGCGGTTACGGCCGGGCTGGCCTTGGGCGGTGATAGATTCGTTAACGAGACGCAGCCAGCCACGCGCTGTATTTGACCATCGAGATCAACCGGCTCTTGCATCCGTCGGCTTAGTTGCATTCAGGCGCGGCGCGCATCGGCGGCGCCCGCCTGCGCTCGCCTCGATGTGCGACCGCTCACAAGCCGATGACATACCCGTCCCGCCTCGGATCGGCGGCACCCGTCATCACGCCGGTTACCGGATCGAGCGCGACGGCCTGCATGCCTCCGCAGAGCATGGTCCATCCGGTGTCCAAAATCGCGATCTCGTGGCCGCGGCGCTTCAGTTCGGCGATGGTCTCCGGCGCGATGCGGTTCTCTGCCTGAATGAAGCGGCCGTCCCACAGCCGTGAACGCGGCGCCTCGATCGCCTGCTGCAGCGGAAGGCCGAACTCGATGTGCTGCACATAAGCCTGGGCCTGGGTTTGCGGGATGCCGTAGCTCCCGGGCGTCCCCAGCGCGAGCACCGGACGGCTGCCGCGCGTCGCAATCGACGGTGCCATCGTCACCGGCAACGCGTCGCCCGGCTTGGCAAGGTTCGGGCTTCCCGGCTGCACGTCGGCCCAATGCAGATGATTGTTGAGGCAAACGCCGGTTCCCGGCACCACGACGCCGCTGCCGAACGGGCTGCCGAGACTTTGCGTAATGCAAACCAGATTGCCTTCGGCGTCGGCGATCGAGAACGAGGTGGTGTGGCCGGGATCGGCACGATCCTGCGGCATCCATTGCTCTGTCGGGCCCGTGATCGGCCGGCCGTCGCTCACACGCTGGCGAAGCCGCGCGATCGTCGCGTCGGACATTCCCCCAGCGGCTTGATCCGGTCCCAGATGGCCATGGGCGATGCGCTCGCCGGCGGCGAGACGGATCGCGCGATAGACCGTATCGAGATGATCGGCGCCGTCCTTCGGCAGACGCCCGAGGTCAAAGCCTTCGAGGATCTTGAGGGTCAGGGCGAATTGGAAACCGCCGCATTGCTGCGCCGGGACGTGAAGCTCGAGCCCCCGATAGGACACGGTCAGGGGATCGAACCAATGCGGCTTGGCGGCGATGACATCGTCCAGCGTCAGGCTGCCGCCGAGCGTGGCGAGATAGTCCACGATCCGCCGGCCGAGCTTGCCGCCATACAGATACTCGGGCCCCAATGCGGAGATCTCGGCCAGAGTCTGCGCGAGATCAGGCTGCGCGACGATGCTGCCGAGCTGCACCGGCATTCCATCCCGGAGATAGTTCCTGACCAGTGCGGCGTGCAGCTCCGGCCAGGGTTCGAGCAGCGGCACCTGCTCGTTGATCTCGTCAACACCGAAGTCCGAGAGCGCAAAGCCGTCGCGCGCCAGCGTGATCGCCGGCGCAAAGACGTCTGCAAGCGATTTGCGTCCATAGCGCGAGAGCAGCTCGCACCAGCCCGCGAGATTGCCGGGCGTCGAGGCCGCCTGCGGACCGCGCTCGAGCTCGAATCTGCTGGTGTATCTGCCGACCGGGAAGCTTGCGGGCATCGGCGGAGCGAAGTCGAGCACGCGAATACGCTGCTCTATCGCCACCCAGATCGTGGCCAGTCCAAACCCGGCAAGCCCCGACATGAACGGCTCGACCACGTTGAGGGCGGCCGCCGTGGCGACGGCCGCATCGAACGCATTGCCGCCCTGCATCAGGATTCGTGCACCGGCCTGTGCCGCGAGCGGATGCGCGGCGGCGACCATGCCGTGCCGCGAGAAAAGCGTCGGACGCCCATATGTCCTGGCGAGTTGCATCCGGTCAGGCTTTCCGCCGATCAGTGCGTCGTCGCAGCAGCCTGGATCGCCTCCGACATGATCTCGAGACCGTGATCGATTTCGGCCTCGGACACTGTGAGCGGCGGCGCGATGCGGAATACGCCGCCCATGCTGGGCAACTTGACGATGTTCATGCTGAGACCGCGACGCATGGTCTCCTCCATGATCCGCGCGCCGAGTTCAAACCCCGGCGTCTTAGACTGCCGGTCGACGACGATTTCGAGACCGAGCAGAAGCCCGCGGCCCCTGACGTCACCGACGCATTCGAACTTTTGCTGCAGCGACAGCAATCCATCCCGGAGCCTGTTGCCCCTGGCGGTTGCCTGCGCCACTAACCCGTCGCGCGCGACCACGTCGAGCACCGTGACGCCGATCGCGGCGGGCAAGGGATCGGAGACATGCGTGGTGTAGAACAGGAAGCCGCGCTCGAACGCGGTCTGCTCGATGGCCTTTGTCGTCATGACCGCGGCGAGCGGCAGACCGGCGCCGAGCGTCTTCGACAGCGTGAGAATATCAGGCACCACGCCGTCATGCTCGAAGGCAAACATGTGCCCGGTGCGGCCGATTCCGGTCTGAGCTTCGTCGAGGATCAGCAGCATGCCGCGCTGCTCGCATTTTTGCTTCAAGGCCGCGAGATAGCCGAGCGGCAGTTCCAGAATGCCGCCGCTGGAGAGGATCGGCTCGGCGATGAAGGCCGCCAGATTACCGGTCGACTGGCTGTCGATCAGTGCGAACGCATCGTCCAGCTCGGTCTGCCAGTCGTTGCTGCCGTCGACGCTCCTGAAGCGCGGCCGATAGGCGTTCGGCGCGGGAATGACGAACGATCCGACCGCGGCCGGCCCATAACCGCGCCGGCCCGCGCTGTAGGTCGCCGACGCCGCCGCGCCGGTCATGCCGTGCCAGCTTTGCGCGAAGGCGACGATTTCGTGCCTGCCGGTGACGAGCTTGGCCATCCGGATCGCCGCTTCATTGGCCTCCGCGCCTGTCGTCAGCAGCTGCACGCGGTCGAGACCGGGCGCAAGCGCAGCGAGACGCTCGGCCAGCGTCACCACCGGACGCGAGAGCATGCCGCTGAAGAGATGAGCGACCGCACCCATTTGCCGTGCGACCGTGGCGACGATGTCGGGATGCGTGTGCCCCAGCACTGCGCTCATCTGACCCGAGGTGAAGTCGAGGATGGCGCGTCCGTCGGCGTCGTAGACGAAGCTGCCGGCCGCACGCTCGATGATGACGGGTTCGAAACTCGGCCCATAGCGGGTCAGATGCGTGTTGGCGGACGCCCAGAAATCGGGATCGGCATTCAAGGTCATGACAGCTACCTGCGCTTGGGACGTCTGACCTCTAGTCAAGAATTTGACTTCAGGCTAATTGATATAATTCAATCTGGATATCAATCTTCCTGATGCCAATGCTGGATCTCACCCTTCTGAGGAATTTCGTCGTCGTGGCCCGCACCGGCTCGATCAGCCTGGCGGCCTTGCAGATTGGCCGGACACAGTCCGCGCTCAGCATGCAGATGCAACGGCTGGAAGCGACGATCACGCAGCCGCTGTTTCACCGCAGCGGATCCGGCATGAGGCTGACCGCGGCCGGCGAGAAACTGCTCGCCCACGCCGAGACGCTGCTGGCGCAGCACGACGAGATTCTCGCCGACATGAGCGGCGCGAGCCTCAAGGGGACACTGAGCCTCGGCTGCCCGGAGGACTATTCGATCGCTTTTCTGCCGGCGCTGCTGAAGGGGTTCTGCGCGCTGCATCCCAATGTCGAGCTGCGCATGGTCTGCGCACCGACCTCCGAGCTGCGCCCGATGCTGGTGCGGCGCCAGATCGACGTGGCGCTGGTCTCTCTGTCCGATGCCGGAGCGCGCGAGGTGATCCGCGAGGAGCGCTTCGTCTGGGTCGCGTACGAGGCCGAACCGAAAATACTGACGCAGGATGTGCTGCCGCTGGCGCTGGCGGCGCCGATGAGCCTGGACTACCGCGCCGCCTGCGCCGCGATGGACGCGGTCAATCGGCGCTACAGGGTCGCCTACGCAAGCAACAGTCTCGCCGGCCTGATCGCGATCGCGCGGTCCGGTCATGCGATCAGCGTCCTGACACGAACCGCCGTTCCGTTCGATCTTCACGTCGTCTCGGCCGGACTGCCCCTGCTTCCGACCATCGGCATCGCGCTCGAATTCTCGGAGGCGAGGCCCTCGCTGCTGGCGACGACGCTGGCCGAGCACGTCCGCACCGTGTTGCCCGGACTGAAGACCAAGGCGGAGATCGATTACTGACCTATTGCACCTCGATGTTCGCGTCCTTGACCAGCTTGCGCCAGCGATCGAAGCTTTGCCTGCTGGAGCGCCAGCGTCGGCATGCTGCCGCGCGTGCGCGGCGAGCGTAGCGCTCAGCTGATGTTCAGGAGGATTCGCCCCGATGTGCCGCTGCGCATCAGATCGAGGGCGGCGTTGACGTCATCGAGCGCGAATTCGTGGGTCACGATGCCGCGGTAGCTCACCTTGCCGGCATCGCTCAACCGAACCAGGCGCGGGATATCGCGCGCCGGCTGGCATTGCCCGCCTTCCGAACCCTTCAGCACCTTCTCGAAGTGAAGCGGCAGCGTGTAGATCTCGGCCTTCTCGCGGGGAACACCGACGAGGATGCAGCGGCCCTTCTTCGCCGTGATCTCGTAGGCGAGCTCGATCAGATTCTTGACGCCGGTGGTCTCGACCACCTTGTCGGGTCCCTCAGTGCCCGTGATGGACCGAACCTCGGCGGCGACATCCTTGACCGCTTCGGAGTTGATGATGTGGGTGGCGCCGAACTGCCTCGCCATTTCGAGCTTGTTGTCGAGGCGGTCGATCGCAATGACGGGATAGGCGCCGACCATCGCGGCAAATTGCACGATGTTCAATCCGACGCCACCGACGCCGAACACGACGACCGCTTCGCCGATGGCGATCTGCGCATCGTTGTTGACGACACCGAGCGCGGTCGTCACCGCGCAGCCGAGCAGCGGCGCACTGGTGCGGTCGATCGAGGCCGGAACCGGCGTGACGCGATTCTCGGACACCACGGCATAATCGTTGAAGGTGGTGACCCAGCCGGCATTGAGGCGCTTGCCGCGCCAGGAATAGACCGGCGTGTTGGACTGGATGCCCTTGCCCGGCCGCCAATGCATGACGACGGTCTCGCCCGGCTTGCAGGAGTCGACACCGGGTCCGGTGTCGACGATCGTTGCCAGCGCTTCGTGCCCCAACAGGTGCGGCAGGAACTTGTCGACGCCTTTGACCGCGTCGATCTCGTTGATCTGCGCGCCGCAGATGCTCGACGTGTGCAGGTGCGCCAGCACCTGGCCGTGCTCGAGCCTATCCGGCAGGGTGAACTCGTCGACGATCAGCGGCTTGCCCGATTCGACGAGAATAGCCGCCTTGGCAGTCTTGATGTCCATGGAGCGCCCGATCACTCGAAATAGATGAATTCGTAATCGCCGGTGTAGCCGAGCTTGCCGTACAGCCAGATCCATTCCGACGTGTGCAGAATGGATTCCGCCGTCAGCGCCCAGCATTCGAGATTGTGCAATTCAGCGACGGTCCGGTAGCCCTCGACCATGACATATTTGTTCTTGCCGACCCGCTCGATCTCCTTGAGCGCCGCCTCGAGCTCGTAGAGCCGGAGATTGTGCAAAGTACCGAGCGAGATGACGAGGTCGAAACTGTCGTCGCCATAGGGATAGATGTCCTGGGCGCGATAGTTGAAGAGGTATGGCTTCACCTGCTCGTGTGCATTTTCGAGACCGTGCTTGGAGGTGTCGAAGCCGACGACCTTCAGGCCCGGCAGGATCTTCTGCATCTCGTAGAGCAGAAAGCCCTTGCCGCAGCCGACGTCGAGCACGCTGGAGCCGTCCTTCAGACCATAGGTCTCGATCAGCGCCTTGGCGACCGGCGCCCAGCGCCCCTCGATGAAGCGGTAGCCGCCATAGCCGAAACGGCGGTCGCCATCCCAATAATCGGCCTCGTATTCCCGCGCCTTCAGCGAGCAGCCGATCTTGTCGTCGTTCATGCGGCCCATGTAGTCGCGCTTGGTCGCCGTATGCAGTGGCGTCACGATATTCAGGAGTCGTCCCATTGAGTCCTCGGGTTCCAGCACGCGCTGCAATTCTCGCGTCTGGCTGGGCGCCAGAGTCGCGACTTGCGAATCGCTCTAGCATCTATGGTCGAGATCTTCATTGCTACAGATCAATGATCTGGAATCGCGCGGCGGTCGGCACAGGTTCTGTCACCAGCAGTGACACGCGGACGCATGGAACGGGAAGGCGAGGCACGGCGTTCGCCTCGTAGGAGCTCCGCCATGCCGACCAAACCGACCATCGCCCGCATCTGGCGCGGCCGTACCCGCTGCGATCTCGCCGACGCCTACCAGGCCTATCTGCAGACCGAGGGCATTCCGCCGCTATTGAAGACCGCGCTCGGCGTGCAGCAATTGCGGGAGGACCGCGATGAAGAAACGTGGTTCACCACGATCTCCTATTGGGCTGATATCGCCGCCATGACGGCCTTCACCAAGGGCGAACCGACCAAGGTGCATCATCTCGCGCGCGACGCGGAGTTCCTGATCGAGCTGCCGCAGCGCATCGAAATCCATCGCATTCTGATCGACGAGCAGGGGCTGCGGTGAGTGTCTGAGCTTTGCGACCAAACCTCGCATGACTCTCAAAACCGTCCAGCGCGCCTTGATTCCCGGCTCCGCCGCGCTATACGGTCCCACCATGATATTCATGTCCACATTCTTCCCGCTGATCTGAACGGCTGACGTCGTCGCGGCGCATCCGCGCCAAACAGATCAAACCGGCTGCGCTGGATGCGATAGCCGCACGGAGAATGTGCAATGCCCCAGACCGAACAGGCTGGCCTGACGCCTCGTCAGGTCCAGAACTTCATCGACGACGGTTTCGTCAAGATCGAGAACGCCTTCAGCATCCAGCTTGCAAAGCAATGCAGGGATGAGCTGTGGGCGGATATTGGCCTTTCGCCAGACGAACGCGAGACCTGGACTCGACCCGTTGTCCGGGTGGGCTTCAAGGCTTCGCCCGCTTTCATTGAAGCCGCGAGCGCGCCGCGCCTGCACAAGGCCTACGATCAACTCGTCGGCGAAGGGCGCTGGCTTGCGCCCACGGGCCTCGGCACCTTTCCGATCCGCTTCCCGTCAGCGGAATCGCCTGGTGATGACGGCTGGCATGTGGACATGAGCTTTGGCACTGCCAATCCGGATTTCATGGAATGGCGCGCCAATGTGAAAAGCACCGGGCGTGCGCTCCTGATGCTCTTCCTGTTCTCCGATGTCGGCGCCGATGATGCGCCCACGCGGATCCGGAAAGGCTCGCATGCCACCATCGCACGAGAGTTGCTGCCGTATGGCGATGCCGGCACTACGCTCCGGCAGCTCGCTGCCGAGGACTGGGCCTCGACGAAGGATTGCGAGATCGAACTGGCGACCGGCGCGGCAGGCAGCGTCTATCTGTGCCACCCGTTCCTCGTTCATGCCGCGCAACCCCACCGCGGAAAGCGGCCGCGCTTCATGGCACAGCCTCCGCTGCAGCCGAAAAGCGAGTTTGATCCGGCGTTGCCACCTTCGTCGGTTCAGATCGCGATCCGGCGGGCTTGCGAGCTGACGGTCTAGTTGAGCAGCTCGAGGTGTCGACGCCGTCCGGACGATGGTGGCCGATGGCGTCGAACTGACCCGCTATCGCCAGCTTTGTGGTAACATGCAGATGGCCAGGCGCGACGCTTGTGGTGACGCCAAACGGGAGGCCTTCGATGGACGTCACACGAAGGATGCCTCATCCCGCGCTTCGCGGCATCATTCGCTCGTTCGAGGAACGCCGCGGGACATTCGGTCCCGAAGGGCTGACGTGGCCGCTGGCGGCGCGACCCCACCAGATCATCGACATTTATCTGGGCGATCCGTTCCATCTTCGAATCGATGGAGGGCGCCTGCAAGCGGCCCCCGAAACGGTCGTGGTCGGCCCGCAAGGGTCGCGCCGCATCCAGCTGTTTATGTCGGGCGAGATCCATATCTTCAATATTCTGCTGCAGCCGGCTGCGCTCAACCGTCTCGTCGGCATCGACATGACCGCCCTCGTCAATGAAGGGGTCCCGGCCAGCGACGTTCTCGGCAAGCGGGGGATGCAGCTTAGCGACGCCGTACGTTCGGCCGCGGACTTTTCATCGCGCGTCGTCGCTGCCGAACGCTGCTTCGGCATGATGCAGGATGGCAGCCCAGCCCCGGATGGGATCGACTTCACCTCCCGTGTACTGCTGGGATCGCGCGGTCGTGTCCGTATCGACCAGCTTGCGAAACAATCGGGCTTGAGCGCGCGCCATTTCCAGCGGCGGTTCACCACCCAGGTGGGTCTCTCTCCCAAGCTCTATGCACGTACGGTCCGGTTTGACGCAGCCTTGATGGCCCATCGCAACGAGC
Source organism: Bradyrhizobium sp. 138 (assembly GCF_023074075.1). Taxonomy (GTDB): domain Bacteria; phylum Pseudomonadota; class Alphaproteobacteria; order Rhizobiales; family Xanthobacteraceae; genus Bradyrhizobium. The sequence continues at coordinate 347,693 of NZ_JADPKT010000094.1, read as the reverse complement.
CGACGAGACCATGGACCGGTATCATCCACGAAGCCGGATATTTCGATCAGGCGCATTTCATCCGCGAATGCCACGCGTTGGTCGGCACCGGTCCAGGCCAGTTTGTCGGCGACTGGGATAATATTTTGTCCCCGGTTGGCTGAAATATACAAGCGCGCCGGCTGAAGGTGGCTGTTTGCTAGCCTGCAAAATGCATGGCCCGATGCGCGCCCAGCCTTTGCGCCGGTCCCACGCGACGTTGCGATCAAGAAGGAATTGGCACGATGGCGGGAAATGACGGGACGACGACGCGGCGATGTATTCTGGCGGGTATCGCGGCATTGTTGGCGGTGCTCTCTCCGGACTGCGACACGGCGAGGGCTGAAGACAAGCCTCCGATATCCAAGGACATCGTCGTGACGCTGCTCGGTACGGGCGCGCCCATGCCTTCGCCCACACGGTTCGGGCCGGCGACGTTGGTCCAGGTCGGCGGGCTCAATCTGCTTTTCGACGCGGGGCGGGGCGTCACGGTGCGCCTGTTTCAACTCGGCCTATCGTCCGGCAAAGGCATCGATGCCGTCTTTCTGACTCACTATCATTCAGACCATGTCGCGGGATTGCCCGATCTCTGGATGACCGGGTACATCTTTGGACCGTTCGGATCCCGCGCCAAAGCGATGCGGCTATGGGGGCCGTCGGACGGGACGACTGCGCCGAGCGGCGTTGCAAAGATTGCCAAGGGCCTTGCCGAGGCATTTTCCGATGACGTGCTCATCCGTCAGGCGGACGAACAAATCCCAGCGGCAGCCACCCAGATCGAGGTCCACGACTTTCACGGGGACCGCGTCGTATTCGACGAAGCCGGCGTCAGGGTCACCGCGTTTGCAGTCGATCACGGCGACCTGATCAAGCCATCCGTGGGCTATCGCATCGACTACGGTGCAAGGTCCGTGACGATCTCAGGCGACACGAAGTTCGACGAAAACCTGATCAGGCATGCGACAGGAACGGACCTCTTGATCCACGAGGTTTTCGCGATGTCGGAGCAATTGGCAAAACTGCCGCAGCTCAGGCCGGTCGCGGCGCATCACACATCGCCCGAGGAAGCCGGCATGGTTTTTTCGCGCGTGAAGCCGAAGCTCGCCGCTTATTCGCACATCGTCCTGCTCGGAACAGAGGTGCGTGAGCTCTTATCAAGAACACAAAGCACCTATCAGGGACCGTTGGAGGCCGGAGAGGACCTCATGCGGTTCACGATCGGTGACCGCGTGGTCGCGACGAGATGGCAGCCCGAGCTTCGAAAGTATCCGGATTAGCTCGCGCAGCGCGACCGGCTTCCTCGCAACCGGCGCCTGCGCCCGACGGCAGCCGCTTGTTGATCGGGTCCTGCCAAGGCAGCGGCGCACCGTCGCGCGCCACCACCCTGATATTCAGCCTGGCATTACCACCGATACTTCACCACGCCCTTGCCGGCGTAGCTGTGCGCCACGTTCGAGAACTCGCCTTCGAATGTACCCGCGGCGGACCAACCGTTCAGCCATGTCTTCTCCAGCGACGCCGTGACCAGAGCGGCATCAGCGGCTTGCGCCGCGCCGTTGACGACGAAGGAGGAGCCGGGAAGCGTCTGGAAGGTCGCGGCGATCGAACGGCCGGAATTGAAGTCATGGGCCCAGGCGACGCGGCCGCGTAGCGTGGCGATGCCGTCGGCCATGGCGAACGACTTGTCGGTGCGAAGGCCGAGCTCGCTGCGGGTGTCGGTGACGTTCTTCGCGGCATAGCTCAGAGCAAAGGTGTTATTGCCGGTAATCGCCCGCTCCGTATAGCCCGGCAGGTCGAACGTGGTGACCTGCGCCGCGGCATAGGGCGTGAGACCAACGCCACCGATCCATGGCACCACCAGGCGGTAGCCGCCTTCGAGCCGGCCGGAATACGCGTTGGCATTGAAGCGCGCCTGGAGATGATCGGCACCCACAATCGTGACGTTGCGGTCGGTGGTGACATCCTGCCAGCCATAGGCCAGCGCGCCCGTGACATAGGCTGCGCCGGCCGTGTGCCGCACGAAGGCGCCGGCCTGGAATAGATCGGAGCGGCCGGTGCCGCCATTGGCCACCGAGAAATTGGTGCCGCCGCCGGCCAGCGCAAAGCCGGCTACGGTGTTCGGCGAGAACCAGTAATCGGCGCCCGCCACGGCGCCGGCGATGCGACTGGTCGCGGTGTTGGAGCCGAGCACCGCATTGCCGTCAGTGGTTTGCGAGCCGCCAAAACCCGCGGCCCACACGTTCCAGCGCGACTCGAACGCCTGCATCGGCGCCTTGCGAGACATTGCGGCATAAGCCTCGCGCTCGGCACCCGTGCGCTTGCGGGCAGCATAGGCGAGCGCACCGCCGTCCTCAGCGGCGTAACCCGATGCGTCACCTGCCGAGCGCGGATCGCCGCGACCGGCCACGAACGGATCGGTCAGCACGCCCATGAACATGTTCATCGCGTTAAACGTGGTCTGCTGCGCCCCGGTCGCGGTCTCGCCCGAGGCCTGCGTGAGCGCATTGAGCAGAGGCTGACCCGACAGCGCGAACAGCGCATTGAAGCCGGCCGGCAGAGCGCCGCCACCCGAGAGGCCGTTGTCGATCCCCGCAGCGACGTTACGCTGATTGATGTTGGCGCTGCCCGGCAGCAACGGCGACAGCAGGCTGGGGTCGAGCGTCAGCAGCACGTCGTTGCCGACATAGCTCAGCCGTGCATTGCGGGCAAAGCTGGTCGCGCTGAGGAATTCCACGCCGGAGAAGGTGCCGCTCACGGTGCCCGCCGTCATGATCGTATAGGTCGTCGTCGCCGACAGCCGCGTCACCGGATCGACCACGACCTTGCCATTGATGGCGGCGATGCCGGTCACGACGGTCTTGTCGGAGGTGGCACCGGACACCTGCACCAGATAGGTCGAGGCCGCGGTCATCGTCAGGCTCGCCGTCGTCAGCGTGCCGATCGAATTGCCCGGCGCCAGCGTGCCGCCGTTGACGGCGACGGCCCCGGCGATGCCGCTGCCGCCGAGCATGCCACCGGCGTTCACCGTCAGGCTGCCGGCCGAGGAAAGATCGCCGTTCACCGCCAGCGTGCCGCCGTTGACCGTGACCGGCCCCGCATAGGTCGACGTGCCCGTGACTGTCCAGACGGAGGATCCGGTCTTGTCGAGCAGTGCCCAGCCAGCGCCGATCTGGCTGACGTCGAAGCTGTTGCTGCCGGTGCCGGCGAAGCGGAACGTGTCCGTACCGCTGCCGATCGCCTGGCCCGTGAGCGCCGCGGCCGGGCCGGTCATGACGAAGAGGTTGTTGGCGCCACCGAGGTTCACCGCACTGCCGCCAGTGCCGGTGATGCTGCCGGCATTCGTCACCGTGGTGCTGCCGCCTGCGGTTGCGAGACCAGTATCGCCAATGATCGCGCCGTTGTTCGTGAGCGTATTGGCGCCGTTACCGCCAATGATCACGCCGTGGGAGCTCGTACCTCGCACAGTGGCGCCAGCGCCGACCGAGACATTCACGTTGCCGGTGCCACCTGTTCCCGCCATGACACCGATGACATTCGCGGTGACGTTGCCGTTCACAGCGACCGTGACATCGTTGGTATTGCCGCCGTTGAAGATGCGCGCATCGACGCCCTGATCCGCCCCGCTGATCGTGCCGGCGGTGGTGACGGTGACTGCGCCGGTCATTGCTTGGGCCGTGACACCAGTTCCGCCGGCCAAGGTAATCGAGCTGCCTGCGTGCGTATTGATTGAAACCGCGCCACCACCCACTGCAAGAAACCCAGTCGTGTCGGCGAAGATCGCCCCGCCGGTTTGGGATAGATGAGCATTTCCAGCACTTGCTATGATTTGGATGCCGGCTCCAAACGCTGCACCGGCGCTGCCGATATTGGCGTTCGACGTGACGTTGACATCACCGCCACTCGATTGCGCACCGATACCGGAAGTGGCGTTGGGGGCGCCGCTGGCGTTGGTGATCGTCGTGTTGCCGGTCAGTGTGGCGGAGACGTTTCCGCTGCCATTGATCAGAGACAAGCCGCTCCCGGATGCGCCCGTTGCCGTCAGGCTGCCGCCATTCAGGAAGACGTCGGTCGCGCCGGCGGCCGATTGAGCGACCAGTGCTGAGCTGCCGGAAAAGCTTGCCGCGACGGGCGCGGCACTCGTGCCGACCGCGATGGAGCCAGCGCCGGCGACCACGATGACGAGACCGTCGGTGGCGCCGCTGACACTGCCATTGCCCAAATAGGTGATGCTTCCGCCGTTGGAGTTGAGGCGAAGCCCCTCGCCCGCCCCCAGCACCGCGCCATTATTGGTGAACGTGATCGGAGCATCGAGCTCGGCCGTGGTGATCGAAAGCCCCTGTCCGCTGACCGTCTGGCCGGCATTGACCGCGCCGGTCACGGCGCCGCCGGTGGTGAACCCCTGATCGTAATCACTGGATGTCGTCGATGCAGCGTTTGCGTTCGTCGTGGCGGTTGTCACCGTCGTGTCGCAGGAGACAACGTTCGGTGACGCCGAGACGGCGCACGATGCGAGGGCGCGGTCGGAATGGCCCAAAACGCCAAACGCCAGGACGCCGGTGAAAGCCGTGCTGAGGAGCAGAACGCGCCTGAGCGTCGGCCGTGATCGTTGAAACCGGTACTGCATGGCCCCGCCTGATTTGCGGCCCTCTTCGCGGAGGCCGCGCTCTAGAATTGAAACTTGCCGAATCCCGACCGTCGCGCGGACGCGTCAGGCCAGCGGCTGCTTGGCCTTGCGCAGATAGGGCAGGACAGCATCGAAGCTGCCGAACCGCCTGACGGCATCCTCGTTCGAGACCGATCCGGCAATCACGATGTCCTCACCGGGCATCCAGTCGGCGGGCGTCGCGACCGGGAACCTTGCGGTGAGCTGGAGCGAATCGATGACACGCAGGATTTCCTGAAAGTTCCGCCCGGTCGTCATCGGATAGGTCAGCACCAGCTTGACCTTCTTGTCGGGACCGATGACGAAGACCGAACGCACGGTCTGGTTGTCGGCCGGCGTGCGTCCCTCCGACGTATCGCCAGCCGAGGCCGGCAGCATGCCGAACAGCTTGGCGACCTTGAGATCGCGGTCGCCGATCATCGGATAGTTGACCTCGTGGCCGGTCGCCTTGTGGATGTCGCCCTTCCACTTGTTGTGATTCTCGACCGGATCGACCGAGATGCCGATGATCTTGGCGTTGCGCTTGTCGAACTCGCTCTTCAGGCCGGCCATCGTGCCGAGCTCGGTGGTGCAGACCGGCGTGAAATCCTTCGGGTGAGAGAACAGCACCGCCCAGGAATCGCCGATCCAGTCGTGGAACCGGATCTCGCCTTCGGTCGTCTGCGCCTCGAAATCCGGCGCGGTGTCGTTGAGTGCCAGTGCCATCACACACTTCCTTCTGTCGTCCTCGGGCGCGCAGCCATTGCGCGCCCGAGAGCTTGCGCGACTCGTCTCGGGGCTGGGACAACGCGTCGCATAGGCTTGATTTTGCGGCCGGAATCCGGCCAAGGATGGGGTTAGCCCGACAATCGGGATCGTTGATTTCTGCGCCCGGCTCTACCGAAAGTCATGGTGCCGTTCTGAAAAAGTTCTTAAGCATCGCACCATGGCTACGAGTTACATCATCGGTCCGTTCCGACTCGATGCGAACGACGCGATCCTGTTCCGCAATGGGACCCCCGTCGCGCTTGGACAGCGCGCGATCGCGGTGCTGCGCGCGCTGCTGGAGCGGGCGGGGAATCCGGTCTCCAAGGATGCGCTGATCAAATCCGCCTGGGCGGGCCTCATCGTCGAGGAGAGCAATCTTCCGGTCCAGATTGCAGCGTTGCGCCGGGTGTTCGGCGATGAGCCGGGCGGCGAGTGCTGGATCGCGACCTTGCCGAAATACGGCTACCGGTTTGTTGGCCCCCTGAGCCTCGACACGTCGTCCATCGCTGCGGCGGTGCCGGATTCTCCAGCCACGACCGAAGCGCTCTCGCTTCCGGCTCAACCGGCGGTCGCAGTGCTGCCGTTCCAGAACATGAGCGGCGACCCCGAGCAGGAATATTTCGCTGACGGCGTCGTCGAAGAGATCATCACGACGCTGTCGCGCTTCCGCTCACTGTTCGTCATCGCGCGCAATTCCAGCTTCACCTACAAGGGCCGCTCCGTCGACGTGAAGCAGATCGGCCGGGAACTGGGCGTCAGCTTCGTGCTCGAGGGTAGCGTGCGCAGATCAGTCGATCGCGTCCGCATCACCGCGCAGCTCATCGACGCCTCGACCGGCGCGCATCTGTGGGCCGACCGGTTCGACGGCGCGCTGGCCGACGTCTTCGACCTGCAGGACCAGATCGCGCGCCAGGTGGTGGGCCGGCTGGTGCCGAAACTCGAGCACTCCGCGATCGAACGCGCCAAGCGCAAGCCGACCGAGAGCCTGGGGGCCTACGAATATTATCTGCGCGGCACGGCGGCGATCTATCGCTTCACGATCCGCGAAGCCAATGTCGAGGCCCTGCAGCTGTTCAGGCAGGCGATCGAGTGCGATCCGGAGTTCGCGTCCGCCTACGGCATGGCCGCGTATTGCTATGTCAAGGACAGGACCAACCGGTGGCCGACCGACGACCTTGCGCGCGACATCGCCGAGACCGACCGCCTGGCGCGGAATGCCGTTCGCCTCGGCCGCGACGACGCGCTCGCCCTGGCGACCAGCGCCGGCGCGCTTGCCTATGTCGTCCGCGATCTCGACACCGGCGCCGCATGCATCGAGCAGGCGCTTGAGATCAATCCCAATCTGATGTGGGCGTCCTATTTCGCCGGCTTCATCAAGAGCTGGATGGGCGAGCCGGAGGCGGCCGTTGCGCACCTGATGTACGCGATGCGCCTCAGCCCGGTGGATCCCTTGATGCCGCTGATGCAGGCCGCGACGGCGCACGCCCATTTCTTCGCCGGCCGCTACGAGGAGGCCTCATCCTGGGCGAACGCGGCCCTGCGCGGCACGCCAAAACTGTTGCCGGCGCTCCGCATCGGCGCATCAGCAGATGCGTTCGCCGGACAGATCGAACAGGCGCAGAAGACCGTGACCCGGCTGCTGCAGATCAATCCGAATGAGCGCGTGTCGAATCTGGAGGCCATCTACGGCCCCTATCGGCGTCCGGACGATGCCTGGCGATACGGCGAAGGACTTCGCAGGGCGGGACTGCCGGAGTGAGAAGGGGCGGCGGTGACGGCCAATTCCGGCTGAGCGTACGCCGTCAAAGCTTTCCATAGACCCGCCCGGCGACCGCCTTCAGGCGCTCGACTGAACCGGACTCCGGATGCGGCTTGACGGGCGCGAACACGATCGAGGCCTGCCTGCCGTTCTTCCAGACATAGATGGTGACCGCGTTGCCGTTGCCCTTGGTGCAGGAATGCTGGCCGAACGCCTCACTGCCGAGCTCGGGTATCGCCACATGCTTGCAGGGACCTAATCGTTTCATCATGCCGATGGCGGTGTCGCGCGAGGTCGCGATCACCGCGGCGATCATGGTGTTGGCCTCGCCATCGAACATCATGCAGCTGCCCGCGCCGGTCCGCTGGACGGTGAGCGTGCTCTTGTCGAGAAAGCCGTCGGCATCCGCGGCCGTGAGCCACTCGCAATCACCGAACCGTTCGCTGCTCCTGCTCACGCTGGCGATGGCAATTCGCGCGGCTTCGGTGAGCGGCCCGAGCAGCGCATCGTCGGCACGCCGGCCGATCGGATGGACGGTGATCTGCAGAATGTAGTCGCCGGACAAAATGACGATTGCGGCTTCTTGGCGCTCCGCACCGGCGGCGCTCGTCCCGCGCTGGCCTTCGTCACCGATCCCGGACACTGCGTCGAGCGGCATGCGCTCGCCAAGCGTCTTGACGAAGGTCGTGTACAATTCCCTGGCGCGGTCCTTGTCGGAATTGCGGAACACGGTCAGCATCATCGTGTCGCCGCGCCCGGCCTGGTAGATGCAGCCGCGGCCGTCCTGATTTGAAATCAGCGACCATTTGAGCGCCGGCATCGCGCGCGCGAGCTCCTGGGCGCTGATGAACGGGCAGGTTTCAGCCGCGCGCGCGGGAGGCACTGGGGCGGCTGCGATTGCAAGGAATAGGACGAGGCCGGAGAGCAGGCGGGCGATGGTGCGCATGGGACGTACTTACTACCGAACTGGCGCGCCGCAGCCAATGAAGATGGGCGCTTTAGTTTCATCGTGGCGCTCTGACATTATGGTCGATGACGCGCTTCAACGGACCAATCTGCGATGGGCTGCGATCTTTACCATCGATCAGGCCGCCGGTTTAGCTTCGCGCACCGGGGCGATCTTGCGCAGCGTGGCACCCAGCTCGTCCTCGGCCCGTTCAAGGTCATACTGTGTCTGGATGCTCATCCAGAACGCGGCCGAGGTGCCGAAGTATCTGCCGAGCCGCAGGGCGGTGTCGGCGGTCACCGGGGTTTGCTCATTGGCCAACCGCTCAATTCGCGTGCGCGGCACGCCGACAGCACGCGCCACTGCGTAGGGCGAGAGGTCCAGGGGACGCAGGAATTCCTCGCGCAGGACTTCTCCGGGATGAACAGGGGGAAGTTTCTTGGCCATAGCCGCATGCCTTTCAATGATAATCCACGATCTCGACCTCCTCCGGTCCCTGATCGCTCCACAGGAATACGATCCGCCACTGATCATTTATTCGGATCGAATGCTTGCCAGCCAGGTCGCCTCGCAAAGCTTCCAGTCGGTTGCCCGGCGGAGCCACGAGATCACCAAGCATTGTGGCGTTGTTCAGCTGCACCAGTTTCCGGCGGGCCACTTTGGCAACGTCGGTCGGAAACCCCTTAGGAACGCGCCGCTGTTGGAAAATCGACGCAGCGAACGTGCCTCGGAAGCTTTAATCATCACGCGCATGTATCATGACATGATACCAAAAGCAATCCGATTTGGCTCCCTCCGTGCACGGTCAGCCGCCTCGCTTCACCAGCAGCGCTAAGATCTTTTAGTAAGGCCCAACTCGTGACTAACGCCGCACGGACGGTCGCAACGGATGACGCGACAGCGGGCTTCGGCGTGAATGGCGCGCCTGGAGCGATTTCGAACGTCTGCCCTTCGGATTCGTAGTCGAGCGGTAGCCAGCTGAGCTACGGGCGGCGCGGGTCGAGGGACCGCAGGCCGTCGTTAGAGGCCGTTGTACTCGGCCCAGCAGTCCGCCGTTTCATAGACCCGGACGGCCCACAGCTGCGGAAGGCTCGGCTTCAAGCGGTCCCAGATCCAGATCGCGATATTCTCAGCGGTGGGGTTCTCGAGGCCTGCGACCTCGTTCAGGCATTGGTGGTCCAGCGCGCCCATGATGTCCGCGAAGCATTTTTCGATATCGAAGAAGTCCGCGACGAAGCCGGTGTGTGGATCGACCGGCCCGTCGAGCTGGACCTCGACCCGGTAGGAATGACCATGCAGGCGGCGGCATCGGTGGGTCTCGGGCACGTTGGGCAGCCGATGCGCCGCCTCGAACTTGAACGCCTGCGATATCCTCATCCAGCTCCTCACACGGCGTAGCCATCCGGTCTCGGGCCCGTCTGGCGACCAGATGCTGCTTGGTCCTGACCTTTCGGCGAAGAATGGCGCGCCCGGAACGATTCGAACGTCCGACCCTCAGATTCGTAGTCTGATGCTCTATCCAGCTGAGCTACGGGCGCGTTTTTCGCGAACAGTGCGGGCTGGGCCCGCAGGCAGCCTCCGGACAGCGCCGAAGGGGTGCGAAAGAGCGCTCTGACTAACCGCTCTTGCCCCGGTTGGCAAGGTCCGGGATGGGGAGATTTTCGCGTATTTGACCCTCTGACCACCTCGGAATGACGGAAAAACTCGGCCTCTGGCCGCCTTACGCCCGCGCCCGTTCGTTGCGGATGGAGAGGAGCTCTACGGGGCGGTCGGGGATGACGATGCGGAAGGTGGCGCCGATGGTGCCTTCGACCAGGTGAATGTCGCCGCCATGGGCGCGGACCAGTTCGGCGGCAATGGCAAGGCCCAGACCGCTGCCGCCGGGGCGGCCGGAGGTCTGGAACGCCTCGAACAGGTGCTCCCGGGTCTTCTGGGGCACGCCGGGGCCGGTGTCGGACACCTCGATGATCGCCACGGCGCCCTCGCGTTTTCCGGTGATCCGGATCTGCTGCGGGCCACCGTCGCCCGAGGAATGACTCTCCAGCGCCTGGGCGGCGTTGCGGACGAGGTTGAGCAGCACCCGGAACAGCTGATCGGGGTCGGCATCGACCGCCAGCCCGCGCTCGATCGCGGCGACCCAGGCGATCGAGGCATCGGAGGCGAGGCCCGCGGTCTCGCGCACCTCCAGCACGACAGGCTCGATCAGAATCATCCGGCGGTCCGGTGCGGCCTCCTGGGCGCGGCCGTAGGACAGCGTCGACTGGCAGAAGGCGATGGCGCGCTCGAGCGAGCGCACGAGCTTGGGCGCAAAGCGCTGCACCCGCGGATCCGGCACGCTGGCGAGCTGATCCGACAACAGTTGCGCCGAGGCGAGCAGATTGCGCAGGTCGTGGTTGATCTTGGACACGGCGAGGCCGAGCGCAGCAAGGCGGCTCTTCTGATTCAGCATCGACATCAAATCGCGCTGCATGTCCGACAATTCGCGCTCGGCGACCCCGATCTCGTCGCTGCGCTGGCTCGGCACGATGATTCCCGCCGAGCTTTCCGGGTTCTCGTGGAAGCCGACCAGGCTCGCGGTCAGCCGCCGCATCGGGCGCACGAAGAGGTAATGAAGCGCGAGATAGACGAGGCCCGCGGTCAACACCGCGATGATCAGCGCGACCACCACGAGGTTGCGGGAGAAGCGGTACATCTGCTTGCGCAGCGGCAATTCGTCGGTGACGATCTCGATGAACTGGGCATTGCCGACCCCGGGGCCAACGATGCGTATGGCCTGGTTGCCGGTTTCCAGCATCATCCGGAACGAGCCGGTGATCGCCTCCCACGCCGTCATGTCGCGCAGGTCGATGTCGTGCTCGATGGCGGCGGGAATGTTGTCGCTGGCGAGCAGCCGGCGCTGCTGGCCCATCTTGATGGCGACGGCGCGGGCGTTGATGCTTTTCAGGATCTGGCGCGACAGCGAATCGGGAACCATGCCGAGCGGCGCCGCATCCAGCACCAGCGCCGCGGTGTTGGCCGCCGCGACTCGGTCGTTCAACCGGTTGACCCAGAAGTTGGCAATGGCGGGTACGTAGAGCAGGATGGCAGCGATCATCACCAGGGGAATGGTGAGCAGCAGCAGCTTGCCTGACAGCCCAAGCCCGCGGGTCCCACGCGGACGTATCGCCGGCGGGTCCGGCTGATCCTGATCCTGGATCGGCTGGAGGTCTGTCGCTGCCACGAAATTCGCCCCTTGCTGCCTTGGCCGGTGAAGGAATGGCGGTCTGAAGATGCGGCCCGACCCCGGTCGGGTCAAATTACGGATCGCTAATCTGCCGAGGTGGGATGTAAGCGCTGATATCGCGAGTCGCTACCTCAAGGGTTAAAAACCCCGCGCAAACAGCGATATTCACCGGAAACGCGCGCTTGTGCGGCGTTGACGAAAACAAGGCGCTCGCTTATAAGCCGCGCAAATTGTCCGCGATGACCCGGTGCGACACCGGGAGCGGCTCTCTTGGGGCCGGAAACGGCCCGTTTTGGGCCGCATCTTCCGGACTTTATCATCAATTCTACAGGCAAATTGCCCGGTCAGCGGAGAAAAACCCGTGAAGCGGACTTATCAACCCAGCAAACTGGTGCGCAAGCGCCGTCACGGCTTCCGTGCCCGTCTCGCCACTGCCGGCGGCCGCAAGGTTCTCGCCGCCCGCCGCGCCCGCGGCCGCAAGCGTCTGAGCGCCTGAGCCGGACCCCCTTTTCCGGGATTTCATCATGGATCGGCTGAGGCAGCGGGCGGATTTCCTCGCCGTTGCCAATGGCGCGCGGGTGAATAGTCCCGCGTTCGTCCTGCAAAGCCGCCCCCGCGATGACGGCGGCCCGATCCGGATCGGCTTCACCGTTACCAAAAAGAACGGCAACGCCCCCGAGCGCAATCGCATCCGGCGCCGGCTTCGCGAACTGGTGAAGCGGCTCGATCCGGTGTCGATGCAGCCCCACCATGATTATGTGCTGGTCGGCCGAAGGGACGCGCTCGCGCGCGACTTCGCCACCATGCTCGACGATCTGCGCATGGCGTTCACGAAGCCCGCGCGGCATACGCACAAAGCGCGCGGCCCGAGGCCAGGCCACGCCGCAGCGACCAGCCGCAAACCGGATTGATGACGAGACAATAGTGATGACCGACAATCGCAATACCATCCTCGCCGTCATTCTCTCCGGCCTGGTGCTGATCGCCTGGCAGTATTTCTACAATGTGCCGCAGATGGAGAAGCAGCGCGCCCAGCAGCAGACCCAGGCCGAGCTCCAGAAGGGCACGCCGCAGCCGACGGCGTCCGCGACGCCAGGCGGCGCGCCTGCGACGCCGGGCGCCGCGCCGCAGCCCGGCACCGCTCAACCGTCGACGCCGGCCGCGAACCAGGCTCAGCCGGTCGTCGCCCGCGACGCCGCGATCGCAGCCAGCCCGCGCGTGAAGATCGAGACGCCGCGGATTGCCGGCAGCATCTCGCTGAAGGGCGGCCGCATCGACGACATCGCGCTGGTGCAATTCCGCGAAACCGTCGACCCGAAGTCGCCGCCGATCATCCTCTATTCGCCGTCGGGCACCGCAGAACCCTATTACGCTGAGTTCGGCTGGGTCGCGGCGACGGGCGTGACGGCGAAGATGCCTGATGCGCAAACCGTCTGGCAGCAGGACGGCAGCGGCAGCCTGACGCCGACGACGCCGGTGGTGCTGAAATGGGACAATGGCGACGGCCTCACCTTCCGCCGCACCATCGCAGTCGACGAGCATTATCTCTTCACCGTCAAGGATGAGGTGAGCAATGTCGGCAATGCGCCTGTCACCCTCTACCCGTTCGCGCTGATCTCGCGCCACGGCGCGCCGCAGGTCTCGGGCTATTACATCCTGCATGAAGGCCTGATCGGCTATCTCGGCGACCAGGGCTTGCAGGAATACGCCTACAAGAAGGTCGACGAATCCAAGCAGGTGAACTTCAACAACGTCACCAACGGCTGGCTCGGCATCACCGACAAGTACTGGGCCTCGGCACTGCTACCCGACACCAATGCCAAGCTGCAGGCGCGGTTCTCATCGAACCCATCAGGTAACGTCCACACCTACCAGACCGACTACCTGCTCGATCCCGTCACCGTCGCGATCGGCGGCTCCGCCACCGCGAATGCGCGGCTGTTCGCGGGCGCTAAGGAAGCCGGCGTGGTCGGCATCAACTTCCCGCTGGCAGGCCACGGCGGCTACAACAAGGAGCTCGGCCTCAACCATTTCGATCTCTTGATCGACTGGGGTTGGTTCTACTTCATCACCAAGCCGATGTTCCTCGGCCTCGACTTCTTCTTCCGCTTCTTCGGCAATTTCGGCATCTCGATCCTGCTCGTGACCGTGATCGTGAAGCTGCTGTTCTTCCCGCTGGCGAACAAGTCCTACGCCTCGATGGCGAAGATGAAGTCGGTCCAGCCGCAGCTGCAGGCGCTGAAAGAGCGCTACCCGGACGACAAGGTGAAGCAGCAGCAGGAGATGATGGAAATCTACCGCAAGGAGAAGATCAATCCGGTCGCCGGCTGTCTTCCCGTGCTGATCCAGATCCCGGTGTTCTTCTCGCTCTACAAGGTGCTGTTCGTCACCATCGAGATGCGGCATGCGCCGTTCTACGGCTGGATCAAGGACCTCTCGGCGCCGGATCCGACCAATTTGTTCAACCTGTTCGGACTGATCCCGTTCGATCCGACCACGATTCCGGTGTTCGGCCATTACCTCGCGCTCGGCATCTGGCCGATCATCATGGGCATCACGATGTGGTTCCAGATGAAGCTGAACCCGACGCCGCCGGATCCGACGCAGCAGATCATCTTCAACTGGATGCCGCTGATCTTCACCTTCATGCTGGCGGGCTTCCCCGCAGGCCTCGTGATCTATTGGGCCTGGAACAATTTGCTCTCGGTGGTCCAGCAGAGCTACATCATGCGCCGCAACGGCGTGAAGGTGGAGCTGTTCGATAATCTGAAGGCGACGTTCGTGCGGAAGGCGACGTAGGCGCCGTCACTGCAAGGCAAACCGCCTCCACATCGTCATGCCCGGGCTTGTCCCGGGCATCCACGTTTTGGAAGCTCGCCCAGTAACAAGACGTGGATGGCCGGGACATTTTGAACGGGAAGACGCGCTTCGCGCTTTTGCCCGGCCACGACGAAAGGAAAGAGCCTTCGCATGACCGACGACAAAGATGCGAAGCTGATCGAGGCCGGGCGGAAGCTGTTTGCCCGCGACTGGCAGTTCATCTGGGCCTCGCCCTCGATCCAGACGCTGCCGCCGATGGCGGGGCTGGAGGTCGCCTTTGCCGGCCGCTCCAATGTCGGCAAGTCGAGCCTGATCAACGCGCTCACCGGTCGCAACGCGCTGGCGCGCACCTCGCATACGCCCGGCCGCACCCAGGAGCTGATCTTCTTCGAGGTCCCCGGCAAGGGTGACCTGCGCCTCGTCGACATGCCCGGCTACGGCTATGCCAAGGCGCCCAAGAGCCAGGTCGCGTCCTGGACCGAACTGATCCACAAATTCCTGCTCGGGCGCGCCAGCCTCGCGCGAGTCTACGTGCTGATCGACGCGCGGCACGGCATCAAGGACGTCGACCTCGAAGTTCTGAAGACGCTCGACCGCTCCGCGGTCAGCTATCAGATCGTGCTGACCAAGGCCGACCAGGTGAAGGCCGCCGAGCTGCAAGCGCGCATCATCGAGACCGAGGCCGCGCTGGCCAAACATCCGGCCGCGTTCCCGAATGTGCTCGCGACATCGTCGCGCAGCTCGACCGGCATGGAGAGCTTGCGCGCAGCCATGGCGAAGCTGCTGGAGGAGCGGAGCAAGTGATGGTGGCCCATCGCCTGCTGATCGGGCTTGCCGGCTTGATGGGCGCCGCCGGCGTCACGCTGGCCGCCGCCGCCGCTCACGGCGCGGATGCGAGCCGGCTGGCCACGGCAAGCGCCATGCTGCTGTTTCATGCAACTGCCATACTTGCGACCACAGCCCTGCTCGCGCGCGGCCTTCTGCGTGACGGAATTGGCGTCGTGGCCGCATTCGGCTTCGCGATCGGCGCCGCGCTGTTCGCGGGCGACCTCAGCTTGCGGCAATATGCCGGGCACGCGCTGTTTCCGATGGCCGCACCGACAGGTGGAATGGTAATGATTGCGGGCTGGCTCGCGATGACGCTGGCGGCGCTGGTGGCGCGGAAGTGACGCTCGTGTCCCGGACGCGGTGCGGCACCTAAAGCGCGTTTACGCGCGTCTTCGACGCGCTATGGTGACGCTCCGCAGAGCCGGGATCCAGCAGCCACGTGGCCCCGGCTCTGCAGCGCACCGCTGAAGAAGCGCTGCTGCGTCCGGGGCACGAAGACCACTTTGCGCCCCGCCCGCCAATCGGATAGAACGCAGGCCGCGTTAGACCCGCCAGCGAGACCGCGACATGACCGACATCTCCCCGCTCGACCAGGCCCGCATCCTGTCCGAAGCGCTGCCGCACATGCAGCAGTATGACGAGGAAACCATCGTCATCAAATATGGCGGCCATGCCATGGGCGACGAGGAGACCGCGAAGAATTTTGCCCGCGACATCGTGCTGCTGGAGCAGACCGCGATCAATCCGGTGGTGGTGCATGGCGGCGGGCCGCAGATCGCGACCATGCTCAAGCGTCTCGGCATCGTCTCGGAATTCGCAGCGGGCTTGCGCATCACCGATGCCGCGACCATCGAGATCGTCGAGATGGTGCTCGCCGGCTCCGTCAACAAGCAGATCGTCGGCTACATCAACGAGGCCGGCGGCAAGGCCGTCGGGCTGTCGGGCAAAGACGGCAACATGGTCAAAGCGTCGAAGACGACGCGGACCATCATTGATCCGGGCTCGAACATCGAGAAGGCGATCGATCTCGGCTTCGTCGGCGACCCCGAGAAGGTCGATCTCACGCTACTCAACCAGCTGATCGGCTACGAGCTGATCCCGGTGCTGGCGCCGCTCGCGACCTCCAAGGAAGGCCAGACGCTGAACGTCAACGCCGACACCTTTGCAGGAGCCGTGGCCGGCGCGCTGAAGGCCAAACGCCTGCTGCTGCTCACCGATGTGCCGGGCGTGCTCGACAAGTCGAAGAAGCTGATCCCGCAATTGTCCGTCAAGGACGCGCGAAAACTGATCGCCGACGGCACCATCTCCGGCGGCATGATCCCGAAGGTCGAGACCTGCATCTACGCGCTCGAGCAGGGCGTCGAGGGCGTCGTCATCATCGACGGCAAGATGCAGCATGCGGTGCTGCTCGAGCTCTTCACCAACCAGGGCACGGGCACGCTGATCCACAAGTGAAACGAGACACGCCACGCATGAGAGCCGTCATGCCCGGGCTTGTCCCGGGCATCCGCGACCTTTCTTCTCGTGGCAAAAAAGACGTGGATGGCCGGGACAAACCCGGCCATGACGACTCGAGTGGGCCGAAACACCGCCGCTCCCCCCTCACCCGCTTCCTGATGACGTTGCCGGCCGCAGCGGTCTCGTTCTTCTTCTCCTCCGCGCCCGCTTTCGCCGATCTCAAGATCTGCAACCGCATGTCCTATGTCGTCGAGGCCGCGATCGGCATCGACGACAAGGCCGCGACCGCGACGCGGGGCTGGTTCAGGATCGATCCCGCCACCTGCCGCGTGATGGTGCAGGGCACGCTGACGGCCGACCGCATCCTGCTCCACGCCCGGGCGCTCGGGGTCTATGGCGCCTCCCCGATCCCGCAGAACGGCCGCGACATGCTGTGCGTGGCACAGGACAATTTCGTCATTGCGGCGGCACGGCAGTGCCGCAGCGGCCAGACCCAAGTCGCGTTCACGCAGGTGACGCCGACGCAAGGCGCGGACGGCAACCTCGCCGCCTACCTCGCCGAGGATTCCGAATATGACGACGAGCAGGCCCGCCTCGCCGGCATCCAGCGCCTCTTGGTGATCGCAGGCTATGACGCCGCGCCGATCGACGGCGTCGACGGGCCGAAGACGCAAGCCGCGCTAGCCGCGTTCCTGAAAAGCCGCGGATTGTCGTCGGACATCGTGGGCTCGCCAACCTTCTTCAAGACCATGGTCGATGCGGTGCAGACGCCGTCTGCGACCGGCCTCACCTGGTGCAACGACACGCCGCACAAGGTGATGGCGGCGATCGCGACCGACGACGGCAGGTCCGTGACCAGCCGCGGCTGGTATCGCATCGATCCCAAGACCTGCCTGCACCCCGATGTGACAGGCCAGCCGAAACAGATCTTCAGCTTCGCGGAAGCCGTCGATGGCGACAACCGCGCCGTCAAGCTGAAGGACAGGCCGCTGAACTGGGGCGGCGACAGGCAGCTGTGCACGCGCGAAACCAAGTTCGAGACCAACGAGCAGACCGATTGCGGCGCGCGCGGATTTTCGGCAACGGGCTTTGGCGCGGTCGACATGTCGAGCGGCGGCAAGACGCTGCGCTTCGCGGTGCCGTGATCGAGAGGGTTTTGATGACTTCGCTCCGCAGCTTCGACCATGTCGACACCTGGGTGTTCGACCTCGACAACACGCTCTACCCGCATCACGTCAATCTGTGGCAGCAGGTCGATGCCCGGATCGGGGAGTTCGTCTGCAACTGGCTGAACGTCGGCCCGGCGGAAGCGCGCAACATCCAGAAGGACTATTACCGGCGCTTCGGCACCACCATGCGCGGCATGATGACCCTGCACGGCGTCTCCGCCGACGACTATCTCGCCTACGTCCACAAGATCGACCATTCGCCGCTGGAGCCGAACCCGGCGCTCGGCGAAGCCATCGCAAAACTGCCGGGGCGCAAGCTGATCCTGACCAACGGCTCGGTCGACCATGTCGATGCGGTGCTGGCGCGGCTCGGCTTCGCCGGCCATTTCGACGGCGTGTTCGACATCATCGCCGCCGGGTTCGAGCCGAAGCCGGCTGAGCAGACGTATCGGAAATTCCTCTCCGACCATTCGGTCGATCCGACGCGCGCCGCCATGTTCGAGGACCTCGCCCGCAACCTCACCGTTCCGCACCAGCTCGGCATGACCACCGTGCTGGTGGTGCCGGATGGAACGAAAGAGGTCGTGCGGGAAGACTGGGAACTGGAAGGCCGGGACGCCGCCCATGTCGACCACGTCACGGACGATCTGACGGGGTTTTTGGGCAGGCTGTCGCCACGATAACCGCCTTCGTCCCGGGCAAGCGTAAGCGCAGACCCGGGACGACGGCGGAGTATGCCTTGACTCAGCCCCCTCAAATCCCGAAAAAGCGCTCCAATTCACGCGAAACCACGCCTTCCCCAGAGGAAATCCCGATGTCCCTTGCAGCCCTCGAATCCACCATCAACAGCGCCTTCGACGCGCGTGACGGCATTTCGACCTCGACCAGAGGCGAGGTGCGCGAGGCCGTGGACCAGGCGCTAGAGACCTTGGACAAGGGCGAGGCGCGCGTTGCCGAGCGCGGCGCTGACGGCAAGTGGAAGGTCAATCAATGGCTGAAGAAGGCCGTGCTGCTGTCGTTCCGCCTCAACGACATGGGTGTTATCCCGGGCGGATCCGGCAAGGCGACCTGGTGGGACAAGGTGCCCTCGAAGTTCGAAGGCTGGGGCGAGAACCGTTTTCGTGATGCGGGTTTCCGCGCCGTGCCCGGCTCCATCGTGCGCCGCTCGGCTTTCATCGCCAAGAATGTCGTCTTGATGCCGTCCTTCGTCAATCTCGGCGCTTACGTCGATGAGAGCACCATGGTCGACACCTGGGCCACCGTCGGCTCCTGCGCGCAGATCGGCAAGCGCGTGCACATCTCCGGCGGCGCCGGCATCGGCGGCGTGCTCGAGCCGCTGCAGGCCGAACCCGTCATCATCGAGGACGATTGCTTCATCGGCGCGCGCAGCGAGGTCGCCGAAGGCGTGATCGTGCGCAAGGGCGCGGTGCTGGCGATGGGCGTGTTTCTGGGGGCCTCGACCAAGATCGTCGACCGCGAGACCGGCGAGGTCTTCATGGGCGAAGTGCCTGAATATTCGGTCGTGGTGCCCGGCGCGCTGCCCGGCAAGCCGATGAAGAACGGCCAGATCGGCCCCAGCACCGCCTGCGCCGTCATCGTCAAGCGCGTCGACGAGCGCACGCGGTCCAAGACCAGCATCAACGAGCTGCTGCGGGATTAGAGCCCGGCAGTCGAACCGAAGTCCAGCCTGGTACGACCAACCTGCGGAACCGCGAGCCGCAGAGCACGGTCCGGAGGTGGCGATGGACTTCGTCTGGCTATTGTTCAGCTTCAAGGGCCGCCTCAACCGCGCCAGATACCTCGTCGTGGAGCTGGCTCTCCTCGCGCTCTGGGGCGTGACCTGGCTTAAGCCGTTATTTCTGGTCTCGTCACCACAAGCCTTGAGCTGGATCGCCGCGATCCCAATGATGTGGATCGACATGGCCACGACGGCCAAAAGGCTTCACGACCGCAACAGAAGCGGCTGGTGGGCACTTGCCGTTGTCGTCATCAATCGTCTCTCCTACCTCTATTACGGCGCCTTTTTCGGACTCTCGTTCGGCGTCGACATCCCGATCGCCGGGGAGATGCTGCTCGTGATGTTGGCGATTGCCCTGTCCCTCCTGCAGACATGGATCGTCATCGAGTTGTTTTTCCTGCCAGGGACCGACGGGCCCAACCGGTTCGGGCCGGATCCGACGCGCACCGCTCGTGCTGCCGCCGCCACGTCGCGTCCCGAGCCGCAGGGGCTTCCGGATTTTCTTCGCCGTTCTGGCTCCGCCCCGCATAGCGCGAGATAGATTCCGCAGTGCAAATCCGCGCGCGGAACGCACCGAGACCTCATCGAACCCCCACTCCCTTCATCACGACCAACGTCCGGGCGGCGACGTCCCTCCGGAGCCGATCGCATGGACTGGACCTGGTACCTCTTCCGCTTCGACGGCCGCATCAACCGCGCCCTGCTGTGGCAGGCGCTGCTGATCGTGGCGTTGCTGGCGGCGCTGCTCGGTGTGATCGGCCAGGTGATCCACCTCGTCAGTGCCGACGGGGCGTTAAAGCTATCGCTGAAACTCGATTTTGACTTCGGCCTCGACGACCTCTTCAAGTTGGTCGATCCCCGCGCTTATCGCTCGCTGGCCTCCCTCGATCGCACGAATCTGATCCTGAAGGCGCTCGGCCTGTCGCTGTTCCTCTGGATTTTTCTCGCGACCTCCATCAAGCGGCTGCATGATCGCGACAGGAATGGCTGGTGGATCGTTTCGTTCTTCTTCCTGCCCGGCCTGTACAACCAGTTCTCGGACCTGCTGCCGGACTCCTACTGGATGCTTCCGTTCTGGCTGGTCGCGTCCATCTTGTGGCTGTGGGGCTTGGTCGAGATGTTCTGCATGCGTGGTAGCGAGGGCAGCAACCGGTTCGGCCCCGATCCGCTGGCCGACATCGAGGACCGCTCCGCCACGCCCCCTGCCAAAAGCTGGGACCAGAGCCGCGAGATCGAATTTGTCCCGCCCAGTGCTAGCCCACCCGGCGGCATGCATGTTAAGCGGAATGCATGACCGATGCTTTGTCCATTGCCCGCGATCTGATCCGCTGTCCCTCGGTAACCCCTGAAGATGCCGGTGCGCTCGGGGTGCTCGAGAAAATCCTCTCTGCCGCCGGCTTCACTTGCCACCGCGTGACCTTCAGCGAGGAAGGCACTGCCGACGTCGACAATCTCTATGCGCGGATCGGCAACGAGGGGCCGCATCTCACTTTTGCCGGCCATACCGATGTGGTGCCGGCGGGCGACGAGAGCGCATGGAGCGTCGGCGCGTTCTCCGGCGAGGTGAAGGACGGGGTCCTGCACGGCCGCGGCGCGGTCGACATGAAGGGCGGCATCGCCTGCTCGGTCGCTGCTGTCCTGGAGCATCTCGCCGCCAATGGCGGCAAGCCGCGTGACGATGGAAAGGGCTCGATCTCGTTCCTGATCACCGGCGATGAGGAAGACGTCTCCATCAACGGCACCATCAAGCTGCTCAAATGGGCCGCCGAGCGCGGCGAGAAGTTCGACCATTGCGTGCTGGGCGAGCCCTCCAATGTCGAGACGCTCGGTGACACCATCAAGGTCGGCCGCCGCGGCTCGCAATCCGGCACGCTCGTCGTCGACGGTGTGCAGGGCCACGTCGCCTATCCGCATCGTGCCTCCAATCCGGTGCCTGACATCTCGCGCCTGATCGTGGCGATCTCCGACGAGCCGCTCGACCATGGCAGCGCGCAATTCCAGGCGTCCAACCTCGAATTTACTTCAGTGGACGTCGGCAACAAGGCGAGCAACGTCATTCCCGGCGAGGCCCGCGCGAAATTCAACATCCGCTACAATGACAACCACACCCAGGCGTCCCTGCGCGAGCTGGTCGAGACGCGCCTCGCCAAAGCCTGCGGCAACCGCATCCGCGCCCGCATCGTCTGGGAGCCCTCCAACTCCAACGTGTTCGTGACCAAGCCCGGCCCGTTCACCGACCTCGCGGTGGCCGCGATCGAGGAGGTGACAGGCCGCAAGCCGGAGCTGTCGACCTCAGGCGGCACGTCGGATGCGCGCTTCATCTCCAGCTATTGCCCGGTGATCGAGTTCGGCCTGGTCGGCCAGACCATGCACCAGATCGACGAGCGCGTGCCGGTGACCGATCTGGAGAAGCTGACGAAGGTGTATCGCGGGATTTTGACGCGGTATTTTGGGTGAGGTTCTTCTCCCTCTCCCGCAAGCGGAGAGAGGCGAAGAACCTCAATAATCCACCTTCATCAGATACAGCCCGTCCGGTGGCGCCACGATGCCACACGCCGCGCGGTTGCGCGCGGCCAGTGCTGCGGAGAGATCGTCGGCGGTCCAGCGGCCCTCGCCGACCCAGACCAGCGATCCCACCATCGAGCGGACCTGGCTGTGCAGGAACGAGCGCGCCGAGGTGATGATCGTGATCTCGCGGCCGTCGCGCAGCACGTCGAGCTGATCGAGCGTCTTCTCCGGCGATCTGGCCTGGCACTCGGTGTCGCGGAAGGTGGTGAAATCGTGCTTGCCGAGCAGGCGCTGCGCCGCCGCATGCATCGCGTCGGCATCGAGCCGGCGCGGCACGCGCCAGGCGTGGCCGATGTCGAGGGCGAGATTGGCGCGGGTGTTGATCACGCGGTAGCGGTAGTGCCGCTTCAAAGCAGAGAAGCGCGCCTCGAAGCTGTCAGGCACGATCTCGGCCTCCAGCACCGCGATCGGATGCGGCCGCAGATGCGCGTTGAGTCCGTCGCGAAAGCGGCCCGGCGGAAATTGCTTGTCGACATCGACATGCGCCACCTGACCGCGCGCGTGGACACCGGCATCAGTGCGGCCGGCGCCATGCACGCGCAGACCCGCGCCGGTCATCGCCTTCACGGCTGCCTCCAGCGCGCCCTGCACCGAGGGCAGCGTCTCCTGCACCTGCCAGCCGAAGAACGGCGCGCCGTCATATTCGATGGTGAGCTTGTAGCGGGGCATCAACCGAACCGCATCGGCGGGCTCACGGGTGCGCCGCGCAGGAACTCCGCGGCCTGCATCCGGCCTTTGCCCTCGCGCTGCAGCTCGATGATGCGGATCGCGCCCTCGCCGCAGGCGATGGTCAGCTTATCGTTGAGCACCGCGCCCGGAGTGCCCGCGCCCGAGCCTTCCGCCAGCTCGCAGCGCAGGATTTTGACGCGCGCATTGTCGAGCTCGGCCCAGGCGCCGGGGAACGGCGACAGGCCGTGGATGTGGCGCAGCACCGCGCGCGCAGGTTTGCTCCAATCGATCCGCGCCTCGGCCTTGTCGATCTTGGCGGCGTAGGTGACGCCGTCCTCGCTCTGCTTCTTCAGTTGGAGCCCGCCGCGGGCAAGCGCAGCCATGGCGCGCACCATCAAATCGGCACCGAGCCGGGACAGGCGATCATGCAGATCGGCCGCGGTCATGCTGTCGGTGATGGCGAGGCGCTCGGCCATCGCGACGTCGCCGGTGTCGAGACCGACATCCATCTTCATCACCATCACGCCGCTCTCGGCATCGCCTTCCATGATCGCGCGGTTGATCGGCGCCGCGCCGCGCCAGCGCGGGAGCAGGGAAGCGTGTAGATTGTAGCAGCCGAGTTTTGGCGCATCGAGGATCGGCTGCGGCAGGATCATGCCGTAGGCGACGACGACGGCCGCATCGGCGTCGAACGCCCGGAACTCCTCCAGCGCTTGTTCAGTCTTCAACGTCTTCGGCGTCAGCACGGGCACACCGAGTTTTCGCGCGGCCTCCTCGACCTGGGTCGGCTGCAATTGCAGCCCGCGCCGCCCGCCCGGCTTCGGCGCGCGGGTGTAAACGGCGACGATCTCATGGCCATGCGCGACCAGTTCGAGCAGCGTCGGCACGGAGAAATCGGGCGTGCCCATGAAGATCAGGCGGAGGGGCATGTGGCGAGACAATCCTCGGAAGCGAGCAAGGTACGCGTAATGGCCGGGCTTGTCCCGGCCATCCACGTTCTTCCTGCCCGCGGCGCTAGAGAACGTGGATGCCCGGGACAAGCCCGGGCATGACGGCGGAGGACGTAACTACTCCGCGCGCTTGGCGGCTTTCTCGAACTTCTTCATCACGCGGTCGCGCTTGAGCTTCGACAGATAGTCGACGAACAGCACGCCGTTGAGATGATCGATCTCGTGCTGGATGCAGGTGGCATAGAGGCCTTCGGCGTCCTCCTCGTGCACCTTGCCGTCGAGATCGGTGAAGCGCACGCGCACCTTCGCGGGGCGCTCGACCTCTTCGTAATATTCGGGGATCGAGAGGCAGCCTTCCTCGTAAATCGACAGCTCCTCGGAGGAGGCGATGATCTCGGGGTTGATGAAGACGCGCGGCAGCGGCTTGGTCTCGCCGTTCTCGTCGCGCTTGGCGAGGTCCATGGTGATCAGCCGCAGCGGCTGCGCGATCTGGATCGCGGCCAGCCCAATGCCGGGCGCGTCGTACATGGTCTCGAACATATCGTCGGCAAGCTTGCGGATCTCCGAGGTGACCTTCTCGATCGGCTTGGAGACCAGACGCAGCTGCTTGTCGGGCAGGATGATGATTTCTCTGAGGGCCATGGCCGCGATTTAAGCCGCTGCCTTCAACCGGTCAATGCGGCCGGGAACCCGTTAACGCTTCGCTAACCATAAAACTTCAGGCTTCGTTAACCATAAAAATTAGGGGGCGGTTAACCATAAGCGTTCGCTATTCGTTCGCGAGCCTCGGCGAATCGGCTAGAACGGTCGGCATGAACGAGATCATTTTCATGCTCGGCGACTGGCCGGTGCGCACGATCGATGCGCTTATCGGCTTCGGCGCCCTCGTGCTCGTCCTGCTGGTGGTGATCGCCATCGTCATCGCGCGATCCGGGCGGCGGGGCGCGGAACTCGCCATGGCGCACGCGATCCGGGCCGATGAGCTCGAGGAGCGCCTGAGCGAAGTGCTGCGCGCCCAGAGCGAATCCTCTGGGAGGGTCGACGCCATGACCCAGGCGCTGGCCGGCCGCCAGGCCGAGATGGCGCGGGCGGTCAACGAGCGGCTGGATTCGGTGACGCACCGTGTCGGCCAGTCCATGGAACATTCGACCCGCAACACCATGGAGAGCCTGCGCGCGCTGCATGAGCGGCTCGGCATCATCGACAGCGCCCACAAGAACCTCACCGATCTCACCACGCAGGTGACGACCTTGCGCGACGTGCTCGCCAACAAGCAATCGCGCGGCGCCTTCGGCCAGGCGCGGATGGAGGCGATCGTCCAGGACGGCCTTCCCAAGGGGGCCTACGAGTTCCAGTTCACGCTCTCGACCGGCAAGCGGCCCGATTGCGTCGTGTTCCTGCCGGACCAGCGCCCGCTCTGCATCGACGCCAAGTTCCCGCTGGAGGCGATGACGGCGCTGCACGACGCCCGCACCGACGAGGAGCGGCGCGTCGCCACGCAGCGCCTGCGCGGCGACGTGATGAAGCATGTCAGCGACATCGCCGAGAAATATCTCGTCACCGGCGAAACCCAGGAAATGGCGCTGATGTTCGTGCCGTCGGAATCGGTTTACGCCGAGATTCACGACGGTTTCGACGATGTGATCCAGAAGGCCTACCGCGCCCGCGTCGTGCTGGTGTCGCCCTCGCTCCTGATGCTCGCGATCCAGGTGATGCAGCAGATCATGAAGGACGCGCGCATGCGCGATGCCGCCGACCAGATCCAGACCGAAGTGATCAAGCTCGGCGACGATCTGGGACGCCTGCGCGAGCGCGTGGTCAAACTGCAGAAACATTTTTCCGACGCAAACGAGGACGTCCGCCAGATCCTGATCTCCGCCGACAAAATCGAGAAACGTGCCGGACGAATCGAGGAGCTCGATTTCAGCAAGAGCGACGCGCCGGCCGAGGGGCCACGGCTGGTGGCCGCGGGCGCAGGCGAGCTGTTCCCGCGGAAGCTCCAGGCGGGGGAGTGATCTAACCTCTCCTCGTAACAACGGGGCGAGGGAGACGAGGCACCGCCGCCAGAATCTGCTAACACCTCTCCATGACCGCACCCGACGCGACCTCCCCAGCCGCCGCGACTTCCGCCCCTGCGCCCTCCTGGCGCGAAAGTCTTGCCGTGTACCTGCAGCCGCGGGTGCTGATCGTGCTGTTTCTCGGCTTCTCCTCCGGCCTGCCGCTGGCTTTGTCAGGCTCGACGCTGCTGGTGTGGATGCGCGAGGCCGGGGTCGACCTCAAGACCATCGGGCTGTTCGCGCTGGTCGGCACGCCCTACACGCTGAAATTCCTGTGGGCGCCGCTGGTGGACGCGCTGCATGTGCCGCTGTTCACGCGCGCGTTCGGGCGGCGTCGGGGGTGGCTACTGTTTTCGCAGCTGCTACTGATCGTCGCGATCCTGCTGCTGGCTATGACCGATCCCGCGCGCTCGCCGTTCTATGTCGCGCTCGGCGCGCTGCTGGTGGCGACGACGTCGTCGACGCAGGACATCGTGGTCGACGCCTTCCGCGTCGAGAGCCTGCCCGAGAGCGAGCAGGCTGCCGGCATGGCCGCCTATGTCGCGGCCTATCGCATCGGCATGCTGGTCTCGACCGCGGGCGCGCTGTTCATCGTCTCCGGCTTCGAGAGCACCGGCATCACCCGCACATCGGCCTGGATGTGGGGCTATGTGGTGATGGCGGCGATGGTGCTGATCGGGACGATCACGGCGCTTGCGGCGACCGAGCCCGGGCAATCGGTCCGGGCTGAAGCTGCGACGAAAACAGAGACCGCATTCGCGCGCGTGCTGCGCGCGGCGATCGGCGCTTTCTCGGAATTCCTGTCACGGAAGGATGCGCTCGCCGCGCTCGCCTTCGTGGTACTGTTCAAGTTCACCGATGCGTTCTCCGGGACAATGACCGCGCCGTTCGTGATCGACCTCGGTTTCTCCCGCAATGATTATGCGGCGATCGTGAAGGGCGTCGGCCTGGCCGCGACGCTGATCGGCGGCTTTGCCGGCGGTTTCGTCGCGCGGCGCTATCCGCTTGCGGTATCGCTCTGGATCGGCGGCATGGTGCAGGCGCTGGCCAACCTTTCTTTCTCCTGGCTCGCCATCGTCGGCACCAATCAATGGGCGCTGGCGTTCGCCATCTGCGCCGAGAATTTCACCAGCGCCATCGGCACCGTGATCTTCGTGGCCTATCTCTCGGCGCTGTGCCAGAACCCGCTGCACACGGCGACGCAATATGCGCTGCTCACCGCACTCGCGGCGGTGGGGCGCACCTATCTCTCATCAGGTGCGGGCTTCGTCGCGGAGACGACCGGTTGGCCGCTGTTCTTCGTGATCTGCGTGCTGGTGGCAATTCCGAGCCTGGTGCTGCTGGCCTGGTTGCAGAAGCGCGCGCATTTCGAGACGCTGGGGCCGGTAAGGGTTTAAAGGTCTCGTAGGGTGGGCAAAGGCGCACTTGCGCCGTGCCCACCATCGCGCCAGGAATTCGAAAGAGGTCGTGGGCACGCTTCGCTTTGCCCACCCTACGGCAGCTAACCCACCCTACGGCACCTACTTGCCCCCTACGGCACCCCACTTGCCCCCTACTGCTTCTTGATCAAGCTCCACTTCGTGATCACGGCTTCGCTCATCTGGCCAGCATCGCTGGCGCAGGCGATCTCGTCGACCTTGACGGAGATTTCCTTACCGACGAATGATTTCAACTGCGTGGCCTGGGCGTCGCTGGAGGTGACCAGCTGGAAGGTCTCGGGGCCGGTCT
Source organism: Bradyrhizobium sp. 138 (assembly GCF_023074075.1). Lineage (GTDB taxonomy): Bacteria > Pseudomonadota > Alphaproteobacteria > Rhizobiales > Xanthobacteraceae > Bradyrhizobium. Next base: position 320,352 of record NZ_JADPKT010000094.1, on the reverse strand, counting down.
CGAGGTTGCACAGCCCGTTCGGCGCCGGCAGGCGGCGCGGCTCGGAGGTGATCTGGTACATCGGGATCCGCTTGCCGGCCTTCTTGACGTCGCGCACTTTCATCGCGTTCAACTCGCCCGACAGCACGTCGCCGGCATTGATCGGCTTGCCGGGCTTCGACGGCGGCGCGGCCTCGTCGCCCTGCTGCGCGGAGATCGCCGGGGTCACCAGCATTGCCATCGTCGCGACCAAAGCCAATCGTGTGGCGAAAAGTTTCGTCATGTCGTCCGTTCCGTGAGATGTCTTGGATGGCTAGAACAGGGTCCGCTGCCGCATCGCTGCCGATAGCGTACCTTCATCGAGATAATCAAGCTCGCCGCCGACGGGAACCCCATGGGCGAGCCGCGTCACCTTCACATTGGCGTCCTGAAGCAGGTCGGTGATGTAGTGCGCCGTGGTCTGGCCGTCCACCGTCGCATTCAGCGCCAGGATGATTTCGTGCACCTGCGAATCATGGGCGCGTGCCACCAGCGCGTCGATGGTCAGATCCTGCGGGCCGACGCCGTCGAGCGGCGACAATGTCGCGCCTAGCACGTGATAGCGCCCCTGGGTGGCATTGGCCCGCTCCAGCGCCCAGAGATCGGCGACGTCGGCGACGACGACGATGATGGATGGGTCGCGCTTCGGATCGGTGCAGACGGTGCAGGGATTTTGCGTGTCGATATTGCCGCAGGTCTTGCAGACCTCGACCTTGTCGAGCGCGACCTGCATGGCCGAGGACAGCGGCATCATCAACGCTTCGCGCTTCTTGATCAGATGCAGTGCCGCGCGCCGCGCCGATCGCGGACCGAGGCCCGGCAGCCGTGCGAGCAGCTGGACCAGCCGTTCGATTTCGGGACCTGCAACAGCGCCCATCTTATTGGCCGAACAACCCCGGCGGCAGGCCGAGCCCACCGGTGAGAGCCTGCATCTTCTCCTGCATCGCGGCCTCCGCCCTGCGGCGCGCATCGCCCATGGCGGTGACGAGCAGGTCTTCCAGCACCTCGCGCTCTTCCGGCTTCATCAGCGAGGGATCGATCTTGACGGCCTTCACGTCCATCTTCGCGGTCATGCGCACCGCAACGAGGCCGCCGCCGGAGATGCCCTCGACTTCCACGTTGGCAAGCTGCTCCTGCATCTCCTGCATCTTGGATTGCAGCTGTGCCGCCTGCTTCATCATGCCGAGAAAATCAGCCATGGGTGCATGTCCTTGGAAAGAAAGAATGGCTCAGAGATCGTCGTCGGCGTCGGAACCGTCGGGCGGATCGTCACTGCCATAGTCAGCGTTTATATTGGCTTCCGGCGTCTCGGGAGCAAGCCTGCGGACCTCGACGACCTTCGCGCCGGGGAAGCGCGACAGCACCTCCTGCACGCGCGGATCGGCCTCCGCGGTCCGCGCATGCTCCTGCTTGGCGGCCTGGTTCACCGAGCGCAGCGTCGGCTGGCCCTGCTCGTTGGAGACGATCACGGTCCAGCGCCGGCCGGTCCACAGCTCGAATTTCTTCGCAAGCTCCGAGATCATGGTCCTGGAGGCATTCGGCTCCAGCGCGACCTCGAGCCGGCCCTCCTCGAAACGAACGAGGCGCATATCGCCTTCGAGCGCGCTCTTGGTCATGATGTCGCGCTTCTGCCCGGCCAGCGCGACGAGCTGGGTGAAGCTGGTGACGCGCAGTACGGGCGCCGTGCCTTGCGGATCCGGCGCGGGCGCCGCCATCTGCGGCCGCGCTCCGCCACCGCCAAACGAAGGCGGCGACGCCGTCGGCATGCGAACCGGCGCTGCGGAGGCCACCGGCGCGGCCGGCGCACCGCTGCGCGCAGCACCGCCGCTGCTCACGACCGGCGAGCCGCCGCCGTTCTGCTCCAGCATCTTGATCGCTTCGTCCGGGGTCGGCAGGTCGGCGACATAGGCAATGCGCACCAGCACCATCTCGGCGGCCGCGGCGGGGCGTGTCGCGGCCTGCACCTCGGTGATGCCCTTGAGCAGCATCTGCCACATCCGCGACAGCACGCGCATCGAGATTTTCGAAGCGAACTCCTTCGCGCGCACGCGTTCGGTCTCGCCATAAGCGACGTTGTCGGCGGTCGCAGGCACGATCTTCACGCGGGTGACGAAATTGACGAATTCGGCGAGGTCCGAAAGCACGACGATCGGGTCGGCGCCGACGTCATACTGGTCGCGGAATTCCCTGAAGGCGCTCGCGATGTCGCCGCGCGCCAGCGAATCGAACAGATCGATGACGCGGGTGCGGTCGGCGAGCCCCAGCATCTGCCTGACCGCATCGGCCTTCACCTGCCCCGCGGCATGCGCGATGGCCTGGTCGAGCAGCGACAGCGAATCGCGTACCGAGCCTTCGGCGGCGCGCGCGATGATGCCGAGCGCTTCCGGCTCGATCTCGACATTTTCTTTCGTGGCAATGTTGGCGAGGTGCTTCATCAGCACGTCCGCCTCGACGCGGCGAAGATCAAAACGCTGGCAGCGCGACAGCACCGTGACCGGAACCTTGCGGATCTCGGTCGTGGCGAACACGAATTTGGCGTGCTCCGGCGGCTCCTCCAGCGTCTTCAGGAAGGCGTTGAACGCCGCCGTCGACAGCATGTGGACTTCGTCGATGATGTAGACCTTGTAGCGGGCGCTGGCCGGCGCATAGCGCACACTGTCATTGATCTGGCGGACGTCGTCGACGCCGGTGTGCGAGGCCGCGTCCATCTCCAGCACGTCCATGTGCCGGCTTTCCATGATCGCCTGGCAATGCACGCCGAGGGTCGGCATGTGGATGGTCGGGCCCTTCACCGAACCATCAGGCATCTCGTAGTTGAGCGCACGGGCCAAAATGCGCGCGGTGGTGGTCTTGCCGACGCCGCGGACGCCGGTGAGGATCCAGGCCTGTGGAATGCGCCCGGTCTCGAACGCATTGGAGACCGTGCGGACCACGGCCTCCTGGCCGATCAGATCGTCAAAGCTCGAGGGACGGTATTTGCGCGCCAGCACCCGGTAAGGCGCATTGCCGGCCGGGCCGGCGCTGTCGGGGTTGGGAGGGGCGCCAGCGTCGGTCATCGGTCGATCCGCAATGAAATGTCTCTTGGCCGGCTTTTGCGGAAAGGAGCGCGCTGGCGGCTGGCGCCGCCGGCGCTGGTTCGCTCGGAAAAACAGGTAGGAGACTGACGAGCGACCCGATCCGGACCTCGTTAGGGCTGCTTCCTTCCGGACCTGACCCGGTTGGCGAGTGGCTCGTCCACCGCCAATCTCCCGGTCTCTATTTGGGGCCAAAAGGACCGGAAAGCAAGCGGCTATCGCCCTCGATCGCCGGCGCCTGCCCAGCATCCGGGCAATTCCCGATCTGCCCAGCCGATAGGCTGTGCTTTCACTGATAGTGCCGCCTTGGTATGAAACCTGCCGGAACCCGTCCCAACCAGAAAAGCAGTGATCCCAATGGTTACACGTCGTGATGTTGCATCGATTGTCGGACTTGGCGCGATGACGGCGGCCGCGCTGGCTTCGCCGGCGGTGGCCCAGAGCGCCGATTCGAACGAATCGACCTTCGCCCGCATCCGCCGGACCAAGAAGATGCGGATCGGCGCGGTCGGCGGCGGCGCACCCTATTACATGAAGGATCTCTCCAGCGGTCAGTGGAAGGGCTTTTACATCGACATTGCCAAGGGTCTCGCCGACGACATGGAGGCCGAGCTCGAGATCACCGAGACCACCTGGGGCAATTCGGTGCTCGATCTGCAGGCCAACAAGATCGACATCTTCTTCGGCCTCAACCCGACCCCGAAGCGCGCACTGGTGATCGATTTCTCGGTGCCGGTCTTCAACAATGCCTTTGCCATCCTCTGCAAGAAGGACTTCAAGCCGAAGAGCTGGGCCGAGCTGAACTCGCCCGACATCAAGATCGCGGTCGACCAGGGCTCCTCGCACGACCAGGTCGTCAGCCGCCTGACGCCCAAGGCGCAGATCACCCGGCTGAAGACCGCCGACGACGCCACCGCCGCGCTACAGACCGGTCGCGTCGACGCGCAGTGCCTGATCACGATGCTGTCGCTGACCGTGCTGAAGAAGAACCCCTCGCTCGGCCAGCTCGTGCTGCCGACGCCGATCTTCGCGACGACGTCGAATGCCGGCTTCCGCCGCGAGGCCGACAAGACCTGGCGCGATTACGTCAACACCTGGATCGACTTCAACAAGGGCCTCGGCTTCATCCGCAACGCGATCATCACCAACATGGAGCTGGTGGGCGTGACGGAAGCGGACATTCCGCCGGGCGTATCGTTGTAAGTGATCCGTTTGGGGCAAGCGCGAGCCGCGCGCACCGCTCCTCTCCCTCTCCCGCTTGCGGGAGAGGGCCGGGGTGAGGGTGTCTCCGCTGGCAAGACTCCCCCAGAGGAAAGAGCCCTCACCCGCATCGCATCTGCGATGCGATGCGACCTCTCCCGCAAGCGGGAGAGGTGAAGCAAGAAGACACGCATGTATCAGTGGGACTTCGGCATCCTCTGGACCTATCGCTGGCTGTTTCTCAACGGGCTTGGCGTCACGGTCGGCTTCACCGTGGTCATCGTGGTGTGCGGGCTGCTGTTCGGCCTGCTAGGGGCGTTCGGCACGCTCTCGCGCTTCAAGCCGCTGCGTCTTCTCGCGCTCGCCTTCATCGAGGCGTTCCGCTGCACGCCGATCCTGGTGCAGCTGATCTGGTTCTATTACGCGCTGCCGATTCTCGCCGGCGTCGAGATGACGCCGATCACGGCCTCGGCGCTGGCGCTCTCGCTCTATGGCGGCTCGTTCTATTCCGAGATCATCCGCGGTGGCATCATCTCGATCGACAAGGGCCAATCCGAAGCCGGCGCCGCGCTGGGCATGACGCCTGGACAGACCATGCGCCGCATCGTGCTGCCGCAGGCGATCAAGCGCATGATCCCTGCGCTGATGAACCAGTCGATCATCCAGTTCAAGAATACGTCGCTGGTCTCGGTGCTGGCGGTGCCTGATCTGGTCTATCAGAGCCAGGTCGCCGCCCATGACAGCTACCGGCCGCTGGAGACCTACACCGCCGTCGCGGTCGCCTATGCGGCGATCCTGATTCCGCTCACCATCCTCGTCCGCCGCGGCGAGAAGCGACTGGCGGTCAGCGAATGAGCGAAACGTCGAAAATCGAGATCCGCAGCCTTCGCAAGAGCTTCGGCAGCAACGAAGTCCTCAAGAACATCAATCTTGACGTCGTCAAGGGCGGCGTCGTCGCGCTGATCGGGCCATCAGGCTCCGGCAAGTCGACCCTGCTCCGCTGCATCAATCTCCTGGTCGTGCCCGACGGCGGCAGCGTCCGCGTCGGTGACACCCGCTTTGCGTTCGGTGACGGTTCAAAACTGCCGGACGTGAGGACGTTGGCAAATTTCCGCGCCACCACCGGCATGGTGTTTCAGCATTTCAACCTGTTCCCGCACATGACGACGCTCCAGAACGTGATGGAGGGACCTGTCACGGTGCGGCGGATGGCCAAGGCGGACGCCGAGACGCTCGCGCGCGCCCAACTCGCCAAGGTGGGTCTCGCCGAAAAAGCCGATCAATATCCGGCGACGCTCTCCGGCGGACAGAAGCAGCGCGTCGCGATTGCCCGAGCACTGGCGATGGAACCTGATGTGATGCTGTTCGACGAGGCGACGTCGGCGCTCGATCCCGAGCTCGTCGGCGAGGTCTTGAACGTGATCCAGCAACTGGCGTCCGAGGGCATGACCATGGTGATCGTGACGCACGAGATTGCCTTCGCCCGCGAGGTCGCCGACCGCCTCATCTTCATGCGCGACGGCGTCGTGGTGGAAGAAGGCCCGGCGCGGCAGGTGATCGACAATCCCAAGGAAGCCGCGACACGCGCCTTCCTCAGCCATTTCCACCGCACCGGTGCATTGCCGCCGGCCACAACGGCATCGTGATGTCCGATATCAACCGCGTTTATCTCGTCACCGGTGCTGCCAGCGGCATCGGCCGCGCCACCGCAAAATTGCTCGCAGCGCCCGGCATCGGATTGCTACTGCACACGCGCTCGAACGCAGAGGGTCTCGACGCCACCGCCGCGGACGCCGGAGCGAAGGGCGCCGTCGTCTCAAAGTGCCTTGGCGATCTTGCCGAGGAGAACGTCGCCGCCGACGCCATCGCGGCCGTGAAAGCCGCCTTCTGCCGGCTCGACGGATTGATCCTGGTCGGCGGCCACGCTCGGCGAGGCAGCGCGATCGGCACGCCGGCGGATCAGTTCCGGCAGGCGATGGATGAGTCAGCGCTGGCCTTCACGCGAATGGTCGCTGCCGCGCTTCCGCTCCTTCGCGCAGGGCGCGATGCACGGATTGTCGCGGTGTCATCGTTCGTTGCCCACGCGATCCGGCCCGAATTTGCGCCCTTCGCAGCGACGGCTGCCAGCCGCGCCGCACTGGAAGCGCTGGTGCGGCTCACCGCAATTGAACTGGCCAGCGACGGCATCACCGTCAACGCAGTTGCACCCGGCCTCATCATCAAGGACAAGCCGAGCGAGAGCCGGCTTTCGCCCGAGCAGATCGCTGCCACAGAAGCGCTGATCCCGATGCGCCGCCGCGGGCGGCCCGAGGAAGTCGCCGAGATCATCGCCTTCCTGGCGTCGCCAAAAGCATCCTACGTCACCGGCCAGGTCTGGCACGTCAATGGAGGCCTGACATGAGCCAAGCAACGGTCGAACGCATCAGGCTGTTCCTGATCGAAAGCCCGATCAAGATGGCGCGCCTGCAGGGCGTCGGCAACGTCAAGGGCACGGTCAAGCGCGTGCTGATCGAGCTCACCTCCAGCGACGGCGTGGTCGGCTGGGGCGAGGCCGCGCCGTGGGAGGTGTTCACGGGAACACCGGAGGCAGCCTTCTCCGCGCTTGATATCTATCTGCGCCCAATCGTGCTCGGCAAGCCGGTGCGCCGCATCCGCGCACTCATGGCCGAGCTCGACCGTGCGCTGGTCGGCCACGCCGAGGCCAAGGTCGGAATCGAGATGGCGCTGCTCGACATCGTCGGCAAGTCGTCCGGCCTGTCGGTCGCCGACCTGCTCGGCGGCCGCGTCCGCGATACGATCCCGCTCTCCTTCTCGATCGCCGATCCGGATTTTGCCGCCGATCTCGACCGCATGCGGAAAATGGTTCCGGACGGCAATGTCATCTACAAGGTCAAGACCGGCGTAAAGCCGCATCGCGAGGACCTCGACCATCTCGCAGCGATCCGGAAGGAGTTCGGCGACAAGATCGACCTGCGCGTCGACTACAACCAGGCCTTGGCGCCGTTCGGCGCCATCAAGATCCTGCGCGACGTCGAAGAGTTCGCGCCGACCTTCATCGAACAGCCGGTGCCGCGCAAGTTTCTCGACGTGATGGCGCAGCTCACCGCGGCGCTGGAAACGCCCGTGCTCGCCGACGAAAGCTGCTTCGACCGCCGCGACATGATGGAGGTGGTGCGCCGCGAGGCGGCAAATGCTGTCTCGATCAAGCTGATGAAGGCTGGCGGCCTGTTCGAGGCGCAGGCGATCATGGCCATCGCCGACATCGCCGGCCTGCCCGGTTACGGCGGCACGCTGTGGGAGGGCGGCATCGGGCTCGCCGCAGGCACACAGCTGATTGCGGCGACGCCGGGCATCTCGCTCGGCTGCGAGTTCTACATGCCGCATCATGTGCTGACCGAAGACGTGCTGGAAGAACGCGTTGCGAATCGCAACGGCCATGTCGTGGTGCCGGATGGACCGGGCCTCGGCATCCGCGTCAGCGAAGCCTCGATCCGCGCCAATGCGCGGGTGCTGGCGGAGGCGTAAGGCAGCCGCCAACGCTACAAACTCAGCTGTCGTCCCGGGCAAGCGTAAGCTTGTCTGGGACGACGACCGCCTATGCGGTCCATATGCTTCCCCAATTTGACTCCCTATCGTATGGTCGGATCAAACAAGCCCGACCCCATCGGGCCATCCGGAAACACCTATGCCCGAACCCGCCTGGTCGCTGCATTCCCGCCTGAAAGACGACACGATCGACATCGGCGATTTGCCGCTGTCGAAGGTGCTGGTCATCAAGGATGCGCATTATCCCTGGCTGCTGCTGGTGCCGCGGCGTCCCGACGCGGTCGAGATCATCGATCTCGACGAGGTGCAGCAGGCGCAGCTGATGACGGAGATCTCCCGCGTCTCGCGCGCGCTGAAAGAGATCACCAAATGCGACAAGCTCAATGTCGCCGCGCTCGGCAATCTCGTGCCGCAGCTTCACGTTCACATCATCGCGCGCCGCACCAGTGACGCGGCCTGGCCGCGGCCGGTCTGGGGCGTGATGCCGCCCTTGGCGCATGACACCGCAGAGGTCCAGAATTTCATCAGCGCGCTTCGCCGCAAGATCTGGTTGGGTTGAAAGAACGATAATGTCAGCATTCGACGCATTTCCGCTGGGACGGCCGGCCTTCGTCACCAACATCCTCGACCGCGCCGCGCATCTGCGTCGCGACGACGAGAAGCTGTTCGCGATGGAGCAGAAGCCGAATTCGCGCGCCTATGTCGTCTACCGCGACTCGCTGCTGGTCAAGCGCGAGGGCGACAAGATCCGCGCGCTGCTCTCGATCGACGAGGCGCTGAAGTGCGGCGCCAATTCCGGCACGATCTTCCTCGGCCTGCGCGACAGCGCCGCGATGTTCGGCATGGGCCTGTCGCAGGCCGCCGCCGAGAAGCTGGTGGGACGCGAGGACTACACCCTGACCGAGCTGCGCGGCATGGCGATGCAGGGCGCGATTCCCCCTGAGGAGCTCTCGGCGATCGCGATGGCGAAGTCGATGGTGAGCTGGCACCAGCGCCACGGCTATTGCGCCAATTGCGGCACGCGCAGCGCGATGAAGGAAGGCGGCTGGAAGCGCGAGTGCCCGGCTTGCAAGGCCGAGCATTTTCCGCGGACTGACCCCGTCGTGATCATGCACGTCGCCTCCGGCGACAAATGCCTGCTCGGCCGCCAGAAGCAGTTTCCAGCAGGGATGTATTCCTGCCTCGCCGGCTTCGTCGAGGCCGCCGAGACCATCGAGGACGCGGTGCGCCGCGAGATCCTGGAAGAATCCGGCATTCGCTGCACCGACGTGCAATATTACATGACGCAGCCCTGGCCCTATCCGTCGTCGCTGATGATCGGCTGCAGCGCGCGGGCCGTGAGCGAGGACATCGTCGTCGATCGCATGGAGCTGGAAGACGCGCGCTGGTTCACGCGCGAGGAGGCCGCCTTGATGCTGACACGGACGCATCCGGACGGGCTCGCCGGCCCGCATCCCTTCGCCATCGCCCATCATTTGCTCGGCCGCTGGGTGCACGACAAGAGCTGACCGCCGATGGCGCTACCGAAGGCCGCGCCGCGCATCCTCTGCATCGGCATTCCCGTGCGCGACCTGACTTTTCGGGTCGAGGCCGTGCCACAGCGCGGCAGCAAGGCCAACGCCACGCATCTCGCCGAGATTTGCGGCGGCAATGCGCTCAACGCCGCCATCGCGATCGCGCGGCTTGGCGGCCGCGTCACCTTCGCCGGACCGATGGGCGATGCTCGCGAGACGTCGAGCGGCTTCATCCTCGAACGCATGACCGCCGAAGGCATCGAGACCAGCAATATCGTGCGCATGCCTGACGTGAGCACACCGGTCTCGGCGATCACCATCGACGCGACCGGTGAGCGGACGCTGACGATTTATCGCGATCCCGCGCTGTGGACCGTGAAGCTGCCCGATGCCGACGAGCTGCTCGACGAATGTCATTCTGTCCTCGTCGAGAGCCGCTGCGCCGCGTTCGCGATCCCCCTCTGCACCGAGGCACGCCGGCGCGGTATTCCCGTCATCGTCGGCGTCGACCGCGCAATGTCGTTGCAGGACGGCCTGCTCAAAACGGCCTCGCACCTGCTGTTCGCCAGCGAGCAGGTGCAGGAGACGGCCGGCATCACTGAGGACGGCGAAGCCTTGAGGCGTCTCGCCAGGCTGACGCCCGCCTTCCTCGCCGCGACCCGCGGTCCGCACGGCACGATCTGGCTGAACGAGGCGGGCGAGCTGGAGGAGACCGCGGCCTTCCCGATCCAGGCGGTCGACACGCTCGGCGCCGGCGACGTCTTCCATGGAGCGTTCACGCATTGCCTCGCCGAGGGCGAAGGGGTGCGGGAGGCGCTGCGATTCGCCGCGGCCGCCGCGGCGCTGAAATGCACCCGCCATGGCGGTGGCCTCGCGGCCCCGCAACGCTTTGAAGTTGAACGGCTTTTGCGAGGCGCCCTGTAGAGCGATTCCACTGGCGCGCCGAGATTACGGGCTTGCTGTGGAAGGATTTTCTCTATATCAGGGAAATCAGCCCCTGAAATGGAACAAAGTTCTTCAAATGACCGACCTCGCTGTCCCAACTCCCGAGACCAGCCGCCGCCTCGATGCCATCGACCGCAAGATCCTGATGGTGCTCCAGGAGGATGCCTCGCTGTCCGTCGCCGAGATCGGCGACCGCGTCGGCCTGTCCTCGACCCCCTGCTGGAAGCGCATCCAGCGGCTGGAGGCCGACGGCGTCATCCTCAAGCGCGTCGCCCTCGTCGACCAGAACAAGATCGGCCTTGGCATCTCCGTGTTCGTGTCGGTCGAGAGCTCCGACCATTCCGACGCCTGGCTGAAGAAGTTCGCCGAAGCCGTCAGCGCCATGCCCGAGGTGATGGAGTTCTACCGTATGGCCGGCGACGTCGACTACATGCTGCGCGTCGTGGTCGCGGACATGCAGGCCTATGACGTGTTCTACAAGAAGCTGATCAGCGCCGTGCCGCTGAAGAACGTCACCTCGCGCTTCGCGATGGAGAAGATCAAGTCGGTCACGACGCTGCCGATCCCGGCGGTGGTAGCGGCGTAGGTCGCCACCCAGACGCTGTCATCGCCCGGCTTTGACCGGGCGATCCAGTATTCCAGAGACGGTGATTGGATACGGAGAAGCCGCGGCGTACTGGATTCCCCGCTTTCGCGGGGAATGACAGCGGTGCTCATGGTGAGCGCCGACTTCCTCAAATCTTCTGATTGTACTCGCCGACTTCCGGATGCGTGCGCAGCACGCTGTTCACCATCTCGAACATGTCGTGCATGCGCTGCTCGGAGACCGGGCTCTCGACCACGACGACGAGCTCGGGCTTGTTGGAGGAGGCGCGCACCAGGCCCCAGCTGCCGTCCTCGACCGTGACGCGCACGCCGTTGACGGTGACGAGGTCGCGGATCGATTGTCCGCCGATCTTCGTGCCCTTGGCCTGCAGGCCCTCGAAGTGCTTCACTACCTGGTCGATGACGCCGTATTTGGTCTCGTCAGCGCAATGCGGCGACATGGTCGGCGACGACCAGGTCTTCGGCAGCGCGTTCTTCAGGTCCGCCATCGACTTGCCCGGCGCGCGGTCCAGCATGTCGCAGATCGCGATCGCCGAGACGAGACCATCGTCATAACCGCGGCCATAGGGCTTGTTGAAGAAGAAGTGGCCCGACTTCTCGAAGCCTGCCAGCGCGCCGGTCTCGTTGGTACGGCGCTTCATGTAGGAATGGCCGGTCTTCCAATAGGCAACCTTCGCGCCCTGCTTCTGCAGCACGGGATCGGTGACGAACAGGCCGGTCGACTTCACGTCGACGATGAACTGCGCGTCCTTGTGGATCGCCGACATGTCGCGCGCCAGCATCACGCCGACCTTGTCGGCAAAGATCTCCTCACCGGTATTGTCGACGACGCCGCAGCGGTCGCCGTCGCCGTCGAAGCCGAGGCCGACATCGGCCTTGTGATGCAGCACCGCATCGCGGATCGCGTGCAGCATCTCCATGTCTTCCGGATTCGGATTGTATTTCGGGAAGGTGTGATCGAGCTCGGTGTCGAGCGGGATCACTTCGCAGCCGATCGCCTCCAGCACTTGCGGCGCAAACGCGCCGGCGGTGCCGTTGCCGCAGGCGGCGACGACCTTGAGCTTGCGCGTCAGCTTCGGACGAGAGGTGAGGTCGGCGATGTAGCGCGCCGGATAGTTCTCGTGAAATTGGTAGGAGCCGCCCGCCTTGTTCTTGAAATCGGCGCCCAGCACGATCTCCTTGAGCCGCGTCATCTCGTCGGGGCCGAAGGTCAGCGGACGGTTGGCGCCCATCTTGACGCCGGTCCAGCCATTGTCGTTGTGCGAGGCCGTGACCATGGCGACGCAGGGCACGTCGAGATCGAACTGCGCGAAGTAGGCCATCGGCGTCACCGCGAGCCCGATGTCGTGCACCTTGCACCCCGCCGCCATCAGGCCGGAGATCAGCGCATATTTGATCGAGGCCGAATAGCCGCGGAAATCATGGCCGGTGACGATCTCTTGGCGGACGCCGAGCTCGGCCATCAGCGCACCCAGCCCCATGCCGAGCGCCTGCACACCCATCAGGTTGATTTCCTTCTGGAACAACCAGCGCGCGTCGTATTCGCGAAAGCCGGTCGGTTTCACCATCGGCTCGGATTCGAAGGCGTAGGTGTTGGGCAACAATACGGATTTCGGCTTCGGGAACATTGAGACGGTCTCGTGAATAGGGGGCAGGAAATGAGGCAGCCTTAGCGAATGCCAGGCTGCAGCGGAAGGCGGGAATGCAGGCTTATGGCCGATAATTGCGGCAGTTTGGTAACGAAGAAACGTTACCGCGAGGGCGGTCGAGGCAAAGAGATGTCTTTGAAATGGACGGTGCCTGATCGCGGCAGGGCCCGCCTACTGCTCCAGCACCATCTGGCCGTTGGCGTACTCGAAGCGCTTGAGGCGGGAGAGGAAGGAGAGGCCGAGCAGGTTCTCCGACAGCGCCGCGTCGGGCAGCACCATGGCATCGACGTCGCGCACGATGAGGCCGCCGACATCGAGCATGGCGATGCGGGTGCGCGCGGCCTTGATGGTGCCGTTGGCGGTGGAGACGGTGGCGTTGTACTCGTTGCGCGAGGGACGGAGGCCAAAGCGGGCGGCCGAGGTCTCATTCAGCGCAACCACGGAGGCGCCGGTGTCGACCATGAAGCCGATACGCTGGCCCTCGATTCTGCCCTCGGTCTGGAAATGACCACGGCCGTCGCGGGAAATGGCAAGGCTGCGGCCCCCGGCCGGTGCCGCAGCCGCGACGGCGACCGTCGTGCGCGGCACTGACGTGGCGGACGCCGAGCTCATCTTGTCCGCCACCTGGGCCATGAAGGTGCCGAGGCCGATCATGACGGCCGCGAAGATCATAATGTTACGCATTACACCACGTCCGAGCCGAAAGCCCGATTTCACCACGCGACAGGCCCGACCGCGAGCGAAGCTGCGGCCGGAGCGCTGCTATTTTGACGAAAAGGATGAGCGGAGGGTTAATGAGGCCGTGTTCTCACGTCCCGCGCGGCTTCGCCCGCCGGGTCGGCAGCGCATTGGCGGGATCGTCCGGCCAGGGATGGCGCGGGTAGCGGCCGCGCAGGTCGGAGCGCACGGCGGCGTAGCTGCCACGCCAGAAGCCCGGGAGATCACGCGTCACCTGCACCGGGCGCTGTGCCGGCGACAACAGCTCCAGCACCAGCGGCACCTTGCCGGCTGCAATCGAGGGATGGGTGTTGAGACCGAACAATTCCTGCAGCCGCACCGCGATGGTCGGCCCCTGCTCGGCGTCATAGTCGATCGCGAGCACACTCCCGGTCGGCGCCTCGAAATGCGTCGGCGCCTCGCGGTCGAGCCGCGCGCGCATCTCCCACGGCAGCAGCGCCATCAGCGCGTCGGAGAGATCGCCCGGCGAGATATCCTTCAGCGCGATCTTGTCGTAGAGCGCCGGCACCAGCCAGTCGTCGCGCCGCGCAATCAATCCATCATCCGTAAGGTCAGGCCAGCTGTCGCCCTCGGCCTTGCGCAGGAACATCACGCGGTCGCGCCATTGCTTGGCGGCCTTCGACCAGGGCAGCCGATCGAGACCGGCGGCGATCAATCCGTCGGCGAAAATGCGCGCGGTATCCTCTGAGGGCGACACAGCCAGTGTCGCTTCAGACAGCGTGATCGCGTGCAGCACGCGCTTGCGCCGCGCGCGCAGCGCCATCGCGCCGCGGTCGAAGGTGATTTCGTCCGCGTTCTCGATATGCTCGGCGAAATGGTTCTCGATCTCGCCTTCGGTTATTTGCGCAGCGAGCAGGATGCGTCCGCTCGCCGCCGTGCCCGTCATCTGGCCGATCGCGATGTAGGGTGCGCGGGCGAGCGAGGAGGTTTGCTCGACGGCGGCGCCGCGGCCATTGGCCAGCACGAAACTGCCATTGCCGCGGTTGCGCGCGACACGGTCCGGAAAAGCATAAGCGAGCATCAGGCCGGTCGACAGATCCTCCTGCGGCCCGGCCTTCTCCGAAGCCGCGACCTGCGATGCCCAGCGCCGCGCCAGATCGCGCGCGCTCGACGCGCGCGGCGAGCGGTCGCGGCGGAACTGGTCGCGGCGATGCTCGAGATCGACGCTGTCACCGCCCAGCCCGCGCTCGGTGATGATCGCCGCGATTTCCGCGGCGGCTTCGCCCTCGCCGGCGCGATGCGAATCCACGATCATGCGCGCCAGCCGCGGCGGCAGCGCCAGGGCACGCAGGCTCTTGCCTTCGGCGGTGATGCGGCCGTCACCATCGAGCGCGTTGAGCTCGGCGAGAAGGCTTTTGGCTTCCTTCCAGGCGGGCCCCGGTGGCGGGTCGAGGAACGACAGCGCTGTGGGGTCGGCGACGCCCCATTGCGCGAGATCGAGCACCAGCGAGGACAGATCGGCGCTGAGGATTTCCGGCTGGGTGTAGGGCGCGAGCGAAGCCGTCTGCGGCTCGTCCCAGAGCCTGTAGCAGACGCCCGGCTCGGTACGGCCGGCGCGACCGCGGCGCTGGTCCACCGCCGCGCGCGAAGCACGCACGGTCTCGAGCCGCGTCAGCCCGATATCGGGTTCGTAGCGCGGCACGCGGGCAAGACCGGAATCGACCACGATGCGGACGCCTTCGATCGTCAGCGAGGTCTCCGCGATCGATGTCGCCAGCACAACCTTGCGCGTGCCCTTCGGCGCCGGCGCGATGGCGCGGTCCTGCACGGCGGCATCGAGCGCGCCGAACAGCGGCACGACCTCGATGGAGGCGTCCTGCACGCGCTCGCCGAGAAAATTCTGGGTGCGGCGGATTTCGGCGGCGCCCGGCAGGAAGGCCAGCACCGAGCCGCTGTCGGCGCGCAGCGCCGATGCGATCGCATCCGCCATCTGCCGCTCAATCGGTGCGTCGGCCTTGCGGCCGAGATAGCGCGTCTCGACCGGGAAGGCGCGGCCCTCGCTTTCGACGACGGGGGCCTCGCCCAGCAGGTTTGCCACGCGCGCACCATCGAGCGTTGCCGACATCACGAGGATGCGCAGATCCTCGCGCAGGCCGGTTTGCGCATCGCGTGCCAGTGCGAGACCCATGTCGGCATCGAGCGAGCGCTCGTGGAATTCGTCGAACAGGATGGCGGCAACGCCTGATAATTCGGGATCGTCGAGGATCTGGCGGGTGAAGATGCCCTCGGTCACCACCTCGATGCGAGTCGCCCGCGAGATCTTCGAGCCGAAGCGGACGCGATAACCGACGGTCTCACCGGCCCGCTCGCCCAGCGATTTGGCCATGCGGTCAGCGCTGGCGCGCGCGGCGATGCGGCGCGGCTCCAGCACGATGATCTTCCTATCCCTAGCCCAGGGCGCATCCAGCAGCGCCAGCGGCACGCGCGTGGTCTTGCCGGCGCCCGGCGGTGCCACCAGCACGGCCGCGTTGTTGGCCTCCAGCGTGCGCGACAAATCGTCGAGCACGGCATCGATCGGGAGCGGTGTGTCGAAACTGCGGGGCAAGGCCTATCCACTCGTCATGCCCGGGCTCGTCCCGGGCATCCACGTTCTTGAACAGACGTGGATGGCCGGGACAAGCCCGGCCATGACGAATTTAACGGAGAATTGTCCGCCGTCAGCCCTGCACCGGCGGGCGGCCGACGCTCTCATAGGTGAAGCCGGCGGCTTCCATGTCTTCGGGGCGGTAGATGTTGCGCAAGTCGACGACAACGGGCTGCGCCATGACGCTCTTCAGCCGGTCGAGATCGAGCGCGCGGAACTGGACCCATTCGGTGACGATGACGAGCGCATCGGCGCCTTGCGCGCAGGAATACGCGTCCTCGCAATAGGTGATGCTGGGCAGCTCGCCCTTGGCCTGCTCCATGCCGACAGGATCGAACGCCTTCACGGTCGCGCCCATGTCGATCAGGCCCGTCACCAGCGGGATCGACGGCGCATCGCGCATGTCGTCGGTGTCGGGCTTGAAGGTGAGGCCGAGCACCGCAATGGTCTTGCCGCGCAGCGAGCCGCCGAGCGCCTGACTCACCTTCCGCGCCATCGCGCGCTTGCGATTTTCGTTCACGGCCAACACGGATTCGACGATGCGCAAGGAGACGTCGTAGTCCTGCGCGATCTTGATTAGCGCCTTAGTGTCCTTCGGGAAGCACGAGCCGCCGAAGCCGGGACCGGCATGCAGGAACTTGGTGCCGATGCGGTTGTCGAGGCCGATGCCGCGCGCGACCTCCTGGACGTTGGCGCCCGCCTTTTCGGAGAGATCGGCGATCTCGTTGATGAAGGTGATCTTGGTCGCAAGGAACGCGTTGGCGGCGTATTTGATCATCTCGGCGGTGCGCCGTTCCGTGAACATCAGCGGCGCCTGGTTCAGCGACAGCGGCCGGTAGATGTCGCCCATCACCTTGCGGCCGCGCTCGTCGGAGGTGCCGACCACGACGCGATCGGGAAACTTGAAGTCGCGGATCGCGGCGCCCTCGCGCAGGAACTCGGGGTTCGAGGCGACCACGACGTCGGCGCTGGGATTGGTCTCGCGGATGATGCGCTCGACCTCGTCGCCGGTGCCCACCGGCACGGTCGACTTCGTCACCACGACGGTGAAGCCTTGAAGCGACTGCGCGATCTCTTTCGCGGCGGCATAGACGTAGGAGAGATCGGCGTGGCCATCGCCGCGACGCGACGGGGTGCCGACCGCGATGAAGACGGCATCGGCATCCGCAACCGGCTTCGACAGGTCGGTGGTGAAGTCGAGCCGCTTGGCCTTGACGTTGGCGGCAACCAGCTCGTCGAGCCCCGGCTCATAGATCGGGATCTCGCCGCGATGGAGCGCCGCGATCTTCTTCTCGTCCTTGTCGACGCAGGTGACGTCGTGACCGAAATCAGCAAAGCAGGCCCCGGACACCAATCCCACATAGCCCGTGCCGATCATCGCGATGCGCATGAAAATCCCTGTCTAGATTGGTTAACGAAATGAAACCCCGACGTGGGGCGGTTTAGCATTTTCCCGATGGGAAGGAACAGTCCGCAGACAAAAAAGCGGCATGGGGATTGAACCGGTAAAGAAGTCGGAAACCGCTGGGGCCCCACACTGACCCACACCCGAACAGAACGGGCGGAAGGCGCCTCGAAAAGGGACACCATGGCACCATCAGGCACAATCGCAGGGAGCGGAGGCACCAAGGCCGCTTCTGCCGCGCGTGTCGACTGGGTCGACTACGCCAAGGGCATCTGCATCATCATGGTCGTGATGATGCATTCGGTGCTGGGGGTCGAGCTCGCCGCCGGCGAGACCGGTTTCATGCATGTCGCTGTCGCTTTCGCAAAGCCGTTCCGGATGCCGGATTTCTTCCTGATCTCGGGCCTGTTCCTGGCGCTGGTGATCGACCGAGACTGGCGCACCTATCTCGACCGCAAGGTGGTGCATTTCGCCTATTTCTATGTCGTCTGGGTGACAATCCAGTTCGGCTTCAAGGCGCCCGCTTTCGCGGCCGAGACGAGCTGGCACCACGTTGGCCTCTTGTATCTGGAATCCTTCATCGAGCCGTTCGGCACGCTGTGGTTCATCTATCTGCTGCCGATCTTCTTCGTGGTCACAAAACTGACACGCAGGATCCCGCCACTCGCGATCTGGCTCGTTGCCGCCGCGCTGGAGACGGCACGCATCACGACGGGGTGGACCGTCATCGACGAGTTCTGCGCGCGCTTCGTCTACTTCTATTCGGGATATCTGTTCGCGCCTTACGTGTTCGCGCTGTCGGACCGCGCGCGGAAGCACCCGGCGCTTGCGCTCGCAGCGCTCGCGACCTGGGCGCTGGTCAATGCCGGCCTCGTCGCGTGGGGCGCCAGCGAATGGGGCATCGTCTCGCTTGCGCTCGGCTTCGCAGGCGCCTGTGCCATCATCACGATGGGCACGCTGCTCGCACGCGCGCAGTGGCTGAATTTCCTCCGCTTCTGCGGCGAGCATTCGATCGTGATCTATCTCGCCTTCTTCCTGCCGATGGCGGCGACACGGACGCTGCTGCTGCGCACCGGAATCATTCTCGATATCGGCACGGTGTCGCTGATCGTCACCGTCGCCGGGGTGATCGGTGCGCTCGCGATCTGGCGGGCCGCCTTGCGTCTCAATGCGCACTTCCTGTTCGAGCGACCGGATGCGTTCTGGATCGCGCCGAGGAAGGCGGGGCCGGTGTTGCAGGCGGCGGAGTAGCACCGTTCTCGGTGCGTCCCCGCCTAGTGCGCAATTGCGCACGGGGCGCGGGGATGACGAGAGGTGTGGGAATCCGCCCAAAAATCCCCCTCTCAAGGCTGTCAAAGTCCGCAAAAATTCATACATTGCGGCCATGCCCAAAACATCCCCGAAGACCACCGCCAAAGCTGACACCAAGGCAGCGCCCAAGGCCGCCGATCCCAAGCCCGCCGCGACAGCTGCTGCCAAACCGGTTGCGGCCAAACCAATCGCGGCGAAAGCAGCCGGCAAGGGCGACCACGTGTTCCTGGTCGACGGTTCCTCCTATATCTTCCGCGCCTACCACGCGCTGCCGCCGCTGAACCGCAAGTCCGACGGGCTGCAGGTCAACGCCGTGCTCGGCTTCTGCAACATGCTGTGGAAGCTGCTGCGCGACATGCCCGAGGACAACCGGCCGACGCACCTTGCCATCGTGTTCGACAAGTCGGAGGTCACCTTCCGCAACGCGATCTATCCCGAATACAAGGCGCACCGGCCGCCGGCCCCTGACGATCTGATCCCGCAATTCGCGCTGATCCGCGAAGCGGTGCGCGCCTTCGATCTGCCCTGCCTGGAACAAGGCGGCTTCGAGGCCGACGACCTCATCGCAACCTATGTGCGCGAGGCCTGCGAGCGCGGCGCGAGCGCGACGATCGTGTCCTCCGACAAGGACCTGATGCAGCTCGTGACCGATTGCGTCACCATGTACGACACCATGAAGGACCGCCGCATCGGCATCCCCGAGGTGATCGAGAAGTTCGGCGTGCCCCCGAACAAGGTCGTCGAGGTGCAGGCTCTGGCCGGCGATTCCACCGACAACGTGCCCGGCGTGCCCGGCATCGGCATCAAGACCGCGGCGCAGCTGATCACCGAATATGGCGACCTCGACCAATTGTTGTTCCGTGCCGGCGAGATCAAGCAACCCAAGCGGCGCGAGGCATTGCTCGAGAACGCGGAGAAGGCGCGGATCTCGCGAAAGCTTGTGCTGCTCGACGACAAGGTCAAGCTGGACGTGCCGCTCGACGACCTCGCCGTCCACGAGCCCGACGCGCGCAAGCTGATCGCCTTCCTGAAGGCGATGGAGTTCACCACGCTGACGCGCCGCGTCGCCGACTATTCGCAGATCGATCCCGCCAATGTCGACGCCGATGCCAGCAACAGCAGCAGCGCCCGGGCCGGCGGCGGCACGGCGAAAGCAAAACCGTCCGAGGCTTCCGGCGATCTCTTCGCCGCTCCTGCGGCCGGCCCGACGGGCGGCGACAAGGGCGATAAGGGCGCCAGCCTGAAAGGCGCGCCGATCTCGCTGGCTGCTGCGCGCGAAGAGGCCATGCGCAAGCTCCCGGTCGATCGGAGCAAGTATCAGACGATCAAGTCCCTCAAGGAGCTCAACGCATTCGTCGCGCGCATTCATGACGCCGGGCATGTCGCGATCGAGATCAAGGCCAACTCGATCGATCCGATGCAGGCCGATCTCTGCGGCATCGCGCTGGCGGTGGCGCCGAACGAGGCCTGCTATGTGCCGCTGGCGCACAAGCAGTCCGGCGGCGGGGCCGGCCTGTTCGACGCCGGCCTTGCGCCCGACCAGGTCAAGCATGAAGAGGCGGTTCAAGCGCTGCGGCCAGTGCTGGAATCACCAGGCATTCTCAAAATCGGCTTCGACGTCAAATTCACAGCCGTGATGCTGGCGCAGCACGGCATCATTTTGCGCAACATCGACGATGCACTGCTGATCTCCTACGTGCTCGATGCCGGCCGCGGCTCGCAGGAATTGGACTCGCTGTCCGAGCGCTGGTTCGGTCATGCCATGCTGAAGGAAAATGAGCTGCTCGGCAGCGGCAAGGGCAAGATCACCTTCGACCAGGTACCAATCGACAAGGCCGCCGCACTATCGGCCGAAGGCGCCGACGTCGCCTTGCGTGTCTGGCACGTGCTGAAGCCGCGCCTTGTCGCCGAGCGCATGACCGCGGTCTACGAGACCCTGGAGCGGCCGCTGGTGTCGGTGCTCGCGCGCATGGAGCGACGCGGCATCTCGATCGACCGCCAGGTGCTGTCGCGTCTCTCCGGCGACTTCGCCCAGACCGCGGCGCGCGTCGAAGCCGAGATCCAGGAGATCGCAGGCGAGCCGGTCAATGTCGGCAGCCCCAAGCAGATCGGCGACATCCTGTTCGGCAAGATGGGACTGCCAGGGGGCACCAAAACGAAAACCGGCGCGTGGTCGACCACTGCGCAGGTGCTCGACGAGCTCGCCGAGCAAGGCCACGACTTCCCCAAGAAGATTTTGGAGTGGCGCCAGGTCTCGAAACTGAAATCGACCTACACCGACGCGCTGCCCACTTACGTCAATCCGCAGACCCATCGCGTGCACACCACCTACGCGCTGGCCGCGACCACGACGGGTCGGCTGTCGTCGAACGAGCCGAATTTGCAGAACATCCCGGTGCGCACCGAGGACGGCCGCAAGATCCGCCGCGCCTTCATTGCCACGCCGGGGCACAAGCTGGTGTCGGCGGACTATTCGCAGATTGAGCTCAGGCTGCTCGCGGAGATCGCCGACATTCCCGTGCTGAAGCAGGCGTTCCGCGACGGCCTCGACATTCACGCCATGACGGCGTCGGAAATGTTCGGCGTGCCGATCAAGGGCATGCCGAGCGAAATCCGCCGTCGCGCCAAGGCGATCAATTTCGGCATCATCTACGGTATTTCGGCCTTCGGCCTCGCCAACCAGCTCGGCATCGCCCGCGAGGAAGCGTCGGCCTACATCAAGAAGTATTTCGAACGCTTCCCCGGCATCCGCGCCTACATGGACGAGACGCGCGATTTCTGCCGCAGCCACGGCTACGTCACCACGCTGTTCGGCCGCAAATGCCACTACCCTGATATCAAGGCGTCGAACGCCTCGGTACGCGCCTTCAACGAGCGCGCCGCGATCAACGCGCGGCTGCAGGGCACCGCAGCCGACATCATCCGCCGCGCCATGACGCGGGTCGAGGACGCGCTCGCCGCAAAGAAGCTGTCGGCGCAGATGCTGCTGCAGGTCCACGACGAATTGATCTTCGAGGTGCCGGACGCCGAGGTCGAGGCGACGCTCCCCGTCGTGCAGCACGTGATGCAGGACGCGCCGTTCCCGGCCGTGCTGCTCTCGGTGCCGCTGCATGTCGACGCACGCGCGGCAAACAATTGGGACGAGGCGCATTAGCGCGCCACACACCCGGTGTCGTCCTCGCCTAGGGCGCAATTCCGCACTAGGCGGGGACGACATCGAGGTGAGAGGCGAGCTCAATTGTCCTCCGAGCAATTGCGTGATGGCCCCACTTCGCCGCGCGTATTAGAACCACAGCCGTCCCCGCACCGATTCACCCATGCCCCACACCTCCGCCCTGCTCGGCTTCGCCCTGGTCTGCCTCGGTCTCGTGCTCACGCCGGGACCGAACATGATCTATCTGATCTCCCGCTCGATCACGCAGGGCCCAGTGGCCGGCATCGTCTCGCTCGGCGGCGTGGCGCTCGGCTTCGTGTTCTACATGCTGTGCGCGGCGTTCGGCATCACGGCGCTTTTGCTCGCCATTCCCTTCGCCTATGACGCGCTGCGCTTTGCCGGCGCCGGTTATCTGCTGTGGCTCGCCTGGCAGGCGGTGAAGCCGGGCGGACGATCACCGTTCCAGGTCAGGAAGCTCGCCATCGACAGCCCGCGCAAATTGTTCGCGATGGGCTTCGTCACCAACCTGCTCAACCCGAAGATCGCGATGCTGTATCTGGCGCTGCTGCCGCAGTTCATCGATCCCGCCGCCGGCAGCGTGCTGGCGCAGTCAGTGGTGCTCGGGGCGATCCAGATCGCGATCAGCGTCAGCGTGAATGCGATGATCGCGCTGGCGGCGGGATCGATCGCGCTGTTCCTGGCAAATCGGCCGAGCTGGATGCTGGTGCAGCGCTGGCTGATGGGCACGGTGCTGGCGGGGCTCGCGGTGCGGATGGCGGTGGAAGCGAAGAAGGTGTAGCCGACGCCACAAGCCGCGCGCCCGTGGCCCGGAAGCGCTGCAGCGCTCTTGCGTTACGTCGCGTCCGGGGCACGCGGCGCGAGAGCTCGGTGTCAGGCTAGTCCAGCTTCGTGTCCATCCCCCGCTTCACGGCCGGACGGGCCATCAGGGCCTCATACCAGCGCTTGACGTTGGGGAAGTCGGCCAGATCAACCTTGTGGCGAGGGTGACGCCAGGCCCAGCCCAGGATGGCAAAATCGGCAATCGAGAGGTCGCCGGCGACGAAGTCGTGATCCGCCAGCCGGCGGTCGAGCACGCCATAGAGCCGGCGCGTCTCCGCCATGTAGCGCTTCAGGCCATAGGCACGGTCCTGCTCGTTCTCGAGCGCGATGAAATGGTGCACTTGGCCCGGCATCGGACCAAAGCCGCCCATCTGCCACATCAGCCATTCGTAGACCGGAATCCGCTGGACAAGCGATTTGGGCAGGAATTTGCCGGTCTTTTCACCGAGATAGAGCAGGATCGCGCCCGATTCGAAGATGCTGACGGGCTTGCCGTCCGGGCCCTCGGGGTCGACGATCGCGGGGATCTTGTTGTTCGGGGAGAGCTTGAGGAACCCGGGCGCCATCTGCTCGCCCTTGGTGATGTTCACCGGGATCACCTTGTAGGGCAGCCCCATCTCCTCCAGCGCGACCGAGATCTTGCGGCCGTTCGGTGTGTTCCAGGTGTGCAGCTCGATGGTCATTCCCATTTCCTTCTCGAGGAGGCGTGGTGCCCGACTTGGGCCCTCAACTACTCCAGAAGGTCGCAGCCCCACAACCGGCAGCCGGGGATGGCCGATCCCTGTTGACGAGGGACGCCCCCTCTGGAATGTCGCTGCTGTCGCGGATAAATTCCGCCTCCTCTAAAAAGCTGTTCGAGGGACCGCCGTGTCGAAATCTGCCTCCCGCGCCCGCCTGTTCGAAATCATCCGCCGGCGCTCCTTCGGCCGCGGCGAGGTGACGCTCGCGTCGGGCCGCAAGAGCGATTTCTACTTCAACCTCAAGCCGACCATGCTCGACCCCGAGGGAGCGACCCTGCTCGCCGAGCTGACCTATGAGGCGCTGAAGGACGACAATCTCGATTTCATTGGCGGGCTCGAGATGGGCGCGGTGCCGCTCGCCGGCGCACTGGCGCAGATCTCGTGGATCAAGGGCCATCCGATCGCGGCCTTCTTCGTGCGCAAGAAGCCGAAGGAGCATGGCGCCAAGCTCGCGATCGAAGGCCTGCCCAAGGGCGAGACGCTGGCAGGCAAGCGCGTCGTGATCGTCGAGGACGTCACCACCACCGGCGGCTCGGCGATGAAGGCGGTGGAATCCGTGCGCGAGACCGGTGCCGAGGTGGTACTGGTGCTGACCATGGTCGATCGCGAGGAAGGCGCCACCGATACGTTCGGTGCAGCCGGCCTGCCGTTCCGCGCGCTGTACAAGGCGTCGGAATTCTTGAAGGGGTGATCTCTCCTCTCCCTCGCCCCGCTTGCGGGGCGAGGTGAAGCAACCGCTCATTTACCATCCCGCCTTATGGTGAATCATGTGCTGAGATCCCCTCGGGTCTCGGCCGGTTCAGTAGCGTCGGGTGGAGTGAGCGTTGCGTACAGTCCTGTCCCATGCGCGCCGGCGGCGTCGCGCGATGCTTGTGGCCGCTACGCTTGCAGCACCGCTGCTTGCGGCTCCCGCCCCGGTTTCGGCCGAAGGCCTGTTCGACTTCTTCTTCGGCGGCATGCAGCAGCAGCGGCCGCAGCGCGAGGTGCCGCAACAGGCGAGCTCCTACGCCGATCCCTTCATCGGCCAGCAAAATGCCGCAACCCCGCAATATGTGCCGCCGACACGCTCGGCTGCGGCAGGCGGTTCGGGCCCGGCCTTCTGCGTGCGCAGCTGCGACGGCAAGTATTTTCCGCTGATGCGCGGCCTCGCCTCGCCGGCCCAGATGTGCCAGGCGTTCTGTCCCGCCAGCGCGACCAAGGTCTATTTCGGCTCCTCGATCGATGGTGCCGCGTCGCAGACCGGCGAGCGCTACGCCGACAGCGAGAACGCGTTCGCCTACCGCAAGGCGCTGCGCGCCGACTGCACCTGCAACGGCCGCGAGCCGGTCGGCCTTGCCCCGGTCGATCTTGCGCTGGACTCCTCGCTGAAGGCCGGCGACGTGATCGCCACCACTGACGGCCTCGTCGCCTATACCGGCATCCGCGTCGGCAACGACCAGGCTGCCGACTTCACCCCGGTTGCCTCCTATCCCGGCCTCACCGCCCAGGTCCGCGCGCGACTCGGCGAGATGAAAGTAGCCCCAGTGCGGGCGGAGACGGTGTCGGCAGATGCGCCGATCTCGCCTGAGATCGTGCGCGAAGCGCTGCCGGATGTATCGGTGCCGAAGACGCAGAAGCCGGCCAAGCGCGCGGGGTTGGATTGATCTCGTGTCCCGGACGACGGCGCGGCATGCAATGACGCGACGCAGAGCCGGGACCCACGCCACACGGTTACTCTTGGAGACATGGACCCCTGCTCTGCAGCGCATCGCACCGGACGATGCTTCGCATCGCCGGGAGCGTTGCGCTTTGTCCGGGGCACGGCGATCACCTTCCGATGATCACCCCGATCACGTTCGGCGCCGCCAGATATTTCTCCTCGATCGCCGCGCGCGCGGCGGCGCGGTTGTCCGGCGTCAACAAGCCGCGCTTCTCGGCCAGGATCATCCAGCAAAAACCCCACCAGTCCGTCAGCATGCCGTGATCGCCGACGAGGTCATAGCCCTGCTCGGCCGCGAAGATGCGCGCATGCGCTTCGTCCAGCGTGTCGAGAAACAGATGATCCTCAATCGAGAACAGATCATCGCTGACATCGTCGATGGTGTAGCCCCAGATCGACTGGCACACCGCGTTGAACTCGCGGTCGAACTGGTCGTCGTCGATCCGCTGGCGCCGCGCGGCCTGATGCAGCCGCGACAGCGAGCGCGCGAAATCGGCGATCCGGGTGAGGGCGAATTGATCGAAGGCGATGGTGGACATCTAGTCCTCGCAAAGTCTGACAGACGCTAGATATTGTGTCGGCAACGCGCCGAATCACAATGATATATCAAAGACTTGCTAAAGTGTTCTTAATTTGTTCCGAGGGCACCCTGAAATCTCAGGAACAGCGTGAGGCCGCAATGGCGTGGACGCGGCGGTCGCCCAGGAGATGGGCGACAAAACCATTGGCCGGGAAGATTTTTGCGAAGGCAGCGTCGCGGATGCTGAGGCCGCCGGCATAAGCGCCGAACGCCGGCATCACCGCGCGCATCCCGTCGGAGGCGAAGCAGCGGCGCTCCATCGAACGGCCGCGCGCGGACACGCGCGCCTTGGGATGGAGATGGCCGGCGATCTCGCCCTGCGCGCCGGTGGGCTCGTGGCGGAAGGTGATCGGGCCGATCGCCACCTCATCGGCGACCGTGCCGCCGAGATCGCGCGGCAGCATCGGATCGTGATTGCCGGAGATCCAGATCCAGTCGCGGCCGGCCTGGAGCGCGGCGACGGCGTCGCGATCGTCCGGCGACAACCGCTCATGCGCGGAGCGATCGTGAAAGCTGTCGCCGAGCGCGATGACGGTACGCGGATCATGGCGGGAGATGACAGCAGCGAGACGGCTCAGCGTTGCCAGTGTATCGTAAGGCGGCAGCAGCACGCCGCGGGTGGCGAAGCTCGAGCCTTTTTCCAGATGCAGGTCGGAGACGACCAGCAGGCGCTGCTCTTCCCAGAACAGCGCGCCGGAGAGATCGGCAGTAAAGGTCACATCGCTGATGCTGACTGTGGACACGCGCATGTCGTCGACATCTCCCGAAATCTGCGCGCCAACCGTCACGTCCGAACCTGCTCTTATCCCATCGCCTCTTTGACGAGCTCATCGGCGGCCTCCGCCAGCAGCTCGTCTGCAGCTTCGCCATAAACTGACTCGCGGCCGATTTCCAGCATCACGGGCACCGCCAGCGGGGAGACGTGGTCGAGTTCCCGGTGCGTGATGCGGCCATGGATGCGCATCAGCATGTCGCTGAGGCGGCGCAAATCGAGCAGGCCGGTGGCGGCATCGGCGCGTGCGGCGCGCAGCAGCACGTGATCGGCCTGGTGCTTGCGCAGCACGTCATAGACGAGATCGGTCGAGAACAGCACCTGGCGGCGGGTCTTCTCTTCGCCGGTGTGGCGACGTGCGATCAGGCCGGAGATGATGGCGCAGTTGCGGAACGTGCGCTTCATCAGCGCGGATTCGGCGAGCCACGCCTCGAGATCGTCGCCGAGCATGTCGGGGTCGAACAGCGCGTTGAGGTCGATCCGATCGTCGCGGATCATGAAGGAGAGATCGCCAAGTCCCCAGATCACCACCGCATATTCATTGGCAACGAAGCCGAGCGGCCGCGCGCGAGCGCGCTCCAGCCGGCGCGTCAGCAGCATGCCGAGGGTCTGATGCGCAAGGCGTCCCTCGAAGGGGTAGCAGACCAGATAATGCTTGTTGGCGCGCGGAAAGCTTTCGACCAGAAGCTCGCGCACCGCCGGCACTTGGCTGACGTCTTTTTGCAGCGACAGCCAGTCGCGCACCTGCTCCGGCAAGCCGCCCCAGGCGCGCCCGTCATCGAGCAGCCGGCGCACGCGTTCGGCCAGATAGGTCGAGAGCGGGAATTTTCCGCCCATATAGGACGGCACCTTCGGGTCCTTGTCATGCGCGCGCGAGACATAGACCTGGTCCTCGACCAGAGTCTCGTAGCGCACCACCTCGCCCGAGAACACGAAGGTGTCGCCGGGCGAGAGGCCCTCGATGAAGGCCTCCTCGATCTCGCCAAGCAGCCGGCCGCCGCGCGCGATCACGCCGGTCGAACCGCTAGCGCCACCGCGCGAGCGCACCAGGCGCACCTTCAGCATGTCGTCCTCGACGATGGTGCCGACATTCATGCGGTAGCTCTGCCGCACCTTGGGATTGGCGACGCGCCAGCGCCCCTCCTTGTCCTGCTTGATGCGGGCGAAGCGCTCGTAGGTCTTCAGCGCGTAGCCGCCGGACGCGACGAAATCGACGACGTCGTCGAAATCCTGCCGTGACAGATCGGCGTAAGGCGCAGCGGTGCGAATCTCGGCATAAAGTTCATCGGAGAGGAACGGCTCGCCACAGGCACAGCCCAGCACGTGCTGGGCCAGCACGTCGAGACCGCCCGTGCGCAATGGCGGCGTATCCTGCGCGTTCTCAGCGATCGCGTCGATGGCGACACGGCACTCCAGCACTTCGAACCGATTGGCCGGCACCAACACCGCGCGCGAGGCCTCGTCGAGGCGGTGGTTGGCGCGGCCGATGCGCTGCATCAGGCGCGAGGAGCCCTTGGGTGCGCCGATATTGACGACGAGATCGACATCGCCCCAGTCGACGCCGAGATCGAGCGAGGAGGTGCAGACCACGCCGCGCAATCTGCCCGCCGACATCGCGTCCTCGACCTTGCGGCGCTGGGCGACGTCGAGCGAGCCGTGATGCAGGGCGATGGCAAGGCCGTCGTCGTTCATGCTCCAGAGATTCTGGAACAGCATCTCGGCCTGGCTGCGGGTGTTGACGAAGACCAGCGTGGTCTTGTTCGCCTTGATCAGCTCGTAGATTTCAGGGAGCGCATGGCGCGCGCTGTGGCCGGCCCAGGGCAGCCGCTCGCGCGTATCCAGCATCTCGACCTCAGGCGGGGCCGCACCGCCGGCGATGACGATGTCGGCTGCTCGCTCCTGGCCGCCTAGCTGCGGCACCAGGAAGCGCGCGAGCTGATCCGGCTCGGCCACCGTTGCCGACAGGCCGATCGCGCGCATCTGTGGCGCCAGCCGCCACAGCCGTGCGAGCCCGAGCGAGAGCAGATCGCCGCGCTTGGACGTCACCAGCGCATGCAGCTCGTCGAGCACGATGCGCTTCAGGGAGGAGAACAGGAACGGCGCGTCGTCGGAGGAGAGCAGCAGCGCAAGCTGCTCGGGCGTCGTGAGCAGCACATCAGGTGGATAGCGTCGCTGCCGCTGGCGCCGCGATACCGGCGTATCGCCGGTGCGGGTCTCGACCTTGATCGGCAGCGCCATCTCGGCGATCGGGCGCTCCAGATTGCGCGCGATATCGACGGCGAGCGCCTTGAGCGGCGAGATATAGAGCGTGTGCAGGCCGCCAGCGCGCTGCACGCTGCGGCCGGTGGAGACGAGGCTTTGCTTCGCACCCGCCTTCCGTTCGGCCACCTCGGTCGAAAGCTCCACCAGCGTCGGCAGAAAGCCGGCCAGCGTCTTGCCGGCGCCGGTCGGTGCGATCAGCAGCGCGCTAGCATCCTCGCGCGCCTTTTCCAGCAACGCCAATTGATGCGGGCGCGGCGACCAGCCGCGGGCCGCGAACCACGCCTGGAAGCGGGCGGGCAGCAGCGCGGCCGGCTCGGCCGATGTTTGGAGGATACGAGGCGGCACGGCATGACAGGTAAGCCGTAGCGATGGCTTCGTCGAGGGGTGCTGCCCTCGCCGCTTGCACGAGGAGGGTTATCGCAATGGCATTTTGCGCGACCTGAGCGCGCGCCTCGTCCTTCGAGACGACCGCTTCGCAGTCTCCTCAGGATGAGGCTAAGGAGCATCGGCGCTCGTTGAAATTAGCGCAACGCATTCGATCCTCATCCTGAGGGCCCGCCAACGGCGGGCGTCTCGAAGGATGGCCACAGGCGAGATCGCTCCGGCGATCTCACGCCCCGGCCGGCACCTGATCGAGAAAGCCGGTCACGCTTCTGATCCGGCCGTCCTTCAGCACGGCGAAATCCGTGCCCTTGATCGGGCTGTCGGCGCCGTCGGGACCAAGTCCCCAGGAAAAGCGGATGTGGTCGCCGTAGCCGTTGGGCTCGCCGATCAGGCTGAATTTGAAATCGGGAAAACGTTGCTGCACGCCCGCGATCAACGCCTCGATGCCGTCGCGGCCGTCGCCCTTCATGAGGGGATCGACATAGCTCGCATCATTCGTCCAGTTTTCGCTGAGCAGTTCGCGGCGTCGGCCGGCGGTGCGCTCGTTCCAGAGCTCGATGTATCGGCGGGCGACGGTGATGGGGTCGGTCATGGTGCTCTCCTTCGATGGCGCCGTGGTGTCCGGCTGACCGCAACTATCGAAGGTTCACGCGCGTTGATCGATTACCTCGGAGGTCATCAACGCGCGTGACGTTTTCGTCAAATCACTTCGCGGCCGTCACCATGATCTCGACGGTGTATTGCGGCGCCGCCAGCTTGGCTTCGACGGTGGCGCGCGCCGGGGTGTTGCCGGGCGAGACCCAGGCGTCCCACACCGCGTTCATCTCGCCGAAGGTCTTCATGTCGGTGATGTAGATCGTGGCCGAGAGCAGCTTCGACTTGTCGGTGCCGGCCTTGGCGAGGTGGCCGTCGATGGTCGCCAGGATGTCCTGGGTCTGCTTGGTCACGCTTTCGCCGGCGGCTTTGTTCGCGACGACGCCGGCGAGATAGACGGTGTTGCCGTGCACGACGACCTGGCTCATGCGCGGGCCGGTTTCAAGACGCTGAATGCTCATTGGAGATCTCCTCACTGGAATGGCGGCCCTGTCTAGCCCAGCGACCCGCGCTCTGCCACCCCGGGCACGCATGCGTTGCCCGGCACGCATGCGCTGCCCGCTCAATGAGACTGGCTGAAGAACGACCAGATCGTCTCGGCGCCGTCGATGTCGCCGTTCTGCGGGCCGAGCATCTTGGTTGCAACCCCGGGGAAGCGGGCATCCGGGGCGAAGCCGGGCATGCGATGGCCGCCATGATTGATGCGATAGAGCACGACGTCGTGTCCGGTCGGACAGCGCGAGGTGATCCGGGCGACCGTGGACTGGTCCGCAGGATTCTTGTCAGGCAAATCGGACCTTGCCGCGTCGTCCGTCTCGCAGCCATTGAGCTTGCGCCAGAACGCCAGCGTCTCGTCGGTCGACCAGAATCCGTCTGCGGCATAATAGCTCGATCCGCGCCCGCCCTCATAAGGCACCAGCGGATCGGCCGTGCCGTTCATGAGCAGCATCGGCAGCGGCCGCGACGGATGGCAGGTGACGGCGGCCTCATCAGTGAGATTCATGATCACGCTCGCGCCCGCAGCAAACAGATCGGCGCGGGCGCAAACCAGTGTCATCGCCATGGCGCCGCCATTGGAGATGCCGGCGACATAGACGCGCTTTGCATCGGCCGTGCCGTCGGCCACCAGCTTTTCAACCAGCTTTGCGATGAAGGCGACATCATCGGTCCCTACCGGTGGGCCGCGCAGGGCGGGTCCCGCCTTGGTCCGCGCATCGGCCCAGGCGTGGTTGAGGCCGTCGGGAAACACCACGGCCAAGCCCTCTCGTTTCGCGACCTGCGGCCACGTCGTCCGCGTGATCATGTCGGCGCCGCGCTGGGTCTTGCCATGCAGCACGATCACGAGCGCCGCAGGCTTTTTGGCCGGCAGCTGCGCGGTGTAGGAGCGTTTCACGCCGCCTACGTCGATCGTCTCGGCGGATGCAGCCGAAGCGGCGGCCAATGAAGAGACCAGCGCCACGAAGCGCATCCACCACCGCATGATCTAGCCTACCGCTTTGGCCGCGGCACGGCCCGCATTGCGGCCCGAGAACAGGCAGCCGCCGAGGAAGGTGCCTTCCAGCGAGCGATAGCCGTGCACGCCGCCGCCGCCGAAGCCGGCGGCTTCGCCGACCGCATAAAGGCCGGGAATGACGCGCCCCTCCGCGCCGAACACGCGCGAGTCGAGATCGGTCTCGAAGCCGCCCAGCGTCTTGCGGGTGAGGATGTTGAGCTTGACCGCGATCAGCGGTCCCTGCGCGGGATCCAGGATCCGGTGTGGGGAGGCGGTGCGGATCAGCCTGTCGCCGATATAGCGGCGCGCATTGTGAATGTTCATCACCTGCGCATCCTTGACGTAGGGATTGGCGATCTCGCGGTCGCGCGCCTCGATCTGCATCCTGATGTGCTCGAGCTTGAGAAGGTCGCTGCCGGCAAGCTTGTTCATCTCCGCGACAAGGTCCTCGATCTTGTCGCGTACGATGAAGTCGACACCATGGCTTTTGAACGCTTCCACCGGCGCCGGCGCGCCCTTGTTGGTGGCGCGGCGCAAGGTCATGCGCCAGCTCTTGCCGGTGAGATCGGGGTTCTGCTCGGAGCCCGACAGCGCAAACTCCTTCTTGATGATGCTCTGGGTCAGGATGAACCAGGAATAATCGTACCCCGTCGACATGATGTATTGGAGCTGGCCGAGCGTATCGGAGCCGGGGAAGAGCGGCGCCGGCAGCCGCGTGCCTGTTGCGTCGAACCACATCGAGGAGGGGCCGGGCAGGATGCGAATGCCGTGGCGCGGCCAGATCGGTGACCAGTTCTGGATACCCTCGACGTAATGCCACATGCGGTCGCGATTGATCAGCCGCGCGCCTGATTTCTCGGTGATGCCGATCATGCGGCCGTCGACATGTTCGGGCACGCCGGAGATCATGAATTTCGGAGGATCGCCGAGCCGCTTCGGCCAGTTCTGCCGGACCAGCTCGTGATTGCCGCCGATGCCGCCGGACGCCACGATCACGGCCTGCGCCTTCAGCGAGAACTCACCGACCACATTGCGCGACGAGCTTTTGCCGCGCTCGACATTGTCAGGGGCGAGGATGGCGCCGCTGACGCCATCCACCGTGCCGTTGGTGATGGAGAGCGCATCGACGCGGTGGCGGAACTTGAAGACCAGCCGGCCGCTGCTTGCGGCCTCGCGCGCGCGGCGCTCGAACGGCTCGACGATGCCCGGGCCGGTGCCCCAGGTGACGTGAAAGCGCGGCACGGAATTGCCGTGGCCCATCGCGTCGTAGCCGCCGCGCTCGGCCCAGCCGACCACGGGAAAGATGCGATGCCCCATGGCCCGCAGCCAGGCGCGCTTCTCGCCGGCCGCGAACGCCACATAGGCCTCGGCCCATTGCCGCGGCCAGAAATCCTCGTCGCGGTCGAAGCCGGCGGCACCGATCCAGTCCTGCATGGCGAGGTCGAAGGAATCCTTGATGCCGAGCCGGCGCTGCTCAGGCGAATCGACCAGGAACAATCCGCCGAACGACCAGAATGCCTGGCCGC
This sequence comes from Bradyrhizobium sp. 138, assembly GCF_023074075.1. GTDB lineage: Bacteria > Pseudomonadota > Alphaproteobacteria > Rhizobiales > Xanthobacteraceae > Bradyrhizobium. The sequence continues at coordinate 287,719 of NZ_JADPKT010000094.1, read as the reverse complement.
CGATCGACTGCTCGCCCTCCTGGTCGACCACGATCACGCGCTTGCCCGCGTTGGCAATCTCGGTGGCGGCCACGAGGCCCGACAGTCCTGCGCCGACGACGATGACGTCTATTTCCTCAGCCATGCATTTCCCCCTTCACGAGTTCCCCCCTGTAATTGCCCGGATTGAAGCCAACGGTTGTAACTGAGATCAAGGGTGTGGCGCGCAAGACATCGTTAACTTGTTCCACTTTGGGATAGAGACCCAGCGAGTGCAGCGCGGACGCAACACTGGATTTGAATTTGTTTTGAGCGAGCCGGCCTGCCTAGACAAAACCTTGGTTACGACGGACGCTAGCCGTGCATCACCACCTGACACGCAGATTCGAATTCGACCGGGGCGGGGGCCAATGAAGTTTCTGACGGGGTTGCTTGCGGCGGTTCTGCTGATCGCTGGCATGGGGGCGTCTCACGCGGTGGTTCGGATCGCGGATGACCGCGGCGGCCGGATCGGAACTTACGTCGACAGGTACCAGGACCTGCGTCAGTCGGGCGAAACCGTCATCATCGACGGCCTCTGCGCCTCGGCCTGCACCATCGTCCTCGGCGCCATCCCGCATGACCGCATCTGCGTGACCTCGAGCGCAACGCTCGGCTTCCACGCGGCCTGGGATTTCGGCAGCAATGGCCGCGCCGTCACCAATACCGAGGCGACCCAGATGCTCTATGCGATGTACCCATCGCAGGTGAGGCGCTGGATCAACCAGCGTGGCGGCCTCACGCCGCATATGCTGTTCCTGAGGGGCAAGCAGCTCCAGGCCATGTACAAGCCCTGCTACCTGGACGCCCAGGCCTCGGCTATCAAGCCGTCGCGCCGGTCCCTCCCGCAAGCGGACCGGCTGGAATCCGCCCGGGGCCAGCTCCTGCACTGACGTTCTCGGCCTGATTGGACTCGCCCTGATTGGATGTTCTGGCCCGCTGGCGGCGCCTTGCCCGCTGGCGGCGCCTTAACCCGCTGGCGGCGCCTTGCCCGCCCGCGGGCCAACGCTTATTTGAGAGCTTGGGAACCGGGGCCTTCGCCCCCGATCATTGTCATGGCTCAACCGCTGCACCCGACGCATCCGTTACAGGACAATTCGTCCACTGCCGGCCGGACGCCGTCCGTGCTGCTGTGGGCGGGCGTGGCGATCGGTGGATTGCTCGTGCTCGGCGCGCTGGCGCTGTGGTTCCACTACGGCACCCAGATGTTCTTCGAAATGATCAGGACCGGTTTCGCCGCCTGCTTCTGATCCGCGACAGGAAGTTGTCCGCCCATGAGTTCCGCCGCCCGTCCGCTGGTGATCGCGACCGCCTTCGCCGCAAGTCTCGTTGTCGGGCTCCTGATCATGTTCTGGGCCATGGGCGGGGTCAGCAAGGTGGCGCAACCGGCCGCGATCGGCGGCCCGTTCCAGCTGACCGACCAGAACGGCAAGGCCGTCACCGACAAGAGCCTGAAGGGCAAGCCGACCCTGATCTTCTTCGGCTACACCCATTGCCCCGACGTCTGCCCGACCTCGCTGTTCGAGATCTCGGAAGTGCTGCGGGCGATGGGCAAGGATGCCGACAAGGTCAATGCCATCTTCATCTCGGTCGATCCGGAGCGCGATACGCCGGCGACCATAAAGGAGTATCTGTCGAGCTTCGATCCGCACCTCGCGGGCCTGTCCGGCGATCCCGCCGAGACCGCCAAGGTCATCACCTCCTACCGGGTCTACGCCAAGAAGGTCCCGACCAAGGACGGCGACTACACCATGGACCACACCGCGCTGGTCTATCTGATGGATCGCGAGGGGAGGTTCGTCTCGCCGTTCAATCTGAAGCGGACGCCGGAAGAGGCGGCGGCGGATTTGAAGAAGTATCTCTGAGTCCGATTTAGGCGCAGTGCTTCCCATATCGTCATGGCCGGGCATGACGGCGGAGAGACCTTCACCAGCCCATAATCCGCGTTCGCGTTCCCGGCGGGATGGTCTATAAGGCCCTCCGATCTCAATGAAATTCGTTCATTTCCGGCCGATGGCTCCAGCGCACCAGGCGAAATCGTCCAAATCTGCCCGTAGCTTGCTGACGGCGCTGGTCGTCGGCACTTGCCTGTTCGCAGGCCTGTCCGGGGCCAAGGCTCAGGCTCCCGCCAAGCGGCCTCCGGCGGCACCTCAGGCCACGCCGCAGGTCGCGCCCCAGGCCGCCCCGCAGGCCGTACCCGGCTTCTGGGATCCGCGGCGGCGGCCGGAGCGGCCGGACCTGTCGCGCCTGACCGTGATCCGCTTCCTGACCGAGACCGACTATCCGCCGTTCAACTATACCGGCGCTGACGGCAACCCGGCCGGCTTCAACGTCGATCTCGCCCGTAGCCTGTGCGAGGAGATCAAGGTCACCTGCACCGTGCAGATGCGCCGCTTCGAGACGCTGGTCGACGCGCTCTCCTCCAACCGCGGCGATGCCATCATCGCCTCGATGGCGGTGAGCCCGCAGCTGCGCGCCCGCGTCGATTTCACCGATCCCTACTATCGCGTGCCGGCGCGCTTCGCCTCGCGCAAGGACGCGGTGATGCCGGAAATCCGGCCCGAATATCTCGAGGGCAAGAAGGTCGGAATCATCGCCGGCTCCGCGCACGAGGCCTATCTCAAGGCCATGTTCACCGACGCCGAGCTGCATCCCTATCCCAACGACGATGCGATGCGCGCCGCCTTGCGCAAGGGCGAGGTTGATTTCATCTTCGGCGACGCCATCTCGCTGGCGTTCTGGATCAACGGCACCGATTCCGGCGATTGCTGTGCCTTCTCCGGCGGCCCCTTCGTCGAGAGCCGCTTCTTCGGCGAAGGCATCGGCATCGCCGTGCGAAAGGGCAACGACGTGCTGCGCCAGGCCCTGAACTGGGCCCTGTTCCGCCTCTGGGAAAAGGGACGCTACACCGATCTGTGGCTGCGGTATTTCTCGGTGAGCCCGTTCTAATCATTCAATCCCGCTCATTCCGGGGCGCGCGAAGCGTGAACCCGGAATGACGATCAACGCTTTTGCATTCTGCCCGGAAATCGCTATTTTCCGCGGCCCGGAGGCCCTTCTTGATGTCCGTTATCGATCCCAGCATGAGCCCGAGCGATCTGCGTGCGCTCGCCGAACAATCCAACGCCTGGCCGTTCGAGCAGGCGAAGGCCATTGTCGCGCGGCTGAAGAAGAGCCAGAAGGACGAGGTGCTGTTCGAGACCGGTTACGGGCCGTCAGGCCTGCCGCATATCGGCACCTTCGGCGAGGTCGCGCGCACCTCGATGGTGCGGCACGCGTTCCGCGTGCTGACCGAGGACAAGATCAAGACACGCCTGCTCGCCTTCTCCGACGACATGGACGGGTTTCGGAAAGTGCCCGACAACGTCCCCAACAAGGAGATGCTGGCCGCGCATCTCGGCAAGCCGCTGACGCGGGTGCCGGATCCGTTCTCAAACGAATATCCCTCGTTCGGGCACCACAACAATGCGCGCCTACGCGCCTTCCTCGATCATTTCGGCTTCGACTACGAGTTCGCGAGCTCGACCGACTACTACACATCCGGCCGCTTCGACGCGACGCTGCTCAAGATGCTCGCCGCCTACGACAAGGTGATGGCGATCATCCTGCCGACGCTCGGCCCCGATCGCCGCGCCACCTATTCGCCGTTCCTCCCGATCAGCAAGACGACGGGTGTCGTGCTGCAGGTGCCGATGATCCGCCGAGATGTCGCGGCAGGCACGGTGACCTATGTCGACCCTGACACGAACCAGGAGGTCGAGACGCCAGTCACCGGCGGCAACGTGAAGTGCCAGTGGAAGGCCGACTGGGCGATGCGCTGGGTCGCGCTCGGCGTCGACTACGAGATGGCCGGCAAGGACCTGATCGATTCCGTGAAGCTGTCCGGTGCGATCGCCAGGGCGCTCGGCGCCACGCCGCCCGAAGGCTTCAACTACGAGCTCTTCCTCGACGAGCAGGGCCAGAAGATCTCGAAGTCCAAGGGCAACGGCCTGACCATCGACGAATGGCTGCGCTACGCCTCGCCGGAATCGCTGTCGCTGTTCATGTATCGCGAGCCGAAGGCGGCCAAGCGGCTCTATTTCGACGTCATCCCGCGCAACGTCGACGACTACCAGCAGTTCATCGACGGCTTCGCCAAGCAGGACGGCAAGCAGCAGCTCGGCAATCCGGTCTGGCACATCCACAACGGCCATCCGCCGAAGGGCGACATGCCCGTCACCTTCCAGCTGCTGCTGACGCTGGTGTCGTCGTCGAACGCGGAGAATGCCGAGACGCTGTGGGGCTTCATCGGCCGCTATCGTCCCGGCGTGAGCCCGCAGACGCATCCCAAGCTCGATGCCATGGTCGGCTACGCCATCAATTACTATCGCGACTTCGTCGCGCCGACGAAGCAATTCCGCGAACCCACCGAGACCGAGCGCGCCGCACTTCAGGATCTGCGCGATGCGCTGTCACAGCTGGCGCCGGACGCGTCGGCCGAGGACATCCAGAACGTCGTCTACGAGATCGGCCGCCGCGAGCCGTTCCTCGATCAGGTCAAGAAGGGCAAGGATGGCCGTCCCGGCGTCACGCTGGACTGGTTCAACATGCTCTACCAGGTCCTGCTCGGCCAGGAGAAGGGCCCGCGCTTCGGCTCTTTCGTCGCGGTGTACGGCGTGCAGAACGCGGTGAACATGATCGACGGTGCGCTGGCGCGGAGTGCATAGACCAGCAGAAAATGCGTAGCCCGGATGAGCGCAGCGATATCCGGGGTGCCTCAACAGCGGTCCCGGATGTCGCTTCGCTCATCCGGGCTACGAGACTCCCCGCTCAGATCGAGCGCAGCACGTAACGCCGGTTATCCTTCTGCACCGGGCGTGCATTCATCGGATAGAGCTTTGCGAAGGCGGCGACATCCATGGCCGAGACCTGAATCGGGTCGGTCAGCAGCAGCCATTCCACCACCTCCGAGCAGGGCGGCGTCGTCAGCGAGCCGGGATAGCGGAAATAGCTGAGCCTTTGCGGCAGCATCGCGTGCGGATCGATGGTCGCATCCGCCTTCACCGCGGGGCCTTCCGCCGCCGGCATGGTCTTGACGATCTTGCCGAAGGCCGCGTTCGGCCTGCCTTCGGCCATCAGCACGCCGACCACGGCGAGCCCGCCGGCCTCGTTGCGATGGACGAAATGCGCCTCCATCGGAAAATTCTTGCCGCCGATCATGTGCTCGCTCGGCCGGTGGAAGTGCACCTGAAGCAGCTTGTACTTGACGTTGCCGAGCATGAGCGTGCTGCCCTCGGCGAAGTTGAGCTGGATCGTATGCCCGTTGTTGACGATGGTGTCGGCGCTCTTGCCCCAGTTCAGCTTCAGAACCGGCAATTGCGACTTGATCGCCCCCTCGATGTCGATCGGGGATTGCTGCAGCCCGATACCGCAGGCCTTGTTGGCCGCGTCGAGATCGCCCCATTTGGCCGGGCCGCCGGCGCCCTCGTAGCTCCAATGCACGCCCTCGGCGGCGAAGGCCGGCTTGCAGAGCGGACAGAGCGCAAGACCCGCCAGGGCCTTCAATGCGTGACGGCGATTCATCGTATCCCCCTAAGACAAACTGGATCGGCACTATCGGCCGCAACCTATGCGAGAGGGCCGGTGAGTCGCAATGGCGATCGGGGGCGATCGCCAGCTCGAGGCAGGTTCACGCCTTCTGGCGGAATGTCTCAAGCACGGCCGCGACGATTTTCTGTCCGTTTCTGCGCAGCTTCTTGGAATCGTCCGCGTAGGGGAGCAACAGCCCGATCTTGCAGATCATGGCGTCGATCATCCGGCTCAGCAGATCGACATCGTCCGCGTTCAATTCGCCGTCGCGCTTCAGGGCCCGCAGCGTCGCGATCAGCAGCGCGGTCGGATAGGTCTCCTCGATCTCGCGATAGCGCGGCTCGCCGAGCACGGCCTGCGCCTCCTGGATGACGATGCGCGCATAGTCCGGCTCTTCGCAGGCATCGAGATAGGCGTCGATGCCGGCGCTGAGACGATCCCAGATCTTGCGCTCGCCCCGTGCCGCGGCCTCGATTCTGGCGGCGGCCTCTTGCTGCATGGCGACCACTACGGCGTCGAACAGTGCCTTCTTGTCCTCGAAGTGATGGTAGAACGCGCCGCGCGTGACCCGCGCCGCCCGCGAGATCGCCTCCATGCCGGCCGCCTGAAATCCATGGGCCGCAAACGCTTGGCGGCCAGCATCGAGCAGCGCCTGCCTGGTGGCCTCGCTGTACTCTTCCCGACGGCTCTTTGGAGGATCCTTCGCCCGCATCGCGCGCAACCTAATGCTTGACGCGCAGGTATCAAACGGCATATAACATACACGATGTATGTCTTAAACACGTAGAATGTCATGAGGTAACCCATGGACGGCAAGCGCATGTTCGAGCTGGCGGAAAGGCTGGCGATCGCGAAGAGCCGGCAGGATGTCGCTGCCGCGCTGGAGGTCTTGCATCCCGACATGGTGCTGGAGACGCCGGCCTTCGGCACGAGAGCGCAGGGTCTTGCCGAAAACGAGCGCATCCTGACGCGCTTCTTCAAGTCCTTCCCGGACTATCACGTGACGCTCGATGGCCACGCCTGGTCCGACGGCACGCTGGTCTGCTGGGGTACCGCCCGGATGACAATGACGGGCGATCGCTTCGGCGTCGTGCCGAACGGCCGTCGCGCCGAGCTGCCGGTGTTCATCACCTTTGGCTTTCGCGACGACAAAATCGTCCACGAGCGCTTCGTCTTCGATCTCTCCGAGCTCTGCGCCCAATCCGGGGTCTCGACCGATGCGGTCAGGCGCAAGCTGTTCGGCGACGCCGCGCAGGCGGCATAGATCGCCGACAGCATTTCCATCCACGGCATCAAGGAGAGCTAGAACATGGCCGATCCACGCGTGAAGTCCGCCGGCGACCTTGCGACCCGGCACCTGTTCGACATCGTCGTCGATCTCGATCCGCGCCTCAATTTCGGCGCGGGGCCCGTCGGGCAGCGCGTGTTGTTCGGCGCAGCCAAGGGTTCGTTCGAGGGCCCGCGCCTGCGCGGCGAAGTGCTGCGGGGCGGCGGCGACTGGGCATTGTTTCGCGCCGACGGCGCCATGACGCTCGATGTCCGGCTGTCGCTGCGCACGCACGACGGCGAGCTGATTTATATGACCTATGGCGGGCGCTGGGTGACGCCGCAGCATTTGCGCGCCGAGATGGCGGATCCCGCGCACCGCACCCAGGTCGATCCCGCCGGATATTACTTCCGCACCAATCCGCTGTTCGAAACCGGCTCGCAAACCTATGCCTGGCTCAATGACATCGTCTGCGTCGGCAAGGGTTATCTTGTTGAGGGCGCTGTCGCCTATAAGATCTTCGAAGTGCTGTGAAACGCAACGGAAGTCTCCTGACCGGAACTGTCTCCGCAATCACTGGCTCGCCCAGACGATCCGTGCGATCCAGGCGAGGTCGCCCACCTGGATCGTCCGTGCCGCTTGCGAGGCATCGAGCGGCTGCAGGTCCAATGCCTTCGCCGTGCGGCGCTTCAGCGTCGCGATCGTCACCTCGTCCGTCCTCGTCTTCACCACGACGCGATCGCCCTTGCGGATCGGCGTGCCCGGCGAGACCAGAATGATGTCGCCGTCGCGATAGGCCGGCAGCAGCGCATCGCCGGAAATCTCCAGCGCAAAAGCGTGGCCATCGCCGGCAGTGGGAAGCGCGATTTCGGTCCAGCCCTTGCCGGCGGGAAGGCCGGACTCGTCGAAAGCGCCGCTCGCGGCGGCCAGCGCGAAGCCGAGCAGCGGTATCGAGCGGCCGTCGCCGGCGTCATCGTCGATCAACCTCGCAAAACTCTCGATCGAGGCGTCGGCCGCCGCCAGTGCCTTCGCGATCGATTCGGTCGAGGGCCAGCGCTCGCGGCCGCCAGAGGTGACGCGCTTGGACCTGTTGAAGGTGGTGGGATCGAGCCCGGCGCGCTTGGCAAGGCCGGACGGCGACAGGCCGGCGCGCGCCGCCAGCCGATCCAGCGCGACCCAGATCTGGTCGTGAGTCAGTATCCTCTGCGCTTTGGCCTGTCTGACCATGGAAGGTCCAGCCCGTCGCAACTCAGGAAAACTGTCCTCAAATCAACCGGTTTTCCGGTTTTCGCGCAAGAGGCGGCGAGAGAGGCGCTTTCAACCAAGGCGGACACCGGTTCGTGTGCAGAAAACGCGTCAAAACGGAAATTTGGAGCCTCGTTCCGATTTCATCGGCACGGAATAGGCTCTAAGTCTTGAGTTCGGAAGGGGCGGCCTTTACGGTCGCGCCCGGGTTTTCAGGACCCGCAATACACGAAAAAACCCAAAAGACTCAAAGAGCAAACGGGGCTGCGGTAGCGGTGGTCAAGATCTACAAAATCTGTCCGGCCTCGGCCTGGCGCGAGGCGGAACGGCAGGGTGTCTACCTCGGCAGCGCGGACGATGCGCGCGACGGTTTCATCCATTTCTCGACCGCGGCGCAGGTTCCCGAGACCCTCCGCAAGCACTATTTCGGGCAGCGCGCGCTGTTCCTGGTCGAGGTCGACGGCGACGCGCTCGGCAGCGAACTGCGCTGGGAGCGCGCGCGCAATGACGAGCTGTTTCCGCATCTCTACGGCGAGCTCGATCTCGGCGCCGTGATCGCGGTGATAAATCTCAACACCCATTCCGACGGCAGCCACGACGTTCCGGAGCTTGCCCCGTGATTCGCGCTTTCGACGCCTTTTCGCTGCCGGTGCTGCGCTGGCTCGATCCGGAAGACGCGCATCGCCTGGCGATCCAGGGCCTGCGCTTCCTGCCGCCGATCAAGCCGCGCGCTGACGATCCCAAGCTCGCGATGCGCGCCTTCGGGCTCAACTTTCCCAATCCGATCGGCATGGCCGCGGGCTTCGACAAGAGCGCGGAGGTGCCGGACGCGTTGCTGCGGCTCGGCTTCGGCTTCGTCGAGATCGGCTCGGTGACGCCGAAGCCGCAAGCTGGCAATCCGCGACCGCGGCTGTTCCGGCTCGAGCGCGACGAAGCGATCATCAACCGCATGGGTTTCAACAATGACGGCGCCGATGTCGCGTTGCGCCGGCTAGCTGCGCGCGCGCAGCACGGCGGCATCGTCGGCGTCAATGTCGGCGCCAACAAGGATTCGCCGGACCGCGTCGGCGACTACGTCAAGCTGATCGAGACCTTCGCGCCGGTCGCGAGCTATTTCACCGTCAATGTCTCCTCGCCGAACACGCCCGGCCTGCGCAATCTGCAGGAAGGCGCGCTGCTCGACGATCTCCTCGCGCGCGTGATCGACGCCCGCGAACGCGTGCGCCAGAAGGCCGGCGACACGCCGGTGCTGCTCAAGATCGCGCCGGATTTGAGCCTTGCCCAGCTCGACGACGTCGTGCAGGTCGCGCGCTCGCGCCGGGTCGACGGCATGATCGTGTCGAACACGACGATCGCGCGGCCGAGCACGCTGCGGGCGGAGATGCGCGCCAGGGAGCAAGGCGGCCTGTCCGGCCGGCCGCTGTTCCGCCTGTCGACGCGCATGGTCGCGGAGACCTATGTGCGTGTCGAGGGAGCCTTCCCGCTGATCGGCGTCGGCGGCGTCGATTCCGGCGGCGCCGCGCTGACGAAAATCCGCGCCGGCGCCAGCCTGATCCAGCTCTATTCATCGCTGGTCTACAAGGGCCTCGGTCTCGTCGACGAGATCAAGCGCGATCTCACCTCGACGCTGCTCCGCACCGGGCGGGATTCGCTATCCGAGATCGTCGGCGCGGACGCTGCGACGCTGACGGCGGAAGACTGGCCGGGGATGTGAGGCGGTCGCGTGCCCCGGGCGCAGCGCAGCGCGCCATCTTCGGCGTGGTGCGCTGCAGAGCCGGGGCCCATGTGGCAGCGAATTCGAGGAGAGATGGGTCCCGGCTCAGCGCAGCAGCGTTTCACGCTGCAGCGCGTCCGGGACACGAAAGCTATGATTTGGCGAACGTCATCCTGAACTGCGCCGGATACCTTGCGGCCTGCAAGCCGCCGCGCGAGAGGTAGGAGGCCATCAGCGCCCACCACAGTCCGGCATTGCCGAACGATTGCAGCGCCCACCAGGTGCCGAGGAAGATCGCGAGCGAAGCCAGCATCAGATTGCGCATCTCGCGCGCCCAGGTCGCGCCGATATAGATGCCATCGAAGCCGAAGGCGAACACGGCGGGGATCGGCGCCAGCACGACGAAGGGGAGGAATTCGCGCGCGGCACGGCGGACGTCGTCACTCGCCGTCATGACATCGACCAGGGCCGGCCCGCACAGCGCGAACAGCACGGCGACGACGATGGCAAAGCCGAGCCCCCACAGCAGCACCAGCCGGGTCGAAGCGGCAAATCCCTTTGCATCGCGTGCGCCGAGGGTGCGGCCGCAGAGCTGCTGCGCCGCATTGGCGAGACCGTCGAGGAAGAAGGCGCTGACCAGCAGGAAGTTGTTGAGCACCGAATTGGCGGCCAGCGTGACGTCGCCGGCCTGCGCGCCCTTGGCGGTGAAGAACAGGAAGACAGCGATCAGGGCCGCGGTGCGGATCATGATGTCGGAATTCACCGCCAGCAGCCGCAACAGCTTGTCACGGTCGAGCAGCGTCCTGTACGGCACGGCGAAGCCGCCCTCGGCGTGATGACGGCAGACGATCACGCCGAGAACGAACCCGACCGCTTCTGACAACAGCGCTGAGATCGCGGCACCGGCGATGCCGGTGTCGTAGACCAGCACCAGCAGGATCGTCGCTGCCATGTTGACGAGGTTGATGACGACCTGAAGCAACAGGGCCGAATTGGCGCGGGCCTTTCCGATCAGCCAGCCGAGGACGACGTAATTGGCGAGCGCGAACGGCGACGACCAGATCCGTATCTGGAAGTAGGTCTTCGCGGCCCGCGTCACCCCCTCGCTGCCGCCCATGAGATCGAACAGCACAGCGGCCAGCGGCAATTGCAGCACGATCAGCGCGAGGCCGATCAGGCCGGCAACGATGAAGCCACGCGCCAGGATCGCGGCCGGCTCACGCACCTCGCCCGCGCCCAGCGATTGCGCGGTGAAGGCGAGCGTGCTCATGCGCAGGAAGCCGAACAACCAGAACAGGCAGTCGAAGATCACCGACGCGATCGCGACGCCGCCGAGCAGCGCGGCATCGTCCAGCCGTCCGATCGCCGTGGTCGAGACAATGCCGATCAGCGGCGTGGTGAGGTTCGCGACCATCGCGGGACCTGCGATGGCGAACACCTGGCGGGAGCCGATCTTGAGGGGAACGGGCGCGTGCATCTCAGAATACGAGGACCATGCCGTCTTCGGCGGCGAGATGCGAGATATCGTCGAGGCGCGACAGCATGTCGTCGCTCATATGGGTGAGGACGAGGCGTTTTGCGCCGATATCAGGCAGATGCTGTTCCAAGGTCTTCAGGCTGAGATGGTTCTTGACCACCTTCTCGTACATATAGGCTTCGGCGATGAAAAGGTCCGCGCCTTGCGCCAGCGGAATGAGCGTCTCCGTCCATTCGGTGTCGGCGCTGTAGGCGAGCGTGCGGCGCTCGGCCTCGACGCGGTAGGCGAGGAAAGGACCACCGGATTCGCCGTGCACCACCGGATAGGGCGTCACCGTCACCGCGCCGAAGGTCTTGCGTTGCTCGGGCGCGAGCTCGACGACCTCGAGCTCGAAGCGCTGCTTGGTCTTGGAGGAGTGCTCGAACAGCGCCTCCATCAATTGGGCAAGTCGCGCCTCGATCCCTTGCGGTCCCGCAATCGTCAGCGGCCGCGTCCGCCGCGAGAACTGCGCGTCGAGCAGCAGGAACGGCAGTCCGGCAAAATGGTCGCCGTGGAAATGCGTGATCAGGATCAGATCGATGTCGTCGCGCGCGATCTCGAGCCGCTTCAGCGCCGGCAGAGCCGACGCGCCGCAATCGATCAGGAAGTTGGCCTCGCGCCCCGAGACGTGGAAGCAGGTGTTGAGCCTGCCACCGGAACCAAAGGCGTCGCCGCAGCCGACGAAACGCAGTTGCATCGGCTGCGGACTCCCAACTTATCGGCCGCGCGGCGCGCCGAACACGCGCGAGAGCAGCCAGATCGGGATCACGATGACCGCGCCGAGCAGGAAGTAGCGCCACAGCCAGTTGATGGTATCGAAGCCGAGATCCCACAGGCGCTGGAACAGGAGGCGGATGCTGGTGAGAATGTTCCAGGGATCGAAGCCGATCGTCGCCAGCACGACGCCGACCAGGATCGAGAGCAGGACCAGGCGAAACGCGACCGCCAGCGGCGAGCCGCCGAGAAAGCGGTTCAGCCCGTCGCTACGGCTGGCCGGCAAATCTCTGACGTCTTGGACCATCTCAAACTCCTCAGGCGGATTCGACCCATTATAGGGCACGGCGAGGCACATGGGGAACCCGGATCGGTGCGTCAATCGGGTTACGGGAGTTTAATTCGGGCAAGCGCTTCCACTTTGTTTGGGCCCTCTGCCGGCCGCGAGCTCGGTCACCTCTCCCGCTTGCGGGAGAGGTCGCGCCGAAGGCGCGGGTGAGGGCTCTCGCCTCTTGGGGACTCTCACTGCGGAGACAGCCCTCTCCCCAACCCTCTCCCGCAAGCGGGAGAGGGAGTGCACTGCCTTCGAGGCGAGATCACGCCACATACCTCACACCTCCACCTCCGCCGGCTCCGCCTTCAGCATCCTTTCCAACGTCTCCAGCCGATCCGCCTCCTTCGGCGGCTTGTCCCAGCGCAGGCGGCTGATGCGGGGGAAGCGCATGGCGACGCCGGATTTGTGCCGCGGTGAGCGCTGCAGGCCCTCGAACGCCACCTCAAGCACAAGACCCTGGTCCGGCTCGTGCACGACATGGCGAACGGGGCCGAATTTTTCCGTGGTGTTGCGGCGGACGAAGCGGTCGATCTGCAAAAGCTCCTCGTCGGTGAAGCCGAAGTAGGCCTTGCCGACCGGCACCAGCTCGTCGCCGCCCTCGCCCGCGGTCCAGACGCCGAAGGTGTAGTCGGAGTAGTAGGACGAACGCTTGCCGTGGCCGCGCTGCGCATACATCAGCACGGCATCGATGATGTGCGGATCACGCTTCCACTTCCACCACTGGCCCTTCGGCCGCCCTGGCAGATAAGGCGCATCGCGCCGCTTCAGCATCACGCCCTCGACGGCATCGGCATCTTCGCCGGCGCCAGCACTCGCGGGATCCGCGCGCGCGGCCGTCAGCGCCTCCCAGCTTGCGAAGGGCACGGTGGGCGACAGATCGATGCGGGGATCGCTAAGCTTCTCGATGAAGGTCTCCAACCGCTCACGCCGCTCCACGAACGGCAATTCGCGCAGATCATTCTCGTCGTCGCCGAGCAGATCATAGGCGCGAAGGTGGATCGGAAACTCCTTGATCAGCTTGGGCGAGACGACCTTGCGGTTGAGCCGCTGCTGCAGGACGTTGAAGCTCTGCACGCGGCCTTCACGCAGGATCAAAAGCTCGCCATCGATCGCGCCGGGTAGGTGCAGCGACGGCACGAGGTCGGGAAAGCTCCCTGTGATGTCCTCGCCGGTGCGCGAATAGAGCCGCGCGGTGATGTGTCCGCGGTCGTCGCGCCCCGCCACCGCCTGCACGCGGATGCCATCCCATTTCCATTCGGCGATGTAGTCGGCGGGATCGAGCGCGGCAAAATCGGTGTCCTCGATCGCATGCGCCAGCATCACGGGGCGGAACGGCGCGGGATCGCGATTGACCGGCTTGTCGGCGCGACCTTCCAGCCAGGCGAACAGGTCGAGATAAGGTGGCGCAAGGCCCGGCCAGATCAGCTCGACCTCATGCGGGTCCTTGTCGCCGAGCGCGGCGGCCGCGGTCTTGGCGAGGCGCGCGGAGATCCCGATGCGAAGCGCGCCGGTGACGAGTTTTAGCAGCGCCCAGCGGCCGGTCTCATCCAGCTCGTCGAGCCAGCGCTCGAGCTGCTTCGGCAGCTCGGTCTTGCCGAGCGTGCGCAACGTGCTGACGACCTCGGTGAGGGATGGGGGCGGCGGATTATTATGGCCAGCCAGCGCGGCCCGCGGCCACATCAGCGCCACTGTCTCCGAGAGATCGCCGACATAGTCATAACTCAACCCAAACAACACCTCGTCCGTGCGCGCCGCAATGAGATCGCGGATCAGCGCAGGCTTGGCGTGCTTGAAGCTGAGCGCGCCGGTGAGCGCGGCCAGCGCATAGCCGCGGTCGGGGTCGCCGACCTCACGGAAATAGCCGGTGATCAGCCGCAGCTTGTTGTTGCGGCCGGGTTCATAAGCGAGGCGGTCCAGAAATTCGGCGAAGCGGTTCATGCTTCGGCCTCGCCAGCGATCGGCGCCTCGCTCTCCTCCTCGTCGCCATAACCGACGAGATCGAGCGGCTGTGCGCGCAGACCCTTGCTTCGGCACCAATGCACCAGCGCATCTTCCTGGCCGTGGGTGACCCAGATTTCGCCGGCGCCGGTCGCGCCGATCGTGGCGGTGAGGCCGTCCCAATCGGCGTGGTCGGAGATCACCAGCGGCAGCTCAACGCCGCGCTGCCGCGCCCGGGCGCGCACGCGCATCCAGCCCGAGGCGAACGCGGTGACGGGATCGGGAAAGCGCCGCGTCCACAGATCGGAGGTCGCTGAGGGCGGAGCCAGCGTGATGGTGCCGGCGAGCGCGGCCTTCTTGACGCCCTTCACCGGCCTGAGCTCGCCGAGCGCGATGCCGCGGCTCTGGTAGTAATGCGTGATCGTCTCCATCGCGCCATGCAGGTAGATCGGCGCGTCGTAGCCGGCCTGGCGCAGCAGCGCGATCACGCGCTGGGCCTTGCCGAGGGAGTAGGCACCGACCAGATGCGCGCGCTCGGGAAACAATGCGACAGAGGCCAGCAACTTCTTGACTTCGTCCGCGGCATCGCCATGCCGGAATACGGGGAGCCCGAACGTCGCTTCGGTGATGAAGACGTCGCAGCGCACCAGCTCGAATGGCGTGCAGGTCGGGTCGGGCGCGTCCTTGTAGTCACCGGAGGCGACGATGCAGGTATCCTTGCAGGTCACGGCGATCTGCGCCGAGCCCAGCACGTGGCCGGCCGGGTGAAACTTCACTTTGACGTCGCCGAGCCGGATCTCCTCGCCATAGCGGATGGCTTGCGTCGATCCGGCAAAGTTCTCGCCATAGCGCAGCCGCATCATGTCGAGCGTCTCCTGCGTCGCCAGCACCGCGCCGTGGCCGGCACGGGCATGGTCGGAATGGCCGTGGGTGATCACGGCCCGCTCGACCGGGCGGACGGGGTCGATATGGAATCCGCCGGGCTTGCAGCACAGGCCGGCGGCAGCTGGCAACAGGATGTCTTGCGGGCGCATGCCTGATATATAGGCCGCATTACCGTCTCTTCGAGCCATCCCGTCCTACGCTTCCTGGTTCCCATGCCCCTGCGCTTGTTCCTGACCTCCGGCGATCTCATGGCCGACCGCCGCTTCGAATTCGCGCGCGATCTCCAGCTCAAGGGCGACCTGCCCGCGGCCGCAGACCTGCTCGAGCAGGCGATCGAGCTCGCGCCTGACTTCACCTCGGCCTGGTTCACGCTCGGCGAGATCCGTCAGCAGCTCGGCGAGCGCGACAAGGCGATCGCGGCGTTTCGAGAGGCGCGCCGGTCCGATCCTGGCGATCAGCACGGCGCCGGCCTGCATCTGATGCGGCTCGGCGATGCCGAGATGACCGAGATGCCCAAAGCTTATGTGCAGGCGCTGTTCGACCAATACGCGCCGCGCTTCGAGCATACGCTGATCAACGATCTCGGCTACCGCGCGCCCGGCCTGATCTTCAAGGCGGTGCTGGCCGCGCGGGTCGCCGCGAAGAAGCCGGCCTATTTCAAGCGCGCCATCGATCTCGGCTGCGGCACCGGCCTTGCAGCCGCCGCCTTCGCCAAGCAGGTCGACCATTTCATCGGCATCGACCTGTCGCCCGGCATGATCAAGCAGGCGCGCGCCACGGGCCTCTATGCCGAGCTCGAAGTCGCCGACATGATCGTAGGCCTGCGCACCAAGGCGGAGACAAGCGCGAATCTCGTCGTCGCCGCGGATGCGTTCGTTTATCTGTCCGACCTCGCGCCGATCCTCAACGAAGCCAGGCGCGTGCTCGTATCAGGCGGCGTGCTCGCCTTCACGCTGGAAACGCATGACGGCACCGGAGTCGTTCTCGGCGAAGGCCTGCGTTATGCCCACTCCGCGGAATATGTGCGCGGCGCGCTCGCCAAGGCGGGCCTGAAGCTGCTGACGCTGGAGCCGGCCTCGCCGCGCAACGAGAACAACGAGCCGGTGCGCGGCCTCGTCGTCGTCGCCGAAAAAACTTGAGTCTAGGCGCTAAACGCGCGATTTGAGCGTCATTGCGTCGCAAAGCGGCGACTTCCCACTTGCGAGCCGAGCTGCGTTGCCAGCACAATGCGCGCGCTAAAGCGCGATCGCCATCGCGCTTTAGGTTGTCGTTTAAGCATGACCTTTTCGGAAGACCGCTGCGCACTTTTCCGGGTCATGCTTTAGGGAGAAAAAAATAATGACGAAGAATCCATCGCGGCGTGATTTCAGCGCCGCCGCGCTCGCCACCATCGCCGCATCCACTTTGCCCGCGCCCTATGTCTGGGCCGCGGAGAAGAAATACGATGCGGGCGCCAGCGACACCGAGATCAAGATCGGGCAGACCGTGCCGCATTCCGGCCCCGGCTCGCTCTACGGCGTGCTCGGGCGCATCGGCGAAGCTTATTTCCAGATGCTGAACGAGAAGGGCGGCATCAACGGACGCAAGATCAAGTTTCTCACCATGGACGATGCCTACAGCGCGCCGAAATGCGTCGAGGCGACGCGGCGCCTTGTCGAGCAGGAGGAAGTGCTGGCGCTGTACGGCTCGCTCGGCACCGCGCCGCAGACCGCCGTGCACAAATACCTGAACTCCAAGGGCGTGCCGCAGCTGCTGCTCAACACCGGTACCTCGAAGTGGAATAACCCGAAAGAGTTCAAATGGACGATGGCTGGCCTGCCGCTCTATCCGACCGAGGCACGCATTCTGGCGCGGCACGTCGTTGCCGTGAAGCCAAACGCGAAGATCGGCATCCTCTATCAGAACGACGATTTCGGCCGCGACTTCCTGGGGCCGTTCAAAAAGGTGCTGGCGGATGCCGGCGGCACCGCGCAGGTGATCATGGAGCAGACCTATGATCTCACCGAGCCGACCGTCGATTCCCAGCTCATCAATCTCTCGAAGTCGGGCGCCGACGTCTTCTACAACATCTCCACCGGCAAGGCGTCGTCGCAGTCGATCCGCAAAGTGGCCGAGCTCGGCTGGAAGCCGCTGCAATTGCTGTCGGCGGGCTCGACCGGCCGCTCCATCCTCAGCGCTGCGGGCCTGGAGAACGCCACCGGCATCGTCGCCATCCGCTACAACAAGGAAGTCGGCCTGCCGAAATGGGAGAAAGACCCCGACGTGATGGCATTCGAGGAATTGCGCAAGAAATACACGCCGGCCATCGACCCCGACAACACCATCGCCTTCGCCGGCTACGGCCAGGCGGTGACCATGGGCGAGATCCTGCGCCGCTGCGGCGACGATCTCACCCGCGCCAACGTGCTGAAGCAGGCCTCGAACCTCAAAGGCTTCCACTCGCCCTACTTCCTCGACGGCGTCACCTACAGCTACACGCCTGAGGACTACACGCCGATGAAGACGCTGTTCATCTCCACCTTCACCGGCAAGGACTGGGACATCTCCGACAAGCCGATGTCGGAGTAGATCTCCCTGCAGCCATCCTTCGAGACGCCCGCTTTAGGCGGGCTCCTCAGGATGAGGAACGGAGTGCGTGGCGGTCGCTCTCGCAGACACCCGTACCGCTTAGCCTCATCCTGAGGAGGCGCGTAAGCGCCGTCTCGAAGGACGAGGCGCGCGCTCAGGCGCTAACCTACAGCCGATACGCCCGCGTCGCATTCATACCAAAAGCCTTGTCCCGCATCTGCGGGCCAAGCCTCGCCAGGCAAGCCTCCAGCGCGGTCTTGATCTCGCCGTAGCTTCCCGCAAGCAGGCACACCGGCCAGTCCGAGCCGAAGATCAGCCTGTCCTCGCCAAAACATTCTGCGGCGTGCGCGACGAACGGAAACAGGCGCTCCGCATCCCAGTCATTCCAGACCGCTTCAGTCGCGAGCCCGGAGATCTTGCACCAGACATTGCCGCACGTCGCGAGCGCTTCGATGCGATCGGACCATTCGGCGCTGCCGCCGTCGGCGATCGGCGGCTTGGCCGCGTGGTCGAGCACGAAGCGCGCTTGCGGAAAGGCCTGTGCGGTTGCAATGGCGGCGGGCAGCTCGCGGCTGCGGACGAGAAAATCATAGGCGAGATCGTGCGCGAACACAGCGGTGAGACCGCGCTGGACATCCTCGCGGAGCAGCCAATCGGGATCGATCTCGTCATGCACCTGGTGGCGGATACCGACGAGCTTTACCCCGCCCGGCGAGCCGCGCAGCCGGTCGAGCGTGTCGTCGAGCGCGGCGTCCGTCAGGTCGACCCAGCCGACGACGCCAATCACTGACGGCGTGGCATGCGCGATGCGCAGAAATTCCTCGGTCTCTTCGAGCGAGGAGCGGCATTGCACCACGATGCTGGCGTCGATGCCGTTCGCCTTCAGTAGCGGCGCGAGATCGGCCGGACCGAAGGCGCGGCGGATCGGCGCGAGTTCAGGCGCGTCCATCCAGGGATAGTCGGCGCGCGCGGGATCCCAGAAGTGCTGATGGGCGTCGATGATCATGGCTTACGCCCCACCCGGCAGCGGCGCGCGCGCATCGACGAGGTTTCGCGCACGCAGCTCCTGCCAGAACGCCGTCGGCACGACCGTCTCCGACATCGCGATGTTGTCGGCGACCTCGGCGGCGTTGCGCGCGCCCATCACGGCGACCGTCACCGCCGGATGGCTTATGCAGAACTGCAGCGCAGCCGCTTTGAGCTCGGTGCCGTGCTTGCGGCAGAGCGCGTCGAGCTCGCGCGCGCGCGCAACCAGCGCCGCGTCGGCATCCTGATAGTTGAATTTCGCGCTCGTGTGCGGATTGGCCAGGATGCCGCTGTTGTAGATGCCGCCGAGCAGGATGCCGATGTTCTTGGCCGTGCAGAGCGGAAACAGCGCGTCCAGCGCACCCTGGTCGAGCAGCGTGTAGCGGCCGGCGAGCAGGAAGCAGTCGACCGGCACGGCCTCGGCAAAACGCGTCAACATCTCCGACTGGTTCATGCCGGCACCGATCGCCTTGGCCGTGCCGTCCTCGCGCAGCCGCTGCAGCGCACGGAAGGCACCAGCAACGGCCTCGTCATAGTGATCATCGGGATCGTGCACCAAGAGGACGTCGATGCGATCGAGCCCAAGGCGGGCAAGACTCTCCTCCACCGATCGCATCACACCGTCATGGCTGAAATCGAACACCGGCCGCTCACGCGGCGTGCTCTTGTAGTGCTCGTCCTCGGCAGCGTCGCCCTCCGGCGCACGCAGCAGGCGGCCGACCTTGGTCGAGATGACGAAGGAGTCGCGCTTCTGTTGCCGCAGGAAGGCCCCTAACCGCCGTTCGGCGAGGCCAAAGCCGTAGAGCGGCGCGGTATCGAAGAATCGCACCCCGAGCGACCAGGCGCGCGCAATCGTCGCCTCCGCATCGGCATCGCTGACGGGGCTGAACAATCCGCCGAGCGGCGCGGAGCCGAGCCCAATTGAGGTGACGTCAAGCGAGCCGAGTCGCGACCGTTTCATTCCCATAGCCTTCCGATTCCAACGATCCAAAGATCATCTCCCCCGCTCACGGAAACCGCAAGCGGGGGAGGCATGCAGGAACGCGGGGCTGGGGGCGCTCCTACTTCAACATCTGCGCGACGTTGTCCTTGGTCACGAGATCGAGGCCGGTGTAGACGATCTCCGGCACCTTCTCGCCCTTCTTGATGGCGAGCAGCGTGTCCATCGCCTTCTCGCCCATCTCGAATGGACGCTGGCCGACCAGCGCGTTGGCATAGCCGTCGCGCAAGAGCTCCAGCTGCATCTTCAGCGTATCGGCGACGACAAGCGTGAACTTGCCGGAATCGATGTCCTTCTTGTTCCTGCTCGCGAACGCCTTGAAGCCTTCGGGCGCGAACATCGGCCAACCGCCGATCGGAACGATGGCGGCGAGATCAGGCGTTGCGGTACGCATATCCGTCATCTGCTGGACCGCGAGCGCGGGATCGTCGTTGCAGAAGGTCGGGGAGCCCGCGACCTCGGCCCATTTCGAGCCCTTCAGCGCCTCGCGGACACCATCGACACGCTCGGCGAGGTTCTTGGCGCCAGGACCGCCCGAGACCATGGCGTATTTGCCACCGTCGGGGCGCATCTTCAACAACTGCTTGCCCAGCGCGACGCCGAACTCCTTGTTGTTGGTGCCGATATAGGCGATGCGCTTGGAGCCGGGCGCATCGGCATCGAAGGTGATGACGGGGATGCCTGCTGCCGTCGCCGCCTCGATCGACTTGGTCATGGCCGCGACGTCGGCAACCGAGATGGCGAGACCATCGACCTTCTGGGTGACGAAGTCCTGGATGATCTGCGCCTGCGTCGCCGGCTCGTGCTCGACCGGCCCCTTGTAGATGCACTCGATGTTGCCGAGCTCCTTGGCGCGCTTCAGGCAGCCGTCGCGCGCGAAGTCGAAGAACGGATTGTTCATCGCCTTGGGCACGATGACGAAACGGTAGTTCGCGGCGAATGCCGGCGTCGCCATCATCGCAACCGCGATGCCGGCAAGAAGAATCTTCCTCATTGTCTCCTCCACTCCTGTTTGGTGCCCGTCCTCTTGGAAACGACCGGGAAGCGGACAGGCGACACTTTTTTGCCCTCCCGGAACGACGTCAAATTCAGGTCATCCGCGAGCGGATGCGATCGACCAGCACGGCCAGGATGATGATCACGCCCACCAGCGTCTGTTGCCAGTAGGAGCTGACCTGGGCCAGCACGAGGCCGTTGCGGATCACTTCGAGCAGCACGCAGCCGACGATCGCTCCGAGCGGACCGCCGATGCCGCCGGCGAGATTGGCACCGCCGATCACGGCCGCCGCGATCACGTTGAGCTCGTAGGACGTCGCCATGTTGGCCGGCGCCGATCCGAGCCAGCCGGAGATGATGATGCCCTGGAGGCCCGCGGCCAGCGCGCAGATCACGTAGACCTCGATCTTCACCCGCACCACCGGGATGCCGGTCAGTTCGGCGGCCTTCTCGTTGCCGCCGAGCGCGAAAACGTGGCGGCCGAACGAGGTGTGATGCAGCACCACGGCCATCGTCAGCGCAAGGATCACGAGATAAATGAAAGGCACGGGCACGCCGAGCACGTCACCCGAGGTCGCTGCGTAGAAGTAATCGGCGTCCGGCCCGCCCGGGAAACTGCCGCGGCCGTTGGAGACGACATAGCCGAGCCCGCGCACGATCGAGAGCATGCCGAGCGTGGTGACGAAAGGCGACAGGCCGAGCACCGCGATGCAGAAGCCGTTGACGAGCCCGGCGATCAGCGCGACGCCGAGGCCGGCGAGGATCGAGACCAGCAGAATCAGCCCCGGCACATTGGCAACGACGGTCTTGCCGTCAGCCGCCATATGCACGAACAAGGCGCCTGCGGGCGAACCGGGCGCCGACAATTCGGTCATCACCATCGAGGTGATCATGGCGGAGAAGCACATCATCGACCCCACCGACAGGTCGATGCCGCCGGTGATGATCACGAAGGTGACGCCGAGCGTTGCGATGGCGATGAAGGAAAAGTTCTTCGCCACGTTCTGCATGTTGCCTTCGGTGAAGAAATACGGGCTGGCGAAATGCATGATCACCAGCAACAGCGCGAGCGCAAGCAGGACGTAGCCGGTCTGAGAGGCGAAGATGCCGCGCTGCCACCACTTGATCTGGCCGACATTGGAAAAGGTGATCGGGGATTCCATGGGCATGGCCATCACGCCGCCTCCTTCGCGCCGGTGATGAGGGCGGTGACTTCCTCAGGGGAAGTCTGGTGGATCGGCTTGTCGGCGCGCTTCTCGCCGCGGCGCATGACGACGACGCGATCGCACACCGCAAAAACGTCGGGCATGCGGTGCGAGATCAGCATCACCGCGACGCCCTGCTCCTTCAGCCGGTGGATCAGGCCGAGCACCTGCTCGACCTGGCGGACGGAGATCGCCGCCGTCGGCTCGTCCATCATCACCAGCCGCGCATTGGAGAGCCGGGTCCGCGCGATCGCGACCGCCTGGCGCTGGCCGCCGGACATCTGCTTGACGAGATCGTCGGGCCGTGTCTCCGAGCGCAGCTCGCCGAACAATTCGAGCGCACGCGCCGCCATCGCCTTGTGGTCGAGCAAGGCAATGGGACCGAATTTGCGCTTCAGCTCGCGGCCGAGAAACACGTTGGCCGCCGCCGTGAGATTGTCCGATAACGCGAGGTCCTGATAGACGACCTCGATGCCGACGGCGCGGGCATCGACCGGCCGGCTGAAATGGACGGGGTTGCCGGCAAAGCGGATATCGCCGTGGCTGGGACGGAAGTTGCCGGCGATGATCTTGACCAGCGTCGACTTGCCGGCGCCGTTGTCACCCATCAGGCCGACCACCTCGCCCGGCAGGACTTGCAGGTCGACGTCATGCAGCGCGCGGATCGCGCCGAACTCCTTGCCGATGCCGGTCAGTTCGAGGACCGGGGTCGAGTCAGCATTTGCCATCAGCGGCCTTTCCTCAGACATAACGGTTGACCAGCGATTCCAGATATTCCTGCCGGCCCGAGCGCGGTTGCGGGTCGAAGCCGGGCTCGAGCGCGCGGTCGGCGAGATCGGCGAGCGAACGCTGGCCGCCGAGAATGGCGCGGCCCTCTGGGCCGGCCCAGCCCTCGTAACGTTTTGCGAGCGGCGCGCTGAGCGCGCCGGCGTCGAGCATGTCGGCCGCGGCGAGGAAGGCGCGTGCGCAGGCATCCATCGAGCCGACATGGGCGTGAATCAGGTCGTCAGGGTCGATCGACTGACGGCGGATCTTGGCGTCGAAATTCAGCCCGCCCGTGGTGAAGCCGCCGCGGTTCAGGATCTCGTGAAACACCAGCGCCAGCTCCGGGACATTCATCGCGAACTGGTCGGTGTCCCAGCCGAGCAGATCGTCGCCGCGGTTGATGTCGAGCGAGCCGAACACGCCGAGCGCCTCGGCGAGCGCGACCTCGTGGTGGAAGGAATGGCCGGCAAGGATAGCGTGGTTCTGCTCGATGTTGAGCTTGACGTCTTTCAGGAGGTCGTAGCGCTCGAGGAACCCGTAGCAGGTGGCAACGTCGAAATCATATTGATGCTTGGTCGGCTCCTTCGGCTTCGGCTCGATCAGGATCGGCCCCTTGAAACCGATCTTGTGCTTGTGCTCGACCACCAGCGAGACGAAGCGGCCGAGCTGGTCGAGCTCGCGCTTGAGATCGGTGTTGAGCAGCGTCTCGTAGCCCTCGCGTCCGCCCCACAGCACGTAGTTCTGGCCGCCGAGCCGGTGCGTCACCTCCAGCGCGGCGCGGACCTGGCCGGCGGCATAGGTGAAGATCTCGGGGTCCGGATTGGTCGCTGCGCCCGCCATGTAGCGACGATGCGTGAACAGATTGGCGGTGCCCCAGAGCAGGCGGACTTTTGCCGCGGCCATCTTCTGCTCGAACAGATCGGCGATCGCATTGAGATTGGCGACGGACTCGGCGAGCGAAGCGCCTTCCGGCGCCGCATCGACGTCGTGGAAGGTGAAGAACGGCACGTCGAGCAGGCGAAACAGCTCGAAGGCGACATCGGCCTTGGCCCGGGCCTGCGCCAACGCGTCGCCGCCCTGGTGCCACGGCCTCAGGAACGTCTCGCCGCCGAAGGGATCGCCGCCCGGCCAGCAGAACGAATGCCAATAGCAGACCGCAAAGCGCAAATGATCCTCGAGCCTGCGGCCCTGGACCATGCGATCCCTGTCGTACCAGCGGAAAGCCGGCGCCTGTCCCGCGTCCTTGCCGGCAAAGGCGACGGGTGCACTTGCATCGAAGAATTTGACTGGCGCGTTCACTTAAAGAGTCTCCTTCAATGCGGGATAAAGCGCACGCCATCGCCGATAGGCCTCGTCATAGGCCGCAGCGACGGAGGTGCGGGGCGTGAAGCTCGCGAGCCGCCGCGGACGGGTGCAGACTTGCGCCGGATCCTCGCCCGTCGCAGCGAGCCGGCCGAGCCGGGAGGCGCCGAGGGCCGCCCCCACCTCGCCCTCCTCGACGCGGTGGACGGGAATGCCGAGCACATCGGCGCAGATCTGCGCCCATAGCGGCGAGCGCGAACCGCCGCCAACGAGATCGACCTCGGCAACAGGCCCGCTCGCCGCGCTCAACGCCGCCAGATTGTCACGCGCGGCAAAGGCGACGCCTTCGAGCACGGCCTGCACGATCTGCGTCCGCCCGGTCGCACCGCGCAGGCCGACAAAGGCGCCGCTCGCCGCGGCATCGTTGTGCGGCGTACGCTCGCCGTCGAGATAGGGCAGAAACTTGATCGGGCTCGGCCCGTCGACACGCTCGCCGAGTGGGGCCAGCAGGGCCGCGGCCGGTGTCTCCATCACACCGGACAGCCAGGCCAGCGAAGCGGCCGCCGACAGCATCACGCCCATCTGGTGCCAGAGGCCGGGCAGCGCGTGGCAGAAGGCATGCACGGCCTGGGCCGGCGCCGCCGCGAAGCGATCGGTGACACGGAACACGACGCCGGATGTGCCGAGCGACAGGAACGCATCGCCCGGAGCGATGGCGCCGAGCCCGATCGCGCTCGCAGCGTTGTCGCCGGCGCCGCCCGCGACCACGACGTTCTCAGCCATGCCCCAGCGTTGCGTGAATTCCGGCGCCAGCGCCGCGCTGACCGCGCTGCCCTCGACGAGGCGCGGCATGTGATGAAGGTCGAGCCCGGTCGCATGCAGCAGCAGGGCCGACCAGCGGCGCTGGCCGACGTCGAGCCAGAGCGTTCCGGCGGCATCGGACATGTCCTCGATCATCTCGCCGGTCAGGCGATAGCGGACATAGGCCTTCGGCAGCAACACTTTTGCCACGCGTGCGAAAATATCGGGCTCGTGCCGCGCGACCCAGAGCAGCTTCGGCGCGGTGAAACCGGGCATCGCCAGATTTCCGGCGATCGTATGCAGCGAGGGACAGCGCCGCTCCAGCGCCACGCATTCCGCCTGCGAGCGGCCGTCGTTCCAGAGGATCGCGGGACGCAGCGGCCGGCCGTCCTCGTCGAGCAGCGTCGCGCCGTGCATCTGGCCCGACAGGCCGATGCCGGCCACGTTCGCAACCTCGCGCGGATGACGGGCGGCGAGATCGTCGACCGCGCCGATCGCCGCATCGACCCAGGAATCGGGGTCCTGCTCGGACCACAGCGGCGCCGGATGCGACAGCGCGAGCTCGCGCGTTGCCGTCGCGACAATCGCGCCGGCTTCGCTCGCAAGCACCGCTTTCACACCGGATGTGCCGATGTCCAGTCCGAGATACAAATCGTCCTCCTCTTGACCCATTTCAATGCGCGATCTTGACGTCGCGCTCTCCGCCACGGCTCGTTCGATATCGACCTGCCGCTAAGGCAAATTGTCCCGCATCACGATGTCGATCCTGATCTTCTCCTGTTCACGCAGGATCGGCTCGCCGCGGGCGAGCGCGAGCAGCACGCGCACGGCGGCGCGCGCTTCGTGTCCGGGGTTCTGCGAGATCGCGGCATCCATCACGCCCTGCAGCAGCAGCCGGCGCGTCAGCACGGTGACGTCATGACCGACGAACACCACCTGCTTGTCGCGGCCCGCATCGCTCAACGCCTTGGCGACGCCTTGCGTGCCGGCGCCGACATTATAAAGGCCGACTATGTCGGCATGCCGGCCGAGCAGCCGCGCCAAAACCTGTTCCGAACGATCGTCCTCGTCGCGCCCTTCCAGCACCGGCAGCACGCTGAGACCGGGGAATTCCGCCCCCATCACCTGGTTGAAGCCGAAGATGCGCTCGGCATGGTCGCGCAGGCCCTGCGAGCCCGCGACGATCGCGACCTTGCCGGACCTCTGGCCGACCAGCCGCCCGACCAGCGCGCCGGCGGTGCGCCCGGCCGCGATGTTGTCGATGCCGACATAATGGTGGCGGCGTGACGACGGCACGTCCGAAACCAGCGTCACCACCTTGGTGCCGGCATCGACGAGATCGTTGATCGCGGCGCGCACGCTCGGATGATCCAGCGCCACGACGGCGATGCCGTCGCAATCGCCCGCCATCGCCTCCAGCGAGCCTGCGAGCACCGAGGGGTCGAACACGTCGGTTGTGACGATCTCGACGCTGAGCCGGCGCGCCGAGAGCCAGGCCGCCATCTCGCCGAGATAGGCCTCGATCTGCTGCATGAACGGGTTCGGCCCCGACGGCATCACGAAGGCAAAGCGGCGGGCGCGACCGCGGGCGAGCTCCGCGGCGGCGACGTGGGGCTGGAACGAATGGCGCTCGATCGCCGCCTTGACGCGCCGCACCGTATCGGGCCGTACGCCCGGCCGGTTATGCAAGACGCGGTCCACCGTCGCCAGGCTCACGCCCGCCTCGCGGGCGATATCCTTCAGCGTCAATGCGGTCGGGGTGAGCGTCTCGGCCATGGCTGAAGGCTAGCAGAGGTGTTTTGAGGTACGCAACTCATTTTGAGGAGCAGGAGGCATTTTCAAGCTCGGATCGAACCAGGCTGCCCGGCCGGCAGGTCAGCCCCTGGTTAGGTCGAGCGTCAGGAACAGGCTGTTGGGATCCTCGACATAACCCTCGAACGGGCCGCAGGTGACGAAGCCGTGGGCCTGGTAGAGCGCAAGCGCCGGCTTGAAATAGTCCCATGAGCCGGTCTCGAGGCTGAGCCGCGTCAGGCCGCGCGCGCGGGCCTTCGTGATGATGTGGCGGAGCATCTGGCCGCCAAAGCCGCGCCGCCGGGTGGTCTGAAGCGTGTGCATCGACTTCACCTCGCCCTGGCTGGCCGAGAGCGTCTTCAGCGCGCCGGTGGCGATCAGTGTCTCGCCGTCCCATCCGGTCCAGAACGCGATATCCGGCGCGCGAAGGCCCGCCAGATCGAGCGCATGCGCACTGCCCGGTGCGGTCTGCGCCCGCGCTGCCG
Organism: Bradyrhizobium sp. 138; assembly: GCF_023074075.1. Lineage (GTDB taxonomy): Bacteria > Pseudomonadota > Alphaproteobacteria > Rhizobiales > Xanthobacteraceae > Bradyrhizobium. The sequence goes on along the minus strand of NZ_JADPKT010000094.1, from coordinate 260,581 downwards.
TGACGTGATGATCGAGCAGCGCGATGACGCGCGGATCATAGGTGTCGCCGGTCCGGATCTGCATCGTCAGGGCCTCACGCTCGATGATCTCACATCTTCCCGTAAGCAGAACCGCGCCGCGTGATGATGACGTAGCGCGCGTCCTCTTTGGTTTCGTTTTCGAAGATCACCGCGCGCATCACGTCGAAATCCAGGCAATCGCCCTCGCGCAGGCGCACCGTCTTGGCGTCGATGTACACGGCGATCGCACCCTCCAGCATCAACAGCTGCTGGGTGAAGGCGTTGCGGCCCCAGGGGCTGTACGGCACCCGCGCGCCGGCCGGCAAATCGACGACGATGATCTCGAGGCCGCTCGCCGCATCCGTCGGTGAGGCGTGCCGCCTTCGATAGCCGCTCTCGGGATCACGCCAGTGCGGCTGGTCGGCAAGCCGCACCAGCCGCTCCGGCGGCTTCTCGGCGAGCGCGACCACGTCGCTGAGCGATACGTCGAGCGCGGCGCAGAGCCTGCCGAGCAGTGACGCCGTCGCGCTGCTCTGCGCCCGCTCGACCCGCCCGATCATGGCCCGGCTCACACCGGAGCGGCCAGCGAGCTCGTTCAACGTCATGCCGGCTTGCGTCCGCAGCGTCTTCAAGCGGCGCCCGATCGCGCGGTCGAGTTTCTGCTGGTCCATGGCCCCAATCCAGATATCGCCCGGCGCAGGGTCCGCATCCGCCGGGCGAGAGCAGCTTAGGGCGGGCGAGGCGGGCGTGCCGGGAGCGAGAGGCTAACATATTAGAATCTTTGCCGAGCCGGCAGAGCGGATTAAAATGCGCCCATTCGCGATGACCGGGAGGCGATGACATGGGCGAGCCGACGCAGCGGAGGATCAAGGCGAACGGCATCAGCCTCAACGTCGCCGAGCAGGGCAAGGGGCCAATGGTGCTGCTCTGCCATGGCTTTCCGGAAGGTTGGTACTCCTGGCGCCACCAACTCGAGGCGCTCGCGGCGGCCGGCTACCACGCGGTCGCACCCGACATGCGCGGCTATGGCAAGAGTGACCGGCCCGAAGCGATCGATCAGTACACGATCCTCCACATGATCGGCGATCTCGTCGGCGTGCTCGACGCCTTCGAGGCGAAGGACGCCGTCATCGTCGGGCACGACTGGGGCGCGACGATCGCGTGGCACACAGCGCGCCTGCGGCCCGATCGCTTCCGCGCCGCCGCCATCCTCAGCGTGCCCTTTCGACCACGGAGTCCGGTGCGGCCGACAAGTGTCATGCCGCAAACGGCGGATGTGCAGTTCTATCAACTGTACTTCCAGGAGCCGGGTGTCGCCGAAGCGGAGTTCGAACGGGATCCGCGCGCAACGCTCGGTGCCATGCTCTATGGCGGCTCCGGTGAAGGGGCGTCGGCGATCCGCGCCAATGCCGAGCGCGCCAGCAGGACCGTTGGCGTCGGCATGGTCTCGCGCCAGGACGGCATGTTGCCGAAGGTGCAGGTGCCGCTTCCGTCGTGGCTGAGCGCCGCCGACCTCGACCATTACGGTACTGAATTTGCCCGCAGCGGATTTCGCGGACCGCTCAACTACTACCGCAACATCGATCACAACTGGGAGCTGATGGGTGCCTTCGAGGGCGTGAAGGTGGCCGTGCCTTCGCTCTTCATCGCCGGCGATCACGACATGGTCGTCGCCTTCCCCGGCGCCGCCGAGCATCTCGCCAACATGAAGCAATGGGTGCCGCAGCTGCGCGAGATCAGGATGCTACCCGGCTGCGGACACTGGACGCAGCAGGAGCGGCCGGCGGAGGTGAATGCAGCGATCGTGGAATTCCTGCGAAGCCTGCCGAACTAAGTGTTGGAGCGGGCGAAGGGAATCGAACCCTCGTATGCAGCTTGGGAAGCTGCCGTTCTACCATTGAACTACGCCCGCGGATGCGCTGGTCACGCCGGTTCTGATTAGCCGAGACGGCGCGTCCCGCCAAGCGGTTTGGCGCATTCGGCCCGACGCTCCTTAACTTTTCGGTAAGATTTTGGGTGCGCCGGATTGTGGCGGTGTTATGATCTCCGTGTCTGGGGAGAGACGTGCACTGAGTGGGGCGTGTGCATGGTGGGGCGCGGCTATTCGATATTCGACACGGCCATAGGCCGCTGCGGCATCATCTGGAGCGGCACCGGCGTCGTCGCCGTGCAGTTGCCGGAGGCGCGGGAGATCGACACCCGCCGCCGGATCTTTCAGGTCCATCCCGAGGCGCGCGAGCAACGGCCGTGCCAAAATGCCGAGCTTGCAATCGAGGGCATCGTGATCCTGCTGCAAGGCCGCGATCCCGATTTTTCCGAGGTCAGCCTGGATGCCGGCGGCGTGCCCGGCTTCAATCGGCGCGTCTATGAGTTCGCCTGCTCCATTCCGCGCGGGGAAACACGCACCTATCACGAGGTCGCCAAGGCGCTCGGCGCCTCGGGCGCGGCGCATTCGGTGGCGCAGGCAGTCGCCAAAAATCCCTACATGCTGATCGTGCCCTGCCATCGGGTGCTGGAGGCCGGCAATTACACCGACCGGCTCTCGCCCTATGGCGGGGTGATCTCGAAGCGGCGGCTGCTGGCGCTGGAGGGCGCCCATCCCGTCGCCAGCAAGACGCTGTTCGAGGTGCTGCTGCCCGTTGCTCCGCCGAGGCCGTCCACCTAGATAAGGTGGCATGGATGCGACCCCGCTGCTGACGTCACAATCGATCACGGTCTTCGAGTTTCGCTGCGATGCGGGACCAGGCGATACGCCATTTGCCGAATGCCGCACCGGGCATTCCATCGCCTATGTCCGCTCGGGCAGCTTCGGCTGCCATTGCCGCGCCGGCTTCTTCGAGCTGGTGGCGGGCTCGATGCTGGTCGGCGCGCCCGGCGAGGAATACACCTGCACCCATGAGCATGTCAGCGGCGATGTCTGCCTGGGGTTCTTCCTCAGCGCGGACATGGTCGATGCCCTCGGTGGGCGGCGTGAGATCTGGCGGGTCGGCGCCATGCCGCCGCTGCCCGAATTGATGGTGCTGGGCGAGCTCGCCCAGACGGCGGCAGATGGCAACAGCGACATCGGTCTCGACGAAGTCGGCCAGATCCTGGCGGGACGTTTTGTCGACGTCGTCTCGGGCAAGGCGCGCAAGCCGGCCACACCGACCGCGCGCGACCGCCGCCGCGCCGTCGAGGCCGCGCTGTGGATCGACGACAACTCGCATGAAGAGGTCGATCTCGAACAGGCAGCAAACCAGGCGGGCCTCAGCCCATTCCACTTCCTGCGGCTGTTCTCGAGCGTGCTCGGCGTCACCCCGCATCAATATCTGGTGCGCTCACGGCTGCGGCACGCGGCACGGCTGCTCGCCGATGACGGCATCGCGGTCACCGATGTCGCCTATGACGTCGGCTTCGGCGATCTCTCCAACTTCGTCCGCACCTTCCACCGCGCTGCCGGCGTGTCGCCGACCAAGTTCCGCCAGGCCTCGAAGGGGGAACGCAGCATCTTCGCCGAACGCCTCGTCCTCAACTGAGACAGGTCGGCCGCCTTCGCGGGTAATAGTCTGTTGACCAGACGGACGCGTCGCACTGGGCTTACGGCAGGCCGCGCGATACTACAACCCAAGAGCGAATGAGCGCTCTCTCAGTGCGGCGAGCGGCGGATGAACAGTGCCCCGAATGACGTGATTGCGGCCACAGCGGTCGCGCTTGCCGTAGGCCTCGCCTTCATCGCCGGCTGCGCCGTCTATTATGGCCGCCAGATCACCTCGCGCAGGATTCCGATGCAGTGGGGCACTGACGGTCAGCCGGCCTGGTTCGCACCACGCCTGATCGGGCTCTGGTTCAGCTTCGGCGTCACGGCGTCGCTGTCCGCGTTCCTGCTCGTTCTCGCCCTTCACGACCCGCAAAAGCTCACAGCGCTGATCGTCGCAACGGTCAGTGTGATCGGAACCAACATGTGGGTTCAGGTCTCACACCTGAAACGGGTGATCCGGTGGCAATCGGAGGCACCGGCGAACTAGCCGGGCGCAAGATTCTCCAAGAATCGCCCCCCTTACCTTGGCTAGGTTCGTCTCCGGCGCGCGCCAGTTGCGGCGCGCTTTGCAAATGGAGACAAGCATGTACGACCACATCGGACTTCGCGTTGCCGATCTCGACGCCGCGACGCGCTTCTACGGCGCGGTGCTGGCGCCGCTCGGCTATGTCCTGTGCTCCAGCGGCGACGGTTATGCCGGCTTCGGCCCCAAGGGCGAGCCCGCGCTCTGGCTGCACCTCAACAAGGGCCGCAAGGCCGACGGCGCGCACATTGCGTTTCGCGCCAAGGACCATGACGCGGTCAAGGCGTTCTACAGCGAGGGCCTGAACAGCGGCGGCCGTGACAATGGCGGCGCGGGTCCGCGCAAGGATTACAGCCCGACTTACTATGCGGCGTTTTTGATCGATCCTGACGGCAACAATGTCGAAGCGGTTTGCACGTGAGCGTCAGCCGCTAGCGAGATCTCGTAGGGTGGGCAAAGCGGAAGCGTGCCCACCAACTGCCCGCGACAATGCCGATAAATGGTGGGCACGGCGCCATGCGCCTTTGCCCATTCTACAAATTCCACCTGATAGGAAACTCCCATGGCCTCCATCCACAACGACATCCCCATCAACACCCCCGCACGCGACGTCTGGGACGCGGTGCGCGACTTCGGCGCGCTGCATCAACGGCTGGCGCCGGGCTTCGTCACCGCCTGCACGCTCGACGGCGATGCGCGCATCGTCACCTTCGCCAACGGGTCGGTGGCACGCGAGGTGCTGGTCGATTGCGACGATGCGCGGCGGCGCCTCGTCTACGCCATCAACAACGAACGACTGAAGCACTACAGCGCCTCGGTGCAGGTGATTGCCGACGGTGAGACGCGATGCCGCCTGGTCTGGATCATCGACATGCTGCCGAACGAGCTTGCGCCCTACGTTCAGGGGCAGACCAAGGAGGCCGTGGCCGCGATACACCGGGCGTTTCCGCCCGCGGCCTGATCCTCCTCTGTGAATTTTCTCACAGAGCTCGCTCCTCGCCGGCCGTAACCATCGCGGCGTGCGTCCGGTTGGCTCCGCTCTCCCGGCGGCGCTGCGCACGCGAGGAGCATGCCATGAGAGGTGCGGACAAGGTGATCTGCCAGGCGGCCGCCGTGTTGCTGCTGTTTTCCGTCGCGAGCTCGCCGGCGAAGGCGCAGTTCCTCGGCGGCGGAGGTGCCGGCGGCGAGGACATGATGACCCAGATGGCGCCGATGCTGGAGATGATGAAGGCGAAGATGGGCAAGCGCCGCTTCGCCATGATGATGCAGACCATGGGCCCGATGATGAGCCGCATGATGGAGAATGGCGGCGGCGGATTCGGTGGTGGCCTTGGCGGCATGATGGGCGGCGGCGGTTTCGGCGCGCCCAATTACGGCGGCACCACGCCGACGGGCGGCGGCTATGTGCCGACCGGCGTCGGCGGCGGCGACATCATGGGCATGCTCGGTGGTTCCGGTGGCGGCGACATGATGGCGATGATCCCGCAGCTGATGCGGCTCGCCAATGTCGGCGGCGGCAGCGGCCATCGCCGCCGCAGGCATCACTAGTCTGCAACACCCGAGAGAGCCGACCTGATCGCAGCCTTGCTCACGCGCGGTCCCCAGCGCGTCAGCAGCACGCTGGAGGATGACAGCAGGCCGAGCACGACCATCGAGCTCGCGGCCAGCCAGAAAAAACTCTGCGCGGTGGCCTCGTGGGTCGACAGCCACCAGCCGACGGCGGAGATGTAGATCAGCCGGGCCGTCTGCGCCAGCACCGGCCCGATCACCTTGGCGGCGCCTTGCGATGAGAAATACATCGTCGTGGCGAGGCCGAAAAACGCGTAGAACGGCCCTACCGTCGAGAGATATTGATGGCTCGCCGCGCGCACGACCGCGCTGTCGGTGAAGATATTGATCCAGAGATCGGGGAACATCGCAACGACGCAGGCCGGCGCACCGACGGCCACGAAGGCGGCAGCACTGGCGATCCAGGCGACGCGCCTCGCGCGCGCGATGTTGCCGGCGCCGATCGCCATGCCGACCATCGGCACACAGGCGATGCCGAACGAGAACGCGATCGAGGTCAGCAGGAATTCGAGCCGCGCGCCGATGCCGTAGCCGGCGAGAATCGCGGTGCCGAACTTCGCCAGCATGTGGGTGAAGATCGAGATCGTCAGCACCGACTGCAGGGGCGAGAAGCAGGCGATGGCGCCGACCTTGAGGATGTCGAAAAACATCGCCCATTGGATGCGCAGGCCGCGCAGCTTCGGCGTGACGCGCGCACGACCCGAGAACAGGTACCAGCCCATGATGCAGATGTTCATGCAATAGGCGATCAGCGCGCCGGCCGCGACGCCGCGCATGCCGAACTGCGGCACCGGCCCGAGCCCGAGGCCGAGCGTGCCGCCGAGCACGATCTGCCAGGCCGCGGAGTTGAGGATCAGGAACGACGGCAGCTTCATGTTGCCGGTGCCGCGCAGCACGCCGGCCATGGTGTTGAGCAGCCAGGGCAGCACAGCGCCGCCGAAAAACACCTGCGTGTAGGCGATCGCATGCGTCAGCACATCGCCGCGCCCGCCGAGCATTTCCAGCACCTTGGGCCCGAAGATCAGCATGCCCAGCATGAAGACGAGGCCGAAGCTGATGCCGATCAGCATCGCGTGCATGGCGAGCGTGCCGGCGCGCTCGCGGTCGCCGGCGCCGAGCGCGCGCGCAATGGCGGACGCCACCGCACCGCCCATGGCACCGCCCGACATCGTCATGGTCAGAATGATCGTCGGAAACACCAGCGCCATCGCCGCCAGCGCCTCGACGCCGAGCCGGCCGATATAGGAGGTCTCCGCGATCACCGTGCAGGTGCCGGCCGACAGCGCGATCACGTTGGGCCAGGCGAGGCCGAGCAGCGTGCGCAGGATCGGCCCGTCGGTCAGCGCGCTTCGCACCGGCCGCGGGGGCGGCGGCAGCGGACGCTCTTGCTCATCGACCGGGATTTCGGCGATGTCGGACATATCCTCTCCGGGGCACGAGCGCTCTTTGCGGCGCGGCAATGCGTAGGTGTGACAATAAATCTGTACGCGCGCAGGGCGCAGTGAGAGCTTGTTAGCACGGCGCGAAGCGATTGCTCCTGCGCCAGATGCAAGCGTGCCCTGCGGCAGCGCATTTCGATGGGTGAAGCTATTCGACCGTCCAGACCAGCGGCGGGCGGCCGCCTGCGGCGGTGCGCATCTGCACGCCGATGTGCCGGCCGCATCCCGCAGCCAGGCCTTCGAACAATCCTTCCAGCACCTTGGCACAGGTGCGGTGATAGTCCGTGACGTCATCCATCAGCTTCCAGCTCTGCTGGCGAATTTCGAAGCTGCCTTCGGATTGCGCGGTCTCCGCCGCATCATCCTGCGCGGCGAACAGCGCGCCCAGGAACGATGCGAACTCGCTTGCACCGCCGCGGCTCATCGCCAGCGCGGCGGCGACGTCGTCGAAGTATTGCATGCCGATCAGCTTGCCGGTGAGATGCAACAGATAGCCGGCGTCTTCCGGGCCGAACAGCTGCACCATCACGGGCGCGGCGGTGCGGACATATTCCATCGCGTAATTGCGATAGGCTTTCTCCAGACGCGCCTTCGGCCAGCTCGCCAGCGGCAAGGCCGGCGCGGTCTTCGCATCGAACAGCGGTGCTTCGAGATGGCGGGCGAACACGAGCCGCTGGTCCAGCTCGAGTGGGTGGTCGTATTGGTGGTAATAGCCTTCGAGCCCGTCCTGGCCGTCGACGCTCTGCTTGGTGCAGACGAAGCCGAGCCTGAGATCACCGAGGGCTGCGCCATTGTTGGCGTGCCAGCCGCGCAGCATCGCGCGGGAAACCTCGCCCGGCACGCCGCAGATCGCCGTGCCCTTCCAGATCCAGCGCGGCGGCGGATAACGGATCCAGGCCTTGGAGTCGCTCTCATGCATGTATTCGACATGCACGCCACCGATCCAGTTGGAGAGATAGTGATATTGCGCGGCCGCCACCGCCGGCGGCAAATGATCGATGCCGAGCTTCCTAAGCCCCGGCAGGAAGCGCTCCTGCTGCTGGCGGCGGAACACCCGGAAGACGAACTCGGCGGCGTCCGCAGGTCCGCGCCGCGTGACGACGGTGAGGATGAGCCCGGTGAAACAGGCGTGATAGAGGTCAGCGACCGCGCGCCAGCGCTTCCATTGGGCTTGCTGCTGCGCTGTGTCTGGTGCGTTCACCGTTTCACTCCCGACTTATTTTGAGGAGTGTGTCATCGTGGCTGATGCGACGCAACCAGACGCACATTCGGTGTCATCGCCCGCCTTGTGCGCAATTGCGCACTGGGGCGGGCGATCCAGTATTCCAGAGGCGGTTGTGATTGAATCGAGACGCCGCGGCGTACTGGATTCCCCGCCTTCGCGGGGAATGACGGCGGTGCAAATTTGCTTGGATCGTAGCCCGCATGAGCGAAGCGATATGCGGGGACACTGTTCCCGGATGTCGCTGCGCTCATCCGGGCTACGGAATATTGCTACACCCGGAAATGCTTGCTCAGCTTCAGCCCCTGAGCCTGGTAGTTGGAACCGATGCGCTGGCCGTACATCGCGTCGGGACGGGCCAGCATCTTCTCGTAGACGAGGCGGCCGACGATCTGGCCGTGCTCGAGGATGAACGGCACTTCGCGCGAACGCACCTCGAGCACAGCACGCGATCCGAGCCCGCCGGCGCCGGCATAGCCGAAGCCGGGATCGAAGAATCCGGCATAGTGCACGCGAAATTCGCCGACCAGGGGATCGAACGGCACCATCTCCGCGGCGTAGTCGGGCGGCACCTGCACGGCTTCCTTCGAGGCGAGGATGTAGAACTCGCCGGGATCGAGGATCAGGCTGCCGTCGGGACGGGCCGAGATCGGCTCCCAGAAATCTTCGATCGCGTAGCCGGAGCGGCGATCGACGTCGACGACACCGGTGTGGCGCTTGGCGCGGTAACCGACGAAGCCGCTGCCTTTCTCGCCGGAGAGATCGACGGAGACAGCGACGCCGCCCGAGAGATCAGCATCGTCGATGTCGACAAGGCGCTCGGCGGCATGCAGGCTATCGAGCTCGTCGGCGTTGAGGATGGCATCACCGGTGCGGAAGCGCACCTGGCTCAGACGCGAGCCCTCGCTGACCAGCACCGGAAACGTCTTCGGGCTGATCTCGGCATAGAGTGGACCGTGATAGCCGGCGCCGATCATGTCGAAGCGGCGGGTGCCGTCGGCGATCACGCGGGTGAAGACGTCGAGCCGGCCGGTGGAGCTCTTCGGATTGGCGGCCGCGACGATCTCCGGCGGCAGCGCCAGGCTTTCCAGCAGCGGCACGATGTAGACGCAGTTGGTCTCCAGCACCGCGCCGTCGGCGAGGCTGAACTCGTGCAGCTTCAACTCATCGATGCGCTCGGCCACCGTGGCGCCGGGACCGGGCAGGAAGCTGGCGCGCACGCGATAGGCGATGTCGCCGAGACGCAGATCGAGGCTCGCCGGCTGGATCTGGCTCTCGACGAAGTCGTAGGCAGGCAGGATGAGGCCCGCCTCCGCCATCGCCGCGATCATGCGGTCGGGCAGGATACCATTGGCGTCGGGCGCGACCGTGAACGTCAACCGGGGATCCTCATCAGGGGTCAAATGCATCCGGACATGCGGGAAATACAAGCCTTTTACGGCTATCCGATGGACGCCTTGACGAAAAGGGCATTGCGGAATATGAGCATCACTTATCCCGTGGTGATTTGAGCCGGCCGGCTTGCAGCCACGTTAAATAAGTCGCTAAACAGGCCGGGGACCTCTGTGATCCCGGCCCGTGGAGATATCCAGGCCGGTTTTTTTGTGACCGTTTTTACGTCAAACGGTCATGTCGGAGGGTCCTATGTCGAAGTCGCCTGCTGCTTACCGTCCCGAAACCCGCCTGGTCCATTCCGGCACCCTGCGCTCGCAATATGGCGAGACGTCGGAGGCGCTGTTCCTGACGCAGGGCTACGTCTACAACAGCGCCGAGGAGTGCGAGGCGCGGTTCAAGGGCGAGGACCCCGGCTTCATCTATTCGCGCTACTCCAATCCCACCATCGCGATGTTCGAGCGCCGCATGATCGAGCTCGAGGGCGCCGAGGCCGCCCGCTCGGCGGCAACCGGCATGGCCGCGGTGACGACCGCGATCCTGGCACCGCTCAAGGCCGGCGATCACGTCGTCGCCTCCCGCGCGCTGTTCGGCTCGTGCCTCTACGTCATTCAGGACCTGCTGCCACGCTACGGCATCGAGACCACGCTGGTCGACGGGCTCGATCTCGACCAATGGCAGCGCGCGGTGCGGCCGAACACCAAGACGTTCTTTCTGGAGAGCCCGACCAACCCGACGCTGGACGTGCTCGACATTCCCTCAATTGCCGAGATCGCGCACAAGGGCGGCGCGCGGCTCGTCGTCGACAACGTGTTCGCAACGCCGATCTGGCAGAGCCCGCTGGCGCTCGGGGCCGACGTCGTGGTCTATTCCGCGACCAAGCATATCGACGGCCAGGGCCGCTGCCTCGGCGGCATCATCCTGTCCTCGGAAGCCTTCATCGCCGAGCACATCCACAATTTCATGCGCCAGACCGGCCCGTCGATCTCGCCGTTCAATGCCTGGGTTCTGCTCAAGGGCCTGGAGACGCTGGCCGTGCGCGTACGCGCGCAGACCGATACCGCGGCGCGCATCGCCGAGGTGCTGGCGAGCCATCCGAAGATCGCACGGCTGGTCTATCCCGGCCGCGCCGATCATCCGCAGGCAGCGCTGGTGAAAAAGCAGATGCGCGGCGGCTCGACCCTGGTCGGCTTCGAGGTCAAGGGCGGCAAGCAGGCCGCGTTCCGCGTGCTCAACGCGCTCAAGCTTGCGAGAATCTCGAACAATCTCGGCGATGCCAAGAGCCTCGTCACGCATCCGGCGACCACGACGCATCAGCGCCTGAAGCCGGAAGACCGCGCCGCCCTCGGCATCGGCGAAGGCTTCATCCGCTTCTCCGCGGGGCTCGAGCACGCGGATGATCTGATCGAGGATCTGACCGCGGCGCTGGAGAAGGCGTGAGGCGACGAAGGTCTCGTAGGGTGGATTAGCCCTGCGACTGCGCGAAGCGCGGTTCGCACGGCGTAATCCACCAACTTCGTTCCGCAATCGTTGATGCATGGTGGGTTACGGCTTCGCCTAACCCACCCTACGGCACCGTCTCTACATCGGCCGATACGTGCGCACATCCGCCGGCACGTTCACCCCGAGCTTGATCTGGCCGACGGAGCGGATGATGTCGTCGCCGAGCAGCTGGGCGAAGCAAGCATAGCCCCAATCGTTCATGTGCAGACCATCGGCGATGACGAAGCTCTCGACCGGGATCGATTGGTTCTCGTGCCAGTCACGCATCACCTCGAAGCGCGGGAAGATGCCGACATGACGCAGCTCGGCGACGTTGCCGAGCAGCTTGATCATCTTGCCGGCGCTCTCTTTGCGCTGGTTGACGGCCGGGGAATATTGCGGATCGACCAGCACGATGTCGGTGCCGCCCGCGGCCTGGATGCGGCTGATGCCGTCCTCGACCAGTTTTGCGGTGTCGGCGGGATCGAGATTGCGCAGCACGGCGTTGGTGCCGACCTGCCAGATCACGAGATCCGGATGCACGTCGATCACCTGCGTCTGCAGGCGCTTCATCATCTCCGGCGCGTCCTCGCCGCCGACGCCGGCATTGACGACGGTGATGTCGGCGGTCGGATAGTGCCGGCGCAGCTGCGCGGCAAGACGGTTCGGATAGTTGAACTCCGGCGAGGTCGCGCCGAAACCCGCGGTCGACGACGAGCCGAACGCGACGATGACGACGGGCTGGCCAGCGACGAGCTTGCTTGCGACATGCGGCAGCGTGCCCATCGCCTTCGAGCCCCCCTTCGGCGGCAGGCAGGGCACGCGGCTGAAGATGTCGGCGGCGGATTTGGCGGCCTGCTTCACCTTGTCGACGGCGCGCGCGGTGACGCCGCGCTGCTCGGACGAGGTCGCTGCGACGGTGGTCTGGGAGGGCGAAGCGGAAGCGGGATCAGCCGGCTGCGCGGGTGCGGGCGTCGCCTGCGTGGCCGGCGCCTGCGCAAGCGACTGCGAGGCCGGCGTCAGCAACAACAGCACTGCGGCTGCAGGTGCGGCCAACCATGTCGTCAGGCAAAAAGGGCGGAGAGAACTCATTAACGCTAGACCTCAATTTTACTGCTGGGCCGGCTCCAGATGGGCAGCGTCAATCACGAACTGTGCCAACGCCCGGCCAAGGCAATCATGGACCTGTTTCGCCAGCTCGGGCCCGCGGGACGGGCTGAACAGGTCGAACTGACCCTGATCATTCCACTGCCGCATGATCGCGAAACGATCGAACAGCGGAATATCGTGCTCCTGCGCCACCACGCGCATATTATCGAGAAACGGTTGCGCCGAGATCATCGTTTCGGTGCGCGGGCTGTACTGCAAATTCATCAAGACGACGTCGGTCCCTGCCTTTTGCAACGCAACAACCCCTGTCGTCACGGCGCTACGAAATTCGTCGGGATCGATGGATCGGATGGCATCCACGGTCCCGGTCTGCCAGATGACCAAAGTAGGCGTTTTTGCTTCTATCAGCTTAACGAAGGTGGAGGCGGCCTCCTCCGCCGTTCTCTTGCTCTGTATTTCTACGGAGACGTGCACCACCTCGGACGCCGGCAGCTTCTCCTTGAGGATCGCCTCCATGCGCGCCGGATAGGAGCTGCTTTCCGAAGACGGAATCGTGGTCGAGCGGCTGCCGATGACGAGGATGTCGAGCGGTTTGCCGGCCTTGACGGCATCGGCGACCTTGGGAAGCCGGCTTTCGCTGGTCAGCAGATAGGACGGCAATTCGCACGCCGCGGGCGCGGCAGGCGCAGCATCGCCCGCGCGCGCCGTGGGCGCGGCGAGGTTACCGCATAGCAGGACCAGGCTCAGGAGAACCTTCGCCTTCATCAGCCCCCTCCCGCCAGATCGGCGTTGCCGACGGCGTTTTTGGTTTTCGCACCGCTCTTGTCAGCCACCCGCTTGTACCACGAAATCACCCACGCCACGCCCCACATGATCAGGACCCCGGAGAGACTAATCAGCGCATGCATGGCTGCGCCGCCGGAGACTTCGGCGAGAATGAAATGGCCGGCGAAGGCCAGGAAGACGCCGAGGCAGAAGATCTCGAGCGAATGTTGCCCGCATAGAATCAATGGTCGCAGCCAGCGCGATTTCAAGCCCGGCCAATCCCGGGGTAGAAAGCGCACGGTCAGCGCGGCCAGCGCCAGGAAATGCGTGAAGCGCAGCACGTCCAGGTCGGTCTTGTCGATCGGGTACATCCACTGCTCGATCCGCCTCGGCATGAAGTGGGAGAGCTGCGGCACGTACCAGGTCAACGTCACGCAGAACGCCGCCGCGAGATAGGCGATCGATATCCACATCGTCACGGGCGAGGCCAGGATGCGCGACATCCGTCGCGCACCTCCGAGCGCGCACCATGCACCGAACACGAACAGCAGCTGCCAGGCGAAGGGATTGAAGGCCCAGAAGCCGTTCGGATAGGCCGAGAGGTAAAGGTCGTATTCCCAGGTGACCGCATAGAGCGCGACCGAGAGGCCGAGCGTGAAGTCCGGGCGCCATTTCATCGACCACAGGATCAGCGGCAGCGCCAGCATCAGCACGATGTAGAGCGGCAGCACGTCCATGTTGACGGGACGGAAGCGCAGCAGCAGCGCCTGCACGATGGTGACGTCGGGCTGCTTGAGGAAATCCAGGATGCCCATTTCCTCGGTGTAGAGCGGGTTCTCGAACCTGGTCGCGACATAGGAGATTTCCGCGAGGAAGATCGTGAACAGGAAGACGTGGGCGACGTAGATCTGCCAGACCCGGCGCAGGATGCGCGCGGTGGCGATGAGGACGCCGCTCTCCAGCATCGCCCTGCCGTAGACGAAGGCGGCGGTGTAGCCGGAGATGAAGATGAAGATCTCGGTGGCATCGCTGAAGCCGTAATTGCGGATCGTGAACCACGTCAACAGACTGGCCGGCAGATGGTCGATGAAGATCAGCCACAGCGCGAGGCCGCGAAACAGGTCGAGCCGGAGCTCGCGCTCGCCGATGGCGGGCAGCGTGATGGCCGATGCGGACGCGCGCGGCTTCGCGCCTGCAGGCTTTGCGGTTCCCGCGATCGTCTGTCCCGTCACTTGGTCGGCAATGCTCATCGGGGGCCAAAAACCCTTCCGCAAATCGCGACGTGTCTAGGAGTGTACCGGTCCGGTCGTCATCTCGCAAAGCGGCCGGATCTTCGGGGTGTCATTCCCTTCGAATTCTGGCGGGACGATGTCGCCAAAGCCGCCCGCGGCGTTTGGTTCCGGAGCCGGATTTCGGTATGGTAGCAACATGTACCGCGCCGTGACCCGCCAGATCGAAGTGACCGTCGAGCCGAACTTTGTTCCGGAGCAGTCGTCGGCCGACCGCTCCCGCTACTTCTGGTCCTACACCATCGTCATCACCAATTCCGGCGAGGAGACCGTGCAGCTCAAGACGCGGCACTGGATCATCACCGATGCCTCCGGCCGCCAGCAGGAGGTGAAGGGCGAGGGCGTGGTCGGCGAGCAGCCGATCCTGGCCCCCGGCGAGCGCTTCGAATATACCTCAGGCGTGCCACTCTCGACCGCCTCCGGCTTCATGACCGGCCGCTACCAGATGGTCAGCGAAAGCGGCGAGCGCTTCGAGATCGACGTGCCCGCGTTCTCGCTCGACAGCCCGGACAGCAAGCGGGTGTTGAACTGAGGCAGTGCCGTAAGGTGGGCAAAGCGACTTGTCCGCCATAGCTCGAAAAGCTAAGGCGGAAGCGTGCCCACGTATCTTTCGCGGCGGAGAGAGATCGTGGGCACGGCGCAAGTGCGCCTTTGCCCACCCTACGATGTTTGAGCTTGTGACACGCAGACGTGCCTTCTCGTTCTCGCGGCTAAATTCGCCCGAGCTTTGCTTGGTCTCGCCACCCTCAAATCCAAGAGGGCGCAGGGAAGGCCGGGTGCCGACAAGCACCCGCGGTCCGCTGCGCGAAATGCACACGCAGAAAGAACCGCACAGCAGCATACAGGTGGTGCCGATCACTCGGCCTTCCCTGCGCGATGGTCGGACGGCTTATGCCGTGCTCTCCCGGGAGCCGAACTTTCCTTCTGGCCTCCCTCGCCGTTCGAATTGACGATGCCGTCCACCCGGTTGGGCTCGCGCGCATCTTCGAAAGGCTTGACCGTGGCAACGACGGCCAGGACCACACGGTTTTGCCGTACGCACGGCCCGCCATGTCGCCCGCAGTATTTCCAGCCCTGTCGACGAAGCCGGAAACTTACAGGCGAGACGAACCTGACAGCGCCGCTCGTCTGCACGAAGCCTCGGGCTCACAGGGACTACCCGCCCTGCCCGCTACCATCATGCCGACGCTGCCGCGTCCACCGCAAGCCCGGCTCGCGATCAAGACGACCTCGAGATCGCCCCTCTTGGATGAGCCGGGATGGCCGACACATACGACAAAACCGAATTTCGGTAAAGTGGAATATTTTTGCGCGGATGGATTGACAGCGGGCCGACACAGCGAGGTGCCGCAGGGTGGGTTGGCCGAAGGCGTAACCCACCATTGTTTGCGTCCGCAGGAACAGAAGAGGTGGGTTACGCCGAGCAGATGCGCTTTGCGCATCCGCACGGCTAACCCACCCTACGAGAGCTCGCTACGCATCCTCGACGCCTGCCTCATGCGGCGTGAACTGGTAGACCGACGAGCAGAACTCGCAGGTGACGACGACCTTGTCGTCCTTGACCATGGCGGCGCGGTCATCGGGCGAGAAGCTCTTGAGCATCGAAGCGACGGCATCGCGCGAGCAGGAGCACTGCGCTTTGAGAACCATCGGATTGAATACGCGCACGCCGCGCTCGTGAAACAGGCGGAACAGCAGCCGCTCGCCGGAGAGCTCGGGATCGATCAGCTCGACGTCCTCGACCGTCTCGATCAGCGAGCGCGCCTCGACCCAGGCGTCGTCTTCCGCGACGCTGTGCACCTCGACGCCATCAGGGGCATCGCCGGGATGTAAGTCCGCCTGCCGGGCGCGCTCCGGCGCCTTCGGCAGAAACTGCATCAGCATGCCGCCGGCGCGCCAGCGATGCTTGCCGCCGTCGCTGGAGCGCCACTCCTCGCCGACCGCGAGACGCACCTTGGTCGGAATCTGCTCGGAGCGCAGGAAATATTCGTGGGCGGCGTCTTCCAGACTGCCGCCGTCGAGCGCGACCAAACCCTGGTAGCGGCTCATGTCGGGCCCCTGGTCGATGGTCATGGCGAGATGACCGCGGCCGAGCAGCGCGCCGGAATCCCTGGTCTCGCCAAGACGCGCGGCGTCAAAGCGCGCATAGGCGCGCAGGCGATCCGGCGCCATGTAGTCGACGACCAGGAACGACACGGGGCCGTCGGTCTGAGCCTGGAGAATGAAGCGCCCCTCGAATTTCAGCGCACTGCCGAGCAGCGTCGTCAGCACGATGGCCTCGCCGAGCAGCTTGCCGACGGGAGCGGGATAATCGTGCTTGGTCAGGATCTCGTCGAGCGCGGGACCCAGCCGCACCAAGCGGCCGCGCACGTCGAGCGCATCGACCTCGTAGGGCAGCACGGCATCATCGATCGGAACCGCTGATGGTGCGCGAACCGGGCCTTCGGGCCCGGTCTTCATGTCAGGAGATTGGAAAACCATGGCGGTCTATCTGGGGTCGATCGATGCAGAATGAAAGAGGCGCAGCTGCATTCCATCGTCCACGAAACGACGGCCTGCGTAGCTTGGATGGAGCGCAGCGCAATCCGGGAAACTCGTTCCGCAGCTGAAGAGCCCCGGATTACGCTGCGCTCCATCCGGGCTACAAGATGATCACTTCACCGCGTCAAAGCACCAGGCCAGAATGCCTTTCTGCGCGTGCAGGCGGTTTTCGGCCTCGTCGAACACGACCGATTGCGGGCCGTCGATCACTTCATCCGTGACCTCCTCGCCGCGATGGGCGGGCAGGCAATGCATGAACAGCGCATCGGGCTTGGCGAGCGACATCAGCTTGCCGTTGACCTGGTAGGGCTTGAGCACGTTGTGGCGATGCTCGCCCTCCTTGTCGCCCATCGACACCCAGGTGTCGGTGACGACGCAATCGGCGCCGCGCACGGCGGCTTCCGGATCGGTGCCGAGCACGATCGGCGCGCCTGAAGTCTTGATGAAGTCGCGCATCGCCTTTTTCGGCGCGAGCTCGGGCGGCGTTGCGACATTGAGCTGGAATTTGAAGCGCTCGGCGGCATGCGCCCAGGACGCCAGCACGTTGTTGTCGTCGCCGGTCCAGGCCACCGTCTTGCCCTCGATCGGGCCGCGATGTTCCTCATAGGTCATGAGGTCGGCCATCACCTGGCAGGGATGTGAGCGCCGCGTCAGGCCGTTGATGACGGGCACGGTGGCGTTGGCCGCAAGCTCCAGCAGCGCCTCGTGATTGAGGATGCGGATCATGATGGCGTCGACATAGCGCGACAGCACGCGCGCGGTGTCGGCGATGGTCTCACCGCGACCGAGCTGCATCTCGGCGCCGGTGAGCATGATGGGCTCGCCGCCGAGCTGGCGCATGGCGACGTCGAACGACACCCGCGTCCGCGTCGAGGGGCGCTCGAAGATCATCGCCAGCGTCTTGCCTTCGAGCGGCCTGACCGGCTGCTGCGCCTTCTGCTTCGCCTTCATGGCGGAGGATGCGGCGAGCATGCGCTTGAGCTCCGACAGCGGCAGCTCGTTGATGTCGAGGAAATGTTTCGGCGACTTGCTCATCAGCTTGCCGCCCGCTTGGTCTGGCTGGACGAGATCGCAGCGCAGGCGCGCTCGAGCCGCCCGACGCTATCCTCGATCTCGGCTTCGGTGACGATCAGAGGCGGCAGGAAGCGCACGACATTGTCGCCCGCGCCGACGGTGAGCAGTTTTTCGCCACGCAAGGCGGCCACGAGATCGCCCGAAGGCACCACCGCCTTGATGCCGATCAGGAGGCCCTCGCCGCGCACCTCGCTGACGACATCGGGGTGACGGTCGATCACGGAGGCGAGCTTCTGCTTGAGCAGCAGCGACATCTTATGCACGTGGTCGAAGAAGCCGGGCTTGAGCATGACGTCGAGCACCGCGTTGGCCGCCGAGATCGCCAGCGGATTGCCGCCGAAGGTCGAGCCGTGCGAACCGGGCCCCATGCCGGACGCCGCTTCCGCAGTCGCCAGCACAGCACCGATCGGGAAGCCGCCGCCGAGCGCCTTCGCCAGCGACATCACGTCAGGCGTGACGCCGGTGCGACGATAGGCGAACAGATCACCGCTGCGGCCCATGCCGGTCTGCACCTCGTCGAATGCGAGCAGCAGGCCCTTGTCGTCGCAGAGCTGGCGCAACGCCTTGAGGAAGGCAGGTGTCGCCGAGCGCACGCCGCCCTCGCCCTGGATCGGCTCGATCAGGATGCCGGCGGTCTCTAGGCCGATCGCCTTCTTGACGGCTTCGAGGTCGCCATGCGGGACCTGGTCGAAACCGTCCATCGGCGGGCCGAAACCTTCGAGATATTTTGCAGAGCCGGTCGCGGCGAGCGTTGCCAGCGTGCGGCCATGGAAGGCGCCTTCGAAGGTGATGATGCGGTAGCGCTCGGGATGGCCCTTGGAGAAGTGATGATGGCGGACCAGCTTGATCACACCCTCCAGCGCTTCGGCGCCGGAATTGCAGAAGAACACGAAGTCCGCAAAGCTCTCATTGCACAGGCGCGCGGCGAGCTTCTCGCCGTCCGGGCTCTGGAACAGGTTCGACATGTGCCAGAGCTTGGTCGCCTGCTCCTGTAGCGCCTTGATCAGATGCGGATGGCAATGGCCGAGCGCATTCACCGCGACGCCCGAGGTGAAATCGAGATAGCGATCGCCATTGCTCGCGATCAGCCAGCAGCCTTCGCCGCGTTCGAAACCGAGGTCGGCCCTGGCGAAAACGGGGAGCAAATGCGGCACTGCGCGGTTAGTCATGACGGTCACTTGAAGGTTGCGGACGGTGTGACGCGTGCATTGCGCAACGCACCATCGACCGGCCCGGAAAACGAAACGTGCCGCCTTTTAAGGGCGGCACGCGGGACTATCTTATGCTTGGCAAGACGGGTGTCAATGCCGCCCGGAAAGCCTCAGGAAACGCTGAATCCGTAGTCTTGCGGTGCCGATTTTGCGGGTTTTCACCACGGAACATGTGGAAGCGAGTCGGCGGACTCTTGCGCGGGAGTCACGCCATATTGTAGCGTTTGGATTGTCAGATACGACATCTCGTGCAGCGGTTCTGATCCCAAGAGTCCTCATGTACCGGCGTAAACGTTCGGGCGTCAGTCACGCGCCCGGCGAGCCTTAAGGGATTCTGACGGCACGGGTTTTTGAAGGCTTAGGCATTCGCTGCAAGGCCCCAGGATGGCTGGCCGGCAGCGAGGGAAAGGGTGCAATGACGGTTTTGACCTGGTCCGATGATCGCGTCGAGCAGCTGAAAAAGCTCTGGGAGGCCGGACTTTCGGCCAGCCAGATCGCAGCAGAGCTTGGCAATGTGACCCGCAATGCCGTGATCGGCAAAGTGCACAGGCTCGGTCTATCCGGCCGCGCCAAGAGCCCTTCATCGGCGGCGCCCCGGCCGCGCAAGGCGCGCCCGGCGCAGCATATGATGCGGGTGACCCGCCCCATTGCGCGCGGCAACACCGCGCTGGCGCAGGCCTTCGAGGTCGAGGTGGAGGCCGAACCGGTCACCTACGACAACGTGGTGCCGATGAGCCAGCGGCTGTCGCTGCTGGAGCTGAACGAGGCGACCTGCCACTGGCCGGTCGGCGATCCCTCGAGCCCGGATTTCTTCTTCTGCGGCGGCAAGGCGCTGTCCGGCCTGCCCTACTGCGCCCAGCACTCGCGCGTGGCGTATCAGCCGGCGGCGGACCGCCGTCGTGCAGCACCGAAGCCGGGCACGCGCTAAGCACGGCCTGAGGCGACGTCGCGAAAAAGAAAAGCGCGCCAGCGGCGCGCTTTTTTGTTGGCTCAGCACAAGCACACCTTACGTCTGCTCGGCCTTGGCGAAGCGATCGTCCAGTGCGTAGCCGGCGCCGCGGACGGTGCGGATCGGGTCCTGCTCGCGGCCGAGATTGAGCAGCTTGCGCAGGCGGCCGATATGGACGTCGACCGTGCGCTCGTCGATGTAGATGTCGCGGCCCCAGACGCTGTCGAGCAGCTGCTCGCGCGAGAACACGCGGCCGGGATGCTCCAAGAAGAACTCCAGCAGGCGATATTCGGTCGGGCCGAGATCGATCGGCCGGCCCGAGCGCGCCACGCGGCGCTTGTCGCGATCGAGCTCGATGTCGCCATAGGCCAGCACGGTGGCGAGCCGCTCCGGGCTGGCGCGCCTGAGCAGACCTTTCACCCGCGCCAAAAGCTCCGGCACCGAGAACGGCTTGACGATGTAATCGTCGGCGCCGGTCGTAAGGCCACGTACGCGCTCGCTCTCCTCGCCGCGCGCGGTGAGCATGATGATCGGCAGCTGCTTGGTCTCGGGACGGGTGCGCAGGCGGCGGCACAGCTCGATGCCCGACAGGCCCGGCAGCATCCAGTCGAGCACGATCAGGTCGGGAATGTGCTCCTTGAGGCGGGTGTCGGCGTCGTCGCCGCGCATGACCGTCTCGACGTCATAGCCGTCGCCTTCGAGGTTGTAGCGAAGCAGCTCGGTGAGAGCTTCCTCGTCCTCAACCACCATAATGCGTGCGCCCATGGTGTCGTCGCTCCTTAAGGTCTTCAGCTATTCGGGATCGTGGTGGCGAAGGTGGTCATGTCGCCCTTCGGCCGCTTGTCGGTGATCGCCTGGCCCTCGATCATGTAGAACACGGTTTCGGCGATGTTGGTGGCGTGGTCGCCGATCCGCTCGATGTTCTTGGCGCAGAACATCAGATGGATGCAGAACGAGATGTTGCGCGGATCCTCCATCATGTAGGTGAGGAGCTCGCGGAACAGCGAGGTGCAGATCGCATCGACCTCCTCGTCGCCCTTCCACACCGCCATCGCCGCCGGCAGATCGTGCGCGGCATAGGCGTCCAGCACGCTCTTGACCTGCTGCTGCACGAGGTCGGTCATGTGCTCCAGGCCGCGGAACAGCTTCAGCGGATGGAAGTCGGTCTCCAGCGCGGCGACGCGCTTGCCCATGTTCTTGGCGAGGTCGCCGATCCGCTCGAGGTCGGTGGCAACGCGCATAGCGCCGACGATCTCGCGCAGGTCGACCGCCATCGGCTGGCGGCGGGCGATGGTGAGCACGGCGCGTTCCTCGATGCGCTTCTGCAGCGCGTCGAGCTCGGCGTCGATGGTGACGACGCGCTGGCCCAGCGCGACGTCGCGGCGGATCAGCGCGTCGACGGATTCGACGATCATGCGCTCGGCGATGCCGCCCATCTCGGCGACCAGGCGGGTGAGCTCCTGGAGGTCGGTGTCGAAAGCCTTTGCGGTATGTTCAGTACCCATGTCGCGTCTCCTCAGCCGAACCGGCCGGTAATGTAATCTTGCGTGCGCCGATCGCTCGGCGACGTGAAGATCCTGCTGGTGTCGTCGAACTCGATCAGTTCGCCGAGATACATGAAGGCGGTCTTGTCGGAGACGCGCGCCGCCTGCTGCATGTTGTGGGTGACGATCGCGATCGTGTAGTTCTCGGACAGCTCCTGGATCAGCTCCTCGACCTTGGCGGTCGAGATCGGGTCCAGCGCCGAGCAGGGCTCGTCGAACAGGATCACCTCGGGCCGCACCGCGACGGTGCGCGCGATGCACAGGCGCTGCTGCTGGCCGCCGGAGAGCGACAGGCCGGAGGCGTTGAGCTTGTCCTTGACCTCGTTCCACAGCGCGCCGCCGCGCAGCGCCTTCTCGACGCGGTCGTCCATCTCGGATTTCGAGATCTTCTCGTAGAGGCGGATGCCGAAGGCGATGTTCTCGTAGATCGTCATCGGGAACGGCGTCGGCTTCTGGAACACCATGCCGACGCGGGCGCGCAGCAGATTGAGGTCGAGCTTGGCGTCGAGGATGTTGGTCTGGTCGAGCATCAGCTGGCCGGTGGCGCGTTGGCCCGGATAAAGATCATACATCCGGTTGAAGATGCGCAGCAGGGTCGACTTGCCGCAGCCCGACGGGCCGATAAAGGCCGTGACGCGGTGGGTGCCGAGCGTCAGGTTGATGTTCTTCAGCGCGTGGTGCTCACCGTAATAGAAGTTGAGATTGCGCGCGGTGACCTTGGCCGGTGCCTCGGGCAGCGGCTGCGAGCCGGGATGAACGGTCGGCGCGCTCACGGAAACAGACATTTCACTCATTTTGCAGTCCTCTCGGCGCCGATGATGCGCGCGCCAATGTTCAGGGCAAGCACGGTCAGGGTGATCAGCAGCGCACCGCTCCAGGCGAGCTGCTTCCAATAGGCGTAGGGGCTCTGGACGAAATTGTTGATGGTGACCGGCAGGTTGGCCATCGTCTTGTCCAGGCCGAGGCTGAAGAACTGGTTCGACAGCGCGGTGAACAGCAGCGGCGCGGTCTCGCCGGCGACGCGGGCGGTGGCGAGCAGCACGCCGGTGATGAGGCCGGAGCGCGCCGCGCGATAGGCGATGCGCTTGATCACCAGCGAACGCGGCAGGCCCAATGCGCTGGCGGCTTCCCGCAGCGGATTCGGCACCAGCAGCAGCATGTCCTCCGTGGTGCGCACCACCACCGGGATGACGATGACGGCGAGTGCCAGCGCGCCCGCGATCGCCGAGAAGCCACGCATCGGCACCACCACCGCGCCGTAGATGAACAGGCCGATGATGATCGAGGGCGCCGACAAGAGGATGTCGTTGATGAAGCGGATCACCGAGGTCAGCTTGTCGTTGCGGCCGTATTCGGCGAGATAAGTGCCGGCGAACAGGCCGAGCGGCGCGCCGATGCCGACGCCGAGCACGGTCATGATGATCGAGCCGACGATGGCGTTGCGCAGGCCGCCTTCGGTCGAGCCGGGCGGCGGCGTGTCGGCGGTGAAGACCTGGAGGTTCAGGCCAGCGAGGCCGTTGTAGAACAGCGTGATCAGGATCAGCGCGAGCCAAGTGACGCCGAAGGCGGCTGCGGCGAAGCAGAGCCCGCGGATGACGATGTCCTTGCGGCGGCGGCGCGAATAGATCGGATTGAGGGCCATGACGTTAGTTCCCCGCCTTCTTGTCCAGCCGCATCAGCATCAGCCGCGCGGCGGCCAGCACGAAGAACGTCAGCACGAACAGCAGCAGGCCGAGCAGGATCAGGCCGGACTGGTGCAGGCCGTCGCTCTCGGCAAACTCGGAGGCGATCGCCGCCGAGATCGTGGTGCCCGGCGCGAAGATCGACGAGGAGATGCGGAACGAATTGCCGATGATGAAGGTCACCGCCATGGTCTCGCCGAGCGCGCGGCCCAGCGCCAGCATGACGCCGCCGATGATGCCGACGCGGGTGTAGGGGATCACCACGCTGCGGACGACTTCCCAGGTGGTGCAGCCGACGCCGTAGGCGGCTTCCTTCAAGACCGGCGGCACCGTCTTGAACACGTCGACCGAGATCGAGGTGATGAAGGGCAGCACCATGATGGCGAGGATCAGCGCGGCATTGAACGTGCTGAGATAGGACGGCGGACCTGCGAAGATCGCGCCCAGCACGGGGACGCCGTCGAAGATCTTGATCATCAAGGGCTGGAAGGTGTTGGCCAGGAACGGGCCCAACACGAAGAAGCCCCACATGCCGTAGATGATCGAGGGAATGCCGGCGAGCAGCTCGACCGCCATGCCGATCGGGCGGCGCAGCCATTGCGGGCAGAGCTCGGTGAGGAAGATCGCAATGCCGAGGCCGACGGGAATCGCGATCAGCATGGCGATGAAGGAGGTGACGAGCGTGCCGTACATCGGCCCGAGCGCGCCGAGCACGGGCGGATCGGCCGAGGGCGCCCAGCGCTGCGTCCACAGGAAGGAGATGCCGTATTCCCTGATCGCCGGGAACGCGCCGACGATCAGCGAGATGATGATGCCGCCGAGGATCAGCAGCACCGAGATCGCGGACAGCCGCGTGATCCAGTAGAAGGTGACGTCGCCGAGCTTGAACGCGCTCAAGGCCTTGGCGCGGTCATACGGTCCGGCGTCCTCGATTACATCGCTCTGAACGGCCATTTCTGCCACGCCGATCCCCTGTACCCATTTTCTATACGCTTGTTCTTGGTGCCGTGCCCCGGATGCGACGCAACGCCGATCCGGGGCATGGTTCTTGTGGGTCCCGGCGCAGCGCAGCAGCGTTTCCCGCTGCCGCGTCCGGGACACGCGTACCTTAGCTCTTGATGTCGGCAGCCCAGGTCTTCTCGATCAGCTGGACGACGCTGTCCGGCATCGGGATGTAATCGAGCTCTTCAGCCAGCTTGTCGCCACTCTTGAAGGCCCAGCGGAAGAACTTGATGGCTTCCTGCGAGGCCGCCTTGTCGGTGGCGGACTTGTGCATCAGGATGAAGGTCGCCGCGGTGATCGGCCAGGACTTCTCGCCGGGCTGGTCGGTCAGGATGACGTAGTAGCCGGGAGCCTTGGCCCAGTCGGCGTTGGAGGCGGCCGCCTGGAACGCTTCGACGGTCGGCTGCACGGTCTTGCCGGCCTTGTTGACGAGACCGGTGTAGGTCAGCTTGTTCTGCTTGGCATAGGCGTACTCGACGTAACCGATCGAGTTCTTGGTCTGGCTGATGTTGCCCGACACGCCTTCGTTGCCCTTGGCGCCGACGCCGACCGGCCACTCGACGGCGGTACCCTCACCGACCTTGCTCTTCCAGTCCGCGCTGGCCTTGGCGAGGTAGTTGGTGAAGTTGAAGGTGGTGCCCGAACCGTCAGAACGGCGGACCACGGTGATCGCCTCCGAGGGCAGCTTCACATTCGGATTGAGCTTCTTGATGGCCGGATCGTCCCACTTGGTGATCTTGCCGAGATAGACGTTGGCCAGCGTCTCGCCGTCGAACACCATCTCGCCCGGCTTCACGCCCTCGAGGTTGACGACGGGAACGATGGCGCCCATCACCATCGGCCACTGGACGAGGCCGTCCTTCTCGAGCTGCTCGGCCTTGAGCGGCGCATCGCTGGCGCCGAAGGTCACGGTCTTGGCCTGGATCTGCTTGATGCCGCCGCCGGAGCCGATCGACTGGTAGTTCAGACCGTTGCCGGTCTCCTTCTTGTAGGCATCAGCCCACTTCGAATAGATCGGGAACGGGAAGGTCGCGCCTGCACCGGTGATGTCGGCGGCAAAGGCCGTCGTCGCCGACGCGGCGACCAAGCCGGCGGCGACCATCGTTTTGAGGAAATTCATGCTGGTCTCCATTGGGGGGAGCGAAGCGCCATCCGCGCCCGATCGCGCTCCCCACGCCGCCCCTTTAGGAGCGGTCGGCTGTGCTTTTACGAAGGTTTCGTGACAGTCGGATGACACCTGCAAGCGATTGAAATCGCTTGGATTTTCAGCCTAAACTAAAGTCTTGGCCTGGGGGAAGCAGGCGGTGAAAGTGGCGCCCTGCTTGGGCACGCTCTCGATCAAAAGCCGGCCGCGATGACGGTTAAGAATATGTTTCACCAGCGATAATCCGAGCCCGGTTCCGCCTTGCGAGCGACTGTCCCCGACGTCGACCCGGTAGAACCGCTCGGTCAGCCGCGGCAGGTGCTCGGGCGCGATTCCGGGGCCGAAGTCGCGAACCATGATCCGGATTTCCTGAGTTCCGTCAGTGGCTGCGCCTGATGTCAGCGACACGATGACGCGTCCGCCGGAAGCGCCGTATTTGAGCGCGTTCTCGATCAGATTCTCGAACAGCCGGAGCAGCTCCTCGCGGTCGCCCGCGATCATCACCGCCCCTTCAGGCAAATGGATCTCGACCTCGACCTGCCGCTCCAGCGCCAGCGGCTCGAGCCCGTCGGCGACCTGGCGGATGATCGGCAAGAGGTCGACCAGGGTGTCAGGCCGGACATGGGCCGACAGCTCGACCCGCGACAGCGACAACAGATCGTCGATCAGGCGCGCCATGCGGGTGGCCTGGTTGTGCATGATGCCGAGGAAGCGCTCGCGCGCCTTGGGATCGTCCTTGGCCTGGCCCTGCAGCGTGTCGATGAAGCCCGACAGCGCGGCGAGCGGCGTGCGCAGCTCATGGCTGGCATTGGCGACGAAGTCGGCGCGCATCTCCTCGACCCGGCGCAGCGGCGTCTGGTCGTGAAAGGTCATCAGCATGCATTTGTCGGCGCCGCCGAAGCTGGTCGGCACCGGCACCGGCGTGATCATGAGCTCCATCCAGCGATCGACCGGGACATGATCGAGATAGGTCGCGCGCCGCGGCTCGGTGGTCGCGATCGCCTCGCGCAGCGCCGTGATGATCTCCGGCGAGCGCAGCGCGAACTGGGCGAGCTCGTTCCGGCGCAGCGCCGGCGCGAGCTGGGCGGCGGCGGCATTGAGGTGGATGACGCGGCCGGCACGGTCGAGCAGCACCGCCGGATCCGGCATGCCGGCGACGACCGCGGCCACCGCCGCGCTCTCGACCGGGTTGATGCGCCTGACGTCGTCGCGGGACGCGGCGGGATCGTGCAGCCGCCAGGGGATCAGGGCCGCCGCCGCGATGCAGAGGAACACGATTGCGGCGTGCAGCGGTGCCAATTCGCCGAGCGAGACCACGACCGACAGCGCCAGCGCCGCAGCGATCAGGATGATGGTCGAGTGCCGCAGCCGGTCGGACCAGGGCTGGGTGGAGGGAGAAGATGGGGCGTCGATCGCCATCGGGGCGGACTTCTCCTAGAGGCTTGTCCTAACGCTTGGCGCGGTCAGGCGCCGCTGTCGCTACGCTCTCTCACATAAGCGGCTTCACGCGCCGGACCGGGGTCCAGCTTGAGCGCCGCCTGCTGCAAGCGCTTCGATCGTGCGCCGATCATAACTTCGCGAAACGTCAGCAAGATTACAGATATGACGAAGGGAGACAGATAATAGAGGACGCGGAACAGCAACATGCCGCCCAGAAGCTCCTCGCGGTCCATCTGCCAGAGGCCGACCAGCATGGCGGCGTCGAACACCCCCAGCCCGCCGGGCGAGTGGCTGGCGAATCCGAGCAATGTCGCCGAGACGAAGATCACCGCGACCACCACGAAGCCGAGATTGGGCTCGTCCGGGACCAGCACGTACATCGCCAGCGCGCAGAAGCCGAGATCGATGATGCCGATCGCGATCTGGAGCAGCGTCAGCGCGCCGCCCGGCAGCACCACGGTCCATGGCCCGCGGCCGACCACGCGCGGCTTGGTCCAGACCCAGACCACGTAGCCGACCAGCCCCACGATGATCGTCAGCGCCAGCGTCCGGTTCAGCCATGGCGGAAGCTGGTCGATCGAGGCGGCGGCCTCCGGATGATAGGCGATGCCGAGGCCGAGCACGGCGGCATTGCCGAGCCAGAAGGTCAGGCCGGCGAGGAAGCAGATCTTGGCGACGTCGATCGCGTTCAGCCCGTAGGCCGAATAGATGCGGTAGCGCACGGCGCCGCCGGTGAAGACGGATGCACCGACATTGTGGCCGATCGAATAGCTGCTGAAGGCCGCGAGCGCGTTGATGCGGTAGGGCACATGGGCGTGACCGATCGCGCGCGTGGCGAACAGGTCGTAGAAGGTCAGGGTGAAATAGCCCGCGGCGACGAACAGTGCCGCCATCGCGATCTGGCTCGGCTCGGTGCTCTTGATCGCTTCGAGGACCTCGTTGAAATCGATGCCTCGCAGCATGTGGTACAGCACATAGCAAGCGATGCCGATGACCGCGACGCTGATCACAACTCCAAGCTTATGCAGGATTTGCTTCTGGCGCAGAAACGTCGTCGCCCTGCGGATGGCTTCCAGCATCTAGACCTCGAACAACGCTTCAGCGGCCAGGGTGGCCGGCGAACGGGCGGACGACGCGCAGGCAATCAACGAACCCTCGTCGCCGGCTCCGGCATCGCGCATGCCCCCTGCCATTCCACTAGCGCGTTTTCGGGCCGAGTGGAATTCGCCAATTCGAACAAAAACACGTGCATTCAATATTTTAGGCAGGGTTGCGGGCTCCTGAAGCAGGGTTTGGCGCCTTCGGCGGCAGAGTTGAGGCGAATCTCCAGGGCGATCCTGCGCAGGCGCGATGAAGGTTTGATGATTTCGGACGTACAATGTTCCGTCACGCCTTAAGCCGACGTCAATCTATGGGGCACGCCTGCCTGGTGAAAGGGGGCGGATTTTCCGATGCGCCGGAAGGTCGCGGGCCCGAAGGGCGGGGCGAGGGGCCGCAGACCGCTGCACCGCCCGATCGTCGGGGCCAACGGCTCAGGCCGCAGGCATGCTGCGCGAGACCACGCGGTCGCGCAGCCAGGCGCCGATGGTGCAGCCGACCAGATAGCACGCGAACAGGATCAGGCCGAGGTCGAGCCAGTAGCCGAAGCGGCCGGGGACGACGCGGGCGAATGAGACCGCGACCAGGGCCGCGGCAAGCGCGGCGAGCCAGCGCGCCGTCACCTTGGAGGTGCCGTTGCCGCGCTGGACCACCGAGATCCAGCCCATGCAAAATCCCAGCAGCACCGAGCCGATCAGCCAACCCAGATGAAACGAGACGAGATAGGGCATCGTCACCTCACCAGAAATTCGATGCGGCGGTTCTTCGCCTTGCCGTCGTCGGTGTCGTTGCCGGCGACCGGCTGCGTGCTGCCATGGCCGATCGCGGTGAAGCGGCTGGCGGGCAGGCCGGCCTTGACCAGATAGTCGATCACCGCCTGCGCGCGCTTCTCGGAGAGGGCCCGGTTGAAGCCCTCCTCGCCGTCGGCGTCGGTATGCCCGGCAATTTCGATATTGGTATTGGGGCAGCGCAGCGCCGTCTCGATCAGATGATCGAGGATGGCGGCGGAGTCCGGATCGATGTCGGCGCGCTTGGCGACGAAGCGGATCTTGCCCTTGGCCAGGAGGTCCGTGAACAATTGCTGGCACACGGTGCCGTCGACCGGGCCTGCCGCAGGCTTCACCGTGATCTCCGGCTTGTACTGCCAGTTCTTCGGGAAGTCCTTGCCGAGGCCTGCGCGGATGTCGTTGGCGGCCCCCTCATAGAGCGCATCGCCCGACAGCTTCACTTCGCGGTCGGAGACGACGAGCGTGCCGGTCGACAGTCGCGACAGCGCGCCGAGCGCTGCGACCACGGCCGTGTTGAAGGAGCCGGGCGCGCCGATGCTGGCCTTGAGATTGTCGACGACCTTTTCGGTGAAGAATTTTCGCGAGGCGCTGGTGGCGATCGCCGCATGCACATTGTTGTCCGGAACGTAGCCGGTCAGCGCCACCGTCGCGGCCACCGGATCCTTGTACGCCTGGAAGATATAAGGCGGCGCCTTGACGTCGTTGGCGGCGACCGAAAAGCCCTCGGGCAGGTTCTTCAGCGCAGCCGCGATCGCTTCGCGGCCGCCGAGCTCGCGCGCCATGCCCGACAGATTGACCTGGGTATCCGTGATCGTGATCTTGCCGTCCTTGAGCTTGCCGATCTGGTCCAGCAACAACATGGCGGCGGCTTCGAACCGCGGCGGCGCGCCGCGCGCCAGACTCATCTGGTCGGCCACCTCGGCGCCGCCGACCTCCTTGCGGGCCGCCTCGGTCAGCCGGCCCTTCATCGAGGGCAAGGGTGCGGAGCCTGACAGCGTCACCCGCACCACGTCGCGCTCGGCGTTCCAGACGAAGGGTTTGGCCTCGGGAACAAGACGGGTCCGGTCGTCGACCAGGCGCACGCCGGGAACGGTCTCGACCGCCGTCACGGCGTCGCGGCGCCCCTCCTCGGAGAAGGCGTCCGCGGCCAGGCGAACGTCGCGGCCGTCGACCGCGATCCGGGTCTTGTCCAGAACGGTCCCCTTGAGCGCGGCCGTGCTGCGGGCCGACAGGTCGGCTTCGACCGGTAAGGTATTATTCCAAGCCGCAAATCCCCACATGACGGCCAGGGGAATCAGCCCCGGCCACCATTTGCTGGCCCACCTGAAAAGTTTCTGCATTCGACGACCCGAACTCTGGAACCGGAGACAAAACAAACCCTTGGCAGGCTGTCAAACCGGAAATGGCGCCCTTCCGAAGGCGCTGGCTGGACAATCGAAATAACTTTTTCTTCAAGGGTTCTTCCGTAAGTTGAAAGCGGAATGCCAGAGTCCGCCAGCGGGTCATGAAACAACTGCGTAACAACGTCATCCGCGCCGGGCTGGAAGCACTTTACTTCAGCGGGGCGCACCATCTGCTGCGCCCGCTTTTGTCGGGCGTCGGCGCCATTTTCATGCTGCACCACGTCCGGCCGGCGCGCGAGGCCGCGTTCCAGCCGAACCGGCATCTCGAAGTCACCCCCGAATTCCTGCGCGCCACGCTATGCCATTTGCGTTCGCGCGACATCGACATCGTCAGCATGGACGAGTTGCATGAGAGGCTGGTGCAGGGCCGGTTCGACCGCCGCTTCGCTGCCTTCACCTTCGACGACGGCTATCGCGACAATCTGGACCACGCCCTGCCCGTGCTACGCGAATTCGACGCCCCGCTGGCCGTCTATGTCGCGAGCGACTTTGCCGAGGGCACCGGACGGCTGTGGTGGGTGGCGCTGGAGGCCGTGATCGCCAAGGCCGAGCAGGTCGACGTCAGAATCGGCCATTCCGCGTTGCGGCTCGATGCAACAACGCCCGCGGCCAAGCAGGCAGCGTTCGACCGCCTGCACGACTGGCTGCGCGCGCTGCCGGGCGAGCATGACCTTCAGCGAGAGATCGAGGCGCTGTGCACGGCGCACGACGTCGACATGGAAGCGCTGTGCCGTAGCCTCTGCCTGTCCTGGGCCGAGGTGAAGACATTCGCCGCCGATCCGCTGGTCACGATCGGCGCGCATAGCGTCAGCCATTGCAATCTTGCCAAGGTGGCGGAAGACATCGCCGCGCAGGAGCTGGCCATGAGCCGCGCGCGGATCGAGCAGGCGCTGCAGCGCCCCGTGTTGCATCTCGCCTATCCCTATGGCGACCGCGAGGCGGCGGGGATGCGCGAATTCGGCCTGGCGGCGACGGCCGGCTTCAAGACCGCGGTGACGACACGGCCCGGCATGCTGTTCGCCGAGAATGCCGACCAGATGACGGCACTGCCGCGCGTCTCGCTCAACGGCAACTACCAGGACGCGCGAATCCTGCCGGTGTTGACCTCGGGCGCCGCGACCGCGATGTGGAACGGTTTCCGCCGGATCGCGGCGGCGTAGGCGCGCGCTCCGCTGTCGCGCTACACTTAGCACCTTCCTTGACTCCCCTCGCCGCCCCGCTCAAAACAGCGCCAACCAAGGGAGGCCTCATGTTCAACGACCTGTTCTCGCTCAAAGGCCGTGTCGCGCTGGTGACCGGCGGCTCGCGCGGCATCGGCAAGATGATCGCGGCGGGATTTCTCAGCGCCGGCGCCGCGAAGGTCTACATCACCGCGCGCAAGGCCGGACCGTGCGAGGCGACCGCCAAGGAGCTCACCGCGCAATATGACGGCGAATGCATCGCGCTGCCGATCGACATCTCCACCGTCGAAGGTTGCGACAGGCTCGCCTCCGAAATCATCAAGCTGGAGCCGAAGCTCGACATCCTCGTCAACAATGCGGGAGCTGCCTGGGGCGCGGAGTTCGACGAATTCCCCGAAAGCGGCTGGGACAAGGTGATGGACCTCAACGTCAAATCGCTGTTCTTCCTGACCAAGGCCCTGGCGAAACCGCTGCGCGCTTCCGCAAGCGCCGAACGTCCGGCCAAGGTGATCAACATCGCCTCGGTCGACGGCATCTTCGTCAATCCGGGCGAGACCTATTCCTACGCCGCCAGCAAGGCCGCCGTGATCCATCTGACGCGCCGCATGGCGACCAAATTGATCAAGGACAACGTCAACGTCACCGCGATCGCGCCGGGCGCGTTCAAGTCCGACATGAACCGGGCCGCGCGCGACCATTCGGACGAGGTCGCAAAGCGCATTCCGGCGCGGCGGATCGGAACCGACGAGGACATGGCGGGTGTGGCGATCTACCTCGCCTCGCGCGCGGGCGATTACGTGGTCGGCAACACCATCGCGGTGGACGGCGGTGTGGTGTACGCGAATGCGGGGCTGGAGATCGCGGGGTAGGAAGCGCGCATAGTGAGTAGCGAATGGCGAATAGACGCTCGTTCTATTCGCTACTCGCCATTCGCTAACTTCCCTACGACTCGATCTTCACGTACTCGAAGTCACCCGGCTTGTTGTCGATGCCGACTTTCGGCGGCGAGATCCAGGAGGCGAACTTGCCGGTCTCGGTGACGGGCTGCATCAAGGAGGTGATGAAGTCGCCGTCGGCAGTCGAGGGCAGCCACTCGTCCTTGCGCTTGGCCCAGGTGGCATCGTCGATCAAAATGCCGTCGGGCGTCGCGTGGATGTCCTTGAACTCGCCGATGTGGCGATGGAAGGCGACGTTGGGCAGCTTGAGCTGGAACTGATAGCCCGCGGTCGAGATCACCTTGTTCCAGCGCAGCATGCCCTTGACGCAATCCTGGCTGTAATCGTCGCGCAGGCGCATGTTGAGCGCGGTCAGCGCCGGCTCGTCGACCAGCTTGATCTCGCCGTTGATGAACTTCAGCACCGGATAGGTGGCGTTCTTGAGCTGGTGATCGTCGTCGATCTGGGTCTCGTGATAGCGGCCTTTGATGCCGGTGTTGAAGGCGTTGGCCGCGTTGGTCGAAACCTCCGAGCCGAACAGGTCGAGCGACAGCGTGTAGTGCAGGTTCAGCTTCTTCTGGATGGTCGGCAGGTCGATCACCCCGAGCGCGCGGACTTTCGCGATGTCGGTGGGGTCGGTGATGCCGGCCTCGCGCATCGCATCGCAGGTGCGCTGCACGACGCGGGTGATGCCGGTCTCGCCGACGAACATGTGGTGCGCTTCTTCCGTCAGCATGAAGCGGCAGGTGCGGGACAGCGGATCGAAGCCGGACTGCGCCAGCGAGTGCAGCTGCATCTTGCCGTCGCGGTCGGTGAAATAGGTGAACATGAAGAAGGACAGCCAGTCCGGCGTCGCCTCGTTGAAGGCGCCGAGCATGCGCGGGGCGTCGGCATCGCCGGAGCGGCGGCGCAACAAATCGTCGGCCTCCTCGCGGCCGTCGCGGCCGAAATATTTCTGCAGCAGATAGACCATCGCCCAGAGATGACGACCTTCCTCGACATTGACCTGGAACAGATTGCGCATGTCGTAGAGCGAGGGCGCGGTCTTGCCGAGGTGGCGCTGCTGCTCGACCGAGGCCGGCTCGGTGTCGCCCTGGATCACGATCAGGCGGCGCAGCATGGCGCGATATTCGCCGGGCACTTCCTGCCAGGCCGGCTCGCCAAAGTGCTCACCGAACGGCACGACGCGATTTTCTTCCTGGGGCGCCAGCAGAATGCCCCAGCGATAGTCGGGCATGCGGACATAATCGAACTTGGCCCAGCCGCGCGGATCGACCGAATACGCCGTGCGCAAATACACCAGCGATTCCTGGAAACCTTCCGGTCCCATGTCGCTCCACCAATCCATGTAGCCGGGATGCCAGCCTTCGAGTGCCTTCAGCACCTGGCGGTCCTCGGCGAGATTGACGTTGTTCGGAATCTTGGTCGAGTAGTCGACGTTCATGATGTTCATGTTCATGGCCGTGCTCCTTGTTTCTTGTCCCGGACGCTGCGCAGCGCGAAGCGGTGCGCTGCTGAGCCGGGACCCATTGTCTCGTCTCGCTGGGTCCCGGTTCTGCGTCGCATCACTTCGTGCTGCGCCGCGCCCGGGACACGAAAGTCATCAAACTCGCGTCATATCGAATTTCGGCTTCTGGCCGCTGCCGTAGCGGCGCAGCGCGCCTTCCTCGCCGACCGCGTTCGGGCGCTGGAAGATCCAGTTCTGCCAGGCGGTGAGGCGCGCGAAGATCTTTGATTCCATCGTCTCGGGGCCGACGAAGCGCAGACTGGCTTCCATGCCGGTGAGGCTGTCAGG
This sequence comes from Bradyrhizobium sp. 138, assembly GCF_023074075.1. Lineage (GTDB taxonomy): Bacteria > Pseudomonadota > Alphaproteobacteria > Rhizobiales > Xanthobacteraceae > Bradyrhizobium. Next base: position 226,486 of record NZ_JADPKT010000094.1, on the reverse strand, counting down.
CGAGAAGCTGGCGCGCTCCTCGAGAAACACGCGAACCTCGTCGTCCCAGTCGATGTCGTCGAGCGCGAAGGTGACGAGGCCGAGCTCTTCGGCCTGCTCGGCGTCGAGCGAGGTCCCGAGCGTCGCTTCCGCGCGCTCGACGTCAGCGGGATCGGCCTGGAAGCGCGATTGCAGCCGCGTCAGGCCATGGCTCATCGGATAGGGGCCGAAATTCATGGCAGAGAGTTCGATCGACGGCGGCGGACGGTTGTCGCCCTGGCGCGTGCCGATCAGCATGTAGGAGCGGTCGGCGGCGAAGACGAGCTCGGCGAGCGTGCCGGCAAAGCAGGAGCCGGGCTCGACCAGCGTCACCAGCGTGCGCGAGGTCACGTCGATGCGCTTGAGCACGCGCTTCCAGTAATGGCGGATTTCATTGACCAGCCAGTGCGCCTTGTTGGCTTCGAGGAAGGCGTCCGCCGCGAGCACATGAGCGCGGTCGCCATGGCTCTTGAACACCAGCATGGCGATCTCGAGCTCGTTGATGCGCAAATGCAGGATGGCGTCGTCGATCTCGCGCGCCACTTGCAACGGCCAGAACGAAGCTCCTTGCGCCATCATGCCGTCGATGTCGGCGGGCGGCGCGGCTTCCGGCGCCTTGATCGAGATCGTGGCGATGCGGGCCGTGCGGTCGATGTCGACCGTGACGAAGCCGTAGCGCAGGCTGGTCTGGTCGATCAGCCGCCTGAGCGGCGTCAGCGCGATGCCCTTGCCGCTGCCCTTGCGCTTCGATTGGCCTGCGAATTCCTTGGCGCGCTCGGCGATCTTGGCCTCGAGCTTCGAGTTCGGCGCGATCTCGTCGACCAGGCGCCATTGCACGGCGCGCTTGCCTTTCACGCCCTCCTCGATGGTGCAGAAGAAATCGGCGTGGTCGCGGCGCACCTTGCGCTTGTCGACGACGCGGGTGAGGCCGCCGGTGCCCGGCAGCACCGCGAGCAGCGGCACCTCGGGCAGCGCGACGGCGGACGAGCCGTCGTCGGCGAGAATGATATGGTCGGTCGCAAGCGCCAGCTCATAGCCGCCGCCGGCGGCCGAGCCGTTCACCACGGTGATGAAGCGCTGGCCGGAATTCTCGGAAGAATCTTCCATGCCGTTGCGGGTCTCATTGGTGAACTTGCAGAAGTTCACCTTGTGGGCGTGCGTGGAGCCCGCGAGCATGCGGATGTTGGCGCCGGCGCAGAACACGCGGTTCTTGGCCGAGCGCATCACCACGACCTTTACCTCGGGGTGCTCGAAGCGCAGCCGCTGCACCGCATCGGCCAGCTCGATGTCGACACCGAGATCATAGGAATTGAGCTTGAGCAGATAGCCTTCGAACAGGCCGCCGTTCTCGTCGACATCCATGGTCAGCGTCGCGACGTCACCCTCGACCGCAAGCTTCCAATGCTTGTAGCGGGACGGTTCGGTCTGGAAATCGATGAATGTCGCGCCGCCTGCGAGGCGCCGATCTTCCCCGGCCATGGGTCATCCCTGAGCTTGATTATGCATTTTCGCCGTAGCGTTAGATGCACAATAGTGCATCTTTTCGAGCGCGTCTAGCCCTTAACCGGGCTCACATGCATTTTGTTTCATGGGAAAGCCCCCAGGCGGCGCCGGCGCCGCTGTCAGGCGGCGCGCCCTTGCAGTCCCTGATCGTCGCGCAAGGCCGCTCTCGCAAATTGCTCGATCGCCTCGAGCGTCGCCGCCGGCGCCTCGCGATGCGGGGAATGGCCCACGCCTGAAATGAGTTTGAAATCGACCGGGCAGTAGCACTCTTCCTGCGCGATCTCGACCTGACGCAGGGTGCCATATTGGTCGTCCGCGCCTTGCACGACCATGATGGGTACGCGGATATAGGCGAGGTATTCGGAGATGTCCCAATCGCGGAATTGGGGATCGAGCCAGGCGCCGTTCCAGCCGTAGAAGGCGTTGTCGACGTCCTTGTGCCAGCGCGCCAGTTTGGCCTTGAGGTCCGTGGTCTCGAAGCTGGTCTTGATCGCGGCGATCGATTTCACCGAGATGTCCTCGACGATGAAATGCGGCGCAATCAGCACGAGGCCGCTCAGGCGATGATCCTGATGCGCGCCGGCATAGATCGTCGCGATCGAGGCGCCGTCGGAATGGCCGAGCAGCAGGCCGCGCTTGAAGCCGATGGCGTCGAGCAGCTTCGGCAGCGCGTCCAGCGCCTCGCGCTGCATGTAGTCGAGCGGCCGCGGCAGTGGCACCGGGCTCGACTGGCCGTAGCCCGCGCGTGAATAGGCGAAGATGCCGGCGCCGGTGGCTTGTTGCAGCTTCTCCGGGAAATCGCCCCAGAGCCCGACCGAGCCGAGGCCTTCATGCAGCATGACGATGGTGGGTGCGTCAGCGGAGGCGGGCGCCAGCCATTTGTATTCGAGGCTGGCGCTATCGACGCTGAGGACACCGGCGGGGGTGAGATTGGTCATACTGTCGTTCCCGTTCATTCCGTCATTCCGGACAGCTCGCGACGCGAGCTGATCCGGAATCTCGAGATTGTTTTGCGGCTCGTCATTCCGGGTTCGATGCTTCGCATCGCCCCGGAATGCCGAGTTAATTCGCGCCTTCGCGCAGCTTGAACCGCTGGATCTTGCCCGTCGCCGTTTTCGGCAAGGACTCCACCACATCGATCCAGCGCGGATATTTCCACGGGCCGATCTTCTGCTTGACGTGCTCCTTGAGCATCTCCTGCAAATCCGTCGTCGTCGCGCCGGGGCGCAGCACGACGAAAGCCTTTGGCTTCAGCAATCCTTCCGGATCGGCCTCGGGCACGACGGCGGCTTCCAGCACCGCCGGATGCGTGATCAGCGCGCTCTCGACCTCGAACGGCGAGACCCAGATGCCGGAGACCTTGAACATGTCGTCGGCACGGCCGCAGAAGGTGTAGCGGCCTTCGCTGTCGCGGACATATTTGTCGCCGGTGCGGGTCCACGGGCCCTCAAAGGTGCGGCGGCTCTTGTGGCGCTGATTCCAATAGCCTTCGCCGGCCGAGGGCGCATCGACCAGCAATTCGCCGACCTCGCCGTCGGCGACATCCTGCCCGGCTTCGTTGACAAGCCGCACCGCATAGCCCGGCACCGGCTTGCCAGAGGAGCCATATTTGATATCGCCGGGCGCGTTCGAAAGAAAAATGTGCAACAGCTCGGTCGAGCCGACGCCGTCGAGAATATCGACGCCGAAGCGCGCCTTCCAGCTGTTGCCGACGGATTCCGGCAGCGCCTCGCCCGCGGAGGTGCAGATGCGCAAGGCCTTGCCGCCGCGCTCGGCCTTCATGGTCTCGTCGTTCAGCATCGCCGCGAACAAGGTCGGCACGCCATAGAAGATCGAGGGGTTGTAGCGGTTCATCAGGTCGAACATCCGCGCCGGCGTCGGCCGCTCGCTGTTGAGGATCACGCTGGCACCGACCGACATCGGGAAGGTCAACGCATTGCCGAGCCCATAGGCGAAGAACAGCTTTGCGGCGGACAGACACACATCGCTCTCGCGGATGCCCAGCACCTGTTTGGCGTAGGTGTCGGCGGTCGCCTGCAAATTGGAATGGATGTGGCGCACGCCCTTGGGCATGCCTGTCGAGCCCGACGAATAGAGCCAGAACGCCGGCTCGTCGGGATGCGTCACGGCGGTGGTGAATTGGTCGCTCTCGCCTACCAGTTCTTCTGCGAGCTGCTTGTGGCCGTTCTGCTTCGCGCCGGACACCACGACATGCTCGAGATCGGGCATGCGGCCGACCACGTCCTTGATGACGGGATAGAGCGCTTCCGAGACGAACAGCACGCGCGCGCGGCAATCGGCGAGGATGTAGGCGTATTGGTCCGCGGTCAGCAGCGTGTTCAGCGGCACCGGAACGATGCCGGCGCGGATCGCGCCCAGGAACACGATCGGAAAATCGATCGTATCGAGCATGATCATCGCCACGCGCTCCTCGCGGCGGACGCCGAGCCGGCGCAGCATGTTGGCAGCGCGCCGCGTCTCGCGCGCAAGCTCGCCATAGGTGAGCCGCGAGACGGTGTCGTCGAAGGCCAGTTTGTTGCCCCGGCCCTCCTCGACGTTCCGGTCGAGCAGCCAGGTCACCGCGTTATAGGATCCCTCGCTCACAGGGTTCTCTCCCGAATTTAGAATTATAATTCATAGAAAGACACTGCGGCGGCTTGCTGTCAATGCCAGCAGGCACTATGTTTCATTAAAATGCGCCGCAGGACATCTGTAAAGAAGGCTCATGACCGACAGTCCCGACGCCGAATCCCGCTTTCTCGAACAGCTCGGCCAGCGCGTGCGCACCATGCGCGCGTTGCGCGGCATGTCGCGCAAGGTGCTCGCCAAGGTATCAGGAATCTCGGAGCGCTACATCGCGCAGCTCGAGAGCGGCAAGGGCAACGTCTCCATCGTCCTGCTGCGCCGCGTCTCCGACGCGATGGGCGCGCATCTGGAGGATCTGCTTCCCTCCGCCGAACCGACGCCGGACTGGCAGATGTTTCGCGATCTCCTGCGCAAGGCGACGCCCGCGCAGATTGCGCAGGCCAAGGATCTGCTCACTGGCGGCAGCGCAACCGCGCCGCGGCGCGCACCGTTCTGCGGCATCGCGCTGATCGGGCTGCGCGGCGCCGGCAAATCCACGCTTGGCCGGATGCTGGCGAAGAAGGTCGGCTGGAGCTTTGTCGAGCTCAACAAGGAGGTCGAGCAGCAGAACGGGCTCTCGGTCGCCGAGATCATCGCGCTCTATGGCCAGGAAGGCTTTCGCCGCATGGAGCAGGCGGCGCTGCAGCAGCTGCTCGCGCGCAACGAGCTGATGGTGCTGGCGACCGGGGGCGGGATCGTGTCGGAGCCTTTGACCTTCGACCAGATCCTGACCTCGTTCTACACAATCTGGCTGAAGGCCGAGCCCGAGGAGCACATGGCCCGCGTCCGCCGCCAGGGCGATCTGCGCCCGATGGCCGACGACCGCTCCGCAATGGCGGAGCTGCGCAACATTTTGCTGAGCCGCGAACCGCTCTATTCGCGCGCGACGGCGGTGGTGGACACCGCGGGCCTCAGCGTCGACGCTGCCGCCGCGCGGTTGATCGATGCGGTGCGGCCGGTGCTGCAGAACGAAGCCCGCAGCTTCGGGCTGCGCAGCGTGGCGCTGTAGAGATGTCCGATAGCGACGTCACCACCTCCATGTTCGAGCGGATCGGCGGCAGCGCCACGATCGACCGTCTCGTCGACCGCTTCTACGAACGCATGGACACGATGCCGGAGGCACAGATCATCCGCGCCATGCATGCGGACCATCTCGGCCTGATCAGGGACGTGCTGAAGCGCTATCTCACCGAATGGACCGGAGGCCCGCGTCTCTATACCCCCGAGAAGGGCCATCCGCGGCTGCGGCAACGACACATCGGCTTTGCCATCGGCGATGCCGAGCGCGACGCGTGGATGCTGTGCATGCGTGGCGCTATGGACGAGACGATCACCGATGCCGCCGCGCGCCAGGATCTCGACAAGGCGCTGTCCGGCCTCGCCGACTGGATGCGCAACCGGCAGTGACGCAGCCGATCGGCTAGATCGACCAATAATTCGGATGCTGGTACGGCCGCGAGCGGTCGCCCCAGTCGAATTCATCGCCATCGGCCTCGCAGGGGCCGCTGCTCAATTGCTCCGGCGTCAGATCGACCTGAAAGGCCTGACGTCCCGGATCATATTTCAGCGCGCTCCACTGCACGGGATAATGGTGATGGGTGCCGAACAGCCCGCCGGTCTTGATCACGGCGTAGGCGACCGTTCCGCTCGCCTTGTCGAGCATCAATCGCTCGATCGTGCCGAGCTTGTTGCCGTCGCAACCAAAGACGGCGACGTGCTCGACGCGATCACTGGGAACCATGGTGTGTTGCATGGCGTGCTCCCTGTTCTCTTGTACTTTGCGACCATTATAGCACCGGTTTCGAGGCGGCGGAATGCGGCCATATGGGCGAGGCGACAACCGGGACTTTTCGCGACAAGTTCTCAGGTCTCGCTTCGCTCACCCGGGCGACAGCAGCTGATCTACCCTACGATCCCCGCGCGGATCGTTCTCCGAACACTGCCCGGTACCAGGGCGTCTGTGGATCGCGAAACCAGGCGCGATTTTTTGTCGTCTCGAATTTTGCCAATTGCTTCATATCGACGCCATAGCGACGGCAGAGCGCAAGAAATTGTCTGAGATCGTCGTCTCCGGGCCGGCGCTTTAATCGAACCACCAGACCCCGATTGCCGTCGCCCTCGCAACTCTGCACGCACGGGATTCGCGTCAACCATTCGAAGAATGCCCTCTCATCATTCAGATGATAGAACTTCACGCCCGTATCCATATGCGTCAGCGTAAGAAGAGGTGTGCCGGTCACGCCGTTTTTCATAGCAACCTATCCCTTACGTTCTCCGCACCCTCTCGCAACAACGGCAGGAAGCGGTCGAGCAGTTCCTGCGCCGGCACGCGATCGACATGGGCGCCCATGTTGGCGGCGGCGACAATCACGCCGTCATAGCGGCGCACGGGAACCGAGATCGAGCGGAAATGCGGCTCGGCCTCGCGGTCGACCAGCGAATAGCCCTGCGCGCGGTCGGCCGTGATGCGCGCGAGTAGCGCCTTCGCATCCGTCACCGTCTGCGGCGTGAGCTGCCCGCGCTTCATGGTCTTCAGGCGCGCGGCAAGATCGGCATCACCGAGCTGACCGAGCATGGCGCGGCCGACCGAGGTGCAGAATGCCGGCAAGCGGTAGCCGATTTCGAGGCCGCCTGAGAACATCCGCGCCGGACTGCTGCGGGCGACGAACACGACCTCGTCGCCATCAAGCACCGCGAGTGAGGAGATTTCGTTGGCCGCGGTCGCGACGCGATCGAGCACGGGCTGAAGCACGGCGACGAGTTGGCTCGAACGCAAGTACGACGCCGCCAGCGTCAGCACATGCGGCGTCAGCGAGAACAGCTTTCCATCCCCGGAGACGTAGCCGCCACGCTGCAGCGTGAACAGCATGCGCCGGGCCGTCGCGCGCGGCAGCTCGGCGGCGCGGGCGAGATCGCTCAGCGTCATCGGGCCTGCATTCGTGCCGAAGCATTGCAGCAGGCGCAGGCCGCGATCGAGGGCCTCAACGAAATCCGTCGCGCGCTCCTCGCTCTCGTTCCGCTTCAGCTTGGGCATGGTGACGGGACAATCCTGCAAAATAGTGCTTGCTGCCGCTCCAAGGCATGCCATAATTCGCCCATTCGTTCAATAGGCGAACAAACGCCACTCCACAGGGATGCACGCGCGATGATGAGCCAGGAGCAGAACGACCTGATCACCCGCACCGGGCCGAAGGACCCCTGCGGCAGACTGATGCGGAGCTATTGGCAGCCGGCGGCGCTGGTGGATGAGCTGGAGGGCGCGCGGCCGATCCGCCCCGTCAAACTGCTCGGCGAGAATTTGGTGCTGTTCCGCGACGAGAACGGACGCTACGGGCTGATCGACCGGCACTGCGCCCATCGCGGCGCCGATCTCGCCTTCGGGCGGCTTGAGCATGGTGGCCTGCGCTGCGCCTTCCATGGCTGGCTGTTCGACGCCACCGGCCAGTGCATCGAGACACCGGCCGAACCGAAGGATTCAAAACTCTGCCAGAACATCCGCCAACGCTCCTATCCCGTGGTCGAGAAGAGCGGCATCCTCTGGGCTTATCTTGGCGAGGGCACCCCGCCCGCCTTTCCGGAGATCGACTGCTTCGTCGCCCCTGATACTCACGCCTTCGCGTTCAAGGGCCACATGGCCTGCAACTGGCTGCAGGCACTCGAAGTCGGCATCGATCCCGCGCACGCCTCCTACCTGCACCGCTTCTTCGAGGACGAGGACACCTCCACCGCCTATGGCAAGCAGTTTCGCGGCGCCTCGGCCGGCTCCGACCTGCCGATGACGAAAATCCTGCGTGAATACGACCGCCCGATCATCAATGTCGAGCACACCGAATATGGCCTGCGGCTGATCGCGCTGCGCGAGATCGACGAGGAGCGCACCCATGTGCGCGTCACCAACCAGCTGTTCCCGCACGGCTTCGTCATCCCCATGAGCACGGAGATGACGATCACGCAGTGGCACGTGCCGGTTGATGATGAGAACTGCTACTGGTACGCGATCTTCACCAGCTACTCGAACCCGGTCGACAAGAAGAAGATGCGCGACCAGCGGCTCGAGCTCTATGAGCTGCCGGACTACAAGTCGCGCAAGAACAGAGCTAACGATTACGGCTTCGATCCGCACGAGCAGCAGACCGCGACCTATACCGGCATGGGTACCGACATCAACGTCCACGACCAGTGGGCGGTGGAGTCGATGGGCGCGATCCAGGACCGCACCAAGGAGCATCTCGGCTCGAGCGACAAGGCGATCGTGCAGTACCGCCGCCTGCTGCGGCAGGAGATCGAGAAGGTCCAGGGCGGCGAGAAGCCGATGCTGCATCTCGACGAGAGCAACGCTCGTTCGATCCAGGGACCGGCGACCATGGACGGCATCGGCCCGACGCGAGGCTGGGAGACCTACTGGATGGAGGTCGACGTCAAGCGCCGCCGCGGCGCGCCCTGGACCGCGCCGGTGCCGAAGGAGATTGCCGACAACGTGCACAAGCTGACGGCGGCGGAGTGACGCGCGTGCACCGCTGTCGTAGGGTGGGCAAAGGCGCAAAGCGCCGTGCCCACCATTTCTCCGTGATCGATACAAATCGTGGGCACGCTTCGCTTTGCCCACCCTACGGCAGTTGAGGGAGTGATGAAGTGACTTTCGTCGCGCGTCATGCGTTGTGGTCGGATGAGCAGACGGACGCGGCGGCGCGCATGCGCCGTCTCGCCAGCGAAAAGAACCTCGAGGTCATCCGCCTCGCCTTCCCCGACCAGCACGGCATCTTGCGCGGCAAGACCATCATCGCCTCCGAGGCGATCGCCTCGCTGGAGAGCGGCTGCTCCATCACCACGACCATGCTGGCCAAGGACACCTCGCACCGCACGGTGTTTCCGGTGTTCACCGCGGGCGGCGGCTTCGGCATGAAGGAGATGGAGGGCGCGGCCGACGTGCTGATGGTCGCCGATCCCACCACGTTTCGTGTGCTGCCGTGGGCGCCGACGACGGGATGGGTGCTGTGCGACCTCTACTTCAATGACGGCCGCCCGGTGCCGTTCGCGACGCGCTCGCTCTATCGCAAGGTGCTCGACGAGCTCGCCAGCCGCGGCCACGACTTCGTCGCCGGCCTCGAGGTCGAGTTCCACATCTTCAAGCTCGACGATCCGCATATGCGGCCCGAGGATGCGGGACAGCCGGGCATGCCGCCATCGGTGAGCCTGCTCAGCCACGGCTATCAATATCTCACCGAGCAGCGCTTCGATCAGATGGAGCCGGTGCTGGAGATTCTGCGCCGCGACATCGTCGCACTCGGGCTGCCGCTGCGCTCGGTCGAGGTCGAGTTCGGGCCGAGCCAGTGCGAATTCACCTTCGCGCCGCGGAAGGGGCTCGAGCCCGCCGACAACATGGTGCTGTTCCGCTCCGCCGTGAAGCAGATCGCGCGCCGCCACGGTTACCACGCCACCTTCATGTGCCGCCCGAAACTGCCGAATGTATTTGCGAGCGGCTGGCACCTGCATCAGTCGATCGTGTCGCGCGCGAGCGGTGAGAACCTGTTCATGGCGAAAGACGGCGGCGAGCCGCTCAGCGCGTTCGGCAAGGCCTATCTCGCCGGCCTGCTCGACCACGCCCGCGCCTCGACATTGTTCACCACGCCGACGATCAACGGCTACAAGCGCTACCGCTCCTATTCGCTGGCACCGGACCGCGCGATCTGGGGCCGCGACAATCGCGGCGTGATGATCCGCGTGCTTGGCGCGGCCGGCGATGCCGCCACGCGCCTGGAGAACCGCATCGGCGAGCCCGCCGCCAATCCCTATCTCTACATGGCCTCGCAGATTCTCTCGGGTCTCGACGGCGCCGACCGCAAGCTTGACCCCGGCCCGTCGGCCGACGCGCCCTACGAGACCAAGGCACCGCTGCTGCCGAAGAGCTTGCGCGATGCGGTCAGCGCGCTGAAGGATGATCCGTTCTTCCGCGAGAAGCTCGGGGCCGAATTCGTCGGCTATTACACCCACATCAAGAACGCCGAGATCGACCGCTTCCTGTCCGAGGTGACCGACTGGGAGCACCGCGAATATTTCGAGGTGTTTTGAGGGTGGTCTCTCACGCCGGCGTGATGCGACTTCGTCCGGACTGTTCCGACGACATCAGTTTGCCTGTCAACGAAGCCATTTTCCCCTCGCCGCGACAACCGCCGGAAAGATGCAGGGTCTAGGCTGCCGCCCATGATCAACAGTGGAGTTCGATCATGTTGGGTCAATTGTTCAGCCTGGTCTATCGCTGGTCCTGCCGGGCCACCCTGATCGAAATCGGCACCCATCGGCTGGCGCGTTAGCGGGCCAAGCGGAGCCGATTTAGGTAAGACGGATTGACCGGATAACGGGGATGGCCATGCGCAAACTCATCCTGATTGCCGTTATGTCGCTGCTTGCAAGCCAGGCCTACGCCGGTGGCTCGCGCAGCCTGAGCCTTGCGGCGAGCCCTTCGAACCAACAGGCGACCGAGCAGCCGGCCTCACCCGCGGCTGGCGCGATGCAAGCGATGCCCTCGCCGGCAGCAGCACAGCCTACGACCACGCAAACGGCAACGACGCCGACGCCGGCTGCACCCGTCGCAACCACGCCAGCCGCGACGTCGGCCGCGTCAGCCGCATCGAGCCCGGCCGCGGCCAAGCCGAAGCGGCGCGCGCCCTCGACCGAAGCCCGCGTGATCCGCGAACTGCATCGCCACGGGATCTATTGGTGATCGCTCACCAGCGATAGCCGAGCGTGGCGATGACGGTCAGCGGGGCGCCGCGGTAGCAATAGCCGACCTGGCATGTCGTGTAGTGCAGATTGAACAGGTTCTTGGCGTTGAGCTGGAACGACAGCCCTTTCAGCTCCTTCGCCGCCTGGCCGAAATCATATTTCAGCGCCGCGTCGACCAGGGTCACCGAACTGTTCTTGAACGTGTTGAGGTCGTCGCCATAGCTCCATGACATATAGCGCGCGCCGCCACCGATGCTCAGCCCAGCAAACGGGCCTGCCAGCGGCAATGCATAGTTCGCCCACAGCGTCGCCGTGTGGGGTGGATTGCCCGACGGAAACTTCCCGACCAGCGAACTGTCGCCGGCCTGCTTGGTGACCATGTCGAGATAGGTGTAGGACGAGGTGATGTCGAAACCACCACCGAGGCTCGCGAGCCCCTGCAGTTCGAAGCCGCGGCTCTGGATCTCGCCGCGCTGCACCGTCACGCCCGTTCCCGTCGTCACCAGTCCGCCGTCCTGGGTCAGGTCGAACACCGCAGCGGTGATGAAGCTTCGCGTTCCCAACGGCTGAAACTTGACGCCGAATTCGGTCTGCTTGCCTGTGGTCGGCTTGAAGAAGGCGCCGGTGGGATCGACGCCGAGGTTGGGAAAGAACGAGGTCGAATAGGCGACGTAGGGCGCAATTCCGGAATCGAACACATAGGTCAGCCCGGCCCGGCCGCTATAGGCCTGATCGGACTGGGTCTGGTTGGTCAGCGCGAACAGATCCTCACCGGTGGTGCGGACCCAGTCGCTGCGGCCGCTCAGCGTCAGGATCCAGTGATCGAGCCTGGCCTGGTCCTGGATGTAAATTCCGGACTGGGTCTGCCGCTGCCGCGTCGAGGACGAGATCGTGGGATCGGGAATCGATTCCGGCACGTAGGCCGGCGCGGCCAGATTGAGATCGGAGACGCCGAAGCCAAATCCCTGCTTGTCGCTGAACTTCGACGAGGTGTAGTCGCTGCCGATCAGGAGCGTGTGCTGCACCGGCCCGGTGGAGAGCTTGGCCTCCATTTGGTTGTCGATGATGGCCGATTGCAGCGTATCGTGGACGTAGCCGGTATAGCGCGAGACGACATCACCGACGGGAGCACCGAGAAAGCCGACATAGCGGGTGACCGCATCGACGTCGACGTAGCGGAATTTCTGGCGAACGGTCACGGCGTTGTTGAACGCATGCTCGAACAGATAGCCGACGCGTCCCTGTTCCTGATCGAGCGAATTGTAGGACGGACTGCCGGTGAAGATATCAGTGGTCGTGCCGGTGCCCGAAGAGTAGGTGAACATCGAGCCTGGCGTCTTCGATTTCTGGTAGGCGCCGAGAAGCGTGAGGGTCGTCGATTGATCCGGTTTCCAGGTGATGGCCGGAGCGACATAGGTGCGATTATCCTTGCCGCCGGGCACGAACACATCGGCGTCGCGCACCACGCCGGTCAGCCGGTACGAGAACTGGCCGTTGGGATCCATCGGCCCCGAGAAATCGAAATTGCCCTGAACGCGATCGCGGTCGCCGAACAGCGTCTGCACCTCATGGAACGGCTGGCTGGTCGGCAGCTTGCTCTGCAGGTCGATCAATCCGCCGGGCGAGCCGAGGCCATAGAGCGCCGAGCTCGGCCCGCGAACCACAGTGATGCTGTCGGCGCCATAGGGCTCGGTCTTGAACACGCCGAGACCGGCGCCGACGAGACGCAAGCCATCGAGATAGATGCCGTTGTAGGTGACGTCGAAGCCGCGGATCGAGATGGCGTCGAAGCGCGGATCGTAGCCGGAAGCATCGATGCGCACGCCCGGTTGGTAGCCGACCGCTTCCGTCAGCGTCTGCACGGCGCGATCGTTGAGCTCCTTGCGCGTCACCACCGAAATCGACTGCGGCGTCTCGAGCAACGGTGTGTTCGTCTTGGTGCCCGCCGAGCTGCCGCCTGCAACATAGCTGTTCTCGCCCGGCGCATTGGTAGGACCGCTACCTGCCTCGCGTGTATCAGGGTTTCTGGCTTGGCCGGCTGCGGCATTGCGCGGCGGCGCGGCGCGGCCACGCTGCGATTGGGAAGCGCGCTGGGCAGATTGAGTCCGCGGGCGCGCCTGGCTCGGCGCCTCGACCGTGACGGGCGGCAATGTCGCGGCCGCTGACCCCGAATTGGTCCCGGAGACCTGTGCAGCCGAGGGCGTCGCGTGCAGCACCACCCCCAAACCGGCCATACCCAGGCCAGCCTTCATCCTTCGTTCCCAGCCGGGCTTGTGCCCGTCGTTGCGCCTCATCGACTTCCCCGAGTTCCGTATTTTGACAACCCGGGAGTAATCAGATCGAGGCGCGCACCGCCTTTGCGACTGTGCAAATCGCCTTTGATTCCACGTGGAGGCTTTCGAGATTACTGATAGCGGCTCGGCGAATGGCCGAAACGCCTGCGAAAGGCGGTCGCGAAATTGGCGGGATGGGCATAGCCGACCCGATAAGCCGCTTCGGTGACCGACAAGCGCTGATGGATCAAAAGCGCACGTGCGGCATCGAGTCGCTGCGCCCTCAGATAATCGATGGCGCTCGCGCCATACGCCATCTGGAATTTCTGGTTGAAGGACCTGCGGCTCAACCCTGCGCTCCGCGCCAGTTCGTCGATGCTCCAGGGGTAGGCGAGATCAGCGTCCATCCGCTCCTTGACCGATTGCAACCGCATCTGTTGCAGGTCGGCGGCCGGGTCGACCGCAATCCGGCCGCGCTCACTAAATAATGCGTGGACGATGATCTCGGCGGCGTGCGCCGATAGCAATAATTGGCCTGCGTTTCCCGTGACCGGCGGAGAGAACATTTCTGCCGCGACGGCCTCGATGCGCGGCGATGCCGTCAAGGAGACGACGGCCGTGCCTGCGTCGTTGTTCCTGAACAGCGCCTCAAACGCGTCGCCGAGTCCAAGCTCATCGATGGAAGCCCGGGGAAGAGCAAGGCCGACGGCAGGACGATCGCCAGAGCGTGCCGCGCGCCCCACAGCGCTGTCTTCGCGCACGGCAATTGCCGTCATCTGCCTTTCGCCGCTGGCCGCGCGCGTCCGAGTGCCGCGGCCAGCATGGTCATCGAATGCCACGGAGATAAACAGGCCCGCAGCTGCGATCACCGGGCCGTCGGCATCGGCGCGAAACTCACCCCTGACAAACATGCAGCCCGGAAAATCCAGCCATTGGTCCGCTGTCGGAGCGTCGGGCTGTGCGGAACCGACGTCGTCTTCAGGTCGTCCGACAATTTGATCGAAAAAGTCCCGCATCGAATTCCGCTTACGCAGCGGCTTCTTTGACGGCTCACGACGGCGCGCTCAAGAGCTCCGCGCGCTGTTTGGAGGATTTCGAAACTGGATTTGCTCGAAGAGGCCTGCGGCGAACGGCAACGAACGCGTCAGATGCCGAGATATTTGTGCTGGAGATCCGGTTCCGCCATCAGCTGGTCAGAGGTGCCGCTCCACACCGTCCTGCCGCGCTCGATGATGGTGTGGCGATCGCAGATGCGGGCGAGATGGTCGACGTTCTTGTCGACGACCAGGATCGACTGGCCCCGGCTCTTGAGCAGCGACAGGCAGCTCCAGATCTCTTCGCGGATCAGCGGCGCGAGGCCCTCGGTCGCTTCGTCCAGAATCAGCAGCTTCGGGTTGGTCATCAGCGCGCGGCCGATCGCGAGCATCTGCTGCTCGCCGCCGGAGAGCTGGTTGCCCATGTTGGCGGCGCGCTCGGCAAGGCGCGGAAACAGCACGTAGATTGCGGCGAGCGTCCAGGGATTGGGGCTGTCGAAGCGATCGGCCGCGGCCGCGACCAGGTTTTCGCGCACGGTGAGGTTCGGGAAGATCTGACGTCCCTCAGGCACCAGGCCGACGCCGAGCTTGGCAATTCTGTAGGACGGGAGCTGCCGCACCTCGGTGCCCGCAAATCGGATGCTGCCTGCGCGCGCCGGGGTCAGGCCCATGATGGAGCGGATGGTGGTGGTCTTGCCCATGCCGTTGCGGCCCATCAGCGAGACCATCTCACCCGGCTTGATCGACAGCGACAGGCCGAACAGCACCTGGGACAGGCCATAACAGGTCTCGATTCCCTCGACGTCCAGCAGCGTGTCAGCCATGGGTCACCACATGCTGGTCGCCGAGATAGGCGCGCTTGACGTCTTCGTTGGCCCGGATCGCGGCGGGATCGCCGGAGGCGATGACGCGACCATAGACCAGCACCGAGATGCGGTCGGCGAGCGCGAACACCGCCGGCATGTCGTGCTCGACCAGCACGATCGAGACTTCCTTGCGCAGCTCCTGGAGCAGCTTCACCATGCCCTGGGATTCGGTGACTCCTAAGCCGGCCATGGGCTCGTCGAGCAGCAGCAATTTCGGCTTGCTGGCGAGCGCGACCGCAAGCTCGATCTGGCGTCGCTCGCCATGGCTGAGCTTCGACACCAGCACATCGGCGCGATGAGCGAGGCCAACGCGATCGAGCGCGGCATGCGCGGCATCGCGCAGAGCCTTCTCCTTGCGCGCATTGGCGAAGAAGCGGAACGAGGTGCCGGCATGGGCTTGGGCTGCCAGCGCGACATTGTCGGCGGCGGTGAAATCGAGCAGCAGCGAGGTGATCTGGAACGAACGCGCCAGGCCCAGCGCGCAACGGCGATAGGCCGGCAAATATGTGATGTCGCGCCCGGCCAGCGAGACGCTGCCGGAATGCGGCTCGAGATGCCCGGTGAGCTGGCTGATCAGTGTGGTCTTGCCGGCACCGTTCGGGCCGATGATGGCGTGCAGCTCACCACTTGCGACGTCGAGCGAGACGTTGTCGGTCGCGATGATGCCGCCGAAACGGCGCACCAGCTTTTCGACGCGGAGCAGGGGTTCAGCCACGGCCAGCCCTCCCGAGCATGCCCATGATGCCGCCGCGGCCGAACAACACGATCAGCAGCAGCAGCGGGCCCATGATCAGCGCCCAATATTCGGTGATCTGCGACAGGAATTCTTCCAGCAGCAGGAACACCACCGCGCCCATGATCGGGCCGAACAGCGTGCCCATGCCGCCCAGGATCACCATCACCATGAGATCGCCGGAGCGGGTCCAGTACATCACGGCCGGGCTGACGAAATCGGTGTTGTTGGCGAGCAGCGCGCCGGCAAGGCCGCACATGGTGCCCGAGATGACGAAGCAGACCAACTGATAGCGCTTGGCGGGAAAGCCGATCGCCTGCATGCGCTGCTCGTTGGAGCGCAGGCCCTGCACGACGAGGCCGAAGCGCGAATTGACGATGCGCCAGATCAGGAAGATGACGCCGAATAGACAGGCAAGGCAGAGATAATAGAACTGCGTGCGGTTCGACAGGTTGATCAGCCCGGAGAAGTCGCTGCGGTTGTAGACGGTGAGGCCGTCGTCGCCGCCGTAGCGTGCGAGGCCCGAGGCGACGTAATAGGCCATCTGCGCGAAGGCCAGCGTGATCATGATGAAATAGACGCCGCGGGTGCGCAAAGAGAGCGCGCCGATCACGAGCGCGTAGATCGCGGAGGCCGCGAGTGCGACCGGAAACTGGATGAAGCCGCTCCCGACGCCTTCCTGCGCGAGCATGCCGACGGCATAGCCGCCGATGCCGAGATAGGCGGCGTGGCCAAAGCTCATCATGCCGCCAAAGCCCATGATGAGGTTGAGGCTCGCGGCGGCCAGCGCCAGGATGATGATGCGGGTGAACAGCGTCAGGATGAAGACGTTGCCGCTGAGCTGCGAATAGAGCGGCAGCAGCACGAGGCCCGCCAGCATCAGGGCCGTGGCGGCCTTGCTCACGGTGAAATTCTTCATCGACGGTTGGCCGGAAACAGCCCCTCCGGCCGCACCACCAGCACGATCGCCATGAGGAGATAGATCAGCATGGACGACAGCGCGGGCGCGGCGGTGGAGGCGGCGGCGCCGCTCAAGACCTGGCGCAGCAGATTTGGCAGGAAGGCGCGGCCGAGCGTATCGATCATGCCGACGAAGATCGCGGCGAGGAACGCGCCGCGGATCGAGCCGATGCCACCGATCACGATGATGACGAAGGCGAGGATCAGAATGTTCTCGCCCATGCCGATCTGCACGGTGAGGATCGGCGCCTGCATGAGGCCGGCAAGGCCCGCGAGCGCGGCCCCGAGACCAAACACCAGCGTGTAGAGCAGCTTGATATTGATCCCGAGCGCCCCGATCATCTCGCGGTTGGAGGCACCGGCGCGGATCAGCATGCCGATGCGGGTGCGCATCACGCCGAGATAGAGCAGCAGCGCCACCAGCAACGCGACCGCGATGATGGCGAGGCGATAGGCGGGATAGTGGATGCCGGGCAGGATCGGCACCGGCACGGTGAGCCAGGCCGGCAGCGGCAGCGCGAGACCCGCCGGGCCCCAGATCAGCCGCACGGCCTCGTTGAAGAACAGGATCAGGCCGAAGGTCGCGAGCACGTGGTCGAGGTGGTCGCGGCCGTAGAGATGCCGCAGCGCGCTCATCTCGAGCACGATGCCGAGCACCAGCGTGGCGCCGAGCGCCATCAGCGCGCCGAGCAGGAAGCTGCCGGTCCAGGCCGCGAAGGTCGCGGCGAAATACGCGCCCATCATGTAGAGCGAGCCGTGCGCGAGGTTGACGAGATCCATGATCCCGAACACCAGCGTCAGGCCGGCGGCGAGCAGGAACAGCAGCAGGCCGAACTGCAATCCGTTCAAGAACTGTTCGACGACGAGCAGCATCAAGACTCTTTCAGGCGCACGCGGTGTCGCGCCGATGTTCGAACACGTTCGCCATCAGTGAAAGAGCTCCCCCTGCCTGTTCAAGGCGGAAAAATGGGTAATGGCAGTATCGTTCCGAGGCAAGAGCGATTCGACACCAAACATGCACTTTGTTGCATGCCGATGCATGCGACCGACACGCGTTCCGCGATGCAAGAAAACTGCCGGTCAGCATGGGGCAACCTGCCGCACCCAAAAGAACACCCTCCCTCGGGCCGACCGAGAGAGGGTGCGACGTTCGTTGGAATTGAGCGTCTAGTGCGACGTCATCTGCCGGGGAAGGTCATCCGGCTCTGCGAGCACGCTGTTGGCCGTCGAGGCCTCCAGCGCCGCCATCCGGAACAGATAGGCGAGCGTCGCCAGTCCGGTGTCTTCCGCCATCTGCGCCAGCTCGAGCGCCATGTCGGACATGTAGCCGAGATTCTCGTCCTTGATATGCGCCATGATCTGGCTGTTCCGCATCATGTTCGACATCTCAGGCACTCTTTCGTTGCGCGGCAGCAGCGCCGCAGAGGTTGGCACGGGCGATACAGTCGATCCGCGGACCGTCCTGCTGGACGACGCTCGTCATTCCGATACGGTCACGCACGACATCGAGCGACTCCTGACGGACGTCGATCGTTGCCGCCATGGTCCAGGAATTTTCCACCAGCGCCGGCAATCCCAGCGGCGTGACGACGAAACCGATGTCGTGGAAGCGCGGCAACCACCAGGTCTCCATGACGAGACAAAGCCGCTCGATGCCCTGCTCGAGACAGAACTCCTGCGCGGCCGCCATCAATTGCAGATTGAATGCGCCATCGCGGCGCTCGCGCGAGACGAAGAAGCGCGACCACTCCCAGACCAGCGGGTCCGAGGGGCAGCCGCACACCGCGGCGAGATGCGGGAAGACCTCGCTCATCATCGTCGGCTTGGTAGTTGGATACAGGCGCGAGCCGCCGAGCACACGGCGGTTCTCGAGAGCCAGCAGGTAGACTGCATCCTCATTGTCGTAGGTATCGATCTCGCGGCCATCGGGCTTGCGCAGCGCTTCCCATTTCCGCTCCTCGACGAAAATCTGGTGGCGAACCCGAAAATGCTGTTCGAGGACGTCCTCGTACAGGTGCCGATTGACGGCAGAAATCACATGAATCATGAACTCCCCCATGGCTTGAAATGAGGGGAGCCTCAGCGAAAAGGACAAAACCGACTATTGGGAAATTTCCCAGTAGGCGAGGATTTCAGGGATTGATGATTCTGTGGCGGATCGCGATCGCGACCGCATGCGTCCGGTTGACGGCGCCAAGCTTGCGCGCGGCGGTTGCAAGATGCTCTTCCGCCGTGCGTTGCGTGATGTGCAGGATCTCGCCGATCTCCCACGCCGACTTGCCCTGCGAGGCCCAGGCGATCACCTCGCGCTCGCGGGGGGTGAGGCGCGTCGATGGATGCGGCGCCGGATCGAGCAGACGGCGAATGTGGTCGAAGCCGTACATCCCGATCAGGTGCAGCGCCGGCTTGCTGCGCGCATTGAGGTCGAGATGGACGCCGCCAAGCGAGACGCCGGCCTCGTAGCCGGTCAAGCCGTGGATCGGCACGACGAAGCCGCGCGACATGCGGAAATCGGCAGCGCGCCGCATCACCTCCACCGCGCCCGGCTCCAGCTCCGGATCGTACGGCGCTTCAGACCACTCGAATGGGTTCACCGTTTGCCGGCATTTGCGGATCACGGGATCGACGCGGTCGTAGCTCTTCTCGGTGTAGAGGCTGAACCACTCCGCCGGCCACTTCTTGGCGAGCACCATCTGGGAAAAGCGCTGCTCGGGATTCGGCAAGCCCGTCACGATGATATGTTCGAAGCCGTACCGGCCGAACGCGGTCGCAAGTGCGTCCATGGCGTCCGGAACCTTGGTGTAGGCTCCAAGCCCTTCGATGAAGTCGAGCGCCTCCCGGCCATAATCAACGGCATCTGCGGCGGACATCGGTGCGTTTCCTGACCTTCCGTCCTCCCTATAGCACGTATTCGGGAGCTGCCTCAAATGCGCTGCGGCCGTAGTTTCCCGGTGCTCATCTGCTCTGAAGATTTAAACTACTTGTGGCAGAATTGACGTCACGATACACCTGAACGGACCGCAGCGGGAAAGCCAAATGGAAGACGAGGACATTGCCCTCAACAGCGTGCTCGGCCTGGAATTGAACCGCGTGTTTTTCGCCGTCCACGACACGGCAAACAAGCAGAAGATCATCGAGTTCGCGCGCGAGGTGCTGCAAAGCGAGCGTGCGGCGCTGGCCGACAGCGTCTCGCCCGAGGGCCCGGCGAGCTAAAGCGCGATTGCGGCGTTACGCGCTCTGCGACGCCGGTCCATTTGAACGCGCTGATTTTAGTCGAAACAATCCGACCAGGAATTCTGGCTTCCTTTCCCCTTGTAGAGAGGTTGATGAACCGGCCGCGCTCGCGTGCCCCGGACGCAGCGCAGCGTCTCCCTGGCGAAGCATCGTCCAGCGAGCGATGCCGCAACGCCAAACGCGCTGCGGCGCGTCCGGGACACGAGAGCACCTTGCCTCAGTCACCTTCCACTTGCCGCTGGATGACATCACGGCTCTCGTGACATGATCGCCGCCCAGGATCATTGCCGGATGCCTCTTCATGATGACGCTGCGCCAGGTTGAAGTGATCCGTGCCGTGATGGTGACGGGGACCATCGGCGGTGCGGCGAAGCTGCTCAACGTCTCTGCGCCGGGGATCAGCCGCCTCGTCAAATACACCGAGCGCTCGCTCGGCGTCCGCTTCTTCCAGCGCCAGAACGGGCGTTACTTCCCGACGCCGGAGGCCGAGAACATCTTCGAGCAGATCAACGGCGTCTACAAGAAGGTCGACGATCTCTCCGAGATCATCTCCAAGATCGGCCGCGGCGGGTTGTCCGAGCTGCGGATCGGCTCGGTGCCCAGCATCTCGCAGGTGATGGTGCCGCGCGCGATCGAGCGCGTCCGGCGCCGCTATCCCGATCTCGGCATCGACATCAACATCCTCAAGCTCGAGGAGGCCATCGACTATCTCATGCTCGGCCGCGGCGAGTGCGTGGCGATGAGCTACCGGCTGGAGCATTCCGCGCTCGACTTCATGCCGCTCGCCTCGGGCGAGCTGTACTGCATCGTGCCGCCGGGCCACGAGCTCGCCGGCCGCAAGCAGGTATCGGCCGCCGAGATCACCCGCTATCCGCTGATCGGCATCGATCCCAACGATCCCTACGGCCGGATCATGGCCGAGATCTTCGCGCGCAACCGGCTCGCCTACAACATCACCATCCGCGCGCGCTTCGGCACCACGGTCTGCGCGCTGGTGAAGGCCGGGCTCGGCATTGCCATCATCGACCAGTTCACCGTGGCCCATGGCGGCTATCCCGGGATCGAGCTCCTGAAGATCGCCGAGCCGACGCGGTTCGACACTTACATCGCGGTCAAGCGCGGCGCGCCGCTGTCGCTTCATGCCGAGTTTTTCATCGAGGCGCTGCGCGCCGAGATGCGGGCGGTCGAGCCGGCCCGCGGCAACGGCAAGGCAGTGCCGGGGCGGGGGCGGAAGAAATAACATGATGTTAGGTTTGCCGGACAAAAGGGTAATTGTGTTAGGCGGGGGAAAGGCTATCGTCGCAGCCGGAAGCCCCTTGGAATTGCGCGGGTTTCCCCGCTAATGACCGGGGCCGAACGCTCCCTTTGAGACGATAGCGAACCATGTCGAAGCGCGGATACGCCGCCAGCCAGAAGCTCCTCACCGGCCTGATCGGCGCGCCGATCGCGCATTCCGCGTCCCCTGCCATGCACGAGCGCGCCGCCGAGGCGCTTGGCCTGCGCGGCCACTACCAGCTCATCGAGGTCGCCGGCGCCGACGCGGCCGGGCTGCGCTTGATGCTGGAAGGCGTGCGGCGGCTCGGCTTTGCCGGCGTCAATGTCACCTACCCTTACAAGGAAGCGGTGGTCCCGCTGCTCGACGCCCTGGCGCCGGGCGCGGCCGCCATGGGCGCGGTCAACACCGTCGTCGTCAGGGACGGCCGGCTGACCGGCCACAATACCGACACCACGGGCTTCGCGCGCGCAGTGGCCCCGCTGCTTGCACCGTCCGCCAACGCCGTCGCCGTGATCGGCGCCGGCGGCGTCGGCAAGGCGATCGCGTTTGCGCTGGCGAGCCTGGACGTGACCGACATCCGTATCTTCGACGCCGAGCCGGCGCGCGCCGAAAGGCTGGTCGCCCTGCTCGCCCCGCGCGGCGCCCGCGTTGCCGCCAGCGTCGAGGTGGCGCTGCAAGGCGCAACCGGGCTCGTCAACGGCACGCCGGTCGGCATGCTGCCGAACCGGGACACGCCAGTGCCGTCGGCGCTGCTCAGGGCAGACCTGTGGGTCGCCGACGCCGTCTATTCGCCGCTGATCACGCCGCTGCTTGCCGCAGCGCGGGAGAAAGGCTCTCCGATCATGACCGGCCGCGAGCTCGCGATCTACCAGGCCGCGGACGCCTTCGAACTGTTCACCGGCCTTGCCCCATCGACGGACGTCATGGGAGAGGCTTTTGACGCCGTGATGGCTGCGCGCAGCGCCGCCTATCAGGCAGCTTGAGACGAAGCGGTCGGATACAAGGCCGCTGGCAAAATTTGAAACGTGAGGAGACGACGATGAAATCAACGCTACTGGTGAGCGCGCTGCTCACCGCCATGACGGCAACCAGCGCCTTTGCCCAGGCGATCAAGCTCGCCGATGTCGCCGAGCTCTCGGGCGGCGGCGCCACCGTGGGCACCAATTGGAAGAACGGCATCGACCTCGCGATCGAGGAGATCAACGCCAAGGGCGGCGTGCTCGGGCGCAAGCTCGAGGTCACCCACGCCGATTCGCAGTCCAACCCGGGCGTGGCGCGGGCCCAGGTCCAGAAGGCGCTCGACGCCGAGCCTTACGTGCTGCTCGGGCCCGGCTATTCCGGCTCGGTGAAGGTCACGGCCCCACTCGCAGCCGAAGCCGGCATCGCGCAGATCATGGGCGGCGAGGCCGCCGAGCTGACGCAAGGGGGCAACAAATTCCTGTTCCGAACCTCGTTCGGCCAGCAATCCTCGATGCCGAAGGTCGCAAAGTATATCCACGACGAGATGAAGGCGAAGACGGTCGCGGTGGTCTGGGTCAACAACGACTTCGGCCGCGGCGGCCGCGACGTCGTCATCAAGGAGCTCGACCGGCTCGGCTCCAAGGTGGTCGCCGACCTCTCCACCGAAGCGGGCCAGGCCGATTTCGCCGCCGATGTCGGCAAGATCAAGGCTGCCAATCCCGATGCCGTGTTCGTCTACCTCAACGAGGAAGAGAGCGCGCGCATCCTGAAAGAACTGAAGCGCCAGGGCGTCACCGCGCCGCTGATGGGCGAGACCACACTGATCGGGCAGAAGGTGATCGAGCTCGCAGGCGACGCCGCCAACGGCGCGCGCGGCCATGTCGGCCTCACCACCGACGCGCCGGTCGACCTCATCAAGGCGTTCCGCGAAAAATTTTCCAAGAAGTACAATTACGTCCCTGACCATAACGGGCTGAAGGGCTATCTCGCCGTCTACATGGTGAAGGCCACCACCGAGAAGATGGGCAAGGTCGACCCGAAGAAGTTCGCCGACACGCTGCACGGCCTCACCATCAAGGCCGCGGACGAGCCGGGCATCCTGATGGACGTCACCTTCAGCGACACCGGCGACATCGACCGCCAGAGCTTTCTGGTCGAGGTGGTCGAAGGCAAGCAGATCGTGAAGCAGGTGCTGCCGAAGGTGAAGTGAGGTTTTTCTTTCTACTCCCTCGCCCCGCTCTTCGCGGGGAGAGGGAGTGGTAGGCCTGAATTCGCGTCGCGTTCACTCGGGCTCTAACGATCAAAGAGAACCCATGTCCAACCTATTCGATCTTCTGGTCGCAGGCCTCGCCACCGGCGCGATCTATGCGCTGGTTGCGGTCGGCTTCACGCTGCTGTGGCAGACCTCGCAGACCATCAATTTCGCGCAAGGCGAGTTCGTGATGCTGCCGGCGTTTTTGATGCTGGCGGCGATGCATGTCGGCGCGCCGTTCTGGCTCGCCATCATCCTCGGCATTCTGCTCTCGATGATCCTGCTCGGCCTTGCCTTCAAGCTGCTGCTGGTCGACCCGATGATGCGGCACGGCGTGCTGCCGCTCGCGATTGCGACTATGGCGCTGGCGATCGGCCTCAAGGAGGCCGTGAAGCAGTTCTTCAGCGCCGAGGCCTCGCCATTCCCCTCGATCGTGCCGACCGGCGACGTCTCCATCCTCGACCACGCTGTGTCGCTGCAGAGCATCGGCGTGCTCGTCGTCGCCATCCTCGCCGTGGTCGGCCTGACCACGCTGCTCAATCGCACCTCGCTCGGGCATCAGATGCAAGCGGCGGCGCAGAACCCGACGGTGGCACGCATCATCTGGGTCCCCGTCGAGCGCATGATCCTGCTGACCTTCCTGATCAACGCCTTCCTGGTGGCGCTGGCCTCGCTGCTGATTACGCCGATATACCTTGCAAAATTCTCCTCCGGCGAGGTGCTGGGCCAGGCCGCCTTCATCGCCGCGATCGTCGGCGGCTTCAACCAGGTGCGCGGCGCGATCGCGGGCGGCCTGTTGATCGGCGTGCTCGACAATCTCGCGGCCGCCTATGTCTCGACGCAGTACCGCGCCGCCGTGCCGATGATCTTCCTGATCGCGGTCATCCTGTTCCGGCCGCAGGGCTTGCTGGGCCGCGCCGAGGAGCGCACGGTATGAGAGGCTTCGCCAAACCCCTGAAGATCGCGCTTGGCCTTGCCGTCATTGCCGCGCTGATCATCGTCCCCATGAACTTCAACCGCTACGGCCTGTTCATCCTGAGCCAATGGGCGGTGATGAGCATCGCCGCAATGGGGCTGAACCTCACGCTCGGCTATGCCGGCCAGGTCTCGCTGGCGCAGGGCGCGTTCGTCGGCATCGGCGCCTATGCGGCCGCGATCATGACCACGCATGGCTGGCCGCTGCCGGCGGCGATCCTGGTCGCGATCGCCTTGAGCTTCGCCATCGGCTGGGTGCTCGGCTATCCCGCGCTGCGCGTGCAGCATCATTACCTCGCCTTCGTCACGCTCGCCTTCTCCACCCTCGCCTTCCTGGTGTTCCGCAACGAGAGCTGGCTCACCGGCGGCATCTACGGCATCTCCAACATCCCGCGGCCGCATATTTTGGGCATCGCGACCAACAAGCCCCTTCCCTTCTATTATGTCTGCCTCGGCTCGCTCGCGATCGTGTCGCTGGCGGTGTGGTGGCTGATCCGCTCGCCCTGGGGCCGCGCCTTCATGGCGCTGCGCGAGAATCCGCTGCGCGCGCAATCGCTCGGCATCGACACAAGGCGCTACACTCTGATGGCGTTCGCGATCGGCTCGGCTCTCGGCGGCGTCGCCGGCGCGCTCTATGCGCCGCTGACGCAATATATCGATCCGGTGCCGTTTAACCTGTCGCTCTCGCTCGACCTCCTGATGATGGTGATCGTCGGAGGCGCCGGCTTCTATTTCGGCCCGTTCCTGGGAGCCATGATCGCGGTGCTGTTGCCGGAATGGCTGCGCTTCACCGAGGGCTATTATCTGATGCTCTACGCGGTGGCGGTGATGCTGCTCCTGATCTGGTCGCCGACCGGCATTCTGGGAATCCTCGACCGCTATCTCGCCGAGCGCCGCACCAAGGCGGCGTCCGCGCTGCGGGCCGTCGCGAAATCCCGCCTGGAGACGGCGCAATGAGTGCGGTCCTCGAAGTCACCGGCATCAAGAAGAACTTCGGCGGCATCAGCGCCGTCGACGGCGTCTCCTTCGACGTGCGCGAGGGCGAGATCCTCGGCCTGATCGGGCCGAACGGCTGCGGCAAGTCGACCCTGTTCAACTGCATCCTCGGTCAGCTCACCCCGTCAGGCGGCGAGGTCAAGCTCGACGGCAAGCTCGTCACCGGCCTGCGTCCCGCCGAGCTCAACAAGCTCGGCGTCAGCCGCACCTTCCAGCTCCTGCAGGTGTTCCCAAAACTCTCGGTACGCGAAAACCTGATCCTTGCGGGGCAGGAGCATCAGGGCAACATGGCCTCGCGCCTGGTCGGCCGCTCCGATGCTGGGCTCACCGACGCCGCCAACCAGATGATTGGCTTCTTCAAGCTCGATCATCTCGCTGACGAGCCGGCTGGTGGCCTCTCCTATGGCCAGCAAAAACTGCTCGACGCCGCCATGGCCTTCATGGGCGGACCGCGCCTGGTGCTGCTCGACGAGCCCGCCGGCGGCGTCAACCCGTCAATGCTGGCCGACCTAAAGGACCGCCTGGTCGCGATCAACCGCGAGAAGAACGCCACCTTCGTCGTGATCGAGCACAACATGGAGTTCGTGATGTCGCTGTGCTCGCGCGTGATGGTGATGGCGGAAGGCAAGGTGCTGGCGATGGGGCGGCCGGACGAGGTGCGGAAAAACCCCGCCGTGATCGAAGCCTATCTCGGACATTAGGAAGCCAACATGAGCGATCCGATCCTTTCGGTTCACAACCTCGTCGGCGGCTACGGCAAGATGACGATCCTGAACGGCACGAAT
The DNA here is from genome assembly GCF_023074075.1 of Bradyrhizobium sp. 138. GTDB lineage: Bacteria > Pseudomonadota > Alphaproteobacteria > Rhizobiales > Xanthobacteraceae > Bradyrhizobium. The sequence goes on along the minus strand of NZ_JADPKT010000094.1, from coordinate 200,273 downwards.
TTCGCCGTGCCGCAGGCGACCATCACCACCATCATCGGCCCGAACGGCGCCGGTAAATCCACCGTATTCAAGGCGATCTTCGGCCTGTTGAAACTGCGCGAGGGCAAGATCAGCTTTGCCGGCCGCGACGTCACCAATTTGAGCCAGCGCGCGCTGCTCAATGCCGGCATCTGTTACGTGCCGCAGGGCCGCAACATCTTCCCCGAACTGTCCGTGCGCCACAATATCGAACTCGGCGGTGTCGCCGCCGACAAGGGCCTCGACCTGCCCCGGCGGATCGAGGCGGCGCTCAACCTGTTCCCGGCGCTGCGGCGCAAATCGGCGCAGCAAGCCTCGACGCTCTCGGGCGGCGAGCAGAAGCAGCTCGAGATCGCCCGCTCGCTGCTGCTGGAGCCGAAGCTGGTGCTGATCGACGAGCCTTCGATCGGCTTGTCGCCCCTGATGGTGCAGCAGACCTTCGACATCCTCAAAAGCTTGCGCAACCGTGGCGTCACCATCCTGATGATCGAGCAGAACGCGCGCTCGGCGCTGGAAATCTCCGACATCGGTATCGTGCTCGAGCTCGGCCAGACCCGCATGGTCGACGACGCCAAACGCATTTTGAACGATCCGCGCATCGGCCAATTGTTCCTGGGCGGCGCCATGGAGGAGAGTGCGGCATGAACAAGCGCTCAATCGCCACCGTCTCGCTCTCAGGCGCGCTCGACGAAAAGCTTCGTGCTATCGCCGCCGCCGGGTTCGACGCGGTCGAGATCTTCGAGAACGACTTGCTGTCATTCGGGTCAGGCCCGCGCGAGGTGGCGCAGCTGTGCAAGGACCTAAATCTCGAGATCTGCGCATTCCAGCCGTTCCGCGATTTCGAGGGCATGCCCGAGCCGCAGCGCGCGCGCAACTTTGCCCGCGCCGAGCGCAAGTTCGATCTGATGCAGGAGCTCGGCACCGACCTGCTGCTGATCTGCTCCAACGTCTCGCCGGCTTCGCTCGGCGGCATCGACCGCGCCGCCGATGATTTTCGCGAGCTCGGCGAACGCGCCGCGAAACGCTCCTTGCGCGTCGGCTACGAGGCATTGGCTTGGGGACGCCATGTCAATGACTATCGCGACGCCTGGGAGATCGTGCGCCGCGCCGATCATCCCGCGATCGGAATCATCCTCGACAGCTTTCACGCGCTCGCGCCGGGATTCCCCACCCGCGCGATGGCCTCGATCCCCGGTGACAAGATCTTTCTGGTGCAGCTTGCCGACGCGCCGAAGCTCGAGCTCGACATCCTGTCCTGGAGCCGGCACTTCCGCTCCTTCCCCGGCCAGGGCGATCTGCCGGTCGGCGAGTTCATGGCGGCGATCGCGGCGACCGGCTATGCCGGGCCGTTGTCGCTGGAGATCTTCAACGACCAGTTCCGCGCCGGCTCGGCCGCGCAGACCGCGGTGGACGGCCTGCGCTCGCTGATCCTGCTGGAGGACCAGTTGGCGCCGGACTGGCCGAAATTCGCCGCCGAGCCGCTGGCGCCGAAGGCGAAGAGCCGCGGCACCGGGTTCATCGAATTTGCGGTCAACGAGACCAAGGCCGGCGAGCTCGCCCGCCTGTTCTCGCAACTCGGCTTCCGCAAGACCGGTCAGCATCGCAGCAAGGCGGTGGAGCGCTGGACGCAGGGCAAGGTCGAGCTGGTCATCAACAGCGAGACCGACGGCTTTGCCCATTCCCACTATGTCACGCACGGCCCCGGCATTTGCGCGATTGCGCTCGATGTCGACAATGCCGGCCTTGCCATGCAGCGTGCCGAGGCGCTGAAGGCGCGCACCTTTTACCAGCCGGTCGGGCCGGGCGAGCTCGAAATCCCCGCCATTCACGGCGTCGGCGGCAGCCTGCTCTATTTCCTCGATCAGGCCGGCAAGAACTGGGACACCGATTTCGAAGCGATCGCGAGCGACGCAGACAAGGACGCGCTGCTCGCCGTCGATCACATCGCGCAGTCGATGCCCTATGACGAGATGCTGTCCTGGCTGTTGTTCTACACCGGCATCCTCGACCTCAAGCGGCTGCCGCAGATGGAGATCGCCGACCCCAGAGGCCTGGTGCAGAGCCAGGCCATCATCAACGCCGACCAGAGCCTGCGCTTCGTGCTGAACGGCTCCTCCGCCAACCGCACGCTGCCGGCGCGTTTCATCACGGAGTTCTTCGGATCAGGCGTGCAGCACGTCGCGTTCGCGTGCAAGGACATCTTCGCGACCGTTGCGGCAATGCGCCAGCGCGGCGCGGATTTCCTGGATATCCCTGACAATTACTACGACGACATCGAAGCCAAATACGACCTCGCGCCCGAGCTGATGGCGCAGCTGCGGGCCAACCACATCCTCTACGACCGCGAGGGCGATGGCGAGTTCTTCCAAGTCTACACCCACATCTTCGACGAGCGCTTCTTCTTCGAGATCGTCGAGCGGCGGGACTATCAGGGGTTCGGTGCCGCCAACGCCGGCATCAGGCTGGCGGCGCAGGCCCGCGAAGTGCGGCCCGCGAGCATGCCAAGGGTGTAACGATCCTCTCCTCTTGCGGAGTCTCTCTCCCCGAGTCCGGGTAGGGTGGGCAAAGGCGCTCTTGCGCCGTGCCCACCACCTGCCCGATACGGCAAGAGATGCGTGGGCACGCTTCGCTTTGCCCACCCTACCGGTCCGTGCTCGCGGAGAGCCCCCTCACCCCAACCTTCTCCCCGCACGCGCGGAGAAGGGGAAGAGGCATCGGGGATCGTCAGCTCACTTCATCTTGCACTTGTCGTGGAAGCGATCCTGGTCGTTCTCGACGATGGTCGCGACCGTCTTCAGCGCGAGCTGGCCTTCGGCGTCCTTGACCACGTCCTGCAGATAGAAGCTCTGCACCGGGATGTGGTTGTTGCCGTATTTGAACGCGCCGCGCAGCGACTTGAAGTTGGCCTTCTCCATCTCGGCCTTCATCGCGTCCTTCTTGCTGGTGTCGCCCTTCACCGCGACCACCGCGCTGTTGATGAGCTGGGCGGCGTCGTAGGACTGCGCGCCGTAGAAGGTCGGGCGCAGGCCCGTATACTTCTTGCGGTAATCGGCGACGAAGCGCTTGTTCTGCTCGTTGGGGAGGTCGTTGACCCATTGCTGCGCGCCGGGCACCCCGAGCGCGTTCTCCTTCTGCAGCGGCAGCGACAGCTCGTCGATGGTGAAGGCGGTGTAGAGCGGCATCGTGCTCTTCAGCCCGGCCTGCGCATATTGATTGAGGAATTGCACGCCGGCGGCGCCGGGGTAGAACACGAAGATCGACGCGGCGCCCGAGGCGCGGGCCTTGGAGAGCTCGGCGGAGAAGTCGAGCTGACTCGGCCACACCGTGTATTCCTCACCCACGACCTGACCCTTGAAGGTGCTCTTGACGCCGGCCAGCATGTCCTTGCCGGCGGCGTAGTTCGGGCCGATCAGGAACACCGACTTGACACCCTTCTGGTTCATATAGGTACCGACCGCCTGCGGAGTCTGGTCGTTCTGCCAGGAGGTCGAGAACACGTAAGGCGAGCAGAGCTCGCCGGCGAGCTGCGACGGACCGGCATTGGCCGAGATCAGGAAGGTCTGCGAATCCACCGCCGTCTTCAGCGAGGCCAAAAGCACGTTCGACCAGATGTAGCCGACGATGAAATCGACCTTGTCGGACTGCACCAGCTTCTCGGTCTTCTGCTTGCCGACATCGGGCTTCTGCCCGTCATCCTCGTAGATGACTTCCACCGGCTTGCCGTCCATCTTGCGCCCGAGATGATCGAGCGCGAGCTCGAAGGAATTGCGCATGTCGTTGCCGATCACGGCGGTCGGGCCGCTGAAGGTCGAGACGAAACCGATCTTGATGGTGTCGCCGGCGAATGCCTGATTTGCCAGCACCAGCGCCGCTGCGCCCGCCAGCCAGAATGCCGTCCTCATAACAACTCCCCTCCTTAATTATTGAGCCCGCAAGCGGGGTGATCGCCGCCCCGGGTCGTCTCTATTGAACGCAAAATCCATCGAGCCGCCAATGGCTCAGCGCCTGCCCCTGCACCATATTTCTCTCCCATCGCGGATGGCAAGAAATATAATTCTACTCACTTCGGCCAAGGTCTGGTCCAAGGCGTGGTCCAGGGCGTGATCCAAGGCTGCGGCGCTTTTCGCGGCTGATCGATACATTCGGCCTATGCGGCGATTGATGACAGCTATTGGACCACCGCGTCCAATCCGCACTTAAATGGGAGAGTGGAGCAGCGAGATTCGAGGGTACATCATGACCACGACACCGCATCGCGTCGTCATCGTCGGGGCCGGCTTTGGCGGGCTGGAGACGACCTACCGGCTCGCGGGCACCCCGGTCGAGATCACGCTGATCGATCGCCGCAATCATCATCTGTTTCAGCCGCTGCTGTACCAGGTCGCGACCGCTTCGCTCGCGACCAGCGAGATCGCCTGGCCGATCCGTCATCTCATGCGCGACAGGCCCGAGGTCACGACACTGTTCGCGACCGTCAGCGGCGTCGATGCGGCAAGGCGTTGCGTGCTGATCGACGACGGCAGCGAGGTGCCCTACGACACGCTGGTGCTGGCGACCGGTGCACGTCACGCCTATTTCGGCCATGATGAGTGGGAGCAATGGGCGCCGGGCCTGAAGACGCTGGAGGATGGTACCACCTTGCGCCGGCACATCCTGGTGGCGTTCGAGCGCGCCGAGCGCGAGACCGATCCGGACAAGCGCGCGGCGCGGCTGACCTTCGTCATCGTCGGCGCCGGCCCGACCGGCGTCGAACTCGCCGGCACCATCGCCGAGATGGCGCGTCGCACGCTGCCCGGCGATTTCCGCAACATCGACACGACGAAAGCGCGTGTGGTGCTGATCGAGGCGGGACCGCGCGTGCTCGCGGGCTTTGCCGACGATCTCTCGGCCTATGCGCAGGCCTCGCTGGAGAAGATCGGCGTCGAGGTCGTGCTCGGGCAGGCCGTCACCGAGATCGACCGCGACGGCGTTGTTTTCGGCGGCACGCGGCTCAATGCCAAGACCAGGATCTGGGCCGCCGGCGTCCGGGCCTCGCCTGCCGCCGAGTGGCTCGGCGCACCCAGCGATCGCGCCGGGCGGGTGCAGGTCGAGGCGGACCTGACGATTCCTGATCATCCCGAGATTTTTGCGATCGGCGACACCGTCAGCATCAACGCCTGGGATGGCAAGCCGGTGCCCGGCATCGCGCCGGCCGCCAAGCAGCAGGGCCGACACGTCGCCGACACCATCAAGGCCCGCCTGCGCGGTGCTGCGACCGGCCCGTTCCGCTACAAGCACGCCGGCAGCCTCGCCCAGATCGGCAAGCGGCTCGCCGTCATCGATTTCGGCCGCTTCAAGCTGCGCGGCACGATCGCATGGTGGATCTGGGGCATCGCCCACATCTACTTCCTGATCGGCCTCCGCCACCGCCTCAGCGTCGCGCTCAGCTGGCTCTGGATCTACGCGCGCGATCAGCGCGCGGCGCGGTTGATCACGCAGGGGAGCAGTAAGGTGGTGTAGGGAAGCTCTCGTGTCCCGGACGCGGCGCGGCATGAAATGACGCGACGCAGAGCCGGGATCCAGAAGCTATGGGCCCCGGCTCTGCGGCGCAGCGCTACGCGCTGCACTGCGTCCGGGGCACCAGACCTACTTCACCAATTCACACCCGCCTTCCGCCATCGGCCGGAACGCCTGCTCCGCGGGGATCGTCGAGACCAGCTTGTAATAATCGTACGGGTATTTCGACTCCTCCGGTTTCTTCACCTCGAACAGGTACATCGGATGCACGACGCGGCCGTCCTGGCGGATGGTGGTGTCGCCGAACAGTCTGTCCTTGCCCCTGAACTTCTTCATCTCGGGCACGGCGTCCTTGGCATTGTCGCTGCCGGTGGTGGCAACCGCGTTGAGATAAGCGAGCGTGGAGGCATAGACGCCGGCCTGGTTGCCGCTCGGCATCTTGCCGTTCATGCCGGGCCGCGCGGCGAACCGCTTGGCAAAGGCGCGGGTGTCGTCGTTCATGTCCCAGTAGAAGGCCTCCATGAGCTGCAGGCCCTGCGCGACCTTGATGCCCATGCCGTGAATGTCGTTGATGAAGAGCAGGAAGGCGACGAGCCTCTGGCCGTTCTGCTGGATGCCGAACTCGGCGGCCTGCTTCACGGCGTTGATCGTGTCGCCGCCGGCATTGGCAAGGCCGATCACCTGCGCCTTCGAACCCTGCGCCTGCAACAGGAAGGAGGCGAAGTCGGAGGTGCCAAGCGGATGCTTGGAGGAGCCGAGCACCTTGCCGCCGTGCCCTTCGATGTATTTCTGCGCCTCCGCCTCGATGCCCTTGCCGAGCGCGTAATCGACCGTGAGGAAATACCAGTCCTTGCCGCCGCGCGACATCATCGCGGCGGCCGTGGTGTTGCCGGTCGCCCAGGCGTCGTTAACCCACTGGATGGTGTTGGGCGAGCAAGCCTTGCCGGTGAGATCGGAGCTCGCGGTCGAGGAGGCCAGGAAGGTCATGCGGCTGTCGCGGAGCAGTGAGTTGATGGACAGACCGACCGCCGAGTTCGGTACGTCGACGATAGCATCGACGCCTTCGACATCGAGCCATTTGCGCGCAATGGCGTTGCCGACATCGGCCTTGTTCTGATGGTCGGCATAGACGATCTCGACCTTGATGCCTTTGCCGCCACCATTGAAATCCTCCGCCGCCATGCGCGCGGCTTCCACCGAGCCCATGCCGTTGGTGTCCTGGAAGATGCCGGAGATGTCGTTGAGCACACCGACGCGCACGACATTGTCGGAGATCTCGGCGCTTGCCGCGCCGGATACCAGGCTTGCGGCCAGCGCAAGCGTCCACTTCAAGTTCTTCAATGCTCCCTCCCCTTTTGCATGTGTTGTTTGCGTCGCCGACCGCGTCAGGCCGGCGTGATGGTCACCGGCAGGCTGTCGAGCCCGCGCAGCGTATTGTTGAAACGGCGCCTAGGCTCGCCGGCGATCTCGATGCTGGCAACCCGGCGGGCCAGCGCCGAGAGCATCGTCTCCCCTTCGAGCCGCGCCACGAGCTGGCCGACGCACATGTGGATGCCGGAGCCGTAGCCGACATGGCCCGATGTGCGGCGGCCGATGTCGTAGCTGTCGGGCTCGTCCCAGCGCCGCGGATCGCGGTTGGCGGCGGCGAGGAACATGAGCACCTTCTCGCCCTCGCCGATGGTCGCTCCGGACAGCTCGACTTCGCGGGTGGTGGTGCGGAAGAACGTCTGCACCGGGCTCTCGAAGCGCACCGCCTCCTCGAAGGCATTGCGCGCCAGTGTGAGATCCGCACGCAGGCGCTGCCATTGCTCCGGGAAGCGCGCGAGGCAATAGACGGCGGCGCCGATACCATTGACGGTGGTGTCGAGGCCGGCGGAGAGCAGCGAGCGAACCAGCAGCGGCGCTTCCGTCGCCGTAATTGCCCCTTCGTCGACGTGGGCGTGAATGCAGGCGCCGATGCCGCCGGGCGTGAGATTGTCCCGCTGACACTGCGCGGTGACGTAAGCCTGGTGCGGCGCCGAGCGCGCGATCGCTTTCTGACGCAATTCATTGGGCGGCCCGAAGGCGTTGAAGACGACGCTCGCGTAGGGAATCAGGTGCTCGCGTCCCTCCGGCTTCAGCCCGAGCGCATCCGGAAAGATCGAGAGCGGATAGGCCTCCGCCAGATCCGTGATCGCGTCAAAGCTGCGTTTCTCCAGCAATTCGTCGACCAGCTTCTCGGCCGCCGCGGCGAAGCGGTCGCGCAGCCCCTTCATGACGGTCGGCGACAGCACCTTCGACAGCACGGCGCGGGTGCGGGTGTGCGCAGGCGGATCGGCTTCGAGGATCAGACTCGGCGGCCGCCACGGCGTCTCCTTCTTGAAGTCGGACAGGCCGACGCCGCGGCTGGAGCAGAAGGTCGCGGGATCGTTCAGCACCGCATGGACCTCGGCGTAGCGCGCCACGCCATAGACGTTCCACTTGTCGAGATAGACCACCGGCCCGGCCTCGCGCAGCCGCTGATGCGTGGGATAGGGGTCGGCAAAAAACTTCATGTCGAAGGGATCGACGTCAAGATGCGGAACGGCCGCAGAGCCCGTCGATCCAGGGGAGCCGGATGCGGTCATGGAAGACCTCCCTCATTTTGATCTTGTGAAAGGCCGGCGCATGCCATTAGGTCAGCCGTCCCGCCGCGAGATAAAATCCCGATATGCCTGCGCCCTCGACCAGATCCCGCCAAAAGCCTGCGCCCAACGAGGCGGGACCGACGCTCGACCTCGACCGTTACGTCCCGGCGTTCGTCACCTTCATCGCCAATAAGCTCTCGAACAGCGCGACCGCGCTCTATCAGCGCGAGTTCGGCGTCAACGTCACGGAATGGCGGATCATGTCGCTGCTGGCGATCGAACCCGGCATTCCGGCATCGCGCATCTGCCACGTCATCGGCTTCGACAAGGGTCCGGTGAGCCGGACGTTGGCGGGCCTCGACAAGCGCGGGCTGGTGTCGATCCGCACCGACCCGAATGACGGCCGCACTCATTCGATCTCGCTGACGGCGAAGGGCCGCGCCACCCATGACAAGGTGATCGTTGCGGCGCTCGAGCGCGAGCGGCGGCTGCTGTCGTGTCTGAACAAGGACGAGCGCGAGGTGCTGATCGACCTGTTGCGGCGGCTGCACGAAAATCTCGGCGCGGTCACCGGCGGCGCCGAGACCTGACGGGTCGCGCGCCGGGCACGCCGTCTCGCCGCCTTCAGGCATGCGTCGGCGCTTGCCGACGGCACCGGTTCTGCCGCGCATTGTTTCCTCCAGAAAAAGGCGCAGCGGTTTGCCCGCCGTCATCCTCCTCTAGAACGGTTCGCACAAATTAGTTGCTTAAGCAACAAAAGAATCGGCAAGATAATGCGGCAGGGTTGCTGGCGTAGCGCAGCCCCGATTTCATGTCCCGGACGCGGCGCGGCATGAAATGACGCGACGCTGAGCCAGGACCCAGCAGCTACGTGCACGACGAGAGATGGGGCCCGGCTCTGCAGCGCATCACTTCGTGCTGCACTGCGTCCGGGGCACGATATTCTCCTGAGTCAAGGTACCCTTACTCGCTACAGCCCACCCACTCGCCAGGCGCATCATCGTTCAGCTTCGCCACCGCTTCCGCACGGCGCGTGAGCACGGCGCGCTGGTTGATGTAGCCTTTGTCGGTGATCTCGCCGCCGTCGACCGATGGCGGCTCGGCGAGCAGCAGTGCGCGCGTAGCGTGGCCGGACGAGTTGGGGCCCTGCTGCTTGAGTTTCACCAAGCCTAGCGCGATCGCAGACCTGACCTTGTCATGCGCCAGCACATCGCTCACCGCCGCAGTCTCGGCGAGCCCGGCATGGGCGCGGCAGGCAGCGATATTCGGAAACACCAGAAAGCGCACCTCGTCGCCGCCATGGCCGGCGACAACGATGTCCTGCGCCAGCGGCGAAAGCGCAGCGATGCCGGCGACGCGCAGCGTGCCGACATTGACCCAGGTGCCGGAATTGAGCTTGAAGTCCTCCGCGACGCGGCCGTCGAAGAACAGGCCACGCTCCGGCCTGTCCGGATCGGCAAGCTTCACGGCATCGCCAATGAGATAGAAGCCCTCCTCGTCGAAGGCCTGCCTGGTCAGTTCGGGCGCCTTCCAATAACCCGGCGTGACGTTAGGCCCGCGCACCCGCACCTCCAGCTTGTCGCCGGAGGGGACGAGCTTCAATTCGGTGCCGGGGATCGGCACACCGATATTGCCGGAACGTTCGGCGAGGAAATGGCAATCGGCCGCGAGCGGCGACGTCTCTGTCGAGCCCCAGGCCGAGACCATCGGCAGCGCGCGACCGACAGTCTCGAGCGAAAGCTGCTCCAGAGCGTCCCAGAGATTTTGCGGCAGCGCCGCGCCGGCATAGAAGGCGAATTTCACCTCGCCGAAGAAGCGGCGGCGCAGCTCTTCGTCGCCGCGCAGGGCCGCGATCAGCATGTCGAAACCGCGCGGCACGTTGAAATAGACCGTCGGCATCACGCTTTTCAAATTGGCGAGCGAGGTCGCAAACAGGCCCGGAGCAGGCTTGCCGCCGTCGATATAAAGCGAGCCGCCATTGCGCAGCACGAGATTGAAATTGTGGTTGGCGCCGAAGGTGTGGCTCCAGGGCAGCCAGTCGAGGATGACCAGATCGCCGCGGCCCGGTTCGAGAAATGTCCAGGTCTGCGCCTTGGCCTGCTGGCTCGAGGTCAGCATACGCTGGGTGTTGATGACGGCCTTCGGCGTGCCGGTCGAGCCTGACGTGAACAGGAACTTTGCGATCGTATCCGGCGTCACCGCGGCGAACGCTTTTGCGACGCTGGGGCTCTCCGGCGTTGCGACAATAGCGCGGAAGGCGAGCGCGCCGGCGTCATCCTCATGGCCGCTGATGATCTGCGCCCGGTGCAGCGGCGCGATGGCCGCCAGCGCCACCGCGAAGGGTTTTGTCGCAGAGACGTAGATCGCGCCTGGCTCGAGCAGGGTGATCATGCTCTTGAGCTTCTCGAAATCCCCGGACATCAACGAATAGGCCGGCGAAATCGCGGCCGAGGGCACGCCGACATGCTGGGCGGCAAGCGCCAGCAGCGCGTGATCGATGCTGTTGTCCGAGAGGATCGCGAGCGGGCGCTCGACGCTGAGGCCCTGCGCCAGAATCCAGGACGCTGCCGCGCGCACCTGGCGCAGCGCCTGCGCGTAGGTGATTGTGGTCCACGGCGCATCGACCTTGCCGCGCTCGGCAAGGAAGGTCGCATCCGGGCTTTGCTGCGCCCATTGCTCCAGCCAGTCGCCGACGCAGCGCGCGCCATCGCGCAATGGATCGGGCGAGCGCAGCACGATGCTGCCGTCGGCGCGATGCTCTGCGACGGTCCGCGGGCTAGCGAACAGGCCTGCAACGTCACCGCATGGGGCGACTGTCATGTGTTTCCTCCCTCCGCCCGGTCACGGGATTGGCCGCGGCTTCGTTCCGCGTTGCTTTGGCCATAATGTTGGGCACGACAATTGTTGTCGTCAACAACAATCTTTCGCTTGGCCCGCCGAAGCGCTAGGGTTTGCGCGGCAGGAGACCTTGACGTGACAGCCAGTGCAGCCCGGGCCGACGCCCGCCCCTCCCCACGCAAGCGCGCCGGCAATGGCCCGGCGCCCCGCGATATCGCCGACGATGTCGGCCTCGACGCGCTGGTCGGGCACGCCGGCTATGCGGTGCGGCGTTTCCAGATCTGGATCTTCCAGGATTTCATCCGAACGCTCGGCGATGTCGACATCCGGCCGACGCAATATTCGGTGCTGACGGTGATCGGCGCCAATCCGGGCCTGTCGCAGATGGCCGTGGCCAAGCGCCTCGGCATCGAGCGCGCCCGGCTGGTGCACCTGCTCGACAGCCTCGAACAGCGCAAGCTGGTGAAGCGCATCAAGTCGAAGGCGGACCGGCGCTCACATGCGCTGCATCTCACCGCGCCGGGCGAGACGGCACTGGCGAAGTTCAAGCGGCTCGCGGCCGAGCACGAGCGGAACGTCGAGGCGAAGATCGGCAAGGAGAACCGGGCCCACCTGCTCCGCATCCTCGCCGGCTTCACCTGAACTCCACTGCCCATGATTTGGGCAGATGCCCGTCACAGGGCGCCGGCGCGGCCGCCGGTCCGGCCATCGAAACATCTCCCAAGCCACTGATCACACGATAATATCCGGAGCAATCGAGCTGCCCGGATATTGTACACAATGGCACATCGCTTGCTTCGCTCCGGGCGAAGACGAATTGCCGGAGTTTTGTCGCCATGGGGGCCGAGCAGCCTGAAACGATCGCCGCGATTGTGGCCGCGCATCGCGCGGGCACGCTGACGCCGGCGCAGACGGTCACGCGGACCTATCAGCGCATCCATGACCACAACGATCCCGCCATCTTCATCAGCCTGCGCGACGAGAAGGATGCGGTGGCGGAAGCCGAGAAGCTGGCCGCGCGCGCGGATGCCGCCGAACTGCCGCTTTATGGCGTGCCGGTTGCGGTGAAGGACAATATCGACGCGCTGGGATTTCCGACGACCGCGGCCTGCCCGGCCTTTTCCACCACCCCCACACACGATTCGACCGCGGTGGCGCGGCTGCGTGCCGCCGGCGCCATCATCATCGGCAAGACCAATCTCGACCAGTTCGCAACCGGGCTCGTCGGCGTGCGCTCGCCTTACGGCATTCCCAAGAACTCGATCCGTGAGGATCTCATTCCCGGCGGATCGAGCTCCGGCTCCGCCGTCGCCGTCGGCGCCGGCCTCGTTCCGCTGTCACTCGGCACCGACACTGCCGGCTCAGGCCGCGTCCCGGCGATGCTCAACAACATCGTCGGGCTGAAACCGAGCCTCGGCATGATCTCGAATGCGGGCCTGGTACCGGCCTGCCGCACGCTCGACTGCGTCTCGGTGTTCGCCTTGACCGTCGACGACGCCGCGCTCGCTCTGTCGGTGATGGCGGGGCCAGACCAGGCCGATCCGTTCTCGCGTGACCGGCCGCTGGGCGCGCTCACACCGTTTACCGCAAACCTGCGCCTCGGCGTGCCGCGCAACGGGCAGCTGATCTTCTTCGGCGACAAGAAGGCGGAGGCCGCCTACAGCGATGCGTTGAAGCGCTGGACTTCGCTCGGCGCAACGCTGGTCGAGTTCGACCTCGAGCCGTTCTACGAGACGGCGCGGCTGCTCTATGAGGGCCCGTGGGTCGCCGAGCGCTATCTCGTGATCAAGGATCTGCTCGCGTCCGCGCCGGATGCGATTCATCCGGTGACGCGCGAGATCACCGCGGCCGGCGCGCGGCTGACGGCGGCCGATACCTTTTCGGCGCTCTACCGCCTGCAGGGCCTGCGCAAGATCGCCGAGCGCACCTTTGCCAATATCGACGCGCTGGTGCTGCCGACAGCGCCGACGGCCTACACGACCGCGCAGGTGCTCGCCAATCCGATCGAGCTCAACAGCCGCCTCGGCACCTACACCAATTTCGTCAATCTGCTCGATCTCTGCGGCCTTGCCGTGCCGGCATCGATGCGCGCCGACGGCATTCCGTTCGGCATCACGCTGCTCGCGCCCGCAGGACGCGATGCGATGCTGGCCAGCATCGGCCGCGTATTCCATGCGGATACAAAGCTGACCCTCGGTGCAAAGAGCGTGGCGCAGGCACCGCTCGCGCCGCTGCCGGCAAGCAGCGGCGACGACATTGCGATCGCGGTGGTCGGCGCGCATCTGTCCGGCATGGTGCTGAACGGCGAGTTGACGACGCTGAACGGCCACCTAATCGAGGCGACCAGGACGGCGCCGGACTACAAGCTCTACGCGCTGAAGACCACGCCGCCAAAGCCCGGCCTGCTGCGCGTCGCGGCAGGCAAGGGCGCCGCGATCGAGCTGGAGATCTGGTCGCTGTCGTCGTCCGCCTTCGGCAGGTTCGTCAACGCGATTCCTTCGCCAATGGCGATCGGCACGGTGCAGCTCGCGGATGGACGCAACGTGAAGGGGTTTCTCGTCGAGCCGAAGGTGCTAGGCGAGGCGCGGGATATCACCGCGTTTGGGGGATGGCGCGCGTATGTGGCGGAAGCCGCCAAGACGTAGCTCCCGTAGGGTGGGCAAAGCGACTTGTCCGCCGAAGCTCGAAGAGCGAAGGCGGAAGCGTGCCCACGATCTCGTCCTTCATGAAAAGATCGTGGGCACGGCGCTTTGCGCCTTTGCCCACCCTACGGCACCGGGTGTTCGGCTCTACACCGACACCGCGTAGATCTCGTACTCGCCGCGCACCAGCTCGATATGCGCGCGCATCGCGGATGCAGCGCCCTGCTTGTCGCCGCGCATGATGGCGACGACGACGCGGTCGTGCTCGGCTTGCGATTTAGCGAGACGTCCGAGATTGCGGAACTGGGCGCGGCGGAACGGTTGCACGCGCACGCGCGTCGCCAGCGTGATCTCGGCAATGTAGCCGTTTTGCGAGCCGGCATAGATCGCGTTGTGGAAGCGCTCGTTGACCTCGTGAAAGCGATCGGGATTGCCGGTGTAGCTTAAGACCCGCAGCTCCTCGTGGACGGCCTCCAGGCCGTGGCGCTCGGCCGCGGACATACGCTCGGCGGCAAGACCAGCGCACAGCGCCTCGAGCTCGGCCATCGCTTCGAACATGCTCTTGAGACGCTCGATCGAGGGCTGCGCCACCACCGCGCCGCGGTGGGCACGCGCTTCGACGAGGCCGCTTGCCACGAGCTGACGCAGCGCCTCGCGCACCGGTGTCCGCGAGACGCTGAAACGGCGCGCAATATCTGTCTCGTCCAGCGGCGCGCCGGGGGCCAGGGCACCGCGCACGATCTCGTCGGCGAGTTGCAGCCGCAGCTCCTCGGCGCGCGTGACCTTCTGCACCGATGCCGAGGGACGATCGACGCGCGGCACCACCGGCTCAGTCGGCGGTGTCTCTCGCGGAAACTCGTCGAGCGTCATGCGGTCTCTTTCGGCGCGTCGATGATGCTGACATGGGCGGCGACGACGCGCCAGCCCTCGGGGAAACGAATCCAGGTCTGCATCTGCCGGCCGACCTTGCCGGGCGCCGTGTCGCGATAGAACAGGGTGGACGCAACGGCCGCGTCGCGGCCATAGCTGGTGATCACGGTCTTTGCAGTGCGACGGTTGAGGCCGACCGGCGAGCGGCCGGCGCGGAAGCCGCTGATTGCCTCGTAGCCATAGAGATTCTCGCCGATGCCGTAGCGCAATGTGCGGGGATCGTTGCGGAAGAGCTCACCGAGCACGGCGACGTCGTTGCTGACGAGGGCCTGCTCATAACGATCGAATGCGGCTTTGACTTCCGCGATCACGTCGGGGAGATCGATCTCCATTTCAAATTCCTCTTAAAGTCCCCTTGGCGTGGGTGCTGACACAACGCCCATCTTCTCCAGGGCGTAGGCGACGCGCAGCGCAATGTCCTCGCGCCAGGGCGCGGCGATGATCTGCACGCCGATCGGCAGCGGCTCGAGCGGCACGGGCACCGCGACGACCGGCAGGCCGATAAATGAGATCGGCTGGGTGTGGATACCGATATTGGCGCGCACCGGCAGCTCGACGCCATCGAGATTGAAATTGACCTGGCCGAGCTTTGGCGCGGTGCAGGGCGTTGCCGGCGCCAGCAGCACGTCGACGGATTTGAAGATCTCGGCAAGCTGAGCGCGGTACCAGCGGCGGAATTTTTGCGCGCGGTCGACCATGGGAGCAGGCACCATCGCGCCGGCGATCAGCCGGTCGCGCACCGCCGGATCGAAATCGTTCGGCCGCGTACGCAGACGATCGAGGTGAAGGGAGGCACCTTCAGTGGTGGTGATGACATAGGCTGCCGCGCGGGCGCGCGCGGCTTCGGGGATCTCGACCACCTGCGTTGCACCAAGCGCCTTGGCAACGCGGCCGACGGCCTCGACCGCTTCCGGGAACACATTCTTCTGGAAATACCCGCCCGCGATGGCAATCCGCAGGTCCGAGACCGGATTGGCGAGCAGCGGCAGCGTCGGCTCAAGGCCGCGCGTCGTGCAGGCGCTGTCTTCCGCATCCGGGCCCTGCATCACGTCATAGGCGAGCGCGAGATCGGTGACCGAGCGCGCGAACGGGCCGAGATGATCGAGGCTTGCGACGAACGGAAAGGAACGCGCCCGCGACAGTCTTCCATAGGTCGGCTTCAAACCGAAGATGCCGCAGAACGAGGACGGCACGCGGATCGAGCCGTTGGTGTCCGAGCCGAGCGCAATCGGCACCAGTGCGCCGCCGACGGCGCTGCCGGAACCGCCGGAGGAGCCGCCGGTCATGCGCGTCGTATCATGCGGATTGCGCGAGGGACCGTCATGGACGTTCTCGCCGGTGAAGTCGTAAGCGTATTCGCCCATGTTGAGCGCGCCGACCAGCACGGCGCCGGCGGCTTCCATGCGCTCGATCAGCGTGGCGTCACGCTTGGCCGGTGCGAGGTCACGGTTGATCTTCGAACCGGCGCGCGTTGGCAGCCCCGCGACGTCAAACAGGTTCTTCACCGCGAAGGGCACGCCGGCAAGCGGGCCGACTTCCTTTCCGGCCGCGATATCGGCATCGATCGCGCGCGCTTTGGCACGGGCGCGATCCGCGGTGATGTCGGTGAAGGAATTGAGGATAGTGTCGTGCTGCTTGATGCGCGCGAGTGCGGCTTCGGTGGCATCGAGCGCGGACATCTTGCGGGATGCGACCGCGCTTGCGATTTCGGCGGCGGTCATTTCTGGCTTGGTGGTCATGACAGCATCAGGCCGTGAAGATCGGCGCCGGCTCGGTCTCGTCCGGCAGCGCGAATTCGTCGACCAGGCGGGAAAGGCGCAGCGACACTTCGAGGTTGACCCGCACCGCGGGCCGCCAGGCCTCCTCGACCGGCAGCGCCAGCGCTTTCGATACGGCGTCGATATAGTCGTCCAGAGGTTCGGCCATCGCGCTTCCCAACAATCAGTGCACTCTCAGTGGACCTGCAGCGGCGGATGCGGGATCGCCGTCAGCAGTTCCTTGGTGTAGTCGTCCTTGGGATCGCCGAGCACCTGCTCGGAAGAGCCCTCCTCGACGATCCGTCCCGTCCGCATCACAATGACACGATCGCACAGCAAGCGCACCACGTTCAAATCATGCGAGACGAACAGATAACTCATACCTAGCCGCGCCTTGAGGTCCTGAAGCAGATTGAGCACCACGGCCTGCACCGAGACGTCCAGCGCCGCCGTCGGCTCGTCCAGGATGACGAGCTTCGGATGCAGAGCGATCGCACGCGCGATGCCGACGCGGGCCTTCTGGCCGCCGGACAATTGGTGCGGGAAGCGGTCGAGCAGATTGTGCGGCAGGCCAACCATGGTCGCCAGCTCCTCGCAGCGGGCGCGCAGCGCGTCGCGGCCCCTAATGTCGCCCAATTGCATGATGGGGTCCGCGATGGCGCGCACTGCGGTGAAGCGCGGATTGAGGCTGTCGGTCGGATCCTGAAACACCATCTGGATGCGGCTGCGCTGCGGCAGCCGGGCGAAGGCGGATGGTGCGACGCCGGAGATGTCCTCGCCGTCGAACTGGATCAGGCCGGAGGTCTGGTCCAGCAGCCGCATCACCATCATCGACGTCGTCGATTTGCCGCAGCCGGATTCGCCGACGAGACCAACGCTCTCGCCATGGCTGATCGAGAAGCTGATGCCGTCGACCGCGCGGAACACATCGGGGTCCACCGGCGGCTTGCGGCCGAACAGTTTTCCAAGCACGGCGGTCGCGCCCTGGCGGGGGTATTCTTTCACGAGCTTGTCGACGAGGAGGAGCGGTTGCACGCTTTTCTCATCGCTTTGTGTGACGCGTTGGTCGGGCGTAGCGGCGACGGATGCGGATGGGGTTACTCCCTCTTCCTCCGGCAGCAAGTCCCGCAAGCTCACGCCCAGCCGCGGCGTCGCGCGCATCAGCTTCTTGGTGTAGGGGTGCTGCGGGTTGGCAAAAATGTCGGCAGCCTTGGCGGTCTCGACCACCCGGCCCTTCTCCATCACCACGACGCGGTCGCAATAGGCTGCGGCCAAACCCAGATCATGCGTGATCAGGATGGTCGACATCGCCTTACGCTTGGTCAGCTCGACGATCAGGTCCATCACCGCCTTCTGGGTGGTGACGTCGAGGCCGGTGGTCGGCTCGTCCGCGATCAGCAGTTGCGGATTGCAGGCGAGCGCGAGCGCGATGACGACGCGCTGGCACATGCCGCCCGACAGCTCGAACGGATAGGCGTGGTAGCGCTCGCGCGGGCGGGCGATCTTGACCTGCTCCAGCGCCTCGATCGCCTTCTCGCCGCCATCTGTGACCTGGGCCTGCTGCACATGGGTGCGCAGCACGTCCTCGATCTGGTCGCCGACTTTGCGGATCGGGTTCAGCGCGGCGCGCGGGTTCTGGAAGATCATCGAGACTTCGCGGCCGCGCAGATCGCGCATCTGGTCCTCGGTGGCGGCCTTGACGTCGATGCCGGAGAACATCACCGAGCCCTCAGCGATCCGCCCCGCGCGGTCGAGGATGCGCATCACCGCATAGGACGTCACCGACTTGCCCGAGCCGGACTCGCCGACGATGGCGAGCGTCTCGCCCTTGGCGACGGAGATGTTGACGTGCTGCACGGCTTTGACGATGCCGCGACGGGTGGTGAATTCGACGGTGAGGTCCTGAACATCGAGCAGCGGCTGGGCGGTCATGCGGGCCTGCCGATCAAAAAGTGCGAAAACAACCCCATGCACAGTAGAATGGCGCTGGAATCGTTGGGGAATTTTCGACGGATTTTTGCCATCACGTCCTCCGCTGGGGGTCGACGATGTCGCGCAGGCCGTCGCCGAGGAGGTTGAAGCAGAACACCGCGATCATCAGTGCAAGGCCGGGGAAGAGCGCGATCCACCATTCGCCTGAGACCATGAAGCCGGCGCCTTCAGCGACCATGATGCCCCATTCGGCGGTCGGCGGACGGACGCCGAGGCCGATGAAGGACAGGCCGGCGGCATTGAGGATGGCGTAGCCCATGGTCAGCGACATCTGCACGATCATGATCGGCATGATGTTGGGCAGGATATGCACCAGCAGGATGCGGAACTCGCCGTTGCCGGACAGACGCGCGGCCTGCACGAAGCCGGCATTGCGGCGAACGTTCGCTTCGGCGCGCGCGACGCGGGCATAGAGCGGGAAGTTCACGATGGCGGTCGCGAGGATGATGTTCTGCACGGTGTTGCCGAGCGCGGCGACGATGCCCATCGCCAGCACGAACAGCGGAAAGGCCATGATGGTATCGGCAATGCGGCCGACGATGCGGTCGGTCCAGCCGCCGAAATAGCCCGCGGCAATGCCAGCGAGGCCGCCCATCAGGAACACCAGCGCGACGGAGGCGATCGCGATGAAAGTATCGAGCCGGGTCGCGACGATGACGCGGCTGAAAATATCGCGCCCGAGCTGGTCGGTGCCGAACCAGTGCGCCGCCGACGGCGGTTTTAGCGCCGCGGCGGTGTCGGACGCCAGCGGATCATAGGGCACCACATAGGGGCCGAAGATCGCGGCAATGAGGATCAGGATCAGCAGGGCGAAGGCGAAGCCCGTGACCTTGTTCTCGCCGAGCACGTAGCGGGTCTGTTCGAGGACGGCGACCAATCCCGAGGTCCGCGCCGGACCGGCAGGTTCAACAGCAGGTGCAACGGAGCTCATCTTTCACCCCTACCCTTCCAGCCGCACGCGCGGATCGATCACTCCGTAGAGAATGTCGATCACGAGATTGAGCAGCACGTACATCACCGCCATGGTCAGCACGAAACCCTGCACCGGCGCGAAGTCCGACGAGATCAGCGCTTCCACCGCGTAGGAGCCGATGCCGGGCCAGGCGAACACTTTTTCGACCAGCACGTTGGCGCCCAGGAGGAACGAGAACACCATGCTGAGCGTGGTGATGACGGGCAGCATGGCGTTGCGGAAGGCGTAGGTGACGATCACGGTTGCCGGCGACAGGCCGCTGGCGCGCGCGGTGCGGACGAATTCGGACGCCAGCACCGCCAGCATCGAGGCCCGCGTCATGCGCGCGATCGGCGCGAGCGAAAAGATCGCGAGCGTCGTTGCTGGCAGGATGAGCTGGCTTAGCGCGGAGCGGAACGCCTCGAAATCGCGCGCGATCAGCGTGTCGATCAGATAGAAGCCGGTGACCGTCGGCGGCGCGCTGTAGAACACGTCGAGACGGCCGAGCGGCGCCGGCGACCAGCCGAGCCTGAAGTAGAAGACATAGACCAGCACGAGGCCGGTGAAGAACACCGGCAGCGATACGCCTGATGTCGTGGTGACCCGGCAGAGATGATCGATCCATGATCCCGGCCGCGTTGCCGCCAGCACACCGAGCGGGATCGCGATGACGACAGAGACGATGAGGCCGAGCAGCGTCAGCTCGGCCGAAGCCGGCAGGCGGTTGCGGATCTCGGCCGCCACCGGTTGCCCCGTGGTGAGCGAATTGCCGAAATCGCCATGGGCGAGGTCATTGGTGTAGCGGAAGAACTGCTCGATCAGCGGCTTGTCGAGGCCGAGCTTTTTGCGGATCTGCTCGACGGCTTCTTTCGTCGCTGCGGGACCGGCGAAGTAGGCGGCGGGATCACCCGGCAACGCGCGCGTCAGCAGGAAGGTGACGATGACCACGCCGATCAGCGAGGGAATCGCGAACATCAGGCGCTTGCCGATCATGGTCAGCATGATACTCGCTCCGCTCGCGCGAATGGCGAATAGCGAGTGGCGAATGGATACTCGCGGCTATCGGCCATCACTTCCCCCTATTCGCTATTCGCCACTCACTATTCGCCTCTCTCACCCCTTCGCCAGCGCGCGATAGTCCAGCCTGCGGTGGAACCAGTACTGATAGCCGCTGATGTTCTTCTGCATCGCGACGTTGACGAAGGGCTGGTACAGCGGGATGCGTGGGATGTCGGTGAAGGCGAGATCGACGAAGCCTTTCACGTCGGCATCGTAGACCGCCTTGTCGCCGCTCGCGGCGGCGGTGCGCGCGCCGTCGATCAGCTTGTCCATCTCGGCCGACTTGTAGCTCATGGTGTTGAAGACGGAATTGTTGCCGTGATAGCACCAGTAGAAGAAGTACTCGGGGTAATCGAGCCAGCCCGAGAATACGTTGGTGAAGAGCGGCATCTCCTTCTTGTTCAATTCAGTGCGCCAGTTGGCGCCCGGCACCTTGTTGATGGTGGTCTTGATGCCGATCTGAGCCAGGCTCTCCTGCACCAGCACGCAGAGCGGCTCGTTGACGCCGGCGAAGTTGAGGTCGAACGAGATCGTGGTCTCGAAACCATTGGCGTAGCCGGCTTCGGCGAGCAGCGCCTTCGCCTTGTCCATGTCGGTGTTATATTTGTGCGGCTGCGGCCAGGCGATTTCGGTCGGCTTGTCCTTCGCTGCGCCGAACATGGGGTTGGCCAGGCCAAACATCACCGCGTCGATGATCTTCTGATAGGGCAGCGCGTAGGCCACCGCCTGACGCACCTTGGGATTGTCGAACGGCGGCTTGGTGACGTTCATGCCGATATACTGGATGCCGTTGGAGAACGGCAGCGACACCACGTTGAGCTTGCCGTTCGCCTTTATCTCCTGAAAGTCCTTGTTCGGCAGCTCGTAGGAGATGTCGGCATCGCCGCGCTCCAAGAGCGCGCGGCGGTTGCCGGCCTGCGGCACCATGCGCCAGATCACGCGCTTGATCTTCGGCAGCGGACCGCAAACCCAATCGTCGTTGCGCTCCATGATGACCTCGGTGCCGGCGGTCCATTTCGTCACCTTGTAGGCGCCGGAGCCCGCGGTCTGCTGTTTCGTGAACTCGAGACCCCAGGGGTCCTTCTCGCTGGCGTTCTTCTTGACCAGCTCGGAGTTGACGATGCAGGGCACGATCACGGCGAGATCGGGGATGGTCAGCCTGTCCTTCTTCAGGAAGTCGACGCGCACGGTATAGTCGTCGATCACGACGAACTGCTCCGGCTTGGTGAGCGAGCCCGCGCTCATCTGGAAGGTTGGAAAGCCGCCGACGCTGACGGCGCGGTCGAGCGACCACTTCACGTCCTTGGCGGTGACGGGCGTGCCGTCGTGGAATTTGGCGTTCTTGCGCAGCTTGAAGGTGACCGACATGTCGTCGATCCTAAAGTCTTCGGCGAGCTCGCCCTTGAACTTGTCGCGGTCGTAATAGGGCACGCCGCCCGGGCCGCTCTTCATCTCGTGGCTGATCAGACGGTCGTGACAATTCCAGGACACCTCATAGCCGGGCACGTTGGTGCCGATGCCGTGGATGTCGAGATTGTTCGGGCCGCCCTCCGAGACGATCAGCAGCGTTTCCGAACGGGCGTCGGCATAGGCGGTGGAGATGACCTGCGGCATGGCCGGAAGCGCAGCTCCAGCGGCCAATCCGGAAACGGACTTGAGAAAATCGCGGCGCTTCATGAAATGGCTCCAACACAAACGTTTTTGGTTGGAAGCGGATTCGCAAGGTTCGTGCCAAGGCTTAACGGGAGTTTAAGCTAGGCCTAACCTTTTGAAGTCAAAACTCGATTCATACTTCCCATCGGCCGAATGGAGAGTGTCGAAATCTTACATTGCATACAAACATGATGAATTGCTCAAAAAATAGACAGAATGAGTTCGCGGCCCGCTTGAAAGGCAGCCTCCTACTGGCAAAAGTCCTCATTGTTGACGCGCAGGCAGCGGGGCGCCGCAACTGTCCTTTGCCTAGCGCAGCCATCATGGCTATCGACCTTCTTCAGCGCTCGCAACGCGGCCATGGTCGGGCGATACCAGAGGAAGCGCTCGTCGGAGAGCAGCGAAGCGCGGCGCAGGCCCTGGATGGTGGCGGCATCGAACATCCCGACTTGCTCGCCGGCAAAGCAATCGAGCCGCGCCAATTGGGCCTGGATGAGCTGCACCAGCTCGCGGCCCTCATAGGTCGGCCCGGCGCTGTCGAGCACGGTGATCTCGCGCAGGCGCGAGGCCGCGCCGCGCGCCTCGTCGGCCTCGGGCGTATCCGGAAATAGCGAGGCAACGAGGTCGTAGGCTTCCGGCGCACGGGTCTGTCGCGCGCGGTCGAGCACCAGCGACGCGGCGGAGGAGGCTGGAGCCCCGGTGGCGCCCGCCCTTTTTTTCAGCTCCCCGGCGGCGGCGCGCGCCTCGACCGCTTCCGGGCTTTCCGGGAAGCGGTCGATCAGGAGATCATATAGCGCGACATTGCCGGTCTCCTTCGCCGCCGCGAGCAATTGCGCGGCCTGGCTTGGTGGAGGCGGCGGCGGCACGAAGAAGAAGTCGAGCTCAAGCGAGGTGGATTCCCAGGGGATCTGCTGCTCGCCGGTTGAAAGCCGCACCTGGCGGCGCACGCTCTTGAAGACGTCCTCCAGCCGTTCGCCGGGCACCGTCATCGCATCCGCCAGCGCTTTGGTATACGGGCTATGGCCGTCCTCGCCGTCGAGGGCGACCTTGCCCGAGCCGGTCGCCGAGGCGATGAACACGCCATAGACGGCGCCCATCGGCACCAGCCCCCCGAGCGTCTCGCTTCCGGCCACGCCTGATGGAAACGGATTATCACGGCAGGCATCGACGATGAGGATGTTGAGCGCATTGCCGGCGCCGGACAGGCGATCGGCGACACGCTTGACGCTGAGCGATTGCGGTCCGATGTCGGCGCGCCGCTTGATATCGGCGTTCACAGGCACGATGTAATTGACGCCGTCACTCTCGACGCCATGACCGGCATAATAGAGCACGGCGACAGCCGCCGGGCCGCGCGCCTTGACCTTCAGCGCAAACTCCTCGACATCCTGCGACAGGCTTTTCAAGTCGCGGTCGGCGACCGACGTGACCTCGAAGCCGGTCTGCCGCAGCCTGTCCGCCATCAAATGCGCATCGCGCCCGGGATTGGCGAGCGTGCCAAGCTTTGCGTAACGAGCATTGCCGATCACCAGTGCAAGGCGCGGTGCCGAATCCGCGACCGGCTTCCGCGCCTCCGTTGCGGCGCACGCGCAGCCGGCCGCCAGCCACATGAGTGCGGCGGCAAACAACACCGCAAGACGACTTCTTCGCATCCGTACCATCACACCATCATTACGTGACCGACGTTACGCAAATGCTGCTGATCTGTCATGCCGGGCGACGACGAAGAGATTCATCAGATTGACGAGTGACCGGCGCAATATCTAGGATTGAATTTTCAGCAATCATATTTTTACCCTCCATGCGGCGCCAAAATCCCTGCTCGATATCCCGATTGATCCTGTGCCGGCTGGTGATGGCTGGTGCGCTGACAATCCTGCAAGCGATGCCGGCCTCGGCCGGCGTGCTCAGCGGACGCGAATTCCAGAACCTGATTGCCGGCGGGCCAGAGGGGACGACCATCGTATTTCAGGGCGGCACGGACAAGATCTTCTACTCGCCTAGCCTGAAGAACCGGCTGCGCCAGAGCGGCGAACTCGGCACGGAATTCCTGAAGCAGAAGATCCTTCAGAACACGGTCACTGAGGGCACCTTCATCGGTGCGACGATCGAGAGCGGTAAATGGCGCACCATCTCGGGAATCGCCGGCATCGCCGCCGATGCCGACAGCGGCCATGGCGTGCTGACCCTGCTCCAGACCTTTCCCGAGGACACCACCATCAAGGCCTTCCAGAAGCGCGACCGACTCTACGCCGTCGTGATCGTCGAGGACGCGCCGGGCGGCGTCGTGTGCCGCAGATCACAGTGGGAGCGGCTGTTCGCGCTTAAAGGTGAACCTAGACTGACGACGGTGCCGTGCGAGTTCACGGTTGGCAATGCGGTGACTCCAACGGCACCGCGATAAGGGGGACTTTCATGACGACGCTGACTCCTGGAGCCCGCAGGGGCCGCCAGCGCTCGGATCTGCGGATGCTGGCACTAGCCTTGCTGATTGCGGCGGCTCCGCTGGGCAGCATGGCTCACGCGGGTTCAGCCGCTGAGGTTGGCCAGGCGGGCCTCAATTCCTGCAGGGCCAACGCAGGCAAGCCGCTTTACGATTGCGTCGCGAACGTGCTCGACAGGATGAGCAGCAGCCTCGACCAACGAGCCCCAGCGGAAGCGCGAAGCGCGCTGCAGAGCGCGGCATCCCAGCTACGGGCCGCTACCAACAAGGCCCAGGCTCTCTCCGCCATCGCACAATGCCGTTCGGTGTTCTCTGGCATCATCCAGCGGTGGAAGGCAGAAGGGAAAACGACGACCGGCTTCAGCGCCATCGCCGGCGTGCTGGCACGAGCGGCGCAAATGATCCAGGCCAAGGGATAGGGCCGACGGGACAGGAGCACAGAGGAGGACCGCATCATGGCGACCAGAAATGACGTAGTCAGCTCGACGAAGGCACGCCTTCGCACCATCTTGGTATTGCTCCTGGTCGGAGCCGCTCTGCCGGCGGCAGGCCCTGCGTACGCCGGAGGTGGAGCATCCGCGGCCGCCGCAGTCGGCAGTGCCGGCCTGCAATCGTGCAGCGCCACCGCCGGCAAGGTGCTCTACGACTGCGTGGCAGGCGTGCTGGATCGCATGAGCGGGACGCTCAACAAATGGGATCCTCCCGAGGCACGTAGTGCGTTGCAGGCCGCAGCTTCGCAGTTGCGGGCTGCGAGCAACAAGGCTCAGGCACTCTCGGCAATTTCCCAGTGCCGCTCCGTCTTTGCGGGTCTGATCAAGCAGGCCACCGCTGGTCACGGCTCCGGACTCAGCGCCATTGTCGGGGTGTTGACCAAGGCGGCCCAGCTGATCCAGTCCAAGGGCTAGCGGGCACGCCGGAGCCTCGCGGCTCCGCGAGTGCTCACTCCGCCCAAATCAGCTCCTGCAGCTCGATGAGATCCGCCGCCTTCTCCTGCCAGCCCTCGATGCAGATGTGGCTGTTGAGGTCGCTGGCGCGGTGCAGCAGCATTAGGGCCGTCAGCCGGCGCTTGAGCGCATAGTCGAGCTTCGCATAGCCAAAGCCTTCGAGCAGGCTCCGCACCCTCCCCGGCCGCCCGGCCGCCATGAACGCGCCGGGGCCGAGCAGATCGTAATCTCGCCATCCCGCCAGCACGTCGCCGAAGTCGAACAGACCAGCGAGCGACCATTGCCCGTCGTCGCAGGCGAGCAGAAAGTTCTCCGGAATGTACTCGCCGATCAGGATCACCGGCGGCGCATCCATCGGAATGAGCTTGGCCGCGTCGCGCAGGAGATCGTCGAGCCCTTTGAGGAATTTCGGCGCAAGGCCAAGACGCTCGTGCCTGGCACGGCAACCCTGCATCTGCTGGCGCATGAAATCGTCCCAGCGCGGCTCGATCAGTGCAAGCGGCCCGAGCGGGGCACGCTGCACGGCGGCGATGGTCTCGCCGATCTGGCGCAGCAGGCGCTCCTTCTGGTCTTCCGGCAGTTGCGGCCACACCTCCGAGCCGAGCGTGCCGGCAAGGCGCGTGATAATCAGGTATGGCCATCCGTCGCGCGTCCCTTCGGCGACGATCTCGGGGATCGGCAGATCGAGATGGCCAGCGAGCTGCGCGAGCGAGCCGCGCTCTGAGACGAACTGCGCATGCAAGAGCGGCGGGAAGATTTTCAGGATCAGCTTGTCGCCGAGCCCGACCACCAGATTGGTGCCGGTCGCAAACACGTGCGGCGCGCTGGTATCGAGACCGTGGCCGCGTGCGATGTCGAGCGCGATTGGAAACCAACGCGGCGCATCGGAGCGGAAGGCGCGGAAGCTTTCGGCGTGGGTGAAGTGAGGGAGTGTCATCGACATTGCAAATTCAATCAGATCAAATTCCCTGCGGCCATCCTTCGAGACGCCCGCTGTGCGGGCTCCCCAGGATGAGGAGCTGAGTGCGCGGCAGCATTATCGACAGGCACCGATGCTGCTTAGCCTCATCCTGAGGAGCGCGCCGAAGGCGGGCGTCTCGAAGGACGAGGCGCGCGCACTACCCTACCGCTCCGGACTTGCGCGCTCGAACTGGCGGAGCAGCTTGTTGCCGCGTTCGACGGCGGAGTCCAGCGCGGCTTGCGCGCTCTTGTGGCCGGCGAAGGCCTGCTCCAGCTCGTCCTCGATCGCGCCGCGGATCAGGACGAAGGAGCCGAGCCGGATGCCCTTCGAATTCTCGGTCGGCGGATTGAGCGTGATCTCCTCGAACGAGATCGCCGAGCCCGGATTGCGCTCGTAAAAACCTTGCGACCGCGTCAGCTCGAAAGCGGCACGGGTGATCGGCAAGTACCCGGTGTTCTGATGCCAGGCGGCCTGCACGCCGGGCTGCGACAAATAAGAGAAGAACCGGGCCACGCCCTTGTATTCCTCGCGGGGACGGTCGCGCAGCACCCACAACGTGGCGCCGCCGATGATCGAATTCTGCGGCGCGCCCTTCATGTCCGGCCAGTACGGCATCATGCCGTAGCCGATCTCGAATTTCGAATTCGCCCTGATGTCGGCGCGCGTGGCCGAGGAGCCGATGAAGATGCCGCATTCGCCCTTCTGGAAGCGTGGCTCAGCCGATTGGCCGCGGCCGCTATAGTCGAACAGCTTGCTCTTCTGCCACTCGCTGAGCGCTGCGATGTGATGCACCAGCGAGGGATTGTTGATGGTCAATTCCGCATCCAGCCCGGCAAAGCCGTTGGCGCGGCTCGCCACCGGCAGATTATGGAAGGCGGAGAAATTCTCGACATGGATCCAGGACGGCCAGGACGTGGTGAAGCCGCAAGGCGCGCCGCGATCGCGCAGGCGCTTTGCAGCCGCACCCAGTTCCGGCCAGGTCTTCGGCGGCGTCTCCGGATCGAGGCCGGCGTCGCGGAACATGGTCTTGTTGTAGTACAGGATCGGCGTCGAGGAATTGAACGGGAACGACAACAGATTGCCGGCCGCATCGGTGTAGTAGCCGGAGACCGCGGGCAGGTAATCGCTTAGCGAGAACGGCTCGCCCTGGTCGCGCATCAGGCTGAACACCGGATAGATCGCGCCCTTGGCCGCGGTCATGGTGGCGGTGGCGACCTCATTGACCTGGACGATCGCTGGCTGGCTGCGCGAGCGGAAGGCGAAGATCGCGGCGGTCACCGTCTCGGTGTAGTTGCCCTTGTATGCAGGCACGATGCGGTAGCCGGACTGCGAGGCGTTGAAGTCGGCGGCGAGCTTGTCCAGTTGCCGGCCGAGCTCGCCGGACATGGCGTGCCACAGCGCGATGTCGGTTGCGGCGTTTGCCGGCGCGATAAAGGTGAAGGCCGCGGCGGCGGCGACGACCTGCAAAAAGCGCAATGTTGAAGTCAAGATGGCTCTTCCCGAGCCGCACGACAAAGGCGGCCGCCCTGCTTAAGGCGCGGCAATTGCGGTTTCAACCGGGAATGAGCGCCAACCGCGCCGCACAATCGGTCCGCGGAACCGGGCGGGATGGCCTTCCCTTAACCATTTGCTAGATTGCATTGAACCTTTTCCTCCCGCCATAGACTGCACCACTGAGGGGTTGAGTGTGCCAGTGCTGAGCCGTGCCGAACTCTCGCGGACCGGGGTGATCTTCGTCGCGCTTCTGCTTGCCGCAGTCTCGATGGGCTTGCGCGCGACGGACGCATTTGCGCGCGAATTTCGCGCCGCCGACACCCAGACCGAGGATTACCCGACCGTCCAGGCGCTGCGCTACATGGGCGCCCTGATTGCCGAGCGCAGCGGCGGCCGCCACGAGATCAAGGTGTTCCACTCCCGTCAGCTCGGCGAGGAAAAGGAGACCATCGAGCAGACCCGGGCCGGTGCGATTGACCTCAACCGGACCAACGTGGCGCTGATCGGCAATTTCGTGCCGGCGATGAACGTGCTTGCCATGCCGTTCCTGTTCCGGTCCATCGAGCACATGCAGAAGGTGCTGGACGGGCCTGTTGGCAGCGAGATCCTCGGCAGCTTCGAGCCCTACGGCTTCGTCGGGCTCGCTTTTTACGATTCCGGCGCGCGGTCGATCTACAACGGCGTCCGCCCGGTGAGGAATATCGCGGACCTCAGGGGATTGCGGATCCGCGTGCAGCAGTCGGAGTTGATGAGCCAGATGATCCGTTCGCTCGGTGCCGAGCCGGTCGAGCTTCCCTACGGGCAGGTGCTCGCCGGGCTCACCAACCATTTGATCGACGGCGCCGAGAACAACTGGCCATCCTTCGTGACGACGGACCATTACAAACATGCCGGCCACTACACCCTCACCGAGCACACGATGAGCCCCGAAGTGCTGGTGATCTCGCTGAAGGCCTGGCAGAGCCTGTCGCCGGACGACCAGATCATCTTCCGGGAGGCCGCGCAGCGCTCCAGCCGGTTCATGCGCGAGAAATGGCGCGACCTGGAGGAGCAGTCGCAGCGCAAGGCGCAGGAAGCGGGCGTCACCATCGTCAGGGATATCGACCGCAAGCCGTTCGAGCAGGCGATGGCCGCAATCTACGAGAAGGCCGGGCGCGATCCGGCGGCGGCCGCGCTGATCGAACGCATTCGCAAGGTGGAGTAGAGCTTCTTGGCTGGGCTCGGACATAGCGAGACCGCGGAAAGGCCGCCCGGCCCGATCGGGAGGGCGCGCGCGCGCATCGTCGGCGTGCTGCGGGCGGTGCCGATCCGCTGGCGCATCCTGTCGATCGCGGCGCTGAACTCCGCCGTGGTGGTGGTGCTGGTGGCGATGATCTGGAACGGCGCGCAGGTGCTGGGCTCGGCCTGGGACGACGTGCGCCAGGTGCGCGAGTCCGACCGGATCCTGGCGCTGCTCGAAAGCGAGACCGGACGCCTGCACAATCTGATCCACCGCTACATCAACCAGCCGAGCCCGGACCTGTTCGCCGAGATCCTCTTGCTGCGCGAGGCGGTGCTGGGCACGCTGTCCAACCGCGCCGCCAAGGACCCGATGCTGTCGGGCTCGGTCGAGGAGCTGGAGCGCACCACCGACCGCTTCCTCAACGGCTTCGGCGAGCTGCGCAGCGTCCAGGCCACCATCGCCAGGACCTATGAGGAGCAGGTGCAGGGCCCGGCCAGGGACATGGCGGGCCTCTATTCCATCATCGAAGGCGCCACCGGCCATCGCGACGCGCTGATCTGGCCTTCGCTCGGGAAATCCCGCGAGGCCTTCACCGCGATGCTGGTGGCGGCCAATTCCTATTATCTGTCACTCTCGTCGGGCGCGGCCGACGACGCGCGCCGCAACACCGAGACGATCGAGAAAACCATCCCGGTGATGATCGATCTCGCCGACAACGACCTGCAGAAGATGGCCTTGCGGCGGCTCGGAGCTCGCACCGCCGCGCTCCGCGAGGGCTTTGCAAAGCTCTCCGAACAGCTTGCAAGCCGCACCGAGCTCTTGCGCAACAGCATCGACGCCAGCCAGGCCGAGGCAATCGGCGCCATCGACGATCTCTCCACCAAGATGCGCCGGCGCGAGCAGAAGGCGCAGGAAACCTTTGACCGCACGCTGGCCGATATCTCGCGGCGGGTGCTGTCGATCGCGGTGATCTTCCTCGGCATCATCCTCACCGCCGGTGTGATGATCGCGCTGTCGATCCGCCTGCCGCTGCAGCAGATCATGGCCGCGATGCGCGCGATCACGCTCGGCGACCTCGACCGCGAGGTGCAGGGCACCAAGGCCCGTGACGAGGTCGGCGCGATGGCGCGCGCGGTCGAGGTGTTCCGCGAGAACGCGATCGCGAAGCGTGAGACCGAGGACGAATTGCGCGCATCCAAGGAGAAGGCCGAGAGCGCGCTGCTCGAGCTCAACACCGCGCAGCAGAATCTGATCGACGCCGAGCGGCTGGCCGCGCTCGGCGGTCTCGTTGCCGGCGTCGCGCACGAGGTCAATAACCCGATCGGCATCAGCCTGACCGTAGCCTCCAGCTTCGCCCGGCGCACCGAGATCTTCGAAGCCCAGCTCAAGGGCGAGGGCGGCCTGCGCCGCTCGCAGCTGGAGGAGTTCGTGCAGTCCTCGCGCGATGCCTCGCAGCAGCTCGTCGCCAATCTCCAGCGCGCCGGCGAGCTGATCCAGTCGTTCAAGCAGGTCGCGGTTGACCGCTCCCATGCCGAGCGGCGGCAATTCTCGCTCAGCGAAGCCACCGACCAGATCATTGCAAGCCTCAGGCCGGTGCTGAAGCGCTCGCCGACCACGCTCCAGGTCGACGTGCCCGAGGGGCTGCTGCTCGACGGCTATCCGGGCTCCTATGGCCAGATCCTGACCAATCTGTTCCTCAACGCCGCCAACCACGCCTTCGCCGACGGGCGCGCCGGCACGATCACGATCTCGGCGCGGCCGCGCGGGGCCGACGACGTCGAGCTCATCTTCACCGACGACGGGGCCGGCATGACCCCGGACGTGCAGCGCCAGGCCTTTGACCCTTTCTTTACCACCCGGCGCAATGAAGGCGGCACGGGACTTGGCCTGCATATCGTCTATAACCTCGTCACCCAGCAGCTCGGCGGGCGCATGATGCTGGAATCCAAGCTGGGACAAGGCACTACTTTTCGCATTATCATGCCCCGGGTCGCCAAGGGCGGCGCGCAAAGCACAGAAAGTGACGGGACTTCTCAATGGCCGAACAGGACGATGTCCTCCACCTGATCGACGATACCGGTACCGCGTCGGAGGATAGCAACGCCCGGAAATGGAAGATCGCCGTCATCGACGACGATCCGGCCGTGCATGACGGCACCCGTTTCGCGCTGTCCGACTACAGCCTGAACGGCCAGGGTCTGGAAATCCTGTCGGCCTATTCCGCGGCGGAAGGCCGCAAGCTGATGGCCGAGCACGGCGACATCGCCGCCGTGCTGCTCGACGTCATCATGGAGACCGACGTCGCCGGCCTCGAGCTGGTCGAGTTCATCCGCAACGAGATCCGGAACGAGACCGTGCGCATCATCCTGCGCACCGGACAGCCCGGCCAGGCGCCCGAGCGGCGCGTGATCGTGCAGTACGACATCAACGACTACAAGGCCAAGACCGAGCTCACCGCGGACAAGCTGTTCACCTCGCTGACCGCGGCGCTGCGCTCCTATCAGCAGCTCGAGCGCATGGTGCAGAC
The DNA here is from genome assembly GCF_023074075.1 of Bradyrhizobium sp. 138. GTDB lineage: Bacteria > Pseudomonadota > Alphaproteobacteria > Rhizobiales > Xanthobacteraceae > Bradyrhizobium. The sequence goes on along the minus strand of NZ_JADPKT010000094.1, from coordinate 168,739 downwards.
GCGGCGCGGGCTCGAGATCATCATCGACGCCGCCTCGACGCTGTACGACTTCAAGTCGATGCAGCGGCTCGCCGAGGGCGTGCTGACCCAGCTTGCCTCGCTGCTCAACGTCGATTGCGCCGGCATACTGGTCTTGCGCGACAATGGCGGCATCGACCCCGAGCTCTCCGTGCTCGCCGGCAGCGGCTGCTACAGCCGCTTCATCGGCACCACCACGTCGAAGGCGCTCGACCCCGAACTGCGCCAGATGGTCGAGGCCGCGTTCCAGCGCCGCAAGAACGAATTCGCCGACCATCGCAGCGTGATCTATTTGCGCACCGGCAGCGGCCGCGAGGTGGTGGTGCTGCTGCAGGCCGAGCGCGAGCTGTCCGAGACCGACCGCTCGCTGGTCGAGATCTTCTCCTCCAGGCTCTCGATCGCGTTCGACAACGTCATCCTCTACCAGCAGCTCCAGGACGCCAACACGCAGCTGGAGGACCGCGTCGCCCAGCGCACCCGCGCATTGATGCAGGCCAACCGCCGCCTGTCGGCGCAATGGCTGCGGCTACAGCGCGCCAACGGCTTCAAGAACGAGATTTTGGGCACAGTGGCGCACGATCTGAAGAATCCGCTCGGCGTCATCCTCGGCCGTACCGAGATGCTGAAGGAGCTGATCTCGACCGGCGCCTCGGAAAGCGGCGTGGTCGCCCAGGTCGATCACATCCGCGACGCCACCAAGCGGCTGACCACGATGGTCGACCATCTGATCTCGGACGCGATGGCCGATGCCTTCGACATCACCATCCGCCGCGAGCCGGTCGACGTCGCAGCCCTGGTCAAGGAGGTCGCCGAGGCCAACCAGCCGCTCGCCGTCAACAAGCAGCAGGCGATCAGCGTCGCCGCGCCGGCCAACATCGTCACCATGTGCGACACCGACCGCATCCGCGAGGCGATCGACAATCTCATCAGCAACGCCATCAAGTACTCACCGATCGGCGGCAAGATCGCCGTCGCCGTGACCCATGAGGGCGGCGACACCTTCGTCCGCGTCAGCGACGAGGGCGCCGGCCTGTCCCCGGAGGATCTCGGCCGCCTGTTCGGCCGGTTCCAGCGGCTGTCGGCAAAACCGACCGCCGGCGAAAGCTCGACGGGACTTGGCTTGTCCATCGTCAAGCGTATCGTCGACATGCATGGCGGCGAGGTGACCGCCGACAGCGACGGGCCCGGCAAGGGCTCGACCTTCACCATCACCCTCCCCGCGACCGAAATGCCGTGATGCAGAGACCATGACCCAAAGCCAGCACATCATGATCGTCGACGATGAAGCCCCGGCCCGGGAGATGGTCGGCGATTATCTCAAGATGCACGGCTTCACCGTGACGCTGTGCGACGGCGGCAAGTCCTTGCGCACTGCGATCGACAGCAGCATGCCCGACCTCGTCGTGCTCGATCTCAACATGCCCGAGGAGGACGGCCTCTCGATCATCCGCGACCTCAAGAGCCGCATCAACGTGCCGGTCATCATGCTCACCGCAACCGCGAGCCCGATCGATCGCGTCGTCGGGCTCGAGCTCGGCGCCGACGACTATGTGGCAAAGCCCTGCGAGCTGCGCGAGCTGATGGCGCGCATCCGCTCGGTACTGCGGCGGAGCGTGCCGGCCAAGGCGGCGGCGCCGGAAGCTGCGGCGGCGAAATCCGACAAGGAGCAGCTGGTGCGGTTCGGCACCAAATGGCTCGACCTCGAAGCCCAGGCCTTGCGCGACGACGAGGGCAACGAGCATCCGCTGACCGCGTCCGAGTTCGGGCTGCTGAAAGTGTTCGCGGCCAATCCGAAGCGCGTGCTGTCGCGCGAGCGCCTGCTGGAATTGGCCAATGCGCGCGACGCCGAAGCCTTCGACCGCGCGGTTGATCTCCGCATCATGCGCATCCGCCGCAAGATCGAGCCCGATCCGGCCAAGCCCGCCGTGATCCGCACCATCCGCGGCGGCGGCTATCTGTTCTCGCCGGCGGGCGAGAAGGCGTAGGGGCGGCGCCGCGCAAGCAGGTGCGGGTGGGCAAAGCGACCTGTCCGCCGTAGCTCGAAGAGCGAAGGCGGAAGCGTGCCCACCATTCCCTGGATGATTGCGAGAGCTCGTGGGCACGGCGCTTTGCGCCTTTGCCCACCCTACGAGACCGGCGTCTTGGCTGCGCGCCTCGCGCTCCGGGAGGACGGCAATGGGTCTAGCGCGACCGAACGCAAGGCCCGGAAATTCGTTCCTGCCCTGCCGAACACCGGCCCCGCATTTCCCGCACATTGAAATTTCACGACTTTTTGCCCCGAATGTTTCGTCGCCTCCCCTCCGACGAAACAATTTGGCGGCGCACGAAACCATTTTCTCCTTTTCGTGCAGACGTCCCGAAACGTTGGCTCATTAACACTTCGGCTCAAGGAAACGCCGCTCGGTTGCGGCGCTACGGGGAGCCAAGTCCATGCGGAACGTCATCGCCATCAACGCCCAGGCCAGCCAGAGCATCATCGCCGCTCAGGCGACTTCGGACGACATGCTTCTCGAGAGCATTGCCGGCGGCAACCCGACGTCGATGCATATCCTTTATTGCCGGCATAATGTGCGGGTGTACCGCTTCATCCTGCGCATCGTGCGTGACGCCACCGCGGCGGAAGACCTCGTCAGCCAGGTGTTTTTGGACGTGTGGCGGACTGCCGGCCAGTTCCAGGGCCGCTCCCAGGTCTCGACCTGGCTGCTGTCGATCGCCCGTTTCAAGGCGCTGACCGCGATGCGCCAGCGCCGCTTCGAGGACATCGACCAGGAGGACGTGCGCCAGATTCCCGACGATGCGGAGACGCCGGAGACCTCGCTCGACCGCAGCGACACCAGCGCCATCCTGCGCGCCTGCGTGCAGAAGCTGTCACCCGCGCATCGCGAGATCATCAACCTCGTCTACTACCACGAGAAGTCGGTGGAGGAGGTCGGCCAGATCATCGGCATCCCCCAGAGCACTGTGAAGACGCGGATGTTCTATGCCCGCAAGCAACTGGCCGAATTGCTTAAAGGCTGCGGCGTCGAGCGGTTCGCCGCCTGACCTCAACGATTTCAAAGGGATAGGGCCCGATGTCGGGTCCTTCCCGAGGACACGGAAGTGTTACCGCCGACGAAACAATTGAAACAAAGCACAACATCAGGCGGAAAAACTTCTCTCCTATAAAGCTGACATACGGTTTCGTTAAACCTCCCAAGGACCTCCAACGACCCGGACGGGATGCCCCCCTCCGGGTCGTTTTGTGTTTGGGGGGATTGATGCGGGCATTGAGAGGGCCGTGACGCCTCCACATCGTCATGGCCGGGCTTGCCCCGGCCATCCACGCCTTCCCCGCAGCACAAAGAACGTGGATGCCGGGACAGGCCCGGGCATGACGACTCCGCAACTACCGCCCCGTCACGAAGGCGTGACGCCGCGTAACGAGCGCCCCACCGCGCCCGAACTGTTCTCGTGACCCCATCCACGAGTGGCCAATGCTCGACCTGCTCTTCGCTCTCCTCGCCGGCATCCTCACCATCGCCGCACCCTGCACGCTGCCGATGCTGCCGATCCTGCTTGGCGCCTCGATCGGACGCGCCGGGCATCTGCGTCCTGCGATGATCGCGCTCGGCTTCGTCGTCTCCTTCTCGGCGGTCGCGCTGCTGTTAGGTGCGCTGACGCGGCTGTTCGATTTCGATCCGAACGTGCTGCGCGAGGCGGCCTCGATCCTGCTGCTCGGCTTCGGCCTGTTGATGCTGTGGCCGGCGCCGTTCGAATGGCTGTCGATCCGGCTCAATGGCTGGCTCGATCTCGGCAATTCCAGCGCCGCGCAGCGCGAGGGCGCGCTCGGCGGGCTGATCCTCGGCACCACGCTCGGCCTGGTCTGGACGCCCTGCGCCGGCCCCGTGCTCGGCTCGATCCTGACGCTGGTTGCGACCTCGAAGAACCTGAGCTGGGCCGGCACGCTGCTGATCGCCTATGCCATCGGCGCGGCGATCCCGATGCTGCTCATCGCCTATGGCGGACAGGCCGCGACCACGCGCGTGCGCAGCCTTTCGCGGATCTCGCCGCGACTGCAGCAGGGTTTTGGAATCGTCGTGATCGGCTTCGCGCTCGCCGCCTATTTCCAATACGACACGCTGATCGTGGCGTGGCTTACCGGCTTCTATCCCACCGGCCAGATCGGCCTGTGATCATCGCTTCATTTCACCGGAGGACGCTTCCATGACTTTCAAACTGCTCACTGTAGCCGCCGCGCTGATCGGCTTCACCGTGACCGGCGCCGTCATCCCCGGCATCTGCGAGGAGGCCGCGCGCGCGACGCCTGTCGTCACCGCCGCCGCGAGCCAGCAGACCGCGCCCGATTTCACCGGCATCAACAATTGGTTCAACTCCAAGCCGCTGAGCATCGCCGATCTCCGCGGCAAGGTCGTGCTGGTCGATTTCTGGACCTATGGCTGCGTCAACTGCGTCAACACGCTGCCGCATGTCACCGAGCTCTACGCCAAGTACAAAGACAAGGGCCTCGTCGTGGTCGGCGTGCACACTCCGGAATTCCCGTTCGAGCGTTCGGCCTCCAACGTGCAGGCGGCACTGAAGCGCCACGGCATCTCCTATCCGGTGGCGCAGGACAATGATTCGAAGACCTGGAACGCCTACCGCAACCAATATTGGCCGGCCCAATACATCATCGACCAGACCGGCAAGATCGTGTTCCAGCATGCCGGCGAAGGGGCTTACGACCAGATCGACCGCACCGTGGCAAAGCTGCTGAACGCCAGCAGTTGACGCCACACCGGCATCGCGCGGCGGATTTCAGGTCTCGTCCTTGTTGCTTGACTCCACGGACCCGTCCGTGGAGTTTCGCAAGCCTTGAAATCAGCCGCCCGCGATGGACGACGCGAACACCAGCACCGACATTCGCCTTCGTGAAGGTTCCTCGATCGCGCAGCGGCTGATCGTGGCCGGCTGCGCGGCCGCGGTTGCGCTCTGCTTCACGCCGGGCCTGTTCACGCACGACACCATGGAGATCATCATCTCCGTGGTGGCGCTGCTCGTCGGGGCAGGGTTCGTCGTCGGCATCATGATGGTGCCGGCGGTGGTGTGGATCATCACGCCGAACGAGATCCTGATCGGGCGGCAAAGCCCGTTCGGGAAGCTGCGCACGCGCCTCGTCGGGAAAGACGAGATCACGGCGTTACAGGTTCCCGGCAGCAAGCGGGTGAAGGCCCGCTTTCAACTCGTCTTCACGCTGACCTCGGGGGAGCGCCTGACGTCGCCGCCGATCTCCGACGTCACCCATGTTCGCGACACCGTGGCCCGAATCGCGGCGCAGTTCGAAGTCCCCAATGTCGAGGACCCCGTCAATCCGCTCGATGCCAGCCATCCCGAGATGCATCTCGGCGAGCCGCTCGAGCCGTTTCCCGCGCGGGACATCTGGATCGTGTCGCTGATCGCGGTCGCGCTGTGCGCCGTCCCCTACGCCTACAAGCTCTGGCGGGGGCTATCGCCGACCCATGTCGATATCCTGCTGCTGCCGCTCGGCGCGATCGCCGCGTTTGCCGTGCACCGCTACGCCAACCTCGTGACCGGCGCCTTCTGGATCATCCGGCAAGCCGACATTCGCGTCGAACGGCTGTGGGGCGACGGCAGCCTGCGCGCAGACCACATCCAGGGTGGCGACGTGAAGACGATCACCGTCGAGCGCCGCGGCCGGTCCGAGGACGAGCACTGCATCGTCGTGATCCGACTGCACTCGGGGCGGAGGTTTCGCAGCCCGCGGATCGGATCGCGGGTCGAGGCCCGCGCCGTGGCGACGGAGATCGTGCGGCGGCTGGGGATCCCGGCGGAGAGCAATAAGATTTAGACGGATGACGGGATTAAGACTCGACTAGCTCCCCGACGTAGGTGCGTTCCCTCCTCCCTTGCGGGGCCCCGCAAGGGAGGAGGGAACGGAGAGAGCGCTGGGGTGGCCAGACTCGATCGGCCTTCAATCCATCCGCCTCATCATGTGCGCGACCCCATAACCTAAGCTTTTCGCGCCATCCCCTGTTTGTGGCATTGCCCGACTCCGTCAAAAAACCATAGGCATTCTCGCGCCATACCAGGGCGTCGCGCCATCAACTTGCCATGAACTTGCCCCTCAGGTTTGATGCCTTTGAATGATTTGCGCTGTGGCAGCGGGGAGAGTTTGAGATGACGGATTTGCGTCGCCTGACCGGGATGTTCATGGCTGCGGTGGGGCTTATTCTGTCCGCCCCGCAAGCCTTCGCCCAGCAGCCCGACCGCGGCGACGAGCCGGGCTTGGTCGCCGACGAGGCCTACCAGCTCGAGCCGGAATGGCAGAAGCAGGTGGTCTACTTCCGCACCACCGAACCGCCGGGCACGATCATCGTCTCGACCGCCGAGCGTCACCTTTATCTGGTGCAGCCCGGCGGGCGGGCAATCCGCTACGGCATCGGTGTCGGCCGCGACGGTTTCCAGTGGCAGGGGCTGGTGACGATCACCAACAAGAAGGAATGGCCGGACTGGACGCCGCCGCCGGAGATGATCCAGCGCCAGCCCTATCTGCCGCGCTTCATGGCCGGCGGCCCCGGCAATCCGCTGGGCGCCCGCGCCATGTATTTGGGCACCACGGTCTACCGCATCCACGGCACCAACCGGCCCGATACGATCGGCACCAAGGTGTCCTCGGGCTGCTTCCGTCTCGTCAACAACGACGTCGCTGACCTCTACGAACGCGTCCCTGTTGGCACCAAGGTGGTCATCCGGCAGAAGCCTGAACTCTAAATATCCCCTCTTCGTCCACACTCCTTTTCCCGATTTTTCGAGAGAGCAACATGATGCGCAGTTTTCGAGGCGGCCTGCTGATCGGGCTCGCGGTCGCCGTGCTGGTCGCCGTTCTGGCCATCATCTACGAGTTCTACGACACCCGTACGCTGAAGCGCACCGTGCGCCGCGGCGAGGTGCTGTGCGGCGTCAACAAGGGCCTGCCGGGCTTCTCGTACTCCGAGGACAACAAGAACTGGGCCGGCTTCGACGTCGATTTCTGCCGCGCGGTGGCCGCGGCGATCTTCAACGACCCGGGCAAGGCGAAGTTCATCCCGCTCGATGCCAGCGAACGCTTCAAGGAATTGCAGAGCCGCAAGGTGGACATCCTCTCGCGCAACTCGACCTGGAGCATGGCGCGCGAGCTCGACTATGACCTCTATTTCCCCGCGGTCGCCTATTACGACGGTGCAGGCTTCATGCTGCCGCGTTCGCGCAACAAGGAGACCTCGCTGGACTTGACCGGCAGCAAGGTCTGCGTCCAGGCCGGCACCACGACGGCGCTCAACGTCGCCGACTACTTCCGCGCCAACAACATGAAGTATGACGAGGTGAAGTTCGAAAACCTCGCCGACGTCGTGAAGGCCTACGACACCGGCAAGTGCGACACGCTCTCCGCCGACGTCTCGCAGCTCTACGCCCTACGGATAAACCTGTCGAAGCCCGGCGACCACATGATCCTGCCGGACATGATCTCCAAGGAGCCGCTCGCCCCCGTCGTGCGCCAGCGCGACGACGATTGGATGATGATCGTGAAGTGGACGCTGTACGCGATGATCAACGCCGAAGAGCTCGGCGTCACCTCGGAGAACATCGACGAGGCCCTGAAGTCGAAGAAGCCCGAAGTGATGCGCCTCGTCGGTACCGAAGGCAGTTACGGCGAGCAGCTCGGCCTCACCAAGGACTGGGCCGTCCGCATCATCCGCAACGTCGGCAATTACGGCGAGATGTACGAGCGCAATATCGGCGAGAAGTCGAAGCTGAAGATCCCACGCGGCATGAACCAGCTCTGGAACGCGGGTGGCGTGCAGTATGCACCGCCGATGAGGTAAGGCGGCCTATCGGCCGTCATTGCGAGCGTAGCGAAGCAATCCAGACTGCCTCTGCGGAAAGACTCTGGATTGCTTCGTCGCAAGGGCTCCTCGCAATGACGAGCTTGGGGCAGGCGCAGCCCAACCACTCGGTGCCGTAGCCCGGATGGAGCGCAGCGCAATCCGGGGCGGGCTCGCCGCGCGGAGAGAACCCCGGATTTCGCTTCGCTCCATCCGGGCTACAGGTCCCCGATCAATACCCGCGCGCCCTTGCCAGCTGCTCGGTGTGGTAGTTCGCATCGCCGAACAATTCCTCGCACACCCGTGCGCGCTTCATGAAGAAGCCGATGTCGAACTGGTCGGTCATGCCCATGCCGCCATGCATCTGCACGCCCTCCTGCACCGCGCGCGTCGCGGTGGTGCCGGCGCGCGCCTTTGCGACCGCGACGGCCTGCGCGGCCTTGGCGACGTCCGCATCCAGCGCCTGCAGCGCCTTCATGGTGGCGGCGCGGGTGATCTCGATGTCGACATAGAGCTCGGCGGCGCGGTGCTGCAGCGCCTGGAATTCGCCGATCAGCTTGCCGAACTGCTTTCTGTTCTTGAGATACTCGACGGTGCGGCCAAAGACTTCGTCGCTGAGGCCTACCATTTCAGCGGCGACCGCGCCGCGGCCGACGTCGAGCACGCCATCGAGCAGGGCGGCACCCTGATCGACTTCGCCGAGCACGCTGTCGGCATTGACTTCCACATTGGCGAGCTCGATCCGGGCGGCATTGTGCGCGTCGACCATGATGGTGCGTTCGACCGCGACGCCCTTGGCCTTGGGGTTGACCAGGAACAGCGTCAGGCCGTCGCGTTCTCCCGCGGAGCCCGCGGTGCGCGCAGCAACGATCACGAGATCGGCGACGTGACCGTCAACCACCAGGGCCTTGGCGCCCGAGAGCTTGAAGCCGTTGCCGGCACGCACGGCCTGCAAGCTGGTCTGTAACGGGCGATGCTTTGCGCCTTCGTCGATCGCCAGCGTCGCAAGCAACGAACCGCTCGCGATCTTCGGCAGGTATTCCGATTTCTGCGCGGCATTGCCGCCGCGGTTCAGCGCGGAAGCGGCAACCACTGAGGTGGCGAGGAAGGGCGAGGGCATCAAGGTGCGGCCGATCTCCTCCATCACGATTCCGGCCTCGACATAGCCGAGCCCGCTGCCGCCGAACTCCTCCGGCACGAGCAGGCCGGCAAATCCCATCTCGGCGAAGGCGTGCCAAAGCTCTTTCGAGAAGCCGGTGGGGTCTTTGCTGTCGCGCAAATGGCGCAGGTGCGACACCGGCGCCTTGTCGCTGATCAGCCCGCGCGCGCTGTCGCGGAGCATCGATTGTTCTTCGGTGAGGACGAGGGCCATGTGCAAAGTCTCTAACGTCTGGTGGGATGCTTTTGTTGAGTCATTCCGGGGCGCGTCGAAGACGCGAACTACGGTGCGCAATTGCGCACCTGAGAATCTCGAGGTTCCGGGCTAGATGCTGCGCATCGCCCCGGAACGACCGAAAGTCCTACGCCCCCGGCAGATCCAGGATGCGCTTGGCGACAATGCCGAGCATCACCTCGCTGGTGCCGCCCTCGATCGAGTTCGCCTTGGTGCGCAGCCAGGCGCGCGGACGGGCGCCGTGCTTGGAGCGCTCGCTCTCCCATTCCAGCGCATCGACACCGCCGGCCGACATCAGGATCTCGTAGCGGCGCTTGTTGAGCTCGGTGCCGTAATATTTCATCGCCGAGGAGAACGCCGGATGCGCCTGCCCTGCCTTGGCGAGATCGACTGCGCGCTCGGCGCAGGCCGCGAGTGCGGCCTCGTCGACGTCGAAGCTGGCGATCTTGCCGCGCAGCATCGCATCGTCGAGCCGCCCCAGCGCGTCGGTGCCGACGGAATCGGTCGCGATCTGGCCGAGCGGACGGCCAACGCCGCGCTCGCCCATGCCTGAGATCATCGCGCGCTCGTGCTGAAGCAGATATTTCGCGACGTCCCAACCGCGATTGACGGTGCCGACCACATGCGATTTCGGCACGCGGACGCCGTCGAAGAAGGTCTCGCAGAACGGCGAATAGCCGGAGATCAGGAGGATCGGCTTGGTCGTCACACCCTTCGAGGTCATGTCGAACAGGATGAAGCTGATGCCGTCGTGCTTCTTGGCCGCGGGATCGGTGCGCACCAGGCAGAAGATCCAGTCGGCGTAATTGGCGTAGGACGTCCAGATCTTCTGGCCGGTGATGACGAAATCGTCGCCGTCGCTCTCGGCGCGGGTCTGGAGCGAGGCGAGATCCGAGCCGGCATTCGGCTCGGAATAGCCCTGGCACCAGCGGATCTCGCCCGCGGCGATCTTTGGCAGATGCTCCGTCTTCTGGGCATCGTTGCCGTATTTCAGCAGTGCCGGCCCGAGCATCCAGATGCCGAAGCTCGACAGCGGCGGACGCGCGCCGATTCTTCCCATCTCGGCGCGCAGCACCTTGTGCTCGGCCGCGCTCAATCCGCCGCCGCCATATTCCTTCGGCCAGTCAGGCACGGTCCAGCCCTTGTCGCGCATGCGCTCGAACCAGATGCGCTGCGGCTCGGAGGAGAATTTGGCGTTGCGTCCGCCCCAGAACACGTCGGCGTCCGAAGTCGCGGGCTTGCGCATTTCCGGCGGGCAATTGGCTTCCAGCCAGGCGCGCGTCTCGTTGCGGAATGTTTCGAGTTCGGCGGTCTCAGTGTCGCTCATGGTCCGTTTCCATCACTCAAAAATCGGCTTGTTGGGCGCGACTCTGGGCCAAGCCCCCGCGGAATTCAACCACTTCCGTTGCCTGCGCATCGGCTATAGTCGGCGCCATGGCGAGCTTGAAAACAAAGAGGAAACGACCATGCGCCTGAAGCTTCTTTCGCCTGGCGAAATGAACGAGAGCCAACGCCAGACCTATGACGAGTCGATCGCCGGCAAACGCGGCAAGCCGCCGGCGCCGATGATGGCCTGGCTCAACAGCCCGGAGATGGCGCGCCACGCCACGCGGCTCGGCGAGGTGCTGCGCTTCGACACGATCTACCCGGCGAAGCTTTCGGAAATCGCGATCCTGGTGACGGCGCGGCACTGGACCGCGCATTACGAATGGTACGCGCATAAGCGCCTCGCGCTCGCCGGCGGCATGGCCCCTGACATCATCGACGCGATCCGCGACCGCCGTACGCCTGAGTTCGATGACCCCAAGGGCAAGATGATCTACGATCTCGCAAAATCACTGCATGAGGGCCACGGCGTCGAGAAGGGCCTCTATCATGAGGCGGTGAAGGTGCTCGGCGAGCGCGGCGTCGTCGAGGTGATCGGGCTGTGCGGCTATTACACGCTGGTGTCGATGACGCTGAACACCTTTGAGTTCGAGCTGCCCGAGGGCGAGGTGCAGGAGCTGGCTTAGTTTCCGGAAACCTTGGGTTTCGGGATGGGCCATAGCACTGTCCCGAGGCTCGCCCTATGTGGAGTTCATCAACGGAGCAGCCACATGTCGCAAAGCCCAGCCGTCGCCGCCGGCACAAGGATCGGCCATGTCCACCTCAAGGTCGCCGATCTCGATCGCGCGCTCGGTTTTTACTGCGGCGTACTCGGCTTCGAGCTGATGCAGAAGATGGGCTCGGGTGCGGCCTTCATCTCGGCCGGCGGCTATCATCATCACATCGGGCTCAACACCTGGGAGAGCAAGGGCGGCTCGCCGCCGCCGCCAGGAACGACGGGGCTCTATCACACCGCGATCCTCTATCCGACACGGCCTGCGCTGGCGGACGCGCTGCACCGCGTGCTCACGGCCGGCATTGCGCTCGACGGCGCCAGCGACCACGGTGTCAGCGAGGCGCTTTACTTGCGCGATCCGGATGAGAACGGCGTGGAGCTGTACTGGGACAAGCCGCGGGAGCAATGGCCGTTCGGGCCGGACGGGAAGCTCGCGATGTTCACGAAGCGGTTGGATGTGGAGGCGCTGCTGCGGGATCGGGAGGCATAGCCAACACCATCGGTCAGAGCACGAGGCTCGCGACGTATCCGGCCGCGTACAGCCCAAGACCGAATAGGGCGTGCGTCAGCAGCGTGTTGAGGCGGGCCGCATTCGGACGTGGCGAGCGACTCGCCGCGACGCCGAGGCCCATGCCAGGCTGCATGATCAGGAAGGGCGCAGCCGCGCTGCCGATTCCGACGGTCAATGCGATGCCGATCGTTGGGGAACGCAACCAATCAGGCCCGCCAATGGCAAGCAGAATCACAGCAAAGATAGCGCCGATCAGATAATGAGCCGTCCAACCGATCAGGCGCTCGCCGCGCACCGGGTCTGAGGCCGCGATCCGGCAATGGTAGAAGCGTCCGCGCGCGAGATGAGCGACCCAGCGGCCCACCAGGCCATAATCCAGCATGGCAACGCCGAACAACCGTGCGCGGACAATCCCCCAGACATCGATCACCGCAGTCGCTCCACATCCGATCAGCGCGGCGCCAGCGATGAAGGCCATCGCCTCACCCATTGGGCACCTCGCCGGGGTCACCGGACTGCGCCCTCGCACTGACTGCCCAGCATGCGGCCGTGAAGCAGATCAGGGCTCCCTGCACGTAGTCATCGAAGCCCGGTCGCACCGCGTCGATGACCCTTTCGCGCATCGCTTCGTCGGCGTTCTGCAGGATGGTTCCGACAGGCCCGAGCCAAGTGATGTAGCGGCGGAGGTCGCTCGCGCGAAAGCTACACGGAATGTCGATGGCTCGAATATCGATGTCGATCCAGCCGCTGCTTTGAAGGATTGCTCTGACTCGATCCCGATCGGCGAAGGCGAACTGTCCTGGCCCATCGGGACGACGCACCGGAAGATCCGGCAGGAGCGGCGCGGCGGCCCGCTCGGCTGTCGTCATGAAGGGATTCTCGACCGCGCTCCTCCATGCAATGAAGCGGAGCTCGGCGCCTTCTGTGACGGCGCGTCGCAAATTCACAAACGCGGCAACCGGGTCATCGAAAAACATGACGCCGAGGCGTGAAATGACGGTGTCAAAGCTCGCGGCCTCGAATTCGTGACGTTGCGCATCGGCGCAGATGAATCCGACCGATGCACCTTCGCAAGTGCCGCGGGCCAACGCCGTCGCGATCATCGGGGCGGAGATGTCTATGCCGACGACCCCGCCGCCTTCTCCAAGTTTTCGCGCAGCGGCGACCGTCAGGCCGCCGGTCCCGCATCCGAGGTCGAGTACACGACGCGCCGATCCGGCGCGAACGGCCTCAATAAGCGGCCCTTCAAACTGCTTGAACATCTCGCCCAGGATGTCCTGCGCCTCCACCCAGGCTCGTCCGGCAGGGCCGTTCCAAAGCCGCATCTGCTCGTGCTCTTGTCGCGCGATGTCCATGACCGCCTTCCCTTCATCTTGCCTCTTCGCGATGGAAGCTGCATTCTGCCACTTCAAGTCAACTTGAGGTCAAGCGATGAAGATCGACATCACCGAAGTCTCGCGGCGGTCAGGTGTCCGGGCGTCGGCACTGCGCTTCTATGAGGAAAAGCGACTGATCGTCCCGATCGGCAGGCGCGGACTGCGCAGGTTGTACGATTCGGAGGTGCTGGATCGGCTGGCGCTGATCGCGCTCGGACGCGCGGCTGGCTTCTCGCTCGATGAGATTGCCCTGATGTTCGCACCTGACGGGCGCCCGCGCATCGACCGAGTCAAGCTGGCAGCCAAGGCGGAGGAACTTGATGGAACGATCCACAGATTGACGGCAATGCGCGAGGGGTTGCGGCACGCAGCCGTCTGTCCGGCGCCAAGCCACATGGAGTGTCCGACTTTCCGCCGCCTGCTGCGGGCAGCGGCATCCGGCGCAATCGAGCGGAAGCTCGCGGCGCCGCGCTCGGTGCGGAGCACGACCAGCAAGCGCCGCGCACGTTGAACCGCTTCTTATTCCACGCGCCTGCCCCGCACCAAGATCAGCGCCGCGGCCGCCAGCTCCAGCGCGATGCAGAGATAGAACGGCAGGGCATAGCCACCGGACCAATCGCGCAAGGCCCCGACGACGCCGGGACCAAACGCATACGTCACCTGGTTGATCGCAGTATTCAGACTGATCAGCACGCCGAACGAGGCTGAATCGAATTCCTGCTGCACGATCAGCGACGGCAACGTGATGAGATTGCCGACCGAGAAGCCGAACACCGCACAGGCCGCGATCAGCACATAGTCGTTGTGCAGATTGATAACGACGAGGAGCGCCGCCGCCTGGCTGAGGAACGACAGCGCGGATGCGAGCCGCTGGTTGAGGCGATCGATCACCAACGAGAACAGCACGCGGCCGACCACCGCCATCGCGGTCAGCACCGCGACCGCAACCGCGGCGCGCTCGCGGCCGATCACGGGATCGAGGAACGAGATCAGGTGCACGATGAAGCCGACTTGCGCGAACAGCACCAGAGCAAAGGCGATCGTCACGGTGAGGAAGCCGACATCGCGCAGCGCAGCTGTTTGAATCTCCCTTGATGATTGCGGCTTCGCCTTGGCCGCCGCGTGCCAACCGTGATGATCCGGCGGACGGCCGACGAGAAGCAGGATCACCGGCAGCAGCAGCACCAGCATCGCGCCGGCAGCGGCGTACATCGCACTGGCGAAGCCGATATGGCCGATCAGCGTCACCAGCAGCGGCACGCCGACGATGCCGCCGAAACTGGCGCCGTTCAGCGCAAGGCTGATCGCCATGCCGCGCTTGTGGTCGAACCACAGGCTGATCGTGTTGGTGATCATGGCAAGGCTGGTGCCGGCCCAGCCGAAGGCCAGCACGGCATTGGCGAGATAAAGCTGCCAGGGCTCGCGCACCGCGCCGATCGCGACGCTAGCTGCCGCCATCGCCAGCGTGCCGGCGATCAGGCTGAGGCGCGGACCGTATGTCCGCACAGCTTCGCCGACGAAGACGACGAGCAGCGCACCGAACAGATAGAAGAACGTGGTGCCGGAGGAGATCAGCGAGGCCGACCAGCCATGCGCGCGTTGGAGCTCGGCGACATAGACACTCTGGCCGTAGAAGCCGAGCCCCCAGCCGAAGGTCGCAAGCAGGAAGCAGACCGCGACGATGCGCCAGCCTTCGTAGCGGAGGGAGGATTCGTCGAGCGGAGCGATGTGACGAGGGTTATCGAGCATTTGCGCTTCTCCTTCGCATCCCCCGCGAGCGCCTTGCCGCACGCTCGTCTGTCCATGACGAGCATCATGTAACGATACCGCTCCCGAAAATCACTTCGACAGCGATCGAAGCATCAACGTTGCTGACAGCCTCCTGCCACTTATGCGCATGATCTTTCCCGAAAACCGCTTCGCACTTTTCGGGAGCATGCGGTCAGACCGCGTCCGGGAACTCGCCCATGGCCGCATCCAGCCGCGCCTTGCGGCGGCGGGCCCAGGAGACGAGCGAGAGCACGGCAAGGCCGAGCACCACCGGCGGGAACACCACCAGGTTCACCGCCGACCAGCCGTAATTGGCGAGCAACTGACCCGAGGAGAACGAGCCGATCGCCATCATGCCGAACACCAGGAAATCGTTGAAGGCCTGAACCTTGTTACGCTCCTGCGGCCGGTGCGTCTCCAGCACCAGCGCGGAGGCGCCGATGAAGGAGAAATTCCAGCCCACACCGAGCACGACCAGCGTCGCCCAGAAATGCATCGCGGTGAGCCCGGAGAGGCCGATGCCGGCGGCGCCCGCTTCCAGCAGCAGGCCTGCGGCCACGATCTTCGGCGCACCGAAGCGGGCGATCAGCGCACCCGTGAAGAAGCTCGGTCCGTACATGGCGACGATGTGCCATTGAATGCCGAAATTGGAATCGGTCACGGACAGGCCGCACAGCTTCATGGCGAGCGGCGCCGAGGTCATCACCAGATTCATCATGGGGTAGGAGATGACGCCGCACAGCGCCGCGGCGATGAAGCGCGGCTGCGCCACGATTTCGAGCAAGGGACGGCCACCATGCAGATCGGCCGGCGCGGGCTTGGGCATATCGACGCCGGCAACGATGCCCATGGCGACCAGGGCAACCGCGGCTTGGACCAGGAAGCTGAAGGCGAACAGATAGGGCTGCCAGACATCCATGGTCCATTGCACGAGCTGTGGACCGAGCACGCCGGCGAACACGCCGCCCGCCATCACCCAGGACACCGCCTTGGGCCGGTAGGCCGCGCTGGCGCCGTCGGCGGCGGCGAAGCGATAGGACTGCGCCACAGAGCCATAGAGGCCGCCGAGGAAGGTCGCGATGCAGAACAGCGCGAATGAGCCTTGCAGGATCGCGACCGAGCCGAGCAGGCCGGTCAGCGTGCCGAGGCCGGTGCCGATGACGAAGGCCACACGGCGGCCGAAGCGGCGCGAGATCGCGCCGGTCGGCAGCGTGCCGGCAGCAAGCCCGACCACATACATCGAGATCGGCACGGTCGCGAACGATATGTCGGGCGCAAGCGTGGCCCCGACGATCGCGCCGGTGGCGAAGATCACCGCCGAGTTGGCGCCGGTCAGCGCCTGCGCGGCGGCAAGGCGCACCACATTGGCACGCGCGCGTGCGTCGTCGGCGATCTCATGGGCTGAAGTCACGTCAAGCATCGGCTTTTCCGCCCCAAGGGGCTTTCAAGGGGCTCACAAGGGCCTTGTTGATTCCCGGGCACTATGGAGGGACGCAGGTGGGCGGGCAACCGGCGCAAACGGGCGCAGGCCATGCCTCCGACGCAATCGGGCGGATGATAGCCGGCCGCGCTCTTGACGGCTTGCGCTCGATCAAATCCTATCCGGCACGATTTTTGGGAGTTTCGTTCATGACCGTCGACGACAGGCCCACGCTCAGCGCTCCCGACGACGATCCCTTTCTGTGGCTGGAGGAGATCGAGGGCACGCAAGCGCTCGATTTCGTCGAGCGGCAGAATCAAATCACGCTCCAAGCGTTCGGCGGGAAAGCCTTCGAGCACGACCGCGACATCCTAGCTGCGATCTACGATCGCCCGGACAACATCCCCTATGTCAGCCGGCGCGGCACCGATCTGCATAACCTCTGGAAGGATGCCGCCAACCCGCGCGGCCTGTGGCGGCGGACGACGCTGACGGAGTTTCGCAAAGTGAGCCCTGCGTGGGAGACCATGCTGGATGTCGACAAGCTCGCAGCGAGCGAAGGCGAGGATTGGCTGCTCAGCGGCATTGCCACGATGCCCGGAAGCATGCGCGCGATTCTGAGCCTGTCGCGCGGCGGCAGCGACGCCGTGACATTGCGGGAATTCGACCTCGCCACGAAGAGTTTTGTTGCCGACGGCTTTACGCTGCCGGAAGCCAAGGGCAGCGTCGACTGGATCGATGCGGACACGCTGCTGCTGTCGAGCGCCCATGGCGAGGGCATGGCGACGAGCTCGGGCTATGCACGAACGGTTCGCCTGTGGCGACGCGGTCAGCCTGTCGACCAGGCGCAGGTGATCAGCGAGACCACGGCCGATCACATGGTGATCTATGGCAGCACAGACGACACCGGTGCGACGCCGCGGGTCTGGATCGTCGACCAGATCGACTTCTTCAATGCCGCCATCTGGCTGCGCGACGCGGCCGGTCGCACGACGAAGCTCGATCTGCCGACCGATGTCTGGATGCAGGCCCATGGCGACTGGTTCGCGATCAAGCTGCGCAAGGACTGGACGGTCGAGGGACGGACCTACGCCACCGACACCGTGCTCGGCATCTCGCTCTCGGCGTTCCTTGGCGGCAGCCGCGATTTCACCGTCCTGTTCGAGCCGGCGCCGCGGCGCGCGCTGCAAGGTCTGTTCTGGGCGGCGGGCAAGCTGGTGCTCTCGATCCTCGACGAGCTCAGGCCGCGATTCGAGATCTGCACGCCATCGGCCGCGGGCTGGAGCCGCGCAACGCTTGCCGGCCTGCCTGAGATCGGCGTCGTCGACGTCTGGTCGCTCGATCGCCATCCCAGCGAGAGCAATGGCGATTTGCTCGCCAATGTGCAGGACCCGCTCACGCCACCGTCGCTGCTGCTGCTCGAACGCGGTGTCGCAAGCCCCGTCGTGCTGAAGCAGGCGCCGAAGACGTTCACCGCCGACGGCCTCAAAGTGACACAGCACGAAGCGGTTTCGGTCGATGGCGAGCGCATTCCCTATGTCCAGACCGGCCCGGCCGGCGAGACCGGCGATGCGCCGGTCTATATGAGCGCCTATGGCGGCTTCGCTCTTGCGGTGAAGCCGTACTACAATTCCTCGCTGGGCAAGCTCTGGCTGGAGCGCGGCGGCACCATTGTGCAGGCGAATTTGCGCGGCGGCGGCGAGTTCGGCACGCGCTGGCACGATGCCGGCCGGCTCGCCGGCAAGAAGCTCTCGCATGACGATTTCGCCGCGGTTGCGGCCGATCTCGTCCGGCGCGGCGTGACACAGCCAAAGCGCATCGCGGCCCAGGGCGGATCGAACGGCGGCATCCTTATCACCAACATGCTGGTGCGCTACCCCGAGCGCTTCGGCGCGCTGTTCTGCACCATCCCACTGATCGACATGCGCCGCTACACCAAGCTGCTGGCGGGCGCGAGCTGGATTGCCGAATATGGCGACCCCGACAAGCCCGATGAATGGGAATGGCTGAAGACCTACTCGGCCTATCACAATGTGAAGGCTAGCCAGCCCTACCCGCCGATCCTGATCGCGACGACGCGCCGCGACGACCGCGTCCATCCCGGCCACGCGCGCAAGCTGGCGGCCAAGCTGCAGGCGATGGGCTATGAAGCCTGGTTCTACGAGCCGACAGCCGGCGGTCACGGCTACGGCAAGGACAACAAAGAGCGCGCCGGCTTCGAGGTGCTCGGCTTCCGGTTCTTGAAGGAGAAGATCGGGTGGAGGGATGGGGAGGGACAGTAGCTGTCGCTTCGCGCTTTCACCGCATCGCGACGTGAGGGAGGTAGCACTCTCTCATTCCCTCCCCCTTACACCCGTGTTCAGACACACCCGCAAGGGGGAAGAAGCGCACTGCCTCCGTGGCGTGCTTCCGGGCTCAAGCAGGCATCGATTCAGCCGCGCGCAAACACCAGTGTCAGATTGTTCGCGGGCATGTCGATCGTATCGACCAACCGGAGGCCTGCGCCTTTCGCCAGCGCCTCGACGTCGCCGATGTCGCGCACGCCCCAGTCGGGATTGCCTTCACGCAAGGAGGTGTCGAACACCGCATTGCTGAGTGCGGTGTGCTTGCCGTCGCGCTTGAAGGGGCCGTAGAGGAACAGCTTGCCGTCGGCCCGCAAATAGCGGCCGGCGCCGGTGAACAGGCCTTCGGCCACGGCCCAGGGCGCGATGTGAATGACATTGGCGCAGAACACGGCTGCAAGACTCGTCGGCCCCTGCCCGCTTTTCATCTCCGGACACCAGTCGGGATCGGTGAGGTCGATCCGTAGGGGGGAGCGGATGTTTGGCAGGCCCGCATGCACACGCCAGGCCTCGATGCTCCTGAGGTGACGTTGATTGAGGTCGCTCGGCCACCAGATCAGGCCGGGTGTGTGGCGGGCGAAATGGACCACGTGCTGGCCGGTTCCGCTGCCGAGCTCGACCACGTTGCCGGTTAGCTCCGTGAGGTGCTTTTCCAGCGCCGCCCAGATCGGCGCGTGATTGCGATGGAAGGCCGGTGCATCGAGCCGCCCATCCGGCTCGACCCGTCCGCCGTCCCTGCCAAATTCGACGACATATTCAGCCAAAGTGAGGTCCCCTTGAAAAAACGAGAACACGATGAAAACAGGATGAGCGCCCAACCGCCCTGGAAACAGCCGGCCGGCGCCAATGGCCCTTACACTTTGGGCCAAATCAGCCGAACTCATAATCACATGAGTTGCAATGCGGAAGATATTAACTCCATTTTGCCGCGTACATAGTCCTGATTGTCAGGCGATGCCCTTTGTGCTTTGGAACGCTCCTATTTCCGCGATTGCGACCATCGCCACAACGCCTCGGAATGACGCCTTGACCGCCTTGTCCCGGATATCCGTCCTGTTCCTCCTGCTGGCCATCGTCGCCAGCCTCGCCAGCCCGGCGCGGGCGCAATCTGCCGTCGCCGACGGCCAAAAGCTCGCTTTCGACCGCGGCAAGGGCAATTGCCTGACCTGCCACGTCATCAAAGGCGGCGACCTGCCAGGAACGATCGGGCCGGAACTGAAGGACCTCAAGGCCAAGTATCCCGATCGCAACGAGCTCACCGCGATCATCTTCGACGAGACCAAGCGCAATCCGCAGACCATGATGCCGCCGTTCGGCCGGAACCGGATTTTGACCGAACAGGAGATCAGCGCAATCGTTGATTTCCTGCAAACCCTGTAACGGCCGGCTGCCCAGGAGACCAGAGATGACCACGACCACCGGCCCTCACCCGACGCGGCGCCTGATCCTTCAGGGCGCGGTCTCCGTCGCGCTGATCGGCCTTGGCAATCTGCCGTTCGCGGCCAGCCCCGCGCGCGCGGCGGCCAACGACAAATATCCGGAAGAGGCCTTCAAGCAGAAGAGCGAGGCCGATGCGATCAAGGCGCTCTATGGCAGGAACGCCGAGCCCTCCGACAAGGTCAAGCTTGATGCGCCGGAGATTGCCGAAAACGGCGGCGTGGTGCCGGTCTCGGTGACGACGACGCTCGACAAGGTGAGCTCGATCTCGTTCTTCGTGGCGGAGAACCCGTATGCGCTCGCAGCGTCCTATAAGTTCGCCGAAGGCACGATTCCTGCTGTCGCCAACCGGCTGAAGATGGCCAAGAGCACCAAGCTGGTCGCTATCGTCGAGGCCGACGGCAAGCTCTACAGCGCGACCAAGGACGTGAAGGTCACCGTCGGCGGCTGCGGCGGCTAACGGCGAGGGAGAAACAGATGGCATCCAGCATTCGCGTCCGCGCCAACGCCAACGGCGACATCACCGAAGTGCAGGCGCTGATCCAGCACCCCATGGACACCGGCCTGGTCAAGAATCCCAACGGCGAGCTGATCCCGGCGCACTACATCCAGGAACTGAAGTTCGAATGTAACGGCAAGGACGTCTTCGTCGCCAATTGGGGCACTGCGGTCTCCAAGGACCCCTACGTCAAGTTCAGCTTCAAGGGGGCCAAGAAGGGCGACGAGCTCAAGATCTCCTGGACCGACAACAAGGGTGGTTCGGACACCACCACCGCG
The DNA here is from genome assembly GCF_023074075.1 of Bradyrhizobium sp. 138. Taxonomy (GTDB): domain Bacteria; phylum Pseudomonadota; class Alphaproteobacteria; order Rhizobiales; family Xanthobacteraceae; genus Bradyrhizobium. Next base: position 147,735 of record NZ_JADPKT010000094.1, on the reverse strand, counting down.
AAGATCGCGTGATGAAGACCCGTCTCTCCCTCCTGCTCGGCTCGGTGAGCGCCGCACTCGTTGCATTCGCCCTCACCTCTCCGCATGTCGTCGCAGCCGACAAGATCGATCCTGTCACTGATGCCAAGGCATTCCAGAACTTCTTCTTCCAGAAGTTTCCGAACGTGAAGCACGAGGACTTCGTCAACGGTCCCTATTCGATGAACGAGGACATGAAGCGGCAGTGGCAGGAGAAGGAAGAATTCCCGCCTTACGAGTTTGCGCTCGATGCCGGCAAGGAGATGTTCTCGACCCCGTTCAAGAACGGCAAGACCTATGCCGACTGCTTCCCGAACGGCGGCATCGGCATCCGCCAGAACTATCCCTATTTCGACACGAAGGAAGGCAAGGTCGTCACGCTGGAGCTCGCGCTCAACCGCTGCCGCGAGGCCAATGGCGAGGCGCCCTATTCCTACGTCAAGGACGAGATGGCCTCGCTCACCGCCTACATGGCCTTCACCTCGCGCGGCAAGCCGATGGACATCAAGATTCCCGATGATCCGCGTGCACTCGCGGCGTTCGAAAACGGCAAGCGCTATTTCTATACGCGGCGCGGCCAGATGAATTTTTCCTGCGCGGGCTGTCATGTACAGAGCCCGGGCGAGCGCATCCGCGCCGAAACCCTGGCGCCGGCGCTCGGTATCGTCAACGCGATGCCGATCTACCGCTCCGAATGGAGCGGCATGGGCACGACCAGCCGCCGCTTCGTCACCTGCAACAGCCAGACCCGCGCGGTTCCGCTGGAGCCGCAGGCGGACGAATATCGCGACGTCGAATATTTCCTGTCCTACGTCGCCAACGGCCTGCCGATATCGGGCCCGGGAGCGCGGCCATGAAGCGGACACTTGCCTTCGCCATGCTGCTTGCACTCGGCCTCGTAGCCCAGGCGCGCGCGGCCACCGAAGCGGACTACAAGGCAGCCTATGCTGCCGCGGAAGCCGCAGCCAAGGAGGCAGCCAGCCTGCGTCACCAATGGACTACCACGGTTTCGACGCTGGCGGCAGCGAAGAAGGCGGCCGATGGCGGCGATTTCGACCGCGCCACCGCCGCAGCCAAGGAGGCCGAGGCGCTGGCGAAAGCGTCGATCTTCCAGGCGACGTCTGAAAAAGAAGCCTGGAAGGCGATGGAAATCCGCTAGACTGCTCCCGCGTGGAACAGTCCAGCGATCACGAGAGGCGCGGAGAATTCTTGAATGGCGATCCGCCGCCGCGATTTTCTGAAATATGCGGGCCTTGGCGCCGCATCGCTCAGCCTGCCGCGGCTTGCACGGGGCACTGACACGGCGAGCATTTACGACCTCGAGCGGTTCGGCAACGCGCGAATCCTGCACATCACCGACACGCATGCGCAGCTCAATCCGGTTTATTTTCGCGAGCCCAGCGTCAATATCGGCATCGGCGAGATGGCCGGACGGCCGCCGCATCTGGTCGGCCGCGCCTTCCTCGAGCATTTCGGCATCCGTTCCGACAGCGCCGATGCCTATGCCTTCACCTGCATCGAGTTCGAGAAGTCCGCAGGCCGCTTCGGCAAGCTCGGCGGCTTTGCCCACCTGAAGACGCTGGTCGACCGCTTGCGTGCCGACGTCGGCGAGAAACGTTCGCTGCTCCTCGACGGCGGCGATCTCTGGCAGGGCACCGGGCTTGCCAACGTCATGCAGGGCGGCGACATGGTCGAGGTCGCCAATCTGCTCGGCATCGAAGCGATGACCGGACATTGGGAATTCACCTATGGCGAGCAGGTGCTGCGCGACAATCTCCAGCGATTCAAGGGCGAGTTCCTGGCGCAGAACGTTTTCCTGACCGAGGAAGCCGCTTTCAACGATGCCCCCGCATTCGACAAGGCCACGGGGCGCGTGTTCAAGCCATCGATGATCAAGGAGATCGGCGGCCATCGGGTCGCGATCATCGGCCAGGCCTTCCCTTACGTGCCGATCGCGCATCCCAAGCGGTTCACGCCGAATTGGACCTTCGGCATCCGCGAGGAGGAATTGCAGAAGCATGTCGATGCCTTGCGCGGCACCGACAAGGCCGATGCGGTCATCCTGCTGTCGCACAACGGCATGGATGTCGACCTCAAGCTCGCAAGCCGCGTCACCGGCATCGACGTCATTCTCGGCGGTCATACCCACGACGCCGTGCCGCAACCGATTGCCGTGAAGAACGCCGGCGGCACCACGCTCGTCACCAATGCCGGCTCCAACGGAAAATTCCTGGCCGTGCTCGATCTCGCGATCGACAAGGGCAAGGTCAGCGACGTTCATTATCATCTGCTGCCTGTTTATTCCGAGCTGCTGAAGCCCGACCCTGGAATGGCCGAGCTGATCGGCCGGCTGCGCGCGCCGCATGTGACCGACTGGTCGGCGAAGATCGCGACGCCCGACCGCCTGCTGTATCGGCGCGGCAATTTCTCCGGACCGGTCGACGAGCTGATCTGCACCGCGCTCCGCACCGAGCTCGACACCGAGATCGCGCTGTCACCGGGATTCCGCTGGGGCGTCACCGCGCTGTCCGGCCAGGGGCTGACCATGGAAGACCTGCTCGCGCAGACCGCGATCACCTATCCCGAGACCTATGTGCAGGAGATGACGGGAGCCCAGATCAAGGACGTGCTGGAAGACATCTGCGACAACCTCTTCAACGCCGATCCCTATTACCAGCAGGGCGGCGACATGGTGCGCGCCGGCGGGCTCAGCTACACCTGCACGCCGACGGGTGCGATCGGCAGCCGCATCTCCGAGCTGAAGCTCCATAATGGCAAGGCGCTCAGCGCCAGCCACCGCTACAAGGTCGCAGGCTGGGCTTCAATCAACGGCCAGCAAGGCGCGCCGGTGTGGGACGTCGTCGGCAAATATCTGCGCTCGGGCCGGATGTTTCAGGAACGGCTCGGCTCCGGTGTCACGCTGAAGGGCGTCGACGGCAATCCAGGCATTGCGGGACAGGGATGAGGCGAGCGCAGATCTTATCCGGAATGATGCTGGCGCTGCTTGCCTTCGCCGCGATCTTGCCGGCCTCGGCGCAACAGGTGCCGCTTCAGGACAAGCCATTCGCCGAGCACAAGATCGTGCTTCAACTCTCCGACGGCGATGCCAGGAAGCAGGCGCTGGTGCTGAGCGTCGCCAACAATCTGCTGAAGGCCTACGATCCCGACAAGATCGCGATCGAGGTGGTGGTGTTCGGTCCCGGCATCGACTTGCTGCTGTCAGGCAGCGAGCGTCGCAAGCAGGTCGAGAGCCTGATCGCACAGGGCGTGCGTTTCGACATCTGCCTCAACACGGTGGACACGATCGAGCGCGAGACGGGCAAGCGGCCGGAGTTCATCCAGGCCGCAACACCGGTGCAGGTCGGCGTCGGGCAGATCCTGCTCCTCAGCGAGAACGGGTACACGGTGGTGCGGCCGTAGGGGCTGCACAGTCATTCCGGGGCGGCTCGCAGAGCCGAACCCTGGTGCGCAATTGCGCACCTGAGAATCTCGCGATTCCGGGTTCGATGCTGCGCATCGCCCCGGAATGACGGCGAGGCTTGCGACAAAAATCTTCCAAAATTTGTCATCTGCCCAGTGAATTACTTCTCCTCATGGCCCCCGGCGTAGTAGAATCCTCGAAGTCAGTTCCACCGCCGGACCTCCTGCCATGATCTTCCGCCAGCTCTTCGACAGCGTTTCAGGCACCTACAGCTACGTCCTTGCCAGCCGGCCTGGCGGTGAGGCGCTGATTCTCGATCCCGTGCTGGAGAAGGTCGACCGCTACTGCCAATTGCTGCGCGAGCTCGACCTCAAGCTGGTCAAGGCGGTCGACACCCATCTGCATGCCGACCATGTCACCGGCCTCGGTGAGCTGCGCGACCGCACCCACTGCATGACCGTGATGGGCGACCAGACCAAGGCCGACGTCGTGGCGATGCGGGTCGCCGACGGCGACAAGGTGACGATCGAGGGCTTGTCGCTCGACGTGATGTACACGCCCGGCCACACCGACGATTCCTATTCCTATCTGATGGGCGATCGCGTCTTCACCGGCGACACGCTGCTGATCCGCGGCACGGGCCGCACCGATTTCCAGAACGGTTCGTCGCGCGCCCAGTATGATTCGATCTTCAACCGGCTTTTGAAGCTGCCGGACGAGACGATGGTATTCCCCGCGCACGACTACAAGGGCGACACCGTCTCCACCATCGGCGAGGAGAGGCGCTACAATCCGCGGCTCCAGGTCCGCTCGGTCGACGAATATATCGAGCTGATGGCGAACCTGAAGCTGCCCAATCCGAAGATGATGGATGTGGCGGTGCCCGCCAACATGCATGTCGGCCTGCATCAGGAGGAGCTCGAGAAAGAAGGCCGCGCGCTCAGCGCTGTCGAGGCAATCCGCAGCCTCGGCCGGCCCGACATCCTGCTGGTCGATCTGCGCGAGAGCAACGAGCGCTTCAAGCACGGCATGCTCGAAGGCGCGCTGCATACGCCCTACCAATCCGTGGAGGAAAGCCTCAAGCCCGGCGGCATGCTGCGCGAGGTCGCGGCCGCCACCGGCCGTCGTGTCGTGTTTTTCTGCGCCTTCGGCGAGCGCTCGGCGATGGCGGTGGCCGCCGCCAAGGCGGCCGGCCTCTCCAACACGGCGCACATCGCCGGCGGCCTGGATGCCTGGAAGAAGGCTGGCGGGCCGGTGGTACATTGACGGCCTCGCCGGCCTGCTTGAGAAACATCAGGAACCGCCCATATATTCCGGCTAGGACGGATGAGCATCACCATCCCGGAACAGCCATGGCCAAGATAGGCAAGCCGAACGCGCCGCCCAAAATCGTCGAGAATCGGACGACGGACGACAAGGCGAAGAAGCCGCCTCCGCCGCGCGACGACGACGATTACGAAGACGGCGACATCGCAACACCCAAACGCGACCGCCACGGTCCGGACGACGAACCGTTGTGAGGGTGTGAAGCTCGCACCTCACGAACGGTGCGTTCCCTCCCCCCTTTGCAGCGTCTGCTCCCGCACTACCTGCCATGCGGCTGCGTTCATGGACAAATAACCGCTCTCCCCGATAGTTTCCGCGGCTTCAGGGAGTGAAACGGAACTGCCATGGTCGACGTTCTCGCCGCACCGCAGCAAGGCAAGGCGGACAGCGCGCTGCGCACGCTGACGGGAATCTCGATCGCGCATTGGGTCAGCCATTTCCATCTGCTTGTGCTGCCGATGCTGTTCCCGTTCCTCAAGAGCCAACTCGGCGTCGGCTATATCGAGCTCGGCTTCGCGCTCACCGTGTTCGCGGTGGTGTCCGGATTGACCCAGGCTCCGACCGGCTATCTCGTCGACCATTTTGGTGCGCGCAAAATTCTGCTGGCCGGGCTCACGCTCGGCGGCTTCGCGCTGATCCTGCTTGGCCTGCACCTCAGCTACGCCTCGCTGATCGCCTGCGCCGTGCTGCTGGGCCTCGCCAACAGCGTCTATCATCCCGCCGACTATGCGATCCTGGCCGAGCACATGGACGAGGCGCGGATGGGCCGCGCCTTCTCGATCCATACCTTTGCCGGTTTTCTCGGCGGAGCGGTGGCGCCGGCGATCGTGGCTGCGCTCGTCACCTTGTCCGGTGGCGCCGGAGCGCTGATCGCATCGGGCGCGATCGGCATTCTGGTGGCGCTGCTGCTGCTCGTCATGAACATTCCCGACGCCGGTGCCCACAAGAAGAAGCCGGGCAGCGCGAACGCGCCGAAGCAGGCCATCATTACGCCGGCGCTGATCGTGCTGACGGCGCTGTTCATGCTGCTCAGCCTGTCGGTCGCCGGCATCAACAATTTCGGCGTCGTCGCGCTGATCAGCGGCTACGGGACGTCTTACTCGGCCGCCAACGTCATGCTGACGGCATTCCTCGGCGCCAGCGCCGCCGGCGTGCTGGCAGGCGGTTTCCTCGCCGATCACACCGAACGCCATGGCTATGTCGCCGCCGCCTGCTTTGCCGCGAACGCGGCGATCGTGCTGCTGATCGCGCTCGTGGTCCTGCCCGGCTGGATCTTGACTGCCGCGATGACGCTCGCAGGCTTCCTCTCCGGCGTAATTGCACCTTCGCGCGACATGTTGGTGCGTAACGCCGCGCCCGCGGGCGCAGCCGGCCGCGCCTTCGGCATCGTCTCAACCGGCTTCAATCTCGGCGGCATCGTCTCGCCGCTGCTGTTCGGCTGGATCATGGACCAAAACGCCTCGCACTGGGTGTTCGGCGCGTCCGTGATCTTCATGGTTGCCACCGTGGTGCTGTCGCCGTTCACGGAACGGAAGCCGGCCAAGGCCTGAGAATCAAGCTCCGGATCTGCGCTCCCCTGTCCGGGACGACAGTCGTCGTTAGGACTAGCCAGAAGCCCTCTTACGTCGGCGAGACCGCACCCTTTAGTGATGAAGGCTGCGCGGCGGCACCACGCGTCAGCCTGGCCTTTTCCGTGTTCGGCCACAGCAGCAGCAGGCCGAGCAAGCCGGAGCCGACCATGATCGCGGCATTAATGGTGAAGCCCGTCATGTAGCCATCGACCGTGCTGCCGGCACGCTGGATCATCGCCCCCATCACGGCCGGCGCGATGATGCCGGCCAGCGTGTAGAGCGCACCATAGATCGCGAGGATGGCGCCGCGCTGCGAGGTCGGCGTGAACTCGCCGAGCATGGGCGGACAGACGACGTAGATCGCCCCGCACAGGCCCGAGCCGACCACGAGCAGCGCGATCTGCAGGCCGGCGCCCTGGGCATGCGGCATCGTCGCCAGGATCAGCCCGCCGATCACCAGCGGCACCGAGCCGAGAACACCGCGAGCCGCACGGGTGTTGTAGCCGCGCGCCATCATCACCTGCGAGATCCAGCCCGTGAGAATGACAATGGTGGCGCCGAACACCCAGGGCAGGATCGAGATGAAGCCGGCCTGGCTCTGCGAGAATCCGAGCCCCTTGACGATGAAGGGCGTGAACCAGGTCAAACCAAGCGACAGCGCCCAATAGGCGCCGAAGGTCGCCGCGACGCAGCCGATGAAGGTGCGCGAGGTGAGCAGCTGCAAGTAAGGGATCTTCTGCTCGGTCGCGGCCAGGACCTGCGTGTCCTCCAGCGGCCCTTCCTTGCCGAGCGCGAGCCAGGCACAAACCCAGATCAGGCCGACGACACCGAGCGCGCCGAAGGCATAGTGCCAGGAATGGTTGACGATGATCCAGTTCAGCGCCGGCACGGCGAGGATCACACCGAAGGCCGAGCCCTGCGACAGGATCGCGGTCGGCAACGTGCGCTTCTCGTCGGGGAACCATTTGTAGATGGCGTGCGCGGCGACCGAGAAGGCCGGGCCTTCGCCGGCACCCAGCACGATGCGACAGATCAAGAGCGTCGTGAAGGAGACGGTGCCGACCATCGGAAACTGCGCCAGCGCCCAGACCACCGCAAGCGCCAGCAGCACCCAGCGCGTCGGCACCTTGTTGACGATGAAGCCGACCACGATGGCCGCGATCGAGAACAGGAAGAAGAACGAGGAACCGAGCAGACCGAACTGCTCCGGGGTGAGCTTCAGATCGGTCATGATCGGCACGCCGGCGAGACCCACGACGATCTTGTCGGCGAAGTTCACGAGCATGAAGAGGAAGAGAAGAAAGGTGATGGTCCAGGCGCCCTTTGGCGTCGCGTTTGACACCGTCGCCGACTTGCCCGCCACCTCTGGCGTTCCCTGAGCGCTCATGAATCTCCCCCGTCGTTGTCTTTCGGTCTTTTGACACTTTTCTGATTTGGCCGTCCTGGAAGCTAACAACGGCTTCGGGACCAACGCAACCAGCATTTCCCCGGCAAGTGTGCTACGCAGCAATTCCGTTAATTCCGTCCGGCGCCATTGATCGTGCTGAGCATCCGAAATCTTTCCAAGACCTTCTCCTCGGCCGGCGAACCGGTCCATGTGCTGCGCGGCGTCGATCTCGACCTCGGGGACGGCGAACGCATCGCGCTGACCGGCGAATCCGGCAGCGGCAAGAGCACGCTGCTGCATCTGATCGCAGGGCTCGATGCCGCCGATAGCGGCACGATCCGGTTGGCGGATATCGAGATCACCAAACTGTCCGACGCGGGGCGCGCCGGCGTGCGGCGCGACCGGGTCGGCTTGGTTTTTCAGCAATTCAACCTGATCCCGAGTCTATCGGTCGGGGATAATCTGACCTTTCAGGCACGGATCGCCGACCGTTACGATGCGGCCTGGACAAAAGAGCTGATCGAGCGGCTCGGGCTCGGCAGCCTGCTCAAACGTTATCCAGAGCAATTATCGGGCGGACAGCAGCAACGGGTCGCGATCGGCCGGGCGCTGGCGACGAAGCCGTCGCTTCTGCTGGCCGACGAGCCGACCGGCAATCTGGACGAGGCCACCGCCGAGGACGTGCTGGCGCTGACGCGCGATCTCGTCGCGCGCACCGGCTGCGGTTTCCTGATGGTGACGCACAGCATGCATCTGGCCGCGACGCTCGACCGCCACGTCACCCTGCATGCGGGGCGGATCGCATGAGACGCGCGCTGTGGGTCCTTGCCGTGCTGCTCAGCCATTGGCGGCGTCACAAGATGCAATTCGCGACGCTTCTGGTCGGGCTGATCGCGGCGACCGCGCTGTGGAGCGGCGTGCAGGCCATCAACCAGCAGGCCCGCAACGCCTATGACCGCGCCGCGGCGACGTTCGGCGGCGCCCGCACGGCGATGCTGGTTGCGCCCCATGCAGCAACCTTCTCACAGGATCTTTTCGTAAAACTCCGCCGCGCCGGCTGGCCGGTGTCGCCGGCGCTGGAGGGCCGGGTCCAGATCAATGGACGTTCGGTACGCCTGCTCGGGATCGAACCGGTGACGCTGCCGATCGACGTCGGCAACGCACCTCGTCTCGGGGCTGCAGATTTGAGCAGTTTTGTTGCATCGCCGGGCCAGACATTGGTGGCACGGGAGACGCTGAGCGACCTGCAGGAGCAGGAGGGCGCGGCGCCTCCGACCAGCGACGGCGCAACATTGCCGCCGCTGCGGGTGCTGCCCCAGCTCGTGCCCGACGTGCTGGTGGTCGACATCGGCGTGGCGCAGCGTCTGCTGAACAAGCCGGATCAGGTGTCGCGGCTTCTGCTCGGCAAGCCCAGGAGCAAGCCTGCGCCGCTGGCAAGCGTCGTCGGCGATCAGTTGCAGCTGATCGAGCCGACCGCGGAGACCGAGCTGGAGCGCCTCACCGACAGCTTCCATCTCAACCTCACCGCGTTTGGCCTGCTGTCGTTCTTCGTCGGTCTGTTCATCGTCAATTCGGCCGTCGGCCTCGCTTTCGAGCAGCGGCTGCCCATGCTGCGGACGCTGCGCGCCTGCGGCGCCTCGGCCCGGCTGGTCAATACGGTGCTGGTGATCGAGCTCGTGGTCCTGGCCCTCGTCGCCGGGCTGATCGGGCTCGCTTGCGGCTATTTCATCGCCGCCGCGCTGCTGCCCGACGTCGCGGCCTCGCTGCGCGGGCTCTATGGCGCACAGATTCCGGGGCAGCTCTCTTTACGGCCTGAATGGTGGCTCGCCGGCATCGGCATCAGCATTGCGGGCGCGCTTGTTGCGGCGGCGACCAGCCTGATCAAGGCGATCAGGATGCCGGTGCTGGCAACGGCGCAGCCGCGCGCCTGGCAGCAGCGGCAGCGCCGCTGGCTGATGCTGCAGGGCCTGGCCGCCTGCGCCGTGTTCGCGATCGCACTGCTGTTGCTTCGCTATGGCGAATCGCTGATCGCGGGCTTTGGCCTGCTGGCGGCGCTGATGCTCGGCGCGGCGTTGATGCTGCCGGCGTTGCTCGAACTGCTGCTGCTCGCAGGCCAGCGCGCTACGCGAAGACCGCTCGCACTGTGGTTCTGGGCGGACAGCCGGCAGCAGCTCTCCGGCTTGTCGCTGGCGCTGATGGCGCTGCTGCTGGCACTCGCCGTCAATGTCGGCGTGTCCACCATGGTGGAGACGTTCAGCCGCACCTTCATCGGCTGGCTGAACGGGCGGCTCGCAGCCGACGTCTACATCAGCGCATCAGACAATGCGCAAGCCCTCGCGATCCGGAATTGGCTGAAGGAGCGCAGCGACGTGCAGGCGATCCTGTCGGGTGGCCGCGCCGATGCGCAGGTTCAGGGACAGCCGGTGGAAGTGCTCGGCCTGCCTGACCATGCGCTCTATCGCGAACGCTGGCCGCTGCTCGACGCCGCGCCGCGCGCCTGGACCCGGCTCGTGCCTGGCAATGCCGCCTTCATCAGCGAGCAATTGAGCCGCCGCCTCAACATCCGCATCGGCGACGTCGTCGAGGTGCCGGCGCCCAGCGGGATTTGGGAGCTCGACATCGTCGGCGTCTATGCCGACTACGGCAATCCCAAGGGGCAGCTCGCCGTCAATGTCGCGGCGCTGATGCGGCAATTTCCGCAGACGCCGCAGACACGGATCGGCCTGATCGTCGCCAGGGAGAATATCTCCGGCCTGATCGCGGCCCTGCAAAAGCAGTTTGCGCTCGGCGACCGCAGTGTCGCCGACCAGGCGACCGTGAAGGCGGAATCGATCCGCATCTTCAACCGCACCTTCGCGGTGACCTCGGCCCTGAATGCGTTCACGCTCGGCGTCGCCGGAATCGCGCTGTTCACGAGCCTGCTGACGCTGGCGAATTCACGCCTGCCGCAGCTCGCACCGTTATGGGCGATCGGCATCACGCGGCCGCGCCTCGCTGCGATCGAATTGACCAAGACGCTGTCGGTCGCACTGCTGACGTCGCTGCTCGCCGTGCCGCTCGGCCTTGTGGTGGCGTGGTGCCTGATCGCGATCGTCAATGTGAAAGCGTTCGGCTGGCGGCTGCCGTTCCACGTATTCCCGCTGCAATTGGTCGAGCTGGTCGCGGTGGCGCTGCTTGCGTCGCTGCTTGCGGCTCTGTTGCCGGTGGCACGGCTGGCGCGGATGCAGCCGGCAGATCTCGTCAAGGTGTTTGCCAATGAGCGCTGAGCTGATATCTCGCCGTGCCTTCGCCGGCGGCATCGCTGCGCTGGCGCTCGCACGCCGCGCCGGTGCGCAAGGCTATGCCGGGCTCGGTGAGAAAGCGGATGGCTTTGCGAAGGTCACACCGGGAAAGCTGTTCGCCTTTCCGGCCGATCACGGGCCGCATCCGGACTTTCGTATCGAGTGGTGGTATCTCACGGCGAATCTCGTCGACCGCAGCGGTGCGGCCTGCGGCCTGCAATGGACGCTGTTCCGGCAGGCGGCGCAGCCGGGCCCACAGGGCGAAGGTTGGGCCAACCAGCAGGTGTGGATGGCGCATGCCGCGGTGACGCGCGCGGATACCCACCGCTTCAACGAAGTCTTTTCACGCGGTGGCATCGGGCAGGCCGGCGTCACCGCAACACCGTTTGCGGCGTGGATCGACGACTGGGAGATGAAGGCTCTCGAGCGCAGCGACGATCGCAGTTTGGCGCCGCTGACGCTGAAGGCGTCCGGCACCGATTTCAGCTACGCACTGACGCTGGAGGCCGATCATCCGATCGTGTTGCAGGGCGATAGCGGCTACAGCCGCAAGTCGGAGCGCGGCCAGGCGTCCTATTATTACAGCCAGCCGTTCTACCGCGCCCGCGGCACCCTCATCATCGATGGCAAGCCGGTCGATGTTTCGGGCCAGGCCTGGATGGACCGGGAATGGAGCAGCCAGCCGCTCGATGCCGACCAGACCGGCTGGGATTGGCTGTCGCTGCACCTGTCGTCGGGCGACAAGCTGATGCTGTACCGGCTGCGGCAGAAGGACGGCAGGGACTATCCGTTCGGCAACTGGATCAGCGCCGCCGGCGAGACGCAGATGATTGCGGGTGGCGAGATCCAGATGATCCCGAAAGCGACGACGGAGGTTGCGGGACGCAAGCTGCCGGTGGAATGGCAGATCGCGATCCCCTCGCGCTCGTTCTCGATTCTCTGCAAGCCGCTCAATCCCGGGGCCTGGATGGGGACCGGCTTCTCCTATTGGGAGGGGCCGATCAGCTTTGCCGGCACGCATGACGGCGTTGGCTATCTCGAGCTGACCGGCTATTGAAGCCGCGACCTCTCTTGGATTCTCGTCTTGACGCGTTCTCTTGACGCGAACCGGGATCCACTCCGCTCGACAACGCTTTGGGGAAACTACCGATGTATCACCTCACCGCCCTCGTCACGCTGCTGGCGATTGCATTTTATTTCTTCTCCGCCATCAACGTCTCGCGCTCGCGCACAAAGACCGGCGTCAAGGTGCCTGCGATGTCGGGCCATCCGGATTTCGAACGCGCCTTCCGCATCCAGATGAACACGCTGGAATGGATGCCGATCTTTCTGCCGGCACTCTGGCTGTTCGCGATCTATATCAGCGATGCCATTGCAGCAGGAATTGGCGCGGTCTGGATCATCGGCCGCATCCTCTACTTCGTGGGCTATTCGCAAGCTGCCGCCAAGCGCGGCACGGGCTTTGCGATCCAGTTTCTCGCGGCGTTTGCGCTGTGGGCGGGGGCACTGGGAGCGGTTGTTCTGCGGCTGGTGAAGTGAAAGCACTGCATCATGCGCGCTCGTCTCCCGGGCGCGGTGCAGCGATTCACGCTGCGGCGCGTCCGGGACACGCGGACGTCACTTCGTCAGCGGGCAGCCGCTTTCCTTGGCGGTGAAGAACGCCTTGTCGCCGGGGACGGTGGCGAGCAGCTTGTAATAATCCCACGGCTTCTTCGATTCCGAGGGCTTCTTGACCTCGAACAGATACATGTCGTGGATCATGCGGCCGTTCTCGAGCACCTTGCCGCCTTGGGCGAAGTCGTCGTCGACCGGCAGCTCCTTCAGCTTCTTGGCGACGGCATCGGGATCCTTGGTGCCGGCGGCCTTGACCGCCTTGAGATAGCTCAGCGTCGCCGAGTAGGTGCCGGCCTGGATCATGTTCGGCATCCGGCCGGTGCGCTTGAGGAAGCGTTCGCCGAGATTGCGCGACTTGTCGTTGACATCCCAATAGTAGCCCTCGGTCAGCACCAGGCCTTGCGCGGCCTGGAGGCCGAGGCCATTCACTTCGGCAAGCGTCATCAGGAGGCCGGCGAGCTTCTGGCCACTGGCGACGATGCCGAACTCGGACGCCTGTTTGATCGAGTTGGTGGTGTCGAGGCCGGCATTGGCGAGGCCGACGATCTTCGCTTTCGAGCTCTGCGCCTGCAGCAGGAAGGAGGAGAAGTCCGAGGAGTTGAGCGGCACGCGCACCGAGCCGACCACCTTGCCGCCATTGGCGGTGACGATCTCGCTGGTGTCCTTCTCCAGCGCGTAGCCGAAGGCGTAGTCGGCGGTGAGGAAGAACCAGGTGTCGCCGCCGGCTTTCGTCAGTGCGCCGCCGGTGCCGACGCCGAGCGCGCGGGTGTCGTAGGCCCAGTGGAAGCCGTAGGGCTGGCAGGCATCGCCTGTCAGCCGCGAGGTGGCGGCGCCGACGACGATGTCGATCTTCTTCTTTTCCTTGGAGAGCTCGTGGATCGCGAGCGCGACCGAGGAGGTCGTCAGCTCCGTGATCATGTCGACGTTCTCGACGTCGTACCAGCGCCGCGCGATCGAAGTCGCGAGGTCGGGCTTGTTCTGGTGATCTGCGGTGACAAGCTCGATCTTCTGGCCCAGCACCTCGCCGCCAAAATCCTCGATCGCCATCCTGGCCGCCTCGACCGACCATTTGCCGCCGTAATCGGCATAGACGCCGGACTGGTCGTTGAGGATGCCGATCTTGACGCCTTGCGCGGACACCGGCGCCGCCAGCACCAGAGCAGAGGTTGCGACGGCGGCCAAAAGTGCTGATTTCATATGTTATCTCCAGCAGTTTTCTGTTTTGAAATCGCGCGGATAGTAGTGAGGAACCCCGCGCGTGCCCATCCATTTCACGTTGGTCGTTAGTATGGGCAGCTGTGCGCCAAACAACCGCTGTCGTCCCGGACGAGCGAAGCGAAGATCCGGGACGACAGCGCGGATGTGGATGCAGCGGCGGCCAAAGTAGCGACGATCAGGCCACGACCTCCGGCTTCTTCCCCTCGTTCCGCCCCTCCGCCAGGTTCCGCACCACCACATAGAAGATCGGCGTGAACAACAGGCCGAACAGGGTGACGCCGATCATGCCGAAGAACACGGCGACGCCGACCGCCTGCCGCATCTCCGAGCCGGAGCCGGTCGAGATCACCAGCGGCAGCACGCCGAGGATGAAGGCGAAGGAGGTCATCAGGATCGGCCGCAGGCGCAGGCGGCAGGCTTCGATCACGGCCTCCAGCCGCGACTTGCCTTCGAGCTCGATGTCGCGCGCGAACTCGACGATCAGGATCGCATTCTTTGCCGCCAATCCCACCAGCACGACGAAGCCGATCTGGGTAAGGATGTTGACGTCCTGCCCCATGATGCGGACACCGATGGTGGCAGCGAGCAGGCACATCGGCACGATCAGGATCACCGCGAACGGCAAGGTCCAGCTGCCGTATTGTGCGGCGAGCACGAGGTAGACGAACAGCACGCAGATCGGGAATACGTAGAGGCCGGCATTGCCGCCGGTGATCTGCTGATAGGACAGGTCCGTCCATTCGAAGGTGAAGCCGCTCGGCAAGGTGTCATCTGCCAGCTTCTTGATGGTGTTGAGCGCGGTGGTCGAGCTGGTGCCCGGTGCCGGCTCGCCCTGGAGCTCGGACGCGGCATAGAGATTGTAGCGCGCGACGCGGTCGGGGCCCGAGACGTCCTTGAATTCGACCACGCTGCCGAGCATCACCATGTCGCCGGCGGCGTTGCGCGTGCGCAGGCGCGCGAGATCGCTGGGTTCTTTCCGGAACGGGAAGTCGGCCTGTGCGGTGACGTGATAGGTGCGGCCGAACAGGTTGAAGTCGTTGACATAGGTCGATCCGAAATAGCTCTGGATCGTGTCGTTGATATTCGCAATGGGAACGCCGAGCTTCTGCGCCTTGGTGCGGTCGATATCGACGAAGAGCTGCGGCGTGTTGGCCGCAAACGGCGAGAACACCGAGGGACCGAGCAGCGAAGGCGATTTGCGCGCCGCGGCGACAAGCTCGTCGGTGGCGGCAGCGAGCAGCTCAGGCCCGCGGCCCTGGCGGTCCTGGATGCGGATGGTGAAGCCGCCGCCGGTGCCGATGCCGGGCACGGCCGGCGGCGGAATCACGATGATGAAGGCGCCCTGGATCGCGGACAGGCGCTTGCGCAGCTCGACCGTGATGGCGTTCGCGGACAATCCCTTCTTTATCCGGGCCTCGGGTTCGTCGAACACCGGAAACAGCGCCGCGGCATTGCCGGCCTGCGTTCGCGTGGCGCCGGAGAAGCCGGCAAAGGCGGCGACGCGGACGATACCCGGCGTATCCAGCGCGATCCGCTCGATCTCGCGCACGACTTCGGTGGTGCGCGCCAGCGAGGCCGCACCGGGCAATTGCACGGAGACGATGACGTAGCCGCGATCCTGCGCCGGGATGAAGCCTTGCGGCGTGGTCACGATCAGCCAGCCGGCGCTACCGATCAGCACGACGTAGATCAGGAGCATCACCACCGAATGCCGGATCACGAAATCGGCAAGGCCCGCATAGCCGTGCGCCAGCCGGTCGAACACGCGGTTGAAGACCCCGGTGAAGGCACCCCACGCCCGCGCGATGACATTCCAGCCTGCCGGCGGCCGCTTCGCTTCATGCGGTGTGAGGATCTGCGAAGCCAGCGCCGGCGAAAGGGTCAGCGAGCAGAAGCAGGAGATGGCGGTCGCAACTGCAATGGTGACCGCGAATTGCTGGAAGAACTGCCCGGAAATGCCGCCCAAAAACGCCGTCGGAACGAACACCGCGCACAGCACCAGCGCGATCGAGACCAGCGCGCCGCCGACCTCCTCCATGGTCCTGAGCGCGGCGTCGCGCCGGCTCATGCCGTGCTCCAAATGCCGTTCGACATTCTCGACCACCACGATGGCGTCGTCGACCACGATGCCGACGGCAAGGACGAGGCCGAACAGCGTGAGATTGTTGATGGAGAAGCCCAGCGCGGCCATCACCGCGAAGGTGCCGACCAGCGAGACCGGTATCGCGATGATCGGAATGATCGCAGGCCGCCATCCCTGCAGGAACACCAGCACCACGACGACCACGAGCAGCATGGCCTCGTAGATGGTCTTGATCAGTTCGTGAACGGACTGCGCGATGAACTCGGTCGGGTTGTAGCCGATATTATAGTCGAGGCCCTTCGGGAAGCTCTCCTTGAGCTTCGTCATGGTGTCGGAGATGTTCTTTGCCGTCGCGAGCGCGTTCGATCCGGGCCGCTGCGTTACCAGCATGGCAACCGCCGATTTGCGCAGCAGGAAGCTGTTGGTGGAATACGCCAGTGCCCCGAGCTCGATGCGGGCAACGTCGCGTAACCGCACCACGCGGCCGTCGGAGCCGGCCTTGATCAGGATGTCCTCGAACTGCTTCTGATCCTTCAGGCGGCCCGTGAAGGTGAGGTTCGGCTGGAAAGCGCGGTCCGCGATCGGCGGCTCTGCGATCTGGCCACCGGCGATCTGCACGTTCTGGGCGCGGATGGCCGCCAGCACCTCGCCCGAGGTCAGGCCGAGATTGGCGATGCGGTCAGGATCGAGCCACAGCCGCATCGAGTAATCGCGCGCGCCAAAGATCTGGATGTCGCCGACGCCGTCGAGGCGCAGCAGCTGGTCGCGGACCTGGAGCAGTGCGTAGTTCGAGATGTAGAGCTGGTCGAAGGTGTCGTCGGGCGACAGCATGAACACGACCATCAGGATGTCGGGCGAGTTCTTGCGCGTGGTGACGCCGTTGCGCTGGACTTCCTCGGGCAGGCGCGGCTGCGCGATCGCGACGCGGTTCTGCACAAGTACCTGGGCCTTGTCGAGATCGGTGCCGAGCTTGAAGGTGACGGTGATGGTGAGCTGGCCGTTCGAGGTCGCCTGGCTGTAGAGATACAGCATGTCCTCGACGCCGTTGATCTCCTGCTCGATCGGTGCGGCGACGGTGTCGGACACGGTCTGTGCGGAGGCGCCGGGATATTGCGTGGTGACGACCACGGTCGGCGGCACCACTTGCGGATATTCGGAGACCGGGAGCGTGGTGTAGGCGATCGCGCCGACGATCAAGAGCACGATCGACAGCACCATCGCCAGGATGGGCTGGTTGATGGAGAGACGACCGAGATTCATGACTTGCCACCGGCCGGGGCTGGCGCCGTCTGCGGGGCGACCTTGGCGCCGACCCGGGCACGCTGGATGCCATTGACGATGACGCGGTCCTCCGCCTTCAATCCTTCGCGGATCACGCGCAGGCCGTCGTCCAGCGGCCCGAGCACGACGGGACGCGCCTCGACCGTGTCGTCGGGCTTGACGACGAACACGATCTTGCGGGACTGGTCGGTCGCGATCGCGACGTCGGGAATTAGCAGCGCTTCGTAAGGCGCGCTGCCGATCAGGCGGACGCGACCGAACTGGCCGGGCAGGATCGACAGATCGGTGTTCTTGACCACGGCGCGGCTGCGCAGCGTGCCGGTGGAGACGTCGAGGCGGTTGTCGAGGAAGTTGATGGTGCCTTCATGCGACGGCTTGGTCTCGCCGGCGAGCGTCACCTGCACCGGGTTCGCCGTATCGCGCGAGCTCGGGCGGCGGCCTTCGAACCACAGCTTGCTGTATTTGATGAAGGTCGCTTCATCCATGTCGAAATAGACGTAGATCGGGTCGAGGGTCACGATCGAGGTCAAGAGGGTCGAGGCGCCGTTGTCGCTGCCCTGCACGAGATTACCGGGGCTGACGAGATGGCGGCTGACGCGGCCCGTCAACGGCGCCGACACATGCGTGAATTCAATGTTGAGCTTGGCGGCCTTGAGCGCGCCTTCGGCCTGCACCTCGGCGGCGTGCGCGGCCTGCAAGGCCTGACGGCGCTGATCGACGACCTGCTCGGAGACCGCGCTGGTCTGCACCAGGCTGAGGGCACGATCGAGCTCGCGCTTGGCAAGCTCCACCCTGGCGCGGGCATCCGACAGCTGGCCCTCCGCCTGCGTGGCCACCGCCTCGAACGGGCGCGGGTCGATCACGTAAAGCAGGTCACCCTGACGCACGATGGCGCCGTCCTGGAATTCGACCGAGTTGACGAAGCCGCCGACGCGCGGGCGTACCTGCACCTCCTCGACCGCCTCGAAGCGGCCGGTGAACTCGTCCCAATCGGTGACGGTGCGCTTGACCGGCTGAGCCACTGTCACCGGTGCGGGCGGCGGGGCAGATGCCTGCGAGGCCGGCTGGCCACAACCGGTGAGCGCGAATGTCGCGCCGACAAGCGCGACGATTGCGCCTACTCGGGCCAGAACGAAATCGTGCTTTTTGACAAACTGCTCGCTTCCGTCCGGTCCGCTCATCCCAGGTCCTCGCACAAAAACCGCAGAAGAAGCAGGGTACGCCTCTACCTGCGGGCGCCACAAGATGGGTGGCAAAGATGAACTCTTCAAGGCCGCGGTGCGCGCAATGCTTCCAGGCATGGCCTGACCGGATGGCGGGTTGACAGGAAAGACGGTCTTCGCCTCCTCCTGGCAAGCGGGGCGAGGGAGGAGGCAAAACGCCAGCGTCTTCACACATGACGAGGGGCGTCCACACGGCTAGATTACGCCCACAAGAACAAGACGAATTGTCCGGGAGGACAGACGTGCACCAGGGACGTGTCGTTTTCGGCGCGATCGAGGAGGTCGTGTTCGGCCATCCTGCGGCCGGCGCAATCGTCGCGCAGATGGACCGGCTGGGAGCAAATCGTGCCTTCCTGATGGTTTCGGGCACGCTTAACCGGCAGACCGACGAAATCGAGCAGATCAAGCATGCGTTGGGCTCCCGCTGCGCCGGCATGTTCGACGCCATGCCGGCGCATACGCCGCGCGAGGCGGTGATCGCCGCCACCCATGCGGCGCGCGAGGTGAATGCCGACCTGATCGTCACCGTGGGCGGCGGCTCGATCACCGACGGCGCCAAGGCGGTGCAGCTCTGCCTCGCCAACGGCATCACCGATATCGACGGCA
This sequence comes from Bradyrhizobium sp. 138, assembly GCF_023074075.1. GTDB lineage: Bacteria > Pseudomonadota > Alphaproteobacteria > Rhizobiales > Xanthobacteraceae > Bradyrhizobium. Next base: position 128,706 of record NZ_JADPKT010000094.1, on the reverse strand, counting down.
TCGAGCGCATCCGCGTCCACAAAGGCGTCGCACCCCAGATGACTGCGCCGACGGTGCGGCAGATCAGCGTTCCGACCACGATCGCCGGCGGCGAGTTCAGCGCGATTGCCGGTGTCACCGACCGCACAACGCATGTGAAGCAGATGCTGCGGCATCCGCTTCTCGTGCCGCGAGCGACCATCCTCGACCCTGGCATCACCGTGCACACGCCGGAATGGCTGTTCCTGTCGACCGGGGTCCGCGCCGTCGACCATTGCGTCGAGGCGATCTGCTCGCGTGAGACGCATCCCTACGCGGACGCGCAAGCGGTGAAGGGCCTCGCCATGCTTGCCGACGCGCTGCCGCGGGTGAAGGCCGATCCGTCCGATCTCGACGCGCGGATGGATGCGCAGATCGGCACCTGGCTGTCGATGGGCGCCCTCGCGGCCGGCGTGCCGATGGGCGCGAGCCATGGCATCGGCTATGTGCTGGGCGGGGCCTTCGACGTGCCGCACGGATACACCTCCTGCGTCATGCTGCCGGCGGTGATGCGCTGGAATGCGCGCGACAATGCCGAGCGGCAAATGATCGTCGCGGCCGCGATGGGCTTCCCCGGCCACAACGCCGCCGACGTGCTCGATGCCTTCATCCGCTCGCTCGGCATGCCGCGCAGCCTCACCGAAGTGCATGTGTTGCCCGAGCATTTCGACGCCATCGCCGAACAGGCGATGCGCACGAACTGGATTCCGCGCAACCCGCGCAAGATCGATGGCCCCGCAGACGTGCGCGAAATCCTGCTTCTCGCCGCTTGATCCAAAGCCGGAGGATAAATGTATCCAGGTCAGCATGCCCGCCTGCGTCCGCTGCAGCCCGCCTTCATCATGGCGGCCACGGGCGAGGCCGTCACCTATCGCGAGCTCGATGCACGCAGCAACCGGCTGGCGCACCTGTTCCGCAAGCACGGCTTGAAGCGGCTGGATCACTATTCGATCTTCATGGAGAACAATTCGCGCTATCTGGAGACCTGCGGCGCGGGCGAACGCTCTGGTCTCTATTACACCTGCATCAATTCCTTCCTGACGCCGGGCGAGCTGGCCTATCTGCTCGTCAACAGTCAGTCCCGGATTCTGATCACGTCGGTGGCAAAACTCGACATCGCACGAGAAGCGATCCAGGCCTGCCCCGATATCAAGCTCTGCATCGTCGCCGATGGCCCCGGCGAGAGCGACCGCATCGTCGGCCTTGCCGAGGTGACCGCCGATATGCCGGCAACACCGATTGCGGATGAATGGCTCGGCACCGCCATGCTCTATTCGTCCGGCACCACCGGACGGCCCAAGGGCATTTTGCGGCCACTGCCGGAGGAGCCGCCGAAGCACAATCTGCCGCTATTCGATTTCCTGACCAAGCTCTGGCACTACCGTGAGGGCATGGTCTACCTGTCGCCGGCTCCGCTCTATCATTCCGCACCGCAAGCGGCCGTGAACCTCACGATCCGCATGGGCGGCACCGTGATCATCATGGAAAGCTTCGATCCCGAGCGTTACCTCGAACTCGTCGAGCAATGGGGCATCACCCACACTCAGCTGGTGCCGACGATGTTCTCGCGCATGCTGAAGTTGCCGGAAGAGGTGCGCAGCCGCTACAATCTGTCCTCGCTGGAGATCGCGATCCACGCCGCCGCGCCCTGCCCGGCCCTGGTCAAGGACGACATGATCAAATGGTGGGGACCCATCATTCACGAGTATTACGGCGCGACCGAGGGCCTCGGCTTCACCGCCTGCAACAGCGAGGAATGGCTCGCTCATCGCGGCACCGTCGGCAAGGTGCTGCTCGGCGACCTCCACATCCTCGACGAGAACATGCGGGAATGCCCGACCGGCACGCCGGGCCAGGTCTGGTTCAAGACCGCCTCGCCGTTCGAGTATTTCAACGACCTTGAGAAGACCAGGGAGGCGCGTTCGGCCGACGGCAGCATGAGTACGGTCGGCGATGTCGGCTATGTCGACGAGGACCGCTTCCTCTACCTCACCGATCGCGCGACCTTCATGATCATCTCCGGTGGCGTGAACATCTATCCGCAGGAATGCGAAAATCTCCTGATCACCCATCCGAAAGTCGCCGATGCCGCTGTGTTCGGCGTGCCCAATCCCGATCTCGGCGAAGAGGTGAAGGCGGTGGTGCAGCCGATGCCAGGCGTGGTGCCGGGGCCGGCTCTCGCCGAAGAGCTGATCGCCTTCTGCGCAAAATCTCTGTCGCGGCAGAAGGTGCCGCGCTCGGTCGATTTCGAGAAGGAATTGCCGCGGCTGCCGACCGGGAAGCTGTACAAGCGCCTGCTGAGGGATCGATATTGGGGGAACAAGGCGTCACGGATTGTTTGAGGGTGGGGCGGCATACTCCGCTGCCGTCCCGGCATATGCGCAACATGGACGCGCGAGGCGTCCGTTCGCACTTGCACTCTCACATTGCGGAAGTGTGAGCTTCCTGCGGCCTTGCGTCATCCGAATTGTCGAGACGGCATGCGGCCTTACCGGGGTTGCCTCCCTCAACTTGCGTGCTATCGTTGCGACAAACAGGCTGCAAAAGGCCGATGTCAAGGGAGGATGAGCATGCGGAGCGTGTGGGCGCTCGCCGCAATGGCGGCGCTATCTGTGCTGACGGCCTCAACCACCACGCTCGCAGGCGAGCCCAAGCAGGGCGGGATCTTGCGGATGTATCACCGCGACAGTCCGGCCAACGCGTCGATCCTCGAAGGCGCGACCTATTCGATCAACGTGCCGTTCATGGGGGTCTTCAATAATCTCGTCATCTATGACCAGCACATCGCGCAGAACAGTCCCGATACCCTCCGGCCTGAGCTGGCCGAAAGCTGGTCCTGGAGCAGCGACAACAAGAAGCTGACATTCAAGCTGCGCCAGGGCATCAAATGGCACGATGGCAAGCCGTTCACATCGGCCGACGTCAAATGCAGCTTCGATCTCCTGATGGGCAAATCGCAGCAGAAGCTGCGGCAGAATCCGCGCAAGGCCTGGTACAGCGAAGTCAACGAGATCACGACGAGCGGCGATTTCGAGGTCTCCTTCGACCTGAAGCGGCCGCAGCCCTCCCTGCTGGCAATGCTGGCCTCCGGCTATACGCCGGTCTACCCCTGTCACGTCTCGCCGGCGGACATGCGCACCCATCCGATCGGGACCGGCCCGTTCAAATTCGTCGAGTTCAAGGCCAATGAATCGATCAAGCTGACGCGAAATCCGGACTATTGGAAGAAGGGCCTGCCTTATCTCGACGGCATCGAGTACACGATCATCCCGAACCGCTCGACTGCGATTCTCGCTTTCGTCGCCGGCAAGTTCGACATGACCTTCCCGACGCACATCACGATCCCGCTTTTGAAGGACCTCAAGTCGCAGGCGCCGAACGCGACCTGCGTCGTCGAACCGACCAACGTTTCGACCAATATCATCGTCAATTCGACCTCTGCGCCGTTCGACAACATCGACATTCGCCGGGCGGTGGCACTTGCACTCGACCGCAAGGCCTTCATCGACATCCTGTTCGAAGGCCAGGCCGATATCGGCGGCACCATGTTGCCGCCGCCTCAGGGCATCTGGGGCATGCCCAAAGACAAGCTTGAGACCATTCCGGGCTATGGCCGCGACGTGAACGCGAACCGGGAGCAAGCCAAGAAGCTGATGCAGAAGGCGGGGTACGGCCCCGACAAGCACCTCGCGGTGAAGGTTTCGACGCGCAATCTTGCGGAATATCGCGACCCCGCCGTGATTCTGATCGATCAGCTCAAGAGCATCTATATCGACGGCGAGCTCGACGTCGTCGAGACTGCGAACTGGTTCCCGAAAGTCGCCCGCAAGGACTATATGCTGGGCCTCAATCTGACCGGCAATTCCGTCGACGATCCCGACCAGTCCTTCTACGAGAACTATTCCTGCGGCTCGGAACGGAACTACACCAATTATTGCAATAAGGAGATCGAGAAGCTGTTCGACGTGCAGTCGCAGGAGACCGACACCAGCAAGCGCAAACCGCTGGTCTGGGAGATCGACAAGAAGCTGCAGGAGGATGTCGCCCGCCCGATCATCTTCCATGCAAGGGCCGGCACGTGCTGGCAGCCCCATGTCAAGGGCGTCACGATCATGTCGAACAGCTCCTATAACGGCTTTCGCTACGAGGATGTGTGGCTCGACAAGTAGCCTGCCTGGCTGAAGACTTTTGGTTTTGCGCATGATCCTCTCGGAAAACCGCTACGCACCTTTCCGGATCATGCTCTAACGGCTCGCGGAGGGCGAAGGATGTTTGCCTATCTGGTGCGACGCCTGTTCCTGATGCTCGTGACCCTGTTCGGGATCTCGGTCGTCATCTTCCTTCTGCTGCGTATCGTGCCCGGCAATATCGTCGACATCCTGTTCGCCGCCGCCGGCTATGTCGATCCCGCCGACAAGGCCAATCTGGAGAAGGAGCTCGGCATCGACCAGCCGCTGGTCGTCCAATATTGGCACTGGATCAGCGGTTTTCTGCGCGGCGACTTTGGCTACTCCTACGTCTCGGAGAAGCCGGCGCTGCAGGAGATTTTGCCGCGGATCCCGATCACGGCGCGGCTCGCCGGCCTGGCGCTGCTGTTCTCGGCCTCGATCGGCATTCCGCTCGGCGTCATCAGCGCCGTCAAGCAGGGCACGCGGCTGGACTACGCGCTCCGCGTCGTCAGCCTCAGCGGCTTGTCACTGCCTTCGTTTTGGCTCGGCCTTTTGATCCTCACCGCGTCGGTGGCGATGTTCGGCCAGATGCCGATCTTCAATCCGAATCCGCAGACCTGGCTCGAGGCGTTCGCAACCTACGCCGTGCCGGCCGCCGCTGTCGGCTTCCGCAGCGCCGCGCTGACGATGCGCATCACGCGCTCCTCGATGCTGGAGGTCCTGCGGCAGGATTACATTCGCACCGCGCGCGCCAAGGGCGCTTCCGATACCGCGGTGAACTATCACCACGCGCTGAAGAACGCCATCCTACCCGTCATCACCGTGATCGGCATCGAAGCGGCGTTCCTGATCGGTGGCCTGATCGTCACCGAGACCGTGTTCAACATCCCCGGCGTCGCCCGCTTCCTGGTCGAGGCGATCCGCTGGCGCGATTATCCGATCGTGCAGAACCTCGTGATGTTGATCGCCGTCGTGGTGGTGAGCGCGAATTTCATCGTCGACATGCTGTACGCAGTGTTCGACCCTCGTATCCGGTACACGGATTAGGGAGACCAGCTTGGCCGCGATCGACTACGATCTCGAACTCCGGCGGGCCGGCGCGCATGCGACCGGCGGCTGGCGGCGCGTGCTGTTCATGGCGCAGCGGCACGTGCTCGGCGCGGCCGGGCTCACCATCATGACCTTGTTCGTGCTGACCGCGATCTTTGCCGACTTCATCGCGCGCTATGATCCCCTGACGATCGATTCCGCGCGCGCGCTGGCCCGGCCGAGCCTGGCGCACTGGATGGGAACCGATTCGTTCGGCCGCGACGTGTTCAGCCGCATCATTCACGGCGCGCGCATTTCGCTGGCCGTCGGGATCGGCTCGACCGCGCTCGGCGGCACCATCGGGGTCATCGTCGGGCTGACATCAGGCTATCTGTCCGGCTGGGTCGATCTCGTGTTCCAGCGCGTCTCCGACGTTCTGCAGGCGCTGCCGCTGCTGGTCCTCGCGCTGATCATGACGGCGGCACTCGGTCCGTCCTTGCCGAACGTCATCATCGCCATCGCCATTCCGCTGATCCCGACCGTGTCGCGCGTCATCCGCGCCAACACCCTGGCGCTGCGCGAGCAGCCCTTCGTCGAGGCAGCCAAGTCGATCGGCATGAGCGAGGTCCGCATCGCGCTCCGGCACGTGCTGCCGAACACGCTGGCGCCGCTGATCGTGCTCGCGACCGCCCAGCTCGGCTCGACCATCCTAACCGAGGCCTCCCTCTCCTTCCTCGGCCTCGGCATTCCCGAGCCTTATCCGTCATGGGGCCGCATGCTCTCCGAATCCGCCGCCGAATATGTCCGCACCGCGCCCTGGCTCGTGATCTTCCCGGGCATCGCCATCAGCCTCGCCGTGTTCGGCGCCAATCTGTTCGGTGACGCGCTGCGCGACATTCTCGACCCGAGGCAACGCGGCTGATGGCGCACAAATCCGATCTCGTGCTCGAGGTGAAGAACCTGAAGACGGTGTTCTTCACCAATTCCGGCCTGTTCAAGGCCGTGGACGATCTCTCGTTCAGCGTGAAGCGAGGCGAGACGCTGGCGATCGTCGGCGAATCCGGCTGCGGCAAGAGTGTCACCGCGCTGTCGCTGATGCGGCTGGTGCCGGATCCGCCTGGCCGCATCGTCGGCGGATCCGTCACGCTCGAAGGCACCGATCTGCTGGCCCTGGACGAAGCGGAGATGCGCGCGGTCAGGGGCAACCGCATCTCCATGATCTTCCAGGAGCCGATGACCTCGCTCAATCCGGTGATGCGGATCGGCGATCAGATCGTCGAGGCCGTGCGGCTGCACCGGAACATCTCGGCCAAAGAGGCCCAGAAGATCGCCGTCGAGATGCTGCGCCTGGTACGTATTCCCGAGCCGGCGCGACGTGCGCGCGAGTATCCGCATCAGCTGTCCGGCGGCATGCGCCAGCGCGCGATGATCGCGATGGCGCTGGCCTGCCGGCCGGCGCTGCTGATCGCGGACGAGCCGACCACCGCACTCGACGTCACCATCCAGGCGCAGATCCTGGCCTTGATCCTCGACCTTCAGAAGGAGCTCGGCACCGGCCTCGTGCTGATCACGCATGACCTCGGCGTCGTCGCGCAGACCGCGCAGCGCGTGATCGTGATGTATGCGGGGCGAAAGGTCGAGGAAGCCAGCGTCGAGGCGCTGTTTGCGTCGCCAAAGCACCCCTATACGCGGGGGCTGATGGCCTCGATCCCGGCCGTGCCCGCCTCCGGCGTTGCCGCGCCGGCGCGGCTGAACGAAATTCCCGGGACCGTGCCGTCACTGGTCCGGTTGCCCAGGGGTTGCGCCTTCGCGCCGCGCTGCAAGCTCGCGATCAAACGCTGCGAGGCCGAATATCCGCCGCTCGAAGACTGGGACGGTGGCCATCTCGCCGCCTGCTGGCGCGCGGCGGAGATTGCGGAGGTGGCATGACCAAGGCACTGCTCGAGGTCACCGATCTCAAGAAGCATTACCCGGTGCGCGCCGGCGTGCTGCGGCGACAGGTCGGCACCGTACACTCGGTCGACGGCGTCTCGTTTTCGCTTGGTGCGGGCGAGACGCTTGGGCTTGTCGGCGAGTCCGGCTGCGGCAAGTCGACCGTGGCGCGCAGCGTGCTGCGGCTGGTCGAGCCGACCTCGGGCGAGATTCGTCTCGATGGTGAGGACATCACCCATTTGTCCAAGTCGGCACTGCGCCCGCACCGCCGCTCGATGCAGATCGTGTTTCAGGACCCGTTTGCCTCGCTCAATCCGCGCATGACCGCCGGCGACATCGTCGGCGAGCCGCTCGCCGTTCATGGCCTCGCAACCGGGAAGGCGCTGGAGGCACGCGTCGCAAAGCTGTTCGAGCAAGTGGGCTTGCGACCCGACCAGATGCGCAATTTCCCGCATCAATTCTCTGGCGGCCAGCGCCAACGTATCTGCATTGCGCGGGCGCTGGCGCTCGGGCCGCGCCTGATCGTCTGCGACGAACCAGTCTCCGCGCTCGACGTCTCGATCCAGGCGCAGGTGATCAATCTGCTCATCGACCTGCAGCGACAGCACGGCTTCTCCTATCTCTTCATCGCGCACGACCTCGCCGTGGTCGCCCATATCAGCCACCGCGTCGCCGTGATGTATCTCGGCCGCATCGTCGAGATCGCCGGCAAGGATGAGCTGTTCCGCAATCCGCGACATCCCTACACGCAGGCGCTGCTGGCCTCGGTGCCGGTCGCCAACCCGCTGGCGAAAAAGCTTGTGCCGCTGGTCGACGGCGACGTGCCGAGCCCGGTGAACCCGCCTTCGGGCTGCGCGTTTCACACCCGCTGCCGGTTTGCGATGGAGCGGTGCAAGATCGAGCGGCCGGCGCTGCTGGACGCCGACGACGGGCATCAGGTGGCGTGTTTGCTCAACGAGGGCACGGGGCGGAGCAACGCGACTGCGTAGGGTGGGCAAAGCGAAGCGTGCCCACGCATTTCTCGCGATTGAGAGAGATGGTGGGCACGGCGCTCTGCGCCTTTGCCCACCCTACGATACCAACAATACCGCGCTAGCCCGCCCCGATCTCCGCGACGATCCGGCCCGTGGTGACCTGCTCACCCTCGGCGACGTCGATCGCGGCGATGATGCCGTCGATGCCGGCCTTGTGGACGTGCTCCATCTTCATCGCTTCCAGGGTCAGCACCGGCTGGCCGGCGGTGACGCGGTCGCCGGGCTTGACCAGGACGGCGACGACGCGGCCGTTCATGGCGGCGCGGACCTTGCCGTCACCGCCGTTGCTTGCTGCGGCCTTCGGCGCGGCGAGGGTGAGATCAGTGATCGCGAGCGGGTTGCCGCGATGCTGGAGATAGAGCCGATCGCCGTCGCGCAGGAATTGTGCACTGTCCATCACGCCATCGTGGCGGAAGCGGATGGCACCTGCATCGAGCTGGTCGATCTCGAATCTATCCTGCCTGCCTTCGGCGGCGACGGCGTAGCTGCCGTCGCGCTCGCGCGTGACCTCGAGCTCCAGGATCTGACCGGCGACCTCGATCTTCGCCGGCAGCGGGAACGTTGCCGACAGGCTCCGGCCTCCTTGCCATGACGGCGCGCGCGGATTTGTCACGTAGAGCAGCAGGCCCGCCAGCGTCGTATCGAAAGCAGTACCGGTACGTGGCGCCAACAGTTCGTCGCGGTGCACACCGATGAAAGCCGTCGTCGCCTCGCCCTTGGCAAAGCCGGAATGACGTAGGCACGACAGCAGGAACGACTGGTTGGTGGTCACACCGAAAGCGGTGAGCTGCTCCAGGCCGACGATCAGCCGTCCCCTCGCCTCCTCGCGCGTGGCGCCATGGCTGATCACCTTGGCGATCATGGAATCGTAGAACGGCGGAATCTCCGAACCCGATTGCAACGCGTGCTCGACGCGGATGCCGTCAGGCACCTGCCAGCAAGCCATGCGGCCGGACTGCGGCATGAAATCGTGCGCAGCATCTTCCGAGCAGAGCCGCACCTCGATGGCATGGCCTGAGAACTTGATGTCCTGCTGCTTGACCGGCAATGGCTCGCCGCGCGCGACGCGCAGCTGCAGCTCGACCAGGTCGAGCCCGGTGACGGCCTCCGTCACGGGATGCTCGACCTGGAGCCGCGTGTTCATCTCCATGAAATAGAACTCGCCGCTGCTATCCAGCAGGAATTCCAACGTGCCGGCACCCTCATAACGCAGCGCCTTCACAGCAGCGACGGCGACCTCGCCCATCTTCGCACGTAGCTCCGGCGTCACGGCCGGCGACGGCGCCTCCTCGATCAGCTTCTGGTGCCGCCGCTGCACCGAGCAATCGCGCTCGCCGAGATGGATGGCATTGCCATGGCTGTCACCAAACACCTGAATTTCGATGTGGCGGGGATTCTGGATCGCGCGCTCGAGGATCAACGTGGGATCGCCGAACGCCGCTTTCGCTTCCGACCGCGCGCTGCGCAGCGCTTCGGCGAAAGACGCCGCATCGGTGACGAGCCGCATGCCGCGTCCGCCGCCGCCGGCGACGGCCTTGATCATCACGGGGAAGCCGATTTTCTTGGCTTCCGCCAGCATCGCTTCGTCGCCCTGATCGGCGCCCTGATAGCCGGGCACGACGGGAACGCCGGCCTTTTTCATGATCTCCTTGGCGCCCGCCTTGTGGCCCATGGCTTCGATCGCCTGCGGCGACGGGCCGATGAAGACGAGGCCGGCATCCTTGCAAGCTTGTGCAAAGTCCTCGTTCTCGGCAAGGAAGCCGTAGCCGGGATGGACAGCATCCGCGCCGCTCGCTTTCGCCGCGGCGATGATCTCGGGGATGTTGAGATAGGATTGTGCGGGCAAGGCTTCGCCGATGCGCACGGCCTGATCGGCCTGCTTGACGTGGAGTGCCTCGCGATCAGCATCCGAATAGACCGCGGCGACGCCGAGGCCGAGCCGCCGCGCGCTGCGCATCACGCGCAGCGCGATCTCGCCGCGATTGGCGACCAAGACCTTGAAGAACGGCCGGTGCTGCACTGATCCGTTCCTCATGGGCGGGCCACCGAAAACTGCATGCGCTGGGGCGTGCGCGCATCGCCCTCACGGCAGATCGCAAGCACTTCGGACAGCACCGCGCGGGTGTCGCGCGGATCGATCACGCCGTCGTCGAGCACGCGCGCACTGGTCGAGAACACGTCCATCTGGCCGTCGAACACGCCGACAATTTGCGCCTTCATGGCGTCCAGCTTGTCCTTCTCGATCGGCTTGCCACGGCGCGCGGCAGCAGCTTCGGTCACGATCGCCATGGTCTCGGCCGCCTGCTCGCCGCCCATGACCGCGGTTTTGGCGTTGGGCCAGGAGAAGCAGAAGCGCGGATGAAAGCCGCGGCCGCACATGCCGTAATTGCCGGCGCCGAAGGAAGCGCCGCAATAGATGGTGATCTGCGGCACGGTCGCCGACGTCACCGCCTGGATCATCTTGGAGCCGTGCTTGATCATGCCGGCTTCCTCATAAGCCTTGCCGACCATGTAGCCTGTGGTGTTGTTGAGATAGAGCAGCGGCGTGCGGGTCTGGCAGCAGGCCTGGATGAAATGCGTCGCCTTGTTGGCACCGGCGGGATCGAGCGGGCCGTTGTTGGTGATGATGCCGATCGCCTGGCCCTCGATGCGGGCATGACCGCAGACCGTGGCCGGGCCGTAATTCGGGGCCATCTCGGTGAAGTCGGAATCGTCGACGATGCGCGCGATCACCTGTTTCATGTCCACGGGACGCTTGTGGTCCATCGGCATGATCCCGAGCAACTCGTCCTGGTCGTAGCGCGGCGGCTTGAATTCCAGTGTCGCCCGGCCCGGCCGTCCCCATTCCATCGCCGCCATGATTTCGCGCGCGATGCGCAGTGCGTCGCGGTCGTCCTCGGCGAGATAATCACCAAGGCCGGAGACTTGCGTATGCATCTCGGCACCGCCGAGCTCCTCCTCAGTCGCGATCTCGCCGGTCGCGGCTCTCAGCAGCGGCGGCCCCGCGAGGAAGGCGCGGGTACGGCCGCGGACCATGACGATGTAATCGGAGAGACCAGTCTGATAGGCGCCACCGGCAGTCGAAGAGCCATGCGTGACTGTGACGACGGGCAAGCCTGATGCCGAGAGCCGGGCGAGGTTGCGGAAGATGTTGCCGCCGCGGACAAAATCCTCGACGCGGTAGCGCAGGAGATTGGCGCCGGCGCTTTCGACGAGCTGGACATAAGGCAGCTTGTTTTCCAGCGCGAGCTCCTGCACACGCAAAGTCTTGTCGAGGCCGTAAGGCTGCAGCGCACCCGCATCGATGCCGGAATCGCTGGCGCTGACCATGCAGCGGATGCCCGAGACGAAGCCGATGCCGGCGATGACACCGCCGCCGGGCACGCTCTTGGCCGCGTCCGGTACGTCGAACATGTAACCGGCGAGCGTCGACAGCTCGATGAAGGGAGCGCCGGGATCGAGCACCAGCGCGACGCGCTCGCGCGGCAGCAACTGGCCGCGCTTGTGGAAGCGGTCTTTTGCCGCGGCCGACGCCGCCCGTGTGCGCTCTTCCAGCGTGCGCATGCGGTCGATGAGGCCCAGCATGCCGTCGCGGTTGGCGTGATAGGCGGCGCTGCCGGGGGAGATTGTGTTTTCGAGAATGGACATGACTTGATCCTGCTCGTCATTGCGAGGGGTGAAGCGACGAAGCAATCCAGACTGCCTCAGCGGAAAGATTCTGGATTGCTTCGCTACGCTCGCAATGACGGGTGAGGCGATACTTTACCTATTCGTCCCAAAGATCTTCCGCGCCTCGGCTGGGCTTGCAATCTCGCGGCCCGCACGCCTTGCGCAGGCGGCGATGGCCTCGATCAGCTGGCCATTCGACGTCACCTTCTTGCCATCGGCGAGATAGAAGGCGTCCTCGAGGCCGGTGCGCAAATGGCCACCGAGCTCGGCGCAGCGCTGGTGCAGCGGCCAGATCTCCTCGCGGCCGATGGCCGTGACCTGGAAATGCGCCTCGGGGCGCTTCAGCTTGATCAAGATCGGGAGCAACTCCGGATCCGACGGCATTCCCGAAGCGACGCCCATCACGAAGTTATATTCGAGCGGTCCCTTGTACATGCCGACCTGGGTGTACATGCCGACGCAGCGAACGATGCCGACGTCGAAGCACTCGAACTCGGGGATGGTGCCGACCTCGTTCATGACGTCGAGATAGTCCTTCACCTTCTCGACCGCGTTATCGAACATCATCGGCGGCCAGGCCCAGGTGTTGTCGGCCTTGACCTTCAGGTAATTCAGCGAGCCTGCATTGCAGGCTGCGATCTCGGGCTTGGTCTCGCGGATGCAATCGAGCGCACCTGAGTAGTTCGGGCCAGAGACGCCTGACGTATGATTGATGATCACGCCCGGGCAGGCTTCACGGATCGCCTGCTGGATCTCCTTGCTGACAGCGACCTCCCAGGACGGCAGATGCCCCTTGTTCGGCGCCTGCTGGCGCAGATGGATGTGCATGATGGACGCACCGGCATCGAACGCAGCCTTGGCCTCGCGCGCCATCTGTTCGGGCGTCACGGGCACGTTGTGCTGCTTCGGGTCGGTGAGCACGCCGTTCAGCGCGCAGGTGATGACGGCCTTGTCGCTCATGCCACTAATGTCTCGCACGTTGAGAATTCAACGCTTGCGATCATGTGATGGGGTGGCACACGGCTTCTTGCGCGGAGAAGCTGGAAAAGAGCAAGCTTTCGTAGGGTGGGCAAAGCGAAGCGTGCCCAACATCTTTGCCGGTTGCCGAGAGGTGGTGGGCACGGCGCAAGAGCGCCTTTGCCCACCCTACGAGAGCGGTGTTAGCTAGCTTCCGCCAGCCGCACCGTCTCGGTGCTGCGGTAGATCGCAAGGTCGCGCGAGCCGACGAAGATCGCGCGCGGTTTCAAGCCGTAGAAGCGGCGGATCGAGTGGCTGAAATGCGTGGAATCGGGATAGCCGATGTCCTGCGCGAGATGGGCGAGGTTGAGGTCCTGGTTGGCGAAGTGCAGCAAATGACGCGCACGCTTCCAGGCGCGGAAGGAGCGGAAGGAGATGCCGGTCTCTTCCTTGAACAGATGCAGGAAGCGCGAAGCCGAGAGCCCTGCTTCCGCCGCGCAGGTATCGGCCGTCACCGGCTCACCGGAGAAACGCTCGATGCGGGCGACGGCGCGAGTCACACGCGGATCGAGCACGCGGCGCGGAAGCGCCTCGCCAAAGCACATCTCGTCGAACTCGGCGGTGGTGATGTCGCCATAGCGGCGCTGACGCAGCAGCGCATAGGCGGCCAGGATCTTGCGGGCATAGGCGGCCCGATCGGGTCCGGTCAACCGCTCGGCGAGGGCCTCGATGACGCCATCCGGCATGCTCTCGGGCTCGAGCGTCACGCTGACGGCGGTGCGATAGTCGCTTGCAATGGAATGCCGCTGGTTCGGCAGGGTGACGAACAGCTCGCCGGTGGCGAGAGCGTCGTCGATGGTCAGGTGCAGATTGCCCTTCACCGCAACATAGACATGGCAGCAGCCGGGGGTCCGCTTGCGAGGACGGCCGAGCAGGCCGGCATAGAATACCCGCTCCGGCGTGATCAGCATCAGATGGTCGGATTCGCGACCTTTATCTTCCATTGGGATCCTCCTCGCGCGGCTCTCTGGCCGCTGCGGACGGAGGTCACCTTAGCGGAAATTTGGGCGCTGTCACGGTAGGATAGCGCTGTCAAAGACACAGCGCGTCGTTCCGGGGCGGTCCCTCGGACCGAACCCGGAACCTCGAAATTCTCAGGTGCGCAATTGCGCCCCAGAGTTCGATGGCTGCGCATCACCCCGGAATGACGCCTTGTAACCTACGCCCTCACCCTTGGCGCAACATTCTGCTCGACGCCGGCCTTTTGCTCCGCAGCAACCGCGCGTTTGAAGCCCTCGCGCTGCTGGAGTCGCGCCCAATAGGCCGCGACATTTGGCCCAAAGTCCTTGGCAAGGCCGATATTGTCGGCAAGGCGAAGCGCATAACCGATGACAATGTCAGCGGCAGTGAAGCGGCCCGCGCACAAGGTTTCGGCATTGGCGGTGGCTGCCTCGACGGCGCGCAGGCGCCCCAGAAACCACTTCGCATAGTCGCTGGCGACCTGCGGGTTGCGGCGCTCCTCCGGCTCGAGCTGGCTGTAGCGGAGCACCAGCGTCTGCGGAAAGGTTAACGTGGCGTCGCTGAAATACATCCAGTTCAGGAAGGCCCCATAGGCGGGATCTTCCGGCCCCACCATCAGCGGCGTCGGTCCATGCTTGATGCCGAGATAGTAGCAGATGCCGGAGGACTCGGTCATCTTGGTCTCGCCGTCGACCATGAAGGGAATCGTGCCGAGCGGATTGAGCGCGAGATATTCCTTGGCGAAGACCCGCGGCGGGAACGGCAGCATCTTCAACTCATAAGGCAGCCCCATCTCCTCCAGCATCCAGAGCGGGCGGAACGAGCGCGCGGCGTCGCAGTGATAGAGCGTGATCATCAGGAGCTTCCTTTGCTGCCGGGCAGCGTGCCCATCATCTTGCACAGGACCATCAGCATGACCTCGTCGGCGCCACCGCCGATCGAGGTCAGGCGGCTGTCGCGATAGGCGCGGCTGACCGGCGTCTCGTTGGTAAAGCCCATTCCACCCCAATATTGCAAGCAGGCGTCGGTGAGCTCGCGGCCAAGCCGGCCGGCCTTCAGCTTGGCCATGGTCGCAAGCCTCGTCACGTCCTCGCCCGCCACCAGCGCCTCGCCGGCACGATAGATCAGCGCGCGCAGCAGCTCGACCTCGGTCTGCATCTCCGCCAGCTTGAAGTGCACGACCTGGTTGTCGAGAATGCTCTGGCCAAAGGCCTTTCGATTGCGGGTGTATTCGATGGTCTGGTCGATGATGTATTCATGCGCCTTCAGGCAGGCCGCCGCGCCCCAGAGCCGCTCCTCCTGGAATTGGATCATCTGGTAGGTAAAGCCCTTGCCCTCCTCGCCGATCCGGTTGCGCTTGGGCACGCGGACATTGTCGAAGAAGATCTGCGCGGTGTCGGACGAGCGCATGCCCATCTTGTCGAGCTTTCGCGCGACCGTGACGCCCTTGGACTTCATGGGCACGCAGATCAGCGACTTGTTGCGGTGAACCGGCCCGTCGCCGGTGTTGGCGAGCAGGCAGATCCAGTCGGCCTGGGTGCCGTTGGTGATCCACATCTTGCCGCCGGTGATGACGTAGTCGTCACCGTCGGAGCGCGCTTGCGTCTTGATCGAGGCGACGTCGGAGCCGGCGCCCGGCTCGGAGACGCCGATGCAGGCGACGAAATCTCCCGAGATCGAGGGCGCCAGAAATTCGCGCCGCACCTCGTCCGAGCCGAATCGCGCCAGCGCCGGTGTCGCCATGTCGGTCTGCACCCCGATCGCCATCGGCACGCCGCCGCAGGTGATGGCGCCCAGCTCCTCCGCCATCATCAGCGCATAGGAATAATCGAGGCCCGAGCCGCCGAACTCGACCGGCTTGTTCAGGCCGAGGAAGCCGAGACTGCCCATCTTCTTGAACAGCTCGTGCGCCGGGAAGATGTCGGCCTTCTCCCATTCATCGACATAAGGATTGATCTCGTTGGCGATGAATTTTTGCAGGGAACGGCGGATGTCGTCGTGGTCGGCGGTGAATAGCATTTCTTCCTCTCGTCACAGCCCCATCTGCCGGCTTGCCAGATCCTTCATGATCTCCTCGGTGCCGCCGCCGATGGCGTTGACCTTGACCTCGCGGTAGATGCGTTCGGCCTTGATGCCGCGCATGAAGCCGGCGCCGCCAAAAATCTGCACGGCTTCCGAGGCACAGAACGCCATGGTCTGCGTCGCCTGGTTCTTCATCATGCAGATTTCGGCGACCAGGCTCTCGCCCTGCTCCAGCCGCCAGGCCAGCATCTCCAGCATCGCTTGCGAGGCCGCGACCTTCTGCGCCATGTCGACGATCTTGTGCCTGATGACCTGGTGCTGGGCAAGCGGCTTGCCGAACGTCCTGCGCTCCCTGGCATAGGCGATCGCCTCGTCGAGGCAGACCCTTGCGAAGGCGGTGCAGCTCGCCGCCATGCCCATACGCTCGCTGTTGAAGTTCTGCATGATGATCTTGAAGCCCTGCCCCTCCTCGCCGATCAGATTTTCTGCCGGGACGCGGCATTCGTCGAAATGCAGCGTCGCGGTGTCGGAGGCCCACCAGCCCATCTTCTTCAGCTTGGTGCGCGACAGGCCGGGTATGTCGCCTTCGATCAGGAGCAGGCTGACGCCGCCGGCACCTTCGCCGCCCGTGCGCACCGCAACGGTCAGATAATCGGCACGCATGCCTGAGGTGATGAAGGTCTTCTCACCACTCACGACGTAGTGATCGCCGTCGCGCCGCGCCCTCGTCCTGAGGTTCGCGACATCGGAGCCGCCGCCCGGCTCCGTGATCGCGAGCGCTGAGATTTTCTCGCCTGCGAGCACTTGCGGCAGCACGCGTGCCCTCACCTCAGGCCGGGCCGCGCGCGCGATCGGCGGCGAGCCGATGGTGTGGCTCATCAGGCTGGCGCTGATACCGCCGGCGCCGGCCTGCGCCAGCTCCTGGCTGGCCACGATCTTCATGAACTGGTCGGCGGCGATGCCGCCATATTCCTCGGGGAATCCCAGCCCCAACAGCCCGATCTCGGCCGCCTTGCGATAGAGTTCGCGCGGGAATTCGCCGGCCTCGTCCCACTGATGGGCGAACGGTGTGATCTCCTTCTCGACGAAGCGTCTCATCACGTCGCGGAAGGCGTCATGCTCGGCGGTATAGAACGGGCTCTTCATCTTTCGCCTCGCTGACGGATTCGGCTCGACCCACCATCGCCGGAACACCGGCGGTTACTTGCGTGGAGTGGCTGACCGGGAACGGCAGTCGCAGGCCCATGGCCAGCAACTCAACGCAAGACGATTTTGCCCCCTCGCGCGCCAACTCCAAGAAAAAAAGACGCTGCTGCGCAGGCTTCGGGTGGCCCCAGGACCACGCCGGGCATGGTGCAGGGGCACACGACCGCCGAGGGAGGATTTTTTGGCCGTTCGTTACTACGACTGGATCGTTCATCATGGCCGCCGCACGCCTGATAAGGTCGCGGTGATCGACCTCGCGAGCGAGCGCCGCTTTACTTATTCGCAGCTCGATGCCCGCGTCTCGCGCCTCGCTTCGTTCCTGCGTCACACGCTCAAGGTCTCGCGCGGTGACCGCGTCGCGGTGCTGGCGCTGAACACGACCGATACGCTGGAGGTGCAGTTCGCTTGCGGGCGGTTAGGCGCGATCTTCGTGCCGCTGAACACCCGCCTCACCGTTCCCGAGCTACAGTTCATCACCGCTGACTGCGCGCCGAAGGTGATGATCCATGACACTGATCTGGCCGAGACCGCACTGAGCGTTGCAAAGCTCTGCGGCATCGGGACCAGCCTGCTGCTCGGCCCCGGCGGATCCTATGAGGCCGGCATCGCTGCCGCAGAGCCGCTCGACCGCGCCGAAGAGGTCACGCTCGATGATGTCTCGACCATCATGTACACGTCGGGCACGACGGGACATCCCAAGGGTGCGACCATCACCCATGGCATGACGTTCTGGAATTGCGTCAATCTAGGAGGCCCTACCTGCATCGGGCCGTCCTCGGTGCTGCTCACCGTGCTGCCGCTGTTCCACACCGGCGGGCTGAATTGTTACACCAATCCCGTGCTGCACGCCGGCGGTACCGTGATGATCATGCGCGCCTTCGATCCCGGCACCGCGCTCGGCCTGATCAACAATCCCGCGCAGGGCATCAACGTGTTCTTCGGCGTGCCCGCGATCTACCAGTTCATGGCGCAGCACCCCGCCTTCGCGACCACCGATCTCAGCCGGCTGATCGTCGGCGGTGTCGGCGGCGCGCCGATGCCGGTGCCGCTGCTCAAAGTCTGGGAGGCGCGCGGCGTTGCGCTCCAGCAGGGCTATGGCATGACCGAGACCTCGCCGGCCGTGCTGGTGCTCGACCGCGAGGATGCGGCGCGGAAAGCCGGCTCCGCCGGCAAGCCGGTGCTGCACACCGAGGTGCGCGTCGTGCGGCCCGACGGCAGCGATGCAAATGTCGGCGAACTTGGCGAACTCTGGGTCAAGGGTCCCAACATCACGCCGGGCTACTGGAACAGGCCGGAGGCGAACAAGACCTCCTTCACCGACGGCTGGCTGCACACCGGCGACGCCACGCGCGTCGATGAGGAGGGCTTCTACTACATCGTCGATCGCTGGAAGGACATGTACATCTCCGGCGGCGAGAACGTCTATCCGGCCGAGGTCGAGAACGTCCTGCACCAGCTCGCGGCCATTTCGGAAGCCGCCGTGATCGGCATCCCGGATCCGCAATGGGGCGAAGTGGGCCTCGCTATCGTCGCGTCCAAGCCGGGCCAGAAGCTGACCGAGGCCGATGTCTTGGTGCATTGCGCGGCCAATCTGGCGCGCTTCAAATGCCCGCGCCAGATCCGCTTCGTCGACGCGCTCCCACGCAACGCCACAGGCAAGATCCACAAGCCGACCTTGCGCAAGGAGTTCTCGGTGGTCGAAGTCGACAAGAAAGCCGCCAACGCCTGATCAGAGCGCGTGCCCCTGCCCCACATGCAGAGCCGCCCGCGACAGGACGGCTCAGGGCTGAATTGAAGCTTCGACATCCTGGCTCAACCCGATGGATGCCACGGAAAGTCCAAGGCGGCGGGGATCGCCAATGCCCCTGAATACGGGGCATGACCATGCCATGATGGCGATGCCTGAGGGCGGCAGGTCGAGGCGCATCGTGTAGCTGTCGGGGCCGGTTGCGATTGCAGAGGCATCCACGCGCACGCCGTCGAGATAGAAATGCGCACCGATCTCGCGCAGCGGCTCGCGCAAGGCGGGACTTCGAATACGAACGGTGTTGCGGCCCGCGCTCCCCTGGATGCGAACCGCGGCCTGCGGCTCGCTCCAGCGGAAGACGTGCCCCGATGACGATTCGAGGGCATGGAATCCGGTTTGTCCGAGAACGCGATCTCCGAGAAATCTCGCCGCCGGCCCAGCACAGCCGCGAATGCGGCGAATGCATTCAAGCCGCTGCAAGTGGATCAGCGCGGCGATGTAACGCCTCATCCATCGCGCTATCGCCTCGCTCGGCCCGAACACCATCAGTGCGCGCAGACCAAAATGCGCTTGCATGATCGCCAGGCGCGCGGCGACGCGCGCCCCAAGATCGCCGCACAACGCCAGTACACTCCAGCGCCAGAAGGCGCGCAGTTTTTCGCCAGGCCGCTTCCAGCCGCGACCGGCAAAGCTGTCATGCACGAGCGCACTCCATGCAGCGCGGGCGAGCGATACGTCGAATCCGGCCCACTCGACCCATTCAACGGGAACCTCGAGCAGCTCGCTGCCGGGATCGCGGCGTGCCTCGCCGAGATAGCGAATCTCGCCCTGAACGAAATCGAGCGTGAACGTCTTCAGTTCGCCGAGCTCGCCGACGTAATAGTGATGGAAGCGCGCCTCTTCCAGATACCCAATGGCATGGCCTTTCGCGTGATAGGCCGCCGCCAGCACCCATTCGGCGAAATGGCCGAGTTCCTCCCGCAAGCCTCCGCATTCCCAGTAGACGTCGCGCCGCGTCACGAAGCACTGATCGAGCACTTTTCGCCAGGGATGCTGCTTCATGCCGAATTCGATGTCGGCCTGGTACATCGCAGCCTCTGCCACGGACAATCGATTGTGGCAGATCGCGACCGAATGGCAGGAAAAGCCGGCCCAGTCGGGGTGAGTCTCGATGGCGCGGATGCACAGCTCGATCACGTCGGGCTCGGGCCAGCAATGCGACTCCGTGAAGAACAGATGGCTACCGCGGGCTTTGGTCGCGCCGAATGCGCACAGCCCGATGTCGTGTTCGGAGTCGGTGAACTCGAGGCGCGCCTTGTCACCGGCCAGCGCCTTCAAATCCTCGCGCGCCCTAAAATCGGGCGGCACGACTAGGATGATTTCGTAGAGCGACTTGTCCGCGGTCTGCGATGTCCAGCCCAGCCAGGACTGCTCCCATTGCCCGCGATGATATTCGAGCGGGATGATGATGGAGAACAGCGGAGATCCACCGCCGTATCGCACGGACCCGTCCTGCATGGTCTGTCCTTATAGACGCATGCCAAGCCGCTGCAGGACTATTTCTTGCGTACTATAGCGTCAAAAACAACGCGAACGGTTCTTCTACCGTGCGTCGCAGATGCTTCCGATACAAGGCATGGTTGGCATCGTCGGGCGCTACCCGCCCCAAGGAGGGCTTCTGGATATTTTTCAGCGGCACGTAGGCGATCGGCGCCGCGATCGGCGTAAGCTGCGAGCCGGGGCCTGCGCGGAGCGTCGAGATGATGCCGTACATCTCGCCGGCGACCGTCGGCCGCGACACCGTGATCACGCGATGCTGGCCATGCTTGATGATGACGAGGTAGATGAAGCCGGACTGATGGGGAACGGCGACCTCACCGGTGTGCTCATAGGCGGCATCGGTCCGATCGCCCTCGCGGAAGACCAACGAAGAGACTTTCGGTTCCCAGACGATCTCGGTGCGATAGGCGAAGATCGCGTCCTTGTCGCCGAACGACGGCCGCAGCGTGATGTAGACGTCCTCGAGCCAGCTCACGGCGCGATGTGCATAGGAGCCGAGGCTGTCGGGCGCGACGTCGTTGGCGGCCTGCGGCGCCACCACGACGACGCTCTTGCGCAAGGAGACGCCCAGCGCCTGCTCCAGCCGGACCGTCGTCGCCAGCGTAAACGGCCTGCGGCCGCCGAGGACTTTCTCCAATGTCGACAGGCTGAGCTTGGCCTGCTCGGCCAGCGCCTGCCGGGAGATCCGGCGTCTGGCGAGCTCCTCGCGAACGGTCTCGGCGATCTCGCGGCTCTGCTCGTCCGAAAGCTGCTTGTCGGTGGATTTATCCTGAATCTGCATCGCTAGCCCTGCTCCAGCATGGCCATCCTAGCAGGGCGGACAAACCAGCACAAAACCGCACATGACCGCCCACGGGCGGCGTGCCCGGGGCCGGCCGCGGCGGAACATGACCGATCATTCCGCTCGCGAAATCGGCCCCTCCCGGCGAATGCTCAGAGCCAGCAAACGTCCTTTCGGGAGCAGGCCAAATGGGCACCTACGACGCAGCTGACAACGACGCGCACCCGATGTTGAACCGGCTGATCAAGCTCGGATTGCTTCTTCTCGCCCAGGGCATCGCGGTGATGCTGATGGCCTTCGTGGCCCTGCTCGTCAGCTTCGGAACGAGCTGGTCGGCAACGACCGAGCAGGCCAGCCTGCTCCAGCCCGGCGATGCACGGTCCGGCACGCTGCTTCTGAAGGACGACGGCGTCACCACGGAAGCGATCCGCCTCGGCATCGACGTCGACATCACGGTCTCAGGCCCGACGCTGCGCGCCCGGGTCACCCAAATCTTTCGCAACCCGACCCAGGATTGGGTCGAAGCAACCTATGTCTATCCGCTCGCGACCGGCGGGGCCGTCGATACGTTGAAGATGGTGGTCGGCGACCGCGTCATCGTCGGAGACATCAAGGAGCGGCAGCAGGCGCGCATCATCTACGAAGCTGCGCGGCGCGCCGGCCAGAAGGCTGCGCTCACCGAGCAGGAACGGCCGAACATCTTCACCAACTCGATCGCCAATGTCGGTCCCGGTGAAACCGTGCTGGTGCAGATCGAATATCAGGAGCCCGTGCATCAATCAGGCAACGAATATTCGCTCCGCCTGCCGCTGGTGGTCGGACCGCGCCACAATCCGGCGCCCATCGTCCAGAGCGTCGACTTCCGCAACGACGGATCGGGCTGGGGCGCGGCGACGTCGGACCCGGTACCGGACCGTGACCGCATCTCGCCGCCTGTGCTGGATCCCGCCAGGAATGCACCGGTCAATCCAACCACCATCACGGTGCGCCTGAAGGCTGGCTTCGCGCTCGGCGAGGTCAGGAGCCACCACCACAACGTCAAGATCGAGAGCCCGGACAACACGACGCGTGTCATCACGCTCGCCGAAGGCGCTGTGCCTGCCGACCGCGACTTCGAGCTGACCTGGATGCCCGCCGCCGAGAAGGCGCCGACGGTCGGCCTATTCCGTGAACATGTCGGCGATACCGACTACCTGCTCGCCTTCGTCACCCCGCCCAGCGCCGAGCAGCCGACACAAAAGCCACTGCCGCGCGAGCTCGTGTTCGTGATCGACAATTCGGGGTCGATGGGCGGCACGTCGATCGTCCAGGCCAAGGCGAGCCTCACTTACGCGCTCTCTCGGCTCCAGCCGACCGACCGTTTCAACGTCATCCGCTTTGACGACACGATGGACGTGCTGTTTCCGGCTTCAGTGCCGGCAGACGCTGCGCGTGTCAGCGAGGCGACCTCGTTCGTGAGCGCGTTGCAGGCGCGCGGCGGCACCGAGATGGTGCCGGCAATGCGCGCCGCGCTGGCCGACAAGCTCGGCGACACCGGCATGGTTCGCCAGGTGGTCTTCCTGACCGACGGTGCAATCGGCAACGAACAGCAATTGTTCGAAGCGATCACGGCGATGCGCGGCCGCTCGCGCGTCTTCATGGTCGGTATCGGATCGGCACCCAATACCTATCTGATGACACGCGCCGCCGAGCTCGGCCGTGGCGCCTTCACCCATATCGGGTCCGCCGAGCAGGTGGAGGAGCGCATGCGCGGTTTGTTCGCCAAGCTCGAAAATCCGGCCGTGACCGGCCTCACCGCGAAATTCTCCGAAGCCAAGGCTGACGTCACCCCGGCGATCATCCCCGACGTCTATCGCGGCGAGCCGTTGGTGCTGGCGGCAAAGCTCGACAAGCTCGCGGGCTCGCTCGAGATCAGGGGGCGCGTCGGCGATCATCCATGGTCGGTGACGCTGCCGCTGCAGAATGCCGCGGAAGGCAAGGGCCTGTCGAAACTCTGGGCCAGGCGCAAGATCGGTGACGCCGAGGTGGCGCGCGCCATGCGGGAGCTTGCGCCTGAAGAGGCCGACAAGGCGATCCTGGCGCTGGCGCTCGACCACCAGATCGTCACGCGCCTGACTAGCCTTGTCGCCGTCGACAAGACGCCGAGCCGCCCCGAAGGCGCGCCGCTCAAGCTCAGCGAGCTGCCGATCAACCTGCCCGCCGGCTGGGATTTCGAGAAGGTGTTTGGCGAACGGTCGCCGATCCCAGCGCAGCTGCGTGAACGCCATGCCGATGCGCGCACCTCGCCAGCCGCGCGGCGTCCAACACCTGCAGCGCCCGATGCGGTCCGTCTGCCCAAGACGGCAACCTCAGCCGAGCTGAAGATGATCGCGGGTCTGATCCTGATCGTGCTGGCCTTGATCCTGATCGTATTCAAACGACGTCAGCCCTTGCTCACTGACGCCGCTTGAGAGAGGAGCTCCCCCGACTCCTCTGTTAGCGCGCGCGGTCGCCCGTCCCGTACCCAACGGCCGCGCGCGCCTTTTTTCTTCCTGTCATTGCGAGCGCAGCGAAGCAATCCAGGCTGCCTCAACGGAAAGATTCTGGATTGCTTCGCTTCGCTCGCAATGACGAGTGTAGAGACAATGCCCCGGCTCATATCTCCCCTGGTTCTGGCACTGATCGGCCTCATCCTGTTCGGCGACGGCGCCTATATCCATGCCAAGGCGTGGTTCGCGCAGGTGCTGCTGGAGCGCGCCTTCGACAGAAGCCTGGTAACGGGCGAGGTAATCAAGCCTTGGTCATGGGCCGACACCTGGCCGGTGGCACGGATCGAGGTGAAGCGGATCGGCGCCAGCGCCATCGCGCTGGAAGGCGCGAGCGGGCAGGCGCTTGCCTTTGGACCCGGTCACATCCACCAAACGGCTGATGCCGGCGAGCGCGGTGTTACCGTATATGCCGGACATCGCGACACACATTTCCGCTTCTTGCGGAACGTTGCCATTGGTGACGTGATCGATGTCACACGCGGTGACGGCAAGCACTTTCGCTATCGCGCGGATTCATCTGCCGTGGTCCGCTTCGATGCATCGGGCATCGATCCCACCGCGCGGGATACCGAACTCGTGCTTACGACCTGCTGGCCGTTCGACGCTGTCACGTCCGGCCCGGAGCGGTATGTCCTGCGTGCCACTCTGATCGAAACAGGTGAATAGCGGTTCGCAATCAGCCCATTCCGGATCGATCGAGCCCCCTGAAATCGCGCTGGAACAGGCCCGGGCCGTCGCGTTTGACGGGGCCGTGAACTGGCGCTGCCGGCCGAAGGCCTGTAAGAATGACGCATTGATCTTTGTACGTTGTGATTTTTGAAAGAATGATAAATGGACGACGAGTTCAGGCACCGCCTCGAACAACGATTGGGGCAGCTCGAAAATCGCGTCGCGCTCCTGGAGCGGAATCAGGATCTCATCGCCGCCGGGCAAAGGCGATCCTCGCTGCGGAGCCTCTGGCGGCGCCCGCCGATGTGGACTTTCGAGCAATATCCGCCGCGCCTGCTCAATTTGAGGGCATTCTCGCCGGCCCCCCCGATCCACGAGGATGCACCGCGGATCGCGATCGTCACGCCGAGCTACAACCACGCACAATATCTCGGCGCCACAATCGAGAGCATCGTGAGCCAGAAGTATCCAAACCTGTATTATCACGTGCAGGATGGCGCCTCGATCGATGGCACGACAGATCTCCTGAGAAGCCGCGGCGAGGGCATCAGCTGGAAGAGCGAACCTGACAGTGGGCAGTCGAACGCCATCAATCTCGGCTTTGCCGGCGTCGACAGCGAGATCATGGCCTATCTCAACAGCGACGACATGCTGCTGCCGGGGACGCTGGCCTATGTCGCCAACTACTTTACGTCGCATCCACATGTCGACATCGTCTATGGCCATCGCGTCTTCGTCGATCGCGACGGGCTTGAGGTCGGCCGTGCCGTGCTGCCGCCCCATGACGGGCCCGCGCTGCAATATGCCGACTATATCCCGCAGGAGACGATGTTCTGGCGCAGGCGCGTGTGGGACACGATCGGGCCGCTCGACGAAAGCTTCCACTACGCGATGGATTGGGACTTCATCCTGCGCGCACAGGCCGCAGGGTTCAAATTCGTACGCCTGCCGCGATTTCTCGCCTGCTTCCGAATCCATGATGCCCAGAAGACGGCATCAACCTACGCAATCGGCGTGAAGGAGATGAGCATCTTGCGGCGCCGCGTTCTCGGCTTCGATCCGACACATATGCAGATCCGCCGTGCCATCGCTCCCTATCTCGCGAGGCAGGCCGTCTTCCACTACGCCCACAAGCTCACCCTGCTACGGTACTGAGCAGGCGGCGATCAGCCGTCGCGTGACGCATGGACACCGTCATCGAGCCAGATCCGCTCGAGGCCGATGCCGAGGGGGCGCACATCGGAGCTCAATCCCAGATCAGCGGGGGAGCGTGGATCGGACAGCGACAGGCTGACGGTCAACATCCCGTCGGCGGCAATCGCGGCGGGATCGAGCACCAATCTGCGCAAGCCCGCGAACGCTTCACTCGAAAACGTCAATTGCTGCGGCGCTCCGTTGCCGACGCGGCAAGCCGCACGCAGCTGCGGGTTGCCGTCGGAAACGAAGGCCCGGCACGCGAGCACGAGCTCGACCGGTCGTGACGGAAAGGGACGAATCTCGAAGCGGAGCACGCAATTCCTGGCAACGGACCAGGTGCCCCATTGCTCCGGCTCGCTCCATCCCTCGACCAACGCGGCCACGCCCGCCCCGCCGCGTCCGAAGTCGAGCTTCTCTGCGCCGAGGACCGGCGCTGACACGGGAGCCTCCAGAGCGGCCGGAGCGAACGGCTCCTGATCCGGCACGAACTGCGCGATCACCCGCACTGCATCCTCAATCGAATTCAGCCCGAGCGCAGAACCATCCAGCTCGTAAACCACGCGGTTCTGTCCGATGACGCGAACACCCTTGCCGGGCGGCGGCCGATCCGCAAGGCGGGCGGGAATGATGATGTCGGCGACGTCAAACCCATGCGTGCGGGCGAGCTCGCCGATGGTCCGGACGGTTCGATCATACAGCGGCGGCCGATTGTTGATGTTGGTCGCAAGCGCCTGTGCCAGCGCCTTGAAGTCGAGCCGCACGTCGTCGTCATCCGTCAGCAGCAGTCGTTTGAGGACGAGCATGTCCTTGGCGATGAAGAGCTGGAGGGCGTTGAGATCAGGGAGCCGGGGATCGTCGTCAATGGGTCCGAAATCGCGCGCTCCTCGCGACGTTTCGAGCAGATCAGTGGTCTCGAAGAACAGCGCGT
This sequence comes from Bradyrhizobium sp. 138, assembly GCF_023074075.1. Lineage (GTDB taxonomy): Bacteria > Pseudomonadota > Alphaproteobacteria > Rhizobiales > Xanthobacteraceae > Bradyrhizobium. The sequence goes on along the minus strand of NZ_JADPKT010000094.1, from coordinate 102,240 downwards.
GACCAGTGCTGTGCTGCGAAAATCCGGCCATGCTCAGAGGCCGCGACAGTCGGACGAAACTGTCGGTCAGCGCAGCGTTGGCGATACCTGACGCCACGTCGGGCGACAGGCCGATGAAGTAGCGGCCACCGACTGCACGCATCCGATCGATCACGCTGCGGCGGACGAACGAATTGTAGATCATCGGCAGATTCGCATAGTGCGCCTGGAAGCCGAAGATGCGCGCCAGCTCGTCACGCGAGGCGACGCGCTTCGCCGACGAGGTCAGGTCGATCTCGGCGAGCAGCCGATTGCGGAAAGCCGGATGGTAGTAGCCCGGCCAGTAATAGCTGTAGGCGCGCCAGCTCAGGAGGTCGATCTTCCGGCCGGAGAGCAGATCCGAGGCCGTGGCGCATGCATAGGGCATCAACCCGTCGTCGTCGCCGAGGAAGGCGATGTATTCGCCCGAGGCATGACCGAGCGCCGCCTCCCAATTGTCGGTCATGGTCAGGACGGTTTCGCTGGCAAAGTGCTTGAAGCGCTTGTCCTGGAGGTCTGCGACCATCTTCGCAATCTCAGGATTGCCGCCATTGTTCTGAACGACGAACTCGCAGTCTGCATGCGCAGGCTGGCACGCCATGGTCGCGAGCGCGTGGCGAAGCGTGTCGGGACGATCGAGAGTCGGCACCACGATGGACAGAAGCGGCATGATCACCATTGATGGAATGAGCGTTACGGTTTCCTAGCATCTTGCCGGATCGTTCGCACTTTCGCCAAAAGTCTCGTGATGCTAGCGTTGTCGTCAGGTCTTGTCGTCAAGTCTTGTCGTTAAGTCTTGTCGTTAAGTCTTGCCCATTCCGTCTCGCGGCATGGAGTCCGCCACGACCGGCCCGCGAAGCCGGCGCAACAGCGCGTTGCAACAAGAACAAGAAGTGAGGGAAGCGCATGGAAGCTCAAGTGCCTGCCGCGTCGGTTTCGCAACGCCCATGGTCTCCGGCGCCCGACGCGGGGGAGATCGTCAAGGGCATCCACGCCATGCTGCACCCGCTCAACATCGTGCTGGTGGGTGCGACCGACAAGCCCGGCAATTATGCCGAACGCATCTGGAATAATCTGGTCAAATACGGTTACGAGGGTGGCCTCTATCCGGTCAACGCCAAGCGCGAAGCCATCTGGGGCGTCCCCTGCTACAAGGACTTTGCGAGCCTCCCGGAGAAGCCCGATCACGTTCTGGTGCTGGTGCCGGCGCGCTTCGCCGTCCAGGTGATCCGCGACGCCCACGCGGCCGGCGCACGGTCGGCCACCATCGTCACCTCTGGATTCAGCGAGTTGCAGGATGAGGAGAGCCAGAGGCTCGCCGCCGAATTGCAGGTGGCCGTGCGCGAGACGGGGCTTGCCGTCACCGGCCCGAATTGCCTCGGCAACTTAAGCGCCGGCGAAAAGCTCTTCACCAATATCGACGACCGCGTCGTCACCATGGAACAAGGCGCGGTGGCAATCGCCGGACAGTCGGGCGCCATCGTCATGGCGATCCGTCAGGCGCTGGAAGACCGGGGCGTCGGTGTCGGTTACATGGTGACATCCGGCAACGAGGCCGGGTTAGAGACGCCAGACCTGATGCGCTATTTCGCCGAGGATCCGAGCATCAAGGTGATCGTGGTCTATCTCGAAGGCGTGCGCAACACCAAGGCGTTTCGCGATGCCTGCAAGGCGGCGCGTGCCGCGAGCAAGCCCGTGATCGCGCTCAAGCTTGGGGCGTCAGAGGGTGGCCGCGCCGCGGCGATGGCGCATACCGGCGCGCTCGCAGGCTCGATCGAGACGTTCGACGCGATTGCGACGCGCGAAGGGGTCATCAGGGTCGGCGGGCTCGATGAGCTGATCGAGACCACAGAATGCTTCGTCCACGCGGCCGTGCCCAAAGGCAACCGGCTCGCCGCCGTCACGCTGTCGGGCGGCAAGCGCGGCATGCTGATCGACGCCTTTGACGCAGAAGGTCTTAGTTTCGCGCCGGTGAGCCCGCATGTCAGCTCGGAGCTGGCAAAAATGCTCGGACCGGGCTCGATCGTCGGCAATCCGCTCGACGCCGGCTTCGCCGCGGTCGTTGATCCCTCCGTCTACATGAAGTCGATCAAGCTGATGATCGACGATCCCGATATCGACATCGTCATCATCGACGCCGAACTGCCCAAGGCGCCGCACGAGCTGCGCGAACGTAACCTGCGCATCGTCAACGAGATGGCGAGCCGCGCGGCCAAGCCCGTCATCTATATCAGCGCGATGTCGATCGGCTTCACCGAGTTCACCAAATCCTTGCGCAAATCGCTGCCGCATCTCGCGGTCATGCAGGGCATGGACCGGGCGGTGACCGCGATCAAGTCGCTGCTCGACTACGCCAAGCTGCGCAAAGAGGTGCCCGACGTCGTCTCGAGCTCGAAACCCGTCGCTCGGGCCGTGCTTGAGAAGGCGCTGAGATCGGCAAGCGGTGCCGCGCTCGACGAGGTCGCCTCGAAGAAGCTCCTGAAGGCGTATGGCATTCCGATCTCGAAGGAGGCGATCGCACAGACCGCGGCGGAAGCCGTCGAGATCGCCAAGCAGATCGGCTTTCCGGTCGTGGCAAAGGTCGTCAGCGCGGAGATCCTGCACAAATCCGACATCGGCGGTGTCGTGCTGAACCTCAACAGTGCCGCCGAGGTGAAAAAGGCGTTCGCCGACATCACCGCACGGGTGGCAAAGCTGAAAGGCAGGCCGAAGCTCGACGGCATCCTGATCGCACAACAGGTCAAGGCCGAGCTTGAGCTCGTCGTCGGCGCCTCGCTCGATGCCGAGATGGGGCCGGTCGTGCTGTTCGGCACCGGCGGCATCGACATCGAGCTGATGAAGGACGTCGCGCTCGCCGGCGCGCCGCTGGACGAGGCCGAGGCGCGGCTCCTGATCGGCCGCACCAAGGCCGGAATCAAGATGCGCGGCTATCGCGGCAAACCGGCCTTGCACGAGACCTCCGCAGTGAAAGCGCTGGTCGGCCTGTCCAATTTGATCGCGGATGCCGGCGACCGCATCGCCTCGATCGACATCAATCCGTTCCTGATCAACACCAGGACGGGCGTCGCCGTCGATGCGCTGATCGTCCTCAACAACGCCGCGGCGAAGCGTGCGGCCGGGCATTGAAGTACCGTAGCCCGTAGGGCGGATTAGCGCAGCGTAATCCGCCGCTCTGTCCGACAGGCGAAGAAGGCGGCGGGTTACGCTTCGCTAACCCGCCCTGCTTAGGATCGGGCCGTTCGAACACCTTCCAACTTCCCTGCTTTGGCCGTAAAACCTTCCCCGCATGGCACGCGCGAGCAATCTGGTGATCGGAACGGCGACGCTGGCAGTGATCGCCGTGGCGTTCGGCGGCCTGCTCGGCGTACAGAAATGGCGCACCCTCCAGAGCCGCAGCCAGTTGCGCGTGGTATTCGAGGGCGGGTCCGCCAGCGGTCTGCGTCGCGGCGGGCCGGTCAATTTCGACGGCGTCCCGGCGGGCCAGATCCTTTCGATCAAACTGGACAATCCGCGCAGGATCGTGGCGCTGGTGATGCTCGACAACACCGCGCCGATCCGCAAGGACACCGTGGCGGGCATCGAGTTCCAGGGCCTCACCGGCGTTGCCGCGATCTCGCTGATCGGGGGCGCGCCCTCCGCACCACCGGTGCCGCTGGACTCGGACGGCATCCCGGTCCTGACCGCCGATCTCAGCGACGCCGAATCGATTGTCGAGACCCTGCACAGTGTCGACCGCACGATCGTCAGCAACGCCCCTGCAATCAAGGACGGCCTGCACACATTCGAAAACTACACCGCCGATCTCCGGAGCAAGGGCGGCGAGATCGATTCCGTCATGGCCAAGGTCGACAGCGCCTTCGCCGGCTTCGACAAGGCGGTCACGAAGATCGAGGGCGCCGTGCCGGGCTTCGTCGACGGCAAGGCCGACGAGCTGTATGAGAAGATCAAGGGACTGCGCGAGCTTGCCGATATCATGAAGAAGAAGTCGGCGGGCTATCTCGAGGATATCCGTCGCTCGCTGCTCGACGTCAGCGAAGCCGCCAACAAGATGAGCGGGACACCGGCACCCGCCGCGGCCCCGCGTCCACCACGCAAGCCTGCACAGCAGAAGCGGTGACGCCCTCCTTACCCGCTTAACAACGCCTCACCAGGCGTAGCGCACGACGCCCTTGCCGGCATAGGAGCGCGTGACGTTCGAGAACTCCCCCTCGAAGGTCGCCGATGCGGACCAGCCATTCATCCAGTTCATCTGCACTGATGCCGTGGTCAGAGCCGAATCGCGCGCCTGGACGGCGCCGTTCACAACGAAGGCCGATCCCGGCAGCGTCTGGAACCCCGCGGCCGCCGTGCGGTCCGGATTGTAATCATGCGCCCAGGCGAGGCGGCCGCGCAGGGTCATCAGGCCCCCGGCCGCGGCAAACGACCGGTCCGCGCGCAGGCCGAACTCGGTGCGGGTGCTGGTCACGTCCTTGGCGGCATAGTTGAGCGCGAAGATGTTGCTGCCGACCACGGCCGACTCTGCGTAGCCCGGAAGGGTGAACAGAGTGGCCTGGAGCGCGGCATAGGGCGTGATGCCGGCCCACGGCATGGCATAGCGGTAGCCGCCCTCGATGCGGCCCGAGACCGCGTTGGCGTTGAACTGCGCGCGCAACTGGTCGTAACCGGCAGCCGTCACGATGCGGTTGGTCGTGACGTCCTGCCAGCCATAGGCCAGCGCCGCCGTGACGTAGGCCGGTCCGGCCGTATGACGCACGAACGCGCCGGCCTGGAACAGATCGGAGCGGCCCCAACCGAGTCCGTTGACGTTGAATCCAGTCGCGCCGCCCGCGAGCGCAAAGCCCGCAATCGTCGACGGCGAGAAGCGGTAATCGAGGCCCACGGCGGTGCCATAGACCCTGCTGGTCGTGTTGTTCGAGCCGAGGCCGGCATTGCCGTCGGTAGTCTGCGAGCCGCCGTAGCCGGCCGCCCACACATCCCAACGCTGCTCGAACGTCGCAGTCGGTGCCTTGCGGTCAATCGAGGCAAAGGCGTCATGCGCGTTCCGGCCCCGCGCGTTCGTGTCGACGGCAAACGGCGCTGCACCAGGGGTGCCGCTGCGTCCCGCGCTGAAGACGTCGGTCAACAGGCCGATGAAAAGATTCATCGCATTGAACGTCGTCTGCTGCGATCCCGTTGCAGGCTCGCCCGAGGCCTGCGTCAGGCCATTGGGCCCCAGGCCTGCGAATTCGGCTTGCAGGAAACCGTTGGCGTTGAAGAAATTCTGAAGCGTCGTAGCGACGTTCTTCTGATTGACGTTGAGCGCGTGTTTTGCGCCATAGTCGAGTGCAAAATCGAGAAAGACGTCGTTCGATCCGACGCTCGTCGTGCCGATCAGGCCGCCCGGCGCGGCGACGCCGGAAAAATTGCCGGTGGGAGTGCCGAAGAACTCCATGATGGAATAGTGCTTCTTCACCGTGCTGCCCGGATACAGCGCGACGCCAACGGTGCCATCTAGTGTGACATTGCCCATGACGAGCGCGTGGCTTATGCTGGACCCGCTACCGACCTGAACGCCATAAACCGAGCCGGGCTGGAGGGTGAGATCGCCCTGAACCTGCATGCTCGAGCCCGGACCGCCGTCACCGGGTGCATACATGCCGCCGCTGGCGATCACGGTATTGCCGACGATTCCGGCACCGAGCAGCGCACCGCCCGCATTGACGGTGATCAGGCTCGATTGGGAGATATCGCCATCGACCCGCAGGATGCCACCGTTCACCGTGGTGGTGCCGGTGTAGGTGTTCGTGCCCGAGAGGATCAGCGTGCCGCTGCCGACCTTCTCCAGCGAGCCCGACCCGATCGGGCCGCAACCGCAGGGATCGTAATCGCCGATGGCACCGCTGACCTCGGTCGAGTGGTTGTTGCTACCGACGATGAGCGTGTTGCTGCCGCCGATGTAGTAGAAGCCGCTGCCTTCGATCGAGCCCGCGGTGATGCGGCCGTCGCTGTTCGGCCCGACGCTGATCCCGAAATCGACGATGCCTGTTCCGGTGGTGATGAAGCGGGCGTTGCCGCCAGTGGAATTGTCAAAGAACTCGGTCTTGCCGCCGTCCTTGGTGATGATCGTCGCATTGCCGGCCGTCGTGAACGCGCCGAAATTGGTGAGACCATCAGCTTCATTGATGATGGTGGCATTGCCGGCGGTCGCCGTATCGGAGCCGGCCAGCGTACCGAAGATGGTGCCGCTGAAATCCTTGTTCACGATCGTCGCCGAGCCCGCCGAGGCTTGTTCGAGAAATGCGGTGCCGCCACCATTCTGGTTGGTGATGTTGGCGATGCCCGCATTGGTACGTCCGAAGAAGCCGACCAGGCCGCCGTCATTGGTGATGGTCGCCCGTCCGGCCGTCGCGGTGTCTGAGCCACCCCCGTTCGGATCGCCGAAATACAGCTGGCCCTTGTTGGTGATCGCGATCGAGCTGGCGGAGCTGGCGTTGAGAAACAGTGTCGTGCCGGAGAAGTCGTTCAGGAGCGAGGTGATCCCCGAGGTGTCGGCATTGACGATGCTGAAGAGGCCCTCATTGGTGACGGTTCCAACAATGCTCGCGGTATGGGTCGCGTCGCCGAGCTGCAGGGATCCGCAATTGCAGATGAAGGTGCCACCGGTATAGGTGTTGGCGCCGAGCAGCGCCAGGGTACCTGAGCCCTGAACGTTGATTCCGTGGCTGCCGACGATGCGCGAAACGATGACGGCCGACGGATCGCTGGTGCCGGTCACGTCGGCCGTGAAGAATGTGGTGCCGCCCAGGGCCAGCCTGAGATCGCCGCCCTGGATGGTGTAGATCGAACCGTCACCGGTGATGTCGAACCCAACGAGGTTGGTGAGTTGCACGCCTCCCGGCGTGACCGTCACCGTGCCTCCCGTTGCCGGCGTCGAAGGACCGCTGCTGCCGAATAGCGTGCCGACTGATGCGGGATCATAGGCCGTGCTGACCGCACCGAAGGCGTCTGTCCAGTTGGTCGTGGTGTTGTCCCAGACCCCGCCTCCGCCGTTGACGGCGCCGTTCGGTGTGGTCTGTGATCCGTTGAAGACCTGCTGGGCCCGGACGGGACCCGCCAGAGCGATCGCGCTCAAGGCAAGGCCCGCTCCGAGAGCCGCGCGCATTGCCGCAGCACTTCGGCGCAGGCGATCCCGCCCGCTCGATCGCAACCAGGCCCCCAACGCCCGTCCCCTCAGCTGCGGCGCTCCCCGGCGGCGCCGCGAGGGAACTTAGGCGATGAGGAGGGACGGTAGAACCACGGTGCCCCGAGAATCTGCCAAGCCGACCGCAAGTCGAACAGATTCAACAGCCCATGTTGCAGCCGCGCCACGCTTTGCCGAGCGCTATTCCCATCCCGCGCATACGCCGATGCGTCGGAAGGTCCATACCGGTGGACGGCCATTCACATCAGGGGTTGACCAGCCAGTTCGTGGCACCAGCAAGGGCTCAGTAGTTGCTCGGGGACGACCCATTCGGGATGCCGTCGATCGGACACTCGTCGGTGCCCGGCGTCGAGCGGGTCATGGCCTCGACCATATCGCGTGTGCCCTCCGGGTCCTTGATCCAGTTCTTGTAGAAGTCATACGGACAGGCGGCGACACCGCGCGGGCTATCACCGGAATTGATCATTCCGGTGTAGCCGCGGTGGACCAGCTTGTAGAGATGGTTCTGCGACTGGCCGTTGCGGCGCGCATCGCGGATCAGGTGTTTCGACAGCTGCGCATACTGGATGCCGTAATCCTCCTCGCCGCACTCGCCGAGCGTGCGGCCGTCGAATCCGATGATCGCGGAGTGACCGAAATAAGAATAGACGCCGTCGAAACCGGCGGCATTGGCGACCGCGACATAGACGTTGTTGGCCCACGCCATCGCCTTGGAGATCATGACCTGCTGCTCCTTGGCCGGATACATGTAACCCTGGCAGCGTACGATCAGCTCGGCGCCCTTCATGGCGCAGTCGCGCCAGATCTCCGGATAATTGCCGTCATCGCAGATGATCAGGCTGACCTTGAGACCCTTCGGTCCCTCGGAGACATAGGTGCAATTGCCGGGATACCAGCCCTCGATCGGCACCCACGGCATGATCTTGCGGTACTTCTGGACGATCTCGCCCTTGTCGTTCATCAGGATCAGGGTGTTGTAGGGCGCCTTGTGCGGATGCTCCTCATGGCGCTCGCCGGTCAGCGAGAACACGCCCCAGACCTTGGCCTTGCGGCAGGCATCGGCGAAGATCGCAGTCTCCTCGCCCGGCACCACCGACGCCGTCTCGTACATCTCCTTGGAATCGTACATGATCCCTTGCGTGGAATATTCCGGGAAGATCACCAGGTCCATGCCGGGCAGGCCGACCTTCATGCCGACGATCATGTCGGCGATCTTGCGGGCATTGTCGAGCACCTCGGCCTTGGTGTGCAGGCGGGGCATCTTGTAATTGACCACTGCGACGCCGACGGTGTCGTTGCTGCTGGAAATGTCGCCGTGAAGCATTTGGGCCGCTCCTGTCTTTTATTCGTCTGGGTCTTCGGGTGCGTTAGTGGCTGATCATCCAGGGCCGGGCTGTGGGAAAGCCCTTGGCGCCGCCGTTGGTTTTGGTCATCAGCCGCGCCGGCTTCTTCTTGTCCGTCGCGCTCTTGTCCTTCACCGTCTTCCCCGACGAACAGCAGCCGCAACCGGGACCATGCGAGGCCTTGTATTGCGCGAGCGTCTGCGGCGCGTGGGTGCTGCGCTCGTTGACGGCATGCGCCTTGCGCTTGTCCGCCGGCATGCAGAAGAAATTTGGCGCGGTCAGGATCACGCGCGGCGCCAGCGTCTCGCAATGCGGACAGCTTTGCGGATCGTCGCATTCCGCCATCGGACGCAAGTCCTTGAAGGGACCGCAGTCGTCGCAGAGATATTCATACACCGGCATCACATCATCCCTATGCTGTCGCCTCACCCCAACCCTCTCCCCGTAAGAACGGGGAGAGGGAGCGCAACGTCATTTGTCCGGCGAGATCGGCATCTGGATATCGCCGGTGATGTGCTTGATGGGCCCGGCCGCCGACGGCATCACGTCGAAGTCGAAGATCTCCGTCGGCAGCCATAGCGTGGCGCAGGCGTTGGGTACATCGACCACGCCGGAGATGTGGCCCTGGCACGGCGCGGTACCGAGGATCGAATAGGCCTGCGCGCCGGAGTACCCGAACTTCTTCAGATACTCGATCGCATTGAGGCAGGCCTGACGATAGGCGATGTGGACGTCGAGATAGTGCTGCTTGCCGGCCTCGTCCACCGAGATGCCCTCGAAGATCAGATAGTCCTTGTAGTTCGGCGTGATCGGCGACGGCTTGAAGATCGGATTCTTGATGCCGTATTTTGCCATGCCGTCCTTGATCACCTCGACCTTGAGATGCAGCCAGCCGGCCATTTCGATGGCGCCGCAGAAGGTGATCTCGCCGTCGCCCTGGCTGAAGTGAAGATCGCCCATCGAAAGGCCCGCGCCCGGCACATAGACCGGGAAGTAGATCTTCGAGCCGCGCGAGAGATCCTTGATGTCGCAATTGCCGCCATGTTCGCGCGGCGGCACGGTGCGCGCGCCCTCCGCGCCGATCTTGGCCTTGACATCGCCCTTGGCGCGGCCGCCATGGGCGGTCGGCGCGAATGGCGGATTGGCAAGGCCAGGCACGCGGGTCGGGTTGGTCGAGATCAGCTCGGCCTCACGCTTGTTCCAGGTGTCCAGCATCTTCGGATCTGGCAGACAGCCGATCAGGCCGGGATGGATCAGGCCGGCGAAATTCACGCCGGGCACATGGCGCGACGAGGTATAGAGGCCCTTGATGTCCCAGATCGACTTCTGCGCCAGCGGGAAATGATCGGTGAGGAAGCCGCCGCCATTCTGCTTGGAAAAGAAGCCGTTGAAGCCCCACAGGCTTTCCTTGAGTGGACCGACGTCGAGCAAATCGACCACCAGGAGATCGCCGGGCTCTGCGCCCTTGACGCCGATCGGGCCGGACAGGAAGTGCACGATCGACAGATCGATGTCGCGAACGTCGTCGGCGGAATCGTTGTTCTTGATGAAGCCGCCGGTCCAGTCATAGGTCTCGATGATGAAATCGTCGCCGGGATTGACCCAGGCCACGATCGGGATGTCGGGGTGCCAGCGGTTGTGCACCATGTCATTATCGTAGGCCGACTTGGTGAGATCGACCTTGATCAGTGTCTCTGGCATCGAGATGCTCCCCTTTTACACGGTTGGTTAGACGGACAGATATTTCGAGACCTGCGCGGCATCGACGGCGTCGCGCGGATCGTCGCGCACGATCTCGCCGTTCTCGATCACCAGCACGCGGTCGGCGATATCGAGCGCGAAGCTCAGGACCTGCTCGGACACCACGATCGAGAGCCCCTTCTCGTCGCGGATGCGCTTCAGGGTGCGCGCCATCTCCTTGATGATGGAGGGCTGGATGCCTTCGGTCGGCTCGTCCAGCAGCAGGACCTTCGGCTTGGTCGCGAGCGCACGGGCGATCGCGAGCTGCTGCTGCTGGCCGCCGGAGAGATTGCCGCCGCGGCGGCCTTTCATCTCGAGCAGGACCGGAAACAATTCATAGATATCGCCCGGCACCTCGGATCCGCCGGAGACGACGAGCCCGGTCTCGATGTTCTCCTTCACCGTCATGGTCGAAAAGATCATGCGGCCTTGCGGCACATAAGCGAGGCCCTTGGCGACGCGCTCGTAGCTCTTGAGGTTGCCGAGCTCGGCGCCGTCCATGGCCACCGAGCCGCTTTTCGTCGGCAGTATGCCCATCAGCGACTTCATCAGCGTGGTCTTGCCCATGCCGTTGCGGCCCATGATTGCGACGATCTCGTTGGGCGCGACCTTGACGTTGAGCCCGTGCAGCACCTCGCTCTGGCCGTAGGCGACGTGAAGATCAGAAATAGCCAGCATCAGCGTGCTCCTAGGCTCGGTGCTTCTTCACCTCTCCCCCCCGGGGAGAGGTCGGCGCGTAGCGCCGGGTGAGGGGGCGCGCGTCCGACGAGAGAGCAAGACCCCTCACCCGAATTGCTACGCAATTCGACCTCTCCCTGTGGGAGAGGTGGACGGAGATCGTCGCGCCTGCCCGCTTCTTCGCCATCGCTCAGTGACCCAGGTAGACTTCGACGACCTTGGGGTCGTTCTTGACCTTCTCCATCGTCCCCTCGGAGAGGATCTGGCCCTGGTGCAGCACGGTCACCTTGTGCGCGATGTCCTCGACGAATTTCATGTCGTGCTCGATCACGAGCACCGAACGGTTCTTGATGATGCGGTTGAGCAGCTCTGCCGTCTTGGCCCGCTCGGAGACGCTCATGCCGGCGACGGGCTCATCGAGCATCAGGAGATCCGGATCCTGGATCAGCAGCATGCCGATCTCGAGCCATTGCTTCTGGCCATGGCTGAGCTCGTCAGCATAGGTATTGAGCTTGTCCTTGAGGAAGATCATCTCGGCAACCTCGGCGACCCGCTCCTTCACCAGCTGGTCGCGCTGAAAGGTCAGCGAGCCGAACACGGTGCGACCGCGCGGAAACGAGATCTCGAGATTTTCAAAGACGGTGAGGTCCTCGAACACCGACGGCGTCTGGAACTTGCGCCCGACGCCGGTCTGCACGATCTCGTTCTCCTTCATCTTCGTGAGCTCCTTGCCACGAAACTGAATCGAGCCCGAGGTCGCCTTGGTCTTGCCGCAGATCAGGTCGAGCACCGTGGTCTTGCCGGCGCCGTTGGGACCTATGATGACGCGAATCTCATTCTCTTCGACGTAGAAGGAGAGATCATTGACCGCCTTGAACCCGTCGAACGAGACGGTCAGTCCGGAGACAGCGAGCAGGAATTCCTTGGGCTGATGTCCAATGAGCATGATGGTCCCTCACTCTGCTGGCGCGCCGTCGGCGACCGAGTTGTCGTTCCAGTCCGGTTTCGGCTTGCGCGAGGCGAACAGCCGATCGATGCGCGGCTGTACGTAGTCAGCCCAGAGCCCGGACAGACCATTCGGGAAGGCGAGCACGACCGCGATGAACAGCGCGCCGAGACCGAACAACCAGAGTTGCGGGAAGGATTCCGACAGGCTGGTCTTGGCGAAATTCACCAGGAGGGCGCCCCATATCGCGCCGAAGATCGACATCCGTCCGCCGACCGCGGTGTAGATCACCATCTCGATCGACGGCACGATGCCGACAAAGGACGGCGACATGAAACCGACATTGAGCGCGAACATGGCGCCGCCGATCGCGGCGAAGACTGCGGCCATGCAGAAGGCAAAGATCTTGAAGTTGGCAACGCTGTAGCCGGAGAAGCGAACGCGGTCCTCCTGCTCGCGCATCGCCACCAGGATGCGGCCGAGCTTGGTCAAGCGGATGAATTGCGCGATGCCGATGCAGGCGAACAGCAGCAGCACCTCGACGAAGTACAGGATGATCTTGGCGTGGTCGGGCCGAATGTCCCATCCCCTGAGCGTGCGCAGATCGGTCATGCCGTTGATGCCGCCGGTATAGCCCTGCTGACCGACGATCAGGATGGTGAGGATGGCGGCGACAGCCTGGGTGATGATCGCGAAGTAGGTGCCTCCGACCCGGCGCTTGAACATCGCGGTGCCGATGATCAGGGCGAAAAGACCGGGGACCAGGATGATGGCGAGGATGGTGAAGGTCAGGCTGTGAAACGGCTGCCAGAACAGCGGCAGCGACGTGATCTGATTCCAGTCCATGAAATCGGGGATACCGGGCGTTGACTGGATCTTGGTGTTCTCGACGCTCGATGCCTCGAGCTTGAGGAACATCGCCATGCAATAGCCGCCGAGGCCGAAGAACACGCCCTGCCCCAGGCTCAGGATGCCGCCATAGCCCCAGCACAGCACGAGGCCGAGCGCGACGAAGGCGTAGGTCAAATATTTCGCGACCAGATTGAGGCGGAACACATCCAGCGTCAGCGGCAGGATCACGAACAGCACGGCAGCCAGGGCGATGAAGCCCATGAGTTCGGATCGATTGAAGAAGCGTGAGTTGATCATGACTTGCCTGCTTCTCGTTATTTACGGACCTTGAGGGCGAACAGACCCTGCGGCCGCAGCATCAGGATTCCGACAACGGCGAGCAGCGTGAGCACCTTGGCCATCGAGCCCGACATGAAGAATTCGAGAGTCGATTGCGTCTGCGAGATCGAGAAGGCCGAGGCGATGGTGCCGAGCAGGCTCGCGGCGCCGCCGAACACGACGACCAGGAACGTATCGACGATGTAGAGCTGTCCGGAGGTCGGGCCGGTCGAGCCGATCATGGTGAAGGCGCTTCCGGCGATACCCGCGATGCCGCAGCCCAGGCCGAAGGTGTAGCGATCGACCTTCTCGGTGTTGATGCCAACGGCGCCGGCCATGATGCGGTTCTGCACGACAGCGCGCACCTGGCGGCCCCAGCGCGATTTGTACATCACGTAGGCGACCGAGATCGTGATCAGAACGGTGAGACACATCACGAAGACGCCGTTGATCGGCACTTCGATGCTGTCGGTGACGTGCAGCGAGCCCAGCATCCATTGCGGCAGTTCGACCCCGACCTCGCGCGCGCCGAACACGGAGCGATAGGCCTGCTGCAGCATCAGGCTGAGACCCCAGGTGGCGAGCAGCGTGTCGAGCGGGCGTTTGTAGAGATGGCGTATCAGCGCCCATTCCACCAGCATTCCCAGCGCACCGGATGCGACAAAGGCCAGGATCATCGCGAGGAAAAAGTAGCCGCTGAACAGGCCCGGCAGGTAGGCCTGGAACAGATTGGAGGTCATCCAGGTGACGTAGGCCCCGAGGATCATGAACTCGCCATGGGCCATGTTGATGACGCCCATCTGGCCGAAGATGATGGCAAGCCCGAGCGCCATCAGGACATAGACCGAGAACAGGATCAGTCCGGCAAAACCCTGCATGACGAAAATCGAGCCGAGATCACCAAGCGAGTAGTCGCCGAACATCGATGTCCTCCGTCAGGGAAAGGGGTCCCGCGTCGCGAGCAGGTTCGCGACGCGGGGTCTTGAGCGTGGATATGCGGTCCACGCCAGGGAGCGGGTCGGTGTTGGGGAGAAGCGCGGCCGAGTTGCGCTTACTGATAACCCTTCGGGAACGGATCCGGCTCGACGAGATCGGCGGTCTCGTAGATCAACTCGAACTGGCCATCGAGCTTGGCGCGTCCCACCCGAGTCTTCGACCAGAGGTGATGATTCTCGTGGATGCGCACGTAGCCTTCGGGAGCGCCCTTGAACTCGACACCCGGCGAGGCCGCCGCGATCTTGTCGACGTCGAAGGAGCCGGCCTTCTCGACCGTCAACTTCCACAGCCACGGACCGAGATAGGCAGCCTGGGTGACGTCTCCGATGACAGTCTTCTCGCCCCACATCTTCTTGAACGCGGGCACGAAGGTCTTGTTGTTGGGATTGTCGAGCGATTGGAAGTATTTCATGCAGGCATAGGCGCCCGCGATGTTCTCACCGCCAATGCCGTCGATCTCGTCCTCGGTGACCGAGATCGTCAGCAGCGCCTGCTTGGCGAGATCGATGCCGGCCGCCTTGAGCTGCTTGTAGAAGGCGACGTTGGAGCCGCCGACCACGTCGGTGAAGATCACGTCGGGCTTGGTCAGCTTGATCTTGTTGATGACCGAGTTGAACTGGGTCGAGCCGAGCGCATAGTACTCCTCGCCGACCACCTTGCCCTTCAGCACGTTCTCGACGTGCTTGCGCGCGATCTTGTTCGAGGTGCGCGGCCAGATGTAGTCGGAGCCGATGAAGAAGAACGACTTGGCCCCCTTCTCCTTGGCGATCCAGTTCAGGCCGGCGAGAATCTGCTGGGTCGCTTCCTGACCGGTGTAGATGACGTTCTTGGATTGCTCGAGGCCTTCGTAGAAGGTCGGGTAATAGAGCATGCCGTTATACTGCTCCATGACCGGCAGCACCGCCTTGCGCGAGGCGGAGGTCCAGCAGCCCATGATCGCCGCGACCTTGTCGTTGACCAGCAGCTTCTTGGCCTTTTCCGCAAAGGTCGGCCAGTCGCTGGCACCGTCCTCCTGGATGAACTTGATCTTGCGCCCGAGCACGCCGCCCATGGCATTGATCTGCTCGATCGCGAGCTTTTCGGCTTCGATCGAGCCGGTCTCGGAAATGGCCATGGTGCCGGTGGCCGAATGCAGGATGCCGACCGTAACCTCGGTGTCGGTGACCGCAAGACCCGTAGTATTGACTGCCGAGGTCGCCGGGGCCTGCGCAAAAGATGCCCGCGGCAGCATCGTGATGGCCGGCACGGCGGCCATTCCCATCAATAATTTGCGCCGGAGCGGCGACAACAGGCCCTTGTTTGCTTCGTCTGACATGAGCACCCCCACTTTTGTTCGAGAACACGCGTTTGGTGCAGCGAGGATGGCTCGAATTTATGCAGCGAAAGCATACGCAAGATCGCGTATACTGCACCGCAAAATGCCGACGTAGGCTTTTGGTACGGAATTTGCGAGGGCTCGGGTCCGTATCGGGAGTGGGGTCAAGAGTGGCAGGGCGGCAGCGAATAGACCGCGTCAGGCGCCAGTACAACCAATGGGTCGCCAACCAGACGCTGGAGGATTACGCGCTGCGCTTCACGGCGAAGAGCGCGCGTCGCTGGTCCGCCGCCCGGGTCGCCAACACGGCGCTGGGCGCGATCTCGTTCCTGGCGATGGAGGCGATCGGCGGCACCATCACGCTGAACTATGGCGTCACCAACGCGACGGCCGCCATCCTGGTGGTCTCGATCATCATCTTCTGTTGTGGCGTGCCGATCGCCTATTATGCCGCCAAATGCGGCATCGACATCGACCTGCTGACCCGCGGCGCCGGCTTCGGCTATATCGGCTCGACCGTCACCTCGCTGATCTACGCGTCCTTCACCTTCATCTTCTTTGCGATCGAAGCCGTGATCCTCGCGTCCGCGCTCGAGATGTGCTTCGGCATCCCGCGACCGATCGGCTATCTGATCAGCGCCGTCGTCATCATCCCGCTGGTGGCCTACGGCATCACGCTGATCAGCCGCTTCCAATTGTGGACACAGCCCCTCTGGATTGTGCTCCACATCATTCCGTTCGCAGCGATCGCCTGGCACAACCCGTATTCCTTTACGGAGTGGCGCAAATTCTCGGGCGAGCACGGCGATCTCAACGGACATTTCGACCTGCTCCTGTTCGGCGTTGCGGCCTCGGTGGTGTTTTCGTTGATGGCGCAGATCGGCGAGCAGGTCGACTTCCTGCGGTTTCTGCCGCGCGACCGCCGCGCATCCAGGGCCTCCTGGTGGATGGCGCTGATGAGCGCGGGACCAGGCTGGATCGTGCTCGGCGCGCTGAAGCTGCTGGCCGGCTCGTTCCTCGCCTTCTTCGCGCTCAGCCACGGGGTGCCGCCCGAAGAGGCCGCC
Source organism: Bradyrhizobium sp. 138 (assembly GCF_023074075.1). Lineage (GTDB taxonomy): Bacteria > Pseudomonadota > Alphaproteobacteria > Rhizobiales > Xanthobacteraceae > Bradyrhizobium. The sequence goes on along the minus strand of NZ_JADPKT010000094.1, from coordinate 85,790 downwards.
GAGCCGGCACACATGTATCTCGAAGCGTTCCGCTATGTGCTGTCGCAGCCTGACCTCGCATTGGCATTGACCGGCACGTTCGTGATCCTGTCGCAAGTCAAGATCAACGTCACCAACGCCTATGCCGGCTCGATCGCCTGGTCGAATTTCTTCTCGCGCCTGACCCACAGCCATCCCGGCCGCGTCGTCTGGCTGGTCTTCAACGTCATCGTGGCACTGCTGCTGATGGAGATCGGCGTCTACAAGGCCCTGGAGCAGACGCTGGCGCTGTATTCCAACGTCGCGATCGCCTGGGTCGGCGCGTTGGTCGCCGATCTCGTCGTCAACAAGCCGCTGGGCTTGCGGCCACAGCAGATCGAATTCAAGCGCGCGCATCTCTACGACGTCAATCCCGTCGGCGTCGGTGCGATGACGATCGCGACCATCGTCTCCATCAGCGCCTTTTACGGCCTGTTCGGACCGACCGCGAAGGCGCTGTCAGCCTTCATCGCGCTCGCGGTCGCCTTCATCGCCGCACCATTGATCGCCTGGGCCACAGGCGGCAAGTACTACATCGCGCGCAAGCCGAAGCGGAGCTGGCAGAACATCGAGGCGATCCAGTGCTGCATCTGCGAGCACTCATTCGAGCCGGAGGACATGGCGTCCTGCCCTGCTTACGCCGGGCCGATCTGCTCCTTGTGCTGTTCACTCGATGCCCGCTGCCACGACCTCTGCAAGCCGCACGCGCGGATCCAGGCGCAGGTGTCGGAGACGCTGGGCAAGCTGATGCCGCAGCCGATCTACGCACGGATCAACTCGCAACTCGGCCAGTATATCGGCGTGTTCGTAGTCTCCGCCGGCCTCGTCGCGCTGGTGCTTGGCCTGATCTATCTGCAGACCTCGGCGAGCGTGCGTGGCGAGAACATGCTGGTCTCCGACGTGCTCTGGAAGGTGTTCTTTTCGCTCAGCATCATCATTGGGGTGGTGGCCTGGCTGTTCGTGCTGGCGCAACAGAGCCGCCGTGCGGCTGAAGCCGAGACCCGGCGGCAGACCACGCTGCTGATCCAGGAGATCGATGCCCACAAACGCACCGACGCCGAGCTCCAGCGTGCCAAGGAGGTCGCCGAATCCGCAAACCTCGCCAAGAGCCGCTACGTGGTCGGCCTGAGCCACGAGCTGCGCTCGCCGCTGAATGCGATCAGCGGCTATGCGCAACTGCTCGAGCAGGACGCGACACTGAGCACCAAGCCGCGTGACCAGGTCCGCGTCGTCCGCCGCAGCGCCGATCACCTCTCCGGACTGATCGACGGCATCCTGGATATCTCCAAGATCGAGGCGGGACGGCTTTATCTGTCGCGCGATGAGGTGCGCCTCAGCGAATTCCTCGACCAACTCGTCGGCATGTTCCGCCTGCAGGCCGCCGCCAAGGGCATCGACTTCGTATTCCGGCGGCCGCCACATTTGCCGGTCGTCGTCTATGCCGACGAGAAGCGGCTGCGCCAGGTGCTGATCAATTTGCTCTCCAACGCGATCAAGTTCACCCAGACCGGCAGCGTGCAGTTCGTGGTGCACTATCGCAGCCCTGTCGCCGAGTTCGAGGTGATCGATACCGGTCCGGGCATCCAGAGCGACGATCTCGAGCGCATCTTCGCGCCCTTCGAGCGCGGTGCGCTCGGCGTCTCGCAGCCGCAGACCGGCACCGGGCTTGGCCTGACCATCAGCCGTCTGCTCGCCGGCGTGATGGGCGGCGATATCAAGGTCTTGAGCACGGTCGGCACTGGCAGCACATTCAAGGTCAAGATCCTGCTGTCGGAGGTCACCAATCCCCGGCGCATCGCGCCGGTGGAGGCCCCGGTCTCCGGCTATCACGGCGCGCGCAAGACCATCCTCGTCACCGACGACGATCCCATTCATCGCGACCTCCTGCGCGAAGTGCTGACGCCGCTCGGCTTCATCCTGCTCAGCGCTCCCGACGGACCCGGCTGCCTCGCGCTGGCGCAACACTGCCGGCCCGACCTGTTCCTGCTGGACATCTCGATGCCCGCCATGGACGGTTGGGCGGTCGCGGAGGCCTTGCGCGCGAGCGGCCATCACCAGGCGCGCATTCTGATGGTCTCGGCTAGCGCATTGGAGGCTCACGGCGCCCCGCTGGCGCAACCTTTCCATGACGGCTATCTGATGAAGCCGATCGACATCCCGCGGCTGCTGGAGACGATCCGCCAGCTCCTCAAGCTCGAATGGCAATATGGCTCGGACGAGATCGCGGTGCCATTCTGGCGACCGGAGAGCGGATCGAAGCCGCCAGTGCGGCACATCGAGGCGCTGATCGGGCTCGGCCAAATCGGCTACGTCAAGGGCATTCAATTGAAGCTGGACGAGATCGGCAACGAGCACCCGGAGCATGCCGACTTCGTCGCGCAGATGCGATCGCTGGTCGACCGCTTCGAACTCGACCAGTACATGAACACATTGAAGACATTGCATGCGCATGAGCATTGAACCAAAGAAGCGCGACGTCGCGCTCGTTGTCGATGACTCGCCCGAAACGCTTCGGCTGCTGACCGACGCGCTCGACAGCGCCGGCATGACGGTGATGGTCGCGCTCGACGGCGCGGCCGCGATGCGCATCATCGACCAGATCACGCCCGACATCGTTCTGCTTGATGCCGTGATGCCGGGCATCGACGGCTTCGAGACCTGCCGCCGGCTCAAGCGCGATGCGGGACTTGCCAATGTCCCTGTCATCTTCATGACCGGCCTCGCCGAGACCGAGCATATCGTTCGCGGGCTCGAGGCCGGTGGCGTGGATTACGTGACAAAGCCGATCGTGATCGAGGAGATGCTGGCGCGCATCCGCGTCCATCTCGGCAATGCCCGGCTGACGCAGAGCGCGCGCGCCGCGCTCGACGTCTCCGGCCGCTTCCTGTTCGCGGTCAACCGCCAGGGCAACGTGTTATGGGCGACGCCGCAGGCGCAGAAGCTGATGTCCGACCATCAGGGCCCACAGGCCGACGAGTTCGTCCTGTCGCCATCATTGCTGCAATGGCTGGAGCAGGCCAAGGCCAAGGGCAGCTCGAAGTCTCAGGCCGCCTCCTTGCCCGAGAACCCGCAACTCCGGCTGTATTACATGGGCGAAACGGCGCCGAACGAGTTTCTGCTGCGGCTCTCCAGGGAGTCCGGCACTACACTGCCCCCCGAATTCACCAGCGAACTCGGCCTCACCACCCGCGAGGGCGAGGTGCTGGCCTGGCTCAGCAAGGGCAAGACCAACCGCGACATCGCGCAGATTTTGGGCCTCAGCCCGCGCACGGTCGACAAGCATCTCGAGCAGATCTACGCCAAGCTCGGCGTGGAGAACCGGACGGCAGCCGCGGCCATCGCGGCGAACGCGACGCGAAAGAATTCGTGAGCGTGAGTTGCGACGCCACTGACCAAACAATCGGTGTCGTCCCGGACAAGCGTAGCGTAGATCCGGGATCTCATAACCACAGGGAGAAGCTTAGCGAAGACTCGGAGTTAACAGCGCGTCCGATAACCACACCCCGTGGTTATCGGTCCCGGGTTCGCTCCGCGCCCCGGGACGACAGTTGAGTGTGTAGCGATAGTCGCCGCCCCTCACAGCAACGCGAGCCTCACCCGTAAACAAACGCCTTATCATCCAAGTCCGTCTTCGGGATCTCGTCCTTCTCGGTCCAGTAGTCCTGGCTGTGCTGCCATTCCGGCTTGTCGCCGCGCTTGGGCAACAGGTCCATGTTGCGCATCATGTAGCCGGGATTGAAGTTTTCCGGATCGATCCAGGGCAGGATCGGCATGTTGTGGTCCTCGGCGCGCAAGCTCACCTCGACCTTCTTTGCGCCCTTGCTCTTCATATGTCCGAGCAGCCGGCAGACGAAATCGGCGACGAGATCGACGCGCAGCGTCCAGCTGGCGCGGAAATATCCGAACACCCAGACCATGTTCGGAACGCCCGTGAACATCATGCCGCGGTAGGTGACGGTGTCGCCGAAGGCGAGCGGCTTGCCGTCGATCTCGAAGGCGATGTCGCCGAGCGCCGCGAGATTGAAGCCGGTCGCGGTGACGATGACGTCGGCTTCCAGCAGCTTGCCGGATTTGAGCTGGATGCCGTTCTCGACGAAGCATTCGATCTCGTCGGTGACGACCGAGGCCTTGCCGCTGGCAATCCCCTTGAACAGATCGGCATCCGGCACGAAGGCGATGCGCTGCCGCCACGGCCGGTATTTCGGCGTGAAATGCGTCTCGACGTCGTAGTCGGGGCCGAGGACCGCGCTGATCTGGCCGATCAGTTCCTTCTTGACATGCTCAGGCTTGGAGACGCACAGCTTGGTGAACGCATCCTGCTCGAATAGGATCTTGCGGCGCACGATCTCGTGGATCCATTCCTCGTCGACCTGGAGCCGGCGCAGCTCCTCCGCGATCTCGATTGCGTTGCGGCCGAGCCGGAAATAGGTTGGTGAGCGCTGCAGCATGGTGACATGCGCGCACTTGTCCGCGATGTTCGGCACCAGCGTTGCCGCGGTCGCGCCCGAGCCGATCACGACCACCTTCTTGCCCGTGAGGTCGATATCGTCAGACCAGGTCTGGGGATGGACGATGCGGCCCTTGAACCGGTCCGTGCCCCTCCATTCCGGCGTGTAACCTTCCGAATGGCGATAATAGCCCTGGCACATCCAGAGGAAGTTTGCGGTGAACGTCCTGGGCTCGCCGGTGTCGGTCGTCACCGCCTCGATGGTCCAGAGATTCTGCTCGCTCGACCAGCTGGCGGAATTGATCTTGTGCCTGTAGCGGATGTGTTTTGCGAGATCGTTCTCTTCAATCACCTCGTTCATGTAGGCGAGGATCTCTTCGGCGGTCGCGATCGGCGGTCCAACCCAGGGCTTGAAGCTGTAGCCGAAGGTATGGAGATCGCTGTCGGAGCGAATGCCGGGATAGCGATGCGTGGTCCAGGTGCCGCCGAACGTTTCCTGCGTCTCCAGGATGACGTAGCTGGTGCCCGGCAACTGCTTTTCGATGTGATAGGCGCTGCCGATGCCGGAGATGCCGGCGCCGACGATCAGCACGTCGAAATGTTCGGAAGCTTGCTTGGTAGCGTTGTGACCGCGAACAGCGACATTCATTGTTGCTTCTATGCCTTGCTTGCTTTTGTGGCCGCCCTTGATGGACGACGCGTTTCCTCCGCGGCCGGCATGATCACCCGCCGCGCTTCAGCTTCAAAATGACATAGATCAAGCCGCGGTCAAATCACAGCCCCGCACCCCAGCTCCGCGCGGTCTGCAAGATCCAGTCGCGATAGAGCGTGAGCGGTGTGACGCCGGTTAGCCCGCCGCAACCGGCCGCGCCGTTCGGCCCCGTGGACCAGCTGATGAGGCCGACGAGCACGGCACCGTTCGGCTTGTCCTCGAACACAGGGCCACCAGAATCGCCGGTGCAAGCGCCGATTCCGTCGCGAACACCGTTGGTTACGGGATCGACCAGCCGGATCTGGAGCGTTCCGGGCTGGCCGGTGGCGACAAGCGCGGCAATGCGCGTGATGCCGCCGCTCTTGCCATCGCCGCGAACGGTGACGCCGATGCCCGCGATCGTGAAGCGGCCGCCAACCCGAATTGGAATTTGCGGCATGCCAACCGGCACCACAGATTTTCTCTTGAGTGGAATTTCCAGTTGCAGCAGCGCCACGTCCGCGGTGGCGCGGTGGGATTGCATCGCCTGCATATTGAAGTTCGGATGGATTGCGACCGTGCGCACGTTCATCAATTGCGGCTGACCGTCGGTACCGTGACCGACGATCTTGTAGTCAGCGCCGGGCTGCACGCAGTGGGCGACAGTGAGCACAAGACTTGGCGCGATCAGGCTGCCGGTGCAGAAATTGCCGCGCGAGCCGACGATGGTGACGACGGCACGCGCCACGCCATCGGCCTGCGGCGTGCCGCCGCCGACGATGGCATGCGCGGGGCTGGCGATCAGCAGCGCTATGATGAGAGTTGCAAGCATCTTCATGGGAACACGCTTCGGCATCGATGACAGCAGGGGATGGCTTCGGACTGGCCCTTGCCGATAGCGCATGCTAGCCCTCTTGGAAAGGAATTGACGAGGACAGGACATTGGCGATCGAAGCTGTGATCTTTGATTTTGGCGGCGTGTTGACGAGTTCACCGTTCGAAGCCTTCGCGCGTTTCGAGACCGAGCGCGGCCTGCCCATCGACATCATCCGGCGCATCAACGCCGCCAACCATCTGGAAAACGCCTGGGCCAAGTTCGAGCGGGCCGAGGTCGATATCGACACGTTTGATCGCCTGTTTGCCGAGGAGTCGCGTGCACTCGGCGCCGAGGTGCGCGGACGCGACGTGGTATCGCTGCTGCAGGGCGATCTGCGCCCCGAGATGGTCGAGGCGTTGAAGCGCATCAAGGCGAAATTCAAGACCGGCTGCATCACCAACAACCTTCCCGCCAACGCCATCGGCAGCATGACCGGACGCTCACTTTACATTGCCGAAGTGATGGTGCTGTTCGATCACGTGATCGAATCCGCCAAGATCGGCCTGCGCAAGCCCGACCCGCGGATCTACCGGCTGATGGTCGAGACGCTGAAGGTCGATCCGAACAAGTGCGTCTATCTCGACGACCTCGGCGTCAACCTGAAGCCTGCGCGCGAGATCGGCATGACCACAATCAAGGTGACGAGCGGTGCGCAGGCGATCGCGGAGCTTGAGCAGGCGACGGGGCTGAGGCTGAGGTAGGCAACTCATCGTTGCGAGGCGCGAAGCCGTGGGCAAAGGCACGCAGCGCCGTGCCCACCTTCTTTCTCGATCGCCACAAATCGTGGGCACGCTACGCTTTGCCCACCCTACGAGACCTATTTCGCCGCAGCAGCGATCCGCTCCGGGAAGGCCGCCGCGAGCGATCCACGATCCGGCTTCAGTACACCGCGCTCGGTGATGAGGCCGGTCACGAGCCGGGCCGGCGTCACATCGAAGGCGTAGTTCGCGACCGGCGATCCCTCCGGCACGATACGCACCGTTTCCAATCTCCCGTCGGCCGTGCGGCCGGTCATGTCGGTGACCTCCGTGCCGCTGCGCTGCTCGATGGGGATGTCGCGGATACCATCATGGACGGCAAAATCGATCGTCGGTGACGGCAGCGCGACGTAGAACGGCACGCCGTTGTCGTGCGCGGCGAGCGCCTTCAGATAGGTGCCGATCTTGTTGCAGACGTCGCCATTGGCGGCGACGCGGTCGGTGCCGACGATGGCGAGATCGACCATACCGTGCTGCATAAGGTGCCCGCCGGTATTGTCGGGGATCACGGTGTGCGGCACGCCGTGATGGCCGAGCTCCCAGGCGGTGAGCGAGGCGCCCTGGTTGCGCGGACGCGTCTCGTCGACCCAGACATGGATCTTGATGCCGCGCTCATGCGCAAGATAGATTGGCGCCGTCGCCGTGCCCCAATCGACGGTGGCGAGCCAGCCGGCATTGCAATGGGTCAGCACATTGACCGTCTCGCCCGGCTTCTTCGATGCGATCGCGTCGATCAGCTTCAGACCGTTGCCGGCAATGCCGCGGTTGATCTCGACATCCTGCTCGACGATCTCGTCGGCGCGCGCGTAGGCTGCCTCGGCCCTTTCAATCGGATCGATCGGCGCGAGCGTCGCACGCATTTCGTCCAGCGCCCATTTCAGATTGATCGCCGTCGGGCGCGCCACCACGAGCTTGTCGTAAGCGCGCTTCAGGCCGGCGTCGGAGGCGTCCTCGCGCATGGCGAGCGCCATGCCATAGGCCGCGGTGGCGCCGATCAGCGGCGCGCCGCGCACCAGCATGTCGCGGATGGCGACGACTGCATCTTCACACGATATCAGCTTTGCAACGACGAACTCGTGCGGCAGCCGGCGCTGATCGATCGCGCCGATCGACCAGCCGTCGCCTTCGCGCCAGATGCTGCGGAAATGCTTGCCGTCGACCTTCATGGCATTCTGCCTTTCGTCTCACGCCCGCAGCACGCGCCCGGCCACCGCGTCGAGCTTCCTAAGCAGCTCCGGATCGCGTGCCTCGGGCGCAGTGATCAGCGCGGTGTCGAGCGCACGGTCCGAGCCGATCGGACACGGCTCATGCTCGCGCGGAAAATCTCTTGCTAGCCGCGCCACCAGCGCCTTCGCCTTGTCGGCGTTCGACGTCAGCACACGGATGATGTCCTGCACCGTGACGGCATCGTGGTCGGGATGCCAGCAGTCGAAATCCGTCACCATTGCGACGGTGGCGTAACAGATCTCCGCCTCGCGCGCGAGCTTCGCTTCAGGCATGTTGGTCATGCCGATCACCGAATAGCCCAGCGTCTTGTAGGTCATGCTCTCGGCGTAGGTCGAGAATTGCGGCCCCTCCATGCAGACATAGGTACCGGTGCGCCCGATTGGGATGCCCTCGGCCTCGGCGGCTGCGGCAAGATGGATGCGCAGCCGCGGCGAGACCGGATGCGCCATCGACACATGCGCGACGCAGCCCCGGCCGAAGAACGAACTCTCGCGCTTGTGGGTGCGGTCGACGAATTGATCGACGAGAACGAACGTGCCGGGCGGCAGTTCCTCCTTAAAGGAGCCGCAGGCCGACAGCGAGATCAGGTCGGTGACGCCGGCACGCTTCAGCACATCGATATTGGCGCGATAGTTGATGTCGGAGGGTGACAGCCGGTGGCCCTTGTCATGCCGCGGCAGGAACACGATCGGCAGGCCGGCGATGGTGCCGCGCCTTAAGGGAGCCGACGGCTCGCCCCAGGGGCTCTCGATCACCTCTTCGCGCGCACCCTCGAGGCCCGGCAGGTCATAAATGCCCGAGCCGCCGATGATGCCCAATACCGCCCGCGTCATGCCTGCTCCACCATGTTCGCCACATACGGCATGGTTAAGCTATGCCAGTTTTGCGGCGGCTTTGGAACGGGGGTGGTGAGATGATGCCGATGGTGTGAGGAGGCTGAGGCGCGCGCCCGACCTAAGCCGCGGTCGCCAGCCGCAGCTGGGTCGCCACCATCCGCTCCAGCGTCTCGACGGACTGGAAATTCTCCGGCGTGATCTCGGACTGCGGGATGGTGAAGTCGAACTCGGCTTCGACGCCGAGCATCAGATTGACCATGTCCATCGAGGTCAGGCCGGCATCGACGAGTTTGGCCGACGGCGGGACGTCGGCGCTGAGCGAATTCTGCTCGAGGATGCCCTTCACCAGCTTGATGATGCGATTGCGCAATTCGGTATCAAAGGCTTGCATCGGCAAAATTCCCGTCTGTCTGTCAAAGGTCGGACCGGCTTGCCGCTACGATGGGCACGGCCTGCCGATCCCGCAATGGGCGGCACTCATACTTCGCGTTTCTTAGTAAACGATGACTCAGATTGTCGGGAATTCAGGCATCTTCCAGATTCCTAACGCGATGCCGGAAAATCGGGAGGTGCAAACAACCCGACCTTAACTGTTCATTCGGAATTGGACTTTGTTTACCCTCTATTTCATCGACGAATTTGAATTAAATCCGTAGCCTCGTCTCACAAGCAAAGATGGCCGGAGGATCGCTGACGCGCATCGCGAATGATGCCGGCGATCTCGAACGGCAAACCGGAGGCGGACGAGTATGAACGTGCGTGAAGCAGTCCTCACTGTCGACGAAACGCAGACCAGCTTCCTGGAGCAGGGTCCCTCCCTGATCGAGCGCGCCGCCCGGACCGCGGCCGCTGCGGCGGCCGACGCCGACGGGGTCGATCGCGACGCCCGTTTCCCGCACAAGGCTTTCGAGATCGCGCGCGAGCAAAAACTGCTCGGCGTCATGATCCCGGTCGAGTTCGGCGGCTTCGGTGCCTCCATCTACGACGTCACCGACATCTGCTACACGCTTGGACGCGCCTGTGCCTCGACCGCGATGATCTACGCGATGCACCAGACCAAGGTTGCCTGCGTCGTCAGGCACGGCCACGGCATCCCCTGGATGGAAACCGTGATGCGCCGGGTCGCCCGCGACCAATGGCTGCTCGCCTCCTCCACCACCGAAGGCCAGAACGGCGGCAACATCCGCGCCAGCGCCGCCGCCGTCGACCATGCCGGTGACACGGTTTCGCTGGTGCGCGACGCCACCGTGATCTCCTACGGCGCCGAGGCCGATGGTCTCGTCACCATCGCCCGCCGCGCCACCAATGCCGCCGCCTCCGACCAGGTACTGCTGGCGCTTGCCAAGGACGATTACTCGCTGAAGCGGACACTGAGTTGGGAAACGCTCGGCATGCGCGGCACCTGCTCGACCGGCTTCGAGCTGAAGGTCGATTGCCCCGCCGACCGGGTCTTCCCGGAATCCTATGACAAGATCCACGCCCAGACCATGACGCCGTTCGCACATCTGTGCTGGTCGTCGGCCTGGGCCGGTATCGCCGCCGCAGCCGTAACCCGCGCGCAGGCCTTCATCCGCAAGGCGGCGCGCTCTTCCGGCGGCCAGATGCCCCCGGCCGCGGCGCACTTCACCGCCGCAAAGATGTCGCTGGCCAAGCTGCGCGCGCTGATCGCTGCCAACATCGACGCTTTCGCCCGCGCCGAGCATGACGAGCGCGCGTTGAGCTCGCTCGACTTCCAGTCCTCGATCACGCTTCTGAAGGTGCAGGCCTCCGAGCTCGCGGTCGAGACCGTGATGCATGCGATGCGCACAGCCGGCCTCTCCGGCTACCGCAACGACGGCGAGTTCACCATGGGCCGACACCTGCGCGACGTGTTGTCGTCCCCGATCATGATCAACAACGACCGCATTCTGGCCAATGCCGCGACATCGACGCTGATGAGCGGCGTGCCGACCAACCTTCGTGACTAAATGCTTGGCGACTGAACCAACAAGAACAATTTTGAGATAGCAGGACATCGACCCATGAACATTGCCGTCCTCCCCAACTCGCCCGCGACCGCGCCGCAGCTGATCGATCCGCTCGATCATCTGGCCGACAAGCTGTTCCACCGCATGGGCGCCGACGGGGTCTATGCCCGTACCGCACTCTATGAAGGCATCGTCGAGAAGCTCGCCGCGCTGATCACGAGCCATCGCGAGACCGGCACCGAGGTGATGCGTTTCCCGCCGGTGATGAGCCGGGCTCAGCTGGAAAAATCCGGCTACCTCAAGAGCTTTCCGAACCTGCTCGGCTGCGTTTGCGGCCTGCACGGCACCGAGCGCGAGATCAACGCCGCGGTGAGCCGCTTCGATGCCGGTGGCGACTGGACCACCTCGCTGTCGCCCGCCGACCTCGTGCTGTCGCCGGCCGCCTGCTATCCGGTCTATCCGATCGCGGCGAGCCGCGGACCCTTGCCGAAGGGCGGCCTGCGCTTCGACGTGGCCGCGGATTGCTTCCGCCGCGAGCCGTCGAAGCATCTCGACCGGCTGCAATCGTTCCGGATGCGCGAGTATGTCTGCATCGGCAGCCCCGACGACGTCGCCGATTTCCGCGAGCGCTGGATGGTGCGCGCGCAGGCGATTGCGACCGATCTCGGTCTCACCTTCCGTGTCGACTATGCCAGCGATCCCTTCTTCGGCCGTGTCGGCCAGATGAAGGCGGTGAGCCAGAAGCAGCAGCAGCTCAAGTTCGAGCTCCTCATTCCGCTGCGCTCGGAAGAGCAACCGACGGCGTGCATGAGCTTCAACTATCACCGCGAGCATTTCGGCACGACCTGGGGCATCCAGGATGCCGGCGGCGAGCCAGCCCATACCGGCTGCGTCGCCTTCGGCATGGACCGGCTGGCCGTCGCCATGTTCCACACCCACGGCACCGACCTTTCCGTCTGGCCCGCCAAGGTGCGGGACGTCCTGGGCCTGCAGCCGCCGGTCACGACCGACACCCATGTCGAGGGCTGGCGTTAACCAAACGAGGCCTGTCATTTCCACGGGTAAGACGAGCGTGATTCACACCAAGGTGCGATGCCGCGAGATCACCGAGTCCGACGCGGAAGCGATCGCGGACCTGCTGACGCGCGGCTTCGTCGGCCGCTCGCGGGACTATTGGATCCAGGGTCTGCGCCGGCAGGCCTTCCGCTCGGTGCCGGAGGGCTATCCGCGCTTCGGCTACATGCTCGACAATGACGGGACGCCGGTCGGCGTGCTGCTGTTGATCTACACGGCGCGCAAGAACGGCGACGAGACCGCCATCCAATGCAACCTGTCGAGCTGGTATGTCGATCCGGCCTATCGCAATTACGCTCCGTTGCTGACCAAGATCGCCCAGCGGCACAAGGACGTGACTTACTTCAACATCTCTCCGGCGCCTTGGACCTGGCCGATCATCGAGACCCAGGGCTTTCGCGCCTATTGCCGCGGCATCTTCTTCTCGGTGCCTGCACTGGCGCGCGTCCCGCGCTGGAGCGAGATCGAGGTCATCTCGCCTCACGCCAAGACGATCGAGGGGCTTTCCGAATCCGAGACCGAGTTGCTGACGCGGCATGCGCGCTACAATTGCCTCAGTCTGGTCTGCCGCACGCCGCAGGGAACATTTCCCTTCATCCTGCAACCCGTGCGTATCCGCCGCGGCTTTATTGCGCCGCCTGCGATGAAGCTGATCTATTGCCGGAGCGCCGCGGAATACGCCGAATGCGCAGGCCGTATCGGCCGGCTGCTGCTTCGGCTCGGCAAGATCTCGGTGGCGATCGATTCCAACGGGCCGATTCCCGGCCTTGTCGGTATTTATACCGAGCGGCGCGGTCGCAAATATTTCAAGGGGCCGCATCGGCCCCAGCTCGGCGATCTCACGGATACGGAACTCGTGTTGTACGGGCCGTAGAGCAAAGCTCGGCTCCGTAGCCCGCATGAGCGCCAGCGACATGCCGGAACGGTCGGCCCGGATATCGCTACGCTTATCCGGGCTACGGGCTATCGCCTTGCTGGCCGGCCGTTTGCGCACTCGCTCGGCATCGCCAGTCACCCTCCGTAAACTACTGCGCTTAAGGGAATTTTCCCGCCTCTTCGCTACGCTCGGTGGCTGAATTAGGTTGCGTTAAGTTTATTGCCCGCCGAGACCCGCCGATCCCATGACGTCGACCTGCGACAACGAGCTTGGTGCACGCCGCGAGCAAGGCCCGGAGGCCCTGGTCGCGCTGAGCCAGCTTGCGCTCGACCACATGGAGCAGGGCGTCTGCGTCTACGATGCCGACAACCAGATCGTGTTGGTCAACCAATGTTATCTGTCTCTGTTCGACATGTCGGCCGACATCGTGCGGGTGGGTACGAGCTACCGCGAGGTGCTCGCGCACAGCGCCGGGCGTGGCAACTTTCCGAAAACCGAGCTCGACGCGCTGTATTCGGCGCGGATGGCGCAGATCGCAGGCGGAAAGCCGTTCCGGACCGAGCAGCGGCTTGCGAGCGGTCTGGTCATGTCGCTCGAGCTGAAGCCGCTTCCCGGTGGCGGCTGGATGACGATCTGCGACGATGTCAGCCGCCTCGCCCGGCTCGAGGCGGAATTGCGCGTACAGACCGAGCGCAGCCAGCACGCTCTCGCCAACATGTCGCACGGCCTCATCATGTACGACGCCGACAGCCGCGTCGTCGTCTGCAACGAGCGGTTCCTGAATCTCTACAACCTCGATCCCTGGATCGTGAAGCCGGGGGTCTCGCATCGCACGGTGCTCGACCATTGGGTGTCGCGCGGCAATTTGCCGGGCATGCCGGCCGACGAATTCCATAACTCCAGGTTGGAGGACGTGCGCACCAGAAAGGCAAAATCCCTGCTGGTGATGCGTTATGACGGGCGCATGGTGCAGACGGTCTCCCGCTTCCTGCCCGACGGCGGCTGGGTGACCGTGCACGAGGACGTCACGGAGCGGCTGCAATACGAGGAAACGCTGAGACAGCAGAACTTCATCCTCGATGCTGCGCTGGAGAACATGGCGCACGGGCTCGCCTTCTACGACAGCGACATGCGCCTGCGCGTCTGCAACACCACCTACCGCAAGATCTACCTGCTGTCGCCCGAGGAGACGCGGCCCGGCACGCATCTTTCCGAGCTGATCGAGCGCTCGATGGCGAACGGCGCGTTCGCTTCCGAATACAGCCCGCAACAGCTCCTGGAAGCCGCCAGCGCCAGGATCGCGAGCCGCGACTCCTCGCCGATGCGCCGACGCATGTCGAACGATACGGTGATCTCGGTGCGCTATTGTGCGCTGCCGGACGGCGGCTTCGTCGCCACCTACGAGGACATCACCGAACGCGAGCGCGCGGTTGAGGAGTTAAGCGAGCAGTATCGACGCTTCGACGCTGCACTGAACAACATGAGCCAGGGCCTGTGCATGCTCGATTCGAGCCTGCGCGTCATCGTCTGCAACCGCCGCTATATCGAGATGTACGGCCTGTCGCCTGATATCGTGAAGCCCGGCGTCTCGATGCGCGAGATCATGGAGCACAGCTGCGAGCTCGGCATCCATCCTAACATGACGGGGGCCAGGCTTTATGCCGATTACGTCGAACGGCTGCGCGAAGGCGAGCACACGCTGCACCGGAATTTGAACGACGGCCGCATCATCAAGCTCAATCACAAGCGCATGGAACAGGGCGGCTGGGTCGTCACCTATGAGGACGTCACCGAGCGCCACAAGGCCCAGGCGCGCGTCGCGCACATGGCGCGGCACGATTCGCTCACCGACCTGCCCAACCGCACGCTGTTCCGCGAGAAGATGGGCGAAGGACTGAGCCAGGTGGCGATCGCCGGCGGCGCGATGGCGGTACTGTGCTTCGACCTCGACAATTTCAAGACCGTCAACGACCGCCTCGGCCATGCCGCCGGCGACCGCCTGCTGCGCTGGGTCGCAGCGCGCCTGACGGAGAATGTCGGCGAGCACGACACCGTCGCACGCCTCGGTGGCGACGAGTTCGCCATCCTCCAGCGCGGACCGCAGCCGCAATCGGCCGAGAAGCTCGCCCGGCGTCTCGTCGAAATCATCGGCCACCCGCCACCGCTGGAAAGTCAGTCGATCCACGTCGGCGTCTCCGTCGGCATCGCGATCGCGCCCGACCACGGGCTCGATGCCGACGAGTTGATGAAATGCGCCGACCTCGCGCTGTACCAGGCCAAGGCCAGGGGGCGCGGCGCCTATCAGCTGTTCGAACCCGAGATGGAAGAAGAGGCGCGCAGCCGGCACGCGCTGGAGCAGGATCTGCGCGGCGCGCTGGAGGCACGTGAATTTCATCTGGTATTCCAGCCACAGGTGCGGCTCGATTCGTCGGAGCTCACCGGCTTCGAGGCACTGCTGCGGTGGAAACATCCCTCGCGCGGCTTCGTCTCGCCGGCCGAGTTCATTCCGATCGCGGAAGAGAACGGCCTGATCGTTCCGATCGGCGAATGGGTGCTGCGCAGCGCCTGCGCGACCGCCGTGTCCTGGCCCGATGTCACCGTCGCAGTGAACCTGTCGCCGGTGCAGTTCCGCTCGCGCGGGCTGGTGGCGATGGTCACGAGCGCGCTGGCGGAAGCGGGCCTGCCGCCACAGCGGCTCGAGCTCGAGGTCACCGAGACGGCGCTGCTCGACGACAGCGAGGCCACGATCGAAATCCTGCACCAGCTCCGCGCGCTGGGGGTACGCGTCAGCCTCGACGATTTCGGCGTCGGCTATTCCTCGCTGAGCTATTTGCGCAAGTTTCCGTTCGATCGCATCAAGATCGACCGCTCCTTCGTCGGCACGCTCGGCGAAAGCCCTGAGAGCGTAGCCATCGTCCGCACCATCGCAAGCCTCGGCTCCGTGCTCGGCGTCGAGACGACGGCCGAGGGTGTGGAGACCGAGGAGCAACTCGACTTCGTCCGCGAATGCGGTTGTACCGCCGTACAGGGCTACTATTTCGGCAAGCCGTGCCCCGCATCGGAGGTCGGCCGCACCATCGAGACGCTGAACATTGTCCGGCGCGTGGCGTAGCGCGGCTCCCTCAAATTCCGTATCTCGGCACGCCTTCGAACGACCAATTGTCGCACACATCGTTTCCGGCGGAATTGGCATCTCGTCCCCTGCCCTGCAAACGCGCAATGGCGCTTTTCTTCTCCCGTGATTTCGGGAACAATCGCCCCCACAAGAACGAAAACGGTGGCCCGAGCAGGCCGCCGCGAGGGAGGAATTTCGATGTCGCGATACGGGCTGACGACGATCGCATTTGCCGCGATGCATGCTGTCATGGGCGCATTGCTCTCGACTGCCGCCAGTGCGCAGGACTATCCCACCAAGCCGATCACGCTGATCGTGCCGTGGCCGGCCGGCGGATCGACCGACATCTCGATGCGGGCAATCGCCGACAGCGCCGCGAAGGCGCTGGGGCAGCCGATCGTGATCGACAACAAGGCCGGCGGGGGCGGCACGGTGGGACCGGCGACCATGGCAGCGGCCGCGAAGCCGGACGGCTACACCATTTCACAGATTCCGATCACCGTCTTCCGCCTGCCTCTGATGCAGGAAGTGTCATGGGATCCTGCAAAGGATTTTACCTACATCGTCCATCTCACCGGTTACACCTTCGGCGTCACCACCAGCGCAGAATCGCAGTTCAAGAGCTGGAAAGACGTGGTGGAGTTCGCCAAGGCAAACCCGGGCAAGGTGACCTACGCAACGCCCGGCGCCGGCACCTCGCTCCATATCGGCATGGAACAGATCGCCGGGATGGCCGGCATCAAGCTGACGCAGGTGCCGTTCAAGGGCGGCGCAGAGACCAATGCCGCCGTGCTCGGTCAGCACACCATGCTTCAGGCTGATTCCACGGGATGGCGGCCGCTGGTCGACGCCGGCAAGCTTCGGCTGCTGATGGTGTGGACCGGCGCCCGCTCGCCGAACTATCCCGATGTGCCGACGCTGAAGGAACTGGGTTATCCGATGGTCTATGATTCCCCCTTCGGCGTTGCCGGACCGAAGGGTATGGATCCCAAGATCGTCGTCAAGCTGCACGATGCCTTCAAGAAGGCGCTCGAGGACCCCGCGGTGATCGCGACGCTTGCCAAATTCGACATGGTGCCGAACTACAAGAACACCGAGGACTACAAGAAGTTCGTCGTCGAGGTCACGGAATCCGAGCGCAAGGTGATCGATACGCTCGGGCTGGCGAAGAAGTAGGACTGAGCCCGCTTTCGTGTCCCGGACGCGGTGCAGCGCTTCTTTAGCGCTGCGCCGTAGAGCCGGGACCCACCTTTTTCGTCCACACTCATGGACCCCGGATCTGCAGCGCTCCGCTTCGCGCTGCGCAGCGTCCGGGGAACGGCCGAGAGAGAATCCATGACCGACCAAACCAACGTCAAGCTCCGTCTCAGCAATTCCGAACTCTGGGGCGGGCTGATCGGGCTCGCGCTCGGCGGCTTCGTGATCTGGTCGGGCTTGAAGCTCAAGCTCGGCACCATCAACGACCCCGGCTCGGGCTATGTGCCGTTCTACGCTGGCATCCTGATGTGCGTGTTCGCAGGCTCCATCATCGTCTCGGCGATCACCGAGGGCGGGCCGACGCTGGCCTCGCGCTGGGAGAATGTGCGCTGGAGCAAGCCGCTTCTGCTGATTGCTTGTCTGGTGGCATTCTCCGTCGCACTGGAACCACTCGGGTTTCTGCTGTCGTCGATCCCGTTGATGCTGCTGTTGTTGCGACTGATCGATCCCGTTCGCTGGACACTGGCGATCCCGATCGCCGTGCTGGCGCCCATGGGCATGTGGTGGGTGCTCAAGCGGCTGCTGCTGATCCAGCTGCCCTCGGGCCTGTTCGGGATCGGCTGACCCCATGGATACACTTCTCAACGTCGCCCATGGATTCGGCGTCGCGCTGCTTCCGATCAACCTTCTCTACTGTTTCATCGGCGTCTTCATCGGCACGCTGGTCGGCGTGCTGCCGGGGATCGGGCCGATCTCGGCGATGTCGCTGCTGCTGCCGGTGACGCTGTCGGGGACGCCGGAATCCGGCATCATCATGATGGCCGGTATCTATTACGGCTCGATGTATGGCGGTTCGACCACCTCGATCCTGGTCAACATCCCCGGCGAAGCGGCTTCGGTCGTCACCTGCATCGACGGCCACCAGATGGCGAAGCAGGGCCGCGCGGGTCCTGCGCTCGGCATCTCCGCCTTCGGCTCCTTCATCGCCGGCACGTTTGCACTGATCGCCTTGATGCTGGTCGCGCCGAAGCTTGCCAGCATCGCCATCGCGTTCGGCCCGGCCGAATATTTCAGCCTGATGGTGCTCGGCCTCGTGGTGCTCACCTTCCTGACGCAGGGCTCGATGCCGAAGGCGCTGCTGATGGCGTGCATCGGCGTCGTGCTCGGACTGATCGGGCTCGACAGCATCACAGCGCAGCCGCGTCTGACCTTCGGCCGCATGGAGCTGATCGACGGCATCGGGCTCGTGCCCGTCGTGATGGGCCTGTTCGGCGTTGCCGAGGTGCTGCTCAACACCGAGCAGGCGATCAAGCGCGACATCATCAACACCAGGATCACCCATCTCCTGCCCACCAAGGCGGACTGGAAGGCGAGCGCGGGCCCGGTCGGCCGCGGCACCATTCTCGGCTTCCTCCTCGGCATCCTGCCGGGCGGCGGCGCGGTGGTAGCGTCCTTTGCCTCCTACGCGCTGGAGAAGCGGCTGTCGAAGACGCCCGGGCGTTTCGGCCATGGCGCGATCGAAGGCGTCGCGGGGCCGGAATCGGCGAACAACGCCGCCGCGGGCGGCGCCTTCATTCCGCTGATGACGCTCGGCATTCCACCGAATGTGGTGATGGCGCTGCTGCTCGGCGCCTTCGTCATTCACGGCCTGCAGCCGGGACCGCTGCTGATCACGCAGAACCCCGGCCTGTTCTGGGGCATCGTCGCCAGCATGTATATCGGCAACGTGATGTTGCTGGTCCTCAACCTGCCGATGATCGGAATGTGGGTGCAGCTGCTCAAGCTGCCCTACAACATCCTGTTTCCCCTGATCATCCTGTTCACGATCCTGGGCGTCTACTGCTCCAGCAACAACGTGTTCGATGTCTACGTGATGATCGCGTTCGGGATCATCGGCTATTTCATGCGCAAGCTCGGCTATGAGCCGGCGCCGCTGGTGCTGGCCTTCGTGCTGGGACCGATGATGGAGAACAACTTACGCAAGTCGCTGATCCTGTCGCAGGGCGATCTCTGGACCTTCGTGCAGCGGCCGATCTCGGGCGTGTGTCTCGCGTTTGCCCTGGTGCTGCTGATCGCGCCACTATTGCCCGCGCTGCGCAAGAAGCGCGAGCTGGTGGCGCTGGACGAGGGGGCGTGAGGAGGTGTCGTAGAGTGGGCAAAGCGAAGCGTGCCCACGTCTTTCTCGAATACGGAGAAGAATGGTGGGCACGGCGCAAGTGCGCCTTTGCCCACCCTACGATGCTCAGCCCGCCGCAGGCAATGCATCCGGCGGCGCGCCCCAAGGCCGCTCGGCCGAGGCGAGCCCGATCAGCCGGCCCTGGATGTAGTCGCAGCCCCAGTCGCTCAGCATGCTTGCGGCTTCCTCGTCCTGCACCCATTCGGCCACCGTCTTGATGTCGAGGCGGCGGGCGAGGTCGATCAGGGTCTGCACGAAGGCGCGATCGTCGGCGGAATGGGTGATGTTCTGCACGAAGGCACCGTCGATCTTCACGATGTCCACGCCGAGCTTGCGCAGGTTTCGAAACGAGGTGTAGCCGGCGCCGAAATCGTCGATGGCGATGCGGCTGCCGAAATGCTTGAGACGACCAACAAAAGCGCGGACGTCATCGATATCCTGGATCGCGACCGTCTCGGTGATCTCGACGATCAGCCGTTCGGCAACGCCGGGATGGGCCTGCATCAGCGATTCGATTCCCGCCCACCAGTCCGGATCCATGGTGGTGTCCGGCGAGATATTGAGACTGAGGCAGATGTCGGGCGCCGCCGCAAGCTCGGCGACCACGAGCTCGAGCACGCGATGATCGACCAGGCGAATCAGGCCGAGCCGTTCGGCCACCGGCACGATGTCCGGCGCGAGCAGCACCTGGCCGTCGCCCTGGTCCATTCGCACCAGGCATTCGTGGAACGCGCGCTCGCGCGAGGCGGCAGATACCACCGGCTCATAGGCGAGCTTGATGCGGCGCTCGTTCAGCGCGGTGACGATCTCGTCGGTGACACGAATGTTGACGCGGCGCTGCGCGTCGCGCGCGGCATCCGGACGCCATGCCGCGAACGAGCCGACACGGCGGCGCTTGGCCGCGTCCAGAATCTCGTGGGCGCGATTGACGGCCTCATCGGTGTTGCGGGCATAGCGCGGCACGCTGACCGCGCCGATTGAGGCGGTGACCGAGACCGGACCTGATTTGGTCGGCACCACCTCGTCGCGGATGCCCGCGAGGAAGCGCTCGGCGGCGACGTTCATGTCGTCGACAGTGCAGTTCTTCAGGATCAGTCCGAACTTGTTGCCGGAAAAGCGCCCGAGCACGTCGCCGCCGCGCAGGCGCGAGCGGATACGCTTGGCGATGTCGAGGATGACGGCGTCGGCAACGTCGAAGCCGAAGGCGTCGTTGACGCGGGCGAGATGATCGATACCGACCAGCATGAAGGCCGCGGTCGAGCGGAAGCGGGTCGTCTCCTCGATCGCCTCGGCCAGCGCCGCGATCAGGTGCGAACGGTTGAGCTCGCCGGTCAGAGGATCGAGCCGGGCCAGCCTGGTCAGCTCCTCGTCGCGGGCGTGGCGCTCATTGTTGATGCGGACGGAGCCGATCGCGCGCGTGGGGCGTCCGTCGGGACCGGCGAACCAGCGGCCGGTCTCCTCGATCCAGATCACGGGATCGCCGGCGCTCATGCGGACGCCGTACTCGACCCGGTATGGCGTTCCGTCGGCACCATGCACGGCATAAGTTTGCGCCAGCGCGGCGGTCCGCAGCGATGGCGCGGGTTCGATCAGCTTGGCAAATTCGGCGCCAGTCGCCAATCGCTCGGCTGGAATGCCGGGAAAGACGCTGGCGACCTGATCACCCCAGACCATCGCATCGCTGGCGATGTCCCAGGCGAACACGGCCTGACCGAGCGCGGCCAGAATGTCGGAGGCTTGCGGCAATGCAGGGGTCAAAATCGCCTCGTTTCGGGACAGCGGGAAGTGCTGAGCCGGCACAGGATAGAGCCAGATTCGCCTCCGACCCTAGGCAAAGTTGTTAAACAATTTGGAAACCACGTTTCCAGGCACCCAGGAACCGATTAGGCTCGAGCGGCATAGGCCTTGCGAGACCATCACATGCACCGGCGCCAATGTCCCAAAACGCGCCAGTTCAACCTGATGAACGGTGTTGCGATGGCGACTGCGGATGGAATGGAAGAAGCAGAGCGGCAGGCCGGCACGGCGCTGGTGCCGTTGATGCCGACGTTGCAGTGGGTTCACAAGGCGCCGATGCCGCGCCCCGATCCGAGCTTCGTTGCCCAGCTCATCGCCAATGCCGAGCACCTGCCGCAGGCGAGCCGGTTGCGCCGTGCCTCTTCCCAAGACGCTCAGATGGCCTATGGCAGCAAGCGCCCGCTGCCAAGCGTCAGCGCGCGGACACGGCAGGTGGCTTGAGGCTGGTCAGCGCGGCGGCGTGTCGGAAGACGGCGGCGTGCCGTTGCCCGGCTGAAGCTGCGGCGAGGGAATTTCCGGCGAAGGCGGGCTCTGCACGGGCTTTGGCGCAGGATGATCCATCAGCACGGATTCGGCGACGGATTGCGCCGACGGTGCGGGGGGCTCCACCGGCACCGGCTGCGGCGCAATCACCGGCTCGAACTTGCGCTCGGCCGCCACATCCTCAGCCGCGTCGGCCTGGCGCTTGGATTTGCGCGGCGCCGCCACCGTCGTCTCGGCGACATAGGTGACACGGCGGCGCGTGCGCTGGGCGATGCCAGCGAAGAAATCGGCCATCGCGAGCAGCGTCAGCAGGAAAAAGGTCGAGTTGCCGAATTTGGGCCACATCACGAATTCGGCCGCGGCGGCGCCGAACACGATCAGCGACAGCAGATGATCCATCAGGAATTTCGAGCCGGGCCGCGCGCCCTTGACCACTTCGAGCAGCAGCAGCACCACGCCGAGCGCGAGCAGGAGATCGGCGAGCGTGACCGGCCAAGCCTCGCCGGACACCATCGGCACCCTGAACAGCACGTCCGTAAAGGACACGGTCGGCATCAGGAAGGCGATGATGTTGTAGACCGCGAGCGGAATCAGAAGCAGCGGGAAACCGACCATCGGCAAAATGCCTTCTCGATCAAGATGTCCGGACAGAACAATGCAGCGGCGAAGCATTCGCTCCGCCGCCGTCACCGTCTATCTCAGGGATGGGCCTAAATCAGGCAGGCGAAATCATCCCGCCCAAAGAAAGGTCCTAAAACTCAGGACTCTTTCTTCTTCAGGACCTGCCGGCCCTTGTACATGCCGGTCTTGAGGTCGAGATGGTGTGGACGACGGAGCTCGCCGGAGTCCTTGTCTTCCACATAGGTCGGCTTCTTGATGGCGTCTGCCGAGCGGCGCATGCCACGGCGCGACGGCGAGGTTTTTCTTCTCGGAACGGCCATTTCAATATCCTCTAGGGATTGGTGTTGTCAGGGCATCGTCCGGAAGGACGGCTCAGCACCCGCAATACGAGGCGAGCTGAATGCCGATCAAGGCCGGGCTTATAGAGGAAGGCCGGCCGTAAAGCTAGGCTCTTGGGCCGGAAAATACGCCCGGAATGGGCCCGAAATCAGCGATTTTCCCGCCAGCAGGTCGCAAGCGAGTTCGCCTGCCCTCGGGCCATATAAGTCGCCGCCAACCGTCGGACACCCGGGCCGGGGGTCCGGGCGCTGCGTTTGACCGGATTCGGCAGGATCGAGGCCAGAAGGGCGGCTTCCCGAGGGGAAAGGCTGGCGGCCGACTTGCCGAAGGCATAGGCGCTGGCCGCCTCGACGCCGAATTGTCCCTGTGGGCCGAGCTCGGCGATGTTGAGGTAAATCTCCAGGATCCGCGGCTTGGGCAGCACCAAATCGATCCAGAGCGCCAGTGGGAATTCGAGCGCCTTGCGGACGAAGTCCCGGCCCTGCCAGAGGAACAGGTTCTTGGCGACCTGCTGGGTGATGGTGGAGGCACCCCGGAACGGGGTGCCGTCCTCCTGCGCGTCGTCGATCGCCTCACGCAGCGCGCCCCAATCGATGCCGTGATGCTTGCAGAAATGCGCATCCTCGGCCGCCACCACCGCGCGCGGCAAATAAGGCGACATCGCCGCGAGATCGATCCATTCCCGCTGCACCGGCGCGCCGCGAAGCGAGCGCCACGCCATCAGCGTCGAAACGGGATGGCCGGTGCGATAGAACGGCGCGATCACATAGGGCGCGAGAGCTGCGACCACGAGCACCAGGAGAAGGATTTTGACGATGCGCAAATCAACTTTCCGGCGCAAAATGAAACGCAGCCACGGATCCTGCCATTAAGTCTGTGATAATTCGGGCCTTTTCCAGCACTTTTTAGGCCTTCCAAACGATTGACTGGCGCGGCCTCATAAAGGATTGTCCCGCCGAATTTTAGTTCTGGAGCCCTTCTTGATGACCGGCACGTCCCCGTCCGATTTCGCCAAACGTCTGGACAAGACCGCTGATGACACCGAGGCCCTGCTCGGGCGCCTGCTGTCGGACGACATCCTGCACGATGAGATCGCCCGGCCCAAGCGACTGATGGACGCAATGCGCTATTCGAGCCTGAACGGCGGCAAGCGCCTGCGGCCGTTCCTGGTGGTCGAGAGTGCAGCCGTATTCAGTGTTCCGCGCGAGGCGGCACTGCTCGTCGGCGCGGCGCTCGAATGCATCCACTGCTATTCGCTGATCCACGACGATCTGCCGGCGATGGACAATTCGGATCTGCGCCGCGGCCGTCCCACCCTGCACAAGCAGACCGATGACGCCACCGCAATTCTCGCCGGCGACGGCCTGTTGACGCTCGCCTTCGACATCATCACCCGCGACGAGATCCATCGCGACGCCAATGTGCGACTGCTGCTGACACGCGCGCTGGCGCGCTGCGCCGGTATCGGCGGTATGGTCGGCGGCCAGATCCTCGATCTCGCCGGCGAAGGCCGTTTTGGCGGCAACGAGCCGATCGATGTCGCGCGTATTCAGCAGATGAAGACCGGCGCGCTGCTGCGCTTCGGCTGCATCGCCGGCGCGATCCTCGGCCAGGCCTCGCAAAAGGAATATCAGGCGCTCGACGATTACGGCCGCGCGCTCGGTGAAGCCTTCCAGATCGCGGACGATCTGCTCGACGTCGAAGGCGATGCGGCAGCGCTCGGCAAGCCGGCCGGCGCCGATGCCGCGCTCGGCAAGACCACCTTCGTCACCCAGCTCGGCATCGAAGGCGCCAAGCAGCGCGTGCGCGATCTGCTCGCGCGGGCCGACAGCGCCGTGTCGATCTTCGGCGATCGGGCCGCCGTGCTGCAGGCCGCGGCGCGGTTCGTGGCCGAACGGAAGAGCTGACGCAGCGCCCGATCTACACCTCTCCCCGCTTGCGGGGCGAGGGAGCAGACCACCGCCGCTGCAACAGTGAGATAGCCGTCACCCTTATGGCAACTGGCGCAGAAGCAGCGCCCTTCTCAGTCGCAGACCTCGGCATTGGCGTCGACGTGGGGGCCGCCGCCCCCGCGATATACGAGGTGGCAACCGCGCTTGACCGGCCGGCAGAGGAGAGCGTTGCAAAAAATCTGGCCGCCGCCTGCCGAGGCGCGCCCCGCGCCGGTCGCAGCTGCAGCACCATAGCCGCCTGCGGCACCGGCAGCCGCACTGCCCGACTGACGACGCTGCCGTGCGGGACGCTCATCGCCGTCGTCGCGCTTGGCCGTCGCGGGCTTTGCCGGCTTGGCCGCACGCTGCTTCTCGCACTCATTGTCGTCGTTGACCGCATAACCCTCACGGCAAACGATCTTCGTGCATTTGTCGCCGTCGGCCTTGAAGCCATGCTCGCAAACCAGTGGGCAGACGCGCGACGGTTTTGACTTCACCGCATCCAACGCATCAGTGCTTGCCACCTTCACGTCGAGCTTGGTGCCGGCATAGCGGTTGAACTGCGACAGCGAGCGCTGCGAGGACGTATTCCAGTTGCCATCGGCTGCACCTGAGAAGCAACCGACGCGGCCAAGCTCGGCCTGCACCGAGCGGCTGAGATCGGCCGGCGCGGTCGCCGGCGTCAGCGACGCAACGTTGGTTCCGGCGGGGCCCGCCGTGCTGGCCGGCGCCGCGCTTGGGGCTGTGGCGGCGAGATTGGCGCGCTGCTGCTCGGCGGCAGCCGCCTGCTGCTGCGCCTGCTCCTTCGCCTTCTGCGCGGCAAGCTGCGCCTGCTCGGCGGCTTTCGCATCGGCTGCGGCTTTGGCCTGCGCATCCTTCTGCGCGCCAAGGGCGGCGAGACGATCCCGCTCGGCCTCGGCCTGCTTCGCCTTCGCGATCGCCGCTGCGTGAGCCTGCTCGGCACCGATCTTTTCGACCTGGAGCTTGGCGAGATTGGCATAGAAACCATCAGGGTGCTGGGCGAGGAAAGCGTCCCATGCCGCCTTGTTGCCGAGCTGGAGCGCGAGCTCATAGTCACGGCGGATGTCGGCCTGCGAGTTCTGCGCCGGCGCAGCTGCGGCAGCCACCTTGACCGGAACCAGCGGCACATCCTCGCCACCGAGCGAGCCGTAGACGAACGGCTCCTGCTTGTTACCGGTCGACTTGAGCACGTCGTCGCGGACGAAGCCGAAGGCGCGGCGGACATCGAGGCCCGGCGTCGTCAGATGCCTCGACAGCGCGACCGTAAACGGGCTGTTGGCGCCGTCGCCGTCCTGGGCGGTGAAGCCGGCCTTCGCCGAATAGGCGATCAGCGTGTTGGGACTGGTCGGCTCGACCTGGGCCAGACCACGGCCGATGCCGCGCGAGGCCACCGTGCGCTTCATCCGCTTGCCGAACGGATTGTCGCGGCAGGCATCCAGGATCACCAGACGAAGCTGCTTTGCCGGCTCGACCGCGACCAGGACGCGGTCGAGGGACAGCGCCTCGTCATAGACGTCGGTGTCGCGCTCGAGCTTGGCGTCGACAGGGATCAGATAATTCGAGCCCTCGACCTCGATGCCGTGACCGGCATAGTAAACCACCGCGATGTCGGCCGTGCGGGTCACGTCGGCAAAGTCGCGCAGCACCCGCCGTGTTTCCAGGGCCGATAGATCGTGTCGGTAATCGACGACGTCGAAACCGGCCTCCTTCAGCGTCTTTGCCATCACCACCCCGTCGTTGACGGGATTGGCGAGCGACGGCGCGTGCTGATAGGCCGAGTTGGCAAGCACCAGCGCGACGCGGTTGCCGGCGAGAGCGGGATCAGCGCCGAACGACAGCGAAGCGGCGAGGAGAAGCGGGCAGAGTCGGAGCAGATTGCGCATGACACGACTTCCGAAGTTCGGGACGTTCAAGCCCCCCTTTGGGGCCGCTTTAGCAGGATCTGGCGCCGGCGCTTGTGATGGAGGTCACGAAGGCCGCGCGGCGACAGCCCGAAAGGTCCCCTTTGTTTGTCGCGCCAGCGCGGTCACGGTTCGCTGCCAAGCAGGCGCATGTGCCGAGTTCCCCTAGGCATCGCCGATATGCCCCCGATATTGCGGCAGATTGTCCGTAATTTCGTGCCAGGGCGCCTTCGACGCCACGAAAATGTGGGCGCTCGGCCGGATCGAGGGGGCGTCGACCAGGGTTCCCATGGCGACATGGACCCATTGTCCGTCACGCACCCGGGAATAGAGCAGCGAGCCGCATCGCCCACAATGGGCGTCATGGCCGGTCTCGTCGCCGAAAATCATCCGCTGGTCCCCACCCCGGACGATGCGGAGCTTGTCGTGCGTGATGCCGGCGAACGGCTTGAAGGCGGCGCCGGTGGTGCGACGGCAGTTCGAACAGTGGCAGTTCATCGCATAGGAGAACGCGTCGGCCACCTCAAAGCGTACGGCGCGGCAGTAGCATTCGCCGATCAGGATACGAGCGTTCGAAGTTTCTAATCCGGTCATTCCAGCGTCCCTGCGCAATTGGCGAGAGACACCCATAGCGCATTTTGATGTGTACGACTAAGTTTCGCCCCAAGCCATCATGCAAGAGGATGACCCATGAGCCAGAACCGTTCGAGCGTCGAAGCCGTCGTGCAGTCCTATTTCGATGGTCTTTACGAGGGCGACGCCGAAAAGCTCGGCGCCATCTTCCATCCCTCCGCGGATTTGCGCTGGGTCGAGAAGGGTGAGCTCCAGGTTTTGACCGTGTCGGACTGGCTCGACCGCGTGCGCAAGCGCCCCTCCGGCAAGGCCGAAGGCAAGCCGCGCGAGGATTTCATCGTCACCATCGACCGCTCGGACGACAAGACCGCCTTCATCAAGGTCCGGTGCCAACTGCCACCGCGTTTCTTCACCGATTATCTGGTGGCGATGAAGCTCGCCGACGGCTGGCAGATCGTGTCGAAGTCCTATCGGTACGACCTGAGGGAGTGACGAGGCAAAGCCCTCCGACTTGGGAGCTGCTCCCGCTCCACTTTTCACTGCGAGCCTAACTCTCGCCACACGTCATTGCGAGGAGCTCTTGCGACGAAGCAATCCAGAATTCCTCCGCAGAAAGATTCTGGATTGCTTCGCTACGCTCGCAATGACGGTGCGGATAGCGCGTTCATTTCAACCTCACCTCAACTCCCCTGAAAGTCCCCATGCTTCTCGATCGCCGCTCCCTGCTCGCCTCATTCGGCTGGATGGCCGTATCTCCCGTGCTGGCCGCAGGCGCGCCGCCTGAGCTCGAAGCCTATGAGCGCGAGAGCGGCGGGCGGATCGGGGTCTATGCGGAAAACCTGGCCAGCGGCGCAAAGCTCGCCTGGCGCGCCGACGAGCGCTTCGTCATGTGTTCGACATTCAAAGCCTCGCTCGCGGCCTGCGTGCTGGCGCGGGTCGATCGCGGCGAGGAGCTCGCGGCCATGATCTCTTACGGCAAGGCCGACCTGCTCGACCACGCGCCGGTCGCCAAGCAAAACCTCGCGGCCGGCGCGATGTCGGTCGCCGACATGTGCAAGGCGATCGTCGAGCTCAGCGACAACACCTGCGCCAATTTGCTGCTGGCGCGGATCGGCGGCCCCGCCGCGCTCACCGCGTTCTGGCGCTCACTCGGCGATACCACCTCGCGGCTCGACCACAATGAACCCGAGCTCAACCGCTCATCGCCCGGCAAGCCCGAGGACACCACGACGCCGGTAGCGATGGTGGGCAATTTGCGGCGCCTGGTGGTGGGCGAAGCCCTGGCGCCGGCCTGTCGCGCGCAGCTCACCGAATGGATGGTCAACTGCAAGACCGGCGCCAACCGGCTGCGCGGCGGCCTGCCCGCAAGCTGGAAGATCGGCGACAAGACCGGCTCCAATGGCAAGGACGCAGCGGGCGACATCGCGGTGGCCTGGCCGAAGCCCGACACACCGATCCTGATCGCAGCCTATGTCCAGGGTGGCACGCCGACGGCAGGGCAGATCGAAGCCGCCTTTGCACGCATCGGGCGGATGGTGGCTGAGCGGCTGGCATGAGCCGCGCGCATTGACGTTGCCGCCGCTTCCGGTTCAAGACAGACCATCATGGAAGCGAAGTTTCAGACCTTTCTCATCCTGCTGGCCGTATTGGCGGGCGTGGCGCTGGCCGCACGCCGCTTCAACGTTGCCCCTGCCATCCTGTTGATGCTGGCCGGCGTCGGCCTCGCCTTCGTGCCGGGCATGCCCGCTGTGGAATTGCCGCCGGAACTGGTGTTGCTGATGGTGCTGCCGCCGCTGATCTACTCGGCGAGCGTCGCCATGAGCTGGCGCGAGTTCAGAAAAAATTTGCGCCCCATCGTGCTGCTTGCGGTTGGCGCGGTGATCTTCACCGCGGCGATGGTGGCGGCCGCCACGCATTATCTGATCGGCCTGCCCTGGACCATCGGCTTCCTGCTCGGCGCCATCGTCGCCCCACCCGACGTGGTGGCACCGCTCGCGATCGCGCGCCGGCTCAACTTGCCGCGGCGGCTCGTGGTCATCCTCGAGGGCGAAGGGCTCGCCAACGACGCCACCGCGCTGATCCTCTACCGCTTCGCGCTGGCCGCGATCATGGTCGGGCATTTCTCGCTGCCGCTCGCGGCCGGCGAGTTCTTGCTGATCGTCGCCAGCGAGATCGCCTTCGGCATCGGCGTCGGTTGGCTCTCCCTGCGCTTCCGCAAATGGTCCGGGGACCCGCAGGTCGAGCTGACGCTGTCTTTGATCACGCCCTACGTCTCCTACTGGCTGCCCGAGCACGTCGGCGGCTCCGGCGTGATCGCCACCGTTGCCTGCGGGCTCTATGTGAGCTGGAACGGCCCGCTGCTGATCTCGTCGGCGACGCGCCTGCAAGGCATCTTCTTCTGGGACCTCGTGATCTACCTGATCGAGGGTGTGCTGTTCCTGCTCACCGGCTTTCAGATGCGCGCACTCTACGAGAAATCGAAGGCGTTTCCGCTCGAAGACATCCTGATCGCGACCGCCGTGGTCCTGATGATCGTCGTGATCGCGCGCTTTGCCTGGCTCTATCCCGCAACCTATCTGCCGCGGATGCTCAGCAAGTCGTTGCGCGAGCGCGATCCGTCGCCACCCTGGCAATGGCCGTTCGTGCTCGCCTTCACCGGTGTGCGCGGCGCGGTGTCGCTCGCAGCGGCGCTGGCGCTGCCGTTCACGCTACCTGATGGCGAGGCGTTCCCATATCGTGACTTGATCCTGTTCGTCGCCTTCGGCGTCATCTTCGTCACGCTGATCGGCGTCGGTCTGACGCTGCCGCCCGTGGTGCGTTGGCTCGGCGTCGCCGATGCCGGCCGAAATGAGCATGCAGCCGAGCACGAGGCCGAGATCGCTGCGCGCCGACAGGCCCTGGACGCCGCGCTCAAGTCGCTCGACGCAATGACCGCGGAACAGGGGGTCTCCGAAGAGGTGATGCGGCTTCTGCGTGCGCGTCACGAGATCCGCGCTAACCAGCTTCCGGATTCGCTCGATCCAAACCGTCACGACGTCTCCGCCGCCGGCATCGTGCTGACCCGCGACCTGATCGCCGCCGAACGAAAATTCATCCACAATCTCCTGCGCGATGGCCAGATCACCGACGAGACGCGACGGCGGATCGAGCGCGATCTGGATCTGGAGGAGGCGAGTTTGGCGAACCGCGAGTATCGGGGGATGCCGCTGTAGGATTTCGTCATTGCGAGCGCAGCGAAGCAACTACCGCCTCTCACAAAATTCCTTCATCGCGGCCGCAACGGCTCCCGCAACCGCCTGCTGCCGCTCCGGTGAGTTCATTTCCATCTCTTCGTCGCGGTTGATGATGGAGCCGGCTTCGAGCAGCACGGCAGCACTGCTTGTCCGCGAGAGAACGACGAGCCCGTCATAACGGTAGACGCCGAAATCCTTGTCGAGCAACTGGCGCCGATAACGGCCCATCACCGGCAAGGTATATTGGCTGGCATAGTGCAGGCCCTGCTCCTTCAACTGCCGGCCGATCATCCGGGCCAGCATCAGGCTGGTGGCGAAGTGCGGATTGTGCTGCGACACGAACAGCGAGTGGCCCGAAAAGCGGTCGCTGAAATAGCTGTTCGTGCCGTCGAATTCCCACCTCTCAAGAAGCTTGTCCGGTACGGAATCGTGGTGAATCGACAGGAAGAGATCGGCCCGGCCGTCATTCGCGGCACTGATCCGCTTGAACAGGCTCGGCCGCGCCTTGCCGTCCGTGACGAGCAGGCGGGTTGCGGCAAAGCCTTCGGACTTGAGTTTTGCCGTGATGAGACTTGCGAGACGGAAGTTGAAGCCGAACTCCGGATCATTGCGCGCGCTCAAGGCGCCGTAGGAATCAGGGGTGTGCCCGACGTCCACGACAATCCGGAATTTGGGCATCTCGCATCTGGCCGATACCTGCGGCCTGGCTTTGGGCCTTGCAATCTTTCGCGCGGTCACGGCCTCGCTGCTGTCAACCATCGCAAGCGACGATAGCAGGATCGACGCAATCAGGCCGACGATGATGCTCCGCGGTCGCCCCAAGCGCTACTCCGCCGCTGCAATCCTGGGACGACCGACGAAGCCCGCCACATCGCCGAAGCGTTCCAGCATCACGGCGGGCAGGTCCTTGGTCTTGCTGGTCACGCAGGCACCGGAGCGCACCGCATAGCGGTCCGGATGCGCGGCCTGCGGCGGCGGCTCGCCCTGCTGCAGCGCCCGCGCCAGCTCCATCACGACCTTGCGGAAATGCATGATGCCGAGGTCGGTCGGCCAGAGATGCTCGCGGGTGCGGTCGGCGATCGGCCCCTGGCTGTCCTGCACGGCGGCGTCCTGCTCGGAGACGCCCTTGATGCCGGTATAGCTTCGGGTCTTCTGGAGCTTGCGGTCGATCAGATAATCGTTGCCCTTGTGACGCAGCGGCACGTAATTGTCGTCGACCTCCGCGATCACGCCGTTGCCGTGGTCATAGGCGTCGCGCTCTCCTTGCGTCAGCGGACGCTCCGGATTCCAGGCATAGGTATAGATCCAGCACTTGGTGTCGGTCACCGGCACGAAAGTCTGCCCGAAGATGTTCTCGCCCGGCATCGCGCTCGGCGCATAGGCGTGGAACGGCGTCAGAAACTGCGCAATGCGCCAATAGATGTTGTCGCCGCCGGTAAGCCGGCCGCCGGCAATGGTCAGCCCGGCCTCGTGGGGGCTGATCTTGATCACCGGGCGCGGATCCTCCGCGATCCAGCGCATGTGATCGCTCGACATCCGCGCAATCGGATTCACAAAATGCTTCTTGATGTCCAGGATCTCATCCTCCTCCTTGTCGAAGGAGAGATGGGCAAAGGTGAAATGCGCGGTGTCGATCGAGCCTTCCAGCGCCTGCACCCAGTTGCAGTCCTGCCATTTCTTGCTGACGTAGCGGTGCGAGGCCGGCAACAGCGCCATTTCGAGATCGGGCAGTTCGGGCATCGCCTCCGCAGGCCCCATATAGGCCCAGATCATCTCGCCCCATTCGCGCACCGGATAGGATTTGATGCGGATCAGGTCCTTGGCGTTGAGATCGGGATAAGAGGTCGGCATGTCCAGGCAGCGGCCGTCGGTGTCGAACTTCCAACCGTGATAGACGCAGCGGATGCCGCACTCCTCAACGCGCCCAAGCCAGAGATTGGCGCCGCGATGCGGGCAGTATTGGTCGATGACGCCGACGACCCCGCGCGTGTCGCGGAAGGCGAGCAGCTCCTCACCGAGCACGGTGATTTTCTTCGGCTCGCCGTCGGGCTCAGGGAGTTCTTCGGAGAGCAACACGGGAATCCAGAACCGGCGCAGCAATTCGCCCATGCCCGTTCCGGGGCCGGACTCGGTCAGGAACTTGTTGTCCTCGGCGCGGAGCATGGCATCCTCCCGATTTGTTTTCGGGAAGATTGGCGCGGGAGCGCTGGGACGTCAACGCGAGAGCTGCACAGATTCTGCCGTAGGGTGGGCAAAGGCGCGCTTGCGCCGTGCCCACGATCTCTCGATGACGGCAAAAGACGTGGGCACGCTTCGCTTTGCCCACCCTACGGCACCGCCGCCTAGACCGGTCGCTCCCCCTTCACCGTCACGCGCGTACCTGACCTTGTATGCGGCCAGTAGTCCCACATCGCGCGGTGCTGGGTGCAGCGGTTGTCCCAGAACGCGATGGCGTTCTCTGTCCATCGGAAGCGGCACTGGAACAGCGGGTTTTCGGCGTGTTGGTAGAGATAGGCCAGCATCGCATCGCTCTCGTCACGCGGGACGCCGTTGATGTGGCGGGTGAAACCGCGATTGACGTAGAGCGCTTTCTTGCCAGTGACGGGATGCGTACGCACGACAGGGTGCTCGGCGTTCGGGTAACTCGGCCTGTCGGCAACGCCGTAATTGGCGTAGAGGCCGCGGTAGATCGGCTCGCCGTCGTGCAGCGCGGTGAGGCCGTCGAGATAGGCCTTCATGCGATCCGACAGCGCCTCGTAGGCCGCGTACATGTTGGCGAACAGCGTGTCGCCGCCGCGCGGCGGGCATTGCTTGATGTAGAGGATCGAGCCCATCGGCGGCTCGAGATCGCAGGATACGTCCGAGTGCCAGCCCTCGCCGTTGGCCCGCGGCGAGTTCTTGTCGGCGTAGATCTTCATCAGCGCCGGGTCGTCGTCCTCGTGGGGAGCTGCGGGATGAAAATGCAATTCGCCGAACTTGCGGCCGAAGGCGAGATGCTGCTGCGGCGTGATGTGCTGGTCACGGAAGAAGATCACGAGGTTTTCGGCGAGCGCGCGATGGATCTCGTCCATCTGCCGGTTGGAGCGGGCGTCGCCCTCGACGAGCGCGCCGATGTCCACGCCGGAGATTTCGGCGCCGATGATGGGCGTGAGCTTCTCGACCGCAATGGTCTCGTAAGAAGCGCCATCCTCAGTCGTGTGGCGATAGCGCGGGCCCTGTTTGCCGGCGAGTGAGCTCATGGCGGTTCTCCCGATGTGTTCTTGATTGCACCCGATCCTAGGCTTTGCGGGAGCGGACGCAAAGGGCCGGATCTCTTGACACACTTATAAAGCTTTAATAGTGTCTGCGAAGATGGAGACCGCTATGGGTAAATATGAGCGACTCGGTGAATTTCTGAAGTCTCAACGGGCCAAAGAGGTCCCCATGACCTTTGGCGAGATCGAGCGGGTCATCGGGAGCAAGCTTCCCCCTAACTCTCCTCAATATCCAGCTTGGTGGAGCAACAACCCGACCAACAACGTCATGACCAAGGTCTGGTTAGCCGCGGGCTTCCGTACCGAGCAGGTCGACACGAAGGCTCGCAAGGTCGTGTTTCGTCGCGTCGAGTCAAGTTCCGCCGAACCGCCGCCCTCGCGCGCCAAGAAGCTCGGCCGCCATCCGCTGTTCGGTGCACTCAAAGGATTGGCACATATCCCCTCGGGCGTGGATTTGACGCAGCCGGCGGATCCCGATTGGGGCAAGGTCTATGAGTGAACCGGCGCCTCTTCTGCTCGATACTCATGCGGCGATCTGGATTGTCGAGGACAAGCCCATCGCCGCCGAGGCGAGGGAAGCGATCGAGGCAGCCTATCGCGCGGGAACCGCAATCTTCGTGTCCGCAATTACGGCGTGGGAAATCGGCTTGCTCGTTGCACGCAACCGGTTAGGCCTCTCCACAAGGCCAGAACTCTGGTTTCAGCGGCTGCTTGCCGTAGAGGGAATGCGTCTCGCCGAGCTAACGCCAGATATCTTGATCGCGTCGTCATTTTTGCCGGGCGAGCCGCCACGCGATCCCGCGGACCGAATCATCATTGCAACCGCTCGCGACCTAGGCGCGAGCGTGATTACACGAGACGGTCTGCTGCTGAGATATGGCGAGACAGGTCAGGTCAGCACGATCACATGCTGACCTGAAGCACTACTCCGCCGCGGTCACCGGCACCTTGGCGCCCTGGCCGTAGCGCTGCTCGATGTAGTCGATCACCAGCGCCTTGAAGTCGGCGGAGATGGTGGGGCCGCGCAACGTTCGGAACTTCTTGCCGTCGACGAACACCGGCGCAGCCGGCGCTTCACCGGTGCCCGGGAGCGAAATGCCGATATTGGCATGCTTGGATTCGCCGGGGCCGTTGACGATGCAGCCCATCACCGCGACGTTGAGCTCTTCGACGCCAGGGTATTTCGTCTTCCAGGCCGGCATCTCGTCGCGGATGAAATCCTGGATCGAGCGGGCCAGCTCCTGGAACGTGGTGGACGTGGTGCGGCCGCAGCCGGGGCACGCGGCGACCAGCGGCACGAAGGTGCGGAAGCCCATGGTCTGGAGCAGCTCCTGGCCGACCTGCACCTCACGGGTGCGGTCGCCGCCGGGCTCCGGCGTCAGCGAGATGCGGATGGTGTCGCCGATGCCCTGCTGAAGCAGGATGCCGAGCGCGGCCGACGACGCCACGATGCCCTTTGAGCCCATGCCGGCTTCGGTCAGACCGAGATGAATCGCATAATCGGAACGGCTGGCGAGATCCTGATAGACCGCGATGAGATCCTGCACCGCCGAGACTTTTGCGGAGAGGATGATGCGGTTCTTGGGCATGCCGAGCTCTTCGGCACGCGCAGCCGAGAGCAGCGCGGACTGCACCATGGCCTCGCGCGTCACCGCGCGGACGTCACGCGGATTGGCGGAGGCGGCATTCTCGTCCATCAGCTTGGTCAGCAGCTCCTGGTCGAGCGAGCCCCAATTGGCGCCGATGCGGACCGGCTTGCCGTTCTTGTTCGCGATCTCGATGATGTCGGCGAACTGGGTGTCGCGCTTGTCCTTGAAGCCGACATTGCCGGGATTGATGCGATACTTGGCGAGCGCCTCGGCGCAGGCCGGATAGGCCGCAAGCAGCTTGTGGCCGATATAGTGGAAGTCGCCGATCAGCGGCGTGGTGATACCGCGCTTGGCGAGGCCATCGCGAATGTGCGGAACGGCGGCCGCGGCTTCCTCGCGGTCCACGGTGATGCGGACCATTTCGGAGCCGGCGCGCGCGAGCGCTGCGACCTGGGCGATGGTGCCGTCGATATCGGCGGTGTCGGTGTTGGTCATCGACTGCACGACGATCGGCGCACCGCCGCCGACGGCGACGTCGCCGACCTTGACCTGGGTGGTGTGATGGCGCGGCGCGGGCCCCGCGATGTCGGAATCGATGGTGGTTTCGGGCTTGTTCATGGGGTCCAAATATCAGGTTTTGGTGACGTTCAGCAATGCATCGCGCGGCGCCGCAGCCGTTGAGCTGGGACGGTTAACCAGAAAAAGCCCAGCAATTACAAGGACAGCCGCCGCCCCGAACGCCAGGCTCAAGGTGTCGTGCATGATGAAATAGCTACCCACCACGCCAAACAAAGGGGTGATGAAGGTAAAAGCCGACAATTTGCTGGCCGAATAGGCCTTCACCAGCGCGAACCAAAGCGTGAACGTGGTTCCAACCACCCAGATCGCCTGGAAGGCCATCAGGCCGAGCGACAGCGGCGCCGGCGTATGCGTGATGGTCTCGCCGAACAGCCAGGCCGCCAGTCCCAGGATCGGGATCGAAATGGCGACCTGATAGCCCAGCGCCTTCTCGGGCGCGGCGAACCGCAGCCTAGTGCCCTTGGCAACCAGCGTCGTCGCCGCCCACAGCGCGGCACCGCCGACGATCATGAGGTCGCCGAGCAGAACATGCGAATCGACATTGGGCTGCGGCACGCCGATCGCAAGCGCAACGCCGGCAAAGCTGATGGCGAGGCCGAGCCATTGCGAGGCGCCGAGCCGCTCGCCGAGCACCTGATAGGAGCCGAGCGCAACGAAGAACGGCGCCGTGTAAAGGAACACCACCGCGCGCGAAGCGGAGGTGAGGCGCAGCCCCTGGAAGATCAGCACGAATTCGATGCCGAACATCAGCCCGGCGACCAAGCCCGGCTTCCACGTGCCGTCGTTCTCGAAGAATTTGACGCCACGAAGCGTGCCGATGATGAACAGCACCGGCAGCGCGCCCGCCGAGCGGATCGTGGCCTGCAGCATCGGCGGAATGTCCGGCAGCACCAGTTTCACCGCGATCTGGTTGAAGCCCCAGGTCATGCACAGCATCAGCATCAGGGCAATGGCGCCGGCACTGAGGGGGCGGCCGGCGGACGGTATGGCTTGTGGTGAGGACATGTCTTCCCGAAAAACCGGCTTTGCGCCGTTGTTGCTTTATGCAGCTTTCTGACAATGGGTGCAGACGCCCGTGATCTCCACCACGGACAATTTAGGAGCAAAGCCCGAGCTGCGCGCCGCGGCATTGAGATCCCCGGCGAAGGATGCCGACGGGATCTCGCCGACCAGGCCGCAGCGCTCGCAGATCAGAAACGCCACCGCCGAGGTCGCGTCGTGGTCGTGGGCGGCGCAGGCGAGATAGGCGTTGCGGCTCTCGATGCGGTGCACGAGGCCGTTGGCCATCAGGAAATCGAGCGCGCGATAGATCGTGATCGGCGCCGGCCGCGACATGGATTTGGCGAGCTCGTCGATCACCTCATAGGCCCCGAGCGGGCGGTGGCTGGAGAGCAGCGCTTGCAGCACCTGGCGGCGTATAGGCGTGAATTTCTGCGCGCGAGCCTCGCAAACCGCCTCCGCATGCGCCAGCGCGTCCGCGGTGCAGCGGCCGTGATCGTGGTCGGGCGCGGGAAAGGCTGATTTAGCAGGGGTCATACAACCAACCTTCTAGCATTTCGGCGGCGGAACCCAAAGCACGACCAGCAATGCGGCGGTCAGCCATGCCCTTGCAGCGGGACAGCGTCGCGTCAACCCGCCATGAAATAATCATAAGCTTGCTTATTATATGCCAAGCTTATTGGAGACCAAGCTCATGAGCCGCGGATCTGTCGACCAGAACTTCCTGTTCACGCTGGGCGAGCTCTACCGCCTCTTGCGCGTCTATGCCGACAAGGAGGCATCGCGGTTCGGCATCACCCGCGCGCAATGGGCGGTGCTGGCCAAGGTCGAGCGCAGCGAGGGCATGAAGCAGTCGGAGCTCGCCGAATTGCTCGAGATGCAGCCGATCACGCTGACCCGCCTGATCGACAAGCTCTGCGACAACGACTGGATCGAGCGCCGCAGCGATGCCTCGGACCGCCGCGTCAAGCGCCTGTATCTCAAGAAAGCCGGCCGGCAATTGCTGGGCCGGATGAGCGGGCTGAAGTCCGAGCTGACGGCCAACGCGCTCGAGGGAATCACGCCGGCGGACGCCCATCGCCTCCTCACCCAGCTCGAAACCATCAAGGAAAACGTGCGCACCGCGATCCAGACCTCAGGTGCGGAACAAGCACGTAAGGAGCAGCGCTATGGCTGACCAAGTCCTCAAGTTCCAGCCCGAGCAGAAGACCGACGGCGGCAAGCCCACCAAGAAAGCCGGCACCGATCCGCGCCGCCGCCTGATGGCGGGCCTGCGCCGCTACCGCCGTTTCCTGCTCCTGGTCGTGCTGCCCGTGATCGCCGTCATCGGTGGCCTCACCTTCTATCTCAATGGCGGCCGCTATGTCGGCACCGACGATGCCTATGTCGGCGCGCAAAAGGTGCTGGTGACCCCGGACATCTCCGGCAAGATCCAGAAGGTTGTCGTCAAGGAAGGACAGTCGGTCAAGCGGGGCGACGAGCTGTTCGAGATCGACCCCGTTCCGTTTCGACACGCGGTGGACGAAGCCAAGGCGCAGCTCGCGCAGGCCCGCACGACCTATGACAACCTCGTCGCCAACATCAAGATCTATGGCGACATGCTCGATCTGGCCCAGCAGGGCATCGATTTGAAGCAGCGCGACGTCGAGCGAAAGAAGGCGCTGGTGAAGAACAATTTTGGCTCGCAGCTCGATCTCGACAACGCCTCCAACGCACTGGTCACCGCCGGCGCGCAGGCGCAATACATCAAGCAGCAACTCTCCAACGCCAAGACGCAGCTGCTCGGCGACGCCGCGCTGCCGCTGGAGCAGTTCCCGCCCTACGCACAGGCGAAAGCCAAGCTGGACGATGCCCAACGCAACCTCGACCACACCGTGCTGCGCGCGCCGATGGATGGCGTGGCGACGCAGGTCGAGCAGATCCAGCTCGGTCGCTATGTCGCCGCCGGCACCCCGGTGTTTTCGATCATCGACGTCGCTCACCCCTGGGTCGACGCCAACCCGAAGGAGAGCGACCTCACCTATGTGACCGAAGGACAGCCCGTCACGCTCGAGGTCGATGCGTTCCCGAACCACGTCTTCAAGGGCAAGATCGGCTCGCTTTCGCCCGGCACCGGCGCGCAATTTGCGATCCTGCCGCCGCAGAACGCCACCGGCAATTTCGTCAAGGTGGTGCAGCGCGTGCCGATCCGCATCTATTTTGACGAGACCGACAAATACGTGCGGAAGCTGAAGGCCGGCATGAGCGTCTATGCCACCATCGACACCGACCATCGGCGCTCGCTGGCCGGCCTGCTCGGCCTGTCGGCGACAGCGAACCAAGACAAAGACTAACAAGACAAAGACTGATCCGATGTCCGGCCCCAATGCCAGTCTGATGGTCCCCGGCCTGCGCCGGAACATGGTGACGATCTGCGCCATGACCGCGACCATCATGCAGGCGCTGGACACCACGATTGCCAACGTCGCTTTGCCCTATATGCAAGGCACGCTGTCGGCCTCGCAGGACCAGATCAACTGGGTGCTGACCTCCTACATCGTCGCCGCAGCGATCATGACGGCGCCGGTGGGATGGATCGCCAACCGCTTCGGCCGCAAGCGCATCTTCATCATCTGCTCGGCCGGCTTCACCATGGCCTCGGTGCTGTGCGGCCTCGCGCAGGACATCAACCAGATGGTGCTGTTTCGCCTGTTGCAAGGCGTGTTCGGCGCGGCCCTGGTGCCGCTGTCGCAATCGGTGATGCTCGACTATTACACGCTCCAGGAGCGCGCCAAGGCGATGTCGATCTGGGGCATGGGCGTGATGATGGGCCCGATCATGGGGCCTTCACTCGGCGCCTGGCTGACCGAGACCTATTCCTGGCACTGGGTGTTCTTCGTCAACCTGCCGTTCGGCGCCATCACCGTGCTCGGGCTCATCGTGTTCATGGATGAGACCGAGAAGAACCTCAGCCTGAGATTCGACTGGTTCGGCTTCGCGGCGCTGGCGATCGCGATCGGCGCGCTTCAGCTCGCACTCGACCGCGGCGAGCAATTGGGCTGGCTGGAATCCAACGAGATCCTGGCGGAGTTCATCGTCTCGGCCGTCGCGTTCTACTTCTTCCTCGCGCACTCCTTCACGACCTCGACGCCGTTCATCCGCTTCGCGCTGTTCCGGGATCGCAACTTCGTCACCGGCTGCGTGTTCATGATCGTGATGGGGCTCGTGCTGTTCTCGACCATGGCGCTCGCCTCACCCTACATGCAGAACGTGATCGGCTATCCCATCATCACCGCCGGCCTCTTGCTGGCCAGCCGCGGCTTCGGCACCTTCTTCGCCATGATGCTGGTCGGCCGCATGATGCGCTATTTCGAGGCGCGCACGCTAATCATCGCCGGCCTGACGCTGACCGCGGGCTCGCTGTTCCAGATGACCGGCTGGACCGAGCTGACCCAGGTGCCGGAGATCGTCACCGTCAGCATCATCCAGGGCTTCGGCTTTGGCCTCGTCTTCGTGCCGCTCTCGACGGTGGCATTCCTGACGCTGTCGAACGATCTGCGCACCGACGGCACCGCCATGCTGACCCTGATGCGCAACGTCGCGAGCTCCGTCGGCATTTCCGTCGTCATCGCGCAGCTGACGCAGGGAACGCGGCGGACCTATGCGATCCTGTCCGAGCACATCAACCCGTTCAACCACGCACTCCAGATGCCCGACGTCCGCGGCATGATCAACCTGTCCACCGACACCGGCCGCGCCATGGCCGACAGGTTGGTCAGCGTGCAGGCGCAGATCATCGCGTTCGCGCACGACTACCAGCTGGTGATGATCTTCATCCTCTGCACCATCCCGCTCGCCTTGCTGATCGGCTCGACCAAGGCCACGCTGCGCAAGCAGGCGGCCGGGCCGGAGCATGCGGTGATGGAGTAACGGAACATCCCGTGCCTCGGACCCAGCGCAGCACTCCCGGCGATGCGAAGCATCGTCCGGTGTGATGCGTTGCTGAGCCGGGGCCCATGCCCGCGGCACGATGGGTCCCGGTTCTCCAGCGCACCGCTACGCGCCGCACCGCGCCCGGGACAAGAGCCGCGCTACAACAGCTCCTCACACCCCAAATCATCCACCGCCGCCATCACCCGCTCCAGATTATTCCACCAGATCACCGGCGGGATGTTGATGCTCCACTGCCAGACCGGCCTCGTGATCTGCCAGAGCACGGCCCAGCGATAGTCGCGATCGAGCGCGCCGCGCGTGTAGCCGGTGATGCCGCTCTCGATCAGCGCGTCGTGGTAAAGGTTGAGCATCGCGCGTTCGAGCGCCTGCCGGCGCTGCGGATACCAGTGCATCGCCATCATATAGGCGAGGTCGTGGGTCGGAACGTTGATACTCCAAAGATCGAAATCGAAGATGCGCACGGTATCGACGACGCCGGCGCGGGGCAGCAGGAAATTCCAGACATGTGCATCGCCATGGGTGATGCTGAGGTGACGGCGTGAGTGGTAACGCTGCGACAGCCGGTCCGACTGATCGATCAGACGGCGATAGAGGATACGCCGCTCCTCGCTGAGGCGGTCACCGAGAGAATCGGCAAAGCGGTCGTAATGGCCCGCGAAGGCCTCCATGCGCTCTGCACTGTCCTCGGGACTCGCCCAGGTGCCGACAGTGTCGCCGAGGCCCGGATGGTCCCACCAGGCGGCATGCCAGCGTGCGAGGGTGGTGACGATGGCGATCATTTGCTCGCGCGACGGCGGCAGCGGCCAGGCCGCCGCGATCTCGTGGCTGTCGGTGAGGTCCTCGAGCAGGAGATGCCAGGTGAGGCTGCCCTCGTCGAAATGTCCATCGAAGCAGCGGGGCACCAGCCCCCGCGGCATGCTCGGCGTCAGTCGCGTGTAGTATTCGACCTCGTGCCGGCCGCCATCGGCAAGCTTCTCGGCGAAGTCGGAATTCGCGGTTTTCAGGATCAGCGACTGCGGGGCGCCGGTGGATTCGCCGACATAGCGCAGGCCAAGCCGGATGATATGCGACACGACAGTGTCGCGCTGGTGCAGCACCTTCACCTCGCGGACCGCGCCGGCGTCCAGCACGCCGCCCCGGCGCAGCGCGGCCGTCAGTCGGGCGGGCTCAACGACCGCCGGCAATTGTGGAGATGTCATGAACCACGATGCCCCTGTCCGGCGCCATACTGCACGATCACACTCCCGGGCACCAGCGGCCGAGAGGCCGCCGGGCTCAGGCTGCCGCGGTCGAGTCGCGCACGGTCCGCACGACGACCGACCGGAGCTGTTCGAGATTGGCCGCCATGCCGGCGATCGCCTGCCTGACCTCCGCGGCGCGCTCGTTCACGGAAGCGGCGTCGCGGCTGACATTGCCGATCTTGGCCGAGACCTCCTTCGCCGCGGACGCCGATTCGGAAATCGATCGCGTGATCTCGCGTGTCGCGGCGTCCTGCTCTTCCATCGCGGCGGCAACCGAGGTCGCGACGCCGTCGATCTCGACGATGTGCCCTCCCATCGTCTCGACGGCATCGACCGCAGCCTGCGTCGAGGCCTGGATCTCGGCAATCAGCCGCCCGATCTCCTCGGTGGATTTTGCCGTCTGGTCCGACAGGGATTTCACCTCGGCGGCGACCACGGCGAAGCCGCGACCGGCCTCGCCGGCGCGCGCCGCCTCGATCGTAGCGTTGAGCGCCAGCAGATTGGTCTGGCCGGCGATGCCGCCAATGAGATCGGAGACCTCGGCGATCTTCTTCACCGATCCGGCCAGCGCCTGAATGGTCGAACGCGCCTGCTCGCGGCCGGCGACGGCAGATTTGGTGACCGTGCTGGTCCGCGCGACCTGGCTCGCGATCTCGCGGATCGAGGCGCTCAGTTCTTCGGCCGCAGCCGAGACGGTCTGCGAGCTGCCGAGGGCCTGGGTGGAGGCCGCCGCGACCGCCTGCGACTGCGCGGAGAGCGAACTTGCGATCTCGGACAGGCTGGTGGCGGCCCGCTCCACGCCATGGCTCGCCGCGCTCGCGGTGTCGACCGAGCGGCCAGTCTCGCGCTCGACGGTCTCGGCCATCTGGTGCAGGGCGCTGCGCTTGGCCAGCGCCG
Source organism: Bradyrhizobium sp. 138 (assembly GCF_023074075.1). GTDB lineage: Bacteria > Pseudomonadota > Alphaproteobacteria > Rhizobiales > Xanthobacteraceae > Bradyrhizobium. The sequence continues at coordinate 43,139 of NZ_JADPKT010000094.1, read as the reverse complement.
CCTCCTGCTCCTGCCGCAATTGCTCCTCGCGCAGTCGGGAATTCTCGACCGCCGCCTGCTTGAACACCACAAGCGCGCCCGCCATCGAGCCGACCTCGTCCTGGCGATGCGCGAAAGGAATATCGGCGGCGAGATCGCCGGTCGCGAGCTTCTGCATCGTATCAGTCATGCGCACGATCGGACGCACGACGCCGAGGGCAACGCCGAGCAGGCCCGCGGCAATGAAGGCCAGCACGGCGGCGGACACCCCAAGGAGGATAAAGAGCATCGAGCTGTCGCGGTCCGCGGCCAGCTTCTCCATGGCAGCATTCTGCTTGTTGGCGCTCTCGACGATGCTGTCGATCACGGCGCGATGCGCGGTGTAGGCGTCCTTGAGCTGCGCATAGGCGCGCTCGGAAGCGGCTGCGTCCTTGGCCTTGAGGGCCGGCAGGAGCTGGTCGGACGCCTTCCAGAATTTCTGCACCTCGGCATCGGATTTCGACACCAGCGCCGTCTTCAGGTCGGCCGAGAGGCTGGAGGTGACCCAGAACGCCTTGCGCTCATCGTAATCCTTGCGGAGCTGGACCAGGCGTTCACCGTGGGCCGCCAGCTGGTCCGGCTCGCGCATGGCCAGGGTCGCCTCGAGATAGGCCTCGATGACATATTCCGGTGGCGGCAGGATATCCGCGATGAGGTCGTTGCCGAGCTTGATGTCGGAGTACAGCGGACCGCCGACCTTGAGCTCTTTCAGGGCGTACAGACTGGTTGAAACCACGGCGGTAAAGCCGATGGCGAGAACGATGCCGAACGCAACGATCGCGGAGGACAACGACAAACGAATTTTCATGAAAATGATCCAGGGCGCGCGCCAAAACCGCGTGGAGCCTAGATCAATGTGGTAAATACGGAATTGACTCGCGGAGAGGTTGCAAAAAAGAACGGCTCCGTAGAACTACGGCAATTGGACGTTGATCGTCGGTCTTGGGTCAGAAAGACTGGCGCACGGCGAGCCGATTGCGCGGAATAGGAACTGGCGCCGGCGAGCTGGCTCACCGGCGCGCTTGTCTCACACGTCGAAGAACACCGTCTCATTGTCGCCCTGCAGCCGCAGATCGAGGCGATAGACCGGCTTGCCGGCCTCGCGCACCGCGGTCAGCGTGGCACGGCGATCAGCGGGCACCAGCGCCAGCACGGGATCAGCGGCGTTGCCGGCCTCGTCGCTGAAATAGATGCGGGTGTAGAGATGCCGCAACATGCCGCGGCCGAACACCGCAAGGAGGATGTGCGGCGCCTGCGGCTTGCCGTCGGGATCCGGCACCGCGCCGGGCTTGATGGTGTCGAAGGCGTAATTTCCGTCCTTGTTAGTGCCGCAACGGGCAAAGCCGCGGAAGCTCGCATTCGGCAACGCACGCTTGTCCTGCGGGTCGGCAAAGCGGCCTTGCGCGTCCGCCTGCCAGATCTCCAGCATGCAATCCGGCACGGCAACGCCGTCGCCGTCGAACACGCGGCCCTCGATACGGATGCGGTCGCCCGTGACATCGGGTGTGAGCGTCGAGCTGGTGAACGCGTCGTTCCAGGCGTACTCGCCATTCGGCGTCAGGCCGTATTTGAAGAACGGACCGACGGTCTGCGATGGCGTGATCCCATTATCCTGCACTTAGCTATTCTCCATGGGGGTGGCATTCTTGCCGCGCAGCACGATGTCAAAGCGGTAGCACAGCGCCCATTCGGGCTGGGTGTTCTCGAGGTCGAACGAGGAGACCATCCGCGCCCGCGCCTTCTCGTCCGGCACCGAGTTGAAGATCGGATCGAACGGGAACAGCGGGTCGTTCGGAAAGTACATCTGCGTCACGAGGCGCGTGACGAAGGAATGGCCGAACACCGACAGATGAATGTGCGCCGGCCGCCACGCATTGTGGTGATTGCCCCAGGGATAGGCGCCAGGCTTGATGCTGACGAAGCGGTAGTAGCCGCTAGCATCGCTCACCGTACGGCCGGCCCCCGTGAAATTCGGATCGAGCGGCGCCGGATGCTGGTCGCGGACGTGAACGTAGCGGCCGCAGGAATTGGCCTGCCAGATCTCGACCAATGAGTTCGGGACACCGCGACCGTCCTCGTCGCGCACATGGCCGTGCACGATGATGCGCTCGCCGAGCGGCTCGCCGCTGTGCTGCCGGGTGAGATCGTTGTCGCCGTCGCGCACGGTCTCGTGGCCGTAGACCGGGCCGGTCAGCTCCGACAATGTATGGCGCATCGGGATCAGGGGCTTGTTCGGCGCGCGCTTGATCGAGCTCTTGTACTCGGGCGACAGCGGCAGCGGATGCGCCTTGTTGCTGTCGGTGGGATAGATGAATGTCATCGGCGAACTCCTCCCCGGCCATTCTCGGTCCGGCCGGTCAACGCTTCCGCCAATCATTATAGGATATAACTAATTTGGGGAAGCGGGTTTGGCAGGGAATCCCGCACGCGGCAGCCACCCGCTATTTGATCGGCGGGCGCGGCAGCACGGCCTCTCCGGCTTCGAGCCGGTAGGTGTGGTCGAGGGAATACCAGGGCGCGGTGACGTCGTGAGCCGTCGGATGCGGCGATTCATGGCGCTGGAACTTGCCGATCAGCGCCTGCGTCACCCCGAACTGCACGTCGCTGTCGATATGCGGATCGGAGGGATCGTAGACCTGCGAGATCAGCACCTTGAATCCAGGCTTGAAGATCAGGGCGTGCAGATGCGCCGGGCGATAGGGATGCCGGCCCTGCGCCGCCAAGAGACGGCCGACCACGCCATTGGTCGGAATGGGATAGCCGACCATCATCACCGAGCGGAAGGAAAAGCGCCCATCCCCGTCGGTCGTGAACTTGCCACGCAGGTTCATGTCGGCCTGCTCAGGATCCTGGTTCTCGTAGAGGCCGACCGGGGAGGCGTGCCAGACATCGACCTCGGCACCAGCGACGGGACAGCCATCCTTGTCCACGACTCGGGCGCTCACGAACAGCGGCGCGCCCGGCGTCTGCGAGCGCACGATCGATCCGCCGTTCTCGACCCGCGGCGCGTTCAACCGCCAGAACGGCCCGAGCAGCGATTGATCGGTCTCCGTATTGCCCTGATCTCCATTGTTGAGCAGGCACACCAGCGGTGAGACGCCGAGCGAACCCGCCATCAGCACGACTTCATTATGCGTGTCGGTGGTGAGTTTGCCGAGCTCGGCCACGATCGCGGCGGCGTCGCGAAATTCCGCCTCCGTCAGGCGAACATCGCGAACGAAGTCGTGCAGGTGCTTGACCAGAGAGACCATGATCTGGCGAAGCCGCGGATCGGATGTCCGCTCCATCACCGCCAGGGCCGCGGTTGTGACGTCCTGCTCGCGCGCAATGATCATGGCGCCATCCTTCTCCCTGTCATTCCGGGGCAGCCCGACAGGGTTGAACCCGGAATCTCGAGATCCCGGGTTCAGCCCTGTCGGGCTGCCCCGGGATGACGAGACGCTACGCGTCTCGTCAGTTCAGCTTCTCGATCGCGACCGCGACACCCTGGCCGACGCCGACGCACATGGTGGCGAGGGCGAGCTTGCCGCCGCGCTTCTCCATGCCGTGGACGGCGGTAAGCGCGAGACGCGCGCCGCTCATGCCGAGGGGATGGCCGAGTGCGATGGCACCGCCATGCGGATTGACGAAATCGGCATCATCGGCAACACCGAGCTGACGCATGCAGGCGATGCCCTGCGAGGCGAAGGCCTCGTTGAGCTCGATCAGGTCGAAATCGCTGATCTTCTTAGCCAACCGTTCCATCAGCTTGCGGGTCGCCGGCACGGGGCCGATGCCCATGATGCGCGGCGGCACGCCAGCCGAGGCAAGGCCGAGGATGCGTGCGCGCGGCGTCAGGCCGTGCTTCTTCACCGCAGCTTCCGAAGCCAGGATCATCGCGGCAGCGCCGTCATTGACGCCGGAGGCATTGCCGGCGGTGACCGTGCCGGGATTGCGCACAATCGGCTTCAGCTTGGCCAAGCCCTCCAGCGTGGTCTCGGGCCGCGGATGCTCGTCCTTGTCGATGGTTACAGGGCCCGCCTTACCACCGGGAATCGTGATCGGGATGATTTCTTCCGCAAAATAGCCCGCCGCAATCGCAGCGCCTGCCCGCTGCTGCGAGCGGATGGCGAAGGCGTCCTGGTCGGCGCGCGAGACCTGGAATTCCTCGGCGACGTTCTCGCCGGTCTCCGGCATGGCATCGACGCCATACTGCGCCTTCAGCAGCGGATTGATGAAGCGCCAGCCGATCGTGGTGTCGAAGATCTCGGCCGAGCGCGAGAAGGCCTCCTGCGCCTTGCCCATCACGAAGGGCGCGCGCGTCATGGATTCGACGCCGCCGGCAATGGCGAGCTCGATCTCGCCGGAGCGGATGGCGCGACCTGCGGCGCCGACCGCATCGAGGCCGGAGGCACAGAGCCGGTTCAGAGTCTGGCCGGGAACCGAATCCGGCAGACCCGCGAGCAGGAGCGCCATGCGCGCGACATTGCGGTTATCCTCGCCGGCCTGGTTGGCGCAGCCGAAGAAGACCTCGTCCACCTGCGCCCAGTCGAGATTGGGGTGCTTTGCCATCAGCGCCTTGATCGGGGCGGCGGCGAGATCGTCGGCGCGCACCTTGGCGAGGGAGCCGCCGAAGCGGCCGATCGGGGTCCGCACGGCATCGCAGATAAAGACGTCACGCATCGCTGTTCTCCCTGAATGCCGCGGTTCGGCCAGAATTCTTCAATGACGGCGGAGTTTTAGGAGGGCGCCCGCGGCAGGTCAATTGACTGATACGCGCGTGTTCCGAGGGGGCCGCACGCCGGCCACGCATGCCGCAATGCGGACAACGTGGAAAACCCGCTCCCGACGGCCAAAGCGATAGGAGCGGGATGCGAAATTTTGTAGGTTGCGCCGCCCATGACCATGCAACAGCCGATACCCATTCCGCCCGCCGACGAAGCGCCCGCGCCGCCGCCAGAAGCCGCCGCGCGCGTCACGCCGATGATGGAACAGTACCTGGAGATCAAGGCGGCGCATCAGGGCCTGTTGCTGTTCTACCGGATGGGCGATTTCTACGAATTGTTCTTCGAGGACGCCGAGATCGCTTCCAAGACGCTCGGCATCGTCTTGACCAAGCGCGGCAAGCATCAGGGCGCCGACATCCCGATGTGCGGCGTGCCGGTCGAACGGTCCGAGGACTATCTGCATCGTCTCATCAGCGCCGGCCACCGCGTCGCGGTCTGCGAGCAGACCGAAGATCCTGCGGCTGCAAAAGCGCGCGGCAACAAGAGCGTGGTGCGCCGCGGCGTGGTGCGGCTGGTGACGCCGGGCACACTGACCGAGGACACGCTGCTCGATGCGCGTGCCAACAATTACCTGCTGGCGATCGCGCGGGCCCGCGCCTCCGGCGGCGGCGATCGCTTCGGCCTCGCCTGGATCGACATCTCGACCGCCGAATTCATGGTCACCGAATGCTCTAGCGGTGAGCTCGCCGCGACGCTGGCGCGCATCAACCCGAACGAGGCGATCGTCACCGACGCGCTCTACAACGACAGCGAGCTCGGACAGACCTTGCGCGAGCTGCCGGCGGTGACGCCGCTGACGCGCGACGTCTTCGACGGCGCCACCGCCGAGAGACGGCTGTGCGATTATTTCGCGGTCGCGACCATGGACGGGCTCTCCCAGCTCACGCGCCTGGAGGCCACTGCCGCGGCCGCCGCCGTCACCTATGTCGACCGCACCCAGGTCGGCAAGCATCCGCCGCTGTCGCCGCCCGCGCGCGAAGCCTCGGGCGCGACCATGGCGATCGATCCCGCCACACGCGCCAATCTCGAGCTGACGCGGACGCTCGCCGGTGAACGCCGCGGCTCGCTGCTCGACGCGATCGACTGCACCGTGACGTCGGCCGGCTCGCGCCTGCTGGCGCAGCGGCTGGCGGCGCCGCTGACCGACGCGCCCATGATCGCACGCCGGCTCGACGCGGTCAGCGCCTTCGTTGCCGATTCAGCCGCGCGCGAGGACATCCGCAGCATTTTGCGCGGCGCGCCCGACATGTCGCGGGCATTGGCCCGCCTCTCGGTCGGCCGCGGCGGCCCGCGCGACCTCGCCGGCATCCGCGACGGCATCATCGCCGCCGACCAGGTGCTGGCGCGGCTTGGCGAGCTCGACCAGCCGCCGCAGGAGATCGCGGCGGTGATGGCAGCGCTGCAAAGGCCCTCGCGCGAGCTCGCGGCGGAATTCGCCAGTGCGCTCGATGAGCAGCTGCCGCTGATCAAGCGCGATGGCGGCTTCGTCCGTCAGGGCTATGAGCCCGCGCTCGACGAAGCGCGCAATTTGCGCGACGCCTCGCGCCTCGTGGTGGCCTCGATGCAGGCGCGCTACGCCGATAGCACGGGCGTCAAGGGCCTCAAGATCCGCCACAACAACGTGCTCGGCTATTTCGTCGAGGTCACCGCGCAGCACGGCGACAAGCTGATGTCAGCGCCGCTGAACGCGACCTTCATCCATCGCCAGACGCTGGCCGGCCAGGTGCGCTTCACCACGTCGGAGCTGGGCGAAATCGAAGCCAAGATCGCCAATGCCGGCGACCGCGCGCTCGGGCTCGAGCTCGAGATTTTCGAGCGGCTGTCGGCGAAGGCCATGACGATCAGCGACGATCTGCGCGCCGCGGCTCACGCTTTTGCCTTGCTCGACGTCGCAACGTCACTCGCAAAACTCGCGGTCGACGACAATTATGTGCGACCGGAGGTGGACGACTCCCTCGGCTTCGCGATCGAGGCCGGCCGCCATCCCGTGGTCGAGCAGGCCTTGAAGCGCAACGGCGAGCCCTTCATCGCCAATGCCTGTGATCTCTCTCCGGCCCCTGGCCAAAAGTCCGGCCAGCTCTGGCTGCTCACCGGTCCCAACATGGCCGGTAAGTCGACCTTCCTGCGCCAGAACGCGCTGATTGCGCTGCTGGCCCAGATCGGCAGCTTCGTGCCGGCGACGCGCGCGCGGATCGGCATCATCGACCGCCTGTTCTCGCGCGTCGGCGCCGCCGACGATCTCGCTCGCGGCCGCTCCACCTTCATGGTCGAGATGGTCGAGACCGCCGCGATCCTGAACCAGGCCGGCGAGCGTTCACTCGTGATCCTCGACGAGATCGGCCGCGGCACCGCGACGTTCGACGGCCTTTCCATCGCCTGGGCCGCGATCGAGCATCTGCACGAAAGCAATCGCTGTCGCACCCTGTTCGCCACGCATTATCACGAGCTGACCGCGCTCTCGGCAAAACTGCCGCGGATGTTCAACGCCACCGTGCGGGTGAAGGAATGGCAGGGCAATGTCGTGTTCCTGCACGAGGTGCTGCCGGGCTCAGCCGACCGCTCCTATGGCATCCAGGTGGCAAAACTCGCCGGCCTGCCGCCCGCGGTGATCACGCGTGCAAAATCGGTGCTTTCCAAGCTCGAAGCCCAGGATCGCGGCCAGACCGCGCGCGCGCTGGTGGACGATCTGCCATTGTTCGCAGTGCCCTCGCGTGCCGCAGCTGAAGCCGCGCCGCCGAGCGAAGCCGAGCTGTTGATGGAAGCTGTGAAGGCGCTGCACCCCGACGAGATGTCGCCGCGCGAGGCGCTGGATGCGCTCTATGCGTTGAAAGCCAGGCTGCCGAAGCAGTGACGGTGCCGTAGGGTGGGCAAAGCGAAGCTTGCCCACCATGCGATAGTGGAGATCGCGGAGAGATGGTGGACACGGCGCGCGAAGTGCGCGCCTTTGCCCACCCTACGAAGCTACGAAGCCGCTGCCAGTCGCTTCCTTCGCCCGTTCCACCACAGCGTCAGATTCCACACGATGCAGGTGGCTAGCCCCATGCTGAGGCCGATCGCGGAGCCGGAATTGGCGGCGCCGACGTGCATCACGGCAATCGCCATGCCGAATCCGAGCAGGCCCCAGGCGGAGTTTGCGAGCACGGCAGCGGTCGGCGGGCCGCCGATGCGCGGATGCAGGATCACCATGATGCTGGTGAACACGACCGGGTACAACGCGATGATGCCGCTGATCCGGGGACCGACCCAGCCCGAGGTCGAGACCACGATGGCGACGAGGGTCGCGACCAATGCAGCCCGCATCGGCACGTCATACCAGCGGCGCGTCACCAGCGGCATCTTCACATGGCGATAACCCGCCAAGAGCGGGATGCAGATGGCGAACGCAATCAGGTTCGCGGCGAGACCCGCGGTGAGCGGCCACGCGAACTGGCGCATGATCGAAGCAAGCGCGATCCAGATCGCGACCGCGCTGCCGCAACTCACCAGAAGACTGTGCCGCTGCGCCAGCACGACATAAGTGAGGCACATGAAGATGGTCGCCGCGTTGATCGGAAGGCTCGCCAGCGCACCCTGCGCGATGAAGGCGGCGTCGTGATCGAGCGCGAGGAAGACATAGGAGGGCCCCGCCGACACCGGCAGGGTCGCGACCAGCGCGCCGATCACCGGTCCGGCGCGTTCGGTGATGATCGACGCCGTCACGACGAACGCCGCAGCGATCGCCATGCGCAGGAGAAGGAAGAGGATGAAGTGGAGGTCGGGCGACATTTACGCGGGTTATTATTGTTGAGGAATTTTTCCGCGGGCTCGTTCACCTCTCCCGGAGGGAGAGGGCGATTTGCGCAGCAAATCGGGTGAGGGCGTCAGGTCCATGCGAGAGCGCAGCCCCTCACCCGGCCATCGGGCGCGCCTTCGGCGCGACCCGTTGGGTGCGACCTCTCCCTGTGGGAGAGGTGGGTATTCACATCCGTTGCATCGACACCGACACCTTTGGGCCGTTCTTGATGGTCTGATAGACCACGCAATAACGCTCGGTCAGCTTGAGCAGGAGATCGAGCTTGTCCTGCGGCGCATCGGTGTCGACCTCGAAGCGCAGACGGATCTCGGCAAAGCCGACCGGGGTCTCCTTGTCGACGCCGAGCGTACCACGGAAATCGAGGTCGCCCTCGGCATAGATGTTGCCGGTCCTGAGCGGCACCTCGATCGCGGTCGCGACCGATTTCAACGTGACGCCGGCGCATGCGACCAGAGCTTCGAGCAGCATGTCGCCGGAGCAGAGCTCGAGGCCGGAGCCGCCGGTCGCAGGATGCAGGCCCGCCATTGCGATGGCGCGGCCGGTCTCGACCTTGCAGGCGATGCCTTCGCTATCGGTGGAGCCCTTGGCCTTCAGCGTGATCAGCGCGGTCTTGGGGTCGGTCTTGTAGCGCTCCTTGATCGGAGCCTGCATCTGGCGCAGCTCTGCAGCGTCCATGTTCGTTCTCTCCCGGAAAAATCGCCCTTCGATGTACCGGCTCGCAGAGAAATTGTCACCACCACATGGCCTGACCGGGACCCTGGGTTGCGTCACGGTCGGGCACGCTGCGGTCGAGCGAACGGTCGAGTGACGTCAGCACACTTCGCTTGAAATTCTCGAACAGCGGCGAATTGCGGTCGCGCGGTCGTCCCAGATTGATCTCGATCTGATCGAACAGCCGCCCCGGTCGCGGCCGCATCACCAGGACACGGTCGGCCAGCACCACGGCCTCGTCGACGTCATGCGTGACGAGGACGAGCGTCGGCCGCGTGTCGGCCCAGAGGTCGAGCAGATGATCCTGAAGATCCCTGCGGGTGAAGGCGTCGAGCGCGGAGAACGGCTCGTCGAGCAGCAGCACCTCGGGCTGCGGCACCAGCGCGCGTGCGATCGCGACGCGCTGCGCCTGCCCGCCGGAGAGTTCGCGCGGCCAGGCCTGCGCCTTCTCGGTGAGCCCGACGCGCTCGAGCGCCCGCGCCACCTTCTCACCCCGCTCGGCCGCGGGCAGATCGGCAAGGCCAAAACCGATATTGTCGGCGACGCTGAGCCAGGGCAAAAGCCTGGGCTCCTGGAAGATGATGCCGATCTTGGCATGGGGCGAACTGATCGCCTCATTGTCGAGCGTCACCGTGCCCGAACTGGCGCGATCGAGACCGGCGATGGCGCGCAGCAACGTGGACTTGCCGCAGCCGGAACCGCCGATGATGGCGATGATCTCGCCTTGCCTGATCTCGGCGGAGAAACGCGCCAGCGCCTGCACACCGTTGGGATAGGTCTTGCTGACCCGGTCGAGCGCCAGCATTGCCTTTAGGCCCCCTTCGCGCGGACGAAGGCATCCTGCCAGCGGAGGAACGGCGCGGCGGCGACTTCGATGAGCCAATCGGTGAGCTTGCCGAGGATGGCGAAGATCACGATCGCTGCCAGGATCTGCGCGGGCTTACCGAGCTGCTGGCCGTCGAGCAGGAGATAGCCAAGGCCTTCGGAGGCGCCGATCAGCTCGGCCGCGACCACGAACATCCAGCCGAGGCCGAGCCCGACGCGCAGGGATACGACATAGGCCGGCAACACGGCGGGCAACAGGATGCGGCGGATCATCGCCGGGCCGGACAGGCGGAAGGTGCGACCGACCTCCACGATCTTGCGGTCGACCGAGAGGATCGCGCCCATCACGCCGAGATAGACCGGGAAGAACACGCCGACCGCGATCAGCGCAACCTTCGAGGTCTCGAAGATGCCGAGCCAGAGGATGAACAGCGGCACCCAGGCGAGCGACGGGATCGCGCGCAGCGCCTGCACGGTCGGATCGAGCAGCCGGCGCGCGAGCGACCAATAGCCGGAGATGGCCCCCAGCAACGTGCCTGCGACCACGCCGAATGCGAAGCCGAGCGCGACGCGCCACAGCGTCGCGGTGATGTGGCGGACCAGCTCGCCAGAGCGGGCGAGCTCGGCGATGGTGGCAAAGATGCGCGAGGGCGGCGGCACCAGCCGACCGTTGGACCAGCCGAGCCAGACCACGAGTTCCCAACCGAGCGCGAGCGTCAACGGCAGCAGCAGTCCCAGCATCGGCCGCGCATAGCGCGACAGCCGCGACGGCGCGGCAGCGCTTTCGGCTGGTTCGGAGGCTTGTTGCAGGACTGGCGCGTCGGAGATCATGGTCATTAGCAAGCGCGTCTGACGAGGGAATGCAAGGAGCCTCTTACCCTCCCCTGGAGGGCAGGGGAATCGCATGTGGCTCTTTGCGAGCTGAGCGCGCGCCTCGTCCTTCGAGACGCCCGCTTTGTGCGGGCTCCTCAGGATGAGGCTAAGCAGCATCGGAGCCTGTTGAAACTGGCGCAACGCCCTCGATCCTCATCCTGAGGGCCGCCAACGGCGGGCGTCTCGAAGGATGGCCACAGGCGAGATCGCTCCATATCCGATACCCCGGCCCGCAAGCGGGAGGGTAAGAGGATCAATTCGTCGGCAGCGGGACCTCGTCGTCGATCAGGGCGTCGAGTGTCGCCTTCACGTCGACTTTGGCATCGACGACGCCGGCTTGCTGGAGCGCGAGACCGGCGGCGAGGATCGACTCGCGCTGGGGCGCGCCGATGCGGCTATGGGTGAGCTCGGTCCGCTCCTTGAGCTGCTTGTCGACGACGGCCTCGGGCAGCTTGGTGACGGCGATGAAGGTCTTCTTCAGCTCGTCGTAATTTGCCAGCGAATATTTGCGTGCCTCTTCATACACCGCGAGCACGCGGCGGGCGGCGTCCGGATGGTCCTTCAAGAACTGCTCGCGCACATTGAGGATGCCCCAGGTGTTGGCGTCGGCCTTGCGGTAGAACAGCTTTGCGCCTTCCTCGACCTCGGCCTGCGCCATCATCGGATCGAGGCCGGCCCAGGCATCGACGTCACCGCGGATCAGCGCGGTCTTGCCGTCGGCGTGCTGGAGCAGCACCGGCGTGATGTCCTTTTCGGTGAGGCCGGCGCCAAGCAGCGCGCGCACCAGGAAGATGTGCGGATCGGTGCCGCGCGTCACCGCAACGCGCTTGCCCTTGAGATCGGCCACGCTCGCAATCTTGGAGTCCTTGCCGGTCACCAGCGCGGTCCACTCGGGACGCGAATAGACATAGATCGACTTGATCGGGTTGCCGTTGATCTTCGCTACCAGCGCCGCCGAGCCCGCGGTCGAGCCGAAATCGATTGAGCCCGCATTGAGGAATTCGAGCGCCTTGTTGGAGCCGGCCGACTGCACCCAGGTGACGGTGATACCGTCCTTGGCGAACTCCTTCTCGAGCAGCCCCTTCTGCTTCAGGACCATCGACACCGGATTGTAGGTCGCCCAGTCGATGCGGATCTCCTTGAGCGGATCCGCCGCCTTTGCCGCAGGCGTCGCGGCGAGCGCAACCGCTCCCGCCAGCAGAACGCGTCGTGTCATCCAGGTCATGCCAGCCTCCTCCAAAACTTCATTGTTTTTCAATGAGTTATATCTAGAGGTCAACGAGAAAATCCGCACCTTGAAAGCGTGCCGGCCGAGAACAGATTTGCCCGAAGCCGCAGCTTTCCAGCATGGAACGACTATTGCCAGAGAATGGCGGGTGACAGCGCCTGCCGCCTCTTATATCCGGTGAGACATGGACAGCGTCGCGACTGAGCACAAGGCCGAGGTGGACGATCGTTTCGACACAGCGCGGATCACCGCCGCGGTCGATGCGCTTGCCGAAAAGCATCAGGGACGTGAAGACGCGTTCCGCACCGCCATGGCGCAATTGCTCAAGGCCGAGCTGATCGCTGCGCGTGCTGCGGCCCAGGGAATCCTTTTGAAGGATCGCCACGGCCGTCGCTGCGCCGAGCGGCTGTGTCACGTCCAGGACGAGATCATCCGCATTCTGTATTCGGCGGCGACCCGCCATCTCTACCGCTCGCCGATCCCGAGCGGCGCCGAGCGCATGGCGGTGGTCGCCACCGGCGGCTATGGCCGCGGCCTGATGGCGCCCGAATCCGACATCGATCTGCTGTTCATCCTGCCGTACAAGCAGACGGCCTGGGGCGAGCAGGTCGCCGAGGCCATCCTCTATTGCCTCTGGGACATGGGGCTGAAGGTCGGTCACGCCACGCGCTCGGTCGACGAATCGATCCGGCAGGCGCGCGGCGACATGACGATCCGCACCGCAATCCTGGAAACGCGCTTCCTCACCGGCGACAAGCCGCTTTACGAAGAACTGGTCGCGCGCTTCGACAAGGAGGTGGTGCAGGGCACCGCATCGGAATTCGTCACCGCAAAGCTCGCCGAGCGCGAGGAGCGGCACCGCCGCGGCGGCCAGTCGCGCTATCTGGTCGAGCCCAACGTCAAGGACGGCAAGGGCGCTCTTCGCGACCTGCACACGCTGTTCTGGATCGCCAAATATGTCTACCGCGTGCGCGACACCAGCGAGCTGGTCGAGCGCGGCGTGTTCGACGCGCAGGAATATCGCAGCTTCCGTCGCTGCGCCGATTTCCTCTGGTCGGTACGCTGCAATCTGCACTTCTACTCTGGCCGCGCCGAAGAGCGCCTCTCCTTCGACCTCCAGCGCGAGATCGCGATACGGCTCGGCTACACCTCGCATCCCGGCATGCAGGACGTCGAGCGCTTCATGAAGCACTACTTCCTGGTCGCCAAGGAGGTCGGAAACCTCACCGCCATCCTCTGCGCCAAGCTCGAGGACCAGCAGGCCAAGCCCGCGCCGGTGCTGAGCCGGATGATGGCGCGGCTGCGGCCGACCGCGGTGAAGCGGCGCGTCCCTGACAGCGACGACTTTCTCGTCGACAACAACCGCATCAACGTCGCGGCGCCCGACGTGTTCAAGCACGATCCGGTCAACCTGATCCGCATCTTCCGCCTGGCGCAGAAGAACAACCTCGCCTTCCACCCGGATGCGATGCGCGACGTGACGCGGTCGCTCGGCCTGATCAACGCGCAGCTTCGCGAAAATCCCGAAGCCAACCGGCTGTTCATGGAGATCCTGACCTCCGACAATGCGGAGGTCGTGCTGCGGCGGATGAACGAGACCGGCGTGCTCGGCCATTTCATCCGCGCCTTCGGCAAGATCGTCTCGATGATGCAGTTCAACATGTATCATCACTACACGGTCGACGAGCATCTGATCCGCTGCATCGGCTTCCTGCAGGACATCGAGCGCGGCGGCATCGAGGAGTTCGCACTCGCCAGCGACCTCATGCGCAAGTCCCGGCCCGAGCACCGCGCGGTGATCTACATCGCCACGCTCCTGCACGACGTCGCCAAGGGCCGGCCGGAGGATCACTCCATCGCCGGCGCCAAGGTGGCGCGCCGGCTCTGCCCGCGGCTCGGCTTCAGCCCGGCCGACACCGAGCTCATCGCCTGGCTGATCGAGGAGCACCTGACGATGTCCACGGTCGCGCAGTCGCGCGACCTCTCGGATCGCAAGACCATCGAGAATTTCGCCGCGGTGGTGCAGTCGGTCGAGCAGATGAAGCTCTTGACCATCCTGACCACCGCCGACATCCGCGGCGTCGGGCCCGGCGTGTGGAACGGCTGGAAGGCGCAGCTGCTGCGCTCGCTCTACTACGAGACCGAGCCGGTGCTGACCGGCGGATTCTCGGAGGTCGATCGCGGCAAGCGCCTCGCGGCTGCCCATGCCGAATTCCGCATGGCCTTCGCCGAATGGCCGGAGGACGAGCTCGATGCCTATATCGGCCGGCACTATCCGGCCTATTGGCTCAAGGTCGAGCTCCCGCGAAAAATCCGTCACGCCCGTTTCGTCCGCTCCAGCGAGCAGGCCGGCCATAAGCTCGCGATCAATGTCGGCTTCGACGAGGTGCGCGGCGTCACCGAGCTCACGATCTTCGCCGCCGACCATCCCTGGCTGTTGTCGATCATCGCCGGCGCCTGCGCCTCGGCCGGCGCCAACATCGTCGACGCCCAGATCTACACCACGACCGACGGCCGCGCGCTCGACACGATCTCGATCTCCAGGGAATACGACCGCGACGAGGACGAGGGACGACGCGCCACCCGCATCGGCGAGATGATCGAGGACGTGCTGGAAGGCAAGCTGCGCCTGCCCGAAGTGGTGGCGCGGCGCACCGTGCGCAGCAAGGCGCGACCGTTCGTGATCGAGCCGGAAGTGACCATCAACAACCAATGGTCCGATCGCTACACCGTGATCGAGGTCTCCGGCCTCGACCGCCCCGGCCTGCTCTACGAGCTGACCACCGCGATCTCCAAGCTCAACCTCAACATCGCCTCGGCCCATGTCGCGACCTTCGGCGAGCGCGCCCGCGACGTGTTCTACGTCACCGACCTCCTCGGCGCCCAGATCAACGCGCCGACGCGGCAGGCCGCGATCAAGAGCGCGCTGACCCACGTGATGGCCGGCGACAAGGCGGTCCAGCCGGCGGCGTGAGGGGGCGACCTACACCTCCACCCCCTCGTGCCTTAGCAGCCACCTCTTCCGCTCCAGCCCGCCGCCATATTTCACCAGCGAACCATCGGCGCCGATCAGGCGATGGCAGGGCAGCACCACGCTGATCGGATTGGAGCCGTTGGCGTGGCCGACGGCGCGAATGGCTTTCGGCGTGTCGATCTTTGCGGCGAGCGCGCCATAGCTCATGGTGGTGCCCGCGGGGATCTGCGCGAGCGCCGTCCAGACCTTCTGCTGGAACGGCGTGCCGGCGATGCGCCATGCGATGCTCGAGAGCTGACCGAGATCGCCTTCGAAATAGCCCGACAGCGCCATCCGCATCGCCGCGGGCGCAGGCCGGTCGCTCAGATCGACCGCGCCGTAGTGCAGGCGCAGGAGCTCGCGCATGCGGTGCTCGTAATCGTCCCAATCGAGTGCACGCAGCGCACCCTCGGCGTCGGTGACCAGCAAGGCGATTCCGATCGGCGTCGTCAGGCGATCGAGGCCGAAGCTGACAGGGAGTTTGGTTGATCGGCTGGCCATTGCGACACCATCACATCGAAACACGCTCATCGCACTTGCCATGCCGGCCATGCTAACGTCCACCCGAAAGCTGATGCTTCTGGGGGGAGCTGACTTTGACCCTGATCGCCAATGTCCTGGTGGCGCTGGTCGCCGCGCTGCACGTCTTCTTCCTGATCCTGGAGATGTTCCTCTGGGACAAGCCGCAGGGCCTGAAGGTGTTTCGTAACACGCCGGACAAGGCCGAGATCACGAAAGTGCTGGCTGCCAATCAGGGGCTCTATAACGGCTTCCTCGCCGCCGGCCTGATCTGGGGTCTCGCCCACGGCAATCCAGCCTTCGCATTCCAGATCAAGGCGTTTTCCTGCTTTGCGTGATCGTGGCCGGCGCCTATGGCGCCGCGACCGTCAGCCGCCGCATCCTGATGGTGCAGGCGCTGCCGGCGGCGGTCGCGCTGGCTGCGTTGTTCCTGGCTTAGCTTCTGGCCTGAGACGCTACGGCGGAGCGCTGCGATCCTTGCGCGGCGGCGAAGCTTCCTCCACAATCTTCGGCAGCGATGGCGACCGTTGCAATCAACGGAAAAAGACCGTCGGCCGAAAATTCCGTCAGGAGGAACAACCAACATGAACAATCGCAGAGCCTTCCTAGCTGCCACGGCGGCGCTCGCTTTCGCGTTCTCCGCCACTCAAGCCCTCGCACAAAAGAAATATGACACCGGGGCGAGCGACACCGAAATCAAGATTGGCCAGACCGTGCCGTTCTCCGGCGCCTACTCCGTCTATGCCAATATCGGCAAGACCCAGGCCGCCTACGTCAAGATGATCAACGATCAGGGCGGCATCAACGGCCGCAAGATCAATCTGATCCAATATGACGACGCCTATTCGCCGCCGAAGACGGTGGAGCAGGTGCGCAAGCTCGTCGAAGGCGACGAGGTGCTGTTCACGTTCCAGCTGATCGGCACCGCGGCCAATGCCGCCGTGCAAAAATATCTCAACGGCAAGAAGGTGCCGCAGCTGCTGGCCTCGACCGGCGCGGCGCGCTTCAACGACCCCCAGAACTATCCCTGGACCATCGCCTACAATCCCAACTACGTGTCTGAGGGACGGATCTACGCCAAGTACATTCTCAAGGAGCATCCGAACGCCAAAATCGGCGTGCTCTACCAGAACGACGACATGGGCCGCGACTATCTCGCGGGCCTCAAGAGCGGCCTCGGCGACAAGGCCGCCAGCATGATCGTCGGCGAAGTGTCCTACGAGGTCACCGACCCGACCGTCGACTCGCAGGTGGTCAAGCTGAAGTCGATGGGCGTTGATCTCTTCTATGACGCATCGACACCGAAATTCGCGGCGCAGGCGATCAAGAAGCTGGCCGATCTCGGCTGGACGCCGGTGCACATTCTCGACATCAACGCGAGCCCGGTGTCGGCGACCTTGAAGCCGGCAGGTCTCGACATCTCCAAGGGCATCATCTCGACCAATTACGGCAAGGACCCCGGTGATCCCCAGTGGAAGGACGATCCGGGTGTGAAGGCCTACTTCGCCTTCATGGACAAATATTTCCCCGAAGGCGACAAGCTCAACACCGTCAACACCTACGCCTATTCGGTGGCGGAGCTGCTGGTGCAGGTCCTGAAGCAATGCGGCGACAACCTGACGCGCGAGAACGTCATGAAGCAGGTCGCCAGCATCAAGGACTTCGTCCCGAGCTTTGCGCTGCCCGGCATCAAGATCAACACCGGACCGAACGACTATCGGGTCAACAAGCAGATGCAGATGATGAAGTTCAACGGCGAACGCTGGGAGCTGTTCGGACCGATCATCGAGGACACGGGTCCGTCGGGTTAGTTCAAGGGCGGATCTCGTAGGGTGGGTTAGCCCCGCGGATTGCGCGAAGCGCAAACCGCTAGGCGTAACCCACCTCTTCGGCCTCAGCGGCGCAGACGTGGTGGGTTACGCCTTCGGCTCACCACCCTACGAACTGCGGGTTTTACCCGCCTTGCGTTGCAGCAAGGCCTCCGCCACACTCCCGCTCAGCGATGACGTCCGCTTGCCGCCACGGCGGCGGAAAGATCATCGAGATAACAGATCGAGGAAATTGCGAATGAGGAACGGATTTTTGCATCTGGTCACTGGCACGGCGCTCGCTTTGGCGCTGTCGGTCTCGACGGTCAACGCCCAGAAGAAATATGATCCCGGTGCGTCGGACACCGAAATCAAGATCGGTCAGACCAACCCGTTCAGCGGCCCCGCCTCCGCTTATGCCACGATCGGCAAGACCCAGGCCGCCTATTTCAAGATGATCAACGATCAGGGCGGCATCAATGGCCGCAAGATCAACCTGATCCAATACGACGACGCCTATTCGCCGCCGAAGGCGGTGGAGCAGGTGCGCAAGCTGGTCGAGAGCGACGAGGTGCTGCTCACCTTCCAGCTTCTCGGCACCCCGTCGAACGCTGCCGTGCAGAAATATCTCAACGCCAAGAAGGTGCCGCAACTGTTCGCGGCCACCGGCGCCTCGAAGTTCACGGACCCGAAGAACTTTCCATGGACGATGGGTTTCAATCCCAACTACTTCGTCGAAGGCCGCATCTACGGCCAGTACATCATCAAGAACCATCCGAACGCCAAGGTCGGAGTCCTCTATCAGAACGACGATCTCGGCAAAGACTATCTGAACGGCATCAAGGCCGGGCTTGGAGACAAGGCCGCCGGCATGATCGTTGCGGAAGCTTCATACGAGGTCTCCGACCCCACCATCGATTCGCAGATCCTCAAGATCAAGTCGGCAGGCGCCGATCTGTTCTTCAGCGCCACGACGCCGAAACAGGCCGCGCAGGCGATCAAGAAGATCGCCGAGCTCGACTGGCATCCCGTGCACATTCTCGACATCAACGCCACCTCGGTCGGCGCCGTGATGAAGCCCGCAGGCCTCGAAGCCTCCAAGGGCGTGATCAGCGTCAACTATGGCAAGGATCCGCTCGATCCGACCTGGAAGGATGATCCGGGCATGAAGAAATATTTCGAGTTCATGGCCAAGTACTATCCTGATGGCGACAAGGATTCGAGCTTCAACAGCTACGGCTACTCGACCTCGCAGTTGATGGCCTACGTGCTCCAGAAATGCGGCGACGATCTCACCCGCGACAACGTCATGAAGGTCGCCACCAGCCTGAAGGACGTGGAGCTCGACCTGTCGCTGCCCGGCATCAAGGCCAACACCTCACCGACCGACTATCGCGTCAACAAGCAACTTCAGATGATGAAGTTCAACGGTGAACGCTGGGAGCTGTTCGGCCCGATCCTGGAGGACGCGGGTCCGGCGGGTTAGAGGTGATCTCGTAGGGTGGGCAAAGACGCGCAAGCGTCGTGCCCACCATCTTCTCACGGTCACGACAGACATGGTGGGCACGCCCCGGGGATGCGCATTCGCGCACCCCGGCCTTTGCTCACCTTACGGACTCCGAACTTAAGTTGGGATCTCCCCAAAATTCTTTCCCACCGGCAGCACCGCGTGCCGGATCAGCCGTGAATCCTCCACCGCGGCCTGGCGATGCTTCACCGCCTCGCGATAGATGGGATCGCGGATCATCTCGACGAAGGCGGCAACGCTCGGATATTCCGCAATGAAGCAATGGTCCCAGCGTTCGTCCTGCGGGCCGATCAACATCAGCTCGAACCGGCCCTGCCAGACGATGCGGCCGCCGAGGCGTTCGAACACCGGGCCGCTCTCGCGGCCATAGGCGGCATAGGCTTCCGCGCCGCTCGCCTTGCGTCCGTCCGGATAGGCCGCTTCTTTGCGCAGGCGCACCAGATTGAGCATGTGGATCGGGCCGGGGCGGTCGTTGTCCCGGAATTGCGCGAAGATCTCCTTGGTGGGATCGATATGGCCCATACGTGTTTCCCTGTTGTTTTGTGCCGGCGATCCTAGCTCCGGCGTCAAAGGAGCGGAACTGCGGGGTGCGAATGCCTCATCTCCTAATCACGCGTTAACGCCGGGGTAACCGGGCCTTAAACAGCGACCGCTAGCGTGCGGCGGGGCGGGCTGACCGGGCGTTTGCGTATGGGGTTGGGAAAGAAAAAGGGTGGGCGGAAGGAGCCGCTGTTCGGCTTGCCCGCAGCGCTCGCCGATCTGCGCCTTAACCCGGCTGACCGCATTCCCGGCGGCGACGACAAGCCCAAGAAGTCAGCGAAATCATCCGCCAAGCGCAAGAGCGAGGATGCCGGCGACGAGCCGCCGCGCGAGCGGAAAGCGCAAGCCGGCCGCAGCGGCGCCAAGCGCCGGTCGAAGTCGCGCGGCGGCTTCGGCCTCGGCCGTCTCGTCTACTGGGGCGCGGTGCTGAGTCTATGGGGCGTGATCGCCGTGATCGGCGTCGTGATCTATGTCGGCGCCCATCTACCACCGATCCAGTCGCTGGAAATCCCCAAGCGTCCGCCGACGATCCAGATTGTCGGCATCGACGGCAGCATGCTGGCACAGCGCGGCGAGATGGCTGGCGCCAATGTCGCGCTGCAGGACCTGCCGCCATACCTGCCCAAGGCGTTCATCGCCATCGAGGACCGCCGCTTCTATTCGCATTTCGGCATCGATCCCGTCGGCATCGCGCGTGCCCTCGTCACCAACGTGCTCCATCGCGGCGTGTCGCAGGGCGGCTCGACGCTGACGCAGCAGCTCGCGAAAAACCTGTTCCTGACCCAGGAGCGCACCATGCAGCGCAAGCTGCAGGAGGCGGAGCTCGCGATCTGGCTGGAACGCAAGCACTCCAAGAACGAGATCCTGGAGCTCTATCTCAACCGCGTCTATTTCGGCTCGGGCGCCTATGGCGTCGAAGCCGCCGCGCAAAGATATTTCGGCAAGTCGGCCAAGAACGTCACGGTCGCCGAAGCGGCCATGCTCGCCGGCCTCGTCAAATCGCCCTCGCGGCTCGCACCGAACCGCAATCCCGAAGGCGCGGAAGCCCGCGCGCAAATCGTGCTGGCGGCGATGGCGGATGCGAAGTTCATCACCGACGCGCAGGCGAAGGCTTCGATCGGCCATCCCTCCTACAATGTGAAGCCGGCCGGCGCCGGCACGATCAATTACGTCGCCGACTGGATCGGCGAGGTGTTGGACGATCTGGTCGGCCAGATCGACGAGAGCATCAAGGTCGAGACCACGATCGATCCGAAGCTGCAGAGCGTGGCGGAAGCCGCCATCATCGACGAGCTCGCGGCCAAGAGCGTCAAGTTCAATGTCAGCCAGGGCGCGCTGGTGGCGATGACCCCTGATGGCGCCGTGCGCGCCATGGTGGGCGGGCGGAACTATTCCGAGAGCCAGTACAACCGCGCGGTCACGGCCAAGCGCCAACCGGGCTCCTCGTTCAAGCCGTTCGTGTACCTCACTGCGCTGGAGCAGGGCCTGACGCCGGACACGCTGCGCCAGGACGCGCCGATCGAGGTCAAGGGCTGGCGACCCGAGAACTACACCCACGAATATTTCGGCGCGGTGACGCTGACGCAGGCGCTGGCGATGTCGCTCAACACCGTCGCCATCCGCCTCGGCCTCGAGGTCGGGCCGAAGAACGTAGTGCGCACCGCGCACCGGCTCGGCATTTCCTCGAAGCTCGAGCCCAATGCCTCGATCGCGCTCGGCACCTCCGAAGTCTCCGTGGTCGAGCTGGTCGGCGCCTATGCGCCCTTCGCCAATGGCGGCCTCACGGTGGCGCCGCATGTCGTGACGCGGATCAGGACGCTCAGCGGCAAATTGCTCTACATGCGCCAGGCGGAGGAGCGCAACCAGGTCATCGATCCCCGCTATGCCGGCATGATGAACGCGATGATGCGGGAGACGCTGATATCAGGCACCGCCAAGAAGGCGGAGATCCCGGGCTGGCCGGCGGCCGGCAAGACCGGCACCAGCCAGGATTATCGCGACGCCTGGTTCATCGGCTACACCGCCAACCTCGTCACCGGCGTCTGGCTCGGCAATGACGACAACTCGCCGACCAAGAAGGCCACCGGCGGCGGCCTGCCGGTGGAAGTCTGGACGCGCTTCATGAAGACCGCGCACGAGGGTGTGCCGGTCGCGAACTTGCCGAGCTCACCCGGCGGATGGGGCCTGTCGAACCTCGCGCAGGCGGCCTCGCAGGTGTCACCGCCGACGGCGGCGGCGCCGATGAACAATGGCGGTTATCGCCCGCCGCCACCGACGCGCGCCAATGTGCGGCCGGAGCCTGCTGCCGGGCTCGATGGCTGGCTGATGGACCGGCTGTTTGGCGGAAATCGATAGGTGCTGTCTGAGGTCCGTGCGGCCTCAAGACAAAACTGCGAAAACAACCCCATGCACAGTAGCCGCGGATAGCGAAATCAACGGCTTGCGCAGACACCTAAGCGCAATTGGAAGTCGGCCGTCAGGTCCGGCTACGCGAAGTACGCCGCGGCCCCTCGGCTCAATAACAATCGCCCGGTCAAGCCGGGCGACGGCAGCGAGCGTTAGGCGGCAGCCCGCCCTAATCCTCGACCCCGTAGCGGTGCAGATCATTCCCGTACGTGTCGAGCCACTTCTTGGCGCGCTCCATCGAGGGACAGACCTTTCCGCACACGCGCCAGAAGCGCGCCGAGTGGTTCATCTCGACGAGATGGGCGACTTCATGCGCGGCGAGGTAGTCGAGCACGAAGGGCGGCGCGAGGATCAGGCGCCAGGAGAACGACAGCGAGCCGGCTGAGGTGCAAGAGCCCCAGCGGCTGGACTGATCGCGGATCGAGAGACGCTTGACCCTGACGCCGAGCTCGGCAGCGTAGGCCTCCGCCGAACACTGCAGATCGCGACGCGCCTCGCGCTTGAGGAAGTCACCGACGCGGCGATCGACATGTTCGAGCCCGCCGGCGACGCAGAGAATGCGTTCACCGCTGTCGCGCGTCTCGGTCCATACCGTGCCGCGCGTGCCGGCGCGATGAACGATGCGATGCGGCGTGCCGCGCAGCGGTATCACTGTGCCCGGCTGGAACGGCGCGGCCTTCGGCAAGCGGCCGAGACGGGCGGCGATCCACGCACCGTGACGCTGCGCGAAGTCTTTCGCTTCGGCCAGTGTGCCGCGCGGCGGCATGGTGAGGATGGCTTCGCGGTCGCTCGGATGGATTCTGAGCGTGTAGCGGCGCGCGCGTCTGTGCCGGCGCAATCGGATGGCAAAAAATTGCGATCCGTGGGTGATGACGAGGGTCTTTGGTTCGTGGGGCCGCCGATAGAGGAGTGCGCGAGTGGCCATGTCTGTCAGTCCGGGGGGCAGGAGGGCGCCCGGATTCTGCCATAACCGCCGCCAGGGAAAGCGCTCGGCGCAAAAACAAATCATTTGCCCAATATACAGCGGTCTGGCGTCCGGGAGACCCTACAGACTGGGGTTGGAACCGGCTTTTTTCGCCCCCGCTGGATGCATGCGGCACCCCCAAGGGATGAGGGCAGACTCACTCCTATAAAGCTACCTAAATACCGCGAATCTGGAGGGAACCGAGCCCTGCCGGAAGTCTCGAACAGGGCCTGATTTTCGACGGGAAAGCCGAAACGGAGGTTATTCGGCGGCGCGCGCCTGCAATGAACTCGGATTCGCCGCCGAAACCATGAAGTCATGGATCCGCGGCACGATTTCCGACCTGAAGCGCGAGCCGTTGAACACGCCGTAATGTCCGACGCCCTTCTGGACGTAATGAATGCGGCGATGATCGGGGATCGAGCTGCACAATGTGTGCGTTGCTTCGGTCTGGCCGAGGCCGGAGATGTCGTCGTTCTCGCCTTCGACCGTCATCAACGCCACGCGCGTGACCTTGGAGGGATCGACGCGCGTTCCGCGATGGGTCATCTCGCCCTTCGGCAGCGAGTGCTTCACGAACACGGTGTCGACCGTCTGCAGGTAATACTCGGCGGAGAGGTCCATCACCGCGAGATATTCGTCATAGAATTCGCGATGCTTGTCGACGAGGTCGCCGTCGCCCTTCACCAGATGGGCAAAGAGCTGCTTGTGGGCGTCCATATGCCGGTCGAGATTCATGCTGATGAAGCCGTTGAGCTGCAAGAATCCCGGATAGACGTCACGCATCATGCCCGGATGCGGGAACGGCACCTTGGTGATGACGTGGTTGCGGAACCAGTCGATGCCGCGCTGCTGGGCGAGATTGTTCACCGAGGTCGGGTTGCGGCGGGTGTCGATCGGGCCGCCCATCAGCGTCATCGAGGTCGGCACGAACGGATCGCGCAGCGCTTCCATGATCGAGACGGCGGCGACGACGGGCACCGAGGGTTGGCACACCGCCATGACGTGGGTGTTGCCGCCGAGAACGTGCAGCATCTCGATGATGTAATCGATGTAATCGTCGAGATCGAAGCGGCCGTCGCTGAGCGGCACCATGCGGGCGTCGGCCCAGTCGGTGATGTAGACCTCATGCGCGGGCAGGAAGGCCTCGACGGTGCCGCGGAGCAGCGTCGCATAATGGCCGGACATCGGCGCGACGATCAGCACGCGCGGCTGCGGGCTGCGCAGCGGACGGGTGAATTTACGATCGAAGTAGAGCAGCCGGCAGAACGGCTTTTCCCAGACCGAGCGGATCTCGATCGGAACACGGATGCCGTTGACCTCGGTGTCGTTGAGGCCCCATTCCGGCTTGCCGTAGCGGCGCGTGGTACGCTCGAACAACTCGCAGGCCGCGGCGACCGACTTGCCGACCTCGGTGCGCGCCCAGGGATTGAGCGGGTTCTGAAACAGCAGCTTGGTTGCGTCAGTGACCGCACGTGCCGGATTGAGGGAGGCGTGCGCCATCTCGTACATCCAGTACATCGGCGTCGTCAGGACCGGACTGCCTTCGGCCGCCAGGGGCGGCGCGCCGCCAAACTCACCAATCGGCATCGCTATATTCCTCTTCGCATCGCAGCATACTGCCGAATGCGCAATATTGCGTCAATGCATGGTTCCGTACATCTACGTAAGCAGAACGGCTAAATCAGGCTGAATCCACGAGAAAGTGACGTTATTCGCCACCCGACAGCAGCGAGCCGTTCCGCTTGGCGCTGCGCAAAAGGGCAAGGAATGCTGCAAAAGATGCAACCAGAAGGGCCGCATTGATGGCCAGCGCATCCAGCATCAGGTCGGCGCGAAAGGTGTTTTCGATCAGCAGCGCGCGCATTCCCTCGAAAGCATAGGTCGGCGGCAGCGCCCAGGCGACGTATTGCAGCCAGACCGGCAGCACACTGACGGGATAGTAGACGCAGGCGAGCGGCAGGATCGCGAACATCAGGGTCCAGACGATGCTCTCGGCGCCGAGGCCGTTTCGCAGCACCAGGCCCGAGACAAAGATGCCGACCGACCAGCTGGTGAAGATCAGATTGCAGAAGAACGCGATCAGCGGCAGGCCGAGCGCATAGACGTTGAAGTGAAACATGACCAGCGCCAGCAGCGTCATCGGGATGATCCCGATCGCAAGCCGGATCAGGCTCATCACCATCAGCGACAGCAGAAACTCGATGGGCCTCAAGGGGCTCATCATGAGGTTGCCGATGTTGCGCGCCCACATCTCCTCCAGGAACGAGATCGAGAAGCCGAGCTGTCCGCGGAACAGGATGTCCCAGAGGATGACCGCGCCGATCAGCGTGCCGCCGGCGCGCGCAAAGAAATTGGCGTTCTCGGCGATGTAGAGCTGGAGGAAGCCCCAGGTGATGACCTGCAGCGCGGGCCAATACAGCAGCTCGAGCAGCCGCGGCCAGGATGACATCAACAGATACCAATAGCGCAGGATCATCGCGCCGATGCGATGGACGGAGATGCCGCGGTGGAGGGAGAGCTCGGTCATGACTCTCTCCGGTAGCCCGGATGAGCGAAGCGACATCCGGGGTTTTGCTTAGCGCGTTCCCGGGTGTCGCTGCGCTCACCCGGGCTACGGCAGACACATTGGAGCCCGCTCACCTTGCCGCCTCCTTCACCCCGTTCACGC
This sequence comes from Bradyrhizobium sp. 138, assembly GCF_023074075.1. GTDB lineage: Bacteria > Pseudomonadota > Alphaproteobacteria > Rhizobiales > Xanthobacteraceae > Bradyrhizobium. The sequence continues at coordinate 17,476 of NZ_JADPKT010000094.1, read as the reverse complement.
GGCCGCGCGCGACGTCCAGAAACACCTCCTCCAGCGTGGTGCGGTTGTAGCGCGCCATGATCGCCTCCGGCGTATCGTCGTCCTCGATGCGGCCGCGCTTCATGATGATGACGCGGTCGCAGAGCCGCTCGACCTCGAGCATGTTGTGCGATGCCAGCAGGATGGTGGCGTTGTTCTCCTTGCGATAGCGCTCCAGATGCGCTCGCACCCAGTCGGCGGTATCGGGGTCGAGCGAGGCGGTCGGCTCGTCCAGGAGCAGCAGCTCGGGCTGGTTGATCAGCGCTTTGGCAAGCGCAACGCGGGTCTTCTGCCCGGCGGACAGCTTGCCGTTGGCGCGGTCGATGAATTCGGTGAGATCGAGATCGTCCGCGAGCTCGGCGATGCGGCCGGCGAGGTGCTTGACCGCATAGAGCTTGCCGAACACGGTGAGGTTCTGCCGCACCGTCAGCCGCATCGGCATGTCGACATAGGGGCTCTCGAAGTTCATCCGCCCCAGCACGGCCGCGCTCTCCGCGGGCATCCGATGGCCGAGCACCTGCACGCGGCCGGAGGTCGGCAGCACCAGGCCCATGATCATCGCGATCGTGGTGGTCTTGCCGGCGCCGTTGCCGCCCAGCAGCCCGGTGATGCTGCCGCGCGGCAGCGAAAACGAGATATCGTCGACGGCGCGGGTCTGCTTGTAGACCTTGACGAGATGTTCGACCGTGATCGCCGCGGACGCACTGCGCTCCGCGACAGTCGGCCGACTTGAAGCCTTGTCATTCTCGGTCATGCTGACCGTTCTTCTGCTATTGCGGCAGGGAGCGCAAGGCTTGTAATCCGGTGGTTCCGCGAGCCCAGCGTTTGTGACCTTGGAAGGCACCGCCACATTGGCCGATATGACCGAAATTGCCGCCTCCAACTTCCGCCACGCGCAGCGGCATATCCGCCTGGACACGATCCTGCGGCTACGCTGGCTCGCGGTGCTGGGCCAGCTCGCCGCAATCTTCATTGTGGCGCAGGGATTGGAGTTCAACGTCGAGATCGTCCCCTGCGTCAGCATCATCGCCCTGTCGGCGGCGCTCAATCTGGGACTCCAGACCGCGGCCAATCCGATGCAGCGGCTGGAGCCGATGCAGGCGGCCGGATTGCTCGCGCTGAACATCGTGGAACTGGCCGGCCTGTTGTTCTTCACGGGGGGCCTGCAGAACCCGTTCTCGTTCCTGTTCCTCGCGCCGGTGCTGATCTCGGCCACGGCGCTGCCGGCGCGCTTCACGTTCGGCCTCGGCCTGCTTGCGGTAGCCTGCGCCTCGGTGCTGTTCTTCTACCACCTGCCGCTGCCCTGGGAGTCCGACGATCCGCTGGTGCTGCCGCCGATCTATCTCGTCGGCGTCTGGCTCTCGATCGCGCTCGCGATCGGCGTCACCAGCCTCTACTCGTTCCAGGTGACGGAAGAGGCGCGCAAGCTCGCGGACGCGCTGGCCGCGACCGAGCTGGTGCTGACGCGCGAGCAGCATCTCACTCAACTCGACGGACTCGCAGCTGCAGCCGCGCATGAGCTCGGCACGCCGCTCGCCACGATCTTCCTGATCTCGCGCGAGTTGGAAAAGACGGTGACGGACGCCAGTTTTGCCGCCGACCTGAAGACCCTGCGCGAGCAGACCCAGCGCTGCCGGGATATTCTGAGCAAGATCACCCAGCTCTCCTCCACCGGCGCACCGTTCGACCGCATGAAGCTGTCGGAGCTGATCGAGGAGGTGGTGGCTCCGCACCGCGATTTCGGCGTCGAGATCAAGGTGCGGATCGCGGTCGCCGCCGTGGCCGAGCCCGTCGGCTCGCGCAATCCGGCGATCCTCTACGGCGTCGGCAACATCGTCGAGAACGCGGTCGATTTCGCTCGCACCACCGTCGAGGTGAACGCGTGGTGGAACAAGGACATTATCGAGCTCGTGATCTCCGACGACGGCCCCGGCATTCCCCCTGATATCCTCAACCGGATCGGCGAGCCCTATCTGTCGCGGCGGCGCAGCCAGGATGATGGCAGCGGTGAACGGCGCGGCCTCGGATTGGGCGTGTTCATCGCGCGCACACTGCTCGAACGCACCGGCGCCAGGGTCTCGTTTACCAACCGGATCTTTCCGGAACACGGCGCGGTGGTTCAGATCACTTGGCCGAGACAGCGTTTTGAGGCTATCGAGACCCTCGAAGAAACAATAGGATAGGGCGCGACCTTGCGTCGCACAACGGCGCCGATCGACTATTTGCCGCCTTGGCATCGACCGATTGCGACGCCATATGTAAATGCGCTGGAAAAAGGACAACACCTTGAACGCCATCGCCGAACTGAACGAACAGACCGACCGCTCGCTGCTCATCGTCGAGGACGACAAGCCGTTCCTGGAGCGGCTCTCGCGCGCGATGGAGACACGGGGCTTTGACGTGACGTCATGCGATACCGTCTCGGACGGACTTGCGCAGATCGGCAAGGCGGCGCCCGCATATGCCGTGGTTGACTTGCGGCTCGGCGACGGCAACGGCCTCGACGTGGTCTCGGCGCTGAAGAAGAAGCGCCCGGATGCGCGCGCGATCGTGCTGACCGGCTACGGCAACATCGCCACCGCCGTCACCGCGGTGAAGATGGGCGCGATCGATTATCTCTCCAAGCCCGCGGATGCCGACGACGTCGTCGCGGCGCTGCTGTCGACCAGCGCGGAGAAATCCGAGCTGCCGGCCAACCCGATGTCGGCCGACCGCGTGCGCTGGGAGCACATCCAGCGCATCTACGAGATGTGCAACCGCAACGTCTCGGAGACGGCGCGGCGGCTGAACATGCACCGCCGCACGCTGCAGCGGATTTTGGCCAAGCGCGCGCCGAGGTAACGATGCCGTAGGGTGGGCAAAGGCGCGCAGCGCCGTGCCCACGATCTGTCTGCATTGGATAGAGGTGGTGGGCACGCTACGCTTTGCCCACCTACGGCACCTGCGTTTGGGGCGCCGTTACTCCCAAAACTCGGCGTGCCCCTGCGGGTCGACCAGGCGGTTGATGCGCAAGGCTGCCGCCATCGCGAACCGCACCGTCATCTGTTTGCGCGTGGCCGCGGCGAGCTTGTGCTCGGGCGCTTCGCAATGCATGTGCGCGCCATAGGCGTCGGCGACGATCAGGCCGGTGTCTTGCGGAAAGATCTCGCAGGGCAGATCCTGGGTGAAGGCGAAGAACAGCCGGTCGCAATGGGCGCGGTATTCGTGCCATTTCTGGTCGGCGCGCAGATCCTCCACCGACGACTTGATCTCGACGATCCAGATCTCGCCGCGTTCGTTCAATGCCACGAGATCGGCACGCCGGCCCGAGGGCAGCGGCAATTCGCTGATGCAGGAGAAGCCGAGCGAACGCAGGAGCCGGGATGTGCCGCGCGCGATCGCGAGCGCGGTCTCCGACTGGCGGCGATCGGGTGGCGGCACGAGGGCGATGCGGGCGGTGTTGTCCATGCCCGGAGATTAGCCGATTCCATTCTGCGCGTCATTCCAGGCGGGCATGGCGCGACCGGACGAGGCACGGAACCTCCCCTTCCCCACGCACTTATCACGCAGCCGCCGCACCTCGGCGGAACCACCCGAGGCTATCGGCGCATGATCGACGATCTCTGGTACAAGAACGGCGTGATCTACTGCCTGTCCGTCGGCTCCTATATGGACGCCAACGGCGACGGCATCGGCGATTTCAAGGGCCTGCTGCGCCGGCTCGACTATCTGCACGGCCTCGGCATCACCACGATCTGGCTGATGCCATTCCAGACCTCGCCGGGCCGCGACGACGGTTACGACATCGCCGATTATTACAGCGTCGATGCCCGCTACGGCACGCTCGGCGATTTCGTCGAGTTTGCCCATGGCTGCAAGCAGCGCGGCATCCGTATCATCATCGACCTCGTCGTCAACCACACATCGGACCAGCACCACTGGTTCAAGGAGGCGCGGCGCGACAAGGCCTCGCCCTATCGCGATTGGTATGTGTGGTCCGACAAGAAGCCGGCCAATGCCAACAAGGGCATGGTGTTTCCCGGCGTGCAGAAATCGACCTGGACGCGGGACAAGGAAGCCGGCGCCTACTACTTCCACCGCTTCTACGATTTCCAGCCCGATCTCAACACGTCGAACCCGTACGTGCAGGCGGAAATTCTCAAGATCATGGGCTTCTGGATCCAGCTCGGCGTCTCCGGCTTCCGCATGGACGCCGTGCCCTTCGTGATCGCGACCAAGGGCGCGAAGGTGAAGACGCCGGTCGAGCAATACGACATGCTGCGCGCGTTCCGCGAATTCCTGCAATGGCGGCAGGGCGACGCCATCATCCTCGCCGAGGCCAACGTGCTGCCCAAGACGGACATGGAGTACTTTGGCCGCGACGCCGACCGCATGCACATGATGTTCAACTTCCACGTCAACCAGCACCTGTTCTATGCACTGGCCTCCGCCGATTCACGCCCGCTGGCGAAGGCGCTGAAGGCGACCAAGCCGCGGCCGGCCACGGCGCAATGGGGCCTGTTCCTGCGCAATCACGACGAGCTCGATCTCGGCCGCCTGACCAAGGCGCAGCGCGATGCCGTGTTCAAAGCATTCGGCCCCGACAAGGATATGCAGCTCTACGACCGCGGCATTCGCCGCCGCCTCGCGCCGATGCTGGGCGGCGACCGCAGGCGGCTCGAGCTCGCCTACAGCCTGATGTGCACGCTCCCGGGAACGCCCGTGATCCGCTATGGCGACGAGATCGCGATGGGCGACGACCTCTCGCTGCCCGAGCGCAATTGCGCGCGTACGCCGATGCACTGGTCGACCGAGCCGCATGCCGGCTTCACCAAGAGCGACAGGCCGGCCTGCCCCGTCATCGACAAGGGACCGTACGGCTATCCGCACGTCAACGTCGCCAAGCAGCGGCGCGATCCCAATTCCATGCTGAACTGGACCGAGCGCATCGTCCGCATGCGGAAAGAAGTGCCGGAGGTCGGCTGGGGCGATTTCGCCATCATTCCGGTGCGCGATCCCGCCGTGTTCATCATGCGCTACGACTGGCGCAACAATTCGGTGCTGTTCGTGCACAATCTCGACGAGAAGCCGCGCGAGATCGCGTTCTCGACCGGGCTGTCAGGCGAGGCCGGCAAGCTGTTGATCAATCTGCTTGCGGAAGACCACAGCCGCGTCGACAAGCGCGGCCAGCATCGCGTCGTGCTGGAGCCCTACGGGTATCGCTGGTACCGGGTCGGCGGGCTGGATTATCTCTTGAAGCGGAGTGATATCGACGACAACACGGTGCGAGGGAAGAGGCATCCGGGGTGATCTAGCCCTTCGCTGCCTCCACACCGCTGTCGTCCCGGACAAGCGCACTTCAAGCGTGCGACGATCCGGGACGATAGTTTACGTTGACACCACCACCACTCCCTCATTCCCACGTAGATTCAGCACGCCCTCGATCCGCTCGCCCTCGCGATCCAGGAACGTCGACAGCAAGATGCTGCTGCCGAACTTTATCGCGCTGGCCGTCACCGCGATCGGCTCCGCACCGAGATTGAGAGCCACGATCACCGCCTTGCCCTGGAGCACGCGGCGAAAGATCAGCAGATCGCCTTGCGCCGCGATCGGATGATATTCGCCCGCCACCAGCGGCGGACAGCTCTGTCGCAAGTCGATCAGGCGCCTGTAGAGATTGAGGATCGAGCGCGCATCCGCTTCGAGGTTGACGACGTTGTCACGCACATAATGCTCCGGCAGCGGCAGCCACGGCCGCACCGCGGAGAAACCGCCGAACTGGGAAGAATCCCACTGCATCGGCGTGCGGCAGCCGTCGCGGCCGACGCCGATGCCGGGCACGTTCTTCTCGAAGGGATCTTGGACATCCTCCGGCGCGATGGCCACCTGGTGCATACCGATCTCATCGCCGTAATAGAGCGTCGGCGTGCCGCGCAGCGTCAGCAGCAGCATGGCGGCGACCCGGGCCTGTTCCGGCCCGACGCGACTCGCCACACGCGGGCGATCATGGTTGCCGAGCACCCAGTTCGGCCAGGCGCCGCGCGGCAGCGCCTTCTCGTAATCCTCGATGATCTTCTCGATCGAGCGCGCGCTCCAGAACGTCGAGAGCAGCGCGAAATTGAACGGCATCTGCGCGCCGGTGAGGTCGTTGCCGTAATAGGCCATGAGACGATGCAGCGGCAGATAGATCTCGCCGATCAGCACGCGGGCGCCGTACCCATCGGTGACGCGCCGCATCTGCGCGATCACGTCGTGCACCTCCGGCTGATCAGTGGAATATTGCGTCATGATCCTTTCGTTCGGCGGCCGGCCCTCGACGTAATGAGGATTTGGCGGGTTGTCGCGGAATTCGGCGTCCTTGATCAGGTGCCAGATCACGTCGACGCGAAAACCGTCGACGCCCTTCTCGAGCCAGAACCGCATCACGTCGTAGATCGCGGCGCGGACGTCCGGATTGCGCCAATTCAGGTCCGGCTGCTGCGCCAGGAAGGCGTGATAGTAATATTGACCTGTGGCCTCGTCGAACTGCCACGCACTGCCGCCGAACTCGGACAGCCAGTTGTTGGGCACGCCGCCATCAGGCGCCGGATCACGCCAGATGTACCAGTCGCGCTTGGGATTGTCGCGCGAGGCGCGGCTTTCGACGAACCAGGGATGCTGCTCGGAAGTGTGGTTCGGCACGAGGTCGAGGATCAGCTTCAGGCCGTTGTCATGGACCGCCGCGATCAGCGCATCGAAGTCTTCCATCGTGCCGAACTGCGGCTCGATGCCGGTATAGTCGGAGATGTCGTAGCCGAAATCGGTCATTGGCGAGGGGAAGATCGGCGACAGCCAGATCGCATCGACCCCCAGCGATTTCACATAGGGCAGCCGCTGCAGGATGCCGGCGAGATCACCGACGCCGTCACCGTTCGAATCCTGAAACGAGCGCGGGTAGATCTGATAGAAGATTCCGTCGCGCCACCAATTCTCGTTGCTTTGAGCCATACCGAAAAACCCACCCAAATCTGCGCCGTGCGCGGGAGAACGCGACAACGCCGCCCCGGTTCAAATTGGCAGTCAAATTGGGACGGCCGTGTGACGGTTGTTCCCGGGCGCGGAGACGAATCTTTTGCTTGGCGGCATGGCAAAAATCGGCATTGTGAGGTCATGAGCGAGCAAAACGACACCCAATCCAAGGCGGGCGCGATCATCGTTCCCGTGACGCCGTTCGAGCAGAACTGCACCATCATCTGGGACGAGCCCAGCAAGAAAGCCGTGGTGATCGATCCCGGCGGCGACGTGCCGAAGATCCTGGACGCGATCAAGCAGACCGGTGTCACCGTGGAGAAGATCTGGCTGACCCACGGCCATATCGACCACGTCGGCGGTGCGGCCGACTTGCGCGATGCGCTGAAAGTACCGATCGAGGGCCCGCACGAAGCGGACAAGTTCCTGCTCGACAACGTGGTGGAGAGCGGCGCGCGCTTCGGCATGACCGGCGTGCGCAATTTCGCGCCGGACCGGTGGCTCGCCGAGGGCGGCACCGTGTCGATCGGCGACCTCTCGTTCGAGATCTTCCACTGCCCCGGCCACTCGCCGGGCAGCGTGGTGTTCTTCAACAAGGAACTGCGCTTTGCCCATGTCGGCGACGTCTTGTTCGCCGGCTCGGTGGGGCGCACCGATTTGCCCGGTGGCAGCCACGCCACGTTGATCAACTCGATTCTGACAAAGCTGCTGCCGCTCGGCGACGATGTCGGCTTCATCTGCGGGCATGGCGCAGGCTCGAGCATCGGCCAGGAGCGGATGACAAATCCGTTCATCACCGGCGCGATGTAGGCCCTATTCGGCGGCCTCGGTGAGTGCCGCCGCCTCGCCGAGGTGACGCTCGCCCCACTCCCGGATCGCCGCGACGACGGGCACGAAGCTCTTGCCCTTGCGGGTCAGGCGATACTCGACTTTCGGCGGCACCTCGCCAAAGTCCTTGCGATCGATCAGGCCGCTCACCGTCAGCGCCTTCAGCTCGCGGCTGAGCACGCGCGGAGTGATCTCCGCGCTGCCATTCGTGCCGCGGAGCAGTCCGCTTCGGATCTCGCCATAGCGGCGCGGGCCGTCCTTCAAGTCCCAGACGATGCGGAGCTTGTACTTGCCGCTGATCATCTTCTGAAAGGCCGCAACCGGACAGCTGCGCGCCGGCATTGCCCTTGCCATGTCGTCTCCTCCATGCGCATCCAACCGGCACGAGGATAGGAGCAACGGCGAAAAAGTCCATACTATCAATTTTGTCCATACTTGCAGGTTTGCGCGCGAGCCGCAGATGATGACGCACATGTCGAACAGGGAGCGTCACATGAAGCACTTCATGATCAGATACGAGTTCAGGAACGGCGTCACCGAGGCTTGGCATCAGGAGATCGCCCGCTTCATCAAGGCGATCGACGCCGATCCCGAGCTGAAAGGGCGGATCGGCTATCGCGTGCTGAAGAATCGCGACGATGGCCACTACTTCCACCTCGCCAGCGTCGCCGACGAGGACGCGCAGAAAACGCTGCAATCGCGCGACTTCTTCAAGGCCTATTCGGCGATGACACGGCAAGTCTCTGGTGGCGAGGTGACGGCAACGCCGATCGAGATGATCGACGCAACGGCGTAGCCGCAAACTCAGCTGTCGTCCCTGCGTTCGCAGAGCCGACGTCGGGGCTACTTCATCAACCCCGCCGCTGTCAGCGCGCGCGTGATGATCTGGCCGAGATCGAAGCCACGGGCCTCCCCGCGCTTCGGCTCGGCCGGCTGTTCGGCGACCGCGGCGCGGATCGAGCGGGCGAGATGCGGCGCGGGCGAAAGCGCCGGCTTTGTTGCAGGCTTGATTGCGGCCTTGGCCTCCGCCTTGGCGGCGTCCGCGATCCAGTCGGTGAGGCCGAAGAATTTTGCGATGTGATAGGACGAGGAGATACCGGCCTCGATCAGGAAGGCGCCTTCGACGCCATAGCGTTGATCGTTGTCGGCAAGCCCGAGCGGCGTGCCGTGCGCCATGTCGGTGATGGCGTAGGATTCGACCAGCGTCTCGCCGTCCTTGTTCCACCAGGCCTGGCGCGGATAGCCGTCGACATTGGTCTCCGCCATCGGCACGTCCGGCAGATCGTGCAGATCGAGCCACTGCTTGACGATCTCGTTGGCGTTGCCGGGATTGACGGTGCGGTCGGCGCTGCCGTGCCACACCGACATTTTCGGCCAGGGGCCCCGATAGTCGGAGGCGTTGCGCACGAGATCGCCGAGTTCGCGCGCCGGACGCGCCGGCGAGTGAAACATCCCGTCCAGCGCTTCGCGCAAATTCGAGGCGATGCCATAGGGCAGTCCGGCAATGACCGCGCCGGCCGCGAAGACTTCCGGATAGGTCGCGAGCATCACCGAGGTCATGCCGCCGCCGGCGGACAGACCGGTGATGAAGACGCGCCTGGGATCGATGCGATGCGCCGTGACCATGTGCGCGACCATCTCGCGGACCGACTGCGCCTCGCCGCTGCCCCTCACCGTGTCTTCCGGATTGAACCAGTTGAAGCAGGTGTTGCCGTTGTTGATGCGCTGCTGCTCCGGCATCAACAGTGCGAAGCCGTAGTGCTTCGCGAGCGTCGACCAGCCGGCGCCGAGATCGTAAGCCGCTGCCGTCTGCCCGCAGCCATGCAGCACGACGACCAGCGCGCGCGGCTTCTGCAACTGCGTCGGCACGAACGAGAACATGCGCAAGGCGCCGGGGTTGTCGCCGAAGCCCGTGACCTCTTCCAATGGACTGGACGCATCAGCGCTGCGACCGAGCTCGGCAAAGCGCAGACCGTCCAGCCTCGGCAGACGTCTCAACAAATCGACATTTCTGGCTAACGACACGGCAAATTCCTGGTGGGCGACGTTCAACGTCCAGCCAAACCAGATAGTTGCTGCATTGCAAAATAAAAAGACCGTGGGCTGTCAATCCTACGAAATCGTAGGGATTTCCCGCGGAATTCGCAGGCATTAACCACAAATGCCTCAACTTCGTGCAGAGGCGCGGCGCATCCACGCCAGGAATGCGGCGCAGATCATGATTAATGTCACAAACAGTGCGAGCGAGATCAGAAATCCTGCGCGCGCTGATTGCAAGGCTTCGACAGCAAAGAACGCCGCGCCGATTGCGGCCACTCCGGCCGCATTTCCGATCTGCGCAATGGTGCCGTACATGCCGGAGGCCGAGCACCCACCAGCGGCGGAAAGACTCGATTTGTCGTGTGACGATCTGATGTATCGTGCATGACTCTGAACTCGCCGCCGATGATCTCAGATCGCGCTGTATCGCGATGACCCCGCAGTTAGGATTCGTGTGCTCTTCGCCTCTTTGGGGAGAGAGAAGACGCATCTCGCTTCGCTCTCCGCATGCCAGCATTCCGCCGTGCGGGACACCGCGCGATTGCGTTCGCGGCATCGGGCACGTAGCCTCACCGTCTCAACGAACAGAAAATCAAAGCCGGAGAGAACGCCATGGCGCGCCTGAAGTTCGGAGCCTTTCTTGCCCCGCATCACCCGATCGGGGAGCATCCGATGCTGCAGTTCCGGCGCGATCTCGACCTGGTCGAGCAGTTAGATGCGCTCGGCTATGACGAGTTCTGGTGCGGCGAGCATCACTCTTCCGGCTGGGAGATGATCGCCTCGCCCGAGATGTTCCTGGCTGCTGCCGGCGAGCGCACCAAGCGGATCAAGCTCGGTACCGGCGTGGTGTCGCTGCCCTATCACCATCCCTACAACGTCGCCCAGCGCATGGTGCAGCTCGACCACATGACCGGCGGCCGCGCCATCTTCGGCTCCGGCCCCGGCGCGCTCGCCTCCGACGCACACACGCTCGGCATCGACCCGATGACGCAGCGCGACCGTCAGGACGAGGCGATCGGCATCATCCGCCGGCTCTTCAACGGCGAGCGCGTCAGTGCCAGGAGCGACTGGTTCACCATGAACGATGCCGCGCTGCAGATCCTGCCGCTGCAGGAACAGATGCCGTTCGTGGTGGCCTCGCAGATCTCGCCCTCCGGCATGACGCTCGCCGGCAAATACGGCATCGGGATCATCTCGCTGGGTTCGATGACGACGCAGGGGCTGATGTCGCTGCAGCAGCAATGGCAGTTCGCCGAGGACGCCGCCAAGAAGCACGGCACCACCGTCAGCCGCGCCGACTGGCGCGTGCTGCTGACCTTTCACATCGCCGAAACGCGTGAACAAGCCCGCCGCGAGGCCGGCGCCGGGCTGATGCGGTGGCACAACGAGTATAATGTCGGGACGCTGCAGCGGCCGGGCCTCACGGCATTCTCCTCGCCCGACGAGGCCGTGGACAAGACCGCCTTCGTCGAGGGCGCGGCATCCACCATCGGCACGCCCGACGATCTCGTCAAAACCATCAAGAACGTGATGCAGGTCTCCGGCGGCGTCGGCGCCATCATCGGTTTCGTGCACGATTGGGCCAATCCGGAGAACACGCGCCGGAGCTGGGACATGGTGGCGCGCTATGTCGTGCCCGAGATCAACGGCTATATCGATTCCTTACGAAGGTCGCAGAAATTCGTGATCGAGAACCGCGCGATCTTCGAGCGCGCAGGCCAGGCGGTGATGGCCAAAATCATGGAGAACGAGAAGGCCGCCGAGGCGCTGAAGGTGACCGGCCCCGGCCGCGGCGCCATCCCCGCCGTCAACGCCCCGGATCTGCAGAAAGAGGCGGCGAAGCGGTAGGACACACTCCACTCGTCGTCTATGGTAATTTGCGCCAGCAACCGCCGCATCACGGTGCCCGGATTGTGCTACGCTGGCGGAGCTTGCCAACCGGAGCAATCGTCATGTCGATGCAGAATGTGGCCGCAACGGCGCCCGCCTTCACCGCGCCCAAACGCAATGCCCTGACGCATATTCCCGGCGACGAAGGCTGGCCGATCATCGGCAAGACCCTGCAGGTGCTGGCCGATCCCAAGGGCCATATCGAGGCGAACGGCGCCAAATACGGCCCGGTCTACCGCACCCATGTGTTCGGTGAGACCAATGTCGTGCTGCTCGGGCCCGAGGCCAACGAGCTCGTGATGTTCGACCAGCAAAAGCTGTTCTCGTCGACCCATGGCTGGAACAAGGTGCTCGGCCTGTTGTTTCCGCGTGGGTTGATGCTGCTCGATTTCGACGAGCACCGGCTGCACCGCAAGGCGCTGTCGGTCGCGTTCAAATCAGGGCCGATGAAGTCCTATTTGGCTGATCTCGACCGCGGCATCTCCGCGCGGGTCGCGCAGTGGAAGGCCAAGCCCGGCGAAATGCAGCTCTACCCGGCGATGAAGCAGCTCACGCTCGATCTCGCCGCGGCCTCCTTCCTCGGCGCCGACATCGGACCGGAGGTGGACGAGATCAACCGCGCCTTCGTCGACATGGTCGCGGCTGCCGTCGCCCCGATCCGCCGCCCCCTGCCCGGCACCCAGATGGCGCGTGGCGTTGCGGGGCGCAAGCGCATCGTCGCCTATTTCCGCGAGCAGATCCCGCTGCGACGCGGCAACCACGGCAGCGATGATCTGTTCTCGCAGCTCTGCCGCGCCACCCATGAGGACGGCGCGCTGCTGTCCGAGCAGGACATCATCGACCACATGAGTTTCCTGATGATGGCGGCGCACGACACGCTGACCTCGTCGCTGACCTCCTTCATCGGCGAGCTCGCCGCCAATCCGGACTGGCAGGACAGGCTGCGCGCGGAGGTTCTCGCGCTCGGACTGGCGGCGGATGCGCCGAGTAGCTTCGACGATCTCGAAAAGATGCCGCTGTCCGAGATGGCGTTCAAGGAGGCGCTGCGGATCAAGCCGCCGGTGCCCTCGATGCCGCGCCGCGCCATGCGCGATTTCACGTTCAAGGGCTTTACCATTCCCGCCGGCACGGCAGTCGGCGTCAATCCGCTCTATACCCATCACATGAAGGACATCTGGCCGGAGCCGGACCGCTTCGATCCCTTGCGCTTCACCGAGGAGGCGCAGCGTGGCCGCCACCGCTTCGCCTTCGTCCCGTTCGGCGGCGGCGCGCATATGTGCCTCGGCCTGCACTTCGCCTACATGCAGGCGAAATGCTTCGCGCGGCACTTTTTGCAGAACCTCGAGGTGTCGCTGGAGCCCGGCTACAAGCCGGACTGGCAGATGTGGCCGATCCCGAAGCCGCGGGATGGGCTGAAGGTCAGGGTGAAGGCGGTCTAGCACCGCTCCCGTAGCGTGGGTTAGCCTTGCGGCTGCGCGAAGCGCAGTCCGCTAGGCGTAACCCACCTCTTTGCTTTCCGCTTGGATAGAGAAGTGGTGGGTTACGCCGGCGACTGCGCTTGGCGCAGCCGCCGTCTAACCCATCCTACGGCACCGTCCCCCGAGCCCCTACGCCCCCTGATCGAACGCCTTGCGCAAGGCCACATAGCCCTGCTGCTGCTGGCTCCAATTGCGGCCGCCGGTCATGGCGCCGTCGACGACGAGGTCGTGGCCGTTGATGAAGCTGGATTCGTCGCTGGCCAGGAACACCGCGGCGTGGGCGATGTCATCGGGCAGGCCGGCACGCGGGATCGGCTGCGCGGTCTTGTAGACCTCGCGCATCACCGCCGGCGTCTTCTCCGCGGCGTCGGTCGAGAGCCCGAGCGCCTTGCCGAAAATGCCTGTCGCGATTGCGCCGGGCGAAATCGCGTTGACGCGAACATTGGACTCGCCGAGCTCCATCGCCACGCATTTGGTGAGATGAATCACCGCCGCCTTGGCCGCGCTGTAGACCATCGAGGACGAGAACCCGGCGAGGCGTCCGGCAATGCTGCCATTGTTGATGATGCTGCCGCTCCCTTGCTTCTTCATGTAGGGCGCGGCGTGCTTCATGCCGAGCATGACGCTGCGCACCAGCGTCGCCATTGCCGCGTCGAACCGCTCGACCTCGAGACCCTCGATGCCACCGGTCTGCGCCGGACCGCCGGCATTGTTGAACAGGCAGTCGATCCGGCCGAACTTGTCCACGGCCAGCGCGATCAGCGCCTGCATCTGCGCTTCGACCGTGACGTCGGTCTGACGGAAGATGCAACTCTCCCCGAGCTGCTTCGCCAGCGCCTCGCCTTCCGGTGCACGCCGGCCCGCGATCACAATTTTGGCACCTTCGGCAACGAAGACTTCCGCAGTGCGCAATCCGATCCCGCTCGTCGCCCCCGTGATCACCGCAACCTTGCCGTCCAGCCTGCCCATGGAATGTTCCTGTTTTCGAACGATTTGATGCCAAATGGCGAACATCGGCCGCTGCCATCGCAGCAGTGGCCACTATCCCTGCCTGCCTCCGCCAAGGCAAGCTATGCTTGTGCGGACGGGATGCGTAACATCCTTACGGGTCGCTCGATTTTCGGACGCCTATCGCAACTGGGCTGCGCATGGGGAAGCTGATCGACGAATTCCGCAGGGGTTGGCAGGGTACGGCGCCGCCATCGCTCGGCTTGAGTATTACGTTTGCGGTGGCCTGCCTGCTGGTTGCGACGCTGGCGCGCTGGGGTCTCGCGCATGTGCGGCCCGACGTTTACTTCACCCCCTACTTTCCGGCCGTGTTCTTTGCCGCCGCGTTCGGAGGCTTCCGGATCGGAATCGTGACGGCGCTGATCGGCGGCGTGCTCGGCGTGGTCGTGAATTTCGGCGATGCCTTTGCCGATCGCGCGCGGTTTGCTCTGCTCACACTCTATTGGGCGGTCTGTGCGCTCACCATCTGGGGCGTCGAGCACTATCGCACCTTGCTGGCGGAGCAGCGCCGGATCTCCAAGCGCCTGATCGAGGAAGAGGACTATCGCAAGCTGCTGGTCGACGAGCTCCAGCACCGGCTGAAGAACAAGCTGTCGACGGTGCATGCCGTGGTGCACCAGGTGCTGCATGACCAGCCGCAGGTCTGGGCCCGGGTCGATCCGCGGTTGCGCTCGCTGGCGGCGACCGACGATTTGATCTCGCGGATCGACAAGGCCGGCTGCGACATCCGCGATCTCCTGATCGCGGAGCTCGGCCCCTACGGCCATGTCCGCTTCACGCTCAACGGCGAACGACTGTTCCTGCCGGCGAAGCTCGCGGTCACGCTGTCATTGATGTTTCACGAGCTCGCCACCAACGCAGGCAAATATGGCGCGTTCTCCGCGCCTCGTGGCCTCTTACAGGTGTCGTGGACCGTCAGCGACGACCGCCTGACCATCACCTGGGACGAAACCGAGGGGCCGAGCGTGGACAAGGTGTCCGAGCCGGGCTTCGGCACCAAGCTGCTGAAATCGGCACTGTCGGCCTTCGATGGCAAAACCGAGATCTCTTATTTGAAGACCGGGCTGCATTGCATCATGCAGTGCCGAATCCCGCGAAGCGAATAGCGTCGCGCGCCAAAGCGCACCCGCGCCCCCCTGCAGTTTCGCATGCGCTGTTGACCCTCTGTTAATGACGATCGCCAGCGCGTCGCATCGCCGCAAGTTTTCTCCAAACACCACCGTATTTCTCCGGACCCCTTAACCAAACTTAAGAGGGAACCACGCAAGATCGCGTCCATTGCAAAACGCGCTGAAACAACAAGATTCATGACGTCTATGAACGACAACAGATATTCCGGCGCGAGTGAAGCCGAGCTCGGTTTTCTCAAGGAAATCGTTAGAATGCTGCCGGCCGGCCTGACCGTGCAGGACGCGCATGGCGAGCTTCTGCTGGTTAACGACGCCGCGGCCGCGCAGCTCGGCATGGACGGCAGCCGACCCTCACCCGATCTGGCGCCGCGCCGCGAAGCCTGCCGCAAGGCTCTGAGCGCCGGCCAGCCTGTCGTCACCGAGGAGGCGCTGCACGGCGGCACCGCACGCCAGGTGCTGCTCACCACCCATCGTCCCGTTCGCCTCGCCGGACGCGAGCTCCTGATCTCGGCGTCCTCCGACATCACCGAGCAGAAGAATTTCGAGGACCAGCTATTCCGGTCGGCCTATTTCGACGAGTTGACCGGACTGCCCTCGCGGCGCGTGATCGAACATCGCGCCAATAGTCTGCTTGCGGAGAAGCGCGGCGGCGAGCGCTTCGCGCTGGCCTTTCTCGACGTCGACAATTTCAAGCACATCAACGACTATTATGGCCATGCCGTCGGCGATGCGCTGCTGGTCGAGCTGTCGAAGCGGCTCGGTCGCGACCTGCGTGATTCCGATATGCTGTCGCGCATCTCCGGCGACGAATTCCTGCTGCTGCTGTCGCCGATCCAGAGCCAGGACGAGGTCGCCGAATTCATGCAGTCGACGCTGGAGCGGCTGACCGCGCCGTTCTTCATCGACAATTCGGAAGTCTTCGCCTCCACCTCGGTCGGCATCAGCCTCTATCCCGATCACGGAAGCAGCTTCGAGACGCTGCGCCAGAACGCCGACGTCGCGATGTACCGCATCAAGAACGGCGGCAAGGGATCGGCCGCCTTCTTCGATTCCAGCATGGAGCGCGAGGCGCAGGCGCGGATGAAGGTCGAGCAGTCGCTGCGGCTCGCCATACTGGAAAAGCGCTTCTGCTGCGCCTTCCAGTCCAAGGTCGACATCCGCACCCACGCCGTGAAGGGCATCGAGGCATTGGTGCGCCTGCGCGACGACGAAGGCGTGATTCAGGCACCCGGCTCGTTCATCAATCTCGCCAGCGAGCTCGGCCTGATCGACGAGCTGACTCACCTCGTCCTCGCCGAGATCGTCAAGTCGATCGACCTGATCAACGAGACGTTCGGCGCGGAAGCCACCATCAGCATCAACGTCGCCGCCAAGCAGGCCAGCAATTCCGAATTCATGCGCAGCTTCGCGCGGGCGCTGGAGGAGACCGGCTTTCCCAACCGCTTCATGATCGAGCTGACGGAAGATGCCTTCGTCGCCCAGAATCATTTCCAGGACGAGATCCTGCCGACGTTCCGCAAGCTCGGCGTCGGCATCTCGATCGACGATTTCGGCACCGGCTATTCCTCGCTCTCGGCGCTGGCCGACATCACCGCCGACGAGATCAAGATCGACCGCTCCTTCATCACCGACATTCACAAGCGCCCGCGCAGCCAGGGCATTTTGCGCGCGATCGAATCCTTGAGCGAAGCGCTCGGCATGACCGTGATTGCCGAAGGCCTCGAATCCTACGAGGAGCTCGCTTATCTGCAGGCCGCGACCAAGATCCGCTACGCCCAGGGCTATTACTTCTCCCGGCCGATCTTCCTGGAGGAGCTGAAGCTCGCAACGCCGCTCTCCAGCGAAGCGCGGGCGAGCGTCGCGAGCCGCCCGCATCAGCAGAACCGCCAGGGCTATTCGCGCGCGAGCGGGTATCGAAGGTAGGGCGAAAGCGGCGCAACACATCCCGCTGTCGTCCCGAGCAAGCGTAAGCGCGGACCCGGGACCCATACCCACAGTCCGTAGGGTGGGCAAAGCGACTTGTCCGCCATAGCTCGAAGAGCGACGGCGGAAGCGTGCCCACGTATCTTTCGCGGCCGAGAGAGATCGTGGGCACGG
>NZ_JADPKT010000054.1 GCF_023074075.1 Bradyrhizobium sp. 138 | reverse complement strand
AGCGTACGAGCGGATGGTGGCGGCCTGGAAGGAGAAGCCAAAAAAAGTGGCCTTGAACTGACGATAGGGCTTCTCAACACCATCCGTGGTCAGGCAGATCCTTCCATCGTGGACAAAGCGAGCAAAGCCTTCCCATCGGTTGAGCAGATAATTGATCGGCTTGATCACGTTGGACGAACGCGAGAGCCGGGCGGATTCCACCCGTAGCCAAGCCTCAAAATCGCTCAGCAGGGCCGCGCTTCTGTCTTGGCGGACCTGTAGCCGCTCCGCAGCACTCGACCCATGGATCTCGCGCTCGATCTCGAACAGCTGGTCAATTCGACGAACCGCTTCCAGCGCAATGGGCGAGATCGCCGTCGCCGATCTTCCGCGGCGAGCGTTCTGGGCGATATCGGCCAGTTCGAAGAATGCTCTGCGGCCGTGCGCCCAGCAGAAGGCGGCCGTGGCGGGCACCGCCTTGCGCCCGGGATCGAAGAGCGCGTTGAACCCGCTATAGGCGTCGGCTTGAAGGATGCCGGCGAAGTCCTGAAGATGCCGCACCGGATGTTCGCCGCGCCGATCGCGCGAGGCGTAAAACAGCGCCGCCGGCGGACCTTGCCCGCCAAATGGCCGATCGTCGCGGACATAGGTCCAAATCCGCCCGGTATCCGTCTTTCCCTTCGCCAGGATCGGGATCTTGGTGTCGTCGCCATGGAGCCTATCGGCGGAGAGCACATGGGCTTCGATCAGTTCAAAGATGGGCCTGACCGCGAACGCTCCGGCGCCAACCTGATCCGCCAGCGTCGAGACCGACAGGTCGATCCCCTCGCATTTGAAGCGCTGGCTCTGTCGGTTCAGCGGCTGATGCTGACCAAATTTGTCGTACAGGATCGTCGCCAGAAGCTGCGGTCCGATATAGCCCCGCGGCGTGGCATAGAACGGTGCCGGTGGCTGCGTGATCGCCTCGCAGTCCCGGCAGCTGAACTTCTCCCGCACCGTTTCGATCACCTTGAACCGGCGTGGGATCTCCTCCAGCGTCGAGGTCACGCTTTCGCCGAGCTTCGACAGCCGTGCCGACCCGCAGCAGGGGCATTGCGTCGGAGCCGGCAGGACCACGCGTTCTCGCACGATGTCGTCGGGGAAGGCCTGGCGAACGGGCCGCCTGCGCTCAAACGAACGCACCGTCTGCGTCTTGCCTGCTGCCTTCTCGGCGGCGAGTTCATCCTCAGTTGCAGCCGCCTCAAGCTCCTCAAGCTCCAGCTCTAGCTGATCGAGCAGCCGCGCCGATCGCTCCGAGCGCGTGCCATAGAGCGTCCGCCGCAGCTTCTCGATCTCGAGCTTGAGATGGGCAATCAGCGCTTCGGTGCTCGATTGCTTCGCCTGGGCATTGGCCGCTTCAGCAAGCCTGGCTTCCGCCGCAAGCCTGGCCGTGCGTTCGGCCAAAATCATTGCATGCGCGGCGGCAAGATCGGGCGGCAGGTCGGCGCTGGATTCCATGGCCAGATGGAATCACATTCGCGGCCGAACTCAAATAACAAAGTCTCACCCTACGCTGGTCGGACGCCAGGACTCTTGGGGATTGCGCCAGTCGATGCCAGACAACAGATAGCTCATCTGCGCCTGCGAGATCGACACCACGCCGTCCGCCAGCGACGGCCAGACAAAACGACCTCTCTCGAGTTTCTTCGTAAACAGGCATGCTCCCTGGCCGTCATGCCAGATCACTTTCAACAAATCACCCCTACGTCCACGGAAGCAGAACAAATGACCACTCAGCGGATCGCGGCGCAGCACCTCTTGCACCTGCAACGACAATGAGGCGAAGCCTTTGCGCATGTCGGTGTGGCCCGTCGCCAGCCACACCCGAACTCCCGTAGGGACCGGAATCATTGCGGATCCAGAGCCTCGATAATCCGGCGAAGCGCCTCAACGTCGACGCCCGCATCAACAATGACGCGCCGTCCGCCAGCCAGCTCGATCTCAATCCGACGCTTCGTCGAATGTGCGGTCGCGCTCTCCGACGAGGCCGCCACCGACGCCACGGGCCCGCCCTCGGACATAACTGCCCTGACAAACCCAGCCTCGGATTTGGTTCCGTTCGCTGCGAAGGCTCTTCGCCAGGTCACCAACAGAGAACGTGATAAGCCGTATCGCCGCGCTGTCGCCGCAACCAGGCGCGGCTCGGATAGGCTTTCCAAAACAATCCGCGCCTTCTCCTCCTCAGACCAGCGGCGCCGCCGGCCTGTATCAACCACTTCAAGTCGATTCAGCGTACTGATCGTATGGCTGTCCATACGTACAGTTCTCAACCATCAGGCCAGCCCGCCGCAAGGCGTCTCCCCTCGGAGGCTTACCGCGCATCGATGCCGCCGAACGCTACAACTTACCTGACGCCAAGCGTCTTCCAAACCTTTGAAGACAGAGCTCGGTATCCCTCCGGCGGCGCACCCCTTGCGTAGTTTGAGATGCGGCCCGAGGATTTGACCTTAAGTCTACCTTTAAGGACGCGGCGAATGCAGGTCAATGTGTTGGAGGCCGAGCGTCGGCGGCGATGGAGTTACGACGAGAAATCCGAGCGCGCTCTAAGGGCAATGTTGTGGGTGCCCGTCGCATATGTGGTCGGGCAGGGAAGCGCGCAGGTAAGTACTGAGCTTGTTTGACCGAGGGCACGCAGGGTGTTCATATCCGCTCACGATTCTGATTGCGTCGCTACCGTGGCGACGTTGACCATGAGGACAACTCTCAACGCCACCACTCAAGCGAGCTCCCGGACGTCCTGTCCAGCACTGCCTCGAGGTCGGCATCAACGCGTTGCTTCGTTAGGGCTGACATAAATCACCGCATTCAGTTCGTGATTACTATCGGCACTGCGCGATGCGGTCATGCTTGGAGTGCAAGGCAGCTCCTCCGCCAAGCAGACGTTGAGTCCTCACGACGACATTCACTCGTCCCCGAAGCTGATCTGAAGCTGGTTTCTGGATGCCGGCGCCTCACGTAATTTGTCGTCCGTTAAGAGCGACCAAGTGACTGATGTGGAATCGTAATCTGGCAGACCAGCTTTTTGCGATTGCAGGGGTTTGATGCTTCGGGCGTCGGAACCTTGCAATTTCATTTTCAGGATTCCGTCGAATCGACAACCATGATTCCGTGGTCGCATCGGAGGGGGCGATGCGGCCAAAGAAGCAGAAGGCGACGGGATCGGGCGATCTGTTCCGGGCCAGGCTGCACCAAATCATCAATATGAAGCACGAGCTGGTTCAGCTCGTCGGCAAGGTCCATTGGGACTGGATCGACGGCGAGATCGCGCCGCTCCATAGCGAGAATGGTCGGCCCGGGATCGCGACCCGCTTCGTGATCGGGCTGTTGTTGCTCAAGCACATTTACGGGCTGTCCGATGAGGGGTGTGCGAGCGCTGGGTCCACGACCCATATTTCCAGTACTTCACCGGCGAAGAGTTCTTCCAGCACGCATTCCCGCACGAGGCGCTCGGACCTGAGCCACTGGCGCAAGCGGCTCGGCGACAAGCTCGAGCTGTTGCTGGCCGAGAGCTTGCGGGTGGCACACGAGGCCGGCGCGTTACGCAGCCAGGACCTCAAGCGGGTCACAGTCGATACCACCGTGCAGCCCAAGGCGATCACCTTCCCGACCGATGTCAAGCTCTTGCACGCGGCGATCAAGGGGCTCACCATGTGGCGAGGAAGCACGGGGTCAAGCTGCGGCAGTCCTTTCGCATTGCCAAAACCGCGACAATGACGGCGGGACGCTACGCCCATGCCAAGCAATTCAAGCGGCATCAGCGGCAGTTGCGCATCCTGCGCAGCTGACTGGGCCGGATCATCCGCGATATCCGCCGCAAGATCGAAGGTAGGCTGTGCTTGAGAACACGTTCGCCCTCCCGCTCAGCCGGGCCTCGCAGATCCGCTCGCAGCAGCAGCGCCAGCGCGGCTTCAAGCTTTATTCCTTCCACGCCCCCGAGGTGGAGTGCATCGGCAAGGGCAAAGCAGCCGCGCCTTACGAGATAATGGCATGGACCACGCCCGCTCTCAGCGGCAACGTAGAGCCCGGCGGGGCAGCAGCAGGAGCGCAAGCCATGTCGAATACGAACATTGTCACCATCGGTATCGATCTCGGGAAAAACACATTCCACGTCGTTGGTCTCGATAACACCGGCGCAATCACGCTACGTAAGAAGCGGTCGAGAATCAGCTTGACCAGTCGCTGGCCAATGTTCAGCGTTGTCTGATCGGAATGGAGGCGTGTGCAGGCGCACATCATCTGGGGCGCAAGCTCGAGAAATTAGGCCATCAAGTACGGCTCTTGCCAGCACAGTACGTCAAACCATACCTCAAGGGTCACAAGAATGACTTTCGGGATGCTGAAGCGATCGCCCAGGCCGCGCAGGGGCCGACGATGCGGTTCGTCCCAGTGAAGTCGGCCGAACAACTTGATTTACAAGCACTCCACAGAGTTCGCAGTCGATTGGTGACGCAGAGGACGGCGGTCGTCAATCAAATCCGGGGCTTTTTGCTTGAGCGAGGGCTACCAGTGCGGCAGGGAGCGGCAGCACTCCGATTGGCACTCCCCCAAATCCTCTCGATGCCTTCGGAAAGCCTATCACCTCAGGTGGTTCGGCTCGTCCAGGACTTGGCCGAGGACTGGCGTTATCTCGACCGTCGCATCGCGCTCGTCACCAAGGAGATCAACGAGATCGCGGAGCAAGATGCGCATTGTCGCCGCCTGATGAGTGCGCCGGGCGTCGGGCCAATCATCTCAAGCGCGATGATGGCCGCGATCGGAACTGGTGATGCGTTCCAGAAGGGCCGCGACTTTGCGGCATAGCTTGGTCTGGTACCGAAACAAATCTCGACCGGTGATCGAACCATTCTCGGTCGCATATCAAGACGCGGCAACCGGTATCTACGAACACTGTTCATTCAGGGAGCCAGAGCCGTACTGCTGAGGCGCCAAACCTGGGCCAGGCACGGCTTCGGAGCCTGGCTGGAGGCAGCATCGAAGCGGCTCCATTCGAATGTACTGGTTGTTGCGTTGGCCGCAAAACTCGCGCGGATGGCCTGGAGCATGCTCGCAAAAGGCCGTGACTACGAAGCGAGTTTCCTGGGCCACACCGTATAGGACGCCAGACCCGGGAAGGAGGAAGATCCACGATCCGATCGGAATAGCACACCATCCCGCCGAGGTTTGCGAGACGGAAAGGACGAATGGAGAAACGGTTCCACCGACACTTCTGAAGCCTGGTTCGACGCCATGGCCCTTCTTGAGGCCGGCGAGTTATTGAGGACAGAAGTGGGCGGATATCCATAATGGCTCGGGGCGACAGCTTCAAATCGAAGCGGGATAGATTGGCGCAGACCGCTACATCCCTTTGTCGATTCCTCTTGCAACGCGGGCGTGGTCCATAGATCGGCGTCAAAGCCTCCATCGTCACCAACAACCGCCGTTCTCCCGGGGGCCTGTTCGTGCTGCACGCCAGGGCGCTACTCGATAACCCGTACGACGGTCACACCTTGCGGGACGTCATCGACCGCACCGAGACACTCACCGGCTGCGCGATCGAGCGGGCCTATGTCGACAAGGGATACCGCGGCCACGACGCACAAAATCCCCGACGGATCTTCATCTCCGGCCAGAAGCGCGGCGTCTTCGGTGTCATCAAGCGCGAGCTGCGCCGCCGCTCCGCCATCGAACCCATCATCGGACACCTGAAGGCCGATGGTCACCTCGGCCGCGGCTACCTCAAAGGCCGCGCCGGCGATGCGGCTAACGTCATCCTCTCGGCCGTCGGCCACAACTTCCGCCGCATCCTCGCCTGGCTTAGAGCTTTTTGGTGCCTGATCCTGACCACCCTCACGCAGGCACGAGCGACCGCTCACCGCTGAAATCGGGTTCTTAACATGGCGTAATCGCGGCTGACCGCTTCTCGAAGGCTCGAGATCCAGTAGGATCTGCCTCGGTGAATCATCGAAAGGAAGCAACTCATGAAGCAGTACGTCGGTTTGGACATCTCTATGGAAGACGCCAGCATTTGCGTTTTGGACCAGAACAGCGGCGTGACATTCGAAGGTTGCGTGCCCTCCGATCCAGAGGCCATCGCTAAACTCTTGCGGCAGCATGCCGGCAATGCTGAGCGGCTCGTTTTTGAGAAACCGGCTCGCTATCAAATTGGCTTTGGCATCAGCTCAGGGCGCTGGGCTTTCCGGCTATTTGCCTTGATGCGCGTCATGCCCACGCAGCGCTATCGATGCGCATCAACAAGTCGGACCAGAACGATGCCAAGGGATTGGCCGAAATGGCCCGCATGGGATGGTACCGTGAAGCTACCGTGACGGGGTCGGAGAATTGGAAACCCGTTCGATGCTAGCGGCTCGAACCAAGCTGGTGAATCTGCGGCGCGACCTCGACAACCAGATGCGAGATCTGTGTAAGGGGTTGGGAATAGTGCTCAGCAGAGCCGGTTCGACCAACCTGGCAAAGTCAACGCCGTGCTTGCTGACGCGCCGGATTTACGAGATATTTTCGCGCCGCTACTCCTTGCCCAGTCATGTTTGACCGAGCAAATTGAGAAGTTTGATCGACAACTCCTGGCCATGGAAAAAGGCGACCAAACTGTCCGGCGAATGATGACCGTTCCAGGTATTGGTCCCCTGACTGCCCTGTCCTTGGTCGTTACCACCGATGACCCCATTCGCTTCAGACATTCGGCCGACGTTGGTGCCTATCTTGGCCTGACGCCAAGACGTTATCAATCCGGTGAGATCGATCGCACTGGCCGCATCTCTAAGCGCGGCAACCACCAGGTTCGAACTCATTTGTTCGAAGCCGCGGACGTCCTACTGACCGTTGTCCGGCGAGGTTCTGCGCTCAAGCGATGGGCAGCAAGCTGGCCAAACGCATCGGCGCCAAAACGGCCAAGGTTGCTCTCGCGCGCAAAATGGCTGTCATCCTCCATTCCATCTGGACCGATGGCACCGAGTTCCAGGCAGAGCTACGCACCGCATGAACCAGTCTTAAACCAACCGAGATCCGCCTTCGGCGGAACATGCGTCCCTGCCGGGACGGAAGGTGTTGGCAATCTCGAAGTCGTCCCTGCGGGCGATACGCACCGCGCTCTTAACATCGAGATGCCACACCTCTTGAACGCTATCATGCGGCGCTCCTGCATAGCGACGACCGCGGAAAGAACCATGAACCCGGCAGTGGATCATTTTTGTCGATCGATTGACATCGTGCCCGCGATTGAAGAACGGACGACTAATTTGAGCAGTTCTGGAAGTGTCAACTCTCTTGTGGACGAACCATTCGCCGAGTCATCTGTCGCCATGCGGAGCGCACTGCTACCCTTCTCTCTGCGTGTACTGCCCCGGCTCTGTCGTCGTTGTGGCAAGATGAATCTGGACCGCTCGCAACGTTGCCTCTATGTCAGAAAGCAAGAGCGGCAATTTTGGAGCCAGCTGTCTATTGTTGTGTTCGATGAACTGGAGAAATTCTTCGCTGTACATGTTCAAATAGCTAAGACTCTTGATTGCTGCACTTGACAATGCCGGGACCGACGAGAAGTCTACAATAGTCCGTGGCTCCAATCGCAGGAGCCCGTTCTGCAGGATGGCCTCGTATTTTTCATCGACTTCCGTGGTTGCAATGACCACGATCGAACGTGGTTCGCGCTCTTGTCCAATCTCTTCCGGGCGCAAGAGCGCGACTTCTATATCGGTGTAACGTCGAAGACGTTTGCGAAGAGCCTTAGGATTGCGGGTTACGACTATCGTACCGCGGAATCGTTCTCCCACGCCGCTCCTGATCAGCCCGCGACCGAGCATACCTGCCCCAATGACGTAAAGTCGATCGGGTCGCTCTCCCTCCCTAAATCGGCTCGCTATGATGTCTCGGACTATCTGATTGTAGTCGAAGGACGCGACAAACCCCTGTCGCTCACGCGCGGCACGACCGATATCAAGTGCGAACCGTGCGACCTGGGAAATCGGACACTTCAGATCTACAAGTTCGATTGACTTTGCGAGCTGATGGCTGACGTAACTCTCGCCGAGGATCTGGGAGTGAGCGCTGGACGAAATTTCCGCGAGGCGCCGGGCAATCGCGGTTGGACCTTCAATGCGTTTGTATGAGAGGCCAGAGAATATCGTGCTCTCAATATCTGTAAGAGCGGCCGCGTCGCCGTAGGCTTCAACTCGCACGCAAGTTGCGAGCAGAATAATTCCACACCTCGCCAGGTCTGTAGCCAGCGACTTTATCTTCGCCGAAAGCTGTGCCATCGCGAATGGGGTGGTCATCTTGTGGTCAATGTAAATGCCATGGAGCTGGGACATGTTCGCTTTCTGAAGTTCATTGAATCTCAAGTGGGAGTTGACGGCGAACGCCTTGCGGCTGAGGTCTTCCAGCGGCCTTGCCGCTAGCTGCAGGCCCATATTCCATGAGCCCGGCTTCGGCCTCACAGCGGATATGACAATCGTGCTCCGCGGGATGCACCGTCTTTGTGAAGGCACGTATCTGCCGATATTTCACTTGCTAGGGATTCGACCTCACACGTTAATCGCCTTCGTGCAAGGAGCGTACCATTTGGTTAGTTGCGGCGACCTGAGGAACGAGAGAACCAATCCTGCCAGCTGCGCACAAAGAGCTCCCAGATACAGTTCTGCATTTTGGTCTATTGCCCGCCGAAAAGGAAGTAGACGGACCAAGTACCGCTGTCTCCTGAGTTCGACGAACCCGGCCCCTTCTTTTTGCTGCGTGTCCGAGATAATGGATCTTCCGCAGGAAAGCCGTCACTCTCATCGAACGGCCCCGGTGAATTTGTACGCTGTCGGACATGTGACATAGCCGTAGGATCGTAGATCTATCGCTTAAGTGGCTGCTCCGTTTGGCGCGGTAAATGCAGGATTGTCCGCGAACTCGTCACGGGCTGGAATGACGCTAACCAATGATGACTCTCTCCGCCAAAGCCGCAAAAGCCGCACTACCCACCGCCCGGTCGCCATCGCCCGCGCGCTGGCCATGCAGCCCAACCGTCATGTTGTTCGCGAGCCAACCTCGGCGCTACGCTCGGAGTTGGTGGGCGAAGTGCTCGCAGCTATTCGCCAACTAGCCGCAGAGGGAATGACAATGGTTATCGTCACCCAGGAGATCGGTTTCCCTAATGAGTTGGCCGATTGGGTGGTCTTCATGGATCAAGGCGTCGTCGCTGCGAGCGGCGCTCCGCGTGATCTTCTGCCGTCGAACTCCAATCCAAGGCTCGCCGCTTTTGTCGGACGGTTTACGGAACAGGCCCGTTCTCGGCCCTCTCGCTGCGCCAGCGGCCGCACCTTCAACTGCATCTTCCAACAAAGGATAGTAGAACATGACGCAAGTAAACTGGGGCGGCATCTTTCCCGTGCTCGTCACTCCCTTCGGAGCCGAAGGTGCCATCAATGATACCCGATACAAGGCGCTCATCGACGAGGCAATCGCGAATGGCGCACAGGGCATCGTCGCCGCTGGCAGCACCGGAGAATTCTATGCACTCACAAAAGCGGAGCGTGCGCGCCTTTACAAGTTGACGGTTGATCACGTTGGCCGTCGCGTACCCGTTCTGGCGGGCGTTGCCGACCTGCGCGTCGAAGATGTCCTGGAAGCGTGTCAATCAGCCGTCGCGGCGGGGTGTGCCGGCGGCATGCTTCTTCCGCCGATCTATGCCATGCCGAGCCCGCGCGAGATCGTGGCATTCTTCGACCACATTTCGCGGAACACGTCGCTGCCGCTCATGCTCTACAACAGTCCCCGCCGCGCGGGCGTCGACATCACCCCCGCTCTCGTGGAGCAGCTGTCCACGATTCCAACGGTGGTCGCCATCAAGGAAAGCTCCGGACTTATCGCTCAGGTAGGCGAGCTTATGCAGCGCGTGGGTAATAAAATTCGTGTTTTCGTCGGCTATGAAACAATGATCGTTCCGGCGCGCGCCGTTGGTGCGCATGGAGTGGTCGCAATGGCACACCAAATCGCCGGTCCCTTGATTCGCGATTACTGGGGCAAGGCGCTCACTCGCGATAAGACGTTAGATGCCCTCGGCCGAGACGTCTTCGCGTTCTATCGTTGCTTCCAGTCCGGGGCCTACTACGCCGCAATCAAGGAGACCATGAGCCAGCTTGGTCGCGACGCTGGTGGCCCGCGCCTTCCGTTGCTGCCGTTGGCACACGAACAAAAAGCGGCCATCGCCAAGATCATCGCCGAGGCTGGTCTAACCCGTTGGGCCAAGGCTTGAGCTCAGCCGCAAAGTGCCTCTGCCGCACGTTCCTGCCTTCTTGAGTCCCAGGATAGCTAGGTGCATTGCCTCGAAACTCATGAGGGACTAAGCCATCGCACGTGCGAATGTCTCGTTCAACGGGTCGGCCAGATACGCATTGGTCGCTGCTCCGCGACTGCTAATCCCATAACGGAGCAGTTATAGGCCGCCTTTAGCGGCATCAACCATGAACGTGACATTTCTAGGATCCTTGTACGAAATCAGGGGAGCAGAAAGGGCCAGGCTGCCTCACCGCCCTAGGACCAGACCTTCGGGCTGTGGAGAGATGGTTCCTTGTCTGCGTACGGCGGCTGCTACGTTCAGCGCAAAGTTCGATCGGCTGTTCAACTCTGACCAGCTCTGCCGGTCGTCCATGGCTCCACCTAAGCAATCGGGGTGCAATCTGAGCCTCAGATCCCGAGAAAGTTCAGTGGCAGGCCACCAGGAGATGCGGCGCTCGAGAGGCAAAGAGCAAGGCGCTAAGAGCTGGCTCCGGAAATCTGGACAGGACGATAAGTGGAGTTTCTGCCTGACGCCGGGCAAGATTGTCCTGCGAATCAGGAGAGACGATGAGCAGATGACCCGCCGGCACCACGCACCGGCATTCAAGGCCAAGGTGGCGTTAGCCGCGATCAAGGGCGAGATGACGCTGGCCCAGCTGGCTGAGCATTTCGACGTGCACCCGAACCAGATCACGCAGTGGAAGTCCCAGCTTCAGGAAGCGGCGGCCGAGGTATTTGGTGCTGGCGGTGGCAACAGAACGAG
>NZ_JADPKT010000101.1 GCF_023074075.1 Bradyrhizobium sp. 138 | reverse complement strand
AACCGCGCGCCACCCCCGCCCCGCCAACGTAGAGCTCCCCCACCGCGCCAAACGGAACCAGCCCGCCATGATCATCCAGCAGATAGACCACCGAATTCCGGATTGGTCGTCCCAGTGGCACCCGCTGCTGGCCGTCGAAGCCAGCAGGCACCGGGTAGCAGAGACTGAAGGTGGTGTTCTCAGTCGGGCCGTAGCCATTTGAGATTCGCAGCGTCGGATGTCGCGTCTGACATGCTCTGATGGAACTGGCTGAGACCTCTTCGCCCCCGACCAGCAGTTGCTGCAGCCCACTGGTGCTCCGCCCCTCCCCGACATAGACGTCGAACAACCGCGCAGTCATCCAAGCGATAGTGATGCCTTGGTCTTGGATGATCCGGGCCAGCGTTGCCGTCGAGAGATAGCGTTCAGGATAGAGCACAACACTGGCGCCGTTCGCCAAGGCTCCCCAGACTTCGAACGTGGTCGCATCGAATGTCGGCGAGGAAGCGTTGAGAAAAACGTCCTGCGGCGAGATCTCGACGAAATCGTTCTCCGCCACCAGACGCACCACTCCGCGATGCTCGACCATGACCCCCTTGGGGGTGCCTGTTGATCCGGAGGTGTAGATCACATAGGCGAGATGGCGCGAGGTCAGACCAAGCGCGCGCGGGTCCGGATCCGACGCCGGCAGGTTTGCCCATTCCGGCGTCGCCGCCAGATCCACCAGCGTCAGATCGCGTAGCGCACCGTCGCCCAGCGCCGATCGCCCCGCTGCATCGGCCAGCAGCACT
>NZ_JADPKT010000037.1 GCF_023074075.1 Bradyrhizobium sp. 138 | reverse complement strand
CGAACCGTTCAATCTGTGCACTGAACTTATTGCTGTCCATAAGGGCTGTTACACAGCACTCCTCCCAACCCGGCAAGACGGCCCTCACCGGAGGGAGACGACGTCGTTGAGGCGACAGGTCGTGATCATCGTCAGCATGATGGCGGCACGGTCGGCGCCACGCTGGCTGCCGGCGAAGGTCCAGTTGCGCCTTCCCAAAGCGATGCCTCTCAATGCGCGCTCAGCGCAATTGTTGGTCAAGCAGATTCTGCCATCATCGAGGAAGCGGGCGAAGTCGTCCCAGCGCCTGAGCATGTAATTCATAGGCTTCAGGACCTCGGAGGAGCGCGAGAGGGTTTCGCGCTCACGCAGCAACCAGGCGTGCATGTCCTCGAGAAGCGGCTTGCTGTTTTCCTGGCGCACAGCGCGCCGCTCGTCGGCGCCGCGGCAGTTGATGGCGCGCTCGATCTCGAACAACGCATCGAGGCGCTTGACCGCCTCCAGTGCGATCGGAGAGACCGGTTTGCCCTTCTTGCCTTCCCGAGCATTTTTCTCGATGTCAGCCAGCTCGAAGAAGCCCCGCCGCGCATGGGCAAAGCAAAACGCCGGCGTAATCGGCAGCGCCTTCTTCTGCGGGTCGAATAGCGGCTCGAAGCCGTTGTAGCAATCGGCTTGCAGGATACCGGCGAAGGCGGCCAGATGCTTCTGGGGATGCTCGCCTCGTCGGTCGCTCGAGGCGTAATAGACCGCCGCCGGCGGCGCAGGCCCGGCGAAGGGTCGATCATCCCGCACATAAGTCCAGATCCGCCCGGTCGTGCACTTGCCCTTCGCTAGGACACGGATGGTCGTGTCGTCGCCATGAAGGCGCTCAGCCGCGAGCACATGGTGTTCGATCAAGTGGAAGAGCGGCATGACGGCGAAGGTCCCGTGGCCGACCTGGTCGGCCAGCGTCGACAATGGCAGGTCAATCCCCTCGGCCTTGAAGCGCGCACTCTGGCGGTTGAGCGGGATATGCATGCCGTACTTGTCGAACAGGATCGTCGCCAGCAATTGTGGGCCGATGAAGCCGCGCGGCGTGGCATGGAACGGCGCGGGCGGCTGGCTGATCTTCTCGCAATCGCGGCAGGTAAATTTCTCCCGTACCGTCTCGATCAGCTTGAAGCGCAGCGGAATCTCCTCCAGCGTCCCGGTCACATCCTCACCGATCTTCGCCAACCGCGATCCACCGCAGCAGGCGCAGGTCGTTGGAGCCTCAATGACGACGCGCTCGCGTTCGATGTCGTCCGGCCAGGGCTTGCGTACCGGCCGCTTGCGCATGAAGGGGCGGACGTTCTGGGTCTTCGCCGCTGCGGCCTGCGCGGCAAGCTCATCCTCGCTCGCTGTGGTGACGAGCTCTTCCAGCTCCAGCTCCAGCTGCTCGAGCAGCCGTGCCGTGCGTTCGGAGCGTTGCCCGTACAGTTCGCGTTTCAGCTTCTCGATGCGCAACTCGAGATGCGCGATCCGCGCCTTGGTATCCGATAGTTGCGCCTGCGCATTCGCGGCTTGCGCCTGCCAGTTGGCAGCCACCGCCTCAGCTCGCAGCCGTGCCTCACGCTCGGCCTGCAGCGCCGCCAGGGCACTCACGAGGTCCGATGGAAGATCGTCGGGCTTCGATATCATGAAGCCATTGAATCAGATCACGCAGCAGATTCAAACCGTAAAAGCGGCTATCCGACCCGCGTCGGCCGATGGGTTTCTTGAGGGTTACGCCAATCGATCCCGGACAGCAGATAGCTCAACTGCGCCGGCGAGATCGTTACCGAGTCACCGGCAACCGATGGCCAGATGAACTTTCCTCTCTCGAGTCTTTTTGTGAACAAGCAGGCTCCCTGGCCATCGTGCCAGATCGCCTTCACAAGATCGCTGCGGCGACCGCGGAAGACGAACAGATGACCGCTGAGCGGGTCCTTGTGCAGCACCTCCTGCACTTGGAGTGCCAGCGACGGAAAGCCTCTGCGCATATCCGTGTAGCCTGTCGCGAGCCACACTCGCACATTCCCCGGTATCGCAATCATCGGCGTCCAAGCACATCGAGGACCCGCGCCAGCGCCTCCGGATCGACGTGCGCATCCACCCGGATGCACCCTCGGTTGCCGAGATCGATCTCTATCAATCCGGCACGCGCGGCTGCCACGGAGCGAACTCGGCCATCAACCGGAGGCAAAAGCTTCGGAGCTTCCTCAGCCGAGGCCGCTACGGCGGCGATCTGCACCGGCGTAAAAGATGGTACAACTTGTTCCGATGTCCGTGCTTGTCGACGCCAGGTAAACACCAGGCTGGGCGCTACTCCGTTGCGACGCAACCTCAGTCACCTTCGCGCCCGGCGCCAATGTCTCCTCGACAATCCGTGCCTTGTCGTCCTGCGACCAGCGCCGCCGCCGCTCCAGCCCGCCCAAAACCTCGATCCGCATCGCCTGATGACCTTAAAGCTAGACTTAAGGTCACACGCTTCGCTGATTACCACCCATCACGCAAGACGGCCCCCATCGGATGCGTACGCTGCGTTTGCGCTCAGGCAATCTACCACTTCGCCGGCGGCCAGACCGTCGTCCGCCAATAATCCCAGCAGAGCTGGCTCGAGACCGGAAGACGAGCCGCGGGCATGTAGTCGATGGCTCAGCTCCGGCTGCCTGTCTTTCCGACTCGGCTTCGGAAGGCGGGGCTTCCATGAGTTCGGGCGGCGCGCCCCTTCCTACGCCAACCGCCGATCAGGCGCTCGTCGAACGGCAGTGCCACGTAGCAGGTGACTCATCCGGAGTCACTCTCGCGATCGCGTTGCGCGCCACGCGCCCACCCGAATATCCGGTCGACACTGCGTGCAGTTCGCTGCCTCGGACTGGGAGTGCCACCAGGTCGAGCAAGCCATCCAGCGCACGAGACGCTCGGGCGGTGGAAGTCGCTTTCCTCGCGGCGCGCTCGACGCCTCGGCGGGTCCGAGTGTCCCGCATCGTGTTCCCCTTGCGACGCGCCGCTTGCACCAGTCCAGCACCTCCGCGCCTCGTTCTGGGTGGATAACGTGGAAGCCTGCATCGCGCAACGCCTCGACGATACGCGGTCGAGCTGCCCAAAGGCGTGGCGGGATTTTCCCTTTATGCGCTGGCGTCAGCTTACGGACAGCTAAGCTGTCTATCAAGCGGGTAAGGTCTAACGACCTGAAACAATGCAAGATGTATGATCCAGGTACAGTCGTCATGTACGGTCGAGTTAACAATTGGCCCGATATTCCGGCCGAAGAAAGATATCATCGGGCAGCCAACGCTGAGGAAGCGGGTGCCGAAAGCCAGGGCTTCGCCGATGCGTTCGCTAGAACGCGATTGCAGGAGTCTGCTGGCAGCTCACCTTCGTCACCGAGTTACTCCCTCGTTCGAAAACCTCCTGTGGTCGAGATCGATAGAGCTACCTTCAGGACAGAAGTGAGGACCTTTCATGGCGACGCAATCAACCGCATCGCCAACAATCCACACGAGTACTCGGAATTTGTATCCGCAAGAGCTAAGCGCACAGCAGAGGTCGCTAAGGAATACGGTATCAGAAGAGATTCAGAAGACGCCCGATATTACAGTTACCAATTAGGAAATGTGAGCGTCGGCCTCCAAAGAACGGAGGCCGGATTCAACATGACTGAGTTCGAAAGCGATAAGTGGCGAGAACAGTTCCCTGGACGAAGTGAAGTCACCTCAATTGTGGATTTTCAGGTTGCTCATCCGCTTGTCGCGAACGCCGGCGATATTCTGCTCGAACATCAACTTCGGCAAGACGGCGAACGACCATTGGTGAACTGGCGTCCTGCTAATGCAGAAGCGAAGGCCCGCGCAGAGACAATGGGCTTCGTTGAAGTGGATGAGGACGACATGGTACTTGACCCCACTCAGTCCGCCCAGTGGACAAAAAACAGCCTTGGTGAATGGCAGCGCGCAACTAAATCTCAGCTTTATCTCTCCAAGGTCGATAGTGATACTGAGGTTGCAGCAGATTCCGAAGAGGATGGTGACTTTATGTAATACGAGATCCGCAGGCATTCATGTTTGGGCAGGCGGTGGAGCAAGGAGCGCAGGCAAACCGACAGCTGCGGCAAAGGTCAAGTCTTAGCCGAGCGAAACGGACAATTCGACTGGATCCGCGAGGTGCTTTGTAACAACGGCACCAATGTTCACCATCAGGCCGGTCCGAGGTGGTTTCGCCGTTTGATGCGCCAATCTGAGGGAGATAGTCTCGGCCATTTCGGTCGAAGACACCAAATCAGGAGAGATGTCGAGCGAATTGAGCCACAGCAATCCATGCGCTCTGATCCTGGCGCTAAGCTCTGCGCCGCTGCCGCCGACCTTAAAGGACGGACGTGTTGACCCGGCGCGATGTGGCCCGTCCTGAACCGGCTTAATGCCAGACGCGATCTCGACAAGCTTGTGTGCGGCGGCTTCGGAGCCAAGCTAGCTTGATCGGCGGCCAATCTCATCAGGCTCGGACTGACTCGCTGCCGCCAAGCATCGTGGAATCGTCGCTGCTAAGAAGGCGGTTTGAGCGCCTGCGACCGGACACCTGCTTGCCAGAGGATGATCAGGATTGATGTCAGCAAATCCCTCAGCCAGGCGAGCACGCGGCGGAGGTTGTGGCCGGCGGCGGTGAGGATGACGTTGATGGCGTCGCCCTCACTGCCCTTGAGATGCCAGCGGCCGAGGTGGCCGTCGCTCTTCATGTGGCCAATGATGGGCTCGATGGCTGAACGGCGCCGGAGCTCGCGCTCGATGACGCCGAAGACGCCCCGTTTCTGCCCGGAGATGAAGACGCGGCGCGGTCTATCGGTCCTGTGGCCGCGATAGCCCTTGTCGACATAGGCGCGCTCGATCGCGCAGCCAGTTAGCGTTTCCGTCGCCTCGATGATGGTGCCGAGCGTGTGTCCGTCATAGGGATTGCTGGGCAGTGCGCGAGCGTGCAGCACGAAATGGCCGCCCGGCGCGCGGCCGTTGGTGGTGACGATCGAGGCCTTGACGCCGAACTCGTAAGGCGCTGCCGCCTTGCCTTTGCGGGTGTACTCGACCTGGGGCGCATGGAAGGAATAGAGTTTCCTTCGCTGCCGCTGCTGTTGCGATCCGCGCATCAACGTCAGTACGGCGTCGTTCTTTCTTCCTGCTCATTTTCTGAACCTCCGTTTGAGAGGCCGCCGCGGCCCGTCACGGGTTCCGAAGCCGGGGAATTCAGGGGGCCGGCGCACCCTTAGGCCGAAACGAAATGAAGGGCGACCAAGCCGCTGCGCCGGCCACCGGCCCCGCAAGACCGACAGCGGGACGGGGGCACTTGGCGACCGCTTTGGGCGTCGTATATTGAACCGGTAGGCTGCGTCGGCCTTGCTCAGCCCGCCCTCGACCACGCTTCGCACCATCGCCTCTCGACCTTTGGGCGTCAAAGGCGCATTCTTGTGGACGTTCATCTGGTCTCTCCTTGGAACGCTGAAGCTTCGCAACCTCAGCTTCAGGATCAGACCATATGGACAACCTCCTGAGGAACCAAAGCTAGCGGAGCGCTTCGGCAAGCGCGTCCTGTCGCTCGATGACGACATCGTTCGACTTTGGGGATGGATTTCCGGCGAGGTAACGCGGGCGAGCGGCCATGCTCCGCCTGTGATCGACACGATGCTCGCCGCGACCGC
The DNA here is from genome assembly GCF_023074075.1 of Bradyrhizobium sp. 138. Classification (GTDB taxonomy): domain Bacteria; phylum Pseudomonadota; class Alphaproteobacteria; order Rhizobiales; family Xanthobacteraceae; genus Bradyrhizobium. Next base: position 5,390 of record NZ_JADPKT010000037.1, on the reverse strand, counting down.
GAAAAACCGGTCCTCGGAGGGATGGGCCCTGAATGGCGAAACGAAAAATCGGGCGAGGCCGAAGCCTGGCCCGGTGCAGCTCAACGGAACGCCTCCATCTGCAGCTCGGCCGCCATGCGATCCACGGTCTGGCTTTCGACCGGACGCCTCGAAATCAATGGTCGTGCTGAAGCCTTCGCCGTGTTGGGTCTGGGGGCAGCACCGGGAAAGCCGCTATGGCCAGGCTCATCGACTTCGGCCGGGGTCTCGGATCAGGGGAAAGGTGCGGGATGGGTCACCAGGAAACCTGAGAGATCCCGTTGGTGTCGACATGGAAAAGCCCGCGCGGAGCACCGGCGTTAACAACGCTCCAGGCCCGATGTCCGGACTTTATGGCGCGTCAATCAACGTGAGACAAGGCGGCCGAGTTAGGAGATAATTGACGCTGGCCGCCGGCTTGGCAAGCGCTGATTGACGCTGCGCGACAATCAAGCGGTACTGCCGTATGCCTCATGGAGGAATGTTCCCGGAGACGCGATCGTTGCCTCATTTATTTTGCTCCCGAGAAGACGGACGGTCGGTACCTGGGAGGCCTGCGCAACGACCGGCCTCCCCCGTGTCGGAAGCGGGTGCTGTCTCCGTGCAACGGGTGCCTCGTCGAACCGCTCTGCATGATCTGCCGATCTTCAAACAGCAGCGCGCTTGCCTGCTCGCTGCGCCAGGATTTGAGGCGGCGCTGAAGCGTTCGCAGCAACTTATCCGGATACGCGCCCGGATATTCCGCCTGTAGCCTTGTCAGGAGCTCGGCGCCGTTTCGCCACGGCTCGGCCTTGAACCACTCCTGCAGCTGTGGGGTCGCCTGAACGAGCGGATCAGGAGGACGACGACCTCGCTTCGCTTTGAGGATCGGACGGTCCGTCCGTCGAGATGCGCCCTCTTTCCAAGCCGTTCGCAAGCTGGCGAAGAAGTCGATCGGCGGGGCCGCAGTAATCGAATCGCCCGACGACTTCACGTCGGCAAGGTCGGCCAGATGTTGCTGCGCAGACCGAATGTTACGCAGCAACCCGACCGGGTCCAAGCTGAAGCAGATTTCCTGCGGTCGGGCCAGAACCGCATCGGAGATATGTGGTCAGCTGCCAGCCGCTGATGCGGCGTCGTCGGTGCACTATAAGATTTACGGACGCGTGCGCCATCGCGCTATCAGCTTGAACGACGGCTGCAAGAAGTTCACGAACAGGCGCACTGAGCGATAGAGTTCTGCGAGCAACGCAGCCGCCTCAAGTCCTTCAAACCGCCGATAGCCGACGATGCGTCGGACCACGGCTCCGTTCTTCTGTTCGACAAACGCCTGGTGTCTTGCGGTAGGGTCGGCAACGCGTGAACTCGATGTTCGTCTGCTCACATGCCCTGCAGCGAGAACGGCAGCTGTCGGCGAACTTCTGTCATCACAGTGCTCAGTAGCGTTTGCTCGCGCACCAGCAACGGCGCACACTCCGTCCAACAGGTCGCAATATCCGTGAGCACCAGCGTCTGCATAAAACTGGCGCGCGCCGAGGGCCCACCGTGAGCGACCAGATCGGCTTCGACTAAGCCCGGCGCCGGTCCTTCCAGCCGGCGGACGTCCGTACCGGGATTCCGTCGCAATGTGCTCGCCACCGGGCGGCGCCGCTGGCGTCCACCTTCCTGTCGGATCTTGCCCAGCGCCCCATCGATCGTTGACGCGCTCCCCGCCAGCAGCTTCGCACGGATTTCAGGCGCCAGGCCCATGTGACCGTTCCGTTCCATCGACTCGATCAGGAGCGGCAGCAGCGCTTTCAGCCTCTTGCCGCAGATCCGGTCGGACGCCTCACAAAGAACTACCAGCGCATTTCGTTCAGCTTCCTCGTAAATCCGGCGACCGGTGCGCCGAACCGAGGATTGCCTCATCTCGCCTCGGAGCAGGCACATCGCATGCTTTCGATGCAAGCCCGTCCCAAGCACAAACTGGTCCAGAATTCGCTCCTTCTCCGCGCGGCTCGCCTCTCTGTAACGCTGCCGCACAGCGGCCGTCAGCTCTCTCCGAATCGCCATGCTCAGTTGCCTCACTCATTATCGCGCCCGCAGTCCCATCCCACTGGGGAGCAAATTACGTGAGGCAGGCACAGCACAGCATTCAGGAACATTTCAACGGACTTCTTGCCATCCTCGTATGGCTTCCGACCGGGACGATCGGCCATGATGCCCTGCACGCTTGAGGCCGATCCGTGTGCCACATCCAGGCGCACCGCTCTCGAGCGCTTCCTAAGCGACGGTCGCATCAAGCTCGACTCCAACACCGTCGAGCGCGCAATCCGGCCACCAACCATCACGAGAAAAAACGCGCTCTTCCGGGCAGCCATGGTGGCCGGACCTGGGCCACCATCGCCACGCTGCTGCAGACCAACGAAGATGAACGACGTCGACCCGCACTCCTGGCTCACGCAAACTCTCGAACGGATCGCGCGGCGCTGGCCGATCTCTCAGATCGATACTCTCATGCCCTGGAACTTCCAAGCCTGAATGGCCAAAGCTTCGCGCTTACGCCGCTGCCAACACGTCTTTGGTATTCATCGGCCGCGGCGCCTCGCGCAATTAAGGTGCTTGAAAGCGGGGGTAGATCACCAAGCTGCGAGGATTTGCCGCATCCTGAAACGGGTATGAAACTCAATCAGGCTCGACGCGACAGCGATGGGGCTTGAAGTCTACGTAGCGTCAGGTTGTACAGTCTGAATCATACATGCGGCCTTCTCTGAAGCTTCATGATCCCTCGGAGAGGCTCGGTTGGTTGTAGCGAATGTGAGGACGTTGAACTGAAGAACTGATGAGGAAGCAGAGCTGCAGTTCAGGTATCGAAACCCGGACGCCTTCCAACAGCAATGGGGCGGCCCAATTTCGATCGCGATGTGCCGCATGCGATCTTGCCCGGAAGGAGGGCGGCAACACCGTGGCTTTTTGGATCGTGCGAGTATTTGGGTTTCGTTTTTCCTGGATTGCTTTGAGGTTTGGCTAGCGGTCACCTGTTGCCCGAGAGCCGGGGCGCTCTTCTGCAGCAGCCAAGGCTGGGCAGGCGTGAGTAATGCACGAGCTCGGAGCGGCGCTAACGGTCCCTTTTTGTTCAATTTGGCGAATCTTGACGTCCGGCTTTTTGAATCCGGAGTCTCTGTGGTCAGTGCACCGGAGTGTGGCTGCGGAGCAGCTATGAAGAGTCACCTCATCTAGGGAGAGTCGTGTGGAACCCATCTATAACAATCCGGACGATTGGATGCGCTGGTACGCCGAGCTGCAGCATGCGCGGCAAGAGACCGACGTTGACCCTGCGGATCAAGCTGGCTTCGAGCAGCAATTGGGCGAGCTGCAACTCCGCTCTCCTGAGGAGAGTTCGGGGGGTAGTTCCCCCGACACTCCAGCCGCACGGTCGCATGAAAACATCCAGCGTACGGACGTTGGTGGTTCGATGCGAATGCCGCCAAGGTCCAATCTGCGGAACAATTCGTTCAGCAGCACGCGTCACAGTGTCGATGTTCCGCACGCTGATCTTGGCTCGGCTGCAAATAATTACCGGTCTGACTTGCGGGACAGGCCATTCAGCAGCATGCGTTACGCAGCGCCCTCGAAGGAACAACCTACGGCGCGGACGAAGGACAACAAGCCGCGTGGACTGTTCTCTCGGGTCAAATCAGGGTTAAGCAAAGTCTTTGGAGGAAACCACCGTGAGAAGTGGTCCGGCGGCCCAGCGTCTGATGACGTCTACTCGGAGCTTCGCATCGACTTTGCAAAGCGCAGTCGCCCGTCCGAAGCAGACCTCGAGCTGATTGAAGAGTTCAAGACGGCATTGGGCAGCGCGAACCGTAAGACGAAGACGATCGAGAATTATGTGATGGCTCTCCGAATGTTCAGCGAATTCCTCCAACCCAAAGGCGTCACTCTGAACGACCTGCTTGGCAATGCTGATCTGCTGACAGCCTATAAAGATGAATTTAAGAAGGTGGCGAGCGCCAATAGCAGGAACTATGTGGGTGGAGCCTTGGATACACTCCAGAATCTCCAGGCTGGAAATCCCATATCCGCTCCAGCTGGGGTGGGTACGCGAGAGCAGCCGATGCATCCCGAAGACGAGCGGATGATCCGCCAGTTCGTGGAAAACGTCAAAGACTACAGAGTTGCTCCCGATGGTACTAGAGGCCGCGGGACTGGTAAGGTCCCGCTTGCTACGATCAAGGGCAATGTGCAGGCGCTCAACGCGTTTGCTCGTTGGCTCCGAGCGCAGAACAAGGAGCCCCTGGCTCCTCGGGCATTTATCGAGCCAATGTCGCTCGCCGACGACATCGAGCACTACTTTGTAGCTGGCGGCGATGATCGTGACCGCCTCAGCGCGGCATTGTCTCATCTCCGCAGGATCGGCGCTGACGGGCTTCAAGCTGTCGGTGCCGGGCCCCGCCTGATGGGGCGCGAAACATTGTCAGCTCATCCGGGGGACGTCTCCATCATCAATGACTTTTTGACGGACGCTCTATCCAAGCTTGGCTCCGACGCGACTCGCAAGGAGAAAGGCGGCGCTTCGGCGATGGTTTCCAGGCTACGCTCCTTTAGTGATTGGCTTCAAAGAGAGGGCAGGCCGAGCATCATGGACCGTATCAAGGGCAATGCTGAGCAGCAGTCGTCATTGAGCGCAGATTATGCGGCGTTCAGCATAGCCACAAAGCGGACAGCCCCACTCGATCTCCTTCGACAATACCTGGGTCAGGAGCCCCAACAAGGACTTCGTCCTTATGACGATGACGCCAACCTGATCGAGAGGCTGGCCAAGGAAGAGCTGAGAAACCTCGACCCAGCTTCCGAACCGAGAAGAAAAACAATTCGTAATACTGCTTCGGCCCAACGCAAGTTCAGTGATTGGCTCCGCACACAGGGTAGGGAGAGCATCGCGAGCCGAATCAACGGCAATAGTGAGCAGCGGCGCTCGTTGGACGCAGACCACCGGGCTTTCACGGAAGCCAAAGGAAAACTTGGCCTGAGTCTCAAGAAACTCAGGCAGTATCTGCAACTCGTTGAGGCAAACCGAGCGCTGGGTGTGACCGTCCCTCAGCAGAGGGCTAGCTCGAACTCAACCTCAACCTGGGTGCGAGATTTGCCGACTCCGCCGTCCGAAAGTGAGTGGCCGCCGCTGCTAGGTCCGTTCGGGCAGGCCGGCTTGCAGGAACCGACTAGGTCGAGCTCCACCTGGTCCCCGCGCGTGCCGTTCGACTTTGATCCAAGTCAGTGGCCGGCGCCGCAAGGCCCGGTTGGACCGGCCGGTTGGCAGGACCCGGCCGGGTCGAGCTTCACCTGGTCTCCACGGGTGCCGTCCGACTTCGAGTGGCCAACTCCGGAGGGCGCGCCAGCTCGGTCCTCAG
>NZ_JADPKT010000019.1 GCF_023074075.1 Bradyrhizobium sp. 138 | reverse complement strand
GACTGAAACCAGTGCAACGATACGCCGGTCGTACATGTCCGCGATCGCACCGGCCGGCACTGAGATGAACATGACAGGCAACATCAGAGCGGTCTGCACCAGCGCGACCTTGTCGGCCGACGATGTCATCTGAGTCATGGCCCAAGCGGCGCCGACGCTCCGGATGAGAGCGCCTAGATTGGCAAGCACGCTCGCGATCCAGATACGCCGGAAGGTGAGAAGGCGAAGTGGTGCGGTGATGCCTTCAGCGCTAAACGTCTTCAGCTTGTATGAAGCGGTCATCTCGACCCCTGCCTCGCACCCGATGATTGGATTGCTCCGGCCGTTGACGGTCCGAAAAGCCTGGCCGCTAGCAAAGCAGACACTTCATCCGATTGCGGAGCTCGAGTACGAAGCCCTTACAGCAATGGTCAACGCCCTGAAACTGCCGCGGAGCATGATCCTGCCCGCCTCGAGCGTGAGAAAGTGTCTGTGTTACTGTAAGGGCAAGCGCCAAGGAGCGACGCCGTCGGTTTGTTAATTCCTGCGTCAGGAGGTGGTCTGGTGGCGTGATCTCGATAAGTCGGCTTACCGCCCTCGCGGCATATTTCGGTCGCCGCGATCCCACCCTCGTCATTGATGCAGTTTGTCGCGAGTGGGGGGCATCGGCCCCGCCCCCGCGGCACGCCGGAGCAGGTTGAGCTACTTCGTCACGCGAGCCGCAGAGGAACTTCCGCCAAGTTCGTATATTTTGCATCGTCTCGTCAGAGTGAATGGCTATGCGATCGATTTGACGAGCCACCTGGTCGAGCTGGCTCTATGGAAATCAAGCCGAAAGGAAACCGCTCAGCAAAAGCGTGCTAGCAAGTAGAGTAGAGCATCGAGACGATTGTTTTTGGCGTTGTACGCAAACGAGCGATGAAAAACCCCGCAAGGACCAAGCAGAGGAAGGAGCGCCCCGTTCACTCCTCCGACGGAGACTCGATCGGAATGGCAAAACCTGCCTTCACACGATCCATAATGACCATCGTCTTGAACCCTTTGATATCCGAGTTCTCATAGAAGAAGCGACGCGTGAACTGCTCATAATCCTCCATGGTACGGGCGGTGATGTAGAGAACAAAATCGGCATCGCCGGTGACGTAAAAACCGTTGACGACCTCAGCCGAGGATTTGATGGCCTTCTTGAACTTGTCGATGATATCTGAACGCTCTCGTTCGAGGCTCACCAGCACAAGCATCTGGATGGGCCTTCCCACCGCTCTTGCGGAAACGATCGAGACATCGGCTTCAATTATTCCGTCCGCGCGCAGTCGCTTCAACCGGCGCTGACATGCCGTGGCGGAAAGCCCAGCCATTTCACCGATGACCTCGGAAGTCAGGCGGTTATTCTTCTGGACGATCTCCAGGATGCGGGCGTCTATCCGGTCGTATTGCATGATTGAGCTCCAGCCTTCAGGTGCATTCCGTCGCAAAGTGCATATGCGTTGCAGGAAATCGTCCGATTTACCGGGATATGCGACGCAAATTTCTATGCACTATCAGTATCCTGATTGCATGGGCAATTTCAACAAAATGACCGCGTGGGACCCCCAAATGGCGTTTCAAAGTACCCGTCACAAAGCTCCGCACTCGGTCGGTCTGGCAAGCAGGTATCTGGCAAATCTGCGCCGCCAAGATTTTCTGTCGGGAGCGGCGCTCGTCGACGGTCAGTGGGTGTCCGGCGACAATCGAGACCATGTGATCGATCCCGCGACGGGTGAGGAGATCGCGGATGTTACGCGTTGCGGGGCCTCAGAGATGGAAGTGGCGATAGCTGCGGCTGAACGGTCTTTTCCGCTCTGGCGGGAATTGTTGCCAGCAAGAAGAGGTGCGGTTCTCCGGAGTTGGGCCTCATTGATGCTCGAGCACGAGGAGGAGCTTGCGATCCTGGTGACGAGCGAGCAGGGTAAACCGCTCCCGGAGGCACGTCAGGAAATAGCGTATGGTGCTGGCTTTCTTGAGTGGTTTGCAGCAGAGGGGGAGCGGGCATACGGCGAGACGATCCCGAGCCATAAGCTTGGAAGCCTGCTTCATGTGCGAATGCACCCGATTGGCGTCGCGGCGGTGATAACCCCGTGGAATTTTCCTATAGCGATGATCACACGGAAGGCAGGGGCGGCCCTCGCTGCCGGATGTCCGATCATTGTGAAGCCTGCTCCCGAGACGCCGCTTTCCGCCCTGGCGCTGGCCAGGCTGGGCCAGCAGGCTGGGCTCCCGCATGGGGTGTTTCAAGTGCTGGTCGGTAATCCCATCGAACTTTCGAAGCCCCTGTTGAGTGATACGAGAATACGCGCTCTTTCGTTTACGGGTTCGACGGAAGTGGGCCGCCTGCTTCTTGAGGGCGCAGCCGAGAGTGTCAAGAAGGTATCACTCGAGTTGGGTGGCCACGCTCCTTTTCTGGTGTTTGACGATGTCGATCTTGAGAAGGCCGTCAAGGGTGCGATGGTGGCAAAATTTGCCACGTCTGGTCAGGACTGTTTGGCTGCTAACCGGATCTACGTGCAAAGAAGCGTTTATGGCGCCTTCGTTGAACAGTTTGCCGCCGGGATCGGCCGACTGCGAATTGGCCATGGTCTGGAGCCGACGACAGATATCGGGCCAATGACCAAGTTGTCGGTCGCCGACAAATGCAGGTCTCACATCGATGATGCTGTGAAGAAGGGGGCGCGCCTTTTCTCGCCCCAGCAGGGCGCGAGCTTTGGTCCCAATTTCGTTCCTCCGACGTTACTCAGCGATGTCACCGAGGACATGCTCATCGCTCGCGAGGAAACATTCGGCCCAGTGGCGGCCGTGCTTCCATTCGACTCTGAAGAAGAGGTTATCGCCCGAGCAAACACTAGCGAAATGGGACTTGCCGGGTACGTCTACACGGACAATCTACGTCGAGCGATGCGACTGTCAGAGCGTATCGAATGCGGCATGATCGGTATCAATACTGCCTCGTTTACCGGCCCACCCATTCCGTTCGGGGGATGGAAACAATCGGGGCTTGGTCGAGAAGGGTCGCGACACGGATTAGCGGAATTTATGGAACTGAAATACGTCTGCTTCGGCGACCTGGCGGCTTAGGAGAGTGACATGATCGACATCAAGAGCATTGCTGAACGGGATCGCTCAAGTGTTCTGCATCCTTTTACCCAGCTCAAGGACTTCGCCAGCGGTAAGATTGGTGACCCGACAGTCGTGACTGGCGGAAAGGGAATCCATATCAAGGACGCAGAGGGCCGCAGCTATATTGACGGCTTTGCCGGCCTCTATTGTGTAAACATTGGCTACGGCCGCACCGAGGTAGCCGAAGCCATCGCGCGCCAAGCCTACAGCTTGGCGTACTACCACACATATGCGGCGCACACGACCGAAGAACTGGCTACGCTTGCGGACCGCCTCGTGCGCATGGCGCCTGGCAAGGCAAGCAAGGTATTCTTTGGCCTCTCGGGATCCGATGCCAACGAGACTCAAGCAAAGCTCGTCTGGTACTACAATAATCTACGCGGCCAGCCTAAGAAGAAGAAGATCATCTCGCGTGAGCGGGGGTATCATGGTTGCTCGGTGATCTCCGGTTCGATGACTGGCATGTCATTTTATCACGATCATATGGACCTGCCTTTCCCAGGGGTTCTCCATACAGGCACGCCGCATCATTATTGGGGCGCTGAACCGGGCGAGACCGAAGAGGACTTTTCTCGCCGGCGAGCGGCCGAGCTCGAGCAGCTAATCGTGCGAGAGGGTCCAGAAACGGTCGGTGCTTTCATTGCGGAGCCGGTGCTCGGCACGGGTGGCATTACGCCGCCGCCTGCAGGTTACTGGCGTGAAATCCAGGCAGTGCTAAGACGGTACGACGTTCTTTTGATTGCCGACGAGGTCATCTGTGGATTCGGTCGAACCGGCGCGGACTTCGGCAGCACGCTGTACGGGATCGAACCAGATTTTGTGACAGTCGCCAAAGGGCTGACATCCGGGTACATGCCTCTCTCCGGAGCCATTATCGGTGAGAGAGTCTACAGGGTCATGGAGGAAGCTGCCGATCGCGTCGGAGCATTCTCCCATGGCTATACTTACTCCGGTCATCCAATCGCAGCAGCAGCCGCCAATGCGGTGCTCGACATCGTCGAGAAGGAGCAACTAAGCGATCGCGCCCGAACTGTCGGCGCGCACTTTCAAAAGCGGCTCAAGGAGCGGTTTGCACAGCTGGAAATCGTCGGAGAAGTTCGAGGGGTGGGTTTGCTCGGGGCGATCGAGTATGTCGCGGATCGGCAGACAAAACGGCGGTTTGATCCGGCGCTGAAGGTTGGTGCCCGCATCTCGAAGGCGGCTCGCGATCGGGGGCTCATTGCGCGAGCGATGCCGCATGGAGACATTCTCGGCTTTGCTCCGCCTCTCGTGGTTTCCAAGGCAGAGATCGACGAAATCGTTGAGCTTGCCTATCAAGCAACCAAAGAGGTGATGGACGAACTGGCGAACAAGTAGGACGTCTCGTGAGCCGGAAGCCTTCCGCGCTGGCTAGACCCCGCGTCCAGCAAGCTATCTTCCCTCAAGTGGACGCAGCATGTGAAAGGCTACTTATGCGCCTTGTTGCTTGTGAGACGGGCCGACAAAAGCGATGGCCGTCCTAATCTGCATATGAATCGGCTTGAAGCGCTTCAGAGAAGTCCCACTGCCAGCAAACAGCACGTTGCGGGCGATGGTGGCCATCGAAATCGACCCCTTTGCTGCGAGACTAATGGGGCGAGGGGCGCATAGGGTGTTTTACGCTTGACAAGAGGCGTTAGGAGAACCTTCATGTCCGCCCTGCCGCTCTCAGGCATCAAGATCCTCGACCTCACGCGGGTGCTCGTCGGCCCAGATGCTGGGCGATCTCGGCGCTAGGGTGATCGGAATCGAGCGGCCCGGCACCCGCGACGATTGGCGCGCCTTTGGGCCCGCTTTATCTTAAGGTCCCGAGGGAACAACAACAATGCCTTCTACCTCCGCGTCAACTGCTCACTGTAGCGCATTGGCGGGACACGCTTGAGAAGGCTGGCCTCGTTCCGCGGACTCTCGTCGAGTTCAGGAAGCTCTTATCCTGGCCGTACCTGGCGCGCCTTCGCGCTCATCCTGGACGGCCCCTTGTTTTGAGATCCAAGCCGCCTGATGCATTTCCTCCCAGAACGCATGCGCTTTGCAGGAAACTGCAAGCAGGGCAAAAAATGCGCCGCAAATGTGTTGCTGTAGCCAGTATCGTGAGTGCACCGGAACCATTTCAAAGACCGGATCGGACTCTCAAATGTCGCTTCAGACTGTCCAACGCGAAACTCAGCAGCTTGTTGGCCTTGCCAGGGCACACTCTGCGCCGATACTTTGTAGAAGGAGCTGCGCACCTCGGCAGGTGGAGTTCCGGTGATCGCAGAAACGTTCTCGTCTATCGGGCCAGCCCAGAAGAGATCACGGACGTTGCGCGTTGCGTTCTGGCGCTAAAGATCAGCAGAAGAATAGAGGCGCGGCGGAACAAGAGTGCTGCGCCTCTTTGGCATCACGCCGTTTGGCGACCCCTGCCAAAGGAGGGTTCGCGCACCAAGGAGCAGATCGCATGAATGAGCATCTCAAGTTCTATATCGCTGGCCAGTGGGTTGCCCCTGAGAGGGCCGAGCAGATAGAAGTTATAAACCCTGCCACCGAGGAGGTCTGTAGCCGCATCTCCGCTGGCTCCGGTGGTGATGTGGACAAAGCCGTGGCGGCTGCCAAGAAGGCCTTCACGACGTACTCTCAAACGAGCCGCGTTGAGCGTATCGAGCTTTTGCAGCGCATGCTCGCTGAGTATCTGAAGCGCTTTGATGACATGGTGAAAGCAGTCACCATGGAAATGGGAGCGCCCGCAAGTTTCGCGCGACAGGCACAAGTTCCCTCGGGCACAGTTCACATAAAGGCCGGCATCGAAACGCTAAAGACGTTCAAGTTTGAGGAAGACCGCGGCGCCACGCGCGTCGCAAAAGAGCCGATTGGTGTCTGTGGACTCATCACTCCCTGGAATTGGCCGATTTGCCAGATCGTCTTGAAAGTGGTGCCTGCCCTAGCGTCGGGTTGCACGATGGTGCTTAAGCCTTCAGAGGAATCGCCCCTCAGCGCCTACATTTGGGCCGAAATCATGCACACGGCCGGTGTCCCGCCGGGCGTTTTCAACATGATAAACGGGACAGGCCCCGTAGTCGGCGCCGCCATCGCAAGCCATCCCGGGATCGACATGGTCTCGTTCACCGGCTCGACCCGCGCTGGGGTCGCCGTGGCCCGCAATGCCGCCGCCACGGTCAAGCGCGTAACCCAGGAGTTGGGCGGCAAGAGCCCAAACATCATCCTCGATGACGCCGATCTTGAAAGCGCTGTCCGCGCGGGCGTGCGATCGGTAATGCTCAATTCCGGCCAGTCCTGCGATGCACCCACCCGCATGCTGGTCCCGGCGAAGAAGATCGTCAGGGCGATCGCAATCGCAAAGGATGCGGCGGAAGCAATCACAGTCGGCGATCCGAACAGCAATGCTACTATCGGTCCGGTGGTGAACAAAATACAATGGGAGAAGATTCAACATCTGATCGCGGCTGGAATTCGCGAGGGGGCGGCGCTCGTAACCGGCGGCGTGGGTCTTCCTAGCGGACTCACCAAAGGTTTCTATGTAAAGCCAACCATCTTTGCCAACGTAACGAACGACATGACGATTGCTAGAGAGGAAATTTTCGGACCAGTGTTGTCTATCCATGGCTATGAGAACGTCGATGAGGCGGTCCAGATCGCGAACGATACCGAGTATGGTCTAGCGGCCCGTATCTGGGGGGCGGACTTGCACGAAGTGCGTACTGTGGCCTCCAAGCTCCGCGCTGGCCAAATCTGCATCAACGGCAGCGCCAGCGACCCCTTGGCACCCTTTGGCGGCTACAAGCTAAGCGGCAACGGGCGAGAAGTTGGTGACTACGGTTTCCACGAATACCTAGAGACTAAAACAATTCTCGGTTACTCGCCCAAGCAAGTCGTCACGTAACGGCCAGATCCTCTAGGTGCTCTTTCCAAACGCCTTTGCAATAAATTGCTGCGCGAGGGCGGTCGCGGGCGGCGAGGTGAACGCGAAGCCGGTGATCGTACTAGCTGCTAATCATTGGTCGCAGACCCCACCGTGCCGTCCCACAGATCGCGGCGTGCTCCTGTCAGGATTTCGCCTTGATCGCCTTCATTTGCGCAGCTTTTTTGCGAATGCCGCCGGGACTTGCAGTTTTCAAGTGTCGAAACGCTCTATGTTGACTTTGTCAGCTCGGCGACGCGCATTGCTTGGAACTGACAGGAGACTGATTTGCAGGATGCTTGGTCAGTCTGAAGCGAACGAAGACCCGGCGGTCCCATGCCGACGAAATAAGTGTGCGGGGCGCGTCTCAGCAGTCTCGTGTAAATGGCGATGGATGGCATGATTGCACAGTCGATCAAACCAAGAGAGTTCAAAATTAGCTGCGCTGGCCTGCGCTTGATCGGATGCTCGCGATCACCGCGCTCTGCCCACCCATCGCTGTAGACGGTCGTTAGCGCGGGCAGTTGTGAGCAAAGACGTGACGGATATCTGGCCGACGCTTAGTCGGCTGACTTAGTATGGGGACGATCATGAAACTAGGTACGGCAATTGCGGAAATCCTCAAGCGTGAGGGCATCGAGATTCTTTGCGGCTATCCGGTTAATCACCTGATCGAATTTGCCGCGAGTGCGGATATTCGTCCGGTTATTGTGCGCCAGGAGCGCATTGGCCTTCATATGGCCGATGCAATTTCCAAGGTTACTTCCGGGCATACCATTGGTGCGTTCTGCATGCAGCACGGTCCCGGTGCGGAGAATGCCATGGGTGCCGTCGCGCAATCTTTTGGAGATTCTGTTCCTGTGCTCGTGCTGCCGATGGGATATCGGCGTCGCCTCGCGAATATCGAACCGAACTTCAACTCCAGCCAGGCCATGAAGGCCTTCTCAAAATCCGCCGAGCCAATTAATTTGGCCTCTGAGGTCGGCAACATCTTCCGTCGCGCCTTCACCAAACTCAGGAACGGCCGCGGCGGGCCCGTCATTGTCGAAATTCCGGAGGACATGTGGAACGAGGAGGTGCCGGAGCCGCTGAACTACACGCCGGTACTGAGAGCCCGCTACGGCGCCGATCCAACTGATATCAAGCGGGCCGCGGAGCTTCTGATCAGTGCTAAACGCCCTGTGATCTATGCTGGCCAGGGCGTGCATTACGCGCGGGCTTGGCCGCAATTGAAGCGCTTGGCTGAGCGGCTCGCCATTCCTGTCACTACGAGCCTGGGAGGTAAGTCGTCCTTTCCCGAGGATCATCCGCTGTCCCTTGGTAGCGGAGGGCTTGCTGTGCCACGCGCGGTCTCCAAGTTTCTAGGCGAGGCAGACGTAATCTTCGGGATTGGGTGCTCCTTCACGGAGACCTACTTCGGCATCGCAATGCCCAAGGGGAAAACCATCATTCATTCGACCCTCGATCCTAACCATATCAACAAGGATGCTGAGGCTTCGATAGGGCTGGTTGGCGACGCTGGCCTCGTACTTGATGCGCTGCTGGAGGAAATCAATAAATCGGTTCGCGCGGATCGCGATGCGAGCGGCATCTCCGCCGAAATCGCCGAATGCCACAAGCAGTGGCTAGCGAAATGGATGCCAAAACTAACCTGCAACGACGCGCCGCTCAACCCTTACCGTGTTCTATGGGACCTGCAGCATACGGTTGACATTCGCAATACGATCATTACGCACGATGCAGGGAGTCCGCGCGACCAGCTCTCTCCGTTCTGGAAGACTGTCGAGCCCTTGTCCTATCTTGGCTGGGGCAAGACGACACAGCTAGGCTACGGCTTGGGGCTCGCAATGGGCGCGAAGCTGGCTAAACCGGAGAAGCTTTGCATCAACGTCTGGGGCGATGCAGCAATCGGATTTACGGGGATGGATTTCGAAACCGCCGTGCGTGAGAGAATTCCAGTTTTGTCGATCCTACTTAACAACTTCTGCATGGCCCTCGAACTCAAGGAGATGGCGATCTCGACGGAGAAATATCGGTCAACGGACATTTCCGGAGATTATGCCGCAATGGCGCGTGCTTTCGGGGGCTACGGTGAGCGGATCACAAGGCCCGAGGACATCGTGCCCGCAATCAAGCGCGGCATCGAGAAAACGCAAGCTGGCATCCCGTCGCTTCTCGAATTCATCACTTGCAAGGAGACGGAGATTTCACGCGCTGGGGCGTGAGATCTTTCCGTCGCCTTACTACCGGTTCGCATTTGACGAGAACCATTATAGGACGACCCTCGTGCATCGCCTCGGTATGACTGAGGCGATGCGAAGTGGAAGATCGATCCATTGTCATGATCGACGAATAAGTGGGCCGTTCCTCAAAATGGACTGATCTAGCAGTTGGCGCGGACGACCGGGCGCTTGGAAGCGCAGAATCATCCAGCAAGGGTTACGTCGCGGAACCATGCGAGACATCGGGCGGATGCGGTCGAGTGTAGTCTTAGATGGTTCCTTTGCACCGGATGAATTGCAGCTGGAAATGTTAGCCCTACCGCGGATGACGGCGCTCCGGTCAGCAGAAAATGCCAAGGGAGGCAACCTTCCTGTGGAGTTTGAATGTCTCCTTCTTAAGCAACATGGGTCCTCGAGATGAATTCTGCATTGAGAAGTGTGGTGAACGTCGACGACCTGCGCCGGTTAGCGAAGAAGCGGCTACCCAAAGTCTGTTATGATTTTATCGAAGGCGGCACGGACGATGAGCTTGGTCTCATCACCAATGAGCAGGCGTTCCGCCAGCTGCGCATCGTGCCGCGCTACTTGATCGATGTCAGTGACCGCGAGCAATCGAGTACATTATTCGGTAGTACCTATTCGAGTCCAATCGGCATAGCGCCGACTGGGCTTGCGGGTCTGTTCCGACATGGTGCCGATTTGATGCTAGCTGAGGCGGCGCGTGACGCAAACGTACCATTTATCCTGTCCGGCACCAGTACAAGCTCAATCGAAGATCTCGGGAAGGTAGCGCCCGACCACGGTTGGTATCAGATCTACTCGGCTGTTGACCCATCTGTTTCCGAGGACATGATCAAGCGAGTAAGGGACGCGGGGCTCAAGACCTTGGTCTTCACCGTTGACGTGCCGGAAACCTCGAATCGCGAGCGCAGTATTCGAAGCGGCTGGGGGCCGTCGAGAAAACTCACTTGGAAGACGAAGTTCGAGGCGTTGCGTCATTCTGCCTGGATGATCCAGTGGTTACAGCACGGCACGCCTTATTTTAGCAATTGGGCGCGGTATGCTGGTCCCAATGCCAGCGCCAAAGAGGTAGCTGACTTTGTCGGTCGTCAGTTCGGCGCGCCGATGACCTGGAAGCATGTCGAGCGCTATCGTAAGCTGTGGAACGGAAATTTCGTTCTTAAAGGAATCATGCACCCCGACGACGCCATGCGTGCCCATTCACTTGGTGTCGATGGCATCATCGTGTCCAATCACGGGGGGCGCCAGCTCGACAACGCTCCGTCACCGCTGGAGATGCTGCCGACAATTTGCAACGTGGTCGGTGAGAGAATGCCTGTTATGCTCGACGGCGGTGTCCGTCGTGGCCTTCACGCCTTGATCGCACTTTGTATGGGCGCCAAGTTCGTTTTTCAGGGCCGACCAACCTTGTACGGCGTGACGGCGGGGGGAGTGGCCGGCGCGGCAAAGGCGTTGGCGATATTCCGCCGCGAGATCGACATCAGCATGGCCCAGATCGGTGCCACTAAGATCCACGATCTCGGTCCGCAGTTCCTCATGTGGAAATACAAGCCCGATGAGCACAAGCAGGCGCTGAGCGATACGACCGGCCGAGTTTACGACACGGCAGATGAGTGATGTCGCTGGCCCTTCTCGATGGCCGTCTTCCAAGGGCGAACGCATGGGAAGTACGGCGTTACGAGACCGGGCGTAGCCCGACAGGAGCTACGCTCTCATTGATTCTCGCGAGCGTCGGTTAGCCGATACCAATTGCGGCCAGCAGGCGAGGCCGCGACTTAATTCACCTTCAAACAAGACCACATGCCCGATCGTCTCACACCACGATGCCAGCGGAGACACGCAGAATGCGCAAGCTATACGCGCGGCCGGTATCTATCGAAGAGCACGCCAGAGCACTGAACTGTCGCAGGGAACGCGCGGCAACTTACAGAAGCCACGATCAACTTCAGCCCATCAATGATGATCGCGCCGCGCCGCTTGCACCGTCGTATCCCGTCATTGCTTCGGAGGCAGAGGAGGCTAGATGTCTCATTGACCGCATGAAGTCGGCGGGACTGAGACCTGCCTCAGTCACTGTTCACTCGATCGGGCAAAAAGCGAGAGAAAATCAACTTTGTAAAGGGCGACGGTGTACTATGACTGACTGGGATTACATCATTGTCGGTGGCGGCTCGGCTGGTTGCGTGCTCGCCAATCGTCTGAGTGAGAACACGAGCGTCAAGGTATTACTCCTTGAGGCGG
>NZ_JADPKT010000088.1 GCF_023074075.1 Bradyrhizobium sp. 138 | reverse complement strand
GGCCGCGCGGCGCAACCTCGACGGCGCGCCTAAGTTCTTCAGCGAACATGTCCCAGCCCTTGCGGGCCACGGCACAGCAGCGAGCATCGCCTTAGCGGGCGACACCCTTCCACAGAACGAGCAAGACCGTTGACGGGATTGGCGTCCCGTCTTGACCCCTAAGGGTGCTCGTGAGACTGTCGGGAGGTGTTTGATCCCCCGCCGGTCTCTATGAGATCGGTCCACGGCCTCTCAGGTTGGCGCCTGAGGGGCCGTTGCTTTTTCTACGTTGCCGTCGTGGCGGTTATCTCCTCGAACCGGCACGAGTCCGGCATTCGCCCACCATCCCCGTACCGACACAGGCAGTCAACACGGCTACGGTAAGCCCTCCCTCGACGGGGGTCTCGAAAGGGCGGTCAGATACCCTTTCGAAAGAGTTATGGACACACCCTCTCGTCCGTCTCATTCCGAGTGACCGAGGGGCTGTCATGAGCGAGGTGTCGAAGGGGGTTTCGTCCCGCATCATGACGTATGCGGAGATCGAGGAAGCATTCTCTCTGAAACCGGCTTCAGCTCGGCAGCTCGTGCGCCGACAGGGCTGGCGTAGGCTCCCCGGTAACGACGGTAGGACCCGGATAGAGATCCCTATCGAAGAGTTTGAGCGGGCTCTCAAGAGAGGTGTCGAAACCCCTCTCGATGAAAGCGAAATCGATGCTGAGCCTCCTGTCGAAGGCCCTCTCGAAAGGACCTTCGTTGCCTTCCTAACCGCCCATATCGAACGGCTCGAGCGGGCTCTCACAGAGGCGCAGCAAGCTCTGTCGCAGGCGGTAGCTGACAGGAGCGCCGAGACTGAGAAATCCGATCACTTAGTCGGGGAGGTCGCCGCTCTCGCTCGGCAACTCGCCCAGGTCGTTGAGGAGGCCGGGGGTCGCGAGCGCGAGCTGCAAGCGCGATTAGCATTGGCCGATGCCGCAGCGGCTCAATCACGGGTAGAGTTGAGTGCTTTGGAGAAGAGAGCCGAAGCGGAGACCGCCCAGGCCCGCGCCGAGCTGGAAGCCTGGAAAGCACGCCCATGGTGGCGTCGGCTCGCCGGCTGAACCGCAGTTGTGCACCAGTCCGGATCTGGGAGGCTGTAAGTTCGTAGATCGTCGTGGGTACGGGTGTCCGTCATGAACGAGAGATCGCGTCGCCCACCACAGGAGCCAGGGCGGCCGGGATCCTACTGCAAGCGGCGTGCGGTCTCTGGTACCGGCAGATCGCGGCGGGCGGCCTCGGGGGCTTCCTGGCGGTCCGTGACCCAGATTATCGCAGCGCGCTCGGCCGCGGTCACAACCCGCCCTGGGCCTGCTGCACGGGCTTCCGAGATCAGGGCCTCCAGGGCCGATCTCAGCTCATCTGTGAAGGCGTCGTCGTTCACCCGGTTTGGACCTTTGGTATTTCGTCTACGCCAACTCGGGGTCATCGCAGAGGATGTTCGAAAACGTACGCTAAGCGCCCATACCTATGCAGATTGACAGCGCGGAGACGAACGTTCTCTCTCCGCCTCGTGTCCCGAGATCTCGCCTGCTTGCTTACCAGCATGAGCCGCTGCTGCACGCTAAGTTTTTAGGAAGCCAAGATCATAAATCATCGGTGCTAGCTTCGATGTCAGCGTCTCGTAGGTTGAGTCAAAGACAGCAAATTCGGTTTCGATTTTGTCTTTCTGTTCCTCGCGTCGACCAAGAGCGGATCGGATCTGATACCATCCAACATCGGGGCGATTGAGTTTGAGGCTTTGACGAACGCTATATACATCGGTGATGGAGAAATACGTTTGCCAAAGGATTTTACCTGCTCGTAAGACTGCGGAAGCCTCAACCGAAAACTTCTTTTTATGTAGGTATTGAACCATAAAATCTGATTCAAATCGGTCAGGTGCATTAACTTCAGCCTCGGTGAACGGAATAAAGTGATTGACCAGACTCCATTGGCGACCATTCCACTCCAATCCGTTCGCGCCAGCCGTCAGATTTTGTGTGCTGAACAACATCCAGACTAAGCAGTCCATCTTAAATTCTTCAGTAAGAGGCTCATCAGGCTGTAAGAACTGATCCCGATCATTGAGCCACGACGGCTTAACTAGACGCCGTACCGCAAACACAACTGCCGATTTCCAGAGATTTTCCTTGGTGACGAAAAAACCGCCTGCGCTACAGTACCCTGATGATAGCAAGGCGGTAAGATTTGCGTGTTGAACATCACCACCGGGCGCAATCATTCCGCCGATCGCTCCGTCTGCCCATTTAGTGCCACGCACATCTTTAATACTAGTCGTTGGCACGAGCGCGCCTTTCAAGGGCAGGGCGTCATCCTTATTAGACCTTGCCCGCTTAATCCAATTGCTCAGAAATCGCTCACTTGGTAGATTATAGAATTGCTTTTCGCCAATTGCTTCGCCTTTTTTATTAAGAACCTCCGCAACTATGTTTGTAATTGGTGTCTTCTTTTTTGCGGAATTATCGGTTTCCCAAATAAGGAAGCCAATAGGGAAATTCCCATTTAGACCATCGAATGCTTTGCTAGGCACCAAGAAACCGCCGAGATAAGATGCATTCCAAAACGACCTGAATGGCTCAAAATTTGGAGCATTTACATATTTCAAGGTACTGAACATAGCCAAGGTAGCGTTTGGTATCTCTTTGGCGATCCGCACTAGAAATTGCACGAATAGTTCGCGCGAAGCGTATCCAAAATCACTGATCGTTTTAGCAATCTGCGTCTTTGAAACGCTTTTTTTGCTCTCTGAATTTTTCCCACGAGAACTTGTGATGTTATCTATGTTTGCAGCTTCTGCATATGGCGGATTGATAAGTATCAGGATCTTTCGACCTTCGGCGATTGCCTGCCGCAGAGCGGGCGGCACTTTGTTGGTGAGGCTATAGTCAATTCTGCCATCAGCCGTAATGTCATCATTGAGATAATCATATTGAAACCGAGTGGCGGAAACGCAGGTTCTAGTAGCTTTCATAACATCGACGTCAGCTTGATCTAATGTACTCATAAAAACGTTTCGCGGGTTGGAATGCTTGGTTTCCAAGTTCCCAACGCCGCAGCACATGTCCCAAACTATGTAGTTCTTCTGCCAGTTCTTCCCAAGAACGTCGGCTAACTTATCGTAGGCTTTATCAACCACGTGGAGTGGAGTATAGAAAGCGCCCTTGAAGCTACGCTCGTCTAGCGGGATTAGGGAGTCGCGACGCTCTAATAAGTAATTGCGATACTCCTCATCTGGTGGGCGGTGATAAATTGACCAGAACTGACGGTAACCCTCACGATTACCTAGTTTATAAAGTTTACCGTCGAGGGAAAATACGGGCGCTTCTCCTTGATGGAGAAGTTCGGCCGGCAAGTTTTCATGAGTCGCCTTGGTTCCGTCATGCATGATGTCGGCGAAAAAGAGAAGGGCATATTTATCTACCGGAGCACCGCCGATTTCCCGACCGATCATCTCGACCCATTTATCGAAAACTTGCTTCAAATTATCTGGCGTGATCGAAATGCGGATAATATCGCCCTTTGTCAGAGCGGCTTTTACAGTACTGATGAATTCATCTTCGTGCGTCGCTATCCTGAACGAGACCATCCTTGTTCCAATGAACGCGGATACTTGGTCGAGCGCCTCCTTCGGGAATTTAGTAGCCGACTTGCCCCATTTTATCGTCTTCTTTTTCAAAAATGGAATAACATCAGCGGTCTTCATCAGAGCCGCCTTCTCAGTATCCATTACTGCCAGGAACGGTGGTAACTCGTCCCCTTTATTCAACCCATCCTGCACATAATGCAGAAGCTGGGTGAACATCTTATAACTTGAGTCCTTGCCGTGATGTTTAGCCTCGAACCACATTTCCTTCGTACGAATATCAATTAGCCCTTTGGTATATTTCTTCAAGCCTAACGCCTGAATGTAAACATCTTTGACGTCTTCCTCGCTGCGGACATCTTGTAGTTTTTTGTACAGAGACATTATGTTCCCGCTGGACCATGCCCGATGCACGGTAGACATCGCCGTTCGCATATGCCGTGGCAAGCGCTGTGGCAGCGTCGTGAATATCCTCACCCATGGGGTTCTCGTAGTCGAGGGCGGCGGAGACAACGCCTACTGGACACGCGTCCTCGTCACGTAGAAGGGGACCCAAAACTCAGTTCGAAACCACGAGGCGTAGGCCCTGGCGCGGGAGATACGCGCGCTCAACGTCGGCTTCGTTCGCAGCCAGAAGGCGCGCCAAGTCAGACAAGCTGTATCCAAGCTCGTTGCAGTGATACTTGATGATATCTCTAAGGCGCCAAGGTTCTTCTACCTGTATTTCGTATGGCTCACCCTCGTTGAAAGATTTATTATACTGAACATTCATGTTTTTGTACTGAGAATCAGTAATTAATTTTAGGTCGTAAGTTCTTTTAATCAAGCTTTTTATAGAGACCTTCCAGTACGCTTTCACTCTACCGAGAGCAGTAATCTTAGGAGATATCAAATATGATTTGATATCCGAGGCAGGCATGAGGAAAGCCGCAGCGAAGCGGTGCGCCTCCTCTTCCATCTTCTGATCGTCGTCAGGCACGGTGTGCATAACGATGTGTCCAAGCTCGTGCGCGAGCGAGAAACGGAAGCGGTCCCCGGCAACATCCTTGTTCATGAAGAAGAGCGGTGGCATGCCCTCCGAACGGAAGCTGATGCCGTCCAGAAGCTTGGTGTGGAAGCTCGTCATGATGACGATGCCGCCCGCCTGCTCAATCGTATCAACCACGCAGGCGACCGGCCCACGCGGCAGCATCCAGTACGCGCGCAGCCGCTCGGCGACCTTCTCTGGCGTGAGGCCGCTCTCGTCCAGGTCGATCTGAGGGATCGGCTTGGCGACTTCCAGGTCGTAGGAGCGCAAGAGCCTCGCCACGTGCTGACGCCGGATGTTGATGACCGCACCGATCCGCGCGAGTGGCTTCGCGCCGAGCTTCGTGCGCTTGCGGTAGTGAAAGGCGGGGAACCCGATCGCGCGCTCGCGCTGATGGAAGAAGGCTGTAGGGAAGCGGAGTGCCTTCGCGAGGTTGCCCAGCACCTCGTCGGAGGGTTGGCCGATCAGGCCGTGTTCGAGCTTCGAGATGAGCGCCTGCGTGACAGACGCCTCTCTCGCCAGATCAGCCTGGGTCATCTCGCGCGCCTCACGCGCGAGTCTCAGCATGTCAGCGTTGAAGACCGCGTCGGTCACTTAGCGTCCTCGTCTCGCACGCGCCGCCTCAAAGTCGGTCCGACCAGTGTCAGGGATCCGCTCCGGCGTGATGTCCACCCACGCAGCCTGGGCTTCCGTAGCGGTGACCTGCGCCGTCCAGATCACGTCCTTGCCGATCTGCCTGACAATCATCACCCGCTCGATCGCGGCCCCGGCGGCATCCATTTGGTAGCCCGCATACAGACGCACGGCCGCCTCGGGCAGATCGAGGAGGGGCATCTCGTCGTCATAATCCTGCTGTTGCAGGGTCTGGTAGTTAGCGTGTTGGCCTAACCCGTTCACCTTCTTGACCCGGATCAGCGCCTGATCCCGGTAGTTGAGCAGGTGAAGCCCCCGGCGATCCAGGAAGTTCACCCCAGGCGTGCCGTCGAAGCGGTCCATCAGCGCTCGTTCGGCGTGGTCGTAGATGCAGCACGCGGCAGCGCGATCACTGTGCTGCGCACGAACCGCATCCGAGTACCCGTCACCGTTGTAGGTGGCGACCGCCTCGTACAAGGCGTCGTGGATGCCGAGCAGCAGGGGCTCGATGATCGCCATCTGGCGCGACTGGTCTTCTTCCACGTCCATAAGGCCCTCTCCATCCGGCAGCACGTCGCGCCCTTGGAAGGATATGGCGGAAAATATAACCGTTTCAATAACCGAGCCGCAACTCCTTGTCGGGCCTTACGCTTTGGACTCCTGGGCGTCCCAGACGAGAGCCCTGGAAGCGCTACAATCCGATCTCGACAGCGAGATTGTCGGCGAACAGGGCCCCCTCACGGACGTACCGGCGCAGGGTGCTGAGCGAGGCGTGACGGGTCTGGTGAGCGATCCGGATCTCGCCAACCCCGGCATGGGCGGCCGAGGTCGCGAACCCCGCCCGCATGGAGTGGCCCGCATAGGCCGCCGCGTCGAGCCCGGCGGCGCCAGCGCGGCGCTGGACGATCAGCGCGACGGCGTTGCCGGACAGCCGCCCGCCGAGGCGGCCGTGACGGTCGACGGCGCGGAACGCCGCCCCCTCGGCGATCCCGGTCGCGGCAAGCCACGCCGTGTAGGCGGCGGCCGGACACGTCGCCTGTCCCGTGCGCCCGACCGCGAGCACCGCGCCGCGACCCTCGGCGTCGGTCTTGCTGCGCCGGATCGTGACCCGCAGGCCCTCGGGCAGGACGGCGATGTCGGCCACGTCGAGGGCGGCCAGCTCGGAGCGCCGCAACGCGGCGGCGGTGCCGACCAGGAGCAGGGCGCGGTCGCGCCGGTCGGCGAGGCCGTCGCCGAGCCCGGCGAGCACCTGCTTCAGGCGCGGCACGGTCAGGGCCTCGGCGCGGCGCTGGGCGGAGCCGCGCTCGCGCCGGAGGCCCGCCAGCACGTCGGCCACGGCCGGGTGGCGCACGTCGAGGCCGAGCCCGGCCCGGCGGTGCCGGGCGGCGAGGCTGCTCACCCGCCGGGCGAGGGTCGCGAGCGACAGCCGGTCGGCGCAGTCGGCGAGGTAGAGCCCGACCACGGCCGGGGCGGCGGGCAGCGGTTCGAGGCCGCGGGCGGCGCACCACCCCGCGAATTCCCGCCAGTCGGCCTCGTAGGCGCGGAGCGTGTTAGCGGCGCGCGCCTGCCGAGCGAGTCCGGCGGCGCGGGCGGCGACCGCTTCCAAGTCGAGCGCGGGGCCGATTGCGGTCTCTGCGACAGGGGTAGGAAGGGTGGTCACGGGGAACCCACGTCGTTGGAGGTTTCGGTCGCCAGCAGGTTCTGGATGAGCGTTCGGTGCGTGTGGTTGATTGAGAGGGTCCAGTCGATCTCGCACAGGAGGCGCTCGGCGCAGGTCCGCGCCTTCGTGCCGGGGTCGAGGCCGTGGAGGAGGTGAACTTGCCGTTCGCGCCGCCGCTCAGTCTCGGCGATCTCCCGATCTGCGTCCGCGAGCGCGTCATCGAGGAGCGATGAGGCCGGGACGGGCGCGACGGTCATCCCTGACCCCTCAGGTCCTGGAGCTGGAGTCGGGCCTCAAGGACAAGGCGTAGTTTCGCGTCGGCGAGATCGAGCAGATCCTGGGCGCTCGCCGGGAGGTCGGGGCGTTCCAGGGCCTCCTTCAGCACCCGCTGTTCCTGACGCAGGCCGTCCAGGGTGCGCATGTCCTCCGACATCAGCCGGTCCTGCTCGGCGGTGTCGGCCCCATCCCGGATTAGGGCGAGGAGCCCAGCAGTCCGCGCGGCCGAGCGCATCTCGATCGCGGCGATCTCCCGGCGCACGTCCCGGAGCATCTGCTCCAACAGCGCCACCATGACCGACTCCGTCTTGACCTCCGATAAGCGTCATTATCACAGCCCAGAAGACGCCACCCCGCGGCTGCCCACACCCTAGGCAGCTCCTTCACGAAACTGTGAATTGCCGCCAATTCGGGCTTTGGCGAGCCGCCAAATTCCATTAGGTTACTTTTAAGAATGTATTCACATGTGGCCAGTGAAGTCCATCGACTTCACTGGGGTGGCGAATGCCCCTCCACATGTGACGGGTCTCTCCCGTCTTTATGATGTCGTTCTTGCTCCTTGTAGCAGTATTTCTCAGCTTTTTCAAGATACTGTCTGCCGGTCCGGCCCACTTATCCAATGGTCTCCGCTCTGTACTTTCGGCAAAGAGCGATATTCATAGACGGCCTCGCAACTGGAAATGCCGGGGCCTCACATGTCCAACTCCAATCAGAACGAAGACCGCAAAGATCAGAATGCCTCCGCTGCGCCGGAAGCTTCAAACCCGCTGCGCCCTCATGATTGTCGATATCTCGTACAGGTCAGGAGAGCCGGTCACCTTTCATGGGAGTGCCGCAAGGAGAATGCCCTTCTTCTGAGTACCGCGACGTACGTTGCGGGCGTCCCCGTTCCGGAAGACGTGCGGATCGAACTCTGGGAATGCGAGATCGAGGATTTCGAGATCGATACCTGGGACCGCGTGCGGCTCCTCAAGCGTGACAACAAGGAAATCACGCCCGAGGACGAACGCGCGTTTGAGCGGATCCGGGTGCGCGTTGACCGGTGTCTGACCTGTCGGTGCAAGGTCCCACCGAACGTCGATGACGGGCCGAATTTCGACCGTACCATCGGCGATCTCATCATCGACGCGCGCGCCAAGAAAGACGCGGAGGCCAAGCCCGCTCCCGTCGTTCCTCAGCCGGCTCCGGCTCCGGTGCCGCCGAACCTCACCCCGAAGGCCGAACAGAAGCGCAAGCCCAAGTCCCGCAAGCCGGTTCGGAACGATGGGTGGGGCAGGGACTAGCGCGCCGGCCCGTGGATCGGCCGCTCAGCGGCCGATCCCACGTCCACGATCTCGCCGCATCACGGCGCGGACCCTCAGTAACTCCTGTTCGATACGATGGCGCTCAATCTCCTCTCGACGCAGGTCGCGCTCACGTGCCGAGGCCTGCTCACCATCTCCCAAAGCCAAGCGCCGCTCAGCTTGTTCGTGCCTCAACGCGCGCTGTCGTTCCTGTGCCTTGATGCGCTCATCGGGAGTCAGGCGCTCCCCTTCGCCGCGTGCCAAGCGACCCACCGACACCGCGAGGTTGGTATCCCGCAGCGAGGCCATGGCACCTTCGCTCAAGCTTTGACGCAGGCGGTCGCCGAGTTGCAACCGAAACTGCGCGGCCTTTCGGAGCAGCGTGCGCAGGGTCGCGGTCAGCGTTTGTCGGCGGGCACGCTCAATCCGGAGCGCGTCTACGGCCTCGCCTTGGTCGGTCTGAATGCCAGCGCGGGTTCGGAGGTGGTGTCCCCGCCCGAGCTTCGGCTCCGGCTTCCGATCAAGCACGAAAACCGCTGCGTCGGCTTCGTCCGCCTTCTCCGTGTCACCGCTGGCGCGCGCATCGGCAGCCTCAGCCTTGGCGTCCTCGCATTGTGCCGCGAGCGAGAGGTGGCTGACCCGCGTCGGCGCTCCGGCACGCTCGAGCGCTTCGTTCAGATGCGAAGCCCACGCTTCACGGAGATGCAACAGGGTGTCTCGAGCGTCGAGAGCTTTTTCCTTGCCTTCGAACCCATCGGGACCGACGCGACGAGTCGAGATCAGCACGTGAGCGTGCGGATTGCCGCCGTCCGGATCGTCTTTTCCCGTCCGTCCGTCGTGGTGCGCGATGTCCGCGACAAGACCGAGCGCGACAATCTCCCGCTCGACGAACGCGCGGACCAGCCGGACGCGATCCTCGACGCTCAGCTCGCGCGGCAACGAGAGTACGGCCTCTTTCGCGAGCCTACTGTCGACCCGGCGTTCGCTCGCCTCCACCATCTGCCAGAGCTTCTGGCGATCCGTGCGAGCCCATGCCGGTGCGCTTGGGGGAGCGAGGAGTTCGCGCGACGAGACGCCCTTGCGCCGCCTGTAGTCGAAGACTTGGCCGCGGCGGGCGCAGACCATCCGGGTGCCGGAGCGATAGGCGGCTGCGGCGACGGCCGAACGCCCGCCGGAGCGGCCGATCACCTTCAGCTCGAAGCGGTACAGCGCCATCCCGTCACCGCGCCCTGTGCGCACATACGTGGTCCAGCGGCCCGACGCTGGCTCGGTTTCAGGGTGAGGAACCCTGACGTCCGGCGCCTAAGCGCCGGACTGGGGGGAAGCCGTCCGGCGGGGCGCAGCCCCTGAGGACCGCGGGTGTCGGACGCAGTCCGAGACGTAACCGCGCCCTTCGGGACTCAACCCTAGCTTTGCCCGCCCCTCGAATGCAACTCTCAAAAAGCGAGCTTCGAACATGGACACGACCGAGACCAAGCCGAAGCGCATCAAGCGCACCCCGGAACAGAGGCTGACGGCGCTTGCCGCTGAGACCGCACGTGTGGAGGCAGAAATCCAAGCCAGGGATGAACGGGAGGCGAAGGTCGTCGGCGCTGTTGTGATCCGATGGGCCTACGACAGCCCTGCCAATGCCAAGCAGCTGGTCTCGATCATCGACAACGACGGTCTTCCGGATGTGGACCTCCGAAGGGTCACCGACCTTCTCGGCCGCCTGCACATCTTCTCCATGAGACAGGATCCTGTTCCGCCCACCGAGACGGAGCACTCGTAGGACCCTGCCGACAATGGACGGCGCGAACTCAACCGACCCCGTCATTGAGTTGCTCGACACGCTCAAGGCAGTCCGCCGCGACGTGGACCGACTCGGGCAGGACATGCAGGGGACGCTCAAGGCCGCACAGGCGGCCGAGATGGCGGCTGCAAAACCTCGTACCCTCACCCTCGACGTGTCGGCCCTCGGGCCGGCCTTCGGAACGCTGTCCGACCGCGTCGCGTCGTTGGACACGACGGTCTCCGCGCTCGGGGCCGACCGACTGCGCAGCGAGGTCGTGGCCGCGCTGCACGACGCGCGCGGTGAGATCGACGCAGCGACGCACGGGGTTCGACAGGCAACGGCTCGGCTGACACTTCGCCTCACCGCAGTTCTGAGCCTCGTCGTGCTGGGCGCCACCGGCGCACAGTTTGCCGGCGTCGCCGCGTCTACCTTCTGGGGTCAGGCGGAACGCGCCCGCCTCGCCGCCGAAGTCGAGCGCCTGCGCGTCGCATTGCCGACGCTCCAGGCGCGGGCCGAGGACTGGCAACGCCGCGCAGGCCGCGTGGTGCTGACGAACTGCCAGTCCGATGACAGGCGCACGCGCCTGTGCGTCCGCATCGACCTGAGCGCGCCGCGGTTCGGCCCGCGTGGCGAGTACGCCGTGCTCGACGGCTACTGAGTGCGCAGCGGGCCGTTCGGAATGACGATCGGGTGCATGAGCCTACCGCATGGATGGCACTCGCCGTGACGGACCCGGTCCGGAATCGGAAGGTGGCCTTGCCCTCGCCCGACCCTGCCTCCCGGCAGCTCTTTGCGACGTTTCCGCTGGCCGCTGACCGCTCCAAGATTGCGCTTTCTGAGATCCTCTGTCCGTGGGCTCGAGTTTTTTGAAGGCACCCCCCCCGGTTCGGCCGCCCTTCGCGATCCAAGCCCGCCAAGCGGCATCCACGATGGTGATGCGGTTGGGATCATTGCGCCGGCCGAGAAGGCGGCGCTCCTCGACGTGGAGAAGCCCGGAACGGGCAGCCGTCCGGATCGCGTTGCGTGCCGTCGAGGCCGACACCCCGGCTCGCGCCGCGATGGCCGACACGCACAGTTCACATGCGCCGCGCGCCCGCACCTCGTCGGCGATGATCCGTAACGCGGCGAGTTCGCCAGTCGTGTGCCGGGCCGCGAGCGCCGGGGGCATTGGACCAGAGGCAGCCAAGGTCCGCCGTCGCTCTAGTGACCGAGCGCGATCCGGCGAGCGCTGATGGCGTTTCGGGGGGAAGATGGACGGTCGGCCCGGCGGGGCGTCGCTCCGCGGCCGGGAGCTAGCAGGCCTTCGCGGCGGCACGGGCGCGGCCGGGATGACCGTCCGCCCCTCGATCAGCGCCGACAGCGCCTCGGCCTCGGCCTCACTCACCTGGCCCGCCCCGAAGGCGCGCCACAGCAGCGCCGCCACCTCGGGCAGCGCGCCCCGGGGCGCAACCTCGACGGCGCGCCTAAGTTCTTCAGCGAACATGTCCCAGCCCTTGCGGGCCACGGCACAGCAGCGAGCATCGCCT
>NZ_JADPKT010000062.1 GCF_023074075.1 Bradyrhizobium sp. 138 | reverse complement strand
GCTGCCGCTGACGGTGAACGGCAAGCTCGATCGCAAGGCACTGCCGGCGCCGGCTGACGATGCCTATGCACGGGCGGCCTATGAGGCGCCGCAGGGCGCAGTCGAGACGGCGTTGGCACGGATTTGGGCCGAGCTTCTCGGGCTGGAGCGGGTCGGACGCCACGACCACTTCTTCGAACTGGGCGGCCACTCGCTTCTAGCGGTGCAGGTGTCGAGCCGGCTGTCGCAGGCTGTTGGAGTCGAACTGCCGCTGTCGACGCTGTTCGCCACGCCGGTGCTGGCCGATTTTGCCGCAAGCCTTGGCCGTCCTCATGACGTGGCGGTGCCTGCCAACCTGATCACCGAGCAGAGTACGGCGATCACGCCGCAGATGCTGCCGCTGATCGAGCTGGCCCAGCCTGAGATCGACCGGATCGTCGCCACGGTGCCTGGTGGCGTCCGCAACATCCAGGACATTTATGCGCTGACGCCGCTGCAGGACGGCATCCTGTTCCATCATCTGCTGGCCAGCCGGGGTGATCCCTATCTGCTGGTGTCGCAGATGGCGTTTGCCGACCGTAGCCTGTTGGAGCGCTATCTTGGTGCGGTTCAGCAAGTGGTGGACCGGCACGACATCCTGCGCACGGCCTTTGTCTGGGAGGGACTGTCGAGCCCGGCCCAGGTGGTGTGGCGTCGTGCCTCGCTTCAGGTGAGCGAGGTCGAGCTGGATGGCTGTGATGGTTGCGCCGCCGATGAGCTCCGGCGCCGGTTTGATCCGCGCCGGCAGCGCATCGATCTTGGCCGGGC
>NZ_JADPKT010000039.1 GCF_023074075.1 Bradyrhizobium sp. 138 | reverse complement strand
GACTGAAACCAGTGCAACGATACGCCGGTCGTACATGTCCGCGATCGCACCGGCCGGCACTGAGATGAACATGACAGGCAACATCAGAGCGGTCTGCACTAGCGCGACCTTGTCGACCGACGATGTCATCTGAGTCATGGCCCAAGCGGCGCCGACGCTCCGAATGAGAGCGCCCAGATTGGCAAGTACGCTCGCGATCCAGATGCGCCGGAAGGTAAGAAGGTGAATCGGTGCGGTAATACTAACAATGCGAAACGTCTTCGGCTCAGACGAATTGCTCATTTCGGCCCCTGCCTCACATCTATCAATTGGACTACCGTGCCCCTAGTTGATCTAAAAAGGTTGGCCTTTAGGAGGCGGCAAAACACTTCGTCCGCTTTGCGCTGCTCGCGTGAGAAGGCTTTAGGCAATGGTCAAGGCCCTGAAACTGCCGTAGAACATGACCCTGTCCGCTCGAAAAAGGTCAACGGCTAGATCAAGCGCCGAACCAAAGTGGTCGGCATCTTTCCCAATGAAGAGGCCATCACCCGCCTGATTGGCGCATCTGCTCGAACAGAACGACGAGTGGGCGTTCAGCGCGGCCGCTACATGACACTGGAAACGATCACGCCGTTGGGCGATGATACCGCCGTCAGTTTCCCGGCAATAGCCAGCTGTCCGGCCCATGCCGACAAACGTGGTGAGCCGCACAGCTACACCAGGGCCCGGGACACGATCGCGCAGCTTCACAACCGCGCACAATGGGACGACTGCATCGACGGGATAACGCTTGTGGCCCGCAAACAAGGCGCACTCGACGTGAACTCTATGCTTAGTCATCCCATCGAAGCCAACTTCGCTCTCGCCTACGAGGCAACAACTTCGGCAACCACCAGCCCGGAACGGATGACGGCTGGCTGTTCGCTCGCGAGGAACGTATCACTTGGTCGGGATGATACCTGATGAAGTCAAGGAGCGCTCGCGATTCCTGGCTGAGTGTGCTGGTCCTCCTCGCCTGAGCTCAGCGAACTGACGCAACATGACGAATAGCGCGATCATTCCAGCGCCGAGCTGAGCGATGGCTTGACTGGCCAACAATCCACTGAAGCCGTATATGACAGGGAACAGAATTAACGCAGGTATGAAGAGATATCCCTGCCTTGCGAAAGATAAGACCGCGCTGAGGCGTGCTCTTCCCAGCGACTGAAGCATTGTTGTCAAGAAACTCTGAATACCGTAGAATCCCAAAAACAGATGAAAGACGACGCAGGCCGAGACGGTCGGTGACCTTATCGCTATTGCTGAACAACCTGACCAAAGGCGGGACAAAAAGCATAACGGCTGCGGAATACGCAACGGAAAGCGCAACCGTGATAGATAGCATGAACTTCGCGACCCTCAGTACATGGGCAAGGCCGCGGGCGCCCCAACCGAAGGCCAAGACAGCTTAAGAGCCGATACAAAAACCCGTGATAGGCAGCGCCCCGATTGTCAGAATTCTTACAGCTATTCCCACCGCCGCGACGAACTCGTCACCGAACCGCGCAGCGGCTCCGTACAAGAACATACCGGCAAGAGCCGACTAAGATACTCATCGCGGTCGCCGGCGCCCCAATGAAACGCGAGCTCTCTGATGCGATCTACCCGCAGCGAGACCTGAGAGGTTCTGACGAAGACAGTGGCCCACCCCTTGGTAAAATATCCGATGTAAAGGCTTATCGCAGCGATCTGTGATAGGAGCGTTGCTAGGGCCGCGCCTCGCACACCCAAGTCTAGTAAGAATTTAAAAAATGGGATCAAGCAAGGCGTTCAATATGAAAGCGCTCAGCATCGTCCACAGTGTTGCCTTCAGCTCTTGCGATGAAGCCGCTGACAGTATTTAGGAGCATCAAAGTGGACCCCGGCAAAAGGATCGTGGCGTAGTCGAGCGCGATGGGAAGGATGGTTGGAGTTGCCCCGAGTGTGACGAAAATGGCGCGCAGGCTCAGAAACAGTCCGAGGGTCATGATCACTCCGATCGGAGCGGCGAGCGCGAGCGCCGTATGAAATGGACCCCGATTTTGAGACCAGAGGCTTAGTTGGAAAAAGGCCGCTCCGTCTGATAGACGGAGTGAGCAATGACGAAGAAGACGAGACGCAAGATCGACGCGGCACTGGAGGCAAAGATCGCGCTACGAGGTTCAC
Source organism: Bradyrhizobium sp. 138 (assembly GCF_023074075.1). Lineage (GTDB taxonomy): Bacteria > Pseudomonadota > Alphaproteobacteria > Rhizobiales > Xanthobacteraceae > Bradyrhizobium. Next base: position 9,903 of record NZ_JADPKT010000039.1, on the reverse strand, counting down.
CCGAACCAGATCTATGCCTGGAAGAAGCAACTGCCGGAACAGGCGGCCCGGGCCTTTGACGCGGGTGTCGGGCGGGAGAGCGAGGACGCTCGCGAACGCGAGATCGAGAAGCTGCACGCCAAGATTGGACAACTGACAGTCGAGCGTGATTTTTTAGTGCGGAGGTCCGGAAGATGAGCATGCCGGACCGTCGAGGAATGCTCGATCGCGCCGACAAGGCGCTGTCGATCCGCCGGCAATGCATGTTGCTTGGCATCGAGCGCGCTCTGGCGTCTACCGGCCGCCCCGGCCGGCCAACGACAACGACCTTGCCCTGATGCGGCGGATCGACGAGCTGTTCACCGCCTGGCCGTTCCTGGGCTCGCGGCGAATGACCGCGATGCTGAAGGCTGAGGGGCTTCAGGTCAATCGCAAGCGCGTGCAGCACCTGATGCGCAAGATGGGCATCGCGGCGCTGGGACCGAAGCCGAACACGACGAAGCCGGCGCCGGGCCACAAGATCTATCCCTATCTGGTGCGCAACATGACGATCGACCGGCCGAACCAGGTGTGGGCGGCCGACATCACGTATTTGCCCATCGGCCGTGGCTTTCTTTATCTCGTTGCCATCATCGACCGGGCGAGCCGTGCAGTTCTGGCGTGGCGTATCTCCAATACCATGGATAGCTCGTTCTGCCTCGCTGCGCTCGTCGACGCTCTGGCACGGTATGGCAGGCCGGAGATCTTCAACACCGACCAAGGCAGCCAATTCATGCCTCGAAGCGAGCGAGCGCCTGCGGCGCAATGCGCCGTCGTGGTGCTCGCCCACCGGTGAAGCCAAAGGCCAGGAACTCGCGGTTCGAAGAACTTCTCGATGCCGACCACCCGTTCGCCGGCCTTCTGACGGCGAACATAGGTGTTGCAGTCATCGGGTTAGCGCACAACGTGGTGGCCGCGTTTGTATAGCTCCTTGTCCAGCACATCCAACATCAGGTTCGACAACGGCGGCGAGAGCGGACCGCCCGTGGCGTGCCCCTCCGTCGAACTGACCGGCCCTCCTTCCATCACACCGCGTTCAAGAATCCACGGATGAGTTTGAGAGGGCGCTTGTCAGCAACCCGCTTGGCGACCAGCCCCATCAGGATGTCGTGGTTGACCCGGTCGAAGAACTTTTCCAGGTCGATGTGCACGACGACGGCATGCCCGGACGCGATATACGCCTGCGCCCGTTCCACCGCCTGATGCGCCGAGCGCCCGACCCGGAAGCCGAAGCTCGTCTCGGAGAACGTTCGCCCAGTCCGCCAGCAGCACCTGGATCCGCCTGTTGGATGAGGCGATGGAGCACCGTCGGGATGCTGAGCCATCGGGCCGCGGATTTGCTCCACGCTTTCTTCAGATTACGAGGACGCCCTTGCGCTGCACCTAAGAGGAGGCGCTCAGGTGGGCCGAGAACTAATCCGCGATGAAGAACGTGGTCGCGCGCGATGGAGCACTGCCAGCTGGCTATTTGCGCTCCGGTGACGCCGCCAAAAAAGCCGCCGGCTTCGAACAAGATGGGTCATAGTCGGAATCTCCAAAACAATCGCAAGCTCACGCCAGGATTGCAGCTGTGGTCTCGCAGCTAAGAAAACGCTGACATACGCCACGCACGAGCGCATCTTTTTGACTTAATCGGGGGCCTGCTTCATCATGGCTTCGACCTCTGCCCGAAAAGCCTGGCGCGACGCATCACGCGAGTAGAACATGTGCCCGCCCGGATAGACCGCGAGTTTGACGCGCGGCGCCGACGCAAAGGCGGGCAATTGGTCGAGCACAATCTGCGACCCGAAATAGGGCGTTGCGAGATCGAACAGGCCGTGCCCGACCAGCATGGTCATCTTCGCGTCTGTTGCGAGGATCTCGCGCAGCTCCGACATCGACTGCGCGGGACCGCGGCCGAAATCCCAGGCCTGTCCGACCGCACCGTTGATTAGCTCATAGGAGCCGTCCGGCCGCCAGTTCAGCTTGCGCGTGAGGAGATCGACGGCGGTACTGGTCAGTGGCGCCAGAAGCGCCTCCCCAGAGGGATCGCCGAAGCGAGAGCTGTTAGAATCCGGATAGGGATCAAGGCCGCGCACGGAAGCATCGAAGCGCCCGGTCACCTTGCCGTTCTTTCGGTCGAGCTCGCGGCGGAATTCGGCGACATCGAAGCGGCCCGCGAGCCGGCGGCTCACCGCCTGGTCTATTCCCGTTAGCATGGCGACCTTGTCGGCCAGCCGCGTGGCCGCCTCCTTGTCCGCCGTGCCCTTGACCAGATCGGTCAAGAACTCGCCGCGCGCGTAAGCTTCGACCTCGACGAGCTCGGCCCGCTTCACAGGCCTCTTGGCTTCGCGTGCGGTTGCGACATAGCTCGGCAGCGTTGCGACATATTGAAGAAGGCTCGTGCCGCCGAACTCGCGGTAGTCAAACGATGGTGAGATCATGATCAGGCCCTTGACGCCGACACCTTGCTGCTTCTGCAACTGGCGCACCACCTTTGGCCCGCGAATACCACCATAGCTTTCGCCCGCGACATACTTGGGCGACAACAATCGGTCGTGCTTCTCGAGCCAGCGGCGGATCACCAGAGCGAGCGCGCTGACATCGCCGTCCACGGAAAAGAAGCGCTTGCGGACATCCTCGCCGATCGCCACGAAGCGGCTATAGCCGGTCCCGACCGGATCGATAAAGACGAGGTCGGTGAAATCGAGCCAGGTTTCCGCATTGGGCTTCACCTCCGCAGACGTCGATGGTGTGACCTCGTCGGCATTGATCGGCAGCCGCCAAGGACCGGCACTGCCGAGTGTAGAAAGGCCGACGACGCACCAGGCCCGCCGTTGAAGAAGAACGTGACGGGTCGTGTGGCGCGGTCGCCACCGTCGAGCTGATAGGAAGTGTATGCGATGTCGGCCTGCGGCTCGCCCTTGTCGTCGAACAGGCGGATGGAACCTGCCGTCGCCGTGAATGCGAGCGTCCGCCCCGGCAGCTCGAGCTTTTGCCTGGTGGTGGAGTCCGGCGGAAGGCGGTGCTGCTCGGCCGCTGTCGGCGTGCCAGGTGTTTGGCCGGCGCGCGCGCCGGGACTGCCCTTCTGGTCGGCCAGCGTTGTGGTCTCGGGGCGCGACGACGGCGGATTGTCGGCCCAAGCGCTCCCCATCACGCCACAGGCAAACAGAGCCAGCGCAAAAGAGGCGCGGCGCAGCGCAGTCCAATCGAATTGCATCGAGTCTGCTCCCGTCCCGGCCGTACTTTCGTCCCGGCCACACTTGGCGCACACGAGGCGTGTCTCCCAAGAAGGCCAACGACTTAGCTGACAATCGAGGACCACCAAACCTACCAAGCCGGGTAGTATTCACCCCGTGCGATCGGGAGCAGCTTCAGTCAGGAGGCGGTGCTTGAAGAAGCCAATCATTTTTCGACGAGCAAATGGATGCCTTAAGAGCAGCGTCTGTCGCGCGCTGCATCGGAAGACCTGTATCTCGCCGCACAGATGCGGTCGTGCACTCCGCTATCGCCGCTTGGGCGTTGGCTTGTGGGGCAAATCTGGAGCGATGTAGCACGGCAAGCGGGAAGGCGGACAAACTCAACACGCTACGTTGCTCACGACCGGATGCATGTTGAACTTTACGCTGCATACGAGGGCGCCATTGCGCGATCCAACGCGACACCACTCGTGAGCGCGCATCTGTGTTGCCCCAGCTTGATGCACGCTCTGGAAGCAGATGGGAAACCTGCCTTGATCGCTCCTGCCGGATGATCTTCGACGTGAGTTGCGCGCGGAGTTCCGTCGCGCTTTCCAAAGAATGGTGGATTCAGGTAATTCGGTTTTAAGACCGTGTCAGGTTTATGTCGTAAATGCGAAGGCCGATCGACAAAACCAGCTAAATGCTGGGATTGATTAGCAAGAAAAAGGGCCGCTCGAATGACAAGCGGCCCAAGTCTAGGGAGGAAACGCCCAAGGAGGGCGGCGGTCGCGCAAGGCTACCGCACTGCAACAATACACGACCGCACTGCACACGCAAGGGACTTTTTCACCGGCGTTGTTTGGCGAGTGGGTTGATCTCGGCGAAATCAGGTTGTGAGGTCAGGCCGAGTTTGCCAGGGGCGCGGCTATCCTCTGTCGCCCTTGCTTGCTGCGGCATTGCTCCGCCGAACTGGCACCACAGCGACTGGTAAGAGACTGATGCTCAGTGGGAGCTTCCCAGAAAACGTTTGGGCCACCAAATTAGGCCACTTCTGATCCAAGCTTTCTGCCGGCAATAGAAACCGGAAGGCATAGCTCTCATCACTTTTCGATCCCGGCGGGTGGCCGCCTCGTTGAGGGGACATGTCGCGTCACCAACTCCGGTGCACTCTCGAGTGAGCGGGGCGAGCATGTCAGTTGTGGGGCGAAGCAATCACTTCGCCCCGCGCTAGTGGGCGGACTGAAGATGAGATCGCTTGCATCAAGCTCGTCGGAGGTCAGACGTAGGCGCAGGATAATCGGAGTTGCGACGTTGTCTCAGACGCAGTATTGCCGTTGCAAATATCGCCGACTAAGCCTTTCTGGACAAAGAAACCCTCACTACAGCGTTTCTGTTCTAGGAACGGAACGGGGTGCCATGGGGCGGCCACTCTAGCGGTCTTCCGGCCGGGGACCGTCAAGCCACTACTTCCCGTAGTTGAACAGTTTCGCAACATCATCTTGAACTCGCTCGAGAACATGGAATTCGAGTCTGTCGAGTGATAAGGGTTTCTCGTCAAGATCATTTTGCCACACTCCGGCCCGCTCAGCTTGTCACTGTCCATGGTCGATCGTTTGAGTGGCTGGACATTCGCACCGACACAGTCGCCCAGTTGCGCGATCCGGTGACACTCGAACGAGCGTGGGTGCCACTGGCCACGATCACCGTTCCGGCGCGACCAGAATGGGCGCGGACGCATCCCGCAGTCAGTGAGGCCAATCGCCCACTTTCTATTTTTTTCCATCGCTTCCGTCGTCGTGAGGCAGCCAGGTGATACGATCGCGCTCCAGGATTGTGGGTGAGACATGGCTGGTATATCCAGACCCGGTTCGAGAAAGGCGCGACGAGCTCGTCCGTCCCTTTATCGGAGTCTGCGGACCATTAAGCAGAGGGCAGCGCTTTCCATTCCGTGAAATGTCCCTCGATCACCTGCAGGATGGCACTGAACGTAAGCTCGGCGACTGTAATCGCGAGGGTACATCTGCGGGATCAAAAAGCTGTACTGGCTGTTGATGATGAAATAGCCCTTTGGCACCGACCATCTCGGATGCGACGAGCACGCTCATGACCGAGGCGCTCGCGAGGCGAATGCCGACGAAGATCGTCGGAAGCGCTGCCGGAAGGATCACCGCGGACAGTTGCTGCGGCGTCGCGCTCATCGTCCGCGCCGACGTGATCGGGAGCGGCTCGACCTGCTTCACGGCCGCGATCGTGTTGAGCAGGAGCGACCAGGCGCAGCTATATATCACACCGTGATCTTGAGACCTCGCAAATGTCCAGAAACAGGATGAAGACAGACAGTACCGCGAGCGATGCGGTGTTCTGGCAGATTTCGGTGAACTGATCAGGAGATTTCCGACCTGGGCGTACCATCCGACTCCCGCGGGACGATCAAAGCGACCGACATCAGAAATCCGCTCAAGGCACGCAGCACGCTCGCCGAGACGTCGTCGTACAATCCTTCTGTCTGCGGAGCTGCCATCCGCCCGCCGGTCACCTCCGAGAACGGCGGCAGGAACACCGGATCGATCAAGGCGAAGTTCGGAGGCGCCTCCCTGACGGGCAACGGCACGCGGAGCACGATGGAGGGATGCCCGAATACGGTGAGCCCGCGTATGACCGAACCGAGCCTGCGCAAACCGGAGCACTGAATTGTCCTGACGAACGACAGCATCGCAATGTTCTTCTTCCAAATGGCGACGTTACTTTCTGCTGTATGGATTTTGAGCGGCGGCACGTTTTAGGCAATCTTCTCCGCGACAGCTATACGGATCTGTTCGAAGGGCCGGCTTTTTGCGAGATAGCCGAACGCATGAACGGAAAGGACGGTTTTCTGGTTTGCCGGATGTGTGAATTTGCCAGTTGATGGCAAAGGTTCAGAAAAGGCAAATAGATGCCGGGTTCCGACCTGTCAGAGCTGATCGCCGGAAAAGCAAAGACCTTGGGGCGAATGATGTGCATTTCACGATCTGTCAACCTCAGGGTCAAGGATAGATGCCATTTCATCGATATGTGCGTCGATCCGCGCGAGAACCTGCGCAGGCACAATGTCGCGCTCTGGAAGAACTGACCACTTGTCCCGCACGGCAGCCGCGATCTCGGCTACGGCGGTCACCACCGCTCCTTCCGGAAGACGGCTGCGGTTCGCGAAATTGCGCCAGCGCTCTGGAGTCAGCGCCTTGAACGACTTTTCACCGCCGAGGCTTAGGGCCAGCCCGTCCTTCGGAATGTAGGGAACTGTTGAGAGGACGTCATAGACAGGCGACAGCATGGGTGTCCGGCCATCTCCGGGGTAGAGCAGCGACCAATTCTTGAGATGCATATCTCCGTTTCCGGTGATTGCGGTGAGTGCGAGACGCCGAACAAACTCGATTGCCGAATCGAAGGAGACGCCGCTGGTAAGCGCTGCCGCGATATTGTGGTACGCTGCACCGGTATATTTCTCGGACGGATAGCGCCCGAAGACCTGCGCGAAGTCCTCCATATGCACGCGCGCGCCGTCAGCGCCGCGGTCGAAGCGGCGGACGAGCAGCACCTTGCCCGTGGACATGGTGTTGAATTCTTCCGGAATGCCGGTGAACTCCGTCGTTTCGACGAGTTCGCGTGCTGGCACTTCCATTCCCAACGCTTCCGCCAAGGCCAGGATCGCGAATTCGTTTTCTGAGAGTCCGATGTGCGTGAGGGAGGGAAATTTCGCGATGTACTGCCCTTGCTCGTCGTCGACGGCGAGCCTGATCCTCCCCTCCTTTGCTGTGTTCTTCATCACAGAAAGCTTCATCTGAACACCGGCGAGCGAAAACCGTGCTTTCTTTTTGCCTTCGGCCTCCGGGCCGGCTGGATCAGGGCTACCGACGCTTGGCACCGCGCGTACCGCTCCTGGCAGGTTGGTTCCGAGCGCAGCGAGGAGATCAAAGTCGTTTCCCGGCCTGACTGACCCGGCGTGGTGCTTTTCCATCGCTTCGCGCAGTTTCTCTTCGGGCAGCAGATTCGCAAAGAACGGAGGTAGCGGCCCGCGTATAGGTTTGGGATCCCGCCGGAGGCCGCCATCCGCTGAGCGAAGCGACAGGCTGAAGATCGGTGGATTGTTCATGCTCCGGTAAGCGGGCAAAAGGTTGAACGCGTGGTAGTCACCCGGCGTGCGAACAAGGGTGCCGACGGGAAGATAGTTCAATGAGATATCGAGCGATTGGACTCGTTCAGCCGCGAGAACAGCCTGGTTCATGACCGTTCGTCCTCTTCGGCATCTGACGTGAATGCGGGACGATCTTCGTCGTCGGCCGCGGGCTGCAGCATCGACTGAATGGCGGGCACCATCGCCTGCGGGATCAACATCATCTCCATGCCAAGGGCGCGGGCGACATTGACGAGTGTCGTTGCGCGGGCGGCAGCAGCTCCCGTTTCAATGTCGCGATAGCGAGGTCTGCTGATGTTCGCGCGAAGAGCGGTTTGCTCCTGAGACAAGCCAGCAGCCATGCGGGCCTTTCGGAAGCGCAGACCCAGATCTTGGAGAAGCGGGTCTGGGATGGAGGCCATGATACGCTTTCGGATCTCTTGCTATAAAATGATATGTAAACAGATCATTTATGCAAACAAGCGGGATCGGAGACAGATCTTTTTCCAGGCTATTGATTCGTAAACGCATCATTCAGCATTCCTATCATTTCAGGCCTGTCGACAAAACGCCTTCGTCCACCCGGCAAACGAGTGGCTAAGCCAGAGACGGGCTTTTGACGTACGGATGTGAGATTATCTTGCCTATCATCGGATTAAGGAGGTGTCCTGGGAACCCCTTCGCATTAAAAGAGAAGCTGATCGTCATCCTCGGTCCGATTCAGGCCGATCGCCTCGAATGCCCGCCTCTCAGCAGAGGCACCAAGCCCGTCGAGAACCTACCGAAGGTTCGATAGCAAGGTCTGGCCTGTCGCGACCACAATTCTCGCCACCGAGATCGGCGCGACGATCCCAAACGACCCGAACATCTTCGATGAGATGACCAAGCTCCGCGCTCCATCGACGAGACCGCTGTCTTCGTCCGCGATTTAGTCAAGAGGCAGAGCGGCCGCAGCATGACCGAGCTCGATTCCACCAAAAGGTCGCAGATCGCCCAGCGTCTGAAGGAAGCGCGCAAGCTGGCCGGCCTGTCACAAGGCCATGTCGCGAAGACGCTCGGCCTGCATCGCCCATCCGTCAGCGAGATCGAATCCGGCAACCGCCGCGTATCGGCTGGCGCCGCCAAGGAGTTTCTGCCCAACAGCTTCGCGAGTTTCATCCTTTGCCGATCATCGGCCTGCGCCGTGCCTTCGCGGTGCGCGGGTAGGCTCCGGAAACGGCGCAGATCTTCACCATCGCGGGCGACTTCGGCGTCGGAATACGCGACGCTGCTCACTCACCTGTACGCTGGGGTGAACATTTTGTCGCGCCGCGCCGCCACTCCGCAACGTGTCACCCCAAGGCTCTGCGCATGGAGGCCCTCGGCGCGCTGACGCCGGAGCCGTTCGTTATCGCAACGTACCCACCTTGGACGCGGAGGTCAGGACGCTGCTTCTTATGGCATGCGCGGAGTTCTCAGGGCGGCGGGCTTGCATTCAAGGGCGATCCGCTGTTCCGGGCGGTAATGCGGGGAATCTTCCAGGCCAACTGGGGCGCGATTACACCTCGCAAACTAGTGAAGAGGATGACGAACGCGCCCCCTAAAGTTGGTGGGTTTCAAATTGGACCGCGGTGCTTAAACTGGTTAAGTGACTCCAGTTTCATGACCTGGTCGTCACCTATGCCGTAAACCCAGATGACGCCATCCTCTGTGTCCATTCCGTTGGCCACGTCCCAGAGCCAGTCCTCGTCTTCGCCGAGGTCTTTTGCGACGCGAGCGATGGTGAAGACGGCGTGAACCTTGTTGACGTGCATGCCTACACCGCCTGGGCGGAGGACCTCGACGCAAGAGGCGTCCAGTTGCAGGGCAACAACTCGTAGATCGACCTCGGCGGCGTCCGGCGAGCCGGACCGAACGGCGAGTTCGGGATCTCGGCAAGCCGGGGAGACGGCATTCCCGATCTGGTCGGTGCGCTCGTGAGATTTGCCTCTGAATTCTTTGGGACTGGTGAGGGGGCGTTGGTGACCCGAGCTCGTCAGCGTGACCTGCTACGTCAGGCATCAGACAGCTTGCGCCGGAGTCTCGAATTCGGAGAAGAAGGCGAGGAGCTTGCTGCCGAAGAGCTGCGCGCCGCCGCTTACGTCCTGGGTCGGCTGATGATCCCGTGGAGCAGGAGGGCGTGCGCCGCGCGCGGGCGCGAGCCGAGGACGCCGATCTCGTGTTGTGGCTGGTCGATGGCGAAGGCGCTTTCGATCAGATACAATGCGAAGGTCTGAGCGGTCCGGCGGATCGGTGTATGGGTCGTGCGCAACAAGAAGGCGGTTCTGCCGCATGTCGGCGATGCGTGCGAAGACGTCGGCCAGGCTTTTGGGTCGATGTCGTTGAGACGCGCCGTCATGATAAGTGTGGCCATCACGGCAGCCCGCGCCGCGATCAGGACCGGCGAACAACCATGCCTTTCTTCCCAGCGCAAAATTACGCAACGCTCGCTCGGCTGCATTGTTAAAGGGCATGATGTTTTCAGCGCTCAAACCCGGTGGAGAGGACCGGTCGTCCGGATTAGTCTATCCAAGCCGGGATAGGGGCGCTGGAGCA
>NZ_JADPKT010000038.1 GCF_023074075.1 Bradyrhizobium sp. 138 | reverse complement strand
GCTCTAGCGACCTTCTGGCGAATATTTCAGCCCCCGCTCGCAATCACCCCGTTCGCTACGGCCTAGGACCGCCAACGAACCAATTCTTGCTCAGCCTCGTCGGGCAACGCAAGGGCTGGTAGGGGAGCCGCGCGAGACTACCGCGCGCCATAGCTCGGCGGCGGCGCCTGCACGATCGGCGCTGCTGCGGCGAACAGCTCGTCCCTGCTCCCAGTCAGCGGCGGATAGATGCGCTTGCGGTTGATTGTTTCCTTGGTCGCCTTGGCGGCCGCGCCGGTCGTCCGCACCTCGCGATCCCAGCCTTCGGTATAGAGCGCGCCCCAGCCGCCGAGATCGAGCACGGTGACGTACCAGTCGATCCGCAGCGGCAGCATCGGCAAGCCGGCGAGATCGGCGATCACGTTGTGGCCGGCGAAGCGGCCCATGGGCCGCGCGAACTGGCAGGACATCACGGTCGGATGCAGTCCGTCGATAACGCTCAAGGCGACATCACCGGCCGCGAACACGCCGCCGACGTCCGCAACCCGCATGAAGGGATCGACGAGCAGACGCCCGTGGCGATCGCGCGGCTCGGGAAAGCCCGCCGCCAAGGGGCTCGCACGCATCCCGGCGCACCAGATCACGGTCTGCGCCGGAATGAACTCGCCCGAGCTCAGGTGCATGCCCGCGGCCTCGACCGACACCACGCGCACGCCAAGCCGCGTCTCGACCTCAAGCGCGGCCAAGGCCGTCTCGATGACGGGTTGCGCCTGCGCGCCGATGGTGGCGCCGACCGCTGGATTGGGATCGACCAGGATGATGCGGCGGCTGCCGCTGATGCCGGCACGCGCGAGCCGCGCGGGCATTTCGGCCGCGACCTCGATGCCGGTGAAGCCGGCGCCGACCACCACCACGGTCGAACGCCCGGGCGCGGACGCGCCGCGGCCAAGCGAGACGAGATGATCATCGAGGCGGAGCGCCGCAGCATAGGTGTCGACGTCGAAGGCGTGCTCGGCAAGACCGGGAATGGCGGGACGCATCACCTCGCTGCCGAGCGCCAGCACGAGGCGGTCATAGTCCAGCGTCTCCTCGCCGCCGCTCGTGACCAGCGAGATTTTTCGCCGTGCCGGGTCGATGGCCTCGACCTCGCCGAGACCGTGGCTGACACCGATCGGATCGAGCAGTTGCGGCAGCGGCAGCGCGATCCCGTCGAGATCGGTCTCGTAATTGCGGACGCGGATATTGTGATAGGGATTGCGGTCGACGAGACGGATCTCGATGTCGTCGTTCGCGCCGATCTCGTCGCGCTTGCGCGCAGCGCCGATGGCAGCCCACAGGCCTGCAAAGCCGGCGCCGAGCACGACGATACGGGCCATGTCCGCCTACTATACTTGTCCAGAGCAATCCTGCGGTCTGCCCGCGCCGGCAAATATAGCGCAACCGCCCGCATCGACCAACTGCCGGCGCCGCGCCGCTGCACGACGTCGCGAGCTTACGCCCCTCGCAGTTCCGACGGCGTCGCGCCAAAACGCTTGCGGAAGGCGCGGTTGAAATAGGACAGATCGGCAAAGCCCGAGGAATGCGCGATGTCGCTGATCTTGCGCGTCCTGGCTCGGGGATCGCCGAGCAGCTTGCGGGCCTGCAGCAGGCGCTGCTCCAGCACGAATTCGGTGAAGGTCGTGCCGGCCTGCTCGAACAGGCGCTGCGCTTGGCGCGGGCTGAGGCCCGAGCGCGTCGCGACCTCGGACAGGCAGAGATCGTTGCGGCCAAGCGCGGCCATCACGTCGGCGCGCATGAGGTCGAGGCGCGCCGCCGCATGTCCCCGTCCGCGCGCGAGACTTGCCTGCTCGGCATCGGTGCCGAGCAGGAGGCCGACGAGATCGACCATGTGCTGCGCGGTCAGCCGCTGGCCCACCGCGTCGAGATGCGGCGCGTGATTGGCGGCGAGCGCATGGTAGCGGAAGATGGTTTCGGCGACCGCGCCGTCGGAGAGCACTTGCGAGAGCTTATCCTCGGCGCGCGGATTGATGTCGAGCAGCGCGCGGCGCGGCATGCGGATGCTGGTGAAGCGGTCGTCGTCGGTGTGGCCGACGCTGCCGGTGATAGCCATGTCGACCAGCACCATCTGGGCGGGCGCAAGCTCGACGGTGTGGCCGTTCTGCGCGACGCGGACGAGGCCCGCATGGGCGGCGATCAGGACGAGGTCGTCGCTGCCGTCGGCGAGGTGGCTCTGGGTGCGGGAATATTGCGCGGAGGCGCCTTCGGGAATGGCGAGCGCGATGTTGTCGACCACGCTGACCTGGAGCCGGCAATCGATGCTGTCGCCACGGCTCGGGCCGATATCCAGGCCGCAGGGGCCGAAGGCCCGCTCGCGCCATTGTTCGAACGCCGGGCCGTGCGGCAGTCCGGTGTATTGGTGAACGAAGATGCCCGGCGTTTTCGCTGCATCCATCTGATGTCTAGCCCCTCTTCGGCTCCGCGATCGGCGGCGCCGACTGCAAATTCCGGGGATTTGACGCGGCGAATTGCGGCGAGGTTCAAATCGGGGGGCGATTCAGGGCGACTTGTCGGGATGCGACGGCGGGACGGACGGTGGCGACAGGGACAAGCTGGTCGCTCGTGGCCCGGATGGAGCGCAGCGCAATCCGGGACCGATGGCACGAAGGTCCCGGATTACGCTTTCGCTCCATCCGGGCTACGGCACCTATTTTTTGGCGGGCGGCTGCGGCTGGGACGGCGGCACGGTCTCGATCAGCTTGCCGGAAAACACCGGGGACGAGGTCGGCTGGCCGCTCGGCGAGCCGCCGGCCTGCTCGACCGTGACGGCGTAGGTCGCGCCGTTGACGACCTCGGCATCATAGGAGGCGAGCAGCGGGCGCGCGGTGAAATTGTCGGCGCCGATCACGCCGAGCGAGCGCGGACGCGGCAGCTTGTCGGAGATCAGCCAGAGCTCAAAACTCTTGCCGGGCTCCGGCGTCGCGCCGACCTTGCGCACCGTGAAATTCCGCGTCGCGCCGTCGATGGTCAGGATGAAGGCGGGACCGCCGCCCTGGCCCTGCAGCAGCGCGACATATTGCGCCGAAGCAGTGAGCGGGGTGGCCGGCGTCTTCACTTCCACCGTCTGGATGCGCGGCGCCGGACGCAAGGCCCCCGGCAGCGCATCGGGCAGGAAGATCTGAAGCGACAGCGTGACGAGCAGTGCGGCCGCGAGTGCACCGACGGCGGATGCGATTCCGCGCCAGCGCTTCACGCGGCTCTCGAGGCGGATCACGTTGGCGTCGACGGCGATCGGCACTTGCGGCGTCCGCACGACCTCGGGATCGGGTGCGTGGACCTGCGGCATGAACACCGGCGCGACGTCGGGAATCGCATCGGATCCTGCGAGCACCGGCTCGGGCTGCTCTGCTTGCGGAAGCTGCTGTGTCTGCTCCGGCGGCGCTTCCGGCGGCGCAGTGTCGATCAGCGGGATTGACGGCGGCGGGATGTCGGCCAGGACAGGCGGCTGCTGCGCTGGCGCCGTGCGCGCGATTTCGGACCTGATATTCTCCCACACGACCGGACGCGGCTCGACCGAGCCGACCATCTGGTTGAGCGCGCCGAGCCGGAAGGCCCAGCCCTGCACGATCGCAGCGAAGGCCTCGTCCACCGCCATCATGGTCTCGACCTGCGCGCGCTCATCGGCATCGAGGGTGCCGAGCGCGTATTCCGCGGCGAGCGCGATATGGTCCTCCGAATAAGCCATCAATTGCGGTCCAGAACCATCCTCATCATCAAGCCATCACAATCCCAGGCATTCCCGGATATCCAACATGCTGCGCCGGAGCCACGTCTTCACTGTGTTGACGGGAGCTGAGAATTTCTCCGCCAATTGCTCGCGGCTCCAGCCGTTGTAATAGGCGAGAAGCACGAGCCGCTGACGGTCCGGCTCGAGCCGGCCGATGCATTCCAACAGCCGCTTCAACTCTTCGGTCATCTCCCGGCGCGCCAGCGGGTCCGGACTGTCGGCCGCGACCTCCATCGCCTGAGGCTCTTCCTCGATGGAGACCTCCGACTTCTTGCGCACGATGTCGATCGCCCGGTTGCGCGCGATCGAGGCCATCCACGTGATTGGCGAGGACAGGGCCGGGTCGAACCGGCCGGCGCTGTTCCAGATCTTGACGTAGGTCTCCTGAATGACCTCCTCTGCGAGATCCTGTCGGCGCAAGATACGGAGCACGACGCCATAGAGTTTCGCGCGCGTGGCGGCGTAGAGGCGCTCGAACGCGGCCTGATCGCCCTTTGCCACCGCCTCGATCAACCCGACCAGCTCTGCTGGCGTCAGCATTCAGCCCCCCGACACGCAGGCCCTCGCGTTCGGCGCAAGTCCTGGCAATGCACCACCATAGCGCGTGGCAAAGCCGACCACCAAGGCCACACTGTGGACAGCAGATACGAAAACCCGGACCTTGCGGGTCCGGGTTTTGCGAATTTTTCTGCAGTCTGGCGGCTGAGGCCGCTTAAGCGACGGCGCCGATGCGGGCGCGCATCAGGCCGATGCTGTCGAGGTCGGCCTGCTCGCGGGCGTTCTCTTCGGCGCGTTCGCGGGCCTGGTCGCGCTCGTCGAGCAGCTCGACCTTCTTCAGCTCCTCGAAGGCCTCGGCCAGCGCGGCCTTGGCTTCGTCGAGCTGGCCCTTGAGCTCGTCGGCCGAGCGGGTCAGGTTCTCGCGGCGCTGGATCGCGGCCTTGGCATAGGTCGGATAGGCGAAGTGCGAAGGATCGTTGATCCCGGCGCGCTCCTGCTCGGTCTGGATCTCGCGCTCGAGATCGACCGACATCCGCTGGAAATCGGCGATCATGGTCTCGATCTGGGTGACCCGGCGGCGCTTCTCGTCGACCTGAAACTTCTTCAGGCGAATGAGGGTATCTCGTGACTTCATCGACTCGTACTCCCCAGAAGTCCCCGCGCTGCACGTGGGACGACACCGGTCACCCCACAGGCCCGATCGGGGCCAAGACCGGCTCTGCTACTCTGTGGGATCGGATGATGACCGGACAAAGTTAGCGTTCCGTTTCCAAATTGCCGAGGATGTGCGCCAACTGGCGGTAGCCGTCCGCGAGTGATGCATTTTCGTCCTTGCGCTGGCGCAGGAAGGCCTCCAGCGGCTCGTGCAGGCGGATCGCCTCGTCGACTTCGGGGCTGGAGCCGGCCCGGTAGGCGCCAAGACGGATCAATTCCTCCATGTCGGCATAGGTCGCCATCACCGCCCGCGCCTTCTGGATGACAGGCCAGAACTCTGGATCGGCCGATTTCGGCATGGTGCGGGAGACGGATTTGAGGATGTTGATCGCGGGATAGCGGCCGCGCTCGGCGATCGAGCGCTGCATCACGATGTGGCCGTCCAAAATGCCGCGGACGGCGTCCGCGATCGGCTCGTTATGGTCGTCGCCGTCGACCAGCACCGTGAAGATCGCGGTGATGGCGCCCTCCCCGAGGCCCGGCCCGGCCCGCTCCAACAGCTTCGGCAACTCGGTGAAGACGGTCGGCGTGTAACCCTTGGCGGTCGGCGGCTCGCCGGCGGACAGGCCGATCTCGCGCTGGGCCATGGCAAAGCGCGTCACCGAGTCCATCAGGCAGAGCACGTCCTGGTTCTCGTCGCGAAAATATTCGGCGACCGCGAGCGTCAGATATGCGGCCTGGCGGCGCATCAGCGCGGGCTCGTCGGAGGTCGCGACCACCACGACCGAACGCGCCAGGCCCTCCTCACCGAGGTCGTCCTGCAGGAATTCCTGAACCTCGCGGCCGCGCTCGCCGATTAGGCCGATGACGCTGACCGCGGCATCGACGTTGCGCGCGAGCATCGACAGCAGCACCGATTTGCCGACGCCGGAGCCTGCGAAGATGCCCATGCGCTGGCCGCGGCAGCAGGTGAGAAACGTGTTCATCGCGCGCACGCCGAGATCGAGCGGGCTGCCGACACGCTTGCGCGAATGCGCCGGCGGCGGCGTATTGCGGAACGGCATCGGGGAGGAGCCTTGCGGCAGCGGCCCCTTGCCGTCGATCGGCTCGCCCAGCGCATTGACGACGCGGCCGAGCCAGGCCGCTGACGGCCTAACTTGATTGGCGGCATTGGCGATGACGGCCTTGCAGCCGCGGCGCACACCGTCAAGGCCGGCGAACGGCATCACGACAGCGTTGTTGCCGGAGAAGCCGATCACCTCGCAGGGAATGGTACGGTTGGCGCCGGTCTCGATCACCAGCCGCGCGCCGACCGACATCGCGTGAATGGGACCGGCCACCTCGACCATCAGACCGCGCACGCCGACCACGCGGCCGTAAATATTGATGCCGTCGATGTCGCCGATCTGTTCGGCCAAAGCCTTCATCGGTGAGCCTTCATTAAGGGGCGCGCCTTGGTCATCCCCCGGGGTCGCGCCTCGCGATCCCGGGACTTCACGGTGAAAACCTTAAGTTTCGCCATATTTCTGAACGGGGCTTAACTTCGTGTTTACCCGCATCATTAATCATTGCGTCACTGTCTTTGTGACTGAGCGTGACTCCCCTTCAGAAGAAGGCTGAGTCGCGGGAGTCGGTTAGGCCCGTCTCTTAAAGTGGAACTTGAACGGAGCTGGGAAACGAAAGCTGCTTCACACGCAAGACCTTAGGGCGATTCGACAAAAATTGCACCGGGGGGACTTGCGTTCCAGAATCAGAGTTTGTTAACCATCTGTTGTCAGGATCCGAATCAGTTGTTCAAAGGCGTTTTGTTGAGTGCCGCGAATGCGGCCGACCTGACGCCCAGGAGCGGCGACTATGGGGAACTGGCATGCGCGTTTTGCTGATTGAAGATGACAGCGCCGTCGCGCAGTCGATCGAGCTGATGTTGAAGTCTGAGAGCTTCAACGTTTACACGACCGATTTGGGGGAAGAAGGCGTCGATCTCGGTAAATTATACGATTACGACATTATCCTTCTCGATCTCAACCTGCCCGACATGTCCGGCTACGACGTGCTCAAGCAGCTTCGGGTCTCCAAGATCAAGACACCGATCCTGATCCTCTCCGGCCTCGCCGGCATCGAGGACAAGGTCAAGGGTCTCGGCGTCGGCGCCGACGACTACATGACCAAGCCCTTCCACAAGGACGAGCTGGTGGCCCGCATCCACGCGATCGTGCGCCGCTCCAAGGGCCATGCCCAGTCGGTCATCCAGACCGGCGACCTCGTCGTCAACCTCGACACCAAGACGGTGGAAGTCGGCGGCCAGCGCGTGCATCTGACCGGCAAGGAATATCAGATGCTGGAGCTGCTCAGCTTGCGCAAGGGCACGACCCTCACCAAGGAAATGTTCCTCAACCATCTCTATGGCGGCATGGACGAGCCCGAGCTGAAGATCATCGACGTCTTCATCTGCAAGCTCCGCAAGAAGCTCGCCAACGCCTCCGAAGGCCGCAACTTCATCGAGACCGTGTGGGGCCGCGGCTACGTGCTGCGCGAGCCGCACGAGCACGAAGAGCGCATCCCCGCCTGATCTTCTGGGTTTACGTCGCAAGCCCCTTTCGGGCTTGCTCCTCCCAGCCTGGACCCCGCCGCAAATGGCGGGGTTTTTATTTTGGGTGATGTCTTCTCCCTCTCCCGCTTGCGGGAGAGGGCCGGGGTGAGGGTATCTCCACGTCGGGACAATCGTTGCGTGGAGAGAACCCCCACCCGGCGCTTCGCGCCGACCTCCCCCGCAAGCGGGAGAGGTACACCACCATCGTGGCCTCCTCTCTCTTAACGTTTGAACCGCTATGCTTCCCCCGCCGACGAATGGTCGCTGCACGATGGGGGAACGATGATCCTGCAATCACTCGCCGGCCTGCCCGCCTTCCTGGTCTATTTCTGTACCGGGCTGATCGCGATCGTGGCCTACCTGTTCGTCTATACCCGCATCACCGCGCATAACGAGTTCCAGCTGATCCGCGACAACGAGCCGGCCGCGGCGATTGCGCTCGGGCTCAGCCTGCTCGGCTTCGTCGCACCGCTGGTCAGCGCGATCGCACATTCGGCCAATGTGCTGGACTGCCTGATCTGGGCGACCATCGCGCTGGTCGTGCAGGTCATCGTGTTCTTCCTGGTGAAGGTCCCGGTGCCGAACCTGTCGGGGCGGATTTCTGCCGGCGAGCTGGCTCCGGCGATCTGGCTCGGCCTGTCCTCGCTTGCCGCGGGCCTTTTGAACGCCGCCTGCATGATCTACTGACATGGCGGACAAACCCTCCAAGAAGGAATTCGGCAAGCGCCGGCCGGTCGCCGGGCCGCCGCCTGCGCGGCCGCCGGTGAAGCGCTCCGGCCATGTCGCGCTGCTGGTGATGGGCACGCTCGCGGTCGGCACCACCGCCTACACGATGATGCCGCGGCAGAACTGCGAGCCGCCGCCTCCCGGAACGGAAGCCTCCGCTCAGGCGAGCACCGCCTGCAACAACAGGAGCAGCTCCTCCAGCAGCGGCAGCTCGCGCTGGTCGTCGCGCTCGAGCCTCTTCAGCAGCGATTCCTCGAGCCATTCCTCGTCGGGCACGTCCGATTTCGGCCACAGCAGCGTGAGCCGCGGCGGCTTCGGCTCGTTCGGCCACGGCTTCTCGGGAGGTGGTTAGCGCATGATCCGGAAAAGTGGCCGCCGGTTTTCCCTCGCGACAAACGCGGAACGCGTTTGCGCGGAGATCATGCGCAGGAAATAACATGCAGCGCATCACTTGTCTCGAGCGCGACGACTGGCGAGAGACCGCGGCGCAATGCGGCTTCGTCTTCCACACCATCGACGGCGAACGCTATTGGGACGAGCGCGCTTATTACGGCTTCACGCTCGACGAGATCGAGCGCGGCATCGAGACGCCGACCGGCGAGATCGACGCGATGTGCCTGGAGCTTGCCGGCCGCGTCATCGGTGAGGAGCGATACCTGCGGCGCTTGCAGATTCCGGAAGCGTTCTGGAGCCTGATCGCCGAGAGCTGGAAGCGCGACGACCGCAGCCTCTATGGCCGGCTCGATCTCAGTTACGACGGCAAAGCTCCGGCAAAGCTGCTCGAATACAACGCGGATACGCCGACCTCGCTGTTCGAGGCTGCGGTCTTCCAATGGACCTGGCTCGAACAGGCGATCGAACGCCGCGTCATCCCCGCGCGTGCCGATCAGTTCAACTCCATCCACGAGCGGCTGATCGCGGCGTGGAAGGAAATCGCCGGCGGCCACCCCGTCCATCTCACCGGCAGCACCGCCAACGAAGAAGACGCCGGCACGCTCGCTTATCTCGAAGACACCGCACGCCAGGCTGGGCTCTCGACCACGCTGCTCGACATCGAGCAGGTCGGCTGGCGCGACGAGCCTGGCGGCTTCGTCGATCTCGACGAGGGCGACATTGCGCTGGCGTTCAAGCTCTATCCCTGGGAATGGATGTTCCACGATGCCTTCGGTGCCAAGCTGAAGGACGCGCCAACGCGCTGGATCGAGCCGCCGTGGAAGGCGGTGCTCTCCAACAAGGGCATTTTGCCGCTGCTGTGGGAGATGTTTCCGAACCATCCGAATCTGCTGCCGGCCTTCTTCGAGGACGATCCGCGCGCTGCCGAGCTCGGCACGTCCTATGTGCGCAAGCCGCTGCTGTCGCGCGAAGGCGCCAACGTCACGATCGTGTCCGGCGGCACGGCGCTCGACGAGCAGGCAGGCCCCTACGGCGCCGAAGGTTTTGTGCGGCAGGCGCTATCACCGCTGCCGAATTTTTCGGGCTTCTATCCCGTGATTGGAAGCTGGCTGGTGAACCACGAGCCCTGCGGCTTGTCGATCCGCGAGGACGAGAGCCCGATCACGGGCAACCGCTCGCGATTTCTGCCGCATGCGATTTTGTGAGAGCAGCGCCGGATGAGAAGTGTCTCTCGGCCCCAGTGAAAGTATCGTAGGGTGGGCAAAGCGACTTGTCCGCCGTAGCTCAAAGAGCGAAGGCGGAAGCGTGCCCACGCGTCCGTTGCCGTATCGGGCAGGTGGTGGGCACGGCGCAAGTGCGCCTTTGCCCACCCTACGATTCCGGAGTCGCCGAGACACTTCTCCTATGAGCGAGGGTGAAGCACCCTCACCTCGCCGCGGCAACCTTCAGCGGCTGCGGCATCAATCCGCCCATCGCCCGGCCGGAGCGCGCGGGGTTGAGCTGGTAGAGACCACGGCGATCCGCGATCGGGCGGAACGCGTCGGTGATACCGACGACGGATTCGGCAGCACCGAGCAGCAGCGTGCCGTCGGCTTCCATCGCCTTCGCCATCCGCTCGAAGATCACCGCCTTGGTGTCCTGATCGAAATAGATCAGCACGTTGCGGCAGAAGATCACATCGAAGGTGCCGAGATGGGAGAAGTCCTGCAGCAGATTGAGCTGGCGGAACTGCACCATCGCGCGAATGTCGGCATTGAGCTGCCAGACTTCGCCGATCTGCGTGAAATACTTCATCAGGTGCTGGATCGGCAGGCCGCGCTGCACCTCGAACTGGCTGTAGATTCCGGCCTTCGACTTCTCCAGCACCTCCTGCGACAGGTCGGTGGCGACGATCTCGATGCGCCAGCCGGCGAGGGCCGCACCCATCTCCTTCACGCACATCGCGATCGAATAGGGCTCCTGCCCCGTCGACGACGCCGCCGACCAGATGCGAAGCGACTTGCGCGCCGCGCGCGCCTTGATCAGTCCGGGCAGGATGGTGTCACGCAAATGATCGAACGGGATCTTGTCGCGGTAGAAGAAAGTCTCGTTGGTGGTCATCGCTTCGACCACGTCGGTCGCGAGCCGGCCGTCGCCGTTCCTGATCTTCAGCACGAGATCGGGAATGCCGGATAGGCTCGCCTTGCGCGCGAGCGGCAACAGCCGGCTCTCGACCAGGTATTGCTTCTCGGGGGACAGATCGAGGCCCGATCGCTCCTTCAGGAATTTGCGCAGATAGTCGTAGTCGGTGGGTGTCACGAGCGATCTCCCGCGAACAGGCGGTTGACCTTGGCGCCGATCTGGTTGAGCGGCAGGATCGCCGCACAGATGCCGGCATTGGCCGCCGCGCCCGGCATGCCCCAGACCACGCTGGAGGCTTCGTCCTGGGCGATGACGCTGCCGCCGGCGGCGACGATGTCCTTGCCGCCGCGCATGCCGTCGGAGCCCATGCCCGTCAGGATCACGGAGAGGATGCTGCCGTGCCAGATGTCGATGGCGGAGGTGAAGAGCGGATCGACCGCGGGCTTGCAGAAATTGACGGCGGGGCCGTCGTCGAGCGCGATCACCGTGTCCGCGCCGCTGCGTGCGACGCGCATGTGCTTGCCGCCGGGCGCGAGATAGATCCGTCCGGGCTTCACCGGCTCGCCGTCGACCGCCTCGGCCGCGGGCTTGCGGCTCGAACGCGCGAGGTGCTCGGCGAGAATGGTGGTGAAGGTCGGCGGCATGTGCTGGGTGATCAGCACCGGGAAGCGGTCGATCACCGGGCCGAGCTCGGTGACGAGCGCCATCAGCGCCTGCGGACCGCCGGTCGAGGAGCCGATCAGCAACACCTTGGGTGTCTGGCTGGAGAATGGGCGCATGGTGAGCGCCCCTGACGAGGCAGCAGGCGCGGCCGGAGCGGGCGCGGCGGGTCGCGCGACAGGACTGCGCGGGGCCGCAGCCGGGCTCGCAGGCGCCAGCGGCGGGCTTGCAACCGCGGGCCTGCGGCGCAGCCGCGCGCCGAGATGGCGGATCTTCTGGATCAGATCGTGGTGGAAGATGTCCGCGGCCGACGCCTCGCGCGTCGATTCCGGCTTCGGAATATAGTCGGCCGCACCGAGCGACAGCGCCTTGAAGCTGATCTCCGCGTTACGGCGGGTCAGCGTCGAGGCCATGATGATGACCAGATCGCGCTTCTTCGCCAAGAGCTGCGGCAGCGCCGAGAGGCCGTCGAGCTCCGGCATTTCGATGTCGAGCACGGCAACGTCAGGATTGATGCGTTCGATCTGGTTGACCGCCTCAAGCCCGGTGCGCAGCGAGGCAGCGACCTCCATGTCGTGCTCGGCACCGATCCAGCGCGAGATCAGACCGCGGATGACGACGGAATCGTCGACGATCATCACCCGCAGTGGCCCGGCTTCGCGCGAGGAGCCAGTGGTCGAATTACCTGCGAACGCAACACTCATTACTCACCAACTCAGACTGAAAGGATACGGTTGAAAACAGGCGCCGAAGAATCCGTTCGGCTTCCGGCCGATCGCTCAGATGAGGCCGACTTCCTGGAATTTCGCCGTCACGATGTCCTTGTCGAACGGCTTCATGATGTACTCGTTGGCGCCGGCATGCAGCGCACGCGCGATATGCGCGACATCGTTCTCGGTGGTGCAGAACACCACTTTGGGCTGGTCGCCGCCGGGCATGCGCCTGAGATGGCCGAGGAACTCGTAACCATCCATCACCGGCATGTTCCAGTCGAGCAGCACCGCATCGGGCAAGCCGCGCTTGCAGGCTTCCAGCGCCTTCTCACCGTCCTCGGCTTCGAGGATCTGGAAGTCGAGGCCCTCCAAGATGCGGCGCGCAACCTTGCGGATGACGCTGGAATCGTCAACGACGAGACAAGTTCGCATGTGAACCTCTGCTTCCTCCCCCATTGCGGGGGCACTTCCAATTGCAAGTCCATCGGCGGCGAGGCCGCTGTATCAGGCCGCCATCATCTCGGGCGCGAGCTCGAGGACGCGATCGACGTCGAGGACGACCATGAGCTGTCCGTCGAGGCGGTGGACGCCGCCGGCGAGCTTGGCCATGCGGGGATCGAGGTTGACGGGGTTCTCCTCCATGCCGGCCTCGGGCAGGCGCAGCACCTCGCCGATCTGGTCGATGAGCAGGCCATAGGATTCGCCGCGCAAATCGACACCGACCGCCATCGGCACCTTGCCGTCCTCAGGCTGCGGCAGGCCGAGGCGGGCGCGCATGTCGACCACGGTGACGATGCGGCCGCGCAGATTGAGCACGCCGGCGATCTCGCGCGAGGACAAGGGCACGCGGGTGACGCGCTCGGGC
>NZ_JADPKT010000024.1 GCF_023074075.1 Bradyrhizobium sp. 138 | reverse complement strand
ATCGACGGCGTCCGGCCGCCTTACGATGATACCCAGCGACTGTAGCAGCGCAACAAAGCCATCAAGCTCTCGCTGAGCCGGTTCGATCATGATCTTTGGATAACGGAAGCCTGCGAACAGCGACTGGGCACGCGCCGCCATGCCCGGAATGTTGCAGGTGACAACCGGATGATCGGACGGGATAACCGCACCCTCAAGCCTTCCGACGATCACTTCCTCCAGCATGCCCCACTCGTTGTGTGAGCTCACCGGAGAAACTTGGCCCGATGGGACGGCATCCGGACCGCGAACGCGTGTGACCATGTCCATGCATGAGGCCCTCTGTGCGCTACAACAGCCGCAGGTCCAGGGAGTTCCAGAGGTCCAACCGCGGTCGCGGGGTCGAGTCGCAAATCCTTGGTGTCGCCTGTTGGCCCGATGGCGAAGTCGCGCGTGACGCGAGCCTGATGCCCGACGGTCTTTGCTCTGAAAATCCCGGCATCTGCTCGATGATTGCCGTCGCTTCGTCGATCCCGATCAGGCGATCTCGCTTTCGCAACTGGTGCTCGCACCCTTGCGCCGTGGCCTCGACTTTCAGCGGCGGATTTCAGTGCGCGTCGATCCGCGTCATTCGGAAAGCGGATGTAACCTTTCACGACGACAACCCTTAATCAGCCGCCGTCAGGGCGCTAAAAATTTTTGTCACCCTCTTGAAACTTTTTGCTCGTTGCAGATTTTTTTGGTCGCCGCCGAGATGGTGGCCGGGGTGCCTTCGGGCCCCGAAATCAAGGCGGGCGCCGGAAGGTGTCCGGTGCCAGCTCGTACCCAACTTGCTCTTTGGAGGATTTGGCTATGAGGTATGATTGGACTCCCCTGTGGAGGTCGACCATTGGCTTCGACCGCCTGTTTGACGTTCTCGACGAGGTCCAGCGGACCGCCGAAGAGACCTATCCCCCCTATAACATCGAGCGGCTCGACGAGAACCGCTTCCAAATCTCGGTGGCGCTCGCCGGATTCACACCGGATGAGGTGGCCCTTACGGTGGCGCAGAACGTCCTGACGTTGGAAGGACAAAAGGCCGAGACCGACGAGAAGACCTTTGTGCATCGCGGAATGTCGACCCGCTCGTTCAAGCGGCAGTTCACCCTGGCTGACCACGTCGAGGTCAAGGGCGCGCACTTCGAGAATGGTCTGCTGGTCGTCGAGCTTCAACGCGAGATTCCCGAGGCCATGAAGCCGCGGCGCATCGCCATCGCGGGCGCAAGCGCCGGGCAGGTCAAGCAGATCGAGGGCAAGGCCGCCTGACCAACCGCGGCTTGGTTCCGATCGCCGCCGCGCGGGTTCTCCCGCGCGGCCACCTTAATGCGTCTTATGATGGGAGGTAAGCCATGCGGACGACGCCCGCGCACGACAACGTGTTCGATTTCAATGCTCTTCTTCACCCCGGCACGGCGTTCTCGCATCCGCGCGACGTCGTCGCTGACCTGAATTTGAATCTGGCCGAGAAGCGCGCCATCCTCGCGTCACGGGCCTCGAATGCCTCGGCGCTTGCCTCCTGTCCAGCGTTACGCGCACCGGACGGACTAAAGGTGCCTGTTCATATCGATGAAATTCTGGAGGCGCTATGCGCGCTGGACGGGAACGGTCCGCGGACTCCGCCGGGCGGCAAGCCCATGCGTCTGCGCTCGGTCGAGCGTCGCGCGGCGGCGTGAGCGAGGGATCTGCAACTGAACTCCCAGTTTGTGGGCAATCGCTGCGGCCCTGTCCTTTCTGCGGCGGTTCGGAGGTTTGGATCAACAGCGGCATCGATCCCAAATTCGTGGTATGTAAGGAATGTTCAGCTTTCGGCCCCAATGCGCCGACCGTTAAGCAGGCGGTCGAGCGCTGGAACAAACGCACCACGCCTTCTAGAGCGAATACAGCTGCCACGACCTCTGGTTAATCTAGCTCAAGCGGCCGAACGACCTCGCTTGGAGCGTGGCGGTTGCCGCTGCCGCGCCCGCTGTGCCGAGGGGATTGCCATCGCCTGCTCGCCATGTCGCGATACATGCCTGCACCGCGCCGCTGGATCTCAGCATACGGGATTTCTTTGGAGTTTTTGAAATGGCGCAAACGAGCGCTCCAAGTTCGCCTTCCGCATCGACAGCGGCAGCATGCGGAAGTCATCGCCGCCTCGGCGAGAATGTCGAAGGCACAGAACCGCACTTCCTCATCATACTTGCGCGAGTGCAGCGCGTTGAAATCGGAGATGCCATCGGCGCCAAGCACGACGGCTTCGCCATCGAGCACAAAGTGCTTCTGCCTGATCTTGCGCGCGGCCTCGACGATCCATGGATAACGGCTGGTCAGTTATAGCCGCCGCGCGTGATTAGGCGCACGCGGTCGCCGTCGGGTTCTAAGCGGAGGCGGTACTCATCATATTTTACTTCATGCAGCCAGTCGGCGCCATTCGGGACCGTGGTGCCCATGGTCGCCAGGCAAAACTCGAATGAACGCATGCGGGAAAAATAGGCATTCGACGCCTGATTACGAGATGGAGCTTAGAGCCAAGTTGGCGGCGACATGTTGCGGCTCGGGCGGCAGATAAGCAGCGTCTCGCCTTAGCTTCTCCAGACTGGGCTGCCTTCCATTCGGCCATGTGTTCCAGCGCGGGAACATTACAAATGCTTTTAATGGTCACAAGTGAACACAGCGATATCGCTACTGGGACTAGTCTTCGCTTGCATGGCGCCATCTCACGCGCCAGCCGTCGGACCGCTTGGCCCGCACTTGTCCCCTCCAGCCGCAAGGGGTCAGGCTGGCCCGATGGGGCTTTGCGCAGCACTCAAAGAGATATCCTGCCATCTCGGACACACTGGACGCGTAGCCGAACAACCTATTGTCAGGCTGCTGAGCTTATGAGGCCCGGGCTCCTAGGCACTGTGGGCGTCGCCTTACCAGCCTATTCGCGCAGCACAAACGCGGACAGGAGGCCGGAGATGTTCGCTCAAGATTGTGCCGACGATCTCAGCGCAACTGTGCACTACGCGCTGGAGACAACCCGTGCCGTCGCCGTCTGCCCTTCCATTCTGAAGTCACCATCCGCGTAGGCGACGATGCAGCCGAAAGCCACGCCTTCGAGCGCACCAAGAAGATCGTTAGGAGCGATGGCACGAATTGGGGGACGCAAGACCTCAGGGAAGAAATCGCGCAGCTCAGCGTAGCAGCGGACGGGAGTGCCGACGCTGCGCTCAACATTGATGGCCCCGCGCCGGGCAGCGCATAATCAACAGTAATCTTATCGTTCGCCTTAGCGCACAGTTCCAGAATTAACTCGCAACACGGACATCAAGCTTAATTCCAGACCGTGATTGCGGCCGTGCTCCAGAGGACTAGGCTTGCGCACACCGGACATTGCCTTTGTCCGGTCCACCCCAGCGAAGTCGCCGCGCCATCATACTCGGTGCAGCGACTTCGTCATCGGATAGTCGCGCGAGCTTCAATGAGTGAGCAGCCGGACCACGAAACGCTTGATCTCATCGAGATGCGTCGACAACTTACGGCACTCCGTTCGAAACACTCGGACAATCTTTTAATTGCTTCGCTGTTGAACCGCTTTTTCGTGAAAGTCGCTTTTCTGGTGAAGCCAACAGACCTCGCGCACGAGCAGTATCTTCGATCGGAATTCGAACGAACGTTGACGAAGGTCAAAGAGATTGCTGCGCGGGCGAAATCTGACTAAAGTCAAGCCGGGTGGTCATCTCCCGCCGGGCTCAATCCCGATGCGGGACATGAGCCGAGGGTTTGGACTTAGATTGTTGGCGCTGCTCAAGGTCGCTCGACGACTTACTTCTTCAGCAGTAGTCCATTCTTCGCGCCATTCGCCTCACTGATCCTGCGTGACGGCCCAGCTCGACTGCTATCTTCGATACGCCAGCGCGTGCCCGGGCCAGCCTGACCAATCGTCGGACCTCCTGCTCGTCCCATTGTTTTGGCTTCGGTGTTTTCATGGTGCGGCGCTCAAGACCTACCGACCACTTAACCGGTGCGCCTAGTTGCCGACACTTGGGAAATTTACGGGTGGTGCCTGCCACCACGAGACTCGGCGGTGCGGCGGCTTGGGCGTGCGCGGCGGCCCGATTATCGCGCGAACTCTATTGGGGGATCGGACCGATGTCGTTGGCGTAGGAGGTCCGCTATTAAGGGTGGATCGGACCTGCCGCATGCGAGCGCCGGATCGCTGCTTTTGGCCCTGGCTGTGTGAAAACGCCATGCCTGCTATGATTCCCGCACTGAATCGGCGGGGCTGGGCATGGCGCGCTTCGTTCAAGGGGCTGATCGCGGGCAATCGACGTTGCACCCGAGCCTGATGATCGTGAAGGCCCCGGCGTGGAATACGTCGGGGCCATTTGTTTAGTCTATGGAATGACCGGTCAAACCCATCTGCTCGCTATTGTTATTCGTTGCGTCGGCGCTATCGTGAGCAAGCGGCGAAGCCGCAATAGCCTACCAATTCATTGCAAAGGGAGACTCGCATGAAGTTCATCAGTAGCTGGTCTATACCTCAAGGCACTTTCAATGCAGCGGTCGCGCGTTTCTTAGAAACTGGTGGTGCACCGCCCGACGGTGTCAAAATGCTCGGGCGTTGGCATGGCATGGACGGCAAGGGATTTGCGATCTCTGAATCGGATGATCCCAAGGCGATGTATCGTTGGGTCGCCCAATGGGCCGACCTACTCCCATTGACGGTCACTCCCTGTCTGGAGGACGGAGACGCCGGCGAAGTCATGGCGTCGCTACCCAGGCGTTGACCGTCCAATCCGAAAACACAGCCATCGCGGCCAAGAGTGTGGCCGCGGTGGCATCCAATCCCTACGCTACCTTCCACGACGAATGTCTGTTTATCAGACTGGACCGGAAGAGACCGGCCGAGCACCAAACCGGCGCTTTTGACCCGAAGCGAACTTCCTCTCTGTTCATGGAAAATTGAGATTTGCCGCGGCACGGGTTGACGCAATATTACGGCACTACCAAAACGTGTGATGTTGGTATCGCCTGTCAGAAACCGAGGTTTGGGTGCTCCCTCGCTGTAAAGCCGTCTTAGCTCTCCTTGCTGCTACCAGCTTATCTGTCGTTGCTTGTTCTCCCAAGGAGACCGAGTGTGGCCGCCGTTGATAAAGTTCATCGCGTCGTTCTGGGATCTTGTTTTTCCTGAACAGACAGTCGCTATTCTTGTTATTGTCGTTGGGCCTGAACTTAGCTTCGGCGGCATACCTTATCGATTTTTATCTACGGCTGCCTATTTTTCCTTTGTGATTGGATGAGTTCGCGAGAGACGCTTAGGAAGCCCCTCTTCTTTCGCGGTGCAAGCCTCGCTGCTCTGTCCTTGCCTCCCTACCTGGTTCCCGCCGTGGCTCCAATCGGCTCTTCCACGTATATCTCGCTACTCATTATCGTGAGCGCGAGCATCATTTTCGCCGGTCAGTTGCTAACGCGCATCATGTTCTCCGCGACCGAAGAGCGGGAGCTTCTACCGGTAGCTGTCCCAGCATCCCCCACCTTATCGGCTTAAGGGGGCAAACATGAAACGGCCGGCCCAACTCTGCTCGTGACGCATTGCAGACGTCACCGACTGAGGTATATGGTTGACGCGTTCTGTTATGCGGCTCGTTTCCGAATGCAACCTAGCGCAATGCAGATAATCCGCGAGATAGCAATCGCTCCTAGATTTTGCACATCGCGCTCGGGAACGAACTCAACGATGTCCAGCCCGACTATTCTGCATTTTGACGCGACACCCTGCATCAGATCGACGACGTCAAAATAGGACAGTCCGCCCGGCTGCGGTATCAGCACGCCTGGGATGACTGATGGATCGAGGCCGTCGCAATCAATGGTAATTAAGCACTCGCTGTCGTCCTCTATCTCTTTGAGAACGTTCGCGATCCCGTGAAGCCGAATATCTCTTGCGGTGACGATCTTCGCGCCCCATGCCTTTGCATAATCAAGTTCGGCACGACCAGAGCCGCCAATGCCGCGCAAACCAACCTGCACGATGCGTCTTACCCAGGGCAATTCGCTGGCGCGTCGCATTGTGCTCGAGAATGTATGGCCCGACCCGTTTCGCTGATCACGCCAATCAAGATGGGCATCAATCTGCAAGATCGTCAGCCCTTTGCTTTTGCGGAATGCTTCGAAGAAAGGTATTGGAACCGAGTCATCCCCGCCTAGCAGGATCGGCACCGCGCCGGCCGAAAGGACTGCTTGCGTGCTGGTTCTGATGACATCACGGTTGCTCTCAGGTGTCGTGGGATCCGTCACCAAGTTTCCACCATCCAACACCCTCAATTTGGGAGCGAGCAGCTCAGCCTCTTGATCAAAGTCCCAACGGGTGAGATCGCTTTCATAATGACGTAGAGCGCGACGAATGAAGTCTGGCGCTTTGGCGGCATGGCTGGTCTGGCCCACAACGTACGGCGTGGCATCGGATGCGCCGAACAAGATCGCATCGGCTGCAGGCAGCGGGGTGGTCAAGTCACAAGCCTCAACACCCAGAAAAGTCGGCCTGTCGGGATGCATAGCAAGTATCCAGGGATTGTCTACCCGTCCCTTTCAACTTGGGTGGCTTTATTGGGTTCCGATAGCAGCGGCGGCGTACTGGGATGTCCGCAAATGGCCCGACGGCGAAGTTGGGTTTGGCTCAGATATGGTCTGCTGATCATGGTGCTGTCCATCGTCTTGCGCATCAAGCGCACGCTGGATGGCGTTGAGATCGATCGGATCATCTTTGATGTCGAGACTCGCAAGGCGTTGGCGATTGAGCATCGCGCCGCGCTGAGTGGCGCAAGGCTGAGGTGGAGGCCGAGCGGTTTCGTGCGCAATGTGCCTATCGCTGCCGCGGCCTTCACGGTCTAGGGTCGCGCGATATCTCCATATGCCGGACGGCGCGATGGAATTGAAGGACCATCAGGTGATTACCTTTTTCGGCAGGCCCAGTACTTCGACGGCTCGGACGCAAATTTGCGCCGGGTCTTTGAGGCCGGTCTGGCCGACTCGATGATCTTTTTGGCGATCAGTTCGGTAAGGGGATCGTTCCGATCCTTTACCCCAATCATGCGCAGGGCTTCTTCGTAAGCTGTCGAAAGCCGTGCGATCTCTCCGGCCCAAGAAGTGAGTTTTGAAGTATTCGGTAGATGGCCAAGTTGCTGATCCCCGTCTGGAAGCAAGGATATTCCGCTTCGTTTAACCATACAGTCCGAAACAGCGCGAATACGGAGAGGCCAGCGAGACGGAAAAAGACCGCCCGAAGGCGGTCTTTTCAGTTTAATGGGCCGGGCCAAAATAGATACGGATCAAACGTGCTCCGCCCGGTGATTGCAGCTAATCAAAATCGCACGAGCGTTGCTTTACAAATATAGTTGCAGTTCTGAAATGAACAGAGAATGCGCTCATCCGATGCTCCTTTAAAGCGCGTCCAGGCTTTAGCGGAGAAAGGCAAATTAAAAAAACGGCTCCAGTCAGTGGGGCTGGAGCCGTTACCTTGGAGCGCTTCCGACGTGGGGGGCGTTGGAGGCTGCCGGAAGCGCTGTCATTCTGCGCATCGCTTTTCGCGTCCGTCAACGTTCAGCGAATAGTCAGACGATTGCGCTGTCATCAACTGACCGTCAAACACCGGACTATCCCTCGTTATTTCATTCTGCGAGACTTTGATCCGACAATTCGCAAGCAATAGGCTTGCGAAAAACGAGCCAAGACGAGGTCCGCAGTGGAGAAGGTGCGACGCTTGCGCGCGATGGGTTCGCTGTGCCGTCAACAGGCCGCGTACAACAGTATGAACAAATGGAAGCTCCTCGCCGAAGCCGAATACTGGGAGCACCTAGCTCAGCTTGAGCTGTCTTCCTACTTCCAAGAATGCTCCGTTAGCTCAAACGAGATAGCACCTCCTCAAGTAGTCCTCACAGATACGAATGACGCTCGATTGAATGACGCACAGTGCGCGTTTACAGACGATTGGGCAACGTGCCCCGATCCATCGCCGGGTGACTACAAAACTTGCTCCGTCAAACGCCTTCCATGGCGCGTACTGCCCCGGATCCTGAAGCCTTTGACGATCCCGGCGCCTTACTCTGCCTGAGTTCACGATATGCTCCAACAGGCTCATAATGAGCGATAAGATTACTCGGAAAGGGCTGGACTTCGGCACCGGCCCGAGCGTGCATTCGGCGGTTCAAATCTCTCAACGGAGTCCGACCGCCCATGAAAGCGGAAATCATCGAACCAGCCATCAAGGCGTGCCTTGCGGAAATCCATGCCAAGCTGAAGGCGGCCGGGCAGATCGCGAAGGCGGCACAGGCATGCGCAGAGGCGGGCGGGGTCGCCGAGGCAGTTCAGGTCTCGATGGATATCGAGCAACTGATCTACGAGGCCGGACGGCTCCATGATGCCGCCGCGCTCCTTGCTCGAATGGCAGACGATTGAGCAACATTGAGAGGCTCACAGTTCGCGCGATCAAGAGGGCATGGCATCGGCAAGCTCTCACAACGCAATGCCTCCAGCCGCCCGCCCTTTCCTCTTGTCATCCTTGCTCCAGCCAGCGCTTCAGAACACGCCGTTGCGCTGCCCGGACCGGCCTCTCATAGCGCTCCAGTCCCGCAAGACGCCTCGCTAGCTTCGGGCTCGGGCATTCCAGCAACGCAACAAGCATGTCATGGCGGGCCTGCTGGATGCGACCCAGCCACAGATTGGTACGGACGAGATCGTCCATGTTCAAAGAGCTGTATTGCTGCGCGAGGCCTGCGGCGATCGCGCTGGTTAATGGGCTGAAGTTCGCGTCGCCCTCCGCCTTCAGGCGCGAGAGCCCATGTTGACGGGCATTGCGGCTAGACTTCGCTTTTCCCGCCTTCGTCTTCGGCCCTGTGCTTCGTTTGGCGTTCAGCCTGTTCGTTGCGATTTTTCGTTCTGACGTCATGCCGCCGCGCCCACTAAATGTCTGCTCCTTCCGTTAGGCTTCCCTCCATCCCGCGAAGAGTTCAACCATGTTGTGCCCCGAACTCGGAGGCCGTGCTGCTGCTTGACCGCCTTCAGCCCCTATACTGTTTGGCTTCGTTTTGTCACTTTTGTTTTGTGGGCGCGCCGGGCTCCTCGATCACGAAGCATATTTAGGCGCGATTTGAGCAACAAGATTGCTGCAGAAAGGACTGGCATTCCGGTGCGATCGGAGCGTTACTGAGTCGGCCGGGCGCGATGGCAGCACCGGTATCTCACCTCGCGGACGCGGGGCTTCAGGCAGTGCGGCGAAGAGCGCCGCTGTTCTTGGAGTAGGAGATACCCGTGCGTAGCGTGCAGAGTGATGGCCAGACCGAGCCACAGCATCAAATCATCAGATTCAACCCGAACGACCGGCGCCATTTCATCGGCGGCTCGGACGCCCGCATCATCATGGGCGATGATCAAGACACCCTTATCCGGCTCTGGCGAGAGAAGCGTGGAGAGGTCGAACCGCAGGACCTCTCGGACAATCTGATCGTCCAGCTCGGGACCGTGACCGAGGTCTTGAACCGTGCCTGGTACCAACGCGCCAGCGGTCACACCGTCAAGGACATTCAGAAACGTGTTCGGCACCCCGTGCACAAATGGATGGCGGCAACGTTGGATGGCACCGTCGAGCAGACCGGCGCGGTCTTCGAAGCCAAATTCATGCTGCCCTGGGCCTTTACCGAGGGGGCCGCAGCCGAGAAGCACATGGCCCAGCTGCAGCACAACATGTGGGTCACCGCGTCCCGCAGCGCGGTGCTCTCGATCATCACCGGTGGCGGCAAATGGGTCGAGATCAAGGTCCATGCCGATCCGCTCTATCAGCATCTCCTGCTCACGGCCGAAAAGAAGTTTTGGCGCTGCGTCCAGAACGGCGAGCCGCCCGTCCTCTTCAATATCGAAACACCTCGCCCAAGACTCGAGGCGGTCAAGGTCATCGATATGTCGACCTCCAACCAATGGGCTGAACTGGCCGCGACCTACCTGCGGACGCGAGAGGCCCACGGCGAGCACGAAACGGCCAAGGCGGATCTGAAAAAGCTGATGCCGGAGGATGCCAAGGAGGCCACCGGCCACGGCATCAAAGCCAAGCGTTCGAAATCGGGCGCGATCAGCTTCGAGGCTCAGCTGGCGGAGGGCTCCCATGCATCAGTCCAGTGAGCGCATCGGGACCATCGCAGCCGCTCTCGCCCGAGCTCAGGCTGAACTGATGAACCCCGAGAAGACCCTGACCGCCGTCATCCGGTCGCCCTTCCCGCGGGAGGAGGACCGGACCTTCCGCTACGCTTCCCTCGCGAGCGGCCTGGACATCGTGCGCAAGACGCTGAGCCAGCAGGAGATCGCCACCATCCAGACCACGCGGATCGAGCAGCCAACCGGGCAGATTCACCTCACCACCCTGCTCGCCCACGCCTCCGGGGAATGGATCTCCTCGGACCTTCCGGTCTGCGCCTCCAAAGAGGTCGAAGCGCCGCATCGGATGGGAGCGGCGCTGACTTACGCCCGCCGCTACGCGCTGTTTGCCTTGGTCGGAATCGCCGGGGAGGACGATCTGGACGCCCCGGACCCCATGACCAGGCCTCCCACAGCCGCCGCCGAGCCGCAGATCTCGCCAGGACCGAGAGGCAAGCCGCTCAACGGCGTCCTGAACCGCTCTCCCATCCTGCCGCCTGACCGCTCCGCCGAGCTATTGGATCAGCTCTTGGGTGAGCTTAACTTGCGGGAAGGCGGCGAGGACCTGCTTGCCTGGGCCAAGATTAGTCTCCCACTCAAGAACACCCTTCTGGAGGCTGACGCCCGCGCTCTCGAGGCCGCCTACCAGAAGAGGTTCGAGGAAGCCGCCCCTCCCGATATTGATATAGCAGAACAGCAGCCCGTGTTAGCGGACGGACAGCTCCACCCCGAGGACGACCATTCTTCGGAGACATCCAGCAACGTTGTGGCGCCTGCCAACTCCTCTTCCGTAGCGCAGGACGGCCTCGCCTTCCCAAAGGAGCCGCCTCGGAGACGAAGCAAAGATCACCTCGCCTTCATCCGCAGCCAGGGTTGTCTGGTCTGCCACAAGACCCCCGCTGATGCGCATCACCTGAAGTTCGCTCAACCACGCACCTTGGGTCGCAAAGTCAGCGACGAATTCACCGTCCCGCTTTGCCGATCGCATCACCAATCCCTGCATCGACACGGAAACGAAAGAGCCTGGTGGACCAATCTGCAGATTTCGCCAATTCCAATCGCGAAGAAACTTTGGGACGCGAGTCCCGTCCACCTAACGAACGGAGCAAACGTCGCTGCGACGGCGCCTGGTCCGCTATCGGAGGCGCGAGGCCAATGAATAGTCCCTTCGGCCTACCTCAACCGCAGTCGGGAAGCGTCATCCCGTCCGAGTTCGAGGCGCTGTGTCCACCGCCTCAACTTCTGCCTGGAGAGAACATCGGCCACTATCATGCGATCCAGGCTACGATCTTCCGCGACATCGCCCCTCAATCCGCGATTGAATGGTTACTTGCCATCGATATCGCCGAGCTCTCCTGGGAGATGCAACGTTATCGAGTGTTGCGGCACAGACTCCTGATTACTTACCGTCAGAAAGCTATCGAGATGACGCTGCGCCGCATCGATGTGGTAGGCATTGCCCCAGACTTCCAGGACGCGGCGGAAATTTACACCATCCATAACGCCTTGGATTGGCAACTGGACGCGTCTGCTGCGCGAGATATCGAGGCCCGTCTTCGGTTGTACGGCTTCGATCAACATGCAATCAGCATGGAAGTCTACGTCCAGGCGCGCGAGATTATGATGCTGTTTGAATCGCTCCTGAACGGAGCACAGCTTCGACGCCTAATGCTGCTGAAGGAGATCAACAACCCTCGGCGCTCGAATACAGCACCTTCTACCCATGTTGCTGGCCGCAAGTGTTAGACAAAGAAGAGTCAATTTCATCACTGGCTCTTGCAACGGAGGCTCTGCAGTGATCAAAAATTTAGAGCTCCGGAGCAAAACGGCTAAGGTTGACTTGGCTGGCGCAGGAAGCATTCGGGGACCTATCCACCCTACTATGGTTTCGGTCGCCTTCGACGTTGGCCGCCTGCCACCCAGAGTGAGGGAGAGCGATCATTTGCATCCTGTAACTTGTGGCACGCGCCGACTATCACTCCTAGGAATCCAGCTGCCTGCGTAACGCGTCACGCTCCTCAATCAGTTCTCGGATTCGTTGAGCATTGTCAGACTGGGTTTCTTGCCACTCGATGCGATCCTCTGCGGTCCACATGTAGGACTCGCGATTGAATCGAGCCTTCTCTGCCTCATCAAATTCCTTGTACAGCTTGATATCGCGCTCAATTTGATCCAATTTTTCCCGGACATTTTTTGACACCAGCCGTCCCTTCGGCTCTGCCTCTAGCCCGCTTTTGATCTTCGCAGCAATCGGCGCGTCGACCAACAGGAACTCCTCCTCACGGATGATGCGCGCATTTTGAATAAATCTTCCTTTGTCATAAGATCTCTTCGTCTTGGCCTGATTGGATAATCAAGACGCCGCGGATTCAGTCCACTTCCTCACATATCTAGGCAATCTGAGCTTCTAACTGAGCAGTAGAAACCGCATAGAAGGCGCCCGTCCTGTGAGTTAGCGGAGGCGTTGCCATTACTAATTCTCAACAGGGGCGAAAATTAGGAAAAGCAAACACTTGTAAAAAAGATCGCTGCTTGGACAGCACCATTTCAATTCTGCGCGGAAATCCGAGGCAATGTGATTGGTTGAGCGGCCGATGATAGAGTGATCTTGGCCAAGTCGCGTTGGCAGCATATCGCTCCATCTCGGTGGTGCGGCGCGCGTAAAGCGAGGTCTAATTCAAGGGCAGCGGACTGCAGACGTTATCCATCAGCTTGCGGCCGCACTCTCAGAGGTGCCGATCACGATTCGATCAGCGAGCTTACAATTGCAGATGGCGCACGCCTCAGCAGTTGGACGCGACAACGACGGTCGATCCTGGAAAGGGCCTCGCGGACGATGCCCCCGAGTTCATCCCGTGCCGAGCCGAAACGACGGGCTTTGTCACCACCGCCATGAAGTCAATGACTGACTGCACGATCTCACGCGCGAGGCGTAGACGTAAGACAGATCAGCAAGCCATCGCCGCGGCGCGAGAGCGTGCCGATCACGACAATCACGGCGTCGGCATCCGAAAAAGGTTGGTCAATCCCCTCTTCAAGCCGCCGCCTGGCTTGACATTAGTCGCGACTAGATTGTCGAGTCCGGGCTCGTACACTGGGATTGCACTAGAGCGCCCGCGATCGTCTGCTCGCCATTGTCGTAACAGGGTGACGTTGTGCCTAAATCCGCAAGCAAACTCCGTATTTGTCCCACATAAACGTGACTATCGGAGCGATTCGCAACTCAAGTATCGCTTAAGCCCTTTGATAGTCGTCTTCAATCCGGATGATGTCGTCTTCCCCGAGATAGCTTCCGGTCTGGACCTCGATCAGTTCCAACATGATTTTACCGGGGTTCTCCATGCGGTGGACGGCGCCCATCGGAATGTAGATCGACTCGTTCTCGTGCACCGTCTTCACGGTCTCATTGACGGTGACGCGGGCTGCGCCGCGGACCACGATCCAGTGCTCGGCGCGATGATGGTGCTTCTGCAGCGACAGCCGTCCGCCCGGCTTCACCACGATGCGCTTGACCTGGTGGCGCTCGCCATTGTCGACGGACTGATAGCTGCCCCAGGGCCGGTGCACCTTGAGATGCTCCTCGGTGACCTTGGGCGCGACCGCCTTCAGCTTGGTGACGAGACGCTTCAGGCCGTTGGCGTCCTTCTGGCGCGAGACCAGAACCGCATCGGCGGTTGCGACGACGACGAGATCGTCGACGCCTTCGAGCGCGACCAGCGCCTGGTCGGTGGTGACGTTGCAGTTGCGCGAGTCCTCGAACACCGCGGCGCCGTGCGCCGCATTGCCCTGTGCGTCCTTGTCAGAGAGCTCCCACACCGCGTGCCAAGAGCCGACGTCGGACCAGCCGCACGACACCGGCACGACCGCGGCGCGCGCGGTCTTCTCCATCACCGCATAGTCGATCGAGATCGCCTTCGCCGAACCGAACGCCTCGGGCTCCAGCGTGACGAAGCCGAGATCGCGGCCGGCATTGTTGACGGCATTGGTGACGGCCTCGACGCTTGCCGCGTCGACCTTGCGATATTCGTCGAGCAGGACGCTGGCCGGGAACATGAAGTTGCCGCTGTTCCAGAGATAGCCCGAATTGACGTAATCGGATGCCTTCACCGCGTCCGGCTTCTCGACGAAGCGCGCG
>NZ_JADPKT010000051.1 GCF_023074075.1 Bradyrhizobium sp. 138 | reverse complement strand
TATCCCGGCGGCCGTCGAGGCCATGCGCCAGTATTGGATGCCGATCCGCTACGCCCGCGCTGGCTAACAACTGCCTACGTGGCTGCTCATGCCGGTTACGGCCAACCCAGCGCGTGAGGTGACCGAACTCCTGAGCGAGGCCGCTGCGGTATCCCCTGCGACTATCGGGCCCCAGAAAGACGTAGCCGAAGCCTGGTCGTTTCTCGCGAGTCCGCGATCGAGAGTCGAACGGGCAAACCTTAATCCTCGATGACGGATTGACAGGTTCGCACATCTGGTCTTGCCGAGCAGTTATAAATCATGTGATCTCCGCTGCGCGTGCTGCGGTCTAGCCGTTCACGAGCAGTGCGCTGATGCCTTGTCACACCGCTCGTACCCGCACTGTAGTTATCGCAAATCTCAAAGTCCTGCCCGACCGCAGAAAAGTGCGGAGCCGCGGCGAGCCATTCCTCGATGATGGGATGTAGGAGTTGAGCATCGATGGCACAAAGCTGCTCGATGAATGCCCCGCTGCTCACTCTCTTTCCAACCATCGTCGAGCTCTCGGGCAAGGGCGGCCAAGACGCTTTGCGCACCGGCGCGATAGTGATGGCTAGCCTTCGAGCGCGCTGATCAACGCGCTTGCTGAGCTTGTTTTTAGCGTCCCGCATCTGTGCCAGCAATGCCATCGGATCAGCCGTGCGGTAAATCTCTTCGCTGGCGGTAGCCTTCGCTCTGACCGGTACTATAAACTCAAGGACTCTCAGCCGATTTTTTCCAAATCGGCCAGGCACTTTTCCAGGTTGCCCTTGGCTTCGTTCAGGAGCCTGTGCGTTTCGCCAAGTCGCTTAAAGTCAGGTTTCACTGGGCCGGCAGCCACGGCGCTGAAGTGTTGGCAAACAGTTGTGAGATCGTTCGATATGTCCTCGAGAACGAACGCTATATTTTCGAGGGGCACGAGCTCCGAGAAGAAGCTCTTCGAAACAGGGTCGTCCTGACCGGTGGGGCCCTCGAACTTCACCTCGACGAATGGAACGAGAACATCGCGATTATCACGCGCAGCTCTGCCTACACTCATGACCAGCGAACTGAAGGTTGATGATATGTAGGTGAGCCGGTCGACTAGGGCGCTTCCGTATAGCATGACGGCATCGGGGTCGCTTTGCGGCTCATCTGGGCTCAAAGCACCAAGATCATCTTCAGTCGACATGTTCGCTCTCCTCGCCGTGTGGATGCAGTATCCCCACGGGCAATGAGGCAGCCGGTTTCGAATTGCTCACCGCCTCAATCGTGTAAAAGCCATGGGCCTCGGCCTTTTTTGCCTGCACAACCGTGACTGAAAAGCCTTGATATGAGTTTTTCGTCGGAGCCTTTAAGTATCCGGGCGCTGAAGGTGTTGGTCCGTGAAGATGGAGCAAGTAATCTTCAAACGCGCGACACGCGTTCCGTAGCCCCGCGGAATCATGAGTGTGCACCGAGCCGTGAAGCGCCAAGTTGAAGAAATCCCGAAGAACAACGGCGTCTGCTACAACGTGCTGAGGATGAGCGGCTCCGACTCGCGCGAATGTCTCTCTCACCTGCGCGGGTAACCGGTCGCGGTTCTTCGTTTCGCGCTTTTCGCGCCTTTCCAGCTCGAGCAAGCCGCCACGGGTCAGGGCGAACAGGGCAAATTTGCCTTGGGTTGTTCGTTCGACGAACCGCGCATTAGTCATCAAACGAAGAATCCTGCTGAGATTGGCATCTCGCAGATGTAGTCTCTTCGCGATCGTCGCCTTCTCCATCTGTCGGGACGGCGTGTCGCGGAGCAATCGAAGTATTGGCACCACGTGCTGACGATGCAGGACCTTGCTTGGACGTGCGAGCTTGGACGTGTTTATCGACATATGTAGAAGGTCGTAGAATGCTCTGAAGCGCTCCGCATAGGCAGTATTCCGAGCGCCAAGCGTTGCGCTTATCCGTCGCAGGATATCGAACCATTCTCGCAGCTCTTGGTCACGCCGGCGGCTCTCCAGGGTGTTCCAAACCCACGCTCCTAGAGTGGCGTAGAGGCGCTCCAGGCTTTTTTCAGACCCCTCTTTGAGGAGCTCGGAAATGACGTGCCTGGCTTCGCTCGCCGTCGCTTCGCCCGTCTCTACCTTTTCCAATGCTAGATCCGACATGGGCTAGCCCTACATCACAACGGTTAATAACGCTTTACAACGCTTTACTCTGATTTTAGTCCCTGAATCTAGTTGTCAAGAGCCCCATTTGTAGGCGGCCCAAACGGTGTTCTGGCCCAGTTCCTTGACCGAAACCGCGGCAGGTTCTTTGAGTAGAGGTAATATAGCACCTATGCGGTGATCCATGAACGTCGTCTGGGTCGGATGCTGTACCACGAAGCTGCGGGTACCGAACCTCACCTCAACTTGCGCCGCGGTGGTCTGGTGGCCCTGCATTGTGCGGTCGTTACCCATTGACGGGACGAGCATGACATCGACGTCGAGCTCACTAAAAGGCGTCTGGCACACGTCACAAAAATCCAGGCAAATGGCGACCGCGATCAATGCGCCTTCTGTGGCAAGGACACATACCCGGTCGCCAGCCGTGATATTTTCCATGCCCCAACCATCGTCGGCGTAAGGCGCGATCTTGTCGTACCTCAAGCGCTCCTCTCCGTAGCCGTCGTAGATCCGGGCTCGGTTGACGGTCCCGTGGTCGGTTTTCTCATGCCAAGTCCCTGGGATCAGAATTTCCGGGGCTTCGAGCTCGTCCGTAACATCACGGTCTCGAATGAGCTCGACGATCTTCGCACGCAGTTCCGGTGAGACAGTTAGCTCGGGCCAGACAACTGCGATGCAGTTCTCGTTCAGGGCCTGAGCAATCTGCTCAGAAATTGCGTCGTCTGCTGACGGCGCTTCAACGCTGGCGACCCTGAAACGCTTATCGCCTGCTATGGAGCAAAACTCTGGCTTGAGCTCTAGGGCCTTGAACAGGCAAGCACCCATCTTCCATTTGCGCGCGTCTGAAGCCGTCGTATGCAACGTGCGAGTATCCACGACCTGGACAGGGTAGCCCTGTATCACAGCAGGCAAGATCCGATGGAAGAGTAAACCCCGCTTCGAGTAGGCCTGAAGCCTTCGAGCTGGGCGCAGTGCGCTCACGCCTTGCCGCGGAATGAACCAGCATCCAAGCTGCTCGAGGTGCCACTCACTCGGCGCAATCGGCCACTGCGAACGCCGCTCAGCAAGCACCCTGTCGATTTCCCGTATGAGGCCGCCCATCCTTGACGCTGCCAGCTCAGGCGTCTCATCGGACAACGACCACGAGAGATGGCCGTCTCCTATTGAGGAGGCGAAGCTCTCTCGTGCCTCCTCGATTCGCTTTTCTGTGAGATTCCGATAGGCCTTGTGCACGCTTCCCGGAGCATTCCTAAACAACATGTCGAGCTCGATGAGCGCTCGCCTGAGCTCATCCCGACTGGCATTCGTGATCAGCTCCTGCCGCTCGGCAAGCTTTCGCGCTCCATTCTTCCAGGCGTCAAAGGCTGACGTTTCGGCTTGGCTATCCACGGGCCCAGGCAAAGTTTTCGTCCAAATCAGACCAACAATATTTTCCATCGATAGGCGTGCGCGAACGATTTTGCAATCCACTCGACTAGTTGCTCACACTTCTCGGTCCCGTGCCGAGCGGCCAAGCTTTCCGCTTCCGGAGATGCGCAGAGCCGCGGGGAAAATCTGCGCGAAATACGGCGGGAGCAACGAAAAGCTGCATCCTTCCTCTGCGAGGAAAAGCCGTGGTACCTCGGGCATGGCACTTCTGTCAGTGCCGCAACTACTTCGCGGTCCAGATTACTGAGACCTGGTGGCTGCGGGCGTGAATCCAACTCGCCGATTATGGATCAACTGCAGGCGGACTACTTTCAAGCACATCGCTTCGCAGCCGGTATGCCGGAGCTTGCGCCAAGCCCGACTGGCCATACACTGACAGCAATAGAATCGTGGGAAATCGATCGCGCTGAACGCAGGGGCCTGACAAACGGCGACACGCACCATTACGGCCGCTACGTCGTAGGGATGTGTTTCGGCATGGAATAAGGACCCCGTTTTCGGGGTGATCGGCATCCAATCGGGACCCCAGGATAAGGGTCCACAGTGGCTTCCATCGAGTCATGGAAGCCGAGGTTGGGATGCTGGTGGTGGAGACGATTGGTAAGATCCGTCGCGCCTACTTTGTTGATGGTCGTCCGATCAAGGCGATCTGCCGAGAACTTGGCGTATCGCGGAAGGTGGTTCGCAAGGTCATTCGTTCTCAAGCGACGGAGTTCCGGTACGAGCGCGAGACGCAGCCGCTCCCGAAGATCGGTGCCCGGAGTGCCGAGCTTGATCGGTTGCTGGCAAGGAATGAGAGCAAGGCGGCGCGGGAACGGCTGACGCTGATCCGGCTATTCGAGGAGCTTCGCGGCCTAGGTTATGCTGGCGGCTATGATGCGGTTCGTCGATACGCCCGACGGTGGAGCAAGGAACGCGGCACCTCGACAGCGTCGGCTTATGTGCCGCTGAGCTTTGCACCAGGCGAAGCCTACCAGTTCGACTGGAGCCATGAGGTGGTGCTGTTGAGCGGAACCACCGTGGTCGTGAAGGTCGCTCACGTTCGGCTCTGCCACAGCCGTATGCTGTTTGCCCGGGCGTATCCGCGAG
This sequence comes from Bradyrhizobium sp. 138, assembly GCF_023074075.1. Classification (GTDB taxonomy): domain Bacteria; phylum Pseudomonadota; class Alphaproteobacteria; order Rhizobiales; family Xanthobacteraceae; genus Bradyrhizobium. The sequence continues at coordinate 12,643 of NZ_JADPKT010000051.1, read as the reverse complement.
AGACGCAGGAGATGGTGTTCGATGCTCATGACCGGGCGTTCGCGCTGTTCAAGGGCACCTGCACCCGCGGCATCTACGACAACATGAAGACCGCCGTGGAGACGATCTTCGTCGGTAAAGGGCGTCTCTACAATCGCCGCTTCCTGCAGATGTGCAGCCACTATCTGGTCGATCCGGTCGCCTGCACGCCAGCGTCTGGCTGGGAGAAGGGGCAGGTCGAGAACCAGGTCGGGCTGGTCAGGGAACGCTTCTTCACGCCGCGGCTGCGGTTCAAAAACCTCGACGAGTTAAACGCCTGGCTGCTCGACAAATGCATCGCCTACGCCAAGGCTCATCGCCATCCGGAGCTGGCCGATCAGACGATCTGGGACGTGTTCGAAGCCGAACGCCCCAAACTCGTTCCCTATGCCGGCCGGTTCGACGGCTTCCATGCGGTGACGGCATCGGTCTCGAAGACCTGCCTGGTGCGCTTCGACAACAACAAGTGCTCGGTCGCAGCCAGCGCAGTCGGACGGCCGGTCGAGGTTCAAGCCTATGCCGATCGCATCGTGATCCGTCAGAATGGACGCATCGTTGCCGAGCATCCACGATCCTTTGGCCGCGGCGATACCGTCTACGACCCCTGGCATTACGTGCCGGTGCTGGCCCGCAACCCGGCGCCTTACGCAACGGTGCTCCCTTCAAAGACTGGGTGCTGCCGGCCGCGATCGAGCGGATCCGGCGCAAGCTTGCCAGCATCGACGATGGCAATCGGCAGATGGTCGTAGGGCGTGACGAATGCGCCTGACAATGGCATGTTTGGCAAGGCACAATTGGGGCTGTATTGATGTGGCGGGTGAGCGATCGAACATGGAACGCGGCGGTAGGTTATTTGGCAGCTGTTGTGTTCTCCGGCGTCGTGGGCTTTGCGCTCGGCGCTACCTTCTCGACAGGGTGCCCGCTCGATCCACAAAACGCGCCGTTCGGTTGTGCGGAGTTTCTGATCTCCAGGTATCAGACGATGATTGCTGCCGCCATCGCAGCCATTGCCGTGTTTCCCGTTTGGCGGCAGGTGCGCTTACAAGGAATGCAGACCGATATTCTGAAGAGCGATGCACTTCGCCATCGCATCGCGACGCTGAGTAAAATGCGAGACGATCTTGGCGCGCAGGCTGCGGTCGTGCGGCAGGAGTTACAGTGGTATCCGGACTACATCAAGACCTTGAGCTTTTGGGTGCACGAGACGGCTGCGCAGGTTGACCGCTTCCTAGATTTCGTCTCCGACCAAAAGGCGCTGCGGCTTGATGGAGAGCGTGTTGCAGCGGCAAGGGCTGATCTGATGGGCAAGCTGAACGCGCTCTCGCGTGATCTTTGGGTCATGAACTGGGATGTCCATCTGGATGGTGAAGACGCTCCCGACGAAGAGCAGGCACAGAAGCTGCAGGCGGAAGCAACAACCGCGGAAGCGAACTTGGAAATGACAATCGGAGCTACACTCCGGAGCGTCGGTGCTCTGAACGCGGCGATCTCCGAGGACATCAGCGACGCTCGAACGAAGCTACACGCCCTCAGCGAGAGCCTCGTTACTCACGATGCGTAGCCGCCGCGATAGTTGGCAAAAAAATGTAAGCCCCATTTTCCACTGCGTTGCCAGCGCCCGTTCCCCCGTGCCCCCCGGCAATGCGGGTGTTCGAGCGGCCCGTGCCTCGCCAGCGCATCAAGCAGTCTGGGGAGTACTGATGAACTGGAGGAACGCTCTGCCCACTGCGGTAGACTTCTGGCTCATGATCGAACCGCCCGACATCATGACCTTCGACGATCCCACGACGAGCCCCTCGGCTTCAAGCTCTGCAACGATGACTTCAAGCAGGTCTTCGCGCTGTCCGAACTCCGGCAGGGCAGCCAGCAGCACGGGCCAGAAGGAGCCCATCATCATTCCTTTCGCGTGCGCCACCATGGCGGGTGAGGCGCTGGGGTTGTCCATTGCCTTCAGAACGCGAACGTGAGCCGTTGAGAACCTGCCGACGTAACCCATGAACCTGCCACGCAACACATCGTCGATCGCGATGCCTGCGGCGGTGTTGAGCACCACGTTTCGGAGAGCATCGAGCCGTTCTTGATCTTGCGCCCGCATCGCCTGATCTGTCGCCTCGTACACGACGCCAACGAACGCTGGGTTCTCCCCTAACGTTCTCGGATCGAAGCCGTCCAACCGGTCCTGAAGGTCCTGAAGACCCTTACCGATCTCCTTGAACCATTCCTCCTGCCGCTTCCTCAGCGGCTCTCCGATGGCGCGTTCAAGAATTTCTTGAAGGGCATCACCAACGAAGGGCACTGCAGCAAGGCTGACCTTGGCAACTGAGTAGCCGAACCTGCCGGGCGCATGGTCCGGGAAGTCGGGCAGTCGCTTAGGTGTGTCCACGTCTAACCTCTTGCTCCGCGCCTTTGGAGGGTACATCCACTCACGCAACGGATGATCGTATTTTCCAAGTTGTCCCCCGATACTTCGATCGTGACAGCAGAAGCCGACACGGCGATAGGGCGCAAACAGTATCGGTTCGGGTTGACTTCGATCAGCCGACATATTGGGTCGAGCGGCCTGATCTCGCTCGATCGACTATTGGCACTCAAGGATCAGGTTGAACCGGCGGGAATTCGAGAAGCACGCCTGGCGGCGGAGAACGCTACACCTGACCCTGAAGTGGGTTTTTAGCGTCGCCGAGAGGGGCATCAACCAGTCGAGGCGGCAATGGGCGGCTGTCAGCAGTTTGTACCGCCCGAGGAGTGGTATTTCGGCCCGATGCCTCTCTCTCGTCGCGCTGTCCTTGAGAGTGTCCTTTTTGATGCGATCGCAACGCGGGTTGTCAGCGAGGCGACGTTGGTCTCAGCTCAGGTAGAGCCCGCGCATGACTGCGCAGCCCCTGAGAATACGTTACGAGTGGCCTTCCGCTTCGCCGTCACGTCCGAAACGGGCGATCTTTTGCATAACGGAAGAGATGGCCTCAGAGCTCAATATTGGCTTTCTCCGCAAATCGGCGATCGTGCTACTCGAAACCTCGTTGATCACCTTGGCGATCGTTTCTCAAGATCAATCTCACATGGCTTGAGCCTTCGAGAAAGCACCATGAACGCTGCCACTATCGTGGACGCAATAGCGCTTCCATCTACGAAGGTTTGGGTTTGCGAGGATTAGCTAAGATCGGGCGGGCAGTTCCTTGAAGTACCAAGATGGGCGGCCACCGAGAATGAACCGAACAATCCTCGCATGTGGAGGTGGACGCCCTTGGCCACGAGGTACGAAGTGAAAACGGCATGGATGACGCCCGATCAGGCAGCGTGGATACCTGAGTGCAAGTCCGACCGCTCCGATCAAATCCACCGGTGGGGCTTCACCTGATAGACGCCAGCCCTCGTCGGTGCCTCGACGGTGCTACGGAAAGCTGCAACGGTCCACGTGGTGCACGTTCGATCTTCGATATTTTTCGCCCATAGATCAAAGCCTTGGGCAGGGCGGTAGGCGGTCCCACCCCTTCCGCCACCAAATTCCAGTAACGTCCTGTTCATTAACTTAAATCGAATTGCGATAGACACTGCCCTAGCGAGAGCCCAAGCAGTCGAGCGGCGCGCGGGAAACGCCCTTGTTCGCGAGACGAACCACTGGCGAGACGGCGGCCGCAGCAGCCGACCAAATCGGCCACCAAACCGCGAATCAGGGAACCGGCTGCCGAAGCGCAACTCACGCGCGCAAGCGCTAGAATTCAGTTACCCAGCCTTGCAAATTTGAGGAGAAGTTCCCATGTTCACGAGATGTCCTAACGGACATGAAGTGACCCGGAAGGCGGTGAGACGCCGACCGGGCCTGAACCCCACCTCGACGGCAGGGAGTTTGTGATCACATGGACAGTAACTATTGGTTAGACAGTAATTGTCAAGTGGCTGCAGTCGTTCCTGTCGTCCTTGTTATCAAGGACCAAGACTTTGGCTATCAATTTCGAAACGGGTAATCCGCCCGCACTGCTCAAGGCCTTCAAAAAAGCGATCGACGAAGGCCACGTAGTTACCTGGGCTTACGACAAAGACGGCGATTTTTACCACACGCCCGATCAGTGGCGCGGTCGCGGTTGGCTGCGGCCCACCCTCTACACCGGGCAGCTCACGATGAACTTCGTCAAGAACAACACTCTGCGGACGTCGTCCGCCGACTACGCTGTTCTGCACGGCCGTTTCATCGAATCGATGCTGACGCATTGTGACAAGCTCTTCAGCAATGCAAGCGCGACGGCGCTCCCTTCCAACGCCGACTCCATTAACACGACCTCAGCCGCGTAACAGACTGGCGGGCGGTCGCGCTTTGTTGCGCGCGGCCGCTGGCTGGAGGAGTTGTTATGACACCACACCAAGCTGCAAACGAGATCCGCCGACTTCTGCGGAATGAACTCGACGACTGCGACCGGGCGATCCGGAGCGAAAATTTGTCTCGCGCGCGAGGCGAACTCGATGATGCGATGCGCAAGCTGAAGCGTATCGCCGATTCCCTTCAATGATAGGAGCAAACGACATGTCGAAACGGCAAGTGTTTCATTCGGTCCCGAAAGGCAATGGCTGGGCTGTGGAGCAAAGCGGCAAGGTAATTTCCAATCACCGCACGCAGGCTGCGTCTGAGTCCGCTGCGGTCAAAGCCGGTCATCGTGCCCAAGACATCGGCGGCCTCGGTCAAGCGGTGCTTCACAAGAGCAATGGCCAGATCCGCGAAGAGCGCACATACGGGGCGGATCCTCGCAACACCAAAGGCTAATGGCGCGGCGTCGCTCCCGATAGCAGGAGCGGCGTCACTCCTCCAAAACAAGAAAGGCAGGGACAAGATGTCCAAGACTCGCTGGATCTATTCCACTCAAGGCGGTGCGGCATTCTACCAAGCCGGCGATTACATCTATTCGATGGACGGCACGGCGAAGTATTACGTTCGCAATGGATGGTGGTACGAAGTTGATGGCGGCGCGCCAAGTTTTGGATCAAAGACAAATGGGTATACAGCACCGAGGGCAACGCGGCACTGTGGTACGGTTAGGTTGACGTAACCGCGAATCGAAAGTGGAAGTGAATGGGGCCGAAGGCTGCTCCGAGAGAGGAATGATGAAGGCTGATTGGAAGACTGCGGATGATCTTCGCGACGATATCAAGTCCGGCAAGGGGTTGAATTTGGGTGAACTGCTCGTTGATTTATGGGAGCGCGTCGACGAGTTGCAGCGTGATCTCGCGTCAGTTCGCTCGAAGGTCGACAAGCTCGAGCACAAGACCGGCATTTCAAGCGACCCAGGGTCGACCGGCCGCTCTGGGGATTAGGAACTCCAGCGTCCCGTTGTGCGAACACGCGAGTGCACCACGCGCCCCCGCGATTGGCAGGGTGCCCCTGGACTATGGGGCGACCTCAAACAACCGTCGAACAGGTCGAGTCGGCAGTCATGTACGGCGACCACAATGGCATCACGGTCGGCGTGAGCGAGGAGGGCTGGCGCGCCCTGGCAGAGTACAAGAAATAGCTCGATGTTCTGGAATAACGCTGGCTGGCTATGCCGCAGTGGTTTCGACTGTGGCCATTCTCTTTTCAGCCGGCAGCCTGATCTACACCAAGCGATCCTATGATCTCAGCGTTGCGAAAGAACTGCGCGAAATGTCGCTCGCCACCATAGGCATTCGCAACGGCGAGACCAGTGCTCCGGCCCTCCGGCATCAGGGTTTACGCCTTTATGGGCGCTGCGTTGTGTAACCCTTGAACGGCTCTAGAAGCAGACATGCCGAAGCTCGCGACCGAGAACGCGAGGAGCGTCGCATTTTGCGAAGTTGGGCGATCGGAAGGGAATGGTCCACCTACTAGAAATGAGGGCCCAAGTCAGCACCGGCTCTTTATTCCATTTCTAGGCATCTGTCGTTCTACCGGCCCATAGCACTCGTGGTATCTGCCCAATGCCGGGGTGTTTACACCGATCCTGCTCGCCCATAACGAAGGGGCATGCCGCCCGAAAACGACGGCGCATACGCTCTAGCAGAGAAAGAAGATCAGCCGCGGACAAGAGCGGAACCGCCGCGACCATTCCTCGACGATGGGAATGTAGGTGAGCAGCATGTGGACACGACGGTAGCAATAGCGAACACGAACATGACAGATCTCCTTGATGCGTTCTTCAAGGGCAGCCTGGCCGGAGCGACGTGACCCGTAATGGTAGGTTGACCGGTCAAACTCGAGGGCGGATCAGGGCCCGCCACTCACCGCGAACCTCGTCGACCAACTTGCGCTCGCGGCCGGGCTTCATGATGGTCTGTCGGGCCGAACCGGCGCACACCGCCTGGGGGTTTCGACGGCGAAAGGGTCACAACGATGTTTCGGAACAAGCCTCAATCCGTCTTTGGCGCGGCGCAAATAGTTCCGTGGCAAACCTTCTCACCTTTGTAGTTGGCCAGCGCCTGAACCAACGAAGAGGTGTCGTGCTGTTTCTCTTCAACCGGGATCGGCGCAGAACTATCCAGCGACTTCAGCGCTGCCTCAACCAACTCGATCGCGCGATCCTTTTTGCCGCTCTCGTAATAATACTGAGCGACCGCTGGATAGGTCAGGTAGTTGAGGCCGTCGCCCCGTTAGGAAGGATTCAGGGCCAGGATATGTTCGGACAGCTCCTTGCCCATCTCAAGGCGCTCAGCCCGCGGGAAGTGGGAGTTATCCTTCGCCGGATCGAACAGTTGGCGCAGAGCCCCTTCCATCCATTCCTGGTCGTTTTTGTCGATCGCGTCCCGAACCAATTGCCGTATGACCGGCAAGCCGGATCGCAAGTCACGCAACTTATGAAGCAACAGATCCGCACGGAGCATGCGCAAGCCAAGGCTTTCTGGCGTCACAGCGAGGAACTCTTCGACCGCCGAAAGCGCCCTACGCCAATCGCCGGCATCCAGGGCAGTCTTAAGTTTGAGGAGGGGTTCGCCTTTAGCGATCCGCTCGGCATCGGCGGCTTCAGCTTCATCGCTGGTGCGCCACGTGCCCGTAAGAATTCTTGGAAAGACATCATCGAGCTGCTTCCAAGAGCCAATAAAGGCGATGTGGCCGTCGCGATCGACGACGAACAAGGTGGGAATCCCCACAGAAAGGCTGCGATCCATCCAGAGCTGGTTCATCTCGCCCGTGTAGTCGAACCCAATCCGGTAGTTGAGATTCGGCATCTTTTTGGTTAGCCATGCGTCCAACTTGCTTCGGGCCTCGTCCGCTGTCCCAGCATGTTCATGAGTTGCGAGTCCAAGGACCTCAACTCCGCTGTCTTTGTATTTCTTTTGTAGCTCAGCCAGATACAACAGCGCCTCCGCACAAGATCCGCACCAAGTTGCCCAAAATTCGACGATGTACACTCTCCCCCGCTGGAAGCTGGTGACGGGTTGGCCACGCAGCCAGTTCTCCACCTTGATCGCAGGAGCTGGCGATCCTAAGCCCAGCAGCATGTTTTCGTCCAAAACGATTGCCCGAGGCCGCGCGACATTTTCCGCGCGCTGACCGTTGATCGTAGCTGGGGCCTGTGGCGATAGTACTTTGGTGAAGGTGGACTGCCCAGCGAGCTGGGCTGCACAGGTCGGTTGTGCCACGCCAGTTGCGACGAGACTCACTAGCACGAGTAGCAAGTTCGTTTTCTCAGAAATGAAGCGGGTTGGTTTCACGGAAGCGTCTTGCCTCTTTGTGCGCTGCGGAGCTCAGTGTTGCTGCGCGTTGATAGCAATATCTGTGCCAGCATCATTTGCACAGTAAGTGTCGCGGCCCGCAATCCCTCCCATGTATGGATGGCGATTGGTCCGCGCGACTGGCGACCCAAGATTACGCGACCTCGCATTCAGATCATGCGTTTCGGCCCGAAGGAATCGACATGGGCGTTCAACACCACAGCATCGAAGGCGGTCAAAACCTATTCGCCAGCCAAAACCATCGTCGACTTTTAAGGAGCGGTAAGCACCAAAAGGCATTTTACGATTCGAATACCGGCTTTGCACATGCGACGCGGGCAATGAAAGACGCGCTCAAGCTACGCAAGGCGGCACCCTCCGAAATCGCAAAGTACGCCATCGACGCCGGCATCAAAAAAAAACCGTTCAGCCGCGCATTGAGACGCTGACCATCAATGCGTAAGCTACTGAAGAATGTCGAAGCTTCCGTCCGGGGGCGCCTGCTCACTCTCTCGGAGGAGCGCAATGAGCCGTTCGACCTCCTGCCCACGCGTAACGCGCTTGAACGATTGCTCTATCGGCTCAGCATGAGCAAGTATAAGTAAAAAGTTTTGTACTCAAAGGTGCGATGCTGGTGAGGCACTTGCTCGATGATCCGCATCGACCCACACGCGACCTTGACCTGCTCGGCTTCGGCGAGCGTGATCCGCAGCTCACACCGGGCTACTTCAAGGAAATTGGCTCTATCCAAGCCGAGACGGTCTTACGTTCAACCTGATACGGTCCGTGACGACTCCGGCTGTAAGCTTCCATCAGGTCTGTCGTATCGACCTTGCGCGACCTACTCGACGTCGCGTTCCCAAGTGGTACGAAGCTGGTCCTGAAAAGACGTGCTCACGCAACCATTTCGCCTGAAGGTCGCCCCTGATGGATCTTCAGGTTGGCGAGATGCGCCTTCATGCCCTCAATTACCTGTTAATTTGCATTACGTTGCAAGGTGGATCCTGGTGGCAATAGCGTTTGGTTTGGCGAGACGCACACAATCGGAAGATGGACCACCATTGTCCATTGCCCCCGCAGCGGTCCTATGTTGAGGCGTGTCTTGCTCAAGACATCGATGCCGCAAACCTGACGGCAGGACGCCAGCTGGCGCGGTAAGAGGCGCATTGTTTTTTCAGGAGTGTTTTCAGAACGTCGTTGGCACATCGGTTGCTTGAGAGGGGGGGTCCGTCACGACCATAACAATCTGGCAGCTCACTTGTAAGAGTTCAGATGAAACTTGCTCAATTGATCCTGATGCAACCGCGGCTGCTGCGCCGCCCTCGCGGCGAGCTCTCTCATCTTATAATTGGGTTATGGCTTCTCGGGGAGCTCACGCCGCCGTATCAGCAATGGGCGCATGGCAGTGGAGGACATGGATCGGCGGGCGTTTGACAGCCGGCCCCGTCCAAATAGACATACCTTGGGTTCCCGCTTCGGGAGGGCGGAAGCCGCGCTTCTAGTTCAGAGCAATGGCCTTCGCTTCCACAATAGTGACTTGGACCTGTATTCGTGGAGTCAACCAATATGATTGTGCGTAGCCTGCACGATGTTGAAGCGAGCGATTACTTTGTCGATTGGGGCAACGGTACTAGCCACCGCCTCCTGACGGCGAAGGACGGCATGGGGTTTAGCATCTGCCACACCGTAGTGCGCGCTAACACCGTCTCGCTTCTGCAATACCGTAATCATCTCGAAGCTTGCTACTGTATCGCCGGAGAAGGCGAGGTAGAAGACATGGCCGGTAATGTCTTCCCTATTCGCACAGGCGACATGTATGCGCTTGACAAGAATGATAAGCATCTCTTGCGCGGAGGGCGGGACCAAGGATCTGATCCTCGTTAGTATCTTCAACCCGCCCCTCAACGGAACCGAGCGCCACAAGCTCAACGACCCGGCAGGCTCGGCATATTAAGCAAGGTGAACTGCCCTTAGGCGTTCTCTGGAGGCCATTTGGTTCGAGTTATGCTGCTATGGTGTGGTCCGGCATGGCCTTGATCGGCCTCGGTCGGGGCAATGATTGCGATGGTCCCAGGAGCGGTCAATTGTTGACCAATCGATCCACTCCAGGGTGGAAATTCGACAGCCTCGAAGCTTCGCCATGGCCCGGCCGATGGGTCACCTCGGCGTTGTGGAGGCAGTTGACGGTCCTGCGAGAGGGTCGTTATGGGACTCGCACTGTCGACAGATGCTCCGCGCCTACTTCAGTCAGGCACTCGGTATATCTGATCGAGACGTATGAGGCGGCCCCTGTCGCTATGGTCCAGGAGACCCGCGACGGACCAGCGCCATCGAGGCTGCTCCAGCCCAGGAGCACGAAGGGACGCTTTTCGTGCGCTAGGCCAGCCCACGATTCTTCGAGCATAGCGGCCAATCACAAACGCGAAGTGGAGGAGCCGGTCCATGTCGCGAGATAGGTGAAGTCGGAGTGCCAAAAGGGCATCCGGGGGTGACGCCTTAACTGGCGGCTGACGTAATCCCGGTGGCAAGCCGATGTCGCTGATCATGGACTTGACGGGCTTGCCGCGGATGATTTCTTGCAAACCCATGTCCCGCATGAATGGAGAGACTGCGGGAGCGCGCAATGTGGAAGATCTCTGCGCTTGGGCTGGCGCCAGATCTTGCGCACTTCGATCACGGAGAAGTGCTGATTGAAGACGGGCCGAACCTCGACGTCGGCGCCGCGTCTTCCTGGGCGCGCGCTGACAGCTGATCGGCATGGTAGGCCGAAGGGGCGCTCGGCAGGAACTTCGATCGGCTAGCCCAATTGCGCCCCATGATGATCGTCAATGAAGCCGATCATAGCTTGGACACGGCGGTCGAGCCCCGCCATCGCAAATTAGGCGCTTGCCTTGCGCAGGATCTAGTTGGCCTGCCAAGCTCGTGTTTCCCCCGCTCAACCGCCTTCTTCTCGGTCGGAACGCCTGCCCGCTGCCCGCTATCAATTTCCGCCTTCTTGACCCAGTCATGCAGCCTCTCCGGTGTGTAGCCGCTCTTGACCGCAATCGCCGCGCCCAGCGCGACGAGTGCTCGCTGGCGTGATCCAGAACCAGCCGAATCATAGGGGTCCGGACCTCGGATGAAAACGTTCGCCGTCTTGCTCGTCGCGGCTCCATCCTCTCAGGATTCGGAGCCTCCGGCAAACCTGGCGCGCGGTTCAACACCCTGTGGAGTTGGCGAATCGTCAAACTCTTCGAGCCAGAGGAATGCGCCAACGCGCAAACGACTTCGCAGCCGCTGGAGGTGAGCCCCATCAACCAGGACGCCCTCTAGGCCTATACTGCGAGAGCCACTGGCCTCAATCACGCATTATCGGAAATTCAAGAGAGTCACACCCGACAGGCGGTGCGGCCGCAAGCCCTGGGCCGATTGATAGCGCGCTCAATTGGTACGATGTCCGACGAGGTCGGATAAGTGACATAGCAGTGTTAGGGCTAGCATACTGAGAAAGAACGATTCCTCCTTTGGCACAGTACATGCGTAGTCTCCTCTATGAAGGCGCGTTGACTGAGGAGCTGTCGTCCGATGATCTCTACTCAGACCAGGCTGAAATGGCAGTTGCGATTCTGCCGGAGACGATATCTGAGGCGTGCGGCCTGCCCGCGACATTGGGAAAATCTTGGCTGCGCCGAAGAGCTTCGATACCGCCAATACCCCTATATTGCGCAAGTGACTGCGGGCGCGGTTATCCTGAGCAAATTCGAACCAGTGTGGCTGATTTGAGTCGCTTCGTCGCGCGATGCCCATGGTGGGAATGCCCAGCTTGACGGATTGACTGCAGGAGCGGTGAAGATGTCGTATCGGGTATCTCCGGCGCGCGGGAGTGTCTGCCAACCAGGCGATCAGGACAGGCTACCTGCGCGATCGATCTCCTCTGCCGTCGTTGTCGGCAGTGGTACGCTCGCCATCAGATGCGTGCAGCTGGCAATTGAGATGGGCCACGTCATTGGTGCAGCATTGTGTGCTGACGGCGTATTCCGCGATTGGGCTGTTCGCTCGAACATCCCGTCGATAGCAAGCGTTGAAGAGCTCTCTTCTTTTCTGAAGGCCGCGCCGGTAGATTTCATTTTCTCAGTTGCCAATCCGTTCATACTGCCACCGGATGTATTGGAGTGGGTTCGTCGAGGTGCTTTTAATTACCACGACGGTCCATTGCCACGATATGCGGGAACGCACGTGACGTCCTGGGCGCTGCTGGCCCGTGAGACCGAATATGCTATCACGTGGCACTTGATCGATGACGGTATTGATGCCGGTGACGTTGTGGTTCAGCGCCAGGTGTTGATTGCGCCCACCGATACGGCACTGACCCTGAATCTCAAATGCCATGAAGCAGCAATCGAAGGCTTTCGCGAGCTCTTAACTGGCCTCGAGAACGGGAAGCTTCTAGCCTATCCGCAGGCACTGGTGGACAGAAGCTACTTTCCGAGACATCGACGCCCAGACTCCGCAGGCTGTCTGCGATGGGATCAATCCGCGCAAGAGATATCGGCGATGACACGGGCCCTAGGCTTTGGGCCGTATGGCTCTAATCCAATGTGTCTGCCCAAGGTTCTCATAGGCGATCAGGCCGTCAAAGTCGGGAACTTGAAGGTGTTGGCTCGAAGCGCGGGCCGTCCGGCAGGCTCCCTGATTGAAGTCCACGCGAGCCATTGGCGTGTGGCGACGGGCACCGAGGATGTCGAAGTTTGCTTTGAGGAACCCGATGGGCAGATGCTGGACGCGCGAGCCCTCGCCAGGCGCTTCAATGTGGATGAAGGTAGTCGCCTTCCGATCTTGAGCGATGAACAGGCGCGGAGCATAACTGCCATCCATGAAATGCTGGCGCCCCTGGAGGATTTTTGGCGACAGCGGCTCGGGCAGTTTAGGACATTGCGTCCTTCTTTCCTGTCATCGTCCGTGGCCGCGGCCGCCCGAATGGCAGTCGAGT
>NZ_JADPKT010000014.1 GCF_023074075.1 Bradyrhizobium sp. 138 | reverse complement strand
GTCAGTGCGATCGAGCTTGATCATCTTGGTCCTCCGAGGCTGGGTGGTTGGCAATCCAATCCTAACCTCTTGACCACCCGCCGCCCCATAGGATCTGAGACGCGAAGAATACGATGCGAACGCATCGCGTCCGGAGCCTCGAAGGATGAACGGCCAAGATGCAGCCGGGCCGTCGCCCTTCGAGGCTCGCTTCGCGGCGCTGCGCACCGCGGCTCACGCCTCAGGGTGACGGTGATAGGTTGGCGCGGCTTGTTCGCCCGGGCTTTGGCATCGCAATCGCGTCAGGCGCACTGCCCTTCCCCGGCCGAAGTTCCTGATCCAACAAATCAGCATCAAATGGCCCCATATGAGTCCGCAACCTTCTGCGGCGTGAGGGATTCATGGGCAGCGGCTTTTCTGTCGCGATCTCAACTGCCAACTCAAAAGGAGTTCACATGGCTCTTCTCGGAAACCTGCTCGGCACGGTCGACGGTCTGCTCGGAACTGCAACGGGTGCGCTGTCGGGCGGTGCTGAAGCAGGTGGAAGTGCAACGGCCGGCGCCAGCGGCGCGGTCGACCTGTCGCACACGCTCGATGTCGGGGCGCTGATCGAAACCAACCCCAGCATCGACGTCTCCGCGTCAGGCCTCGCGGGAACCGGCGGCATCGACGCCTCGGTCTCCGCGCCGACCGCGATCGGGCTTAGCGCAGACGTCGGACATCTCGACGTCGGTGGCCTCCTCCACGGGCTCGTTTGATCCCAATTCCCTGACGAACGACATGTGGCGTGGGGCTTTGGCCCCACGTCACACCCTCCGTGAGTCCGCCACTCCGGCGCGAACACGATCTGCACCTCTACGACCTGCACTTCACAACTTGCACCTTAAGGACATCTCAGATGGCGGCAGCGCTTTCGACGGTCGCGGATGAAGCGATCGAGCCGCCTTATCGCCGCGGCGACGATTTGCGCGAGGCGCTCAGCAAGCTCTGGCCGCACTTCCTCTGGGCCGGATTGTTCTCGAGTGCGATCAACCTGCTCTACCTCGCGTCGCCGCTCTATCTGATGCAGGTCTATAACCGAGTCCTGCTCAACGAAAACATCTCCACACTCGTTCTGCTCACCCTCATCCTCGCCATCGCACTACTGACCATGGCCGGCCTCGACGCGGTGCGCGCCTGGATCCTGATCCGCTGCGGCATCCGGCTCGACATGGAGCTGTCGACGCGCGTGTTCGAGGCACTGGTGGTGCGTTCGGCCGAACGCGGCGCCTCGCGTGGCGCCCAGCAGCTGCGCGATCTCGACCAGTTCCGCACCTTCGTGACGGGGTCCGGCATCTACTTTGCGTTCGACCTGCCCTGGATCCCGATCTATCTGCTGCTGCTGTTCTTCATCCATCCCCTGCTTGGCCTCGTCGCCACCATCGGCGCGGTGCTGCTGCTGGGGCTCGCGGGCGTGAACGAGATCTTGACCCGCAATCCGATGAAGCAGGCCGAGGCATCGGGCAATCAGTCCTACGTCTTCACCGAGAACGTGCTGCGCCACGCCGACGTGATCCGCGCCATGGGCATGCAGCCGGCGGTCGAACGCAACTGGCAGAGCCAGCGCTCCGCGATGCTGGTGCAGCAAGCCGTCGCCAGCGACAAGAACGCGGTGATGACCTCGTCGATCCGATTCTTCCGCCTGCTGCTGCAATCGCTCATGCTCGGCGCCGGCGCCTGGCTCGCGATCGACCATGCCATCACGCCTGCGACCATTTTCGCCGCCAGCATCGTCATGGGCCGCGCCCTGGTCCCGGTCGAGCAGGCGGTCGGCACCTGGAAGCAGTTCATCGGCGCCCGCGATTCCTACACGCAGGTGCGCGACCTGCTCGCCACCATCGACCTCTCCACCCCCCAGACCATCGTGCCGAAGCAGCGCAACACCGTCGAGGTGCGGGATCTCGTCTGCGAGCTGCCGTCGCGGCCCGAACCGGTGCTGAAAGGTCTGACCTTCGAGCTCGCGGGCGGACAGGCCCTCGGCATCGTCGGCCCGAGCGGCTCTGGGAAGAGCACGCTGGCGCGCCTGCTTGTCGGCGCGATGGCTCCCGCTGCCGGGCGGCTGCGCTTCGGCGGACTCGATTACAATCACTGGGATCCCGTCGAATTCGGCCGCCATGTCGGCTATCTGCCGCAGGATGTCGGCCTGTTCGCCGGCACCGTGCGCGAGAACATCGCGCGCTTCGGCGATGCCTCCACCGACGAGATCATCGATGCGGCCATCCGCGCTGGCATCCACGACATGGTGCTCGATCTGCCCCGGCAATACGATACACGGCTCGGCGTCGGCGGCGTTGGCCTATCCGGCGGACAGCGCCAGCGGCTGGGCCTTGCGCGGGCGTTGCTCGGCCGTCCCCCGCTGCTGGTGCTGGACGAGCCCAATGCCAATCTCGACGCGCCCGGCGAGGAGGCGTTGAAAGCCGCCCTGCTCCAGGCCAAAGCCGACGGCGCGGCCGTCATCGTCATCACCCACCGCACCACGATCCTCGACATCGTCGACGTCATGATGGTGTTGCGCAGCGGCATGCTCGACATGCTCGGCCCGCCCGGCGAGGTCTATCAGGCCTTGCAGCAGCAGGCGGCCACACGGGCGACCGCATCATGAGCACCGCAACCTATATCGCCGACCGCGAACGCGCCTATTACGCCCGGCCGGGACGGCCCGCCCTGGTCGGCGCGATCGTGGTCGGGGCATTTGCTTCGGCCATGACACTGTGGGGCACGCTTGCCCCGATCTCGGGCGCGGCGATCGCCAACGGCAATCTCCAGGTCGAGGGACGGCGCCAGAGTGTGCAGCATCCCTATGGTGGCGTGATCCGCCAGCTCCTGGTCCGCGACGGCGTTCATGTCGAGAAAGGACAGCTGCTGCTCGTCCTCGACGATAGCGATCCCCGCGCCAAGCTGGACGTGCTGGTCGCCGACCGCGATGCCTCGCGCGCCGCACAGGCGCGGCTGATGGCTGAGCGTGACGGTCGCGCCGCGCCGGATTTCGGCGTCAATGCGAAAGACGCAATGCCCGCGCTGCGTCAGGCGATGGCGAACGAGGTCGCGATGATGGCCGCACGCAAGCACCAGTTCGAGGCCGAGACTGCGGTGCTCCGGCGCAAGATCGCCGAGTTGAATGCCCAGATCGACGGCACGCAGGCGCAGCTCACCGGCACCGAGAAGCAGCGCGAATTGCTCGCCGACGAGATGGGCGGCGCCCAGCGCCTGTATGAACAGGGCTATACGCCGAAGACGCGGATCCTGGCGCTGCAGCGCGAGGACGCCAAGCTCCAGGCCGACATCGGCGCGCAGCGCGCCAACATTGCCGGGATGCAGCAGCAGATCGCGCAGAACGACGCCGAGATCGCCAGGGCCGAACGCGCCCGGATGAGCGAGATCACCGATCAGCTGCGCTCCACCGAGAACAAGCTCGCAGAGCTCGCTCCAAAAGTCGACGCCGCAACAGACGTCGTGAACCGAACCCAGATCAAGGCGCCCGCGACCGGCTCGGTGGTCGGGCTCGACGTGTTCACCGAAGGCGGCGTGATCCAGCCCGGCGCGAAGCTCATGGACATCGTGCCGTCGGACAATCCGCTGATCGTGGACGCGCAGCTGAGGCTTTCCGACATCAACGACGTCACCGTCGGCCGCCGCGCCGAAATCCGGTTGACCGGCGTCAACTATGTCGAACGTCCCCGCCTCTATGGGACCGTGCGCACCGTGTCGGCCGACCGCGTCACCAACGACAAGGCCGGCGGTCCCGGCTACTACGCCGTCGAGGTCTCGCTGGAGCCGGAGGACGTCAAGAAGTCACGCATCGAGTTGCAGTCGGGCATGCCGGCCGAGGTGATCGTGCCGACGCGTCCGCGCACGCTGTTCGAATATCTGTTCGGTCCGCTGCGCGACGAGCTGACCCGCGCTTTCCGCGAACGCTGACGAGGAGCATGGCCGATGGCTGCATCCGAGCAGAACAACCGCCGCGCTGAAAAGGCCGAAACTGCGCGCCACATCACCACGGAAGAGACTGTCGCCTTCATGACGGCGCTGGTGGCCTTCCTGAAGGAGGCCGAAGCCACCGGACATCATGGCGGCAATGATGCTCAGCCGATCCCGGCGGATCTGCCGTCCGCCCCCATGCACGCCGCCGATCCGGTTCCCGCCGAAACGATGCCGGACGATCGGCAGCCAAGCTCGGGCGATCAACATGCCGATGCGAGCGTGCCTCCGACGGCCGAGGCCTCGACGACGCCTCATGTGGATGTGGCGGCTGCAGACGTCGCGCATGCTGACGCGCCCGCCGATATCGCCGCCATGACGAGCAGCGGCGCGACTGTCCTGGCTGAAGGTCACGCCTTGGCACAAGCCACCTCCGTCACGTCCGATCATCCTGCGGCACCCAGCGCCACTCACACCGATGTCGCGACCTCCGCCTCGATCGATCCGGTGACATCACTGCACGAGCTCGGCAGCACGATCATGAACCTTGTCGACACCTCGCTGGCGGTGGTGTCGCACACACTCGAAAGCTTGAGCACGACCGTCAGTCAGCTGACGTCCACGGTAACCGGAACGATTGGCCAGCTCACAGACAGCGTGACCGGCCTTGTCGGCGGTCTCCTGCATTCCGTCGGAGGCGACACTCATGACGCCTCCGCCCCCGACCTGTTCAATGCGCTGGTCACCGATATCGTCAGCACGCCGCTGACCTCGCAGCACGACAGCTCGGCGACAAACCATGTCGATATCAGCGGTCTCGACACGGCCGGCGCGGTGCCGATGGCGGCCCTCTCACCGCTGACGATGCATCTCGGCTTCCTCGGCCAGCCCGGCGACGGCCACGATCTTCATGACGGCGCGTTCTCAGCGCTCGGCGTGCATCATTTCTAGCTATCTGTCTCGACGCCACGGCGGCGGATCGCATCATTGCCGCCTTCGCGGCGCTCGATCGCCAGCGGGCACGTTGCAAGCCACACCCGGTGTGCTATCGCTCCGGCCATGTCACCCAAGACCTTCGAAACCCGCTGCCTGCGCCTGCCCGCCATCACCAAGGTGGTGCAGTGGGAGGGCACGTCCGTGTTCAAGGTCGGCGGCAAGATGTTCGCACTCGACGGCGGCTTTGCCGCGCGCTCCGGCGGCTACATGTTCAAGGTCTCCAACATGGCCTATGCCATGTTGATCGAGCACGGCCTGGCGCGACCGGCGCCGTATCTGGCGCGTGCCAAATGGGTGCAGCTCGTCAGCAACAGCGCCCTGTCGGATGCCGAGCTCGCCAGCTATCTCGCGCAGGCCCATGCGCTGATCGTGGCCAAGCTGACGCGGAAGGCCCGCAAGGAACTTGGGCTCGGAGCGCCGGAGGCCGAGCGGCATGACCATCCCCACGTCCAGCGCACGGATCGCTCGCGGCGACATTGAGGACATCAAGCTGATCCAGCCGGAGACCTAGGCGTCCTGCTCGGTCGGCTCCCGCTCGATTGACGGGGACAATATATCTGACTAAAGTCAGACATCATGCTCGATCCCATCTCCCGCGTCCGCCGCTTCAATCGCGCCGTCACCTCTGCCGTCGGCGCCCTCGATACCTCGTTCCTCGGACGCGGGCGGCCACTCGGTGCCGCGCGGGTGCTCAATGCGATCGGGCATGGGCGCTCGGACGTGGCGGAGATCCGCGACTATCTCGGGCTCGATTCCGGCCTGATGAGCCGGCTGCTCCGCAGCCTCGAGGACGCAGGGCTGGTCGAGACCACCACGCATCAGGACGATGCACGGCGGCGGATAGCAAAGCTCACGCGCGCGGGCCGCCGCGAATTCGCGGCCTATGAGGCGCTGTCGAACGCCCAGGCCGACGGCTTCCTCGCGCAACACTCACAACGCGAGGCGCTGCTGGCGGCGATGGACCTGATCGCCTCCGTGCTGACCCGCGAGCGGGTCGCGCTGGAGGAAATGGATCCGCGATGCGAGGAAGCGCGCCACTGCCTCGGCGAGTACTATGCCGAGCTCGGCCGCCGCTTCAAGCAGGGCTTTGACGTCTCGCGCTCGCGCGACCCTGATGCCAAGGATATGCGCCGGCCGCGCGGCACCTTCATCGTCGCGATGTCGGACACGCTGCCGATCGGATGCGTCGGCTTGAAGGGAACGGATCACGGCTACGCCGAGATCAAGCGTCTCTGGGTCGCGCCCGCCGCACGCGGATTGCGGCTCGGCCGGCGCCTGATGGACGCAACCGAGGATGCCGCACGCGAGCTCGGCATCACGCTGCTGCGGCTCGACACCAACAGCGCGCTGCCAGAGGCCGGCCAGCTCTACCGCACCACGGGCTGGCGCGAGATCTCGCGCTACAACGACGATCCCTACCCGGACCTGTTCTTCGAAAAGCGGGTGTGACGCCGCGGCAGGCGATCACGTCGTTCGCGTCGGGCGCACGACCATCTCGTTGACGTCGACATCATCAGGCTGCTCGATCGCAAAGCGCACCGCGCGGGCGATCGCGTCCGGCTGAAGCGCGATGGCACGATAAGTCTTCATCGCCTCGGCCGCGACGGGATCGGTGATGGTGCCCGCGAGCTCGCTCTCCACCACGCCGGGATGGATGCAGGTGACGCGGATGTTGTCGTGCTCCTGGCGCAGGCCGTCCGAGATCGCCCGCACCGCATATTTGGTTGCGCAATAGACCGCCGCAGTCGGCCCGACGCCAAGCGCACCGATCGAGGCGATATTGATCACATGGCCAGAACCGCGCGCGACCATCTCCGGCAGCACAGCTGCGATCCCGTAAAGCACGCCCTTGATGTTGACGTCGACCATCCGGTCCCACTCCTCGATCTTCAACGAGGCCATCAGCGACAGCGGCATCACACCGGCATTGTTGACGATCGCGTCGACATGGCCCCAGACCCCGCGCGCGGCGTCTGCAAACGCTGCAACGCTCGCGCGGTCGGCCACGTCAAGCGGATGCGCGAGCACTGTCCCACCCTGCCCGTTCAACTCGGCCGCGAGCGACTTCAGTCGATCGGCGCGCCGCGCGCCCAGCAGGACCTTGGCGCCGGCTCCGGCCAATTCGCGCGCGATGCCCGCGCCGATGCCGCTGGAAGCGCCAGTGATGAGAATGACTTTGTCGATTGGCATGAGATCTTTCCTCGCGTTCGCATTGCGTGCGCGAAAGATGGCCCGGGCCGGCTGCCGTGATAAGACGACGGTCCCTAACCAGTCCGGCAAGCAAATCTAACCAATGGAACCCGATCTCAACGCTCTCGCCGTTTTTGCGCTGGTCGCCGAACACCGAAGTTTTCGTGCCGCGGCCGACCGGCTCGGCGTGACCCGCTCGGCCGTGAGCCAGACCATCCAGCGCCTGGAGGAAAGTCTCGGAATCGCATTGGTCCAGCGCACGACGCGCAGCGTCGGCCTGACCGAGGCCGGCGAACGGCTGTATGCGGAGGTCGCGCCCGCCATTGCGGAGATGCGCGCCGCGCTCGGCAACACCGAAGCGCTGCGCGGGCGGCCCCGCGGATTGCTGCGCCTTGCGGTCTCCTCGATCGCCGAGCATTTTCTCTCTGGACCGCTTCTTGCGGCCTTCACCGAAGCCAACCCGGAGGTACAGCTCGACGTCGCCGTGACCGATGCGGAATTCGACATCGTCGCCGCGGGCTTTGACGCTGGCGTCCGGCTCGGCGAGGTCATCGAGCAGGACATGATCGCGGTGCCCATCGCCGGCGACGAACGCCAGCTCGCGGTCTGCGCCCCTTCATTTCGCGACCGCTTCGGCGTGCCGGGCCACCCGTCCCAACTGGCATCGTTTCGCTGCATCGGCTGGCGTCCGGCGCCGACCGTCGCTCCCTATCGCTGGGAGTTTGCGCAAGGCGGCAGGGAGTTCAGCGTCGCGGTCGCGCCCGAAATCACGACCAACGACATGGCGCTGATGATCAAGCTCGCCGTCGCAGGTGCCGGCATAACCTTCGGCATGGAGGCGAGCTTTCGTCCCGCGATCGAACGCGGCGAGCTTGTGCCGATCCTCGAGGATTATTGCCCCTTCTTCGCCGGCTTTTATCTCTATTATCCGAGCCGTCGCAACCTTGCACCGAAGTTGCGTGCGCTCGTCGAGCATCTGCGACGGCGCGTCTGAGCTGAAGGAGCCTGTCGTGACCAGGGACGGTCTCGCTGACACCTACCGCAGCTACATCGCCTGCCTGAACCGGCAGGACTGGCCGGCACTTGGGCAATACGTGCATGACGAGGTCGCCCACAACGCGCGGCCGCTCGGCCTGTCCGGCTATCGTGCAATGCTGGAGCAGGATTTTCGTGACATTCCGGATCTGCGCTTCAACATCGAGCTGCTGATGTCGGATCCGCCCAAGATCGCAGCGAGGCTGGGATTCGATTGCACGCCAGTCGGGTCGTTCCTTGGACTTGCCGTCAACGGAAAGCGCGTATCGTTCTGCGAGAACGTGTTCTACGCGTTCCACGACGGCAAGATCCGGCAGGTCTGGTCGGTAATCGACAAAGCCGCAATCGAGGCGCAGCTCTGACGCTGCGCCTCGATCTCGACTTCACGCCGCGGCCGGCGCCACTTGCCCTTGCGGCTTCGCGAAGGGACGGAACGTCATCGCCATCAGGAATGCGCCGAGACCCATCGCCCAGGAGGCAATGTAGAGCCAGGCGTAGCTGGAGAAGGCGTCGTAGATCAGGCCGCCGGCAAGCGGGCCGGTGGCCATGCCGAGGCTGCCGGCCATGGCGCTGCCGCCGATCACCGTGCCCATCATCTTGAGCGGAAAGTTCTCGCGAATGAGAACGGCATAGAGCGGCATGGTGCCGGCATAGATGAAGCCGAAGACGGCCCCGACCGCGTAGAACGTTGTGAGCTGATGGGCGAAGACATAAGCGAGCGCACCGAACGCCTGGAGCAGCAGGCCCGAGACCAGCACGCGCTTGGCGCCGAAGCGGTCACCGAGGACGCCGAAGGCAATGCGGCCGCCGAGGCCGGCAAACCCCTCGATGCTGTAGATCGTCACCGCCGCGACCAGCGGAATGCCGCAGCTCACCGCATAGCTGACGGTGTGGATGATCGGGCCGGAATGGGTGGCGCAACAGAAGAAATTGGTCGCGAGCAGGATCAGGAATTGCGGCGAGCGCAGCGCCTCGCTCATCGACATCTCGGCTTGCGCGGCCCCCTCGCCCTTTGGGCCGGCCACGGCCTGCACCAGCGCCGGCGGACGGCGCACCAGGAACGAGACCGGGATCATGATGGCGCCGACCACCAGCGCCATGATCTGCATCGAGATGCGCCAGTCGTGGCCGGAGACGAGCCAGGCCGCGAGTGGCGCCATCGTCATCGGCGCCATGCCCATGCCGGCCGACACCAGCGACACCGCGAGGCTGCGCTGGGTCTCGAACCAGCCGGTGACGGCCGCCATCATCGGCGCGAAGATCGCGGCGCAGGACGCGCCGGTCAGGAGGCCGAACACGACCTGGAACACGAGAAGCGAGGTCGCGTGGCTGGCGGCGAACAGGCTGAGCGCCAGCACGGTCGATCCCGTCAGCACCACCGGCAGCGGCCCGAACCGGTCCGACAGCGTGCCCCAGGCCATGCTCGTGAACGCCATCGCCAGAAAGCCGATGGTCATCGCGCTGGAAATCCCTGTTACCGACCAGCCGGTGTCCTTGGCGATTGGCTGCAGGAACACCGGCAGCGAAAACATGCCGCCGATGGCGACGCAGCCGAGCAGGCCGCCGGCGGCGACGATCACCCAGCGATAGGGGGATTGGGTCATTTTGGTCTCCCGTCAGATCTGTCTGGGGAAAAGACGATCGGGAACAGCACTGGCCGACAATGCAGTTTCATTTTTGCCGCACGCTTTCGTGACCCGCCAACAAAACGCGAAAAACAACCCCATGCACAGTAGCCGGCCCCTGCGGGATCAATGACTTACCGACCAGGGAACGGCCGGCTCAGCGGCGGCCGGTTCCTGCACAAGGACGGCACGCCCTATCCGGAGGCGTGACCGTCCGCAGCAAAGCCTCACATGGCGACGCTGCGGCGCCACGCGCTGACCGTGAGCCAAACCGCCGAGACCAGGAAGTAGAGTGCGCCGACCGCAGCATAGCCCGCGACGTTCGCGATCGACGGAGCCGCAGGCATGGTGGCCTGAAAGACGAAGAAGCCGCCCGCGAGAGCTGACTGGCCACCGCTGAGCACCATAGCCCATTGTGCGCCAAAGAGCTTCCAGCGCCGCACCGCCGTGCCGAGCTGGAGCAACCCGGACAGGATCGCCCATGTCCCGAAGATTCCGAGCACCCAGTTCATGCTGACCTGCAAGGCCAGCACGACCGCGATGGTGGCCGCGAGGCTCACCAGCACGTTCAGGCCCTGCGTGCGGTTCTCGTTCAACCCGCCACTGCAGCGCGCGTCGAGATAATTGGCCGCGGCGTCCCATGCCGGATAGGCAATGAGCAGTGTTGCTGCGATGACCGCCGACGACGGCGCGATCGCAAAGGCCGCAATGACCCAGGCGACGGAAAACGCGGCCCGCAGGAAGTAGTATTGCTTCAGCCATTGCGCATGGTCGGCGATGTCCAACGTCGTCTCACGGTCTCTCATTGCCCTCTCCTTACCTACTAGTTGGTAGATTGCGATACAGAAATCGACGCAGCGGCCTCACAAGCCGGCAACGCGCCTTGCCCTTCAGTGTCTGGTGGACAGCCGGTCCAGCAGCGGCCGGGTGATGGTGCCGAACATCCTGGGATCGCCATAGGCGCGCGCCGACAGCATCGCGCCGTGAACGGTCGCCATGAATCCTTCAGCCTCGACCTTCGCGGTGCTGGAAAGATGCAAACGTCCCTTCCGCTTGCCCCGCTCCAGCACCAAGGTCAGCCACGACGCCAGCAAACGGAAATGCGCGCGGACCTCCAGCGCCACCTCTTCGGGGAGGATCGGAAGCTCGCTGGCTAGCAGCGCGCAGACGCAGAAGGGAGCGGTCGCGTCAGTGATGCATGCCTCCCAATAGGCCACATAGTTTTCGAGCTGGTCGCGCGGGTCCGGGATGTTGCGCTCGAGTGCCGCCAAGCCCGCCTGCGCCTCCTCGCGATAACGCGACACCAGGGTACGGACCAGATCGACCTTGCTGGCGAAATGATGGTGGATGCTCGGCTTGCGAATGCCGACCATTTCGGCGATGTCGGCATAACTGAAGCCGTTATAGCCGCCGGCAATGATCAGCGAGCGCGCGCAGGCCAGGATGTCGTCGGCGGTCGTGGAAACGTTGCTCATACGGTTTAGCTACCTTCCAGTTGGTAGGCTCGTCAAGAAGGATGCTTCAACGATCCGTGAGTGGTAGGAGGCCTGCATGACCATCCGTCCCATCGTCCGCTACCCCGACCGCCGGCTCGCGCTGCCGGCCCGTCCCGTCACCGCGTTCGACGACGGCTTGCGCGAGCTCGCAGCGGACCTGCTGGATACGATGCGGGCCGCGCCCGGAATCGGCATCACCGCGCCGCATATCGGCGTGCCCTTGCGGGTCGTCGTGCTCGAGCTCGACGCCAAGGCAGGCCCTGTCACCTACGTCAATCCGGTCATCGAATGGGCCTCGCCCGAGATGATCATGCACCGCGAAGGCAGCGTCTCGATGCCCGGGGTCAACGACGAGGTGCAGCGCCATGTGCGCGTGCGCATCAGCTACCACGATCTCGACGGCAACATGCGAACCGAGGAATCGGAAGCCTTGCGCGCCGTGTGCCACCAGCACGAGATCGACCAGCTCGACGGCATGTTCTGGATCCAGCGGCTGTCGCGGCTCAAGCGCGAGCGGCTGGTGAAGAAGTACGAGAAGATCATGCGATCGTAGGGCGGATTAGCGAAGCGTAATCCGCCATTTTACAGCAGATCGTACCGAGAGAATGGTGGATTACGCCGGCGACTGCGCTGCGCGCAGCCGGCGGCTAATCCACCCTACGCGTCCCAATCCACCCTGCGCGCCCACTCACGCCCTCTTCCCGCTCCGCTTGGCGATCGGCGCAATGCGACGCTCGCGCTTGCCGCGCGCGATCTCGGTCGCCAGCGCGTCCAGCTTCGGCTCCCAGAAATTCCGGAACTGATCGATCCAGGCATCCACCGCGCGAAGCCCGGCGACGTCGACTGAATAAAGGCGCCTTTGCGCCTCCGCACGAACGTTGGCAAAGCCGCTCTCGCGCAGCACCTTGAGGTGCTGCGACACGGCCGCCTGGGTGATCCCGAACTCGGCCCCGATGATGTCGACGACCTCACCGGACGCCATTTCGCATCGCGCCAGCAGCTCGAGGATGCGGCGGCGCACGGGATCGGCGAGGACCTCGAAGACGTGCATCAGCTTCCCGTGCCGGGATGAGCGATGTCGGGCGGCATCTCGCCGCGATAGAACGCGATGGTGCGGTCCGAGCGCTGCTTCGCCTCGTCTGGATCAATCCCGCTTGCGACATGCGCCGCACGCCATGACTCGCCGCTGGTCGTCATGAAGTCCTTGCCCTCCGGCGAGCCCATCCAGGCCTCGGCCGTCTCGTGGTCGACCGATGCCCCCGTCGCAACATATCGCTCGAGCCCTGCAAGCGCGAGGTCCCAACCGATCCCCACCGCACCGGGACCGAACTGATTCCAATGATCCTCGATGATCGCGGTGTGCTCAAGCGTCAAACGCGCCTGGCTTCGTTCTGCTGCCAGCTTGACGTCGATCCAGCTCACCGCCCCTGCAAACTCCCACGTCGCGGCAAAATAGCTCGGCGGAGTGCACGCAGTGATGGTGCCGCCCGCATTGCCCTTGAGCTGGTACCGTCCGCCGAGTTCGAGATCGCCCTCGACCGGCAAGAACCAGCGCGGAATGCGCTCCCTGCTGGTCACGGCATCCCAGAGATCGTCGACGCTGGTGTCGTAAAGCCGCGTCAGTGTCACGGCACTCGCAGGTTTGCCGTCTTTCTCGAAGTTGCGCACTGAGCGCGCAACGAGGCCCAGAACTCTGGCGACGTCGATCTGCATTGCGTTCCTCCTGATCGCTTCGTTCGGCGAGGAATATCGCCTTATACTAATATAAGTCAAATCTTATATTAGGTGTCAAACCACCCCGCGGCCTTGTGAACAAAACAGCCCCTCAAGCGTCTATCCATCCTCACCTCGCCATGGCTGGACTAGACGGAAGGCTTTCATGAAAGTTCGCAAATTCGCCATCACCGACGCTTCGTTCGAACGCTCGCCGGGACAGGACGGCGACATCTTCGCCGCCAACGTGATCGACCAGCGCCACGGCGGACCAATCACGATCGGCTTCGGCCGCTACGCGCCGAACCAGGTCCTCGAAGAGACGATGATGGTCAACGATGTCATGATTGTCCTTGAGGGGAAGCTGTCGGTCACGAGCCACGGCAGCACCGTCACCGCGGGTTCCGGCGAGATCGTCCACATGCCGAAGGGCGAGACGGTCATCATCCACTCGCACGAGCAAGGCGCCGTCACCGCTTACGTCACCTATCCGCATTGGCAGGAGGCGCGTGACGACGCCACTTAGTGAGGCGCGAACGTGCGACGCCCTCACCCGCCCGCCATCAGCGCCTTCGCCAGCGCCATATAGGCCGGCAGCGTCACGGGATCGTTGGCGGCGTTGCCCGCCATGGGGTGCGAGGCGTAGCGCGCGATCACCATCTCGGCCTTGGGATCGATGTAGATGCCCTGGCCGTAGACGCCGCGCGCCATGTAGGCGCCGTGTTCATTATGCGTGACCCACCATTGATTGCGGTAGGACGCGCCGGGCAGCGTGGTGTAGCCGGCCGGCTTGAATTTCTCGGGATCGCCGCCGCGGGCGATGTCCTCGACGACCTGCGACGGCACGATCTGACGGCCGTTGAAGCGGCCAAAATTGCGCATGGTCTCGCCGAAGCGGGCGAGGTCGCGCAATGTCGTCGAAAGACCGCCGCCGCCGCTCTCGGTCCCGATGCGGTCGACGTGATAATGCGCATCCTCCTCCGCGCCCATCGGCTGCCAGATGCGCTCGGACAGAAGATCGGACAGCGTCATGCCGCTGGCGCGCCTGACGATCCAGGCCAGCACGTCGGTGTTGACAGTCTTGTAGGCGAAGGCCTTGCCGTGCTCGCCCTGCTTCTGCTGCGCCATCAGAAACTCGAAGATCGTGGTCGCGCCTTCATAACCCGGCGGGATCGGCGCCATGCCGTTCGCTCGCCTGAGGCCCCACACATCCGAATTCTTGTCCGTGTAGACTTCGGTGTAAGCGAGCCCCGTGGTCATATCCATGACCTCATGCACGCGCGCGTCCCCGAACGCGCTCGCCTTCAGCTCCGGCACGTAGCCTGTCACAGGTGCCTGCGGGTCGATCCTGCCCTCGCTGACCAGCATGCCGGCGAGAACGCCGGTGAACGACTTCGTCACCGACATCGCGATATGCGGCTTGTGCGGCTTCAGCGCGCCAAAGTAGCGCTCATAGATCAGCTTGCCCCGATGCAGCACCGCGATGCCGTCGGTGTAGGTCTCCTCGAGCATCTTGGCGAACGTCATCGGCCGCCCGTCCATCGTGGTCGAGGCGATCGCGCCGATATCCTGTTCCGAGCGCGGCAGCGGAGACGCAGGCCCTGCGCCGCGCCAGACGTTCACCGTCGGCACCAGCTGACGGATATTGCTCCAGGCCCAGCGCAGTTCGGGAAAGCTGCGGAACGAGCCGTCCTGGAAGGTGATGGTGCGGTCGGGGGATGGCGGGAAGCCGCGCATCCAGCCGAGGGTTTCGGGGTCGGTGGCGGTGGCGGTGGGACAGGTAGGCGGGGCGGACATCAAGCTTGGCTCCGGAAAGGCGATACAGATGCCGTAGCATGGACGACCACGGCTCGCACCCGAGGCAAGCGTGAAGCACCTGCACTCTACCCGTCCTACTCGCTCGCGCTGCATGCCCCCACCAATCCCAAGAGCGCTCCCACGGCCGCAGTGAAAGCGTGCGCGAGAACGCTCTGAGCGGTGTCGATGGATTGTCCGCCTAATCCGCTCGCGGCAAGCCAGATAAGACCGCCGCCAGCCAACAGAATAACGACAAACACCATCGAAATAATCAGCCGGAAATCCCACATTATCATACCTCGCACGCCGTTCGACGGCCCGAGGTTTAGTCAGTATAAAACATATTGTCAATCGCAATATTGAACATACTGCAATACTGGCGTACAAGACACGTTATGACAACTCTTCCTCTCAAAGCGCTCACCGAAAGCCTTTTTATGGGTGTTAACGCGAGCCGCCTCTCCAAGGACCCAATCGACATCGAACCAGTGCCAATTATTCATATCAAGGACGTCGTCGATAATGTCGTTGCCGACGTCGGCCGGCTTGAGACGATAGAGCTACCGACACCCCCCCAGAATTCTCGCCAGCGCCTACTCCCCGGCGACATTTTATTAAGCGCTCGGGGAACACTCATGAAGTGCGCGGTTATTCCCTCCTCGCACTTCGCGACGGTGGCGAGCGCAAACTTTATTGTCATCCGCTTAGGTACGGACGCTGTACTCCAGCCAGAGCTGCTTTGGGTTTTCTTGCGTCAGCCATCTACCCAGGCGCGCTTGCTCAGCGGAGTAACGGGGACAGCTCAGCCTGCACTCAACATCCGAGCAATCGAGGAGTTGGTTATCCCTATTCCACCACGCGAGATTCAATCCGATCTCGTTCGACTAACCCTTCTAGCTGAGCAACAATATCGGTGCGCTCTTGAAGGCGCAAAGCTGCGTCAGGAAGAAGCAATGGAAATTGTAGCTCAGTACATGGATTCATAATGGCTAACGAGCAGATCAACGGGTCGCACTGGGAGTCACAGCTGCGCGCCATGATGGATGCGGGCCGCGCATCACAATCTTCAGCCTTGAGAGAATCGCTGGCTCTGCTCGGCATTCTGCATCTAGGCCGACAACTCTCACCGCCGGAGAAAACGATCGATCCATTGCAGTTTGTTCATTGGCTAGCTATGGAGATCGAGCGTCGCAACCATCTGCGAGGGCGACCGCTGAGCCAGATTATCTTCTCTCGCTTTCAAGGGATAGCGATAGACGTACTTGCAACTTGGCTACACATTGGCTCGGAACCCTCGCCACTGGCTGGATTCTCTCAATGGTTCTCATCCAGGCTGGATACACTCGGATTTGAATATCCGTACGACACCCCCTCGTCCTTATCGCGGCTAGTGTCCTCAATATTTGCAAATCGATCGCCAAGGTCTGTCTTCGATCCGGCTTGCGGCACCGGTGGCTTTCTTGCAGCGCTGACCAAAGGACTCAGTTC
Source organism: Bradyrhizobium sp. 138 (assembly GCF_023074075.1). Taxonomy (GTDB): domain Bacteria; phylum Pseudomonadota; class Alphaproteobacteria; order Rhizobiales; family Xanthobacteraceae; genus Bradyrhizobium. The sequence goes on along the minus strand of NZ_JADPKT010000014.1, from coordinate 4,213 downwards.
GGCGACAGTGTTGGGCGAAGAAATCAGTGCTGAGGCACATGCGTGGGCGCAACTGCGCTTCCTTGTGCTTGATCTTCCCAACGTCACCTTGCTTGAGGGCAATGCTCTAAGCGACCCAACATTAGATCGCTACATGCCGAGCGGCGGATTTGATATGATTTTGACAAATCCACCCTTTGGACAACCGGTCGAAGTCCATAGAACGCCGCATTCTCGTGGCATCGGGGTCGAACTCGTTGGTCGAGTAGTAAGCGAAACCGCATATGTAAACAGGATAGCGGGCTTACTCTCGACGTCTGGAATTGCCGCCGTCGTGGTGCCCAACGGCTTCCTATCGCGCGCGGGCACGGACCAAAAGCTACGCGAAACATTGGTGTCAACCGACATATTGCAGGCGATTATAGGATTGCCGGAGCGGCTGTTCGCCCCCGCAACTGCTATCGGAACGGCGATCCTAATTCTGAACCGCGAGAAATCGGATGACCAAAAAGGCCGAGCGCTCTTTGTCGAAGCCCGAGGACAAGGGAATCGCGACGGCAATCGCGTGACTTTGGCGGATGCCACGATTGAACGAATTAGATCGAGGTATTGCGATTGGAGGAACGAAGACGGATTCTCTCAAGTTGTTTCGTTCGAGCAGCTCGATCCTAGAATCACGTCGTTCTCACCAAGCGCACATGTAAGACCTTCTCAGGCCACCGCCAAAGTGGGTCCGAATGTTCGACGCGCTCGCATTCTCGAACTAGATAAGCGGCACGCAATCCTTTGCGAACAATATGAAGCACTCAGATCGAGCCTCGCAATAGTTAGATAAGCCCCCTACTCCCACTCAATCGTCCCAGGCGGCTTGCTCGTCACGTCGTACACCACCCGGTTCACGCCCTTCACCTCGTTGATGATGCGCGTCGCGGTCTCGCCCAGGAACTTCATGTCGAACTGGTAGAAATCCGCGGTCATGCCGTCGGTCGACGTGACGGCGCGCAGGCCGACGACGTAGTCGTAGGTGCGGCCGTCGCCCATGACGCCGACGGTCTTCACCGGGAGCAGCACCGCAAAGGCCTGCCAGATCTCGTCGTAGAGGCCGTGCTTGCGGATCTGGTCGATGTAGACGGCGTCGGCCTTGCGCAGGATGTCGAGCTTGTCTTTCGTGATGTCGCCGGGGCAGCGGATGGCGAGGCCGGGGCCCGGGAACGGGTGGCGGCCGACGAAGATTTCGGGAAGGCCGAGCTCGCGCCCGAGCTTGCGCACCTCGTCCTTGAACAGCTCGCGCAGGGGCTCGACGAGCTTCATGTTCATGCGCTCAGGCAGGCCGCCGACATTGTGGTGCGACTTGATCGTCACCGAGGGGCCCCCGGTGAAGGAGACGCTCTCGATCACATCAGGATAGAGCGTGCCTTGCGCGAGGAAGTCGGCGCCGCCGAACTTCTTGGCCTCGGCTTCGAACACCTCGATGAAGAGGCGGCCGATGGTCTTGCGCTTGGTTTCCGGATCGGTGACGCCTTCGAGCTCGCCGAGGAACTGCTTCGAGGCATCCACGTGCACGAGCGGGATGTTGTAGTGGTGGCGGAACAGGTCGACCACGGTCTTGGCCTCATCGAGGCGGAGCAGGCCGTGATCGACGAACACGCAAGTGAGCTGGTCGCCGATGGCCTCGTGAATCAAGACGGCCGCGACGGCGGAATCGACGCCGCCGGACAGGCCGCAGATCACCTTGCCCTTGCCGACCTGGGCGCGGATCTTGGCGATCTCCTCCTCGCGGAAGGCGCGCATGGTCCAGTCGCCGGACAGGCCGGCGATCTTGCGGACGAAATTGCGGATGAGCTTGGCGCCGTCGGGCGTGTGCACCACTTCGGGGTGGAACATCAGGCCGTAGTACTTGCGCTTCTCGTCCTGGATGATCGCGAACGGCGCGTTCGGCGAGGTGCCGGCGACGGAGAAGCCCGGCGGCATCTTGGTGATGCGGTCGCCATGGCTCATCCAGACCTGGTTCTTGCCGCCCGGCGACCAGACGTCCTCGAACAGCTTGCTCGGCGCCTTGACCTCGACGTCGGCCCGGCCGAATTCGCGGTGATGGCCGCCCTCGACCTCCCCGCCTAGCTGCGCTGCCATGGTCATCTGGCCGTAGCAGATGCCCATCACGGGCACGCCGGAATCGAAGATGACTTGCGGCGCGCGGGGCGAACCGGCCTCATGCACCGATTCAGGGCCGCCGGAGAGGATCACCGCTTTCGGCTTCATCTCGTCGAAGGCGCTTTCTGCCTTGTTGAACGGGACGATCTCGCAATAGACGCCGTCCTCGCGCACGCGACGCGCGATCAGCTGCGTCACCTGGCTGCCGAAGTCGACGATGAGAATCTTGTCGTGCGCCGAGGCCACCGAGGGCGTCGACGCGGAGCGGTCGTTCTGTGCTGCTGTCATGGCCAGCAAATACGCGACGCGCGGGCAGCCCGCAACCGCGGTGGCGGCGCGCCCACATGCTTCTTTGGGCATGGACAAATCGATATAGGTAAGTATTATTGACCTAATTTGGCCCAACCATCAAACCCGGGCCGATCGGGAGAACGGTCATGTCACAGCACCACCAGCCATCATCGCTCGCCGCGCTCGGCCGGTCCTGGGTCGAGGCTTGGAACGCGCGCGATCTCGAGCGCGTGCTCGCGCTCTATGACGAGGCGGCCGTGATGACCTCGGATCGCATACCGATGCTGGGGTTCGACGCCAGCGGAACGTTGCGCGGCAAGGACGCTTTGCGCGCCTATTGGGGCAAGGCGCTCGGGCTTTTGCCGGAGTTGCATTTCTCGCTGATCGATCTGTTCGTCAGCCCGGACAGCGTCGTGGTGTTTTACGCCAACGAGCGGGCTAAGAAGATCTGCGAATATCTGCGGGTGAACGATGCCGGGCTGATCGTGCAGGGCTCGGCGAACCATCTGGTGGGATGATTTTCTGCCCCTTGCTCAGACATTGTAGGGCGGGCAAAGGCGCGCTTGCGCCGTGCCCACGATCTCTTTCAAGATCGCGAGACAGGTGGGCACGCATCCGACTTCGCTCTTCGAGCGAAGCGGAGGCTTTGCCCACCCTACGAAACTGCCGGCTCTGAATCAGGATCCCCCCATGAAACTCCCCGCCTCCCCCTTCACCGTCACCGACTGGAAACAAGTCGAGGCGACCACGCATCCTGGCGAGAGCGGCGAGGCCAAGTGGCGCACGCTCAATATCGGCGAGCTCCGGGTGCGGATGGTGGAGTATTCGCCGGGCTATTTGGCCGACCATTGGTGCGATCGCGGCCACGTGCTCTACGTGCTGAAGGGCGAGCTCGACTCTGAGCTCCGTGACGGGCGCAAATTCAAGCTCACGGCGGGCATGAGCTACCAGGTCTCGGATTTCGGCGACGCCGCGCACCGGTCCTCGACGACGACCGGGGCGAGGCTCTTCATCGTGGACTGAGATGCACCCGGGCGGCTACTTTGCACCGCAAAATAGAAAAGTCGCGCGAGGTCCCGGGCCACGGGTGGTGCCTTGAACTGGCCCCAAATTCTCGCTATATTGTGATCATCGATACTTGGCCGAACGACTGGGCCGCTTCGCCTCGTTGCTGACGGGCGCGCACGCTTCAGATGACTTCTCCAAACATCGACTGAACAGGGCTATGGGCGCAATGCTGCGTACCGGTCCACGTGCGTACTCTCTCTAACTAACTAAAGGAAATTCCCATGGCTATGGGCACCGTGAAGTGGTTCAACACCCAAAAGGGTTATGGTTTCATCCAGCCGGATGACGGCCAGAAGGACGTGTTCGTGCATATCAGCGCCGTCGAGCGCGCTGGCCTCTCCTCCCTCAACGAGGGTCAGAAGGTCTCGTTCGACATCGTCGCCGATCGTCGCAGCGGCAAGTCGTCGGCTGACAATCTCCGCGTCGGCTAACGCCCGCGCAGCGTTCTGACCACGGACGTACCGGCAGAACGTTAGAGCTAAAAGGCCCCGCGACCGGGATCCGGTTGCGGGGCTTTTGTTTTTTGGGGGCCGCCGTACAGGGGTGCCGTAGGGTGGGCAAAGGCGCGCTCTTCGCGCCGTGCCCACCACCTTTCAACAATGGGCAAAATCGTGGGCACGCTTCGCTTTGCCCACCCTCATATGGGGATTTGTAAGTCAAGCCTGTTCGATCTGTCCGGGTAAGGGACTTGCGGTAGGAGGGCGGCGCGCGGAGCCATGCGTAG
>NZ_JADPKT010000011.1 GCF_023074075.1 Bradyrhizobium sp. 138 | reverse complement strand
CTGAGCCTCCTCTACCTCGTCGTCGATCGGCAGGCACTGCAAAACCGGCTAAGTGGGTGATGTCGGCTTCAACTGAATAGCGCGTGCAGCTGGTTGAAGTGTATCCATCCGAGATAAGCTGCGGACAGTGGATTGCGCGTTCGCGGGATCGTGAGCACGGATTTCAGCGCATCGTGAGCAACGATTTCAGAGGATCGTGAGCAGCGATTTCAGGCATCGTGAGCAACGTTTGGCGGTGCCGGACGCTTCGACCGAAAACTCAACCGGGCTACGGATTCTCATTCAACCAATGAGGAAGCCTGATTCCTACCGAGAGATTGTCGATGCGCCGGATCCGAGAAGTTCTACGTTTGAGGCACCAGGGCCTGACCGAGCGCGTCATCGCGCGGACGTTGGGAGTGAGCAATGGGGTCGTACACGGTTATGTGCGTCGCGGCCGCCTTGCGGGGCTGATCTGGCCGCTGCCGGAGGGCCTGGACGACGAGAGCCTTGAACTGCTGCTTTTTCCAGCGGGCGAAAGTCTGCTGTCCGGCGCTCAGGTGACGGAGGTAGCGCGCAAGCACGGAGCGACGCGCTGGCAAATTTACGATTGGCGACAACGCTTCCGACATCCGCTGGCTTGTACGCGGTGTGGACTTCGACAACGACAGCACGTTCATGAACGAGGTCGTCGCGCCGCGGTGCGCCAGCCGAAGCTCGGGGGGACGCGCTCGCGTGCCTACAAGAAGAACGGTCAGGCGTTCGTTCAGCAGAAGAATGGTGCCATTGTGCGTCGCTTGATGGGCTGCGGCCGTTCGATGGCCTCGACACGACGCACGTGATGGGCCGCCTCTATTCGGCGGCAACTCTACGTCAATTTCTTTCAGCCGTCGTTCAAGCTCAAAGAGAAGCGCCGAGAAGGGGCCAAGGTGATCAAGCGTTATCATGCTCCTTTGACACCCTATCAGCGCGCGCGGGCGCATCCAAGCTGACCGCGGCCGTAAAGCGGCGGCTACGCGATCAGTATCGCTCGCCCAATCCGGTCGCGCTCTTCCGAGATTCGCGCAATCCAGGAAGAACTTGGCAATCGCGCCGATCGTCGTGTCGGACAGGCGCGCGGCCTGCAACCCGCTTGCACGAGCACTGCGCCGGCATCGCGCGAAACAGCTGCTCACGATCGCCTGAAATCGCCGCTCACCATCGGCGACAGTGGATCACCGATTCCACCGCCTGAGGTGTTCGGGATCTTCCCTGTGCATCCTGATGAGCTCCATCAGGAAGGTTAAGGCCACCGCACAAACCTGCCCATGGGCTGCGAGATACCAGATACCGGTGTTTCCAAGTCCCTTAGGCATCAACGCCTGCTCGGTGAACATCCGCTTTGCGCAATCGGGTTGAAAACTCGAGCTTGCGAACAGCCGAAAGCGCGCATTCACTCAGGTATAGAAGCCTGGGATGGGAAGCAATGATTGGCCGAACAGCAAGCGCAACAAGCGACCCATCGTAGGCATGAAGGTAGATCTCTGGAGCGGTTCGACGAGGCAGCGGTTGTGCCGTGACAGCGCCCGCTTCCGGTACAGGGGAAGCCTGTCGTTGCGCAACCCCGGCCAGCTCCACGACCGGCCTCCCCCGTACCGACCGTCCGTCTTCTCGGGAGCAAAATAGATGAGGCAACGATCGCGTCTTCGGGAACACTCCTTTGTGAGGCAATACGCGCTCTCATCCTGATTCTCGTGCCATAATGTTGCCCCGAACGGACCAGGCCGCGTACCAACTCTGAAAACCAAGGGGTGCAGGCGCTTCGTGATAAATGCGGGGAGCGTCGGTGGTCGAAATTGATCTCAAACCCGACAATCGTCGCCGCCAATGTCCGGCGTACCTCGTCACGGTCTAGCCTCGACTAGTGGCCAGACACACGTCCGCCTTGCGAGGAGCGGTTCATCTGCAGGGTTTGCAATAAGCGCGGCACCATTCTAAGGGAACGAAGTGACCCAACCATGGCCATGAGAAAGCGTACGGACTAAGAACTGCAACTCATCTCCACATCGTGTACGCGTCTGTAGCGCATCACTGCTCGCTCAGTAGCTAACCTGGTTCTGGCCATCATTGAGGTGCCGACTTCGAGACTCTTCCAAGCGATATCGCTACTAAGGCCGATCTCGTGGTTTCTCATCTGTCGCAGACCTTCGCGTGCATGGCGGAGAGCCACAGAGCTGCCTACACGAGTTGCTGCCGTGGAATTGGACGTCTCTTCGCGTCGACGGTCCTCCGCTCAGGCGGCGTAGCCATGCACGTCAACAAAGTTCATTCCGTCTTCACCATCGGTCGCGTCGCAAAGGACCTTGGCGAGGACGAGGACTGGCTCTGGGATGTGGCCAACGGAAATGGACCCGGAGGGCGACGTCATCTGGGTTTACAGCATAGGTGACGAGGGCGTCATGGCGTTCACCGACTCGGCAAACTGGAAGAGCGCGGACCACCAATCGCCGGGCCTGAAGCGCTTCCGGAGAAGCGCACCGCTTTGGGACCAGCAAAAAGTAGCCGATCATTGGCGTCAGGCAGATATCAGCTAGCCAAGTCATTGCCGTCTGCTCGATCAGAGACAAGCCACGATCGAAGCTTCTCTTGCGCACCAGGTGCCGCTCTGTCACGTTTCAAGCGCATTCACCGTGTGTTCGCCGTCACGATGGGCGCCAAGAGCACGACGAGGCACATGAGCCCGGCTAGGACCCCAAATGCGGCCGGCAGTCCCACGTACTTGGCCAGTAACCCCATACCAGCCGGTCCAATGAGAATTCCGGCATAGCCAACCGTCATGATCGCGGCAATCGCCGGACCAACGGGCATCGCCTCCTGCGTGCCGGCGCGCCGGAACAGAATCGGGGCGACATTCGATAGGCCAAGACCAATGAGCAGCAAGCCGGCCATGGCGATGACGGCTACCGGTGCGGCCAGCAGAGCTCCGAAACCGGCCAAGGCCAGTAGACTTCCGAACATAAGTGTCGCGCGGTCCCCTGCGCGTTCGACGACAGCGTCGCCAGCAAGGCGTCCCACCGTCATGGCTATGGAGAACAGTACATACGCTAAGCCGCCCTGAGTCTTTGGAGCAAGACCAGCGCCGACGACCAACAAGGCAGCCCAATCGAGCATCGCGCCTTCGATAAGGAAGGCGATCGCCGCAATCGCGGCTAGAAGGAGCATGATGGAACGCGGCAGAACGAACGACGGCCCCTGGTCCGCCTGCGCCGTTGGCACCAATCGCGGCCACGCCAGCATGATCGCTATCACTATCAATCCCGAGCAGACCACAGTCGAAACAAATGCATCAATCTGCAGCGAGAGAAAAGCGGTCATGGCTGCAGACCCCACAAGTCCCCCGATGCTGAATTGAGCGTGGAAGCTGGACATCAGCGGGCACTCCGCCGTGCGCTCCACCTCGATCGCATGAATGTTCGCGGCCACGCTAATCGAGCCTATCGAGGCGCCTAAGGCGAATAGCGCGACGCCGAGCGCCAACTTGCTAGCTATCGTGAGGCACGGCAGGACGATCGCGAGACTAAGCCCACCCACAAGAATGATCAGCCTGACGCCGTAGCGGGCGCTCAAAACACCGGTCAGAAGCATCGCGATGATGGATCCAGCACCCAGGCAGAGCAGTAGTAGGCCCAGCACGCCGTCATCGACCGCCAGCCGGTCTTTTGCAAATGGTACGAGCGGGGCCCAGGCCCCGAAGCCGACCCCGGGAACGAAGAATGCAAGACGCGTTGCTAACCGAGAGGATGGTTGACCAGCAGACGCCATGACAGGGACCTTATTGATAGACGACCCGCGGGCGCTGTACCAGCGGCGGACTCCCGAGCGACAGAGAGTGCGCAGGTTTGGCCGTCGAGAGGACATCGTTTGTTGGCGCAATCCGCCATGCCGGACGTTCAGCGCGTGATATCGGATCGCGTCGATCGTCACTCTTCTAGTTCGATCCGCGACGACATCTTTGATTGCAAATACGATGCCACCGCGAAAACGCACCTGACGTCTCGATCCGAACTCGATACGATCGGGCAACTGTGCCGGCTAGGCATGCAGCGTTGGGGGCTCTCAACAAGCTTGTTACTTGCTGATTGATGAGCGCAAGGAGCACGAATCACCCGAGTGCGCCTCGAGACTGCGCCGTGGCGCCCTCAGCGCGCCAACGCGGCCTCGCCTCCCGTAGTCATATCCGCGACAAATCAATATGGCTCAGTCGCAAAGCTGACAACAAGATGAAATTCCATCTGCCGATCGCAATCGGTCTCAATGCGAGGCGAGTGCAACCCGGTTACTCTGGGCTTGCGTAGCCTGCCAAACGTTGTGGCAACCGACAGCGCGGTGTAGACGCCGACATAAACACTTTGATCATGGAAGGCACGCAGCTTATGTGCCTGGTAGACTCATGGTCTTTGTCAACGCCCCCGTCACGGCTCGCCATTGACGACTCCAACAAAGAAGCCACGGCGTCGCGTATCTTCGGCCGACGCTCCACCAATCATCTAATGCCGAATCATGGTCGCCCATAGAGTCAGAACCACCCCGAAAATTGTGACTGTAGTGCTAGACACGGTCGCCAAATGCATCGAACTCCGTCCGGATCGCCTGTCCGGTGTTCGGTTACGCGCATATTCCCTCCTTCAAGAAGCAGCAGTGTAAGATCGGCGAATACGCCCTGCCCCAGAAGTCGTGCGTCATTTTCAGTCGGAATTGATTGCGGAAGCCCTGGTCGACGCGGGCTACGTGCGCATTAGTTCGACCACTTCGCCCTACCCCGCCGACAAATCTTGCCGCGGCGAAGCGCGAGGGGCGGCTGCGTCGGAACTCCCAGACACCGACGACGCGGGCGAAACGGATAAAAAGAAAACAGTTTATCGATTTGGTTCTGAATTGCGCTACAGAGTTGGCAACGCGAGCAGTACGTTGTCGATCAGCCGGGTCGAACCGACGTAGGCTGCGGCACAGAGCGCCGCCGGAAGCCGCAGCGGACTCGCGGCGCGCTTGAGCGTATCACCATCGACAAGTTCAAGGTATTGCAGCCGATCAACTGTCTCAAGATGCCGCTCGGCGATCGCAATCAGCTTGTCCACCTCGCGCACTCCTGAGCGGAACTCATCCGCCGCGGCGAACAGCCCACGACTGATGGCGACGGCTCGTCGACGTTCTTCCTCGCTGAGATACCGATTGCGACTGCTCATGGCGAGCCCGTCCGGTTCCCGAACGGTTGGCACGGTGACGATCTCGATGGGAAGATTAAGATCAGTTGCCATGCGACGCACGACCGCGCATTGCTGAAAATCCTTTTGCCCGAAAAACACGACGTCCGGATGCACCATGTTGAACAGCTTGCATACGACGGTTGCGACGCCGCGAAAATGCCCACGCCTGAAAGCCCCGCATAGTGGCTTAGCCAATTCGCCCGGTTCGACGAAGGTCTCGAATTGAGCCGGGTAGACTTCCTGTGCACCCGGCGCGAAGACAATCGCAACACCGGCATCGCGGCACAGTTTTTCATCGCGCAGGAAATCGCGAGGATAGCTGCTGAGATCCTCGTTTGGTCCGAACTGAGTCGGATTGACGAAGATGCTAACGACGGTGACGTCGCATTGCGCTCGGCTCGCCTTGACCAGCGCCAGATGGCCATCGTGCAAATAGCCCATTGTCGGCACGAGCCCGACGCGTTTGCCCGCGCTGCAAGCCTTCGCGAGCTCACGACGAAGCTCAGCGACCGTCGTAATCGTCTGCATCGTAGCACCTTACATCAGGTTGGGTTGGGAGGAGCCCAGTTTGCGATGATGTTACCCAGGCTTTCAGGAAGCCGATAGGACTCTTGGGGCGCCGGGAACGCTCCACTGCGGACATCGGTAGCCCAGCGCGACAGCGCGTCCTGCAACAGCTGAAAACCATCTGCATAGGCGCGAACAAATTTAGGCCGATGACCTTCGGTCAGCCCCAGCACGTCATGGAATACGAGCACTTGGCCCGAGCACCCGGGACCCGCGCCGATTCCAATAGTTGGTATCGACAGCGATTCGGTCGCTCGCTGGGCTAGCTCGGCCGGAATACCTTCAAGCACCAACGCGAAGCATCCGGCCTCCTGCAGACGGTAAGCGTCATCAAGCAGCCGCAAAGCGTCATCGGCTTTCCGGCCCTGCACCTTGAATCCCCCCATGATATTGACGCTCTGCGGGGTGAGGCCGAGATGGCCCATGACGGGAATTTCGCAATCGACCAGGGCACGCACGATTTCCACGCGCTTGGCTCCGCCCTCGAGTTTCACTGCATCTGCGCCTCGCTGCAGGAATCCTCCGGCGTTGCGTATCGTCTCCTCCGGACTGAGGTGAAAGCTAAGAAACGGCATATCGGCCACGAGCAGGGCACGGGGCCTTGTGCGCGCAACAGCTTCGAGATGATGGTTCATCATCGCCATGCTGACTGGCAACGTGTTGTCGAAACCGAGGCAGACATTGCCAACACTGTCGCCGACAAGAATGATGTCGACGATGGGGTCAGCGATGCCTGCCGTAACCGCATCGTAGGCGGTGGTCATGGCGACACGCCGCCGCTCCTGCTTCCATCGCTGCAGGATTGGAATCGTGATCCGCTCAACTGACACTTCCGAAGCGTGGCTCATTTTCGATCCGTTCCGTCAGATGGCCTCAGGTCGATTTCGCAGCTCGAAGCGATACTGATTTGATCTCACCTGTGTCGCCTACGATATTGAAGCCACCGCCCTCCCGAAGTCCCCGCGTCACCGAATATGCTAGCCGAACGGTAATCCGATTCTTGCGACCGAAGCCGTTGAGCCCGGGGGACCACCCTTTTTCTATGGCGGACGAATGAAAACTGTCAACCGTGAAACGGAAACATACGTCTCCAAAGTAGCAGGCGCGTGCATAAAAAATCCAATGGTCGCGCGACCATTAAGCAAGAACTCCCCAGATTGAAATTGTCATTTGGAAGCGCCTTGCGTCACGCTGGGCCTCAGGACGCGCCGATGGGATCATTCTGACGCAATTTGCGTGCGGCATTGTCTTAACCGCATCTCCTGCGTGTCGGACTGGCTGGCTTTGCCACGGAGGCAATACTCTACCGGAGCAAGTTCGTTTCCGAGCCTCGTCAAGTTCAACTGCAGCCAGAGGATCTGTTGCCGCTCACACCTGCTGCGCTGAATCAACGCTCCGGCATACTTCCCCATACGGAGCTGATAGAAATTGCGTACCATGCCCTGCTTCAATCCCTTCTCCAGGATACTTGGCATTTTCCAGCTCCCGAAACAGGCCTCGCGCTCACCCTCTGTTGTAGCGGCATATCGCGATCGGTTGGTTCGATGAACCCCCTGCCTGTCGGCCGAAAATTGCGTTTGGCGTAATTCCGCGATGAAATTCTTTAAACGAGCTCGGAGTGACCGCCCCGCCTTCGTCAAATGCAAGCATGGGAGTGCTTTCCAGCGCAGCAGACCGTGAAGCGCGTCTGCCGCCGCTAATTCGATGGCGTGTGGATAACCCGGGCGTACAGACTTGTCAGTCGAGCCGCTTAGAGGCGTCGCTGACCTGAGGCGCCGGTGCGCTTGCCGTCCGCTTGCTGTTCAATTCGCAGCAGCCAAGGCAGCCCAAGCGTCAGGCCATCGAAGAGTCGACGGTTTGACACGGCCAGCCAAGTCATGCGATGCAAAAAGGGCTAAGCGGGATTAAGGCGCAGTAGTGCGGTCGCAACCTAACGGCGGCCGCCATTGCGGGGGCAGCAGCTTCTGCTACACACGTTCGAAGACCACTACTATTCGTCGAAGACACGATTTTTCGTAACAACACCCCGCATTCCCCTGGTGCGTCTTTTCGTGGCGTCTTGTACTGGTTGTCAGCGCGATCGTTCTAGCCGCCGCGCTAATGCGTAGGTCAGGTCGATACCGCTAGGCGTCCGTGCCCGATGCAGTGGCCATGCTGATCTTCCCCCGAAAAAGTGGACGGGTTTAAGCGGCTTTTAGCTCCATCTCGATCGGAGGGATGTATCCGATGGCGGAATGGAGCCTTGTTCGATTGTAGAAGCCCTCGATGAAGGCGAAGACATCACGCTGCGCCTGGGCACGGGTCTGGTACTGACGATGATGAACGAGCTCGGTCTTGAGGGTGTGGAAGAAGCTCTCCATCGGGGCGTTGTCGTAGCAGTCGGCTTTGCGGCTCATGGATGCGGTCAGGCCCGCGGCTGCAAGGACCGCCCGATAGTCGTGTGAGGCATACTGCACGCCGCGATCGGAATGATGGATTAGTCCGGCGCCGGGTCGCTGCTGGCGGAGCGCCATTGATAGCGCGGAGGAGACGAGTTCGACCCGCATGTGGTCGCGCATCGCCCAACCGACGATCTTGCGGCTGAAGAGGTCCATGACGGCGGCCAGGTACAGCCAGCCCTCCGCGGTCGGAATGTAGGTGATGTCGGCAAGCCAGACCCGGTTGGGGGCTGCGGCGGTGAAGTCGCGCGCGATCAGGTTCGGCGCGATCGGCAGATTATGGCGACTGTCGGTGGTGCGGACCCGACGTGGCGGCGCCATGATCGCCCGGATGCCATGCCGTCGCATCAGCCGTTCGATCCGGCCGCGGCTGGCCCCACGTCCCTGCGTCCGCAGGGCGGCGTGGACCCGAGGACTGCCATAGCGCTGGCCGCTGTCACGATGGACCTGCCGGATCTCGGCCAGCAGCATGGCAGTGGAGGTTGCGCGGGCGCTCACCGGGCGCTCGCGCCAAGCGTAATAGCCGGCCGGCGAGACCTCGAGCACGGCGCACATCAGCCGCACCGGATAAGCCTCGCGGTGATCTTCGATGAAGCGGAAGCTCATGTCCGGGTTCCGGCAAAGATCGCGATCGACTTTTTTAAAATGTCGCGCTCCATACGCAGCCGTTCGTTCTCCTGGCGCAGCCGGGCGATCTCCGAAGCCTGGTCCGCCGACATCGGCGTCGTCTGCGTGGTGGGGCGCCACGCCGCCGATGCCGGCTCCTGCCGGAGCTTATCGACCCAGCGTCGCAGCACCGAGTCGCGCAGACCGAGTTCCTTGGCCACAGACATCACGGAGCGACCGCTCGACACCACCAGCTCAACGGCCTGGCGCTTGTAGTCCTCAGTGAATGACCGACGTTGACGCACTTCCATTCGACACCTCCGGGCTCTTAGAGCTTACTACAGGTGTCCACTCATTCGGAGGAGGTTCATGCACTGACAAAATGACGAGAACTGGCAGTTGCCAGGATACCCCCAGATACGGTCTTTGCAGACAATAAGCGTCCTGCCAAGCGGGTCGTAGGGCGTACACTCGAAGGCGAGACAAAGCCAACTAGCGTGGGAAGTGCTAGCAGCGACAAACAGCAGATTGCGCATGACTTGCCTCCGCTAGGCTTTGCTTAAGGATAGCCATCGAATTACATCTATTGATGTTGATCAAGCACTGGCAGCCGCGCTTCCCTGGGCGATCGCATCCACCGAAGTACTAGCGCGTTGGGCTTTCACGCGCACGCAAGCGACGCGGTTCAAGTGAAGGCAGTCTAAGAGTGCTCGATCAGAACCGCGGCACCTAGGGCGGCCATTTTGCCAAAACTTCGGCGAAGGCGGAGCAGCATTTCAGCGACTTTCCGCAAGGGAGCGCAGCCTTCCGGTGCGATGCAGCTGCGCGCTGAAAGCGCCTCCGGGCAAGCATGTGCACCAGGTACTACCTTTCTTCGTTGTTCGCGACGAGCAGCGCCGAAACGTAAGCTCCTCTCAGGCGCCATGTATGGCTGAGACTATCGCCACGTTCCGCGATGAAAGAGTTTCACGATCGATCTCTCTGCGGTGATCAGCCGAAGAGCGGATTCAACCTTGAAGTCACGTGTCGATGTCAACCCAGCGGCTGGCGCCGGCCTTCCCCCTTCTGTTTTATGACTCAGCCTGTATTCAACGAAAGAGCGCATTTTGCCGCAGTTCTTATGCGGCGATCCTGCAAGTGAGACCGTTTCATGCACGAGATCCGCGCGAAGCTAAGGACCGTCGACGGAAGCATCTACTGAAAGTTGTGCGGTTCCTTACTTCGATGCAGAAATTCGTCTCAGAGATTGTCTACCTTGCGTAATAGCGGAGGAAGAATCGAGCTAAACCCCGCCAGCGCAATCGTGCAGGGAGCCTGCCGTGCAGTGGCATCTGAGCGGCTGCCCGAGCCTTGCAGACTTTGCGATGAGGCTTCTGTCGCTTTCGGCGAAGTCAAACCGCAATGTTCGCGATTACCGACGGTCATCTATGATTCGACACATCGTATTCTTCACCGCAAAAGATAAGGCGCATGTCGACAAAATAGTCGACGGCCTTTCCGTTCTCGCCAAGATCCCGCACGCACGCCGGCTTGAGGTCGCTCGCAACCGCAAGAGTGACCGGCTCGGCAACGAAATTGACGTGATCGTCTACGGTGAATTCGACGACGAAGTCGAACTCGAAGCCTATAAAGCGCACGAGCTTTATCAGGAGTCGATCCGGCAGGTCAGACCGCTCCGAGAGCTACGTCTCGCGGCCGATTACAGCATGTCAACAGATGCGGAGATGGCAGGCCCTACCCGCGGGCGTAATTAACCTGGCAGGCACGTAAGGTTTTTGGGTGCCCGTGAGGCTCGCCTTCCCCGGGCGGGATTACAATCAGCCATGTATCGCTGAGCGACAGACTAATGCATGTATTGGAACTGCAGTGGATTGAGCCCGTCACAGCCATGCGACGCCTCTCGCATCGGAGGCACCTCACGTTCCTGGATAGCGCATCGAGACACGCGGTGCTCGGGCAGTACTCGTATGTGACGTGCGATCCCTTCAGCACTTATATAATCGCGGACGGGAGAGGTATTTGCAACGGAGAGTCCATTGTGGGCGATCCATGGGCGGCACTTCGCGCTATGCTAGCCAACTATCCGCAAATGCATCGCGCCGATCTCCCGGCATTCCAGGGCGGCGCCGCCGGCTTTTTTGGATACGAGCTGAACAGGACGCTGGAGCGATTGCCGGTGCCGAGCATCGGGGGGCATCGCTTGCCTCAGGCCCTCCTACATCTTTACGACGTCGTGATAAGCTTCGATCACCGCCATGATAGATGCTGGGTCCTTTCTACCGGGTGGCCGGAGCAGGATCCGGTTCGCCGGCGTGAGAGAGCTCGCCGAAGAGCCGAAGAGTTTGTTGCGCTGGTTACAGTCTCAGCCCCCCCTCCTGATTTTACACCAGGCCAGGCCGGCTCATGGCATTCAAACTTCAGTCGCCAGGGATACATCGCGGCGGTACAACGCGTGATTGATCTCATTCTGTCGGGTGACGCCTTCCAGGTCAACATTGCGCAGCGCTTCAGCGCTCGCCTGGCGAACTCGTTCGATCCGATAGCCTTCTATTGTCAGCTGAGGAAAATGAATCCGGCTCCCTTTGCCGCTCTTCTTCGGTATGGCAAGCTCACCATTGCATCGAGCTCGCCCGAGCGTTTCCTAAAGCTCGACGGGCGACAGGTCGAAACGCGACCTATCAAGGGGACGGTGGCGCGTTCTGCTGATTGCGAGGAAGACCGGCGTCGCGCTGAGACGCTGGTAGATTCGGAGAAAGACCGCGCCGAGAACACCATGATCGTCGACCTCCTGCGCAATGATCTCTCGCGCGTTTGCACGCCTGGATCAGTCCACGTCCCGTCCTTATGCAATCTCGAGTCCTATGCCTCGGTGCACCATCTCGTGTCCGTCGTTACGGGTGAGCTAACACACGGAGAGGATGCCGTGGGCCTACTTAGGGCCTGCTTTCCCGGCGGCTCAGTTACCGGAGCTCCCAAGGTACGCTCGATGGAAATTATCCTGGATATCGAGCGTGTGGCGCGAGAGGTGTATTGCGGGGCCATAGGCTACATAGGTTTCAATGGACATATGGATGTAAATATTGCCATTCGCACCGTAACGATCGACGACGGCCAGGCCCTCTTTCATGCAGGTGCCGGGATAACGGCAATGTCCGATCCGGCCGCCGAATATGAGGAGAGCCTTGCAAAAGCAGAGCGCATTTTTCGCGCATTCATTGCTGAAGACTCCGGTGCATCTTGATTGTCATTGTCGACAACTACGACTCTTTCGTCTTCAACATTGCGCGATATTTCCGCAAGCTTGGTGCAGCAACATGTGTCGTCCGGAACGACGCGATGGATGTGAGCGAACTTGCTGACCTCAGGCCCCGCGCGGTTGTCATCTCCCCCGGTCCGTGCACTCCAATTGAGGCTGGAATATCGACAGCCGTCGTTCGTGAACTTTCGGGTCAGGTGCCAATTCTCGGCATTTGTCTTGGACACCAGTGCATTGGGACGGTGTTCGGCGCACGCGTAACGCGCGCACGTCGTCCTATGCACGGTCGGCCCTCGTATGTCACACATGAAGGCGGCGGGCTGTTCAAAGAACTACCGTCTCCACTTTGTGTGGGGCGCTACCATTCGCTTATCGTCGAACTGGATCCGTCATCGGCCCGTCACCTCACGGTGACAGCACTCTCGGATGATGGGGAGCTCATGGCCCTCGCCCATCGCGATCAACCAACATATGGCGTGCAGTTCCATCCGGAATCGATACTCACCCCACAAGGGGACGTACTGTTCGCAAACTTCCTACGGCTTGCAGAGCTTTCTTAAGGCGGCCGTAGAGGACTGGTGCAGCCATAGCGTAGCGGCGGCCGTCTGGATCCGGCCCGATGGGCCTCGATTTTGTTCTGGTTGCGTTCCAGGCGCGACCATGGCTCACCACCCCCAGGCGCGACCGTCCAAGACCAGCGGGGCCTCCTGGGACGGGAAAGTCACTCACCGCCGGACGGGCATTACCGAGCAGCCGCTCGCCGTCCGGCTGGCTGCTCTCCTGTCGAACCACGGTCACGTTCCGCAATCCAAACACGGCGACTGCCTGCGTGACCTGCGGGAGGTCGTCCGTGCACGGATCAAGGGCGCGCACGACGGACGCTGGAGCAAGGCCGACCCTGCTCGCCGAGCTCATTCGGCATGGCGGCTCGCTGGCGCGCTGGCGCCGCACCGCGACATTTACGTCCGGCCGAGATCCTTAAGAGTGACCGTCCGCTTGCCGACGCCGCTATGGGTCCCGGCACCCGGCGCATCCTAGGATTGCGGCGGATTTGCGGATTCAAACCTAGCCGCGCGAGCTGGGTCGATCAACGGGGTCCGCGGCCGTCCATCAGCCATGATCGCGCCACGCCGAATGCATCTGCGTAGATGCGGCCAGTTTCAGCATTGAAATAGCGAGCCGCGATTTCGTGGGCGCGATAGGTGCCTTGGTGCCACCCAAACCTGACCGCGGCCTCCCGGCTGGACTTGAAGCCGGCCGCCTTTCGGGCAGCGTGCAGACGGACGGTTGGGCCGGTCCGAGCCCCCTTATAAGGACTCCTTCATCCCCGATCTTCCCGACGGCCTCTCCCTGTCAGTTTGGCCGTGCCCGTCAATTTCAGACTCGTTTACCGAGTGGAAGTCTGTCTTCCTAGCGCCTCGTTTCGATTTGAAGCGGGAATGCCGGCCGGCGAAGCCACCGCGTTCGAGGTTGAGGAAATCGGGGGTTTTAACCCGTTTTCATGCCGTTTTAGGCCAAATTTTGGCCTCCTCGACTTTCTTAGACCCCTTTTCCAGCCGGTTTGGCGCCGACTGCGGGCCAAATTTTATTACTTTGAGGTATTTAGGTAGCGAAATTGGGTCCTCCAGGCATCAAGAAATTTGGTCGGATTTTCGGCAAACGACTCGTCGATGAAAGCTGTGGGAGAGCTCGATCCAGGTCATATTTGGGAGGCCCTCGGCAAGCGTAGGCATAACCGGGTTCCTTGCCGATCGGCGGCCACATTCTCAGCCGGACAAACGCCTATCGTCGGCCTTCCACCGGCAAGCGCGGTCGGCTCGGCTTCTCGTCTAAATGTGCCGTTGCAATAAATTATTGTACTTACGCAACGGATTTTTATTGAGAACGATCAGCATAAGACTATTGAAATTGAACAGCATTATACTATTGTATTCGCACGCCATCAAACTATCGGAACCTCGCGAGCTGGAACATGCCCTCCCTCCACGAAAAACTCGCCCAGTCCCTCACTGAGCTGAAGACCCTCAGCAACGGCGGAAAGCGACGAATCTTCCGGAGCGACGAACTTTCGCGCACCCACCGCGAACGGCTGGTGGAGGCCGGCTTCCTGAAGGAGATCATCAAAGGATGGCTGATGACGCGACCCGAGGAGCGGTCGGGCGACAGCACGTCCTGGTACTCGTCGTTCTGGGAGTTTTGCCGCGCCTACTGCAACGAGCGCTTCAAGGGTGACTGGGTCCTCTCGGCAGAAAGTTCAATCCCGCTACTTGCAGAAAATCTTAACGTTCCGAAGCAGGTCGTGATCGCGGCACCGACCGCCAATAACCAAACCCAGCCCCTCCTCCATGGCACCTCCCTCTATCTGTACAAGGCGACCAAACTGCCGGTGACCCCGGTCGAGACCGCCGGGGTTCAGACCTTTCCGGCGCCGCAGGCGATCTGCGCTGCCGCGCCAGCTTTCTGGCAGACGCAGAAGAACGACGTCATCGCCCTGCTCGGTTCGCAGAGGAATGCCAGTGCAATCCTAAAAGTCCTCCTGGAAGGCGGACATGCGGCCGTGGCGGGGCGCATCGCCGGGGCGTACCGACTGCTGGGTAACACGCGGGCCGCCGACGATATCGTCACCGCGATGACGGCGGGCGGGCACGATGTCAGGGAAGATGCCGATCCATTCAAGGCGCCGGTACCGATGCAGCTTCCAAGCCGGGCCACGCCACCAATCATGACGCGAATCCGTCTCATGTGGGCGGAGATGCGCGAAAAGGTGTTAGCAAATTTCAAGCTTGAGCCGCGGCGTATCAACGATCATGACGGATATCTGGCCGCGATCGACGAACGGTACACCTCGGACGCGTACCACTCGCTTTCTATCGAAGGCTACTCGGTCACGGAGGAACTGATCGAGAAGGTCAAGACCGGGAAATGGGATCCCAACGGCAGCGATGGAGATCGCAAACAAAGGGATGCAATGGCCGCGAAGGGCTACTGGGATGCGTTCCAGCTGGTCCGTGGCGCGGTGGCCCGCGTGCTCAACGGCGAGGACGCCGCCGAGATCGCCGATCGGGAGCACCTCGACTGGTACCGGGCCCTCTTTCAGCCCTCAGTTCAAGCCGGCATCATCAAGCCCGAAAACCTCGCCGGCTATCGAACTCAGTTCGTTTTCATCAGGAACTCGGGACACACACCGGTCGCTTGGGAATCGGTACCTGACGCCATGGAGGCTTTTCTTGATTGCCTGAAGGAGGAGAAGGATCCGCGCGTGAGAGCTGTGCTCGGACACTTCATATTCACCTTCATACACCCTCTTCCAGACGGCAATGGCCGAACGGGCCGCTTCCTCATGAATGTCATGATGGCATCGGGAGGACTGCCTTGGACAATCATTCCCGTCGGCAGACGCGACGAATACATGCGGGCACTCGAGAGCGCGAGCGTACAAGGTGATGTCGGTCCCTTCGCCGCATTCCTGGCAGACTGTTGTCGTCGTGAACCGCCTCCGCCCCGGCAGAGCCTTCCGGGAGAAGTCCAAGCACTGGCGGACCTCGGTTGAGGATCGCGCCGGACGAGGGCCCGGCAAAAAGCCAGTGTCACCAAATCGCGCGCGCAAGTTGCGAGCCATCGCACGGCGAGATGACGACGTGACCGGCGCCCGTGGGCTAACCTCGGAGCGCGCGCGATCATGATCGGGATTACCAGCATGATGATGATCAGCGATCAAGCTGACCAGCACGGATCCCGGTCGGCGTGATCCCGATCATCATCCTCGGCGGCATCAGCATGCCGATGTCCAGGAGCAGCAGCAGCACGCCATTCCTCTGTCAGCCTCAGAGCCTGACTCAAAAAGCGTCGACGTCTTCAAGGCCGGGCCAAGCGGCGGGTTAGAGGCCTCAGATGGGCGACGAGCAGCCAGGCAAGCTCGGTGGCGGCAGACCCTTCAAAGTCTTTGGAGAGACGCCGGCATCTGCCGAACCATGCAAAGGTACGTTCGACGACCCAGCGCCTGGGCAGGAGCTGGAAGCCTTTGACCCCGTGCGGTCGCTCGACGATCTCGATCGTCCACGGCCCGCAGTCTGAGAACGCGTTGACAAGCTGTTTGCCGCGATAGATCCGATCGGCAAAGACATGGTCAAGCCTTGGGAAGCGGCTTCGCAAGTCCTCCAACAGCGGAACGGCGCCATGGACGTCCTGGATGGTGGCGGGATGAACATATGCCGCCAGCAAGAGGCCGTTGGTGTCGGTCACGATATGGCGCTTGCGCCCATGGAGGCGCTTGCCGGCGTCGAACCCGCGTGGCCCGCCGGCCTCCGTCGTCGAGGCGGTCTGGCTATCGATGACGGCAGCTGTCGGTGTGGACTTTCGCCCTGATCTCCGGCGCGCCTAAGGCTTCGACGATCTTCTGCCATCTCCCCGTGTCGCGCCAGGTGTAAAAATAGCCCTGCACCGTCGAGTAAGGCGGGAACCCCTTCGGCAAGGCGCGCCATTGGCAGCCGCTCGACAGACATAGAAGATCGCCTGCACGATTTCGCGTAGATCGACCTCCCGCGGCCGACCCAATCGCCGTCGCGGCGGCATCTTCCGGGCGATCAGCGCCCACTCGGCATCGGTCAGATCGCTTGCGTAACGCAGTCCACTGCGCTGATACTTGATAGGAGCGCTTTGGTCCAGGGCATGGTGTCCTCCCTCGAATCTTTGCAAATCCGAAGGAATCACAAGCCCGCTAAAGCCGCTCACCTTTTTCGGTCAGGCTCTCAGAACGGACGGGGGGAGGCCGTTCTCGGCTGCAACGTCGAGGTGCTGACCAAGGGCTTTCTTTCTCTCGACCCGCGCGGCAGCGCGCGGATGCCGAACAACAGTTCGGCGATGGTACGCTGGAGAAAAACAGCGTCTCGGCCGCCTGGGCGTCGAGCCAATCACGGACCGATGGATGCGGTTCGGGCTTCATCGCCTCGGAGACCACATTGGTATCGAGCAGGATCATTCGAAGCGCATCGGCTCAGCGGGACGCGCGTCGCGGCCATGTTCAAGTGCCTCGACATCGGCATTGGTGAGGCCGATCTTCCGGCTCATCTCCGAAAGGGCGGTGCCGAGCCGCAGCCAGCCCTCGGGTCGCACGGCGGCCTCCAGAATGGCGCGCATTTCCGCTTCCGCGCTGCGATTGTGCTGCGCCGCGCGGACTTTCCCCTTGTGGCAGCACCATTTTCAAGCGCTATCGTGCTGCAAGACCGGGTCCACGAAGGTGATATGCAACGTGATCGGCCCTCTGGAACCGTCGAGCAACACGCGAAGCCTGCTGCGCGTAGCACCGAACCCGAGAACGACTCCTTGCTTGCCGCTCAGACGCGGTCCAGCCGCTTCGCAAACGACTACACGCTCACCCACGGTCCAGTTGTGGAGCGTACTTTCACTGGCGCATGCCACTTTGAGTGTCCCAGGACTTTACCCGTCCCAATTCCAACCACGCCGAAAGAGACGATCTGCACATCGGGTCCCTCCGGTCCGACACGCCTCGAAATGCTGCAAGACTCGCATAATCGCGGCCCGACGCCTAGTCGAATTATGTGTATGGCGAGCTCTGCCTGGCGGTTCAGGGCCGGACTGGATCCACCAGTTGGAGTACGAACCTCCCGAATGCTGGTCTACTTTGAATTGGAGGATCCTTTTTGCAGTGGCGTTTATCAATTGGTCTAGGAGGGCCTAACGGGCGCTCTCAGGGCAATGAGCGTTCTGTCCACCGTCGCGACGATATCCGCGACCGTGCTGTGGTCGGCATCGCGGTGGTGCTGTTCACGACGCATGGCCATTCGGAGGTTGAGGACGATGACTGCCACAAAACTCTCGCGACCCTTCCGTGAAAGAAATGCGCTCGAGCACCTGGGACCGGGAGCTGGCGAAAGAACTTGCCCACGAAGTCGATATCTGCACAGGCGACCGCGCGAAACGTTCGCCGAGATGCGCCGCTTCCTTGCCGTCAAGGGCTACCGGGAATTTCTGCCGGCCGCAGAAGGCTCGCGTAAAAAATCGTCGAAGACGCGCTGAACTTGGTCGCTCACGCGATACGCTCCTACGCGCTCGAGAGGCCGGCTCTATCCGCCGCGCCTTTCCGGAGCGCGGCCGTGATTGTTCCGAGTGGCGCGACGCTCGTGAAAACCTGCATACGCTGATAATCGGCGTCCTAGCCGAATTACGGGCTGTTCGGCGAAGCCGCCGAGAACGCCCTCACTACGTTGAGAAGTCTCGTTCGCGCCTACGTGCTGAACGAACTCATGCACACGGTCGTGGGATCGATTCCTACGACGAAGCATTCGACAAGGCCTTCCAGGTCTTTCGTGCTAGGGCTGCCGGCTTTCGCTTCCTCGAGAGGCGGCCGGGCGAGCGGGCCGTTGCGGCAGGAGCTTGCGTACGTCGCCGATCAAGAGGAAGGATGGGCCTCCCTGTAGGGGATCGAGGTAAGGTCTGGCAACGGCGCTGGCCGAGATTTTGGGTTGGATGCGCTCTACGGCCGGACGCCAGGGGGAGAAATACTGCAATTGCGCCGGACCAGCTACGTCCGCGCAAAGGACATTGCGCTGGCGCAACGGCGGCCCCGGCCGGCTTCAATAAGAAAGCATCACACCAGAATTGGGAGCGTATTGGGCATGAAGAAAACAGAGAAGACTTATCCCATTCTTGAACGCCCCCTGGATGTTTCGGTAACTGGCTGAGGCATCGCCGTGAAATCCGTGAGTTGCATCAACTCTACTGCGGCACGAAATCGCGCCCGACCTGCGCGTCACGCCTGCAGACCTCGATGCGTGGTCAAGGACGCTTGCGGCTGACGAATTGCCCCGGTTACTGAAGGTTCTCGGTACCACGTGGATGTCTCGCGATCGAAGCCGGCAGTGCTGCGCGACAGAGGGTTTGCACCCAATGCGACCGGACGGTTGAGTGCAACAACGATGTCGAGATCAGGGTGGGTACCAGAGATTACGAAGATTACTGCCTCAGCGCTCCAACGATGCAAGCGCTCGGCAGCAGCCTGGAGGGCCACCGGTCCTGAACGAGCGGCATCTCGCCCGCAGATCTACCGTGCGTAAGTCCCGCTAAGAGATGACACCGAATTTCACCGTGTCGCGGTCTCTCGCATCCTCCGGCCATCAGCAAGGAGATCGCCGATGCTTCCGCCCGCATTCTACACCACCCAGCCTTCCAGGACGCGCTCCGCGCCCTCGCCATCCGCTGCGTTCGGCGGCTGGTCGACCAGTCGGCGCTCGTGGCCAGCGAATTCGCAAGCGGGCAAGGACAAGGAGATCTTCGGGGAGGGCCCACCGCATCGCGGCCGAAGCGATCCTCAAGACCACGGTGCGCCTGGTAAACCGGGCGAGCCCGGACAAGGCGGCCAATACAGACATTCAGGTAGCGCGCAAGCTCTGGGTCCTGACGGCCGGCGAGCTGAAGCACGCGGAGGACCACATGCTGCTGCTCGGCCGCAAGAACGCCATGGAGGGTCGCGACCTTCCTGCTCGAGACGGACATCCCGCACCGCGGCCGCCGGCCTGATGGCCGTCCGAGTGCCGCCGTGACATCGGCGACTATTTCGGCCTCATCCTGGAGACGGTCTCGCGAGCCCTCTCAGAGCTTCACGCCCAAGGCCTTCTCGGCTTCTCCGGAGCGCGCCAGATCGTGCTGCGCATCGCCAGCATTTGCCGGACATGGAGGTCGGACTCCCGCCACGCCGCCGGTCCGTTCAGTTGCGCCGCCTTCGATTGGGAACAACGCCCCCACGCAGTGACACAACCCGCCGTCATAACAAACCTGGTCAACCCTCTATCAACGACGACAGGGATGCTCTCCCATTCACTGGAAGTCCGCCGCACCTCGTGCGGAAGGCTACCCTTTACCGCTTAGCCGGGGCCTCTTGCGGCGGCTCGTCGTCGGCAATTGCCCGCCACGCTGCGCCGTCGAAGTCGTCATACTGACCGCTCCGAAGCGACCAGAGGAAGGCGACGAGGCCTGCACCTCCGAGTGCCAGCGCCAGCGGGACTAGGATCACCAGGATTTCCATCACGCAATCTCCCGCGACGCGCTACGCCCCCGCAGCGAATTCAGCATGACCAGGATCGACGAGCCGCTCATCGCGGCTGCTGCGATCAGGGGCGTCACGACGCCGCTGATCGCGATCGGCACCGCCAGGACATTATAAGCGATCGCGAGCCAGAGGTTTTGCCGCATCAGGCGCAGCGCCTTGCGCGCGGAATCGATGGCCGCGACGGCCGGCGCCAGCGGCCGGCCGAGGAAGATGAGATCGGCGGTCGCCTGGCTGAGATGCGCGGCCGAGATCGGCGACATCGAGACATGAGCGGCCGCTAGCGACGGCGCATCGTTCATGCCGTCGCCGACCATCAACACCTTGGCGCCGCGCCGCTTCAATTCCTCGATCCGCGCGATCTTGTCGGCCGGCGTGACGCCGGCGCGCCATTCGGGAATGTCGAGCGCATGGGCCGCCGCCTTCACGGCCGGCTCGCGGTCACCGGAGAGAATCTCGATGCCGATATCGCGCGCCTTCAGTGCCGCGATCACGGTCTGCGCATCCGGACGCAAGCCCTGGCGGACCGAGAGGATGAAGCTTTCGCTGCCCTTGCTGAAAGCGACGATGGAGGCTTCGGGATCGACCAAGGCGCTGCCGACCAGTGCTTCCGCGCCGCAGAAAGAAGGTCGGCCAAGACGAAGCTCGACGCCGTCCACGGTCGCGCGGACGCCCTGTCCGGGCTCTTCGACCGCACCGACAACAGGAGACCTGGCGCCGGCCGCTTGCGCGACGGCGGCGGCGACCGGATGATGGCTCGAGAGCGCAAGCCGGCTG
>NZ_JADPKT010000033.1 GCF_023074075.1 Bradyrhizobium sp. 138 | reverse complement strand
CCTACGGCCAACCTTGACCGCTCCTCGCCTCGGCGCCCAAGACCGCCTCCAACAAACGACGCCCTCTTGACAACTCATTCCCCATACAAGGATGACGGAACCACTGCGTGCGCGCCAGCCGCTAACCCAAACCCTTCCGCTGATTCAGATACCGAAGCGCCAGCTTGACGAAATTGTGCACCACCATCGACGTCTCGTCCGCTCTAAACACCAGGAACACGTCGGCGGTGGGTGGCGACGGCCTGATCGGACGGAAGACGATGTCGTCTGTCGTGAAACGCGCAATCGACTGCGGCACCAGCGCCACGCCGAAGCCGGCGGCAATCAGGCTTGGGATCGACTGGGCGTCGACCACCTGTTGGGACACTTTTGGCAGGAAGCCGGCATCGACACAGCACGTCTGCACGTACCGTGCGAAGTCGGAGCTATCTGGGTCGAGGACGACGTGATCCTCGGATGCGAGGTCGCCGAGGGCGATGCGTCTGCGGCGCGCCAGCCGATGGGTGCGGGGCATCGCGAGAACGACCTCTTCGCGCCATGCAAGCGTGCTGGTCAGGTCGCGTTCGGCGGGAATGCCGCGAATGAGACAGATGTTGGTGGTGCGGCCGAGCAGCGCCGCGATCTGAAGCGCCGGCGCCTGCTCATGCACCGTCATCTTGACCCGTGGAGCGACCTCCCGGTAGGCCGCGAGCAGCTCTGCGAGACGGCCGCGTAGAATAGAGCCGGTCGCTCCGACATCCAGCGTTCCGATCAGGCCGGCTCCAATCGCGCGAACCTCGTCTTCCGCGACTTTGACCTGTTGCAGGATGGCGCGTCCCCGCTCCAGCATGGCTTCACCCGCCTGGGTCAACTCGACCCTGCGGCTGGTCCTGTAGAGCAGCTGGGTCCCAAGCTCCGCCTCGAGCGTCTGGATATGTTGACTGAGCGGCGGCTGCGAGAGGTTCAACCGCCGGGCGGCGAGCGTGAAGCTGCGCTCCTCGGCGACCGCAATGAAATATCGGAGCTGGCGGAGATCCATAGGGAAAGCCTATCAATCGTGTCGTTCTATATATTGGACTTGATGTCGCACCTGGTCAACGAATGAGCGATGGAGCCTTGCTGCGTCCTGCCGCGACCAGAGGCTCCGTACGCGGCGACCTCGCCGCCAACGACAAGAATGGCGAAAGGCTCCGGCCGACCAAGCCAGGTGGAAGCCCAGCGAGCGAGGAAAGCGCCATGCCCAGAATCTTCAAGTCACTCTTCTTCCAGGTCGTTATTGCACTCGCCGCCGGCATTGCCCTCGGCGTGACCTATCCGGACGTCGCGTTGCAGATGAAGCCGCTGGGTGACGGCTTCATCAAGCTCATCAAGATGCTGGTGCCGGTGATCGTGTTCTGCGTCGTCGTGCACGGAATTGCAGCGGCCGGCGACCTTACAAAGGTCGGAAGGGTCGGCATTCGTTCGCTGGTCTATTTCGAGGTCGTCACCACCGTTGCATTGGTGTTCGGCCTCGCGCTTGCCTACTATTTCCAGCCGGGCGCCGGAATGAATATCGATCCGAAGGCGTTGGACGCCAAGGCGCTCTCAGGGTTCAGCCAGACCGCGGCTCAGGTCTCCGGCGGCGGCGTCTCCGAATTCCTGATGAAGCTCATTCCGACGACGCTCGTCGGAGCCTTCAGCTCCGGCGACGTCCTGCAGGTCCTGATCGTCTCGATCATGTTCGGTTGTGCCGTGTCATTGTGCGGCGAGCGCGCGAGGCCGGTCGTCGATTTCGTCGAGCGGGTGAACGAGATCATCTTCAAGATGATGAACTTCGTCGTTCGGCTCGCGCCGATCGGTGTCTTCGGCGCGATCGCCTTCACCGTCGGGAAATACGGCATCGGTTCGCTCAAGCAGCTCGGGGGCCTCGTTGCCCTGTTCTATCTGGCGGTGATTCTGTTCGTGGTCGTCGTGCTCGGCGCGATCATGCGGCTCTCCGGCTTCAGCCTGTTCAAGTTGCTGGCCTATCTGCGTGAAGAGCTGTTGATCGTGCTTGGGACGGCCGCGGGCGATAGCGTGCTGCCGCAGACCATGCGAAAGCTCGAGTTGCTCGGGATTAAGCGATCGACCGTCGGTCTGGTGATCCCGACCGGGTACTCGTTCAATCTGGATGCGTTCTCCATCTACCTGACCTTGGCGGCCGTCTTCATTGCACAGGCGACGAATACGCCGCTTGCCACGGGCGATCTCCTGGCTATCCTCGGTGTCGCGTTGTTGACCTCCAAAGGTGCTCATGGCGTCCCGGGTTCGGCCATCGTCGTCCTCGCCGCGACACTGGCCGCCATTCCGGCCATCCCGGCAATCGGACTGGTGCTCATCCTGTCGGTGGACTGGTTCATCGGCATCGCCCGGGCACTCGGCAACTATGTTGGTAATTGCGTTGCGGCGGTCGTCGTCGCCTCCTGGGAAGGCGACCTCGATCACGCCAAGGCGCGCCGTATCCTGGACGGCGAGATTGATCCTTCGGGTGAGACTCTGCGGGTCGAACCAGGTGATGCGGATGCTCCCGTCGCCGGTCTGCAGACGCTTTGAACGCGGAGGCATTTGAGGTTGGTGATGGTGACGCTCCTGGTTGAACCTTTGACGAAGCGGGGGTTCGCTCCGTTCGGAGACGTCGTCGAGACGGAAGGGGTGACGCCCCTGTCGATCAACCAGGGATTTGCCGAGCGCTACAATGGACTCGCCAATATCGATGTCGCCGCGGAAGGCGGACAGATCAATATCAGCTGGTTTGTCGCCTCAAGGCGGCCTGCGCCGATCGCCATTCGCCTGATGGAGCGCCATCCGCTCGGAAGCCAGATGTTCATGCCCTTGAACGGAGCGAGCTGGCTGGTTGTCGTGTGCGCGGACCCGCTCGTGGTCTCGAGCTATCGGGCGTTCGTGGCAACTGGTCGCCAGGGGGTCAACTATGCCCGGAACTGCTGGCACCATCCGCTGCTGGTCCTCGAGGATGCAAGCCCGTTCCTCATTGTCGACCGGGCGGGGGACGGCGATAATCTCGAAGAATATTGGTTGAGCCAGGAGATGCAGCTCGATCTTGGGTCGATCGCATCGCACCTGTAACTTTCACGAGGCTTGATGATGTCGTCGCACACCTATCACATCCCGCAGGGCGGCCTTCCGCCGCAGACGGACCTTCTGAGCGGCCGGGCGGTCTTCACCAATGCATATGCCGTCATCCCCAGCGGCGTGCAGCGCGATATCGTCGTCAGCCATTTGCCGCATTGGGACAACACGCGCGTCTGGGTCCTGGCGCGACCGCTCTCCGGCTTCGCCGAGACGTTCTCGCATTATCTCATGGAGATCGCGCCTGGCGGCGGAAGCGAAATGCCCGAGCCGGATGATGATGCCGAGGGTGCCTTGTTCGTGGTGGGCGGCGGGCTAACTCTCAAATTGACAGAGCGAGAATTTGAGCTGAGGCCGGGCAGCTTCGCCTATGTGCCACCCCGCTGCGCCTGGAGCATGCGCAACCGCGGCGAGGGCCCTGCGCAGGTTCACTGGATCCGCAAACTGTACCAGCGCGTGCCGGGATTGGCGGCGCCCGAGCCGTTCGTGACCAATGCAGACGCGCTCGAACCCGTGGCGATGCCGGGCACGGAAGGGAGATGGGCCACCACGCGCTTCATCGATCCGGCAGACATGCGCCATGACATGCACATCAATATCGTGACGTTCGAGCCGGGGGCTACGATTCCCTTTGCCGAGACGCACGTCATGGAGCACGGCTTGTACGTCCTCGAGGGCAAGGCGGTTTACCGTCTCAATCGGGACTGGGTGGAGGTCGAGGCCGGAGATTACATGTGGCTGCGCGCCTTCTGCCCGCAGGCGTGCTACGCAGGAGGCCCCGGCCGGTTCCGCTATCTTCTCTACAAGGACGTCAACCGGCACATGAATCTGCGGCAGGGGCCTCCGCTGATCTAACATCGAGCGCTGGAGGCGGCTATTCCGTCTGCTCGACCGCGGCCGGCATCTTCGCGACCGACATCAGCGATCGGGCAACCTGATTGAGCAGCTGATCTGAGTTTTCCTCTTCGGCGAGCGACTTCGACAACAGGCTGACGATGGCGCTGTGGCGAAGCTGCTGGGCGAGATTGCGCGCCGTCGTGTAGGCGGCGATCTCGTAGTGTTCGACCCGTTGCGCTGCTCCAATCAGGGCGAGGTCGGCGGCCGCGTCCTCCTTGTCCTTGCCTTCCGCCATGATCTCCTGACCTTCCTCGACGAGGCCCATCATTCCCTTGCAAGGCTTTGCCCGTGCGGACTTGCCGAGCATCTCGAAACATTCGTTGATGCGCTCGACCTGGGCCTCGGTCTCTGCCAAATGCTGTTCGAACAGCTCGCGCAATTGATCGAAGCGGGCAGCTTCCGCCATTTTGGGCAGCGCCTTGGTCAGCTGCTTTTCCGCATGCAGGATGTCGCGGAGCTCACTGATCAGGAGATCGCCGAGACCGGCCTCGTCCATTGGCGGCGAGCTCTCGGTGACGATGGAGGTGGCGGGGCCGGGCTCGCCGGCCTGGATCGCGGGCGAGTCCGTGAAGACCCAGTCGCCTCCCTCGTTCCAGGGCCCTCGTGTATCGATCTCGCCGTGATCTCCGCTGCCGGTCGAATCGTTGAAGAACTGGTCGACCAGGCCTGGGGTCGGCGCGATACGGCCGATGCTGAGCGACGGCTTGCCCATGCTCTCGAGCGCCAGCGCGAACGCCTTCATGTGCGTGATCTCGCGGGTCATCAGGAATTGCAGCGCGTCCTTGGTGCCGGCGTCGTCGCAGAAATTGATCAGCCGCTCATAGACGATCTTCGCCCGCGCCTCCGCCGCGATATTGCTGCGCAGGTCCACGTCGAGCTCGCCGGTGATCTTCAGATAGTCCGCGGTCCAGGCATTGCCCTGGGAGTTGAAAAGGTTGACCCCGCCACCGCCCGCGATCGCGATCAAGGGATCGGCCTCGGCGGCCTGACGATCGAACTTCGACGGCTTGAGGTGCATCCGCGCGAGCGTGCCGACGACTTCGAGATGGCTGAGCTCTTCGGTGCCGACGTCCATCAAGAGGTCCTTGCGGTCAGGATCCTCGCAGTTCAGGCCCTGTATCGAATACTGCATAGCGGCCGCGAGCTCGCCGTTGGCGCCTCCGAATTGCTCCAGCAGCATGTTGCCAAAACGGGGGTCCGGCTCATCGACGCGAACGGTGAACATCAACTTCTTGACGTGGTGATACATGGGAGCTCTCGGTGTTCGGAGGACAACAGAAGATGTGTCTCCAATAGGCGGCCCTGCTGTTTGTTCCTATTGCGCAGATCCGCGCCGTACCGGCAAAATCCCGTCGCTCAATTGACTCTGTCGCCGAGCATGTTGTGGAAGGCGGTGGTGACGGCGGCAATGCCGTTCGCGCCGTGCATTAGCGCGATTTCGCCCTGCTGCTCGTGCCGAATGGCATGGGCCATGATGCGCAGGCGCGGATCTCCCTGGCTGTGCAACATCTGGTCTGCCATCCTGACCGCGCCCCTGTGATGCTTGCTCATCATCTCCACGAATATCGTATCGAACTGATCGGGCGGCGCAGCCTTGACCTCTCGCATCTCGGCGGCGGTCAAGAAGCCGGGCATGGCGGCACGTTCTTCCGTGCTGCAATCGGGCATGTCGGTGTCGAACCAGCTCAGCCACCAGTTCTCGAAAATCCGGTTCTCGCCAGACTGGCTCGCGATCATCAACATCGCGAGCTTCTTCAGATGCGGGTCCCGCGCGCGCCCGACGGCAATCCGCGCCAGCTCGATGCCCTGGGCATGGTGTGCCGTCATGTGGCGGATATAGGTCTGGTCCGCATCCCTGACACGGCCGATCCACGGCAGCTCGTAGCCATGGCCGCCGAACAACGCGCTCGTTCCAAGCACCGCGACCACGCCGAGTGCGCCCGTGGTCCAAGCATTGGTGAAGCGGACGTCGTGTTCCGGCGCATGGCCACGCCTCCAGCGCAGCCGGGCGAACAGGGGATACATCACGGCCGAGGCGCCGTGGACGAGCAATCCGATCCAGTAGGGCTGTTGCAGCGTGAACAGCGGCTGCCAGAACGGAAACAGCGGCACGAGCACGAACCACTCCAGGCTTGAAGAGAACGCGGCCCAGGGCAGCGCGAGCAGCAGGATCGTGTGCGGCCGCAAGTCGGCGGTCCACCGCCCGAGCACGCCGAAGAACACCAGCGCCCAGGAGAAATCTGCCCATTGGTGGAAGGCGATCCCGGCGAGTATCGCGTGCCACGACGGCTCCGCGCCGATGGCCCAGTCCCGCGCAGGAATGGCGGCGACCGTCATCCAGTCGACCACCGCATCGCGGCCGATCCGGGCGGCGAAGAGCTGGCTGACGATGGTCGAGAAGGTGCTGCTGATCAGGCCGAGCTCAGCCGCCGCGATCCAGCGCGATCGTCGCCGTCCGCCGGCGACGTATGACGCGCTTTCGTCAGCACGTCGCGTTGCCGGGGAACGCGCTGGTGGCGACCCGGCGGTCACGTGAGCTGCTTGAGTCTCTTCAGCGGATTGAGTTCACTCGGCCTGTCCTGCTGGGCCTGCTTGTCCTGCTTGCCCTGTTTCTGGCGTCCGCGCTGCGCTTGCGCCTTGCCGTCATCGTGGAGATCCTGGTCACCAATGATCTCGCCGATGGCTTGCTTGGTCTTGCCGACGATCTGCCGCTGAAGATGCTTCGTCTTGCCCATGACCTGTCTCCGCACTCATGCCGGAAGCGTTGGTGAGACTCCCTGACGCGCGGATAGTTCCTGCGGCCGTCACCTCGCCTCGAGCTCAATGATCACGCCTTCATTGCCCCGCAGCAGGATCGATGCCTCCGGCAATGTTTCCGAGGGCCGGTCGAGATGCGTCGACATCAGCAGGCGACCGCGACCGAGCCAGTGCCATTTCCGCGGCTCGGCGGCGATATTGAGCGCGACCAGAATTTCGGCCCCGCCATCGGTTCGCCCGTAGGCGAGGACATCGTCCCGGGATCGCAGCGGCTCATAGCCAGCCTGACGCAAGCACGCATGTTCCCGCCGCAGCCGGATCAATGCGCGGAACAGCGCGAGCACAGACCGCTCGCTGCGCTGTTGCTCGGCCACGTTGGGCGTGCCGCTGGACTCCAGCGGCAGCCATGGGTCACCATCGGTAAATCCTCCGGCGGCGCTGTCGTCCCAGCGCATCGGCGCGCGCTCGGGATCGCGGCAAAGGCCAAATCCCGGCACGAGCTTTTCGAAGGGGTCGCGGACGCGGTCGGACGGAATGGGAACGCGTTTGCGGCCGATCTCGTCGCCCATGAAGAAGAATGGCGTTCCCCGCAGCGTCATCAGCAGCATCGCCAGCACGCGCATTTGCGCCTCGCCGATCTTGCTCGCGATTCGCTGCTTGTCGTGGCCGCCGATCGCCCAGACCGGCCAGGCCTGTTCAGGGATGGCGTTGAAATAGGCGTCGATCGTCGCCTGCAGCGACAGGGCGTCCCATTGCGAATCGAGCAGGGCGAAATTGAGCGGCAGATGCAGGCGTGGCCGGTCGTTACCGTAGAAGTGGCCGATGCGGTCAGTCTTGCCCTGCACCTCGCCGCACAACATTCGCCCCGAATAGCTGTCGATCACGTCCCGGATGAACTCGATGCAATCCATCGTCTCCGGCCGGTCGTCGGTGAAAACGGTCGTCTGCCGCTGCGGCGGCGGCTTGTCCTTGGCGTGCGGGTTCGGCGGATTGTCGCGCAGGAGCTGGTCCTTGATCAGGACTGCGCTGGCATCGACGCGGAAGCCGTCGACGCCGCGGTCGAGCCAGAAGCGCATGGTATCGGCGATCGCGGCCCTCACGTCCGGATTGCGCCAGTTGAGGTCGGGCTGCTCGACCAGGAAGGAATGATAGTAATATTGCCGCCGTGCCTTGCACCATTCCCAACCACTGCCGCCGAAGCGGCTCAGCCAATTGTTGGGCGGCCCGCCATTCTCGGCAGGATCAGCCCAGATGTACCAATCGGCTTTCGCGCTGTTGCGCGAGCTCGAGCTCTCGACGAACCATGTATGATCGTCCGCGGTGTGATTGGGGACGAGATCGAGGACCAGACGGATATCCGCGGCATGCAGCGCCTCGAGCAGGCCGTCGAACTCCTCGAGGCTGCCGAAGGCGGGATCGATCGAGCAATAGTCGGAGATGTCGTAGCCGAGGTCACGGAAAGGACTGTTGTAGATCGGCGTCAGCCACACGGCGTCGACGCCGAGCCATTTCAGGTAGTCGATGCGCGACATCAGGCCGGCGAAGTCGCCCTTGCCGTCGCCGTTCGAGTCCTGGAAGGAGACCAGTGCGATCTCGTAGATGACGGCGGATTGCCACCACGCAGCTTCGTCACTGGACCCGCTCATTGCCTTGCGCCTTCATCTTCCGTTCTCCGGGCCGAACCAGTTGGCATTCAAGTCCAGGAATGAACGATGGTTGCTATCATCGCGCAAATCGTCGCACCGCACCGGCGCGTGGACATTTGGAACGAGAGTGCAGGGCAGCGATTGGACGTGATCGACAGTCAGGCGAGGACACGCTCATGCCCGCCAATCAACTCGCCGTCGTCACCGGCGCCTTGCAGCGTAGAGCGACGCGACCGGCGGACTCTCTGGGCTCATCCCGCGAGAAATCCTCCGTCTACCGCGACGACCGTTCCGGTCGCGTATCGCGAAGCCGGCATGCAAAGGAAGGCAACCGCACCGGCGATATCTTCCGGCTGTCCCCAACGCTTGAACGCGGTGCGGTCGGCAATGCGCTGATAATGGGCGCGATCGGTGCGGCCCGCGGCATTGATGGCCGTCTCGATGTAGCCGGGCGCAACGGCATTGACGCGGATATTGTCCTCGGCCCATTTCAGGGCCAGTGCCTTGGTCAACATCACGACGCCGCCCTTGCTGGCGCAATAGGCGGGAATCCGTGGCAGCGCCAGCGTCGCATTCATCGAGGCGATGTTGACGATCGAACCTTTCTGCTCCGCGAGCAGCGGGTGGAATGCCATGCAGGTGCGGAACGTGCCGGTGAGATTGACGTCGAGCACCTTCATGAAGGTCTCGATCTCGAACTCCTTGTCGCGCGCGAGAACCCCGGCGCAATTGACCAGTGCGTCGACGCGCTTGTGCTGCCGGGCGAAGGAGATGACAGCGGCGTCGTCGGTGACGTCAAGCGCCGCGAGCGTCAGCCCGGCGCGTGGCTTCAGCAGGGTGCGGGCCAGATCGGCGTCGTTCGCGCCCGTTGCGGTGACGGTGGCGCCGAGATCGCAGAACTGATTGCTGATTGCGGCGCCAATGTCCCCGGCGCCGCCGATCACGACGGCATGGAAGCCGGGTGCAAGGGCAAAGTTCGAATTCATCGGGAGATCTCACTTCAGGGATTTCGGAGGCGGAGCCGTCGATTCGCGGACCACCAGCGAGAAATCGATCTCGCGATGCATGATAGTCTGCTCGCCGGCAAGGCTCCGCACCAGATATTCGCCGGCGCGCTGCCAAGTTTCTCCAGTTGGAACGTGGATCGTGGTCAGGCTCGGGCGCAAATGGCGGCTCCAGTCGAGGTCGTCGA
This sequence comes from Bradyrhizobium sp. 138, assembly GCF_023074075.1. GTDB lineage: Bacteria > Pseudomonadota > Alphaproteobacteria > Rhizobiales > Xanthobacteraceae > Bradyrhizobium. Next base: position 409,844 of record NZ_JADPKT010000033.1, on the reverse strand, counting down.
AGCCGACCACCGACAGGTCGCGCGGTACGGAGAACCCGTCGCGCTCCGCCTCGAGCAACACGCCGTAGGCAATGACGTCGTTGCCGCACACCACGGCTGTCGGGCGGTCCTTGAGGTTGAGGAGATAGCGTGCCGCCTCGCGCGCATCGTCGAGCGTATAGGGCACCTCGACGTGCCATTGCGAAGGAAGCTCGAGGCCGTTCTCGGCAAGCGCGCGGTGAAAGCCGGCGACGCGGGCGCTGGCGCGGTCGTTGTTGCGCTGGAGCGCCGAGACGATTCCGATGCGGCGGTGACCGAGTTCGATGACGTGGGCGGCGGCGCGGTGGGCTGCGGCTTCGTTGTCCGTTCCGACGCAAGGGTAGGGCCTGTCCGGCTGGTAGATGCCGACATTGATGAAGGGCACCTTGTTGTCGGCAAGCAGCTTGCGCAGGGCCTCGTGATGGCAATCGCCGCGCAGCACCAGACCGTCGACGCCGCGGCTGATCAGATTGCGCGCCTGCTGCAATTCGGCATCGAGATCATATCCGCTCGTGGTGAGAAACAGCATGTAGCCGACCGACGAGAGATATTGCTGCAGCGAGGCGATGCCGCGCGCGAACATCGTGTTGTCGATCGTTGGCACGATCGCGCCGAGCGTGCGCGAGCGGCGCGACGACAGGATGCGCGCCGGCGCATGCGGGATGTAGCCGAGCGCGTCGATGGCCTGTTCGATCCGCGCGCGCAGGGACGGGCTCACCGCATCCGGATTGTTGAGGGCGCGCGAGACCGAGGCGGTTGAAACGCCAGCGCGCGCCGCGACGGCGCGGATGCCCTGCTTGACGGACTTGGCGTTGTTCAATCTCATGAATGTAACGCTACATTCCGCGGATCGCGATGCATGGCCATGATAATGGCACTAATCTGCAGCAAATTGCACGATCTGTCCATCGCTTGACACAGCTGATCGGAGGTCTATTTTGTAACCGTTTTCAGATTGCGCGCAAAGATGTTCAAAATGGTCCGCCGGCTTAAGGCGGCCAGCCGGGAGGAGAGTTCGATGAAGGCCAGGATGCTCGCGACCCAGGTCGCGTTGCCAATGCTCGCGATTGCCGCCGTCAGCGCGCAAGCGCACGCCGCCGATTTCGACTGGATGAAGTTCAAGGGCAAGACCGTCACCTTTCTCGCCAACAACAATCCGGTCGCGCAGGCGCTGCTGACCTACAAGGCCGATTTCGAGAAGCTGACCGGCATGACCCTGAAGGTCGACGGCTATCAGGAACAGCAGATGCGCCAGCGTCTGGTCACCGTCATGAACGCGAACAGCGACGAGGTCGACGTGTTCATGACGCTGCCCTCGCGCGAGGGCGAGCAGTTCGCGGCGGCCGGCTGGTACGGCGATCTCACGGCGATTGTCAAGAACGAGGTGGCCAAGGAATACGATCCGGCAGGGCTGAGCCAGGCGCTGCTGAAGGCCGCGACCTTCGGGGGCAAGCTGACCAGCATGCCGATGAACATCGAAGGTCCGATCTTCTATTACCGCACCGACATCTTCAAGAAATGCGGCATCGAAGCGCCGAAGACCATCAAGGAGGTCGAGGCTGCCGCCGCGAAGATCAAGACCTGCGACAGCGCGGTGACGCCGTTCGTCTCGCGCGGCCTCAAGCCCGCGATCGCCTACACCTTCAGCAACATGCTGCACAATATCGGCGGCACCTACATCGCCAGCGGCAAGTCGAACCTCTGCTCGGCCAAGGGCAAAGAGGCGCTCGACACCTATAGCCGACTGCTGCGCGACTTCGGTCCGCCCGGCGTCGTCAATTACAGCTTCCAGCAGATTTCCGCACTCTACCGCAGCGGCCGCGCGGCGATGGCATTCGAATCGTCCAATGAGCTGCGTACGGTGATGGAAGGCGGCGCCCGGCTGAAGGACACTGGCCTGCTGCCGTTCCCGGCAGGCGAGGCCGGCCAGGTGCCGACCACGATCGGCTGGGGCATGGCGGTGTCCTCGCACAGCAAGCAGCCGGAGGCGGCCTGGTACTTCGTGCAATGGGCGACCAGCCCCGAGGTGCAGAAGAAGATGGCGCTGCAGGGCATCGCCCCGCCGCGCCCGTCGGTTGCCAAGGACCCTGAATATCGCAAGTGGATCGACGAGGAGCCGGTCCGCAAGGAATGGCAGGCCGCGCTCGACGTGCTGGCCACCAAAGGCTCGTCCGAGGTCGGCTATCCCATCGTCGCCAATCCGGAATCGCGCGAGTTCATCGGCCAGGCGGTGCAGGATCTGATCCTGAAGCAGAAGCCGATCGAGCAGGCTTGCGCGGATGCCGACAAGGCGCTGGATGCGCTGATCGCCCAGAAGTAACCCTCGGTGCCGGCTGGCGTGCTGCCTGCCGGCAGCTCCTCACGCCTCAAGGAAACGCATGCATGTCTGATGCGGCCGCGACACTCGCGCAGGACCGGCAGAAGCTGGAAATGTCGGCGCTCTCCGCGCCGGCCGTGATCTTCACGGTCGCGATGATCGCGTTTCCCGTCGTCTATACGGTCTGGCTCGGCTTCCAGAATTTCTCATCGACCGGCAAGCAGTCCTTCGCCGGCCTTGCCAATTACTCCAGGCTGATCTCCGACTACGAGTTCTGGCACGGGCTGTGGGTCACGATCGCGCTCTATGTGCTGTCGCTGGTGCTGCAGCTCGTCTTCGGTGTCTGGCTCGCGCTGGTGCTGTTTCATGCCAAGCGCCTGCCGGGGATCGTGCGCTCGCTGTTCATCTCGCCGTTCATGATGCCGCCGGTGGTGGCGGGCATGATGTGGCTGGTGATCCTCGATCCGTCGCTGGGGGCAGCCAACTACATGTTGCAATCGTTCGGCCTGCCGCCGTCGGATTGGCTGGCCTCGCCGTCACTGGTCATTCCGACCGTTGCCCTGATCGACAGCTGGCAGTGGACGCCCTACGTCGCCTTGATCGTGTTGGGCGGTCTGCAATCGCTGCCGCCGAGCGTCTATGAGGCCGCGCAAATCGACGGCGCATCGCCGTTCAAGACCTTCCAGCGCATCACGCTGCCGCTGCTGCTGCCGACCATCGTCACCGCGGCGATCCTGCGCAGCGTCGATCTCCTGCGCTTCTTCGACATCATCTACATCACCACCCAGGGCGGCCCCGGCAACGCCTCGAACACGCTCAACATCTACGGCTTCCGTGTCGGCTTCGAATTCTTCAACATCGGCTATGCCAGCGCGTTGATGCTGACACTGACCGCGATCGTGTTCGGCGCCGTGCTCGCCTTCAACCGCCTGCGCGGCGCGGTGGCCTGGTGACGCCATGACCGATGCCGCCAACACCGACCGCTGGATCCGCTGGCTCAACCTGGTGCAGCTCGTGCTGGCAGGCGTCCTCATCATGGCGCCGACGGTCTGGATGGTGCTGTCCTCGTTCAAGCCGTCCTTCGAGGTCACGGCCTATCCGCCGACGCTGGTCTTCACACCGACATTGGAGAACTATGTCGAGCTGACCAGAACCACGCCGTTCCTGAGCTACGCGCTCAACAGCCTCATCGTCACCGTCGGCTCGACCGCGCTCGGACTGTTGTTCGGGATCCCCGCCGCGTTTGCCGTCTCCTGGACGCGGATTTCGTGGCCGGCGATCCTGACGCTGGCGGCGCGCATGGCGCCTGGCACGCTGTTCCTGCTGCCCTGGTACGTCATGTTCCGGCAGGTCGGCATGATCGGCTCCTACACCGCGCTGATCCTCAGCCACGCCGTGATCACGCTGCCGATCGTGATCTGGGTCCTGCTGCCGTCCTTCGACGGCATCCCGCGCAGCGTGTTCGAGGCGGCGCAGGTCGATGGATGCAGCGTCACACGCATTCTCTGGCGCATCGCGCTGCCGCTGGTGGCATCCGGCGTCGCGGTGTCGGCGATCCTCGCCTTCGTGTTCTCGTGGAATTACTTCCTGTTTGCGCTGGTGCTCTCCAACGGCGACACCAAGACGCTGATCGCGGCGGCCTTCAACTTCATCGGCGAAGGCTCGACGCAGTGGGGCGCCCTGATGGCCGCGGCGACGCTGATCGCTTTGCCGCCGCTGGTGCTGGCGGCCCTGGTTCAGCGCTGGCTGGTCTCCGGACTGACGCTCGGCGCGGTGAAAGGCTAGGTCTCCGATGAACGTAACACCTCGCCCAAATTCGATCATGCAGGCCGCTGTCTTCCACGGCAACGATCGCATCACCATCGAGCGCGTGGCGATGCCCGAAATCAGTACCGGCGAAGTGCTCGTGCGCGTTTCGCGCACCGCGCTGTGCGGCTCGGACTTCAAGCTCTGGCACAAGGGCGCCGAGTTCACCGCGGGCCACGAGATTTTCGGCGTGGTCGAGCAGCCGGGGCACCGGCTGCATGGCCGGCGCTGCGCCGTCTATATCCCCTTGCACTGCGACCGCTGCGCCGCATGCAAGCGCGGCGACACCCAGATGTGCCTGGACGTCTCGAGCCTGATCGGCTGGAACAGGCCGGGCGGTTATGCCGAATACGTGCCGGTGCCGGAAAACTGCCTGCTGCCGGTGCCCGACGACATCGAGGACAGTCTCGCGCCGCTGCTGCTCGACACCATCGGCACGTCGGGCCACGCTGTGCGCTTTGTCAGCCGCGTGGTACCGCCGACCGAGGCGGGACCGGTTCTCGTGATGGGAGCGGGGCCCGTCGGCCTCGGCGTCGTGCTGGCGCTCCGCGCACTCGGCTACGATGACGTTCATGTCGCCGATCCCAACGCCGTACGCCTCAGGATCGCGCAAGCCTTCAGCGCGAAGGCGCACCCCGTCGGCGATACCTCGAAGCGCTTCGCCCTCATCATGGAATGCTCCGGCGCGCATGCGGCGCGTAACCTCGGCATCGAGCTGGTGCTGCCGCGCGGCGCCTTGGTGCTGGTCGGCGAGAATGCCGCGCCCTGGACCATCGAAGAAGGCAAAGTGTTCCGCCGCAAGGATTTCTACATGATCCGGACTTTCTACTTCCCGGTTTCGGATTTCGAGCCGAATGTCGAGCTGCTGCGTAAGTACAAGGACGAATACCGCGTCCTCGTCGATGGCGAGTTCGGCCTCTCGGCTCTGCCAGAAAATTTCGCTCGCTTCGCCAAGGGCGAGCTGATCAAGCCCGTGCTGGCGCTGGACTGAGCGATCATGGCCTCGATCTCGATCCGCAACCTCGTCAAGCGCTACGGCAATTTCACCGTGATCCCCGATCTCAACCTGGAGATCGCGGACCATGAATTCGTCGTCTTCGTCGGTCCGTCCGGCTGCGGCAAATCCACCTTGCTGCGCATCATCGCCGGCCTCGAGCCGATTTCTTCGGGAGAGCTCTATATCGGCGACAAGCGCGTCAACGGCGTTCAGGCGGCGCAGCGCGATATCGCGATGGTGTTCCAGGACTACGCGCTCTATCCGCACATGAAGGTCTACGACAACATGTCCTTTGCGCTGGAGTTGCGTGGGGTGCCGAAGGCCGAGATCGACGCGCGCGTGAAGCGCGCCGCGGCGCTCTTGCACATCGAGCCCTATCTCGACCGCAAGCCGAAGGAGCTCTCCGGCGGACAGCGCCAGCGTGTCGCCATGGGCCGCGCCATCGTGCGCAATCCCAAGGCGTTCCTATTCGACGAGCCGCTGTCCAATCTCGACGCAAAGCTGCGCGGGCAGGTGCGGGCCGAGATCAAGGCACTGTCGCAGGAGCTGAAGACCACCATGGTCTTCGTTACCCACGACCAGATCGAGGCCATGACCATGGCCGACCGGATCGTGGTGCTCCAGAGCGGTACGATCCAGCAATACGACACGCCGGAGACGGTCTACGAGCGGCCGGCCAACCAGTTCGTCGCCGGCTTCATCGGCTCGCCCGCCATGAACTTCTTTCCGGTGGAGTGGCGGCAGGAGCGTGCGATCCTCTCGCAAGGCGGGATGATGGTGCCGCTGGAGGACGAGAGCGCAGGCCGTCTCAGGCTGGCGGGCAATGCCGTGCTCGGAATTCGGCCTGAGCATTTCGCCGTGACCACGGAGGCCGCCGACGGCATTGCCATCAACGTCAAGCTGGTCGAGCCGCTCGGATCGGATACGCTGATCCATTTCGATCTTGCCGGCGTCTCCGCGATCGCGCGGGTCGATCCGTCGCTGCGGCCGAAGGTCGGCGATCGCATCAGCTTGCGGCCGCAGCCGGGCAAGACGCATCTGTTCGATGCCGCCAACGGGCAGGTTTTGCGGTGAGCGCGCCGGCGAACATCGGTGACCTGTCGGCACTGGCGGGCGTCGCCTCGCGGCAAAGGCCGGTCCATGTGATCTGCCTCGGACTGTCCGCGCTCGACCAGGTCTGGCGCGTCGATCGGCTGTTCGCGGGACAGAGCGAGAAGATCAAGGCGACCGGATACCGCACGCTTGGCGGCGGCATGTCGGCCAACGCCTCGGTCGCGATAGCAAAGCTTGGCGCGTCCGTCGCGTTCTGGGGGCGGGCAGGCAACGACGCCGCGGGCCACGAGATGAAATCGGCCTTCATGGCCGAAGGCGTTGATGTCGAGAATTTCCGCCTGTTTCCCGACGGCCGTTCGTCCGTCTCCGGGATCATCGTCGACACTTCCGGTGAGCGGCAGATCGTCAACTTCCGCGGCCTGTTTCCGGAAGCCGCGGACTGGCTTCCGCTCGAAGCGGTCGCACGCGCATCCTCCGTGCTGGCGGATCCGCGCTGGGTCGAGGGCGCCGCGACACTGCTCCGCGAGGCTCGCGCGCGCGGCATTCCGACGGTGCTTGACGGCGACATGGCCGATGCCGAGGTGTTCGAGCGGCTGCTGCCGCTGACGGATCATGCGATCTTCTCCGAACCTGCGCTCACCGCCTTCGCCGGATCGGCCGAAGGTGAATCTCTCGCTGCGCTTACACGCTTCGGCTGCCGCGTCATCGCCGTCACGCGCGGCGAGGGCGGCGTGAGCTGGTATGAGAACGGCGAGCTGTATCGGCAGCCGGCCTATGCCGTCGAGGTCGTCGATACCACAGGCGCCGGCGACGTCTTTCACGGCGCCTATGCGCTTGCGATCGGCGTCGGTCTCGATGCGCGCGCCGCCATGGCGTTTTCGGCAGCCACGGCCGCCATGAAATGCCGCCACGCCGGCGGCCGCAACGGAATCCCTGATATCAACGAGTGTCTTGCATTCATGAGGACGACGCCATGAGAACGATTGGAAAGAACCGCGGCCTGGCACGGCTTGCTGACGCGGAGGGCCACTTTCGCATGGTCGCGCTGGACCAGCGGCCGCCCTTGTTCGATGCCATCGCGAAAGCAAAAGGCATCACCCGGGAGCAGGTCGAATATTCCGACGTCACGGCGGCGAAGCGCCTTCTCGTCGAGAACCTCGCACCGCATTGCAGCTCGATGCTGTTCGATCCGAATTTCGCGGTACCGGCTGCGATCGACCTGTTGCCGCCGCGCTGCGGCCTGATCATGACGCTGGAGGAGCACCGCGTCGAGGAAACCGCGGGCGGCCGCAAGTCGCGCGCGATCACCAATTGGAGCGTGGAGAAGATCCGCGCGATGGGCGGCGACGCCGTCAAGGTGCTGGCCTGGTATCGGCCGGACGCCGATGCCGCGGTGAACAAGCACCAGAAGCGTTTCGTTCGCGCGATCGGCGAGGACTGCGCCCGCCACGACATTCCCTATGTGCTCGAGCTGCTGGTCTATCCGTTCCTCGGCAGCGCCAACCACACCGCCGACTACGTGGAATCGCCGGGCAAGCTGCCGGGCCTCGTCATCGACAGCGTGCGCGAGTTCGCCAAGCCGGAATATTGCGTCGATCTCCTCAAGCTGGAGAGCCCGCTCGCAGCCAATGGCCTGCCGGCCCGCGACGGCAGTGCGGAGGCGAAGGCCGCGCAAAAGGAGTTCGATGCGATCGGCGACATTTGCCGCGAGCGCAGCATTCCCTGGGTGCTGCTGTCGGGCGGTGCCGCGCCAGAAAAATTCGAGCGCGTTCTCGACTACTCCTATGCCGCGGGCGCAAGCGGCTTCCTCGCCGGTCGCACCATCTGGCTCGACGCCGTTCTGAAGAATTTCCCGGACCGTGCGGCGGTGTCCGCCAGCCTCCGCAAGGATGGTCTCGGCGTGCTTGATCGGCTCAACAAGCTCACCACGGCCAAGGGCACGCCGTGGAAGGCGCGCTTTCCGGTGTTCGCTGATATCAAGCAGGAAGGTGACTTCGCGCGCGCCTATTGAGATAGTGGCTCCGCGTGGTTCATTCCGATCGCAGGGTCCGCAAACATGACTGACGGCTTCACCATCCGCTCGATCGAGGCGTTTTGCTATCGCTATCCGCTGGCGACGCCGGTGGTGACGTCGTTCGGCAAGATGCTCAACCGTCCCGCCGTCTTCGTTCGTGCCGTCGACGAAGACGGCATCGAGGGATGGGGTGAAGCCTGGTCCAACTTTCCGGCGCCAGGCGCGGAGCATCGCGCCCGGCTCGTCAACGAGGTGCTCGCGCCCGGCCTTGTCGGGCGCAAATTCGACAGTCCTGCTCAGGCCTTCGAGACCCTGAGCAAGGGCACCGAGGTGCTGGCGCTTCAATGCGGCGAACCGGGACCATTTGCGCAGGCGATCGCGGGCATCGATCTTGCGCTGTGGGATCTCTCCGCGCGCCGTCAGCGCTTACCGCTGTGGCGGCTGCTCGGCGGCCGGTCGAACAAGATCAAGGTCTATGCCAGCGGAATCAATCCCGACGGCGCCGCGCAGACGGCGGAAGCGGCGATCAGGCGCGGCCATCGCGCCTTGAAGCTGAAGGTCGGCTTTGGCCCCGAGACCGATCTCGCCAATTTGGCCGCGCTGCGCGGCATCGTCGGCGAAGGCATGCTTGCCAGCGACGCCAATCAGGGCTGGTCGGTCGCCCAGGCTCTGGCGATGCTGCCGCGGCTTGCCGCGTTCGATCTGCGCTGGCTGGAGGAGCCGATTCGTGCCGATCGTCCGCGCGAGGAATGGCGCAGCCTGCACGCCCTGGCGAAGATGCCGATTGCCGCCGGCGAAAATATTGCGAGCGTCGACGCCTTCAAGGACGTTCTGGCCGAAGACGTGCTCGGCGTGGTTCAACCCGATATCGCCAAATGGGGCGGCCTCAGCGTCTGTGCCGGGCTGGCGCGCGACATCCTGAAGGCAGGCAGGACGTTTTGCCCGCACTATCTCGGCGGAGGCATTGGCCTACTTGCGTCCGCGCATCTCCTTGCCGGCGTCGGAGGCGATGGCTGGCTGGAAGTCGATGCCAACGACAACCCGTTGCGCGATCTGTTTTGCGGCCCGATCCTCAATGTCAGCGACGGCACGGTCGAACTGGACCACGAGCCGGGGCTCGGCGCCGCGCCTGATCTCTCCAGTATCGAGCGCTATCGCTGCATCTAGCATGTGTGGAAGCCGGTCAGCGTTCGTCTACATAGCGGCCACACCGACCAAACGCGCCGCCGCGTCAGTTGTCGCGTTCGCGTCAATGAGGGCCACCCGCGGCCTACCGAACCTGCGCTCGCAGCGCATTCCAAAGAGCGAACAGCTCAGCGGTCGCGGGCGGGTCACCGCTGAGCGCGGTCTGCACGAGAACAAGCTTTAGGTCCGGATCGACAAAGACAAATTGTCCGCGGAGGCCCTGGAGCGAGAAACGTTTGGTGTCTGCGGAATACCAGATTTGATAACCGTACTTCGCCAGGGGTGTATATGTCGGAAGCGAATCAGCAGCCGATGCCGTGAGCCAGTCTGCCGGCACGATATGCTTTCCATTCCAATTGCCGTGATTGGCCAGCATCAGGCCGAGCCGCGCCCAATCGCGCAGCACCGCGTTGACATAGGCAAATGTGATTTCCTGCCCGGTCGCATCGATGATCCATGTCGCATCAGCTTCCGCCCCCATTGGCTGCCAGAGCCTTTCGGCGGCATAGTCGGACACGGTTCGCTTGGTGGCAGCCGCGAGCACCAGGCCCAGGACCAGCGATTCAGCGGACGAATAAGAAAAACGCACGCCGGGCGGGGAGAGACGGGTATTGAACTGCTTCACCGCGGAGAGGCTGCCGGGAGAGCCCGGCTCAATCGTCAGACGGGCCAGCTTGTAAATATCGCTCAATTTGCTGCCGTAATCCTCCGAGAATGCGACACCTGAAGACATCAGCAGCAAAGCCTTGATCGGCGTCCGGCCGTATTCGGTGTCCTTCAGGTCAGGGACATAGCTTTCCGCGAGATCATCGACGGACCGGATGGCGCCCTCCTTGACGGCGATCCCGATGAGCAGCGAAAGCACGGTCTTCGCCATCGAGAAGGACGCGAGGCGATCCCTATCGCTGCGTCCGTACTGGTAACGCTCGACCAGGATCGTATTGTCTTTCGCAATCAATAGGCCGGTGGCCGGTTGGCGATTGAGGTAGTCATCGAGCGTCAGCTGGAGTCCGGCGAAGGCGTAGTGAATGACGGGTTCGTGCGCTGCGCGAGCCAGCGGGATTGACTGTTTCGGAGCACTGATGGTGCGTGCAGGAAACAGAGTGTCATAGCGGCTCAGCGCGCCTACCCGGCAGCGCTTTTGGTCAACATAGTCGATACCCTTGCAACTCGGATATCCGTCCTTCTGGCCAAATTCGTCTGCAGCCGGTCCATCCGCACGAAAGCGGGGACTGGCAGCTTGTGGTGCCGGCTCTGTTTGGGCGAAGGCGCGATGCGAATTCAGCGTGAGCACATCCAAAAGGAGCGGAAATGCCACCGCACCGGCGATGCAAAGTAGCTGTTTGAAGCTTCGTCCAGTCATTGAGAGAGCGCCCAAAGCAAATGAAGCCAGGGAACATGATAATTGACGAACGTTTCTTCAATCGGATCAAGCAATGCCGTCGGGTGGCGACACGTTACGATAAGGCTGCGGCCAACTACCTCGCCTTTGTCCTCCCGGAATTTGGGTGTCTCAGAGACGTACGCCGGTTGTGGCAAACGCTTGCGCGACCGGCTCCTGGACTCGGTTCAAGAGCACCATCCCCGCAATTGCGATGACCAAGGCCGCGACGCAGCCTAGAAGAAACGCCTTCATCCTCAGTCTCCATCGAAGAGCATCAAGGTACTTATACGACACAGCTTGCCGCGAGCAAACTCGTTGATCGCATCACGCCACGAGCCGACTTACGGGCTTTTGAAGATGGGATCGGCGGAAAATGCATTGCCCATCAGGCCAAGGGACTGAAGCGCGGCGTGATTCAGGTCGACCTCCAACATCGCGAGAAGAAGCGCAAGCACGACGGCAATGAGGATCAGAAAGGGCGACGCGTCTCGGGAATCGGGATCTTGCGATCCATCAAGCGCGCGCAAAGCGCGCAGTCGCGCCAGCATCTGCAGAAATGGCCGCGTTCGCCCCTGCATGCCGTCCGCCTTGACGTCACCAGACCTGCGCAAGCGTAGTGCCCGGCCTCCCGGCGTTCAAGCAGGATATGCAACGCCAGTCTGTTGCGGCGCACATTCCGGAACGTAAGCGGTGTCAGCTCGTTTGGTACGTGCATCGGAGGATCCGACGTGAAATTGCTGACGACGATTTTGTGCTTTGCAGCACTCGTGCTCTTCGAGAGCGCCTCCGCCCAGCCCGCGCAACCCAACTCACCGGCGGCGCAAACGCCTCCCGAGGAGAAGGGCCAACCGCAGCCGCAAGGGTGGACGGGTCCAACATATACGGGTTCGGGTGGCGCGCCCGCCGAAAGTCCCCAAGGTCAGAGTCCGCCTGGAATGCAGGCCGCGCCTGAAGGATCATCCAAGACCACGACGGCACCAGCCAAGTAGATCGGATATTCATCTCCGCCGGCTGTTCTGGCAATCTCGAGGGCATGAACGTGATCAGGGCCGGTGAGGGGCAATGAGGTTACCTTTCTGCGCCGGTGGCGCCGCAGTCCTGTGGGCCATCGTTGCAGTATCATCCGTGCACGCGGACATGGTGGGACATGGCGGCCCCGTACGGGCTCTCGCTATCTCCCGCGATGGGAAGGGGCTTTTGTCCGGCGGCTTCGACACTGCGGCCATTCGCTGGTCGCTAGAGACGGACACCGCGGAGCAGGTGTTGCGGTATCATGCTGATGCCGTCAATGCGGTCGCCTTCCTGAACGACGGCCGCATGGTCACGGCGGGTGCTGATGTACGCATTGCGGTGTGGATGGCCGGTCGGCAGCAGCCGGACCGGGTGTTCGAGGGACATGAGGGTCCGATCGTCGCGCTTGCGGCCTCTCCCGAGGGGGCGCTTCTCGCATCCGCTTCCTGGGATCGCACGGTGCGGCTATGGTCGCTGTCCGATGGCGCCTCGCGCGTGCTCGCAGGGCATTCGCAGAACGTCAACGGCGTCGCGTTCACGCCGGACGGCAAGTCGCTTGTCAGCGTCGGCTATGATCTGACGATGCGCATCTGGCGCTTGCCGGACGGCCCGCCCGAAATCGTGACGTTGCCGGCGCCGCTCAATGCCGTGGCCGTGGCGCCGGACGGAGAAATCGTGACAGGCGCGGTCGATGGCATGCTGCGCATGCTGACCACGGACGGCAAGATCAGCGGCGAGGTTGCGGCCGGCCCGTCATCGGTGGTGGCCTTGGCGATCTCGGCGGACGGCATGTTGATTGCCGCAGCCGGCATCGGCGGCACGATAGCCATCATCGACCGCAAATCGCGCAGCCTGCTGCGCACGTTGATCGAGCCTGGACTTCCGGTTTGGTCGGTCGCTTTCCTGCCAGATCGCGAGACGCTGATCACGGGTGGCGCGGACGGCAAGATCCGGCGCTGGAACGCGCGTACGGGCAACCCGATCAGCCCAGGCCAACCCGGCGAAGCGGCCGATCCGCTGGCGAGCTATGCTGGCGACCACGGTGCAGAGGTGTTTCGTGCCTGCGTTGCCTGTCACACGCTGTCGGACAAGGAGGTTCAGCGTGCGGGCCCGACGCTTGCGGGACTCTACGGCCGCAAGATCGCATCGCTCCCGGGCTATCGCTTCTCCGAGGCCCTGAAGACGATGGACATCACCTGGACGCCGGAGACGGTCGCAAAGTTGTTTGAAGTCGGACCGAACACTTACACGCCCGGGACGAAGATGCCGGAGCAGCGCATCGGCTCGGCCGAGGACCGGCGCGCATTGACGGATTTCCTTGGCCGCGCCACGTCGCGGTAACCGCCTCTCAGATCGAATCCCAATTGTCCATCGGCAGATCCTTCATCTCCGGATGCTGCTTGAGGATCTGAATGACCTCGACGATGGGATGCTCCTTTAACGCTTCGGCAACGCAGTGGTTGACGTATTTCCGGCGCGACAGCCACGCGATTTTCTTGCCCTTGGCTTCGGCCTTGCAGGCGACGATCGCCTGCTTCACCGCGATCTTCTGCGCCTTGGTCAGGGGAGGAGCGGCGGCTTCGGCCGATCCACCGGCAAGAGCAATCGAGATCATGCACGTCGACAACGCTGCAATGAAACGAGCCATGGTGATGCTTCCTTAAGTTTCCGACCCTGCGAAATTACCCGTTGTTGTCCTTGGCCTCGCGCTGACGCAGATAGTCGTCCGTGGTGCGCGGTGGCGTTCGTTCGGGAACGCCCTTGAACGGATCGAATTGCTGTTCACTCATGACGATGACGCGGCAGTCGGCACACATCCTGAGTGCCGCGACGCGCTTATCGCCCGCCGGATACATCCAGTGCCGGCCTTCGAGCTTGGCCGCGATGCGGTCGATCGTGCTCTTGACACCGAAGGCCGTGCCGCAGCGGACGCAAAGCGCGGGCTCCTCTTCCTTGATGGTCACGGCGGAAGCGCGGGCTGCGCGGAAATCGATCTGCGGCTTGAGACTGATGACCTTCTCCGGGCATGTGCTCTGGCACAGGCCACATTGCACGCATGCGTCCTCGACGAATTTCAGCACGGGGCGCTCGGGATCGTCGCGCAGTGCGCCGGTCGGGCAGGCCGAGACGCAAGAAAGGCACAGGGTGCAGCCGCCGGTATCGACGCTGATCGCGCCGATCGGCGCTCCCGGCGGTAGCGCGATCACGTCCACCGGTGTCGGCGCCAGGCGGTGCAGCTCGCTCAGTCCAAATCGCAAGAGGTCGCGCCGCTTGCCGACCGTCTTGAAGGTCGCGGGCGTCGCGACGGCGGCGAGCGTGCCGATCTCTGTCAGATGCGCGCCGAGCGCATCAGGATCGTCCGTTTCGATGGTGGCGAGGCGGCGGCCGGTAAATCCGAGACCACCAAGGATCGCCTCCGCCATGCCGATCGTCTGCAACAATCCCGTCACATCGTGGCGCGGCTTTGCCCGCAGCAGGAACCGTACCGCCGATACCCCATAAGCGAAGGCGCCGACGATCGCCTCCAGTCCGAGCTGCGTCAGTTCGTTGACGGCAAAGGGAAGCACGTTCGCCTGCAGGCCGTCGCCATATCGCGCCAGGGCATCGATCAACGGTGTGCCATGCGGGCTGTCATGAAAGAGCAGCACGGCATTCGTGCCACCGGCCTCGCGATAGGCGAGCAGCATGGCGCGAATGCGCTGGAGCTGCGTATCGGCGGGCGGCAGCGTGTAGGACGCAGCGCCAGTCGGGCAGGCGGCGGCGCATTGGCCGCAGCCCGCGCAGATGTTCGGGTCGATTGCGACATGATCCCCGACGGGCGTGATCGCCCCGGTCGGGCAGAGATCGAGGCAGCGATGGCATCCCGTGCGCTTCGAGCGCGAATGGGCGCACAGACTGGGCGTCACGTCGACATATTTCGGCTTGTCGAAGCTGCCGACGAGGTCGCGCGCGCTCAGCACCGCACGCAACACCGCCGCGGGATCGTTCGGATCCGCGCGAAGGTAGCCGTCGCGCAGCTCATGGGCAGGAAATAGCGGCATCCCGCCGGAAAGATCGAGCACGATGTCGCAGTGCGAGGTGACGCCGCTTCGTGACGCGTCGAGCACGAAGCGATCGCGCGAAGAGGGGCGGGGACGCGCATAATCGTCGATCGCAAGCTCGAAGGCGCCGAAATGACCCTTCGCGGAGCGGATCGTGCCCTTCACGATCGGGAAGACCGCTGCTGTCGGCGGCACCAACTCATCGAGCTGCTTCAGCATCACCGTGACGTCGAGGTGATCGGCTAGCAGGCGGCCGGCCTCGATCGCGGCCTCATCGCGCCCATAGATCAGGACCACGCCCTCGCTCGACAAGGTGACGAGCGGATAGTCTGGCGCCGGGATGGAGGCGGATGCGAGCAGGGCAGCCATTTTTGCACCGGCCCGGGCGCCGTCGCGTGACCATCCCGCCGTTTCGCGGATGTTGACGAAGCTGACCGCATCAGGCCGTTCGCCGGCCTCGTCCGAAAATTGCGCCGCCTGCTGCGTGCAGGCGACCGTTAGCGTGCCCTCTGTCGCCGCGATCGTGCGGAAATGATCGAGCTCGGCACCGCAGAGATGGCGGAAGCCCCTGATCTCGCTGCTCGGACATCCGCGCTTGATCGTGGCCACGTCGAGACGCATCGTGTCTTCGCACGAGCAGATCAGGACGGTGTTCGATGGCTGCTCCAGGTTAACCCCTCCGCCATTCGGACGACGACGACGGACTCGCGCCGGCCCTTGGTCTCGTATAGACATTATCCATCGGGAAGAAAAGGAAAGCGGAGAACGGTCTGTCCTCGACCTTAGTCAGCCACGTTTCCCTGGCGGAACCGATTCACCTGCCGCCGCCGTTCACATTGGTGCGGCTGCGCGAGAGTGGCGACGCTTTTGCCCATGCATGCCGCATTGCACCGGAGAGCGGCGCCGGCACGCTCGTCTATGTCGGCCGCTTCGACCTCGCAGAGTTCGCGGTGGTGCTCGAGCCGGCCGAGCCGCTGCGCACCGCGCGGCGCGCCTTCTACGCCGGCATGGTCGCGCTCACCGATGCGCTACGCGCCTATGCGCCGCCGAGCGAACCCATCACGATCGGCTGGCCGGATGCAGTCAGGATCGATGGGGGGCTGGTCGGTGGCGGACGGATGGGCTGGCCTTCCGATGCCGACGAGCATGCACCGCCGCCCTGGCTGGTATTCGGGGCCATGATCCGGACGGTCGCCATGAACGACGACGATCCAGGCGTTCACCCGCTGGCCTCGGCGCTCGACCAGGAAGGCTTCGGCGAGGCTGGCGCGGCGCAGATCACGGAGAGCTTTGCCCGGCACCTGATGCTGGCATTCGACGGCTGGCGGGCGGACGGTTTTGACGGCGTCGCGCGCGAATATCTCTCCCGCATGCCGCGCGAACGGCAGACCGTCCAGCGCATCGACGATCACGGTGATCTCCTCACGCGCCGGATCGGGGCGGGCGCGACCGAACGTGGCGACCTCGTGCAGGCCCTTGCGACCCCATCCTGGCTCGATCCGGCCCTCGGAGGCCCGCGGCTGTGAAGCTCCTGCGTACCATCGCGCTCGATCCCTCCGACACCTTCGTGTTTGACGTGGCGGCAGAGCCCGGCGAATGGGCCGTTTCCGGTGCTTTCCGCTTCTGGGAGTGCGATGCTGCGACGCTCGAGGGCAAGGAGCGGGCGGCGTTTCGCGGCGGCTTCCTCGGGGTGCAATCCTGGGGCTGGTCGACGCTGGCGCAGATCGTTCCGGCGACCGCGGACGATTACCAAAGTCTGATCGATCTCCTGGCAAGGCAGCTCGTCGACCGCTTCGGCGCGCCGGACGTCGCGACCGCAAAGGCCGCCGCGGAGGAGGAGGTGGCATTCTCGCAGGCGCTTTGCAGCCATCCGATCAGCTCGCTTATTGCGGTGCATCGGGCGGTGAGTGACGGCGAGGTCCGCGAGTCGTTCCGCCGCCTGCAACTCCGCGAGGGGCAGGGACACGGCAAGGCGTTCTCGTTCATGGAAATGGAGGACGACGTCGAGCCGGACGGCAGTCTCCGGCTTGCGGATCTCGGCCGGGGACCGACCGCCAGATGAACGATTTCTGGATCGCCTGCGGCCATCATCTGCTCGATCGCGACGAGGGCGGTGGACTGCGCGTCACCGATGACTTCCTCAAGGCTTATTTTGCCCGACCCGAGCTGATGCCGCCGGAGGATGCGTGCCCGGCCGAACGCCGGCTGCATCGCGAATTGCTTGCCGACCCGCGCCAGG
This sequence comes from Bradyrhizobium sp. 138, assembly GCF_023074075.1. Lineage (GTDB taxonomy): Bacteria > Pseudomonadota > Alphaproteobacteria > Rhizobiales > Xanthobacteraceae > Bradyrhizobium. The sequence goes on along the minus strand of NZ_JADPKT010000033.1, from coordinate 392,779 downwards.
CGGTCGGTGCGAAGGAAGTTGCGGCACTTGCCGATCCCGACGCCCGGGAGAACTGGCAGTTCGTGCTGGCGTTTCGCGATCTCCTGGTGCGGCATCCGACGGTCGAAGCAGCTTATCTTGCCTTCGTACGGTCCGGGGCGAACGACCTGCCGCCGCTGTTCGTCAACCAGCTCGTGCACGTCATCCTGCGGAACGCCCTCGACGGCTGCGACGATCCGTTCGTGCTGCGCGCGGCCGAGCTGTTCTTCCGGGTCCAGCGGGTCCTGCCGCATGAGCAGGCCGTGCTGCTCGGTGACGAGGAGATCATCGGCGGCCGCAGTCCGACCCCGGTGCTCTCTCTCATGTCGATGCTGGGAGCCACCACCGATGCGGTGGTCGACGTGTTGAGCGAGGAGAACGCCGGGGGCTATTGGCAGCGCAGCGATCAGTTCGACATGGCCCTCGACCTCACCGCCGGCGGACGCGGACCAACTGCGCTGGCACAGGCGATGACGCGCTGGATCGCCCATCTGCTCGGCATCGATGTCATGATCGAGCCGCTGCGCGCGTTGCAGGACGAGAAGCTCACTTGGTATGTCGGGCTCGATGCCGACGCCACCCGGCTCGGCGACCGCCTTTGGCACGGTGAGGAACTCGATCAGCGCAGCGCCGACCGGGTGCTTGCACTGTTCCGGCTGACCTTTGCGGATCCAAGGCGGACGCTTGACGATGTCAGGGACGAGCCGGTCTACTTGATCCTGTCGATGACGGCGGACCAGAAGCTCCGGCTGAAGCCGCAAAATCTGTTGACCGGGCTGCCGGTGAAGGGCCTGGAGGTGGCAACATGAGCCCTGCGGCGCGGCCCTTATTGTCCATTGCCGTCGGTGTCGTGGTGGAGCGGCGCAAGGCCGACTCGCCCTGGGTCGATTTCATCTGGCGCGGAATTGCCGTCCTGCCGGACGAGCCGGACACACGACCGTGGACCGTGCTTCGCGAGCAGGACGGCTCGACACTGTTCTACGCCGGGTGTGCGACCGTGGATCTCTATCCGTCCGAGACGGCGCGCTATCGTGACAATCTCGCCTCCGGCAGTCCGAGTATATGGACCGTGCTGTCGCCTTCGGAAGGCGAGTGGCCCTATGCAATTGCCGCGGTCACCGCCGATCCCGCCGAGGGCGAGGGCTTTACCGAAGCCGCCGACAATCTCGTCGAGGCCGTGCCGATGCCGGAGGTGCTGCGCGAGGCAATTGAAAGCTTCGTGGCCGAGCACCATGTCGAGCGGGAATTCGTCAAGCGCAAGCGGCGCCGCGCCGACCCGGAGGCGCTGGCGCGGCGCGAACATGAGGGCGGACAGGAATGAGCGAGGAGGAGTTCCTTGCACGTTGGTCCCGCCGCAAGCGCGAGGCGCGAGCGGAGCCGGCGACGCCTGCTGCGGCGCAACCCACGCCTCCCCTCGAGGTCAAGAACGACGAGAGCGAGATCGATCTCTCGAGCCTGCCGTCGATCGACGAAATCGATGCTGCAACCGACATCACCGCGTTCCTGAGCAAGGGTATTCCACAGGAGTTGGGTCGTGCGGCTCTTCGCCGCGCTTGGGCGGCCGATCCCGCAATTCGCGACTTCATCGGTCTGGCGGAGAACGCATGGGACTTCAACGATCCGACCGCGATGCCGGGTTTTGGGCCGTTGGATTGTTCGTCGGAGGAGCTGGCTGCACTCGTCGACCGGATCGTCGGCGGCGTGCGGGAGGTGGTGCAGTCTCTCCCCGACGCGTTGACTGAAACAGCGGATTCTTCGGATTCTTCGGCGCAATTTCATCAAGCCGGTGCGACGCCTCCATCGGAGATCGCCGAGCCGCCGGGTGAGACGGAGCACCCGGCCATTCCTGTTGCAATGCAACCAATAGTGGGGGAGAGATTCGCGGATCTTGCTGAGCCTGTCAGGCCGCGTACGCACGGCGGTGCATTGCCGCGCTGAGCAATAGACCAAAGGCTATAGGCTCGGACTATGAGCGGGCGATTGACGGTCCGTGGAACCGAGACTACGCTTCCACTAGTGCTTTGAAAAAGACTGACAATATCTGCAGACGGGACTCTTGGATGGGAGGTCCACGTGCGTGATGACGGGCTTGAGCGCGCGATCGATGCCGCAGGCGGCATCGCTCAGCTTGCGCGCAAAATTGGCATCAGTCAGCCCTCCGTCTCGACCTGGAGCCGCGTGCCGGCACAACGGGTGGTTGCAGTCGAGTCCGCCACCGGTGTTCCTCGCAACGACCTGCGGCCCGATCTTTACGGCGAGCAGGCCGGCTCGGCCGAACTGGTCGATCCCATCGATGCGGCGCGCGCGCGCGAATACGCGCTGCTGGCTGCGCTGCTGTCTGCGCCTCCATCAAAACGAATGCTCGATCAGCTCGCTGCGTTGAGCTGTGACGCGACGCCGCTCGGGCGCGCGCATGCGGCGCTGGCCGACGCCGCCTCAAGTGCCGTCGCAGCGAAAGTCGAGCGGGAGTATTTCGATCTGTTCGTCGGACTCGGCCGCGGCGAATTGCTGCCCTATGCCTCCTATTATCTTACGGGCTTTCTCAACGAACGGCCGCTGTCGCGTCTGCGCGCCGACCTGACGAAGCTCGGCATCGAGCGGATTGCCAACAATTCCGAGCCCGAGGATCACGCCGCCATCCTGTGCGAGATCATGTCGGGCCTTGCCGACGGCTGCCTGGATGCTTCGACCGAGGCCCAGCGCGCCTTCTTCGACAAGCACCTGTCACCCTGGATGGGGCGGCTCTTCGCAGACATGGAGAGCGCCGGAAATGCGCGCTTCTATCGGGCGGTCGGGGCGCTCGGCCGCACCTTCATCGAGATCGAGACGGAAGCATTCACATTTGCCAATTGATCGACGCGCGTCGGTCCGGGAGAGATGCGATGAGTGACGAGACGAAAGCAAAGGTCGGACGCCGCGACTTCCTGCGCCAGGTCGGCATCGGCACGGTCGGCGCCGGCGCTGCGCTTGCGACGCCGTTGGTCGGGTCGGCGCAAGCGGACAGCGAAAACAACGATGAGAAGCGCAAGGCGCGTTACAAGGAATCCGATCACGTGAAGGCGTTCTACCGCGTCAACCGTTATCCGGCCTGAGAGGGAGGCTGCCCGTGCTTATCAAGCGAACACACCAGCATTCCGATCGCCGAGGTTCCGTCGCCGAATCCCTTGCGGGCCAGGCCGGCGGTCTCGACCGCCGCAGCTTCCTGCGCAAGTCCGGCCTGGCCGGCGGCGCGCTTGCTGCGCTTGGCACCATGCCGCTCGGCAGCGTGCGTAAGGCGGAAGCAGCTCAGGCCGGTCCGCTCACCGCAGGCGCGACCGTCCGCAAGAGCATCTGCACGCATTGCTCGGTTGGCTGTACGGTGACGGCCGAGGTCTTGAACGGCGTATGGATCGGCCAGGAGCCCAGCTGGGATTCGCCGATCAATCGAGGCTCGCATTGCGCCAAGGGTGCTTCGGTGCGCGAACTCGTGCACAGTGAGCGGCGGCTGCGCTATCCGATGAAGCTTGTGGGCGGGCAGTGGACACGCGTGTCCTGGGAGACCGCGATCAACGAGATTGGAGACAAGCTTCAAGCCGTGCGCGAGAAGTCGGGCCCTGATTCCGTCTATTGGCTCGGCTCGGCCAAGATGACCAACGAAGGCGCCTACCTGTTCCGCAAGCTCGGTGCGTTCTGGGGAACCAACAACACCGATCACCAGGCCCGCATCTGCCATTCGACTACCGTCACCGGCGTCGCCAATACCTGGGGCTACGGCGCGATGACCAACAGCTACAATGATATCCGCAATGCGAAGACACAGGTCGTCCTGGGCGGCAATCCGGCCGAAGCGCATCCGGTATCGCTGCAACATCTACTTGAGGGCAAGGAGCTGCAAAAGGCCAACTTTGTCGTCATCGACCCGCGCCTGACGCGCACGGCCGCGCATGCAACCGAATATGTGCGGATGCGGCCGGGCACCGACATCCCCATACTCTACGGCATGATGTGGCACATCCTCCAGAACGGCTGGGAGGACAAGGAGTTCATCCGGCAGCGCGTCTACGGTTTCGACGACATCAAGAAGGAGGTTGAGAAGTGGCCTCCGGAAGAAGTCGAGCGCGTCACCGGTATTCCCGGCGAGCAGCTCAAGCGCGTCGCCAAGATGTTCGCCACCGAGAAGCCGGCAACCCTCATCTGGGCCATGGGCCAGACCCAAAAGACCGTCGGCACCGCCAATGTGCGCGCCAGTTGCATCCTGCTGCTGATGACCGGCAATGTCGGCGGAGCGGGCATGGGAGCGAACATTTTCCGTGGCCACGACAACGTGCAGGGTGCGACCGATGTCGGGCTCGATATCGTCACGCTGCCGTTCTACTACGGCCTCGCCGAAGGCGCCTGGAAGCATTGGTCGCGAGTCTGGGAGGTCGATTATGACTTCCTGAAATCCCGCTTCGACTCCAAGCAGATCATGGAAACCCCGGGCATTCCGCTGACCCGCTGGTTCGAGGCGGTGACGCTGCCCAAGGATCAGGTCGCGCAGAAAGACAATGTGAAGGCGGTGTTCGTGCAGGGACACGCCTCCAACAGCATCACCCGCATTCCTGAGTCCCTCAATGGTCTGAAGGCGCTCGAGCTGCTCGTCATTGCCGACCCGCATCCGACGACCTGGGCCTCGCTCGCCGTCGAGGCGGGCCGCAAGGATGGCGTCTACATTCTGCCGGTCGCCACGCAATTCGAATGCAAGGGGTCGCGCGTCGCCTCCAACCGCTCGCTGCAATGGGGCGAGCAGATCGTGAAGCCAATCTTTGAATCGAAGGATGATCTCGAGGTCATCTACCTGATGGCGAAGAAGCTCGGTTTCGCCGACCAGATGTTCAAGAAAATCAAGGTCGAGAACAATCTTCCTGAAGCGGAAGATGTACTGCGCGAGATGAACCGCGGCAGCTGGTCGACCGGCTATTGCGGACAATCGCCCGAGCGCCTCAAGGCTCACATGAAGAACCAGGCCAAGTTCGACATGCTGAGCATGCGGGCACCGAAGGACGATCCCGAGGTCGGCGGCGACTATTACGGTCTGCCCTGGCCATGCTGGGGAGCACCGGAGGTCAAGCATCCCGGCACGCCGCTGCTCTACAACACCAATCTGCACGTGATGGACGGCGGCGGCACGTTCCGGCCGCGGTTCGGCATCGAGCGCGAGGAGAAGCTGCCGGACGGCACGACGCGCAAGGTGAGCCTGCTCGCGGATGGCTCGTACTCGCTGGGGTCGGGCATCCAGGACGGCTATCCGGAATTCACGCTCGCGAGTTTGAAGAAGCTCGGCTGGGACACCGAGCTCACCGAAGCCGAAATGGCCGTGATCAATAAGGTCAATCCGGCGACTCCGGACGCGGTGTCGTGGGCGCTCGACCTGTCGGGCGGCATCCAGCGTGTCGCGCTGGCGCATGGCTGCGTTCCCTACGGCAACGGCAAGGCGCGCATGAATGCCTTCGGCTTGCCCGACCCGATCCCTGTTCACCGCGAGCCGATCTACACGCCGCGCGTCGACCTCGTCGCCAAATATCCGACGCTGCCCGACGCCAAGCAGTTCCGGATGCCGAATATCGGGTTTTCCGTGCAGAAGGCGGCGGTGGAGAGGGGTATTGCAAAACAGTTCCCGCTCATCCTGTCGTCCGGCCGGCTGGTCGAATATGAGGGCGGCGGCGAGGAGACCCGAACCAACCCGTGGCTCGCCGAATTGCAGCAGGACATGTTCATCGAGATCAATCCTGCCGATGCCGCCGAGCGCGGTGTCAAGGACGGTGGCTGGGTTTGGGTCACCGGTGCCGAGAACAATTCCAGGGCGAAGATGAAGGCGCTCGTCACCGAACGCGTCGGCAAGGGAGTTGCCTGGATGCCCTTCCACTTCGGTGGCTGGCTTGGGGGCAAAGATCTCCGCGGCAACTACCCGAAGGGCACCGACCCGATCGTGCTCGGTGAAAGCGCCAACACGATCACCACCTACGGATACGACCCCGCGACGAACATGCAGGAGACCAAGGTCACTCTCTGCCAGATTGCGGCGGCATAGGAGCAACGACGATGGCACGTATGAAATTTCTCTGCGACGCTGATCGCTGCATCGAGTGCAACGCCTGCGTCACCGCCTGCAAGAACGAGCATGAGGTGCCCTGGGGCATCAACCGGCGCCGCGTCGTCACCATCAACGACGGCAAGCCTGGCGAGCGCTCGATCTCGATGGCCTGTATGCATTGTACCGACGCGCCCTGTGCGGCCGTGTGTCCGGTGAACTGCTTCTACACCACCGCGGATGCCGTGGTGCTGCATTCCAAGGATCTTTGCATCGGTTGCGGCTATTGCTTCTACGCCTGTCCGTTCGGTGCGCCGCAATACCCGAAGGTCGGGAATTTCGGCTCTCGCGGCAAGATGGACAAGTGCACCTATTGCGCCGGCGGCCCGGAGGCCGATGGCAGCAAGGAGGAATACGAGAAATACGGCGCGAACCGGCTGGCCGAAGGCAAGCTGCCGCTCTGCGCCGAAATGTGCTCGACCAAGTCGTTGCTTGCGGGCGACGGCGAGATCATTGCGCAGATCTACAAGGAGCGCGTCATGAAGCGCGGCTACGGCTCGGGCGCATGGGGCTGGAAGACCGCCTATCGCGAGACAATCGAGTCCTGACGTGGGCAGCCGAGGGCGCGCAAGACCGGGGAGGACGTGATGGCGTCGTTTGGAAGGTTCATTCGTCTGGCGCTGGGCGCCTGGGCGCTGCTTGTTTTGGTAACGGTGGCCCCCGCAAGTGCGCAACAGGTGAATCCGACTGCAAGCGCGGTCAAGGAGCAGCAGCTTCTGCAAGAGCTCAACCGGGTCCAGGGGCGCGTCAGCATTCCGGATCAGCGCTCCGGCGTTCTCGAGCAGCCGCAGGGACGGGAGTGGCGGGACTTCCGCAATGTAACGCTGCCTTGGATCGGCGGCATCGCGATCCTCGGCATGATCGCAGGTATCGTGATCTTTTATCTCACCGTCGGGATGGTGCGTCTCGAGGCCGGACGGTCGGGCCGCACCATCGTGCGGTTCAACGCATTTGAGCGGTTCGTGCACTGGCTGACCGCAACCTGCTTCATCGTCCTGGCCATTTCCGGGCTCAACATCACGTTCGGTCGGCCGTTGCTGCTGCCCTTGATGGGCTTGGAGGCTTTCTCGGAATGGTCGCAATGGGGAAAGTACGCCCACAACTATCTGAGCTTCCCGTTCACCCTCGGCGTCGTCCTGATCTTCCTGATGTGGATCGGCGGCAACATCCCGAACAAGGTGGATGTCGAATGGGCGAAGCGCGGCGGCGGGATGATCGGGCATGATCATCCGCCGGCCTATCGCTTCAATGGCGGCCAGAAGATGATCTACTGGATCGTCGTGATCGGTGGTGGGCTCGTCGCGGCGAGCGGCTATGCGCTGATGTTCCCGTTCTACGGCACGGGAATCCAGGGCATGCAAATGGCCCAGATCGTCCACTCGATCGTCGCGGTCCTGTTCGTCGCGGCGATGATCGGGCACATCTATATCGGCACCATCGGGATGGAAGGTGCCTTCGAGGCCATGGGCTCGGGCGAAGTCGACGTCAACTGGGCCCGCGAGCACCACAGCCTCTGGCTCGACGAGCAGAAGGCGCGAACGGGACCGAACGACGGACAACCGCAGCCCGCAACCGCGGCGGCGGAGTAATTTGCGCAGCCTGAAAGCGGGCAGCCGGCTCTATGGGGCCGGCTCTTTGCCGAACAGGACGGAACGATCCTGGATGTCCTGTTCGGGGAGCCGGGCCGTTTGACCTGTCTGCATGCTTTGGATGGACGCCATGCCGCTCTGACCGGAACGGAACAGGGCATGCGATTTGAGCACAGTGCTGGCCGCACCGGCCAGAATCAGGGCCGCGGTAAGCGAGAGCACGAGGCGTTTCATGCGCATCTCCGTCTGCCATGTCCACCCGGCACGACTGATAGACCTACATTGTCTGGCGCGATGTGAGCCACTTCACAGGCAGCGGTTCCAATTGCATCGACCCTCCCAGCGGGGCGGGATGAAGCGACGCAACTAGACCAGTGTCTCGCGACGGCAGGCTTTACGTTCGCAGCACTGCCTCAATCTGTTGCGCTGCTCCAAGGAGCGTGCGGTCTTGTCCGCGCGCGGCGATGATCTGAAGGCCGAAGGGCAATCCGCTCCGATCCGTTCCGCACGGAATCGAAATCGCCGGCAGGTGGGCATGATTGACAAAGGGCGTGAACATCGCGTGGGCGCGCGCGCTCGCAGCTTCTCCGCCGATCGTGTCCGGGCCGAGCTGCGTCAATGGCCACGCGACGCAGGGGACGGTTGGCGTCAGCAGCAGGTCGATCTCGCCGAAGAGCGCCGCAAATGCCCTGGCGATGGCAGCGCTTGCGAGCAGCGCCCCAGCGACTTCTGCGCCCGACCACGACAGTCCCCGCTCGATCTGGCCCGCGATATCAGGATCGAACAGGCTTGGATCCTGGCGGAAGACATCGCCATAGAGGGCGGCGAGACCTGCATGTTGAAGCGGCATGATGGCCTGTTCGGTCGCATCCGGAGGCCAGGCGGGATCACATTGGGCGATCCGTAGCCCAGCCGCCGCGAGACGCTCGACGGCCAATGAGAAGCCGTCGGCGACGGCCCGATCAACGGCGGCATCAAGTCCAAGGCGCGGCGAGAAAGCGATGCGCAAGCCCGAGAGCTCGCCGCTATCGCGAGCGATCGTTGCGGAATCCGGGTCGCGCGGATCGCCGCCGACCATGGCTTCGAATGCCAGCGCGATATCGGCCACATCAGACGCGATCGGCGCGATGACGGAGAGGCCGAAGAACGGTTCGGCGAAGCCGGGCCCATAAGGAATTGCGCCATAGGATGGCTTGAACCCGGCGACACCGACATGGGCGGGCGGCCTGCGGCTGGAGCCGCCAGCATCGGTGCCGATCGCGAGCGGTACGAGGCCGGCTGCGACCGCGACAGCCGGACCGCCGGACGAGCCGCCCGGTGTCAGCGCGGGATTGAGAGGATGCCGCGTCGGACCATAGAGCGGTGAGGTGGTGACGCCCTTGCAGGCGAACTCGGACGTCGCTCCGATGCCGACGATGACGGCACCGGCCCGACGCAGCCGCTCGATCGCGATTGCATCCTGCGGCGCGACGAAATCGGCGAACAGGCGCGAGCCCTGCGTCACGCGCCAGCCAGCGGCCCAGATGTTGTCCTTGACGACGACGGGGACGCCGGCGAGCGGCATCGTCTCGCCGGCGCGCAGGCGCTCGTCGACAGCCATAGCGTCGGCAAGCGTGCGCGTGGGATCGATGGTCACGACGGCGTTCAGCGCCTTGGCGGCCTCGATGCGCGCGAGCGCGGCCATGGCGGCCTCGACCGCGCTTGTCCGCCCGGCGGTGACGTCGGCTGCAATGTCGCGCGCGCTATTGACCGGCTTGGTCATGGCCTCCCCAGATCAGCGCCAATGTCCCGCAGAGCGCAAGGCACGCCAAGGCGAAGAAGGCCGCGCCGAGGCCGGCCGCGCCGTCGAGGATCGAAACCAGCACCGGTGCGGCCAGCAGGCCCATATAGGAGGCGGTCAGTACCGCACCCGTGGTCTCGCCGATCCGGTCCTGCGGGGCGAGGCGGGCGATCTCGGCGATGAAGACGCCGTTCCAGCCCGAGGCCGTCAGGCCGAACAGTGCCGCGACCGCAAACTGCCAGGTACGGCCGAGCGATGCGCCGTCGAGGCCGAGCAACGCGGCGCAGAACGCCATGCCGAGGCCGATCACGACGAGAACGCCGCGTGAGGCGTCGAGCCGCATCGCGACATAGCCCCAACCCAGACGGCCGACCAGGCCGCCGGCCTGCGCGCAGGCGAGCGCCATGCCGGCCTCGATATGGCTGAGGCCGAGCTCGCGGGTGCCGAGCGTGACGAATACGGTGTTCAGCGAGACCTGCATGGCACTGAATGGCATCGAGGCCAGTGCCAGCATCGCGATGCGCGGGTCCGCGGTGACGAGCGCCAGCCGTGCACGGAGATCCAGCTTTGGGGGTGGGACGAGCTTGCCGGCGTAGGCCGGCCGCAGCCGCTCGAACAGCAGGATCGCCAGCAGCGCCAAGGCAGCAACGGCCGCATAGCACCAGGCCGGCCCGAATGCGATGGCGATCGCGGGCAGGGCGAGCGAGCCGCAGACCGCGCCGATCTGGTTGCCAGTCTGGCGCACCGAGAACACGAAGGCGCGCCGCTCGGCGGTTACGAGCCGTGCCAGCAGCGCCGCGCTCGCCGGCGTCTCGGGCCCCATGGCAAGGCCGAGGCAGAGGCCTGCGGCCAGCAAGGCAGCGCTCGAGCCGAGCGAAGCCAGCGCCATGCCAACGACGATCGCCGCCGCGCACAGGCTCGCGATCCGCAGTGAGCCGACCCGGGCGATCAAGCTGCCGCCCCAGAACGAGGCGGGAATGCCGACGACAAACACCGCGCAGGAAAACAACGAGAGCTGCCAGACCTCGATATGGGCGCGGGGCGCAACCACGCCCGGCGCGAACAAGGCCAGAGCCACCAGCGCCTGGAGCGAGGTCATCGCGCCGAGTGCCGGCAGCAGCGGGGGTGCTGGCCGAAGGTACGTGTTTGCGCCTACCATGGCGCTGCGTTCACGGGAGCAACATTGTGGCAGGCGGTATTTCCATTCATGCGGTTGATGTGGCGAGCGGGCGGCCTGCGCAGGGGCTGCGCGTCGAGATCTGGCGGATCGATCCGGAGCGGCTGCGCATCGCCGACGGACGGCTCGGCGCCAACGGCGTGCTCGATCATTCGGTCGCGCAAGGCGCGGGTGTGACGGCGGGCGAGTACGAAGTTTTGTTTCATCTCGGTGAATTTTTTGGCGACAGCGACGGCTTCCTGACCGTGACGCCGTTCCGCTTCCGCATCAAGAACGTTAACGAGCATTTTCATCTGCCGCTGAAATTCACCCGCTGGGGCTATTCGCTGTTCCGAGGCGCCTGATCAGCTCGTCAGCCGCCGCGACAGGCCGGTGACGCGCTCCATCACCGCAACCAGCGCGACGGTCGCGATGATCAGCACGCCCGACAGTGCGGCGATGGTCACGTCGAGCTTGCCCTCGAGGTCCTGCCACATCCGGATCGGCAGCATGTCGGTCGCGGCATCGCGCAGGAACAGTGACACCGGGACGTTGTCGAAGGACGACATGAAGGCGATGAAGGCGCCCGCGATGATGCCCGGCCGGATCAGCGGCAATACGATGCGATAGAACGTGTAGAGCCGGCTCGCGCCCAGCACCGCCGAGCTTTCGAGCAGGGTCGGCTCCAGCTGCGCCAGCGCAGCAACCGTGTTGCGCACGACATAGGGCACGCAGACCACGGTGTGGCCGATTACCAGCGTCAGCGGGGACACCGGCAGGCCGACCAGCGAGAACAGCATCAGGGCCGCAAGGCCGAAGGCCAGCGCCGGCAGCACCAGCGGCGACATGAAGAGGGAATCGAGCAGCCGCGCCGACAGCGTCCGCGATCGTGAGATCGCGAGCGCCGCGGCGACGCCGAGCACGACCGACAGGCCAGTTGCCCATAGCGCCACGATCAGGCTGTTCTTGGCGGCGAAATGCAGCTGCCAGGCATTCCACAGCTCGACATACCAGCGCATCGAATAGCCCGGCGGCGGGAAGCGCAGCGAGAAGCCGCTGGTGAAGGAGACGATCAGCACCACGAGTGAGGGTGCGATGATGATGATCAGCGCGATGATCGCGACCAGCGTCATGACCAGCTCGAAGCTGAACGCTTCGAGAGTTCGCTTGCGTCCGCTCATCATGCGCCCCCATAACCGCGCGAGAGGCGGCCGAGCGTGGTGAAAACGGAGACGACCGCGAGCACGGCGAGCAGGAAGATGATCGAGATCGCGGCCGCGAACGGCCAGTTCTGCAGGGTCGAGGCCTGCTGGTAGAGATACATCGGCATGAACAGCATCTGCCCGCCACCGACCAGCGACTGGGTGATGAAGGCGGTGATCGCGGCGGCGTAGGTCAGCGTGCAGCCGGCGATCACGCCCGGCAGCGACAGCGGCAGCACGACGCGGAAGAAAGTGCGCCAACTTCCGGCGCCGAGCGAGCAGGAGGCGTCGTCGAGATTGGGATCGATGCGGCCGAGCGCGGTGATCAGCGGCAACGTCATCAGCGGCATTTGGACCTGAGCGAGCGCGATCACCACGCCGAACTGGGTGTAGAGCAGCTTCAATGGGGTATCGATGATGCCCAGGGATTGCAGCGTCGCGTTGATGATGCCCTGGCGCCCGAGGATGACGATCCAGGCGAAGGTGCGGACGACCACGCTGGTCAAGAGCGGCAGCAGCACGATCAGGATGATGATGGTCTGAAGTTTTGGCGCGACCCGCTGGTAGAGCCAGGCGATGGGAAAGCCGAGCACGAGGCAGACCGCCGTCACCTCGGCACCGAGCAGCAGCGTCGAGCCGAGCACGCCGAGGCTGAAGGGATCAGTGAGGAAGTGCAGGTACTGGCCGAGCCCCCAATGGAGCCCGGCCGTGTCGTTGTGCAGCGAGAGCCAGAGCAATTGCAGCAGCGGCGCGACGAAGAAGGCCAGGAAGAACAGCGCCAGCGGCGCTGCCAATCCCAGTCCATAGGACGTCACGTCCCGTGATGCCGGTGCTGCGCCCATCGCCGAGCCTTAGATCTTGATCTCGCGGTTGAAGCGCTCGATCCAGGCCGAGCGCTGCTCGTTGATCTTTTTCCAGTCCTGGAACACGAATTTCTGCTTCAGCTCGGCTGTGTCCTTGGCGAGCACGCGCGCGATCTCGCCGCCCATCGTCACCTTGGAATTGGTCGGCACGATCAGATAGGGCGGGTTCATCAACGTGGTCTGCACCTCCGGCGTCAGCGCAGCCTCGATCAGCTTGAAGGCGAGCTCGCGGTTCGGCGAGTTCTTGACGATGTGGATCGTGGTCTTGAAGGCGATGGCGCCTTCCTTCGGCGCCACGAACTCGACCGGCACGCCGCGCGCTTTGAGGATCTGGATGGCGTTGAAATTGCCGGGCGAGATGTCGATCTGGCCCTGCTGGAACAGGGTGGCGAGTGCGCCGGGATTGGCGGCAACGGCCGCGAGATTGGGCTTGAGTTCCTCCAGCGCCTTGAAGCCGGGATCGACATTGGCTTCCGAGCCGCCGCGCATCTTGGCGATCTCCACCAGCCATCCGGTGCCGAGCGTCGAGTTGAGGTTGGTGATGCCGACGCGACCCTTGAACTCGGGTTTCCAGAGATCGGCCCAGGACGTCGGCGGTGTCTTGACGGCTTCCGGATTGTAGGTGAGGCCGACGACCTGGAAGAACGGGGCAGGGCCCATCGGCTCCTGCGCCTCGGCGATCAGATCCTTGTAATAGGCGCTCTTCTCGACCGGATAGGGCTCGACCAGATCCTGGCCCATCGCGACGAGAGCCGGGCCCGGATCGTGCAGCATGACGTCGATCGGCGGATTGGCCTTGGCGGCGTTCACCTTCGCGATCTGGTCGACCGAGAGCATGGGATCGAGCACCATTGCGGCATCGGCGTTGGCTTTCCGGAAGGCCGGCACCAGCACGGCCTTGTGCGCTTCCTCCCAGCTGCCGGTGAAGGTCGCGAACACCAGCGGGCGGGCCTGCGCAAAACTCAGCCCGGGAAACGCCTTCATGGCGCCGAGTGTGAGTGCGGTCGTCATCAGGCTGCGGCGGTTGAGGATCATGTCGAACTCCGTTGTGGACAATGACTGGAACTAAAGCGTTGCAGGAAAGGCGTTGGCGAGCGACGGGGCGAGCGGCGCGAGGCGCACCGCAGCGCCACTCTCCAATGCGCGCGTCTCGCCGATGCGCGCCTGGGAGACTTTCACGCCGGAGCCGTCGGCGGTGGTGACCTCGTGCACGACGGTGGCACCTAACGGCAACGACATGCCGACCACGCCGGCAAAGCCGGTCCCGTCGCCGACGAATTGCAGATGTTCGGGACGGATGCAGACGGTGACACGGCCGCCTTCGCTGAGTGCACCGCCGGCGGGCCGTGCGATGATCTCCGCGCCGGCATCGAGGCGAACCCTTGCCGCCGTGCGATCCGCCGAAACGACAACGCCGGGCATGCGGTTGGTAGAACCGACGAAGGTGTTCACGAACAGCGTCTGCGGGCGATCGTAGACGTCCGACGGCGAGCCGAATTGCTCGAGCTTGCCGTGGCTCAGCACGGCGACGCGGTCGGCCATCGAGAGTGCCTCTTCCTGATCGTGCGTCACGATCAGCGTGGTGATGCCGGAGACGCGCTGCAGCCGCTTGACCTCGATCTGCATGTCCAGCCGCAAATTCTTGTCGAGCGCGGCAAATGGCTCGTCGAGCAGCAGGATCGACGGCTTGATCGCCAGCGCGCGGGCTAGCGCCACGCGCTGCTGCTGGCCGCCGGACAGCTGCCGCGGCAGCCGCTCGGCCATGGTCGGGAGTTGCACCAGTTCGAGCAGGCGCTGGGCCTCGCGCTGGCGCGTGGCCTTGTCGATGCCGCGGGCGGCGAGGCCGTAGCCAACGTTCTCGCTGATCGACAAATGCGGGAACAGCGCGTAGTTCTGGAACACGATGCCGACGGCGCGGCGGTTCGACGGCAGCGCGTCGACGATGTCGTCGCCGATGATGATGCGCCCCTGCGTCTGCGCGATGAAGCCGGCGATGATGCGCAGGAGCGTGGTCTTGCCGCAGCCGGACGGACCCAGCAAGGCGATGATCTCGCCGCCCTTGATGTCGAGATTGATGTTCTCGACCGCGAGCGCGCCGCTTGGATAGCGATGGGTGACCGCGTCGACGACGAGCGAACGTCCGCCTTGCGTTTCAGCCATGGTGTTGCCTCCGGTTCGCTCGAGGAAGAAAGCAAGTCTCATGCCCGCTGCGCTCGCCTTTCGACGCGAGGTTTGGCATGGTGCGGCGATGACATCGAAGCCATCGATCTGCGACCTCACTGCCACGACTCTTGCGCGCGCCATCGCGAAGGGCGAGCTCTCTTCGCGTGACGCTGTCGAGGCGCATCTGGCGCGGATCGCGGAACAGGACCCGCAATTGGCGGCGTTCGTGACCGTCGATACGGAGGGCGCCCATCGTGCCGCCGAGATTTGCGATGCCGCGCTCGCGCCGATCGGACCGCTGCATGGCGTGCCCGTTGCGATCAAGGATCTCACCGATACGGCAAGGCTTAGGACCACCTACGGCTCGGTGCTGTTTGGCGATCAAGTTCCGGTCGAGGATGATCTCGTGGTGGCGCGGCTGCGGCGCGCCGGCGCGATCATTCTCGGCAAGACCAACACGCCGGAGTTCGGCTTCGGCGCGGTCTGCACCAACAAACTGCGCGGGCCGACCCGCAATCCGTTCGATTCCGGGCTGACCTCGGGCGGGTCGTCCGGCGGCTCCGCCGTCGCGGTCGCGGCCGGCATGGTGCCGCTGGCGCATGGCACCGATTTGGGTGGCTCGGTGCGCACGCCCGCCAGCTTCTGCGACGTCGCTTCGATCCGGCCGACACCGGGCCGCATTCCGTCGCCGCGCCGGCCGCTCGGCTGGGACATGCTGGCCACCCACGGCTTCCTCGCCCGTGGCGTTGATGATCTCGAATTGGCGCTGTCGGTTTGCGCCGGAAGCGATGCGAATGATCCGCTCTCGCTCGGCAGCATCAGTGATGATCGACCCATCGCCGGCCGGCCCCGGATAGCGGTCACGCCCGATTTCGGCGTCGCGCCCGTTGCGCGCGAGGTCCGTGCGCGCTTCGCGACGGCTTGCGAGCTGCTGGCGCGTGTTGCCGATGTCGCGCCGTCCTCGCCCGATTGCGGCGGGGCGATCGAAGCCTTCCGCACCTTGCGCGCCGCGCACATCGCCAGCAGCTATGGCGAGTTGCTGAGGACCCGGCGTGCGGAGCTCACTCCGACGGTGGTTTGGAATATCGAGGCTGGTGCAAACCTGTCCGCGGAGGATTACCTGAACGCCGAGCGGCGTCGCACGGCAATCTATCGCAGCTTTCGCGCGCTGTTCGGCCGTGCCGAGTTCCTGATCGCGCCGGCGGCGTCCGTCTTCCCCTGGCCGAACGAGATCAACGATGTCACCGCGATCGACGGCACGGCGCTGGAGACGCCGATCGACTATCTCGCCGTCACTTTCATCGTGTCGCTGGTCGGTTGCCCGGTCCTGACCTTGCCGGTGCCGCGCGGGGAGAGCGAGCTGCCTTTCGGTATCCAGATCATCGCGCCGCCGGGGTGCGAATCCCGCCTGTTTGCGTTCGGCCGTATCCTTGAGAACGAATTGGGTTTTTCGCATCGCTGGCCGCCTCTCTGATCAGCTGTCACGATGCTCGAGCCGGGCGGCGAGCGCGCCGGCAAGGCCAATGGTCGGCTTGGCGGCAGGGCGCCGATACGTGCCCGCTGTCGCCTTGCGCAGACGCAGCGCCACCAGCGCTTCGGCTTGCTTCACGGCGGCGACGACCTGATCGACGACAGGGACGGGGATTCGGTCGGCAACGCGTTCGGCAAGGCCCGAAAGCGGGGCGCCCGCAAAGATCAGCACATCAGCTTCGTCCGCAACGATGGCGCGCTGGGCGAGATCAACCAGCACGTCTTCCTTCTCGGTGCCGACCTCGGAGATCGCCTGAAAGGGTGTATCGAGCATGCGGATGCCGGCGCAGCGCTCCCATAGTCCATGCGAGCGAACGCATTCCTCGTACCAGGGCCCCAGCGCCTGCGCGAAGGTGACGATGGCAAAGCGGCGTCCGGCCATGCACGCCGTTAGCATCGCCGCTTCCGCCATGCCGATTACGGGAATGTCGAAGGTCTCGCGCGCGGCGAACAGGCCGGGATCGCCGAAGGCGGCGATGATCGCGGCGTCGGCCTTCATGTGCTGCTCGGCCAACATCTCCAGCGCAATGGCGCCGCCGAGCTGCGCCTCGGTGCGCGTGGCGATATAGGGCACGCCGCGGGTCGCGGTGCAGGGCATGAGCTCGGTGCCGGGTGCGGCCGCGCGCTGCCCGACATCCGTCATCAACTGCGTGACGGCGGTGCTGGTGTTGGGGTTGAGCAGCAGCAGCTTCATGGTCACGCCGCTGTCAGCTTGGGTTTCGAGGACGCGAGAACCTCGAGCAGCGCGATGCCGGTCTGGCGGACATGGGCACCGAGCAGGCGTCCTGCCGCCTCGCCGTCGCGCGCCTCGAGTGCGGCGAGGATGCCGGCGTGCTCATCGACCGAATTGCTCCAGCGCATGTTGGCGCCGAGCGCGAGATAACGTGCGCGCTCGGCTCGGGAGATCAGCGTCTCGTGCGCCTCGCGCAGCGGCGTGTTGCGGGCCATGCGGACGATGCTGTTGTGGATCTCGCCATTGATGGCGAAATACTCGTCGAGCTTGCCGTTGCGGTGGTGACCCTCCATGCGGGTCTGGAGCGTGCGCAGGCGGGCGAGATCGCGACCGGTCGCGCGCACCGCGGCAAGCTCTGCGGCAAGCCGCTCGATGCCGGCGAGGGCCTCGAACAATTCCGAGATGCCGTCAATTGCGATGTCGGCGATGCGCGGGCTGCGGTTGGGGCGGAGCTCGATCAGCCCTTCGGCGGCAAGCACCTTCATAGCCTCGCGCAGGGGAGTGCGCGACACGCCGAGCTCTTTCGACAGCCTGGTCTCCTGCGTCTGCGATCCCGGTGGCAGCTCGCCGCGGATGATCATCGTCCGCATCCGCGCGGCGGCGCGCTCGTGCAGACCCATCCGCTTGAGCTTGGGCGACTTTCGTCCCGGGTTCTGTTCGGACTTCTGTTGCACGCTGGCCTTCCTGCCTGGGCACGATCCTAGCCAATCCGCGCCGAACGAGGTGCTCAAATAGAAGACGTATGTGGCTCAAGACACATGCATATCGAACAAATTGTATGCAGCATGCAGATTGCGGGTTGCACAGGCGCACGGGGATGCAGATGATCTTTTTCGGGGGCGCAGAGGCGCTCCGCCGCAATGGAGCGTTCGTGGTCGATGTCGGTCTTGCGCAAACGTCTCGGCATGATCACGCCCTCGTCCAATTCGGTGCTCGAGCCTGTCACGAGCGCAATGCTGCACGGCGTAGCCGGCACGACCGCGCATTTCTCACGGTTTCGCGTCACCGAGATCGCGCTCGATGCTGCAGCGCTGAACCAATTCGACGCCTCGGTGATGCTGCCGGCGGCGGACCTGCTGGCGGACGCCAAGGTCGATGCCATCGCCTGGAACGGCACCTCCGCAAGCTGGCTCGGCATTGGCCGCGACAGGCGCCTTTGCGCGGCGATCACGGCGCGCACGGGTGTGCCGACGACGACGTCGACGCTCGCCTGCATCGAGGCCGCGCGCGCGCTCGGCGCCGAACGCGTCGGCCTCGTCTCGCCCTATACAGATGACGTGCAGCGACGCATCGCCGATGTCTGGGCCGAAGAGGGGATCACCCCGCATGCCGAGCGGCATCTCGGCCTGCGCGACAATTTCTCCTTCGGCGAGGTCGCGCCGGTGACCATCGCGGACATGATCCGCGCCGTGGCGGCGGAGGGCGCCGATGCCGTCGTGATCCTCTGCACCAATCTCGACGGTGCTGCCCTTGCGGCCCCGCTGGAACGGGAACTGGATATCGCGGTGCTCGACTCGGTCGCGGTCACGCTGTGGCGGACCCTGGAGCTCGCCGGCGGCGACATCGCAACCCTTGCGGAGTGGGGTCGAATATTCCAAACGTCGGCGGTCATCAAGTGACGGAGACAACACCAGTGACGCAGCTTGATCTCGCCATTCGCGGCGGCACCATCGTGACGGCCAGCGACGAGTTTCGCGCCGATATCGGCATTCGCGAGGGCCGCATCGTCAGCATTGCCGATCACATCGACGGCGCCGCCCGCGAGATCGACGCGACCGGCCTGCTGGCGCTGCCGGGCGGCATCGACAGCCACGTCCACATCTCCCAGCCTTCGGGCCCCGACGTGGTGATGGCGGACGATTTTGCCTCGGCGACGCGCGCGGCGGCGGCCGGCGGCAACACCATGGTGCTGCCCTTCGCGCTCCAGGAGAAGGGCACCTCGCTGCGCACCTGTGTCGATAACTACCGCAAGCTCGCCGAGGGCGAGTGCTACATCGACACGGCGTTCCACCTCATCATCTCCGATCCTACCGCGGTCGTGCTCGGGCAGGAGCTGCCGGCGCTGGTCAAGGACGGCTACACCTCGTTCAAGGTGTTCATGACCTATGACGACCTCGTGCTCAGTGACAAGCAGCTGCTCGAGGTGTTCGAGGTCGCGCGCCGCGAGGAGGCGCTGGTGATGGTCCATTGCGAAGGCTACGACGCCATCCGCTTCCTCACCACCAGGCTCGAGCGCGAAGGTCACATCGCGCCCTATTATCACGGCGTCTCGCGTCCCCAGGCGGTCGAGCGCGAGGCGACGCATCGTGCCATCAGCCATGCCGAGGTGATCGGCGTTCCCATCATGATCGTTCACGTCTCCGGACGCGAGGCGATGGAGCAGGTGCGCTGGGCCCAGCAGCGCGGATTGCCGGTGCATGCGGAGACCTGTCCGCAATACATCACGCTGACGGCCGACGACATGAAGGATCTGAACATCGACATGTCAGGCGCAAAATATGTCTGCTCGCCGCCGCCGCGGGATGCCGAGAGCCAGCAGGCGATCTGGGAAGGCATCACATCAGGCGTGTTCCAGACCTTCTCGTCCGACCATTGTCCGTTCCGCTACGACGATCCCAAAGGCAAGTTGACGCCGAATGCGCGCACCTCGTTCCGCTGGGTGCCGAACGGTATCCCGGGCGTCGAGACGCGGCTGCCGATCCTGTTCTCCGAGGGGGTGTCGAAGGGACGGATCAGCTTGCAAAAGTTCGTCGAGCTGACTGCGACCAATCACGCCCGCATCTACGGCCTCTATCCGCGCAAGGGCTCGATCGGCGTCGGCTTCGATGCCGATATCGTGCTGTGGGATCCGAAGCTGAAGAAGCCGATCCGGCAGGCCGAGCTGCACCACGGCGCGGACTATACGCCCTGGGAGGGCTTCGAGATCACGGGATGGCCGGTGACGACCATCGCCCGTGGGCGGGTTGTGTATGAGCAGGGGCGGATTGTCGGGGCCAAGGGCGCCGGCGAAGTTCTCAGCCGCGGCAAGTCGAGCCTGATCTGACTTGCGCGCGACCTGCCTGCGCGACTCTGCCGTTGCCGCCCGCCGCTACCTGCCTGCGCTGCTCGCAACGACCGAGGAGGGCGATGTGACGAGCTTGGCCAGCGCAAGATAGACGAGGCCCGAGACCCCAATCCCAAATAGCCAGCTCAGATCGGCACCGCCGAGCAGGTTGATCGAGACCGGCCCCTGGAGCGCTCCGACCAGGCCGTCCTCCACCAGCCATCCGGCGACGAGGCCGGACAGGAAGGCGACCATGCCGGCCCAGTTGATGTCGCCAAAGGCGCTGGTCTCCGGCGAGCGGTAGAGCTCGGCAACGTCGATCCTGCCCTTACGCCTAATGAAGAAGTCGGCGAGCACCACGCCGGCCCACGGGCTCATCCACAACAACAGGCCGATCATCCAATTGTCGAACGCTTTCGCAAAGGACGGTGCGAAGATGAAGTAGAGCGTGACCAGGTAGCCGGCGACGCCGACGATGACGGTGAGCCAGAAGCGCGAGAATTTCAGCCCCGCGCTCAGCGCTGCCAGTGTCGCCGAATAGACGTTGAGGATGTTGGTGGCGATCGGACCGTGCAGCACCATCAAGAGGACCAGGATGCTGACCGGTCCGCCGAACACCGCGCTGACCATCTTCGCGGGATCGGTGTCCAGCGTCGTCGAGGCGATGGTCGCGCCGAGGATGCCGAGCCAGACCGTCGGCACGAACATGCCGATATAGCTGTACCAGAACACGGATTTCGACGGCACGCTTCTGGGCACGAAGCGCGAATAGTCTGAGGCCCAGGTCACCCAGGAAATGCCCCAGCCGACACCGATCGCGGTCGTGAGCAGGGTCAGCATCGCCAGATGCGCGCCCGGCGGCAGCGAGGTCGTGAGGCTCCAATTGACCACGCCGGGGCGCGTCCATGCCAGCACGCTCATCAGCACCATGATGGCGATGGTCGGCGGCACCGTGTACTTCTCGAAGGTGCGGATCGCGTAGAAGCCGTAGATCCCGATCAGCACCTGCACCGCCATCACCAGCGTGATGACGATCATCTCAATCAGCCAGGTGTCGGGAACGCCGAACTGGCCGAGGATGCCCATCGAGACCTTGACCGGGAAGTAGGTGTTGACCCCGATCCAGCCCAGCGTCATCAGGAACATCAGGATGCTCGGCAGGTAGGCGCCGCGGACGCCGAACGCGGATCGGCTCAGCACCATCTGGTTGACGCCGGTCTTGTGCCCCATCACCGTGAAAGTCGCGAAGATCGCGCAGCCGACGATGTTGCCGAGCACGATGACAGCGATCGTCTCCATCAAGCCGAGCTTGAGGATGATGCCGAGCGCGCCGAGCGCCCAGTTGACGGGCGCGATGTTGGCGCCGGCCCAGATCCACATCTGCTGCGGCCCGGTCGAGTCCCGGTCCGCATCGGGAATTGGCTCGATGCTGTGAAGGTCGGTGCGAAGCTCGGAATCCGTCATGACATCCCTCAATACGAAGCACGCTTCGCATCGTCGCAGCATAAATCGTGCCATTGCACGGCCAGGCAGCGGTACGATGATAAATTGAGCAGGCCAACTGAAAACGCGGCAGCGGCGTCTAATCGAATAGGGCAGTAGCGCTGTCGCGACTCGGGTTGCCAGCCACGATGCGCTGCATCATTTCGATGAAGAGCGCCTGTTCCCGCTCGCTGAGATCACCGAGCGTTGCCCGATGCGCGCGTCGCGCGGCGCCCTCGATCTTCACCAGAAGCGCGGCACCGGCCGGCGTCAAGCGGCACAGTCGCGCGCGGCGATCGTCCTTGTTGACGGCGCGCTCGACCAGGTGTCGCGCGGCGAGCCGCTTCAAGGCGCCGGTCGTCGTGGTGCGATCGAGGGCAATATCGGCCGCCAAAGTAGTCTGATCGGCGGTTTCGCGCACCGCCAGTGCCGAGAGCAGGCTGTATTGCAGCGGCGTGACCTCGAACGCACCGCAGGCATCCTGGAATAGCGCGACGTGAATCTGGTGCAGTCGCCGGATCAGATAGCCGGGCCGCTCCGACAACGGCCAGGGACGGTGCCTGCCCCCGCTGCGACGTATCTTCGCCTGCCGCAATGCACATTCTCCCAAGCCAAAACCCTGCCGCGCTTAGCTCGATTCGAGTGCGCCCGCCACATCAGGATCATGGCACGAAGCTTGCTTTTGTCAAAATACGAAGCATGCTTCGTAATTCGGGTGAAGCCGTCGCCCGTGCAAGGAGAGGAGAGCGCCATGTCCGTCACTGCCAGCTTCGACCTTCTGCTACGAGGCGGTCGCGTGATCTGTCCGGCCTCCGGCGTTGATGGCATCAAGGACGTCGCCATTCGTGGCGGTAAAATCGCCGCGGTCGCGTCCGACATCCTGCCGACCAGCGCGAAGGAGGTCGTCGATGTCAGCGGCAAGCTGGTGCTGCCCGGACTGATCGACACCCACGCGCATGTCTATCAATATGTCTCGGGCCGCTTCGGCATGGACCCTGATATGGTCGGCGTGCAGTCGGGCGTGACGACGCTGGTGGACCAGGGCGGTCCCTCCTGCATGACGCTGCCCGGCTTTCGCCATTTCATTGCGGACCAGGCGGCCTCGCGCGTCTATGCGTTCCTGTCCGCCTACCTCGTTGGCGGCCTCGAGGGACATTACTATCCGCAGCTCTACAGTCCGGACGGCGTCGACATTGACGCGACCGT
This sequence comes from Bradyrhizobium sp. 138, assembly GCF_023074075.1. Lineage (GTDB taxonomy): Bacteria > Pseudomonadota > Alphaproteobacteria > Rhizobiales > Xanthobacteraceae > Bradyrhizobium. The sequence goes on along the minus strand of NZ_JADPKT010000033.1, from coordinate 369,905 downwards.
CAAGGCGGCGACGGCCAATCTCGATCTCGTGCGCGGCATCAAGGCTCACGCCGAGATCGGCGGCTTCGCGCGATGGGGCATCCGCGTCATCGAGATGGCGGCAGAGATCGGCAAGCGCGCGGACCTGCCGGTCTATGTGCATTTCGGCCAGCTCTGGGGCCTGCCCGAGAGCGGCGCCAATGGCGAAGACGCGGACACGATCCTGACCCGCGTGATCCCGCTCTTGCGCGAAGGCGACGTTCTCGCCCATCCCTTCACGCGCCATCCCGGCGGCTTCGTCAATCGCGAGGGCGAGGTGCATCCGGTGATCCAGGCCGCGCTCGACCGCGGGTTGAAGGTCGATGTCGGCCACGGCAGCCACTTCTCCTACCGGCTGGCGAAGAAGGCGATCGCCGCCGGAATCATTCCGACGACGCTGGGCGCCGACATTCATGGATACAACACCCATGTGCCGGCGCCGGCTGGAACGCCCGACCAGCACGAGGACGAGGAGAACCATCCCTTTGCCGGGCAGGCCAAGTTCAGCCTGGTCCAGGCGATGAGCTCGATGATGGCGCTCGGCCTGTCGCTGGAGCAGGTGGTGCCGATGGTCACGTCCAATCCCGCAAAAATGCTTGGCCGCAGCGCTGAGATCGGCGCGCTCAAGGTCGGCATGGACGCCGACGTCTCTGTGCTCGCGGAGAAGAACGGCCGCTTCGTCCTCACTGACAACGAGAAGAACGAGGTAATCGCCGAGCGTCTGCTGCAGCCGGCCTTCTGCCTGCGCGCCGGCACGCGGTTCGATGCGGTTGCGCCGATCCTGCCACAGGCTGTCGCGGCGTAAGGCTGCGCGGTGAAGGAGGAATCCGGCGTGCGCAACGAACGAGAATTTCCTTCGGGCAAATCCGGGCAGGGCGTGGGCGCGCGGCTGCCGCGCAAGGAAGACGACCGCTTGATGCGCGGCCGCGGCCAGTACGTCGCGGATATCAGGCTCGCGGGCCTTCAGGACGTCGCCTTCGTCCGCAGCCCGATGGCACATGCCCGCATCCGCGGCATCCATGTACGCGAACGTTATCGCGATCGTGTGTTCACGGCAGCTGACCTCGTCGGCATCAAGCCGATCCGCGCGGTGTCGGGATTGCCAGGCTTCAAGATCTCCGAGCAGCCGGTGCTCGCGGCCGGAAAGGTGCGCCAGGTCGGCGAGCTCGTTGCGATGTGCGTCGCTCCGACGCGCGCCGAGGCCGAGGATATTGCGGCCTCCGTGACGTTGGATCTCGAAGAGCTGCCGGCGATCTACGACATGCTGAAGGCGCGCGAGCCAGGCTCGGCGCTGGTGCACGAGCATTGGGGCGACAATATCTTCCTGGAGACTAATTACGAGGTCGACATTTCCGCCGCGCTCGACGCGCCGATCAAGGTGACGCGCGAGATCTCGACCGCACGGCAATGCATGTCGCCGCTGGAAGGCCGCGGCGTGGTCGCGGCCTTCGATGCGAGGCTCGACCAGCTCACGCTGCATTCCGCGGCCCAGATGCCGCACATCACGCGCAGCGGCCTTGCCGAATGTCTCGGCATGGAAGAGGGCCAGATCCGCGTCATCTCGCCGGACGTCGGCGGCGGTTTTGGCCACAAAGGCATTCTGTTGCCCGAAGAAGTCTGCCTGTCCTGGCTGACGATGCAACGCGGCCATCCGGTGCGCTGGACCGAAGATCGCCGCGAGCATCTCGTCGCCAGCTCCAATTGCCGCGAGCATCATTACAAGATCACGGTCTATGCCGATCGCGACGGGACGCTGCGCGGCATCGATTGCGAGGCGACCGTGGATTCCGGCGCCTATTCGTCCTATCCGTTCTCGGCCTGTCTCGAAGCCGCGCAGGTCGCAAGCATCCTGCCCGGTCCGTACCAGATGCCGACCTATCGCTGCCGCACCTTCTCGGTTGCCACCAATAAATGCCCGATCCTGCCGTATCGCGGTGTGGCGCGCACCGGCGTCTGCTTTGCATTGGAGTTGATGCTCGACCTCGTGGCCGCCGAGGCAGGACTCGAACCCGGCGAGGTACGGCTGCGCAATCTCGTGCTGCCCGAGCAGATGCCGTTCGACAACATCACCAGGAAGCACTTTGACAGCGGAGACTATCCGGAAGCGATGCGGCGCGCGCTGGCTCAGATCGACATCAACGCCATTCGTGGGCGCCAACGCGAGGGCGAGGCCGACGGCCGCCACATCGGCGTCGGCGTCTCCATCTATTGCGAGCAGGCCGCGCACGGCACCTCGGTCTATTCCGGCTGGGGCATTCCGATGGTGCCGGGCCATGAGCAAGCGTCGGCGCGGCTGACGCCTGATGGCGGGCTCGAACTGCGTGTCGGCGTGCACTCGCACGGGCAGGGCATGGAGACGACGCTTGCCCAGGTCGCGCACGAGATCCTCGGCGTGGACGTCGCCAAGATCCGCATCATTCTCGGCGATACCGCGATGACGCCCTATTCGACTGGCACCTGGGGCTCGCGCTCGATGGTGATGGCGGGCGGCGCGGTCGCGACCGCCTGCCGCGAGCTCGGCGAACGTGCAAGGCGCATCGGCGCCAAATTGTTGCAGCACGATCCGGCCTCGGTGGTGTTGCAGAATGGCGAGGTGCGCGGGGTCAACGGCAGCGTCAGCCTGAAGGCGATCGCCCACACCTGGTATCGTCGCCCGCAGGATCTGCCTGTTGATGTCGATCCCGGCGGGCTGGAAGTGACGCAAGGCTACAAGCCCGTGCGCGACAGTGGCACCTTCAGCTACGCCGCGCATGCGGCCGTCGTCGCCGTCGACCCTGATGTCGGCGAGGTCGAGATCCTCGACTATGTGATCGTCGAGGACGGCGGCGTGCTGGTCAATCCGCTGGTTGTCGACGGCCAGATCTATGGCGGCCTCGCGCAAGGGATCGGCACCGCGCTCTACGAGGAGATGCCGTTCGACGCCTCCGGCCAGCCGCTGGCGACGACGCTCGCCGATTATCTGCTGCCCGGCGCGACCGAGGTGCCGGCAGCCCGTCTCGATCACATGGAGACGCCGTCGCCCTATACGCAGTTCGGCGTCAAGGGCATCGGCGAGGGCGGGGCGATCGCGCCGCCGGCTGCGATTGCCAACGCCGTCAACGATGCGCTACGCCCGCTCGGCGTCGAGCTGATGCAGTCGCCGATCACGCCGCATCGCGTCGTTGCGGCCGTGCTGGCCGCGCGTGCCGCCGAAAGGAGCGCGGCATGAAACCGGCGCCCTTCGCTTACGAACGTCCGCGCGATCTCAATGCGGCGCTGTCGATGCTGGCGGCAAGCAGCGGGTCGGCGAAGATCATCGCCGGCGGCCAGTCGCTGGGGCCGATGCTCAATCTGCGGCTGGTGCAGCCGGAGCTGGTGGTCGACATCTCCGGCCTTGCCGAGCTCAAGCGGGCCGAACTCTCCGGCGGGGAACTCGTGCTCGGAGCCTTGGTCACCCACGCCGATATCGAGGACGGCCGCACGGCCGACGTGACACGCGGCGCGATGCGCACCGTTGCAGCCAACATCGCTTACCGCGCGGTGCGCAACCGCGGCACGATCGGCGGCTCGCTCAGCCATGCCGATCCCGCCGCGGACTGGATCTCGGCGCTCGCAGCGCTGGGCGCCCGGGTGACGCTGCGCAGTCTGTCCGGAGCGCGCACGATGCCCGTTGAGGCATTCGTCGTCGGTGCGCTGGAATCAGCGCTCCACGCCGGCGAGATCGTCGAGGCGATCCATGTGCCGGCCCGAGCGGCCTCCGCGCATTGGGGCTATGCCAAGAGCTGCCGCAAGACCGGCGAGTTCGCTCATGCCATCGGCGTAGCCCTGGTCGATCCGGCCGCTGCCTCCGCCCGCATCGTGATCGGGGCAATCGACACGGCGCCGATCGTCGTGACAGATGCGGCCGAGCTGTTCGGCGGGCGGATCGCGGCCGACTACAAGGAGCGTTTCGACATCCGCGTTGCCGACGCTCTTCTTGTCAAGGCCGGTGTCGACGACCCGGCGCAGCGCCACATCCATCTCAGCGTATTGAAACGCGCCGTCCAGGAGGCCGCGGCATGACCACGATCGCGCTTCAGGTCAATCGCCGCGCGGTGGAAGTTTCGGCCGAGCCGCGTACCAGCTTGGCCGATTTCGTGCGCGACAAGCTCGACCTGACCGGAACGCATCTCGGCTGCGAGCACGGTGTTTGCGGTGCCTGCACCGTGCTGCTCGACGGCGTGCCAGCGCGCTCCTGCATCACCTATGCGGCGGCCTGCGAGGGCGCTGATGTCACCACGATCGAAGGTCTCGACGAGGACGAGGTCACGGCCGAGCTGCGCGCCGCCTTCACCCGGGAACACGCCTTGCAGTGCGGCTATTGCACGCCGGGCATGCTGGTCTCCGCGCGCGACCTGGTGCTGCGCTTGCCCGATGCTGATGAGCGGCGCATTCGCGTCGGCCTCAGCGGCAATCTCTGCCGCTGCACCGGCTATGTCGGCATCGTGCGGGCGGTGCAGTCCGTCATCGAAGCGAGGCGCGCGCGCAACATCGCGCCGCAATCAGATGGTGGACGGACGAGCCTTGGTCCAGTGGGATCGGGGCGAGCTGCGTCCGGCCGAAGCGAGCCGCCTGCCGGGACGGCGCCGATCCCGATGATTGACAGGGTCGCGCGCGACACCATTCCCGACTTCACGCCGGCGACTGTTCTCGACCAGCGCTTCACGCTGCCGCACCCGCCGACCGAGGTGTTCGCCATGTTCGACGATATCGCGGGCATCGCCGCCTGCCTTCCCGGCGTGTCGCTGACAGCGCCACCGAGGCCGGAGCGTGTGGAAGGGGCGATCCGCGTCCGGCTCGGGCCGATCGCGGCAGCCTTCGAGGGAGCTGCGCGCGTCGAACGCGATCCCAAAACGCAGTCTGGCCGCATCGTCGGCATCGGCACCGACCAGCGCAGCCATTCGGCGACGCAAGGCGAGATCCGCTATCGGCTGCGGCCGCTCGACGGCGGCGCGGCCACCAGTGTCGAACTGTCGATCGGCTACACGCTCACGGGACTACTGGCCCAGGTCGGCCGTCCCGGTCTGGTTCGGGATCTCGCCCGGCGCCTGATCGCGGACTTTGCCGCCAATCTCGATCGACACATAGCCGGCGTGCCATCGGATCCGGGGACGCCAGCGGAGCTCAGTTTCTGGTCGATCGTATCAGACGTTTTGCGTGCACGGGTCGCCCGCATCCTTGGCCGCCGGAGCGGGGCGGGGTGAGGAGGTGCTCGCGCACTTCGACGTGACGAAGCCTGGACTGACTAGACATCAACAGCGTGGGATTTGGAGAGACACATGACACGAGCACTCGGATTGGTTGGGACAATCGCGCTGGCGACGGCCTTGGTCGGCGGCGCCGCACAGGCGCAGACCATCAAGATCGGCGTCAACGAGCCGCTCACCGGCGCCTTCGCAGCCTCCGGCACCTACGTCGTCAATGGCGCCAAAATCGCCGCCGACGAGATCAACGCCAAGGGCGGCGTGCTCGGCAAGAAGATCGAGCTGGTGATCGAGGACAACAAGAGCAACCCGACCGAGGCCGCCGCCGTCGCCGAAAAGCTCATCACCAGCGACAAGGTGCCGGTGCTGATGGGCGCCTGGGGTTCGAGCCTGACGCTTGCGGTGATGCCAAAGCTGATGGAGTACGAGACGGCGATGGTGGTGGAGACCTCGTCCTCGGGCAAGATCACGACGACAGGAAACCCCTTCATCTTCCGCATCTCGCCGCCTTCGGCGGTCGAAGCCGCCGCTTTCAAGGGCATCGTCGACAAGCTTGCCCTGAAGAAGGTCGACTTCCTCGTCATCAACAACGACTGGGGCCGCGGCACCGCCGAGGATTTCAGCAAGATGATGAAGGATAAGGGCATCGGCGTCGGCCTGGTCGAAACCATGGACCAGGGCGCGCAGGACATGAGCGCGCAGCTCTCCAAGATCAAGAGCTCGGATTCCGAGACGGTCATCGTCACCACCGCCGTCGACCAGCTCACCCTGATCTTCAAGCAGGCCGCTGCACTCGGCTTGAAGAAGCGCATCATCACCACCGGCGGCTCGCAGAATCCGGACCAGATCATCGCGCAAGCCGGAGCTGCCGCCAACGGGACCATGCATCTGACGACGTTCCTGCCGTGGTTCCCCGACAAGACGCCGAACCCCGAAGCGACCAATTACTTTATCTCGGAATGGAAGAAGCGGGGCTTCGAGTTCGCCGGCTGTACCGAGAGCTTTCGCGGCTATGACGGCATCCGCACTGCGGCCGCGGCGATCGAGAAGGCGGGCAAGGCCGAGCCCGCGGCGATCAAGGCGGCGTTCTGGGACATCAAGGTGAAGGGGCTCAACGGCGATATCGTGTTCCGCAAGTCTGGCCCGGAAGGCAAGGAGAGCGGTCAGAGCCAGCCGAACGTCTATCTCATCGAAATCAACGACGGCAAGATCGAGATGAAGAGCCTCTAGTGCCGCTTCACACGAGGCGAGGGCGGCGCATCGCGGCCCCCGCCGGCATTTAGATCATTCGGGAGCGGCCTTGAGCGAATTTCTCCAGCATCTGGTCAACATGCTCGTGCTCGGCGGCACCTATGCGCTGCTCGGCATCGGGCTGACGCTGATCTTCGGCATCATGAACGTCGTGAACTTCACGCATGGCGTGCTCTACACGTTCGGCGCCTACGTCATGTTCATCGTGGTGCAGCAGCTCGGGCTAAATTTCTTCCTCGCATTGCCGGTGGCCGTGCTGGCCGGATGGCTGCTCGGGGCGGCGATCGAGCTGACCCTGCTGCGACCGCTGCGGGGCTCCGACATCGACACCACGATGCTGGTCATGATCGGCGCCTGGATCGCGATGCAGTCGGGGGCGCTGTGGATCTGGGGCGGCGTCGCCAAATCGGTGGCAACGCCGTTTCCCGAGGCGCCGCTGGTGCTCGGACCGGTGTCCGTGTCCTGGCTGCGCCTGTTCGTCCTTGCCGCCGCGGCGCTGCTGATCGTGGTGACGTACCTGCTGATCAACAAGACCAGTCTCGGCCGCGCGATGCGGGCGACGTTCCAGGACCACGACACGGCCTCGCTGATGGGCGTCAATGTCGACATGATCTACACCTCGACCTTTGCGATCGGCTCGAGCCTTGCCGCCGCCGCCGGCGCACTGCTCGGGCCGGTCTACGTGATTTTCCCGCAAATGGGCGACCTTGCCGCGGTCAAAGCCTTCGCCATCGTCATCCTCGGTGGGCTCGGCAACATCTCCGGCGCGGTGATCGGCGGCTTCATTCTGGCCTTGGCCGAGGAGCTTGGTGCCGGCTATGTCTCGTCCGGCTACCGTGACGCCATGGGTTTCCTGATTATCATCGCGGTCCTGATCTTTAGGCCGACCGGCCTGTTCGCACGCGCGGAGCGCGTCGGATGAGGATCGTCGTCACCATTCTCGCCGTTGCTGCGCTTGCTTCGGTCCCGCTCTGGCTGCGCGATCCTTATCTGCTCAATGCGCTGATCACGACGGGCATCTTCGTCATCGGCGCAATGAGCCTCAATCTGCTGCTCGGCTTCACGGGCCAGCTCAGCCTCGGCCATATCGCCTTCTTCGGCATCGGCGCCTATGTCAGCGCGCTGACATCGCTCGGCTTCGACGTCGGCCTGCCCGGAGGGTTTCGTCTGGTCCACGCACCATGGCCGCCAATCATGGGCTTCGTACTCGCGATCCTGGTCGCCGGATTGTGCGGCTATTTCGTCGGGCTGCTCTCGTTCCGCGTTCGCGGCGCCTATTTCGTCATCGTGACGATCTCCTTTGCCGAGGTCGTTCGGCTGGTGGCGCTGAACTGGGTCGAGCTGACGCAGGGACCGCTGGCGCTGACCAACATTCCATCCGTCGCGCTGCCGTTGCCCGGCCTCAGTGAGCTCACGCTGCGCACCAAGATGCAGAACTACTACCTCGTGCTGGTGGTGGCGCTCATCGCCTATCTCCTGATCGCGCGCCTTGTTCATTCCCATTTCGGCCGCGCCATGCGTGGGCTGATGGAGAACGAGACGCTCGCCGTCTCGGTCGGCATCGACGTGACCAAGACGCTCACGATTGCCGCGGTGATCTCGGCGGCGATCGCGGGCGCGGCCGGCAGCCTCTATGCGCACTACATCCGGATCATCGATCCTGAAGTCTTTGCCTTCATCAACACCGTCACCATGGTCATCATGGTCATCAGCGGCGGCAAGGGTTCGCTGGCCGGGCCCGTTGTCGGCGGCATGATCTTCGGGCTGCTGCCGGTCGCCTTGCGGCCGGTCATGGCGCCGGAAGCGCAATGGATTGCCTATGGCGGCGTATTGATGGCGATCCTGTTCGTATTGCCGCGCGGCATCGTGCCTTCGCTGGCACAGCGATTTGGCCGGCGAGGGAGCCGCACGCCGGTGCTGGCGCCGGTGGCGCTCACTGAAACCGGCGCCAAGGAGCTGGCGTGATGATGGCGCGCAGCATTGCCATGACGATCGAACAGGTCGCGGTCCGTTTCGGCGGGCTGGTCGCGATCTCCGACATGAGTTTTACCGTTGGCGAGGGCGAGATCGTCAGCCTGATCGGGCCGAACGGTGCCGGCAAGACCACCGCCTTCAACGTCATGACAGGTTTCCTGACGCCGAGCGCAGGCCGCGTCACCTACCAGGGCATCACGCTCACCGGATTGAAGCCGCACGAGATCGCCGATCTCGGCCTGATCCGCACTTTCCAGCGTACCAGCGTTTTCCCCAACGACACCGTCTACGACAATCTCCTGATCGGGCTGCACCGCCAGGGCAGGGTGCGGTTGCTCGACGCCATCCTTGGGCTGCCCGGCGCGCGCGCCTCCGAGCGCAGGCTGCGGCAGCGGGCGAGCGAGTTGATCGAGTGGGTCGGTCTCGAACGCCTCGCCCATGATGCGGCCGGCTCGCTCTCCTATGGCGAGCAGCGCCTGGTCGGTGTCGCGCTGGCGCTCGCGGCGGAGCCCTCGATGCTGCTGCTCGACGAGCCGGTCTCGGGCATGAACGCGTCGGAGACGCACCGCTTTGTCGAGCTGATCCGCAGCATCCGCGACCGCGGCATCACGATCCTGCTGGTCGAGCACGACATGCCGATGGTGATGACGGTGTCCGATCGTATCGTGGTGCTGAACTACGGCCGCATCATCGCGGGGGGGACCCCGGACGAGATCCGCAACAATGCGGCGGTGATCGAGGCCTATCTCGGACATGGAGCTGCGCGTGCTTGAGATCCGCGACATGGTGTGCAGCTATGGCGGCGTCACGGCGCTACGCGGGATCTCGCTGGACGTGAAGGTCGGTCAGCTCGTCGCCCTGATTGGCGCCAATGGCGCCGGCAAGAGCACGACGCTGCGCGCGATTTCAGGCTTGGTGCCGCCGCGCGCAGGGCAGATGCGGTTCGAGGGCATCGACATCACCGGGGCGAGGCCTCCGCGCGTGCTGGCGAGTGGGATTGCGCATTGCCCGGAGGGGCGGCGGGTGTTCCCGCACATGAGCGTCGAGGAAAATCTCGACATGGGGGCCTACCTCCGTCGTGGTTCAGGCGAGATCGCGGCCGATCGCGATCGCATCTACACGGAATTTCCGCGGCTTGCCGAGCGGCGCCGGCAGGCGGCGGGCACGCTGTCCGGCGGCGAGCAGCAGATGCTCGCGATCGGGCGGGCGCTGATGTCGCGGCCGCGATTGATCATGTTCGATGAGCCCTCGCTCGGGCTCGCGCCCAACATCGTCGAGCGCACCTTTGCGATCATCCGTGGCATCCGCGATGCCGGCACCACGGTGCTGCTGGTCGAGCAGAACGCGTTCGCAGCGCTGGAGATGTGCGATCATGCCTATCTGCTCGAGAACGGCCGCATCGTGCTGTCCGGGGCCGGCGCCGAGTTGATCGAGAACGAGCATGTGCGGAAGGCCTATCTCGGTGGGTGATGCGGCCGGGTGGATTCCGGTCTGCGATCTCGACCGGCTGAAGGCGGAGACGATCGTTCGCGTCGCCGGGCGCGACCTGCTCGTGATCTGGAACGAGGGCCATGTCGTCGCCTGCGAACGTGCGTGCCCGCATGAACAGGCGGATCTCGGTCTGGGACGCGTGGCGGCGGGGCGGCTCTATTGCCCGCGCCATGCGGCATCATTCGACTTGCGCGACGGGACGATGACTGCGGGATGGCCAAGCCCGCCGTTGCGGCTCCATCCGGTGCGGATTACGGGCGAGCAGATCTGGATCGAGGCGCAGGAGCGGCAACCGGAGCGATGATGCCATCATCGCCCCCTGTTTTGCCCGACGTGTCAAAGCAGCCGGTGGTGCCGATTTGCCTTCAAAAATTTGCCTTTGAAAACAATGGCGTCTCTACTGTGCATGGGGTTGTTTTCGCGTTTTTTAGTCCAGCAGTCGCCGAGCGGCGTCAACCAGGCGTCCGTCAGGGCGCCGCAGCGCCTCGAGGATGGTGAAATGGTCGGCCCCTTCGACCGGGATGAGCTTGCCGGGCGCCAGTGCGGCCGCGCGCTTGTCATGGAAATTGATTGAATCGAGCACGAGCGCCGGGAGCTCGTTGCTGCCATAGGCGATATCCAGCCGCTTCTGCGTCACCGGCAGCCGCAGCGGCGAGAGCTTGGCGATTTCCTCGTCCGTCAGCTTCAGCGCGTTGTTGAGACCGGTGTCGCGGATCGGCGCGAGATCGTAGACACCGGATATCGCCAGCCCGGCATGGACGCGCGGATGGTCCAGCGCCATCGCGACGAGGTGGGCGCCTGCGGACCAGCCCGACAGCACAACCGGCCCGGCGATGCCGTAGGATGCGCCATGCGCGGCGAGCCAGTCGAGTGCACGCGGGATTTCGGCGACGATGTCGGTGAGAGACACCTCCGGTGCCAGCGAATAGCCGGGAATGGCGACCGACCAGCCATGCGCGGCAACGCCTTCGACCAGCATCGCGAACAATTCGCGGGAATTGCGCTGCCAATAGCCGCCGTGCAGGAACACCAGGCAGGGCGCATCGGGCTTCGCTGCCGGGTAGAGGTCGATCTTGTTGTTCGCGCGCTCACCGTAAGGCAGGTCGAGATGGGATTTCAGCGTGCCTCGCAGCCGGCTAGAAGCCTCGTTGCGCTCGGCGATCAGGGCCGCGCTGTTCTTGACGGCCGCGTTGTTGTCATAGGCAGCATCGCGTTCCGCCTTGGACAGCGCGGACCACCTGGTACGGGGATCGAGGGGACGGTTCAGCAAACGGCTATCTTCAACCATGTGGTCTCCGGCATAAGATGGTTACACGAGCAAGAAATCGATGTGGGCACCGGACGGCAAGAGAAATCTTGTGAGCGCAGAAGTGCAAGATCAGCGACTCTTCTGTTCATCGCGATCGCATCTGCCTGCTGCCATCCTGAGCTGCCTGCCGAGATGAAGTGCAGAGGATGGAGCCATTAGTGGCGCTTATGCCGTGAATTGTTACTTCCAATTTTACTTCGCAAAATCCTGACCCTAGCCTCACGCGCAACTGATCACATCCGCAGCCGGTCAATGGCGATCGGTGCGGCGTTCATCGTAACCAATGAGGGTTGCCATGCCTGATGGGGCTAAGGGAACGTCCACGTTCAGTCCGGCTGGAACGGACGTGAAGATGACGAAAAAGTTGAGCCGGCGCACGCTGTTGAAGGGTGCGGCGGCCGTTGCGGGCGCAGCCGCGGGTTCGGATGCGATCCGCGGATTTCCGACCATCTGGGCGCAGGAGATCAAGGACATCGAGCTGCGCCATGTCGGCGTCTCCTATTCCGTGGTGAAGGCGATCGGCGACCAGGCCGCCAAGGATCTCGGCTTCAAGGTGACGATGCAGAACCTCGACACTTCGGCTGCCATCAACCGTTTCATAAGCCAGCCCAATACAGTCGATATCGCCGATCTCGAGGGCTGGCAGGCCAAGCTGGCCGCCAAGCGCTCCGTGATCCAGGGCATCGAAGTCAAGAAGATCAAGGAGTTCGACAATATCCTGCCGATCTTCACCAAGGGCGAGATCGACGGCCACAAGATCCCGCGCCAGGGCATCTCGCCCTATGAGGCCATGTACATCGCCAAGCCCGACGCGACCGACTTGAACGACGGCATCACGGAGTGGGCGACGTTCCTGCCGCAGGTCTACAACGCCGACTCCATCGGCTACCGGCCTGACCTCGTCGGCCATGACGTGACCGAGTGGAAGGATCTGATCGATCCAAAATTCAAGGGCAAGGCCGCGATCCTCGACGTGCCCGCGATCGGCATCATGGACGCTGCGCTCTGCTTCGAAAGCGCCGGACTGATCAAGTACGGCAACAAGGGCAACATGACCAAAGAGGAGATCGACTTCACCTGCAACAAGCTAATCGAGCTGAAGAAGCAGGGCCAGTTCCGCGCGACCTGGACCACCTTCGACCAGTCGGTGCAGCTGATGGCTGCGGGCGAAGTGGTCATCCAGTCGATGTGGTCGCCGGCGGTTGCCGCGGTCCGCGTCAAGGAAATCCCCTGCGTCTACGCGCCGGTGAACGTCAAGAACGGCAAGGAAGGCTATCGCGGCTGGTGCAACGGCATGGGCCTGATGAAGCATCTCTCCGGCAAGAAGCTCGACGCGGCCTATGAATACCTCAACTGGTATCTCTCCGGCTGGCAGGGCGGCTTCGTCGCGCGCTACGGATATTACAGCCCGGTGCCGTCGACCGCGAAGAAATTTCTCACTCCCGCCGAATGGGCGTTCTGGTACGAGGGCCAGCCCGCGCCGGAGGTGGTCAACGATCCCTACGGTGTGCCGATGGAGAAGACCGGCACCAAGCGCGACGGCGGCTCCTTCCTCGATCGCGTCAAGAACATCTCCTGCTGGAACACGCTGATGGACGAGGCGGCCTACATGAACAAGCGCTGGAACGATTTCAAGGTGGCGTGAAACCTGCTTCCCTCACGTAGCGTAGCGCCGGCGCGGGGACGCGCCGGTGCGAGAAGATCGACTTCGAGGCGTCTGCCGCTATGCAGCCAAGTCCAGCTCAAACTCCGCCACGCGCCAATCTTGCCGGCTGGCTCTATGTGTCGCCGCTGGTCCTGGTGCTCGTGCCGTTCTTCGTGGCGCCGATCCTGGTCGTGCTGCTCGCGAGCTTCTTCGCCACCGACGGCTTTGGCGGGCTGACGCCGGGTTTCACGCTGGCGAGCTATGTCGAGGTGCTGCATTCGGCGCTGACGCTGAAGCTGTATCTGGCGACGATCAAGTTCACGGTGCTGACCTGGATCTTCACCCTGGTCATCGGCTTTTTCGTCGCCTATTTCCTGGTGTTTCACGTCCGCAGCCAGCTGCTCGCGATCGGCCTGTTTCTGCTGTGCACCGTGCCGTTCTGGACCTCGAACATCATCCGGATGATTTCCTGGATCCCGCTGCTCGGCAAAGAAGGCCTGATCAATCAGGCGCTGCTGGGACTGGGCGTGATCCGCGCGCCGCTCGAAGTGCTGCTGTTCTCCGACCTCGCGGTGGTCATCGCCTATGTCCACCAGCTCACGATCTTCATGATCGTGCCGATCTTCAATTCGATGGCGCGGATCGACAAGAAGCTGATCGAGGCCGCGATCGACGCCGGTGCCAGCCGTTTCGACATCATGCGCCTGATCGTGGTGCCGATGTCCAAGAGCGGCATCGCGCTCGGCACCATCTTCGTGGTCTCGATCGTGATGGGCGATTTCTTCGTGGTCAAGGTGATGTCCGGTGGCGGCTCGGCCTCTGTGGTCAGCGCGTTTTACGAGGATGTCGGCGTGCTGCAATATCCGACCGCGGCCGCAAGCGCCGTGCTGCTGACGCTGGTGCTGGTCGCGGTCGTCTCGCTGATCCTGCGTACCGTCGACATCAGGCAGGAGATCGCGCGATGAGCGCAGTTCTCACCGACATGCCCAAAACCGACATGTCCAAGTCGGTCGCGCCCGCCACGACCAAGGCGATCGCGCCGAGCAAGGGCGGTCGTCCCTGGACGTTCTACGTGCTGGCGACGCTGTTCTCCCTCTATGTTCTCGCACTCTACGGCCCGATGTTCTGCATCTACATCCTGTCGTTCCAGGATATCCGCGGCGGGCTCGTCTTCCCGATGAAGGGCCAGTCGCTGCACTGGTTCGTCGACCTTTTTACCCAGGTGCGGACCGGCGACGTGAAGGGGTCGTTCGACCGCTCGATCAAGCTGGCGGTCATCGTCACCATCATCACGGTGGTGGTCTCGTTTCTCGCCGGGCTCGGCTTCCGCAAGCGCTTTCGCGGCGACACCGCCGTGTTCTACATGATGATCGGAAGCCTGGTCGCGCCGGGTCTCGTGCTCGGCCTTGGCACCGGCCTGCTGTTCCAGGCGCTCGGACTGAATGCAAGCTGGTACACCTCGGCGCTGGGCGCGCAGCTATCCTGGACGCTGCCGTTCGGCGTGCTCGTGATGTTCGCGGTGATGTCGCGCTTCGATCACGTCTGGGAGGAGGCGGCCTATGATCTCGGCGCCGGCCGCTGGCAGTCGATCCGGCTGGTGATGATCCCGGTGCTCGCGCCCGGCCTGGTCGCGGTGGTGCTGTTCGGCTTCACACTGTCCTACGACGAATTCGCCCGCAGCCTCCAGACCGCTGGTTCGCTCAACACGCTGCCGCTCGAGATCTGGAGCATGACGCTGAACGTCACCTCGCCTTCGCTCTACGCGCTGGGCACAGTGACGACCGTCATCTCCTTCATCGTCATCGGCGCGAGCCTGGGCAGCATCGTGTTGATTCAGAAGAAGCGCGGTAGCAGCGCAAAGGGTTGAGTGGGGAATGAAGAGCGATCGCGGCGATATCGAACTGGCGGGCGTCTGCAAGAGCTTTGACGGCGTTACGAACGTCGTGGACGGCGTGAATCTGAAGATCGCCGACGGCGCCTATTGCTGCTTCATCGGTCCGTCCGGCTGCGGCAAGACCACGATCTTGCGTATGATCGCAGGCCACGAAGATCCCACCGCGGGCGAGATCGTGATTGGCGGCCAGAACGTCGTCGGGCTTGCGCCGGTGCAGCGTCGTACCGCGATGATGTTCCAGTCCTACGCGCTGTTCCCGCATCTGACCGTGCGCGAGAACATCGCCTTTGCGCTACGCGTGCGTGGCATGTCCAAGACGGATCGGCTGCGCGCCGCCGATGCCATGATCGAGAAGGTGCGGCTGACGCAATTCGCCGACCGCCTACCGGCGCAGCTGTCCGGCGGTCAGCAGCAGCGGGTGGCACTGGCGCGCGCCGCGATCACCGAACCGCGCGTGCTTTTGCTCGACGAGCCGTTGTCGGCGCTCGACGAGCAGCTCCGCGTCCAGATGCGGCAAGAGCTGCGGCGGATGCAGCAGGAGCTCGGCATCACCTTCATCCACGTCACCCACACCCAACTCGAGGCGATCGCGCTCGCCGACCTTGTGGTGGTGATGGAGCAGGGCAGGATCAAGCAGGCGGGAGCGGCGCGCGAGGTCTACGCGCATCCGCATGATCGCTATGTGGCCGAGTTCATGGGTGGCCAGAACGTGCTGTCGGGCTGCGTCGAGAAGGTCAACGGCGCGAGCTTTACGCTGGCGCAGGCCGCGCCTGATGGCATCGAGGTGCCGCTTCAGGCGCGCTCCTCGATCAATGTCGGCGACAAGGTCGATATCGCGGTACGTCGCGACGACGTCGCGCTGGTGCGGCCGGGAAAGGAGCTGCCGCCCGGCTGCACCACGTCGCTGCCGAGCCGGGTGCTCGCGATCGAATACCAGGGCTATTTCGTCAAGGTCATGCTGGACACCGTGCCGGACGACGAGTTTATCGCCTACGTGCCGGAAAAGACCTTCTTCGCGGATCCCTTCACCATCGGCGATGTCGTGGTGGCCACATGGGCCACTGGCAGCGCACTTCCACTTGCCTAGAGACCCGTCGCGCATAGGGAGCTTGATCGTGCAGATATCGTTCACACTCAACGGACGCTCCACCACTGTCGATGTCGAGCCTGCGACGCTCGTGGTCGAGCTGCTGCGCGAGCAGCTCAACCTGACAGGTACTCATATCGGCTGCGATACCAGCCAGTGCGGCGCCTGCGTGGTGCATCTCAACGGCTTGCCGGTGAAGAGCTGCACGTTGCTGGCGCCTGCCCTCGATGGCGCGAACCTGCTCACCATCGAAGGTCTGCAAGGGGCGCCTGGCTCGAACCGGCTGCATCCGATGCAGGAGGCGTTTCGCGAGCATCACGGCCTGCAATGCGGCTTCTGCACGCCCGGCATGCTGATGACTGCCGTCGCGCTTGCAGCGGAGAACCCGAACCTGACGGAGGCCGATGTCCGTCATGGGCTCGAAGGTAATATCTGCCGCTGCACCGGCTATCAGAACATCGTCGTCTCGGTGCTGGCAGGCGCTGCCGCCATGAACGCCGCCAAGGGAGAGTGATCATGGGCAATGTGATCGGTATCGGCGCTGCACCGAAGCGCAAGGAGGACCAGCGCTTCCTGACTGGCCGCGGCAACTACGTCTCCGACATCAAGCGACCCGGCATGACGGCGGGCGTGTTCGTGCGCTCGCCCCACGGACATGCGGTCCTGCGAGCCATCGACAAGAGCGCGGCACTGGCGGCCCCGGGCGTGATTGCGATCCTGACCGGGGATGACGTGGCCGACGATGGCCTGGGCTCGCTGCCCTGCGGCTGGGGCATCACGGACGCCAAAGGCGTGCCGATGAAGGAGCCGCCGTTTCCGATGTTGGCCCAGGACAAGGTGCGCTTCGTCGGCGATATGGTCGCTTTCGTCGTCGCGGAGACGCCGGAGCAGGCCGATGAGGCGGCCGAACTCTTGAAGGTCGATTACGAAGTGCTGCCCTCCGTTGTCGGTGTGCTGGAAGCCGTCAGACTAGACGCGCCACAATTGTTCGCCGACGTGCCGAACAACATTTGCTGCGATTGGGAGCTCGGCGACAAGGCCGCCGTCGAAGCCGCGTTCAAGAAGGCGGCGCATGTCGCAAAGCTCAGTCTCGTCAACAATCGCCTGATCGGCAATCCCATGGAGCCGCGTGCGGCGATCGCCGAATACGAGCCCGGCACAGATCGCTTCACGCTGTGGACCACCAGCCAGTTCCCGCACGTCGTGCGATTTCTGATGGGCGCGCTGGTTTTGAACATCCCGCAGCACAAGTTGCGCGTGGTGGCGCCGGACGTCGGCGGTGGGTTTGGCGTCAAGCAGTTCCACTACGGCGAGGAAGCCGTGATCACCTGGGCGGCGAGGCGCGTGCGACGGCCGGTGAAATGGGTGGCGAGTCGCTCGGAGGGATTCGTTTCCGACCGCCACGGCCGCGATCACGTCACGGAGGCCGAGCTCGCGCTCGACGAGACCGGGAAATTCCTCGCCTTCCGCGTCAAGACGCTGGCCAATATGGGCGGCTATCTCTCGACCTTCGGGCCGAACATCCCGACCAATCTCTATGGGCCGCTGCTCGGCGGTGTCTACACGACGCCCGCGATCTACTGCAACGTGAAGGTCGTTTTCACCAACACCGTGCCGGTCGATGCCTATCGCGGCGCCGGCCGACCCGAGGCGACTTTCGTACTGGAGCGCATCGTCGATGTCGCAGCCAGCGAGATGGGGATCGACCGCGTCGAGATCCGCCGCCGCAACATGATCCCGAAGGAGGCCTATCCCTACCAGACGCCGGTGCTGGTGCAGTACGATTCTGGCGATCCGATGGGCTGCCTCGATGGCGCGCTAGTGGCCGCCGACGTCAAGAATTTCGGAATCCGCAAGGCGGCGTCCGCCAGCAAGGGCAAGTTCCGCGGGCTCGGCTACTCCACCTATGTCGAGGCCTGTGGCCTTGCGCCCTCGCGTTTCGCAGGGCGGCTGGGGGCGCGCGGCGGCCTCTATGAGAGCGCCACGGTGCGTGTGCATCCGACCGGCCAGGTGACGGTGATGATCGGCACCCACAACCATGGTCAGGGCCATGAGACGACGTTCGCGCAGATCGTCTCGGAAAAGCTCGGTGTGGCCTTCGAGAATGTCGATATCGTGTTCGGCGATACCGACCGCGTGCAGTTTGGCATGGGTACCTATGGCTCGCGTTCGCTGGTGGTCGGCGGCGCTGCCTTGTCGAAGGCGACCGACAAGGTGATCGCCAAGGGCAAGAAGATCGCTGCGCATCTGCTCGAGGCCGCCGAGGTCGATATCCAGTTCGAAAGTGGAAAATTCTCGGTCGCGGGCACCGATCGCGGCAAGACATTCGAGGAGATCGCGGGCGCCGCCTACGTGCCGCACGATTATCCGCTCGAGGTGCTGGAGCCGGGACTGGAGGAACAGGCCTATTACGACCCCGTCAACTTCACCTATCCCGGCGGCTGCCACATCGCCGAGGTCGAGGTCGATCCGGAGACGGGCACAGTGACGCTGCTCAACTACACCGCTGTTGACGATGTCGGCACTGTCATCAATCCTATGATCGTCGAAGGCCAACTGCACGGCGGCATCGTGCAGGGCGTCGGCCAGGCGCTGTTCGAGAACGCGGTCTATGACGAGGGCTCTGGCCAGCTCTTGTCGGGATCGCTGATGGATTACTGCATGCCGCGCGCCGACCATCTGCCGATGATGAAGGTTGCGACGCACTCCACGCTGTGCACGCACACGCCGATGGGCGTGAAGGGCTGCGGCGAGGTCGGCACCATCGGCTCGCCGGCCGCCATCATCAATGCGGTGGTCGATGCGCTGTCGCATCTCGGCGTCACCCATGTCGACATGCCGGCGACACCGAACCGGATCTGGCGCCTGCTGCAGAACGCGTCGCTTCCGGTCGCCGCGGAATAGGGAGGACCACCATGAAACCGTTTGCCTATCACCAGCCGGACCAGCTCCCCGATGCGGCCAAGCTCTTGAGTTCGATCGAGGACAGCAAGCTCGTGGCCGGCGGCATGACGTTGATCCCGACGCTCAAGCAGCGACTGGCCAGTCCGGTCGCGCTGGTCGATCTCTCCAGGCTCGAAAATCTCAGAGGTATCACCGACGACGGCGCCACGATCACGATCGGTGCGATGACGCCGCATGCCGTGGTGGCTGCCTCGAAGCTCCTGCAAACAAAAATCCCCGGGCTTGCTGCGCTGGCCTCGATGATCGGCGATCCCGCCGTGCGCAGCCGCGGCACCATCGGCGGCTCGGTCGCGAACAATGACCCGGCGGCCGACTATCCGGCCGGCGTGCTCGGTCTCGGCGCCACCATCGTCACCAGCATGCGCGAGATTGCCGCCGACAAGTTCTTTCTCGGCTTGTTCGAGACCGCGCTTGAACCCGGCGAGATCATCACGGCGATTCGCTTTCCCGTGCCGTTGAGGGCGGGCTATGCGAAGTTGAAGGCTCCGGCCTCGCGCTATGCGCTGGTCGGCGTGTTCGTCGCCAAATTCACCGATGGCGTTCGGGTTGCCGTCACGGGCGCGGGGGCGGGCGTATTCCGTGTGGCACCGATGGAGGCGGCGCTCTCGGGCAATTTCGGTCCATCCGCGATCGCGGCGATCAAGATCGACACTGACGGTCTCACCTCCGACATTCACGCCGAAGCCGACTACCGTGCGCATCTCGTCACGGTCATGGCCAAGCGCGCCGTCGACGCGGCGCTCAGCTAGCTCTTTAGGGTTGATGATGACTGATGGTTCCGGCCGAACGGCCTTTCCGCCGGCGCCGACTGGCCTTGGCGCGCTTTCTGCAACCGAGATCATGGCCGGCTACCGGCGCAAGGCCTTCACCCCGCGCGATGTCGTCGATGACACCGTCGCCGCGTTAGAGGCAACAAACGAGACCTGCAACACGGTGGTGACGCCGATGTACCAGCAGGCGAGGACGGAGGCCGATCGTATTACCAGGGAGATGCGCGCGGGCGAGTCCAAGGGACCGCTCGCCGGCGTGCCTGTCACGATCAAGGATCTTGTCTTCGTTGCGGGCGTTCCGGCCTATGCTGGCTCGCCGATGAATAAGGCGTTCGTGCCCGACGTCGATGCCGCCGTGGTTTCGGCGCTGAAGACGTCCGGCGCGATCATCACCTGCAAGACCACGACCTGCGAGGCCGGCTACAAGCTGACCGCGGACTGCCCCGTCACCGGCATCACGCGAAACCCTTGGAATCCCGGCCGCACCAGCGGTGGATCGAGCGGCGGCGCGGCGGCGGGCGTTGCGGCCGGCTGCGGCCCGATCGCGATCGGCACCGACGGCGTCGGCTCGATCCGTGTGCCGTCGTCTTTCTGCGGCGTCTTCGGTTTGAAGCCGACGTTTGGCCTCGTGCCGCGCTCACCCGGCTTCTCGCCGCCATCCTGGGCTTCGCTCGCCCATACCGGGCCGATCACACGCACGGTGGCCGACGCTGCGCTCACGCTGGGAATCATCGCCGGCTACGATCTGCGCGATCCTGCCAGCCTACCGGTCGCGCCGCGACGGTTCGATGCGAACGCGGCCCCGCTGAACGGCATCCGCATCGGCGCCAGCGTCGATCTCGGTTATGCCGCCGTCAGCCCTGACGTGCGCGCGGCGTTCGGCAAGGCGCTTGCCATTCTCGATGCTTGCGGCGCGCAGGTCACGATGGATGGTCCGGGCCTCGATCCCGGCATCCTGGAGCACACGCTGAAGCCGATCGCCTTCACCGAACAGGCGGCAGCGGTCGCAACCAAGACTGCGGTCGATCTTGCAGATTCCGAAGCCGAGTATCGCGATGTCATTGCGGCTGGCCGACACTACAGCGGTACCGTTTATATCGAAGCCAGCTACCGGCGCGGCCAGGCACGCAACGGGTTTTTAAAATTGTTCGAGCGCGTCGATGCGCTGGTGACGCCGACGGTCGCGGTGACCGCCTTCGAAGCCGGCCACATCGGTGTCGGCACGATCGACGGCAGCAGGGTCGATCCGCATCTCGGCTGGTCGCCCTTCACCTGGCCGATCAATCTCGCGGGCCTTCCGGCGGCAACGCTGCCTTGTGGCTTCGATCGCGATGGAATGCCGATCGGGCTTCAGATCGTGGCGCCCTGGCTCGACGAGCCCACGATCTTCCGCATCGCGGCCGCGTTCGAGGCGGCGCAGCCCTGGGCAAAGTTCTGGCCGCAGCTGGCGCTAGGCCAGAGGGCCTAAGCTAGGACAGCTCAATCGGCGCTCCGCGGCCGCTGAGCTCTTCGTCGAGGCGCAGATAGTGCGCGAGATAATCGTGCAGGGCGGTCGCCGCCTTCGAGGTCGCGCCGCTCGATTTGTAGAGCAGCAGCTCGATCTTCGGCAGCGGAGGCAGTCCCTCGTTGGGGCCGATCTCACGCATCGCCGGCACCAGCGCGCTGCGTCCGAGCACTGTTACGGCCATGCCCGCGAAAGCGGCGGCCTGGAGGCCGCCGACGCTTTCGCTGACGCAGGCGATACGCCAGCGCAAATCCGCGCGCTCGAGCGTGTCGATGGCGTAGTCGCGATAGATGTTGCCGGGTGGCAAGAGAGCCAGCGGAATCGGACGCTCCTGATGGGCGGCGGATTGCTCGCCGGTCATCCAGACCAGCTGCTCGCGCCGCACCACCTGACCGCCGGTGAAATCGTTCATGCGGGTGACGAGCGCGATGTCGACGTCGCCGCGCTTGACGAGGCCGACCAGCGGGGTCGACAACGCGCAATTGAGCTCGACCTGGACGCGTGGAAAGGATTTTCGGAACACGCTGAGAATCTGCGGCAGCATGAAGGCGGCATAGAGGTCGGGCGTGCCGAGTACGACCTGCCCCTCGATTTCCTGCGACGCAAGTTGCGAGATCAGCTCGTCATGCAACCTCAGGATGGACTTGGCATAGGTGAGGACGGTGGTGCCGTCATCGGTCAGGGTCAACCTGCGGCCGCCATGCTCGAACAATTGCTTGCCGGTCAGTTCCTCCAGCCGCTGCAACTGCAGCGTAATCGCCGGCTGGGTGCGGCCCAGCCGGCGCGCGGTCTCGGTGATACTGCCGGTCTCGACCACTGAGATCAGCGACCGGAGCATGCGGATGTCGAGACTGATGAGGTTCATGCGGCGTCCATGTCGCCCGGTATTTATGCAAAACCCATGCTAGCGCACGGACCCTGCGCTGATAGGACGAGCCAGACCGGTCGATCAGAGTCCGTTCGCCGATTTCCGTCCTCCGGAACGGTCCCTGATCATTCCAGCTGTCGGCTTGCTCGGCGCACTTCGTCGAGGAACGCTCTTGCAAGACGCGAGAGCGGCTCCGCTTCGGACCACAGCATGTATGCCAGCGCAGGTGTTACGGGAAGGAAGGGGCGTATGACCAACTCTTGACTGCCAGCCTGATGCGGCGAGAACGGATCCACCACCGCCGCGCCGACGCCTGCTGCGGCGAGCACGCAGGCGGTGTTGCAGTATCGCACCTCGACGGTTGGCTGGAATGGAGCGCCGGCCGAAGCAAAACTCGCACGCACGGCTTCACCCAATTGCGTTCCGCGCTCGAGCCCGATGAAGGGGAGATCGACGAGATCGGATGCGGCGATCACCGCGCGATCCGCCAGCGGATGCTGCGGCGGCATGACACAGACCATCTCGCCGGTGTGTACCAGTTCATGCGCGATGCCCGGATGATGGGAGAAGCCGAGCACGAAGCCGAGCTCGGCGACCCGGCTCAGGAGCCCCTCGATGATGCCCTCATAGCGGCGAACGTCGAAGAACATCCGCGTCTGCGGCCGTCGGCGCAGGAAGTCCGACAATGCGGGCGGGATGATGCTGTAAGCCAACGGCGGCGTTGCGACGATCGACAGATGCCCCGTGCGACATTCCCTGAGATCGCGGACGCGGCTTTCCAGCTTGGCATGCAGCGCAAAAATCGTCTCGCTTTCCTTGTAGAGTGCCATCGCCTCGGCGGTCGGAAACAGGCGGTTGTTGACGCGCTCGAACAAGGCGAAGCCCGCCTGCGTCTCCATCGCCTTCAACGCATTGCTGATCGCCGGCTGTGACAGCGACAGCTCCCCGGCTGCTGCGACTGTCGTCCGGTGCCGAACGACCGCACGCAAGATTTCGAGTTGGCGCAGGTTCATCTATTCGTGCCCGTTATAGTCTGGCCGAAAATATCATAGCACGAGTGATTGCCAATGCCGCTCTCATTTCTTGTAATGCGGTGCGGAATGAGCGCTGCCGAGGGAATATCGGTCCGCCTATCGAGGCAGCAATCCGCATCATTTGGAGGCAATGTTGACTCGCGTTCTTCGTGCTGCCGCTGCCCAGATGGGGCCGACGCAAAGAGCTGATGCCCGCGCGCACACGCTTGATCGCATGCTCCGGTTGCTCGATGAGGCGGCCGGGCGGGGGGCGCGGCTGGTGGTGTTTCCCGAACTCGCCTTCACGACCTTCTTTCCACGCTGGCTGCTCGAAGACGATGGGCTCGATCAGTATTTCGAGCGCGGCATGCCGAATCCGGCCGTCCAGGCGCTATTCGACCGAGCCTGCGAACTGCGCGTCGGCTTCTATGTCGGCTATGCCGAGCTTACCCCGGATGGCCGTCGCTACAATTGTGCGATCCTAGTTGGCGACAGCGGCGAGATCATGGGCCGATATCGCAAGGTGCATCTGCCTGGATCGGTCGAACCGCGGCCGGGCGCGCGCTACCAGCAGTTGGAAAAACGCTACTTCGAATATGGCGATCTCGGCTTTCCCGCCTTCCGCGCGGGGTCGGCGTGGAGCCACGCCATCATGGGCATGATGATTTGCAACGATCGCCGCTGGCCGGAAGCCTGGCGCGTGCTGGGCCTGCAGGGAGTCGAGCTGGTCTGCATCGGCTACAATTCGGCGGCCTATGACCCGAACGGCGGCGCCACCGAGGACGCGGCACTGCGCACCTTCCATTCGACGCTGGTCGCACAGGCCAATGCCTACATGAACGCGACCTGGGCGATTGCGGTAGCGAAGGCCGGCGAGGAAGATGGCTCTGGCCTGATCGGAGGCTCATGCATTGTCGATCCGAACGGCAGGATCGTCGCGCAGGCGAAGACACTGGCGGACGAGGTCGTTGTTGCCGACATCGATCTCGATCTCTGCCGCCAGGGCAAGGACAAGATGTTCAATTTCGCCGCCCACCGGCGGCCCGAGCAATACAGGATGATCACTGAACGCGCCGGCGTGGTCGAGCCGGCCGTTCTCGATATGGACTGACATGCGGCCAGTCGCGCGTTGGCAAAGGAGCTGACATGACACGCCTCTCGCTTTTCCTCGGCCTTGCCGCGTTCGCTGCTGCCGCCTCTGTGCGGGCGGCCGAACTGCCGGCGGAGATCAAGCAGACCGGTACATTGAAGCTGACGGTCAATTCGACCTATGCCCCGATGGAGTACCGTGATCCCGCGACGAACGAACTCGTCGGCCTCGACATCGATCTGGCCAATGAACTTGCCAGGCGGCTCGGCGTCAAAATCGTCTGGAGCGAAACGCCGTTCGCCGAACTCATCCCGTCGCTGCAGACCAAGCGCGCGGATTTCATCATCAGCGGCATTTCCGACCGTAGCTCACGGCGCGAGACCGCCGATTTCATCGACTACCTGGCCACCGGACCGCAGTTCTTCGTTCTGGAGGGGCATGAGGCAAAGCTCGCCGCCGACCTCTGCGGCAAGAAGGTCGGCACCACGCGCAGCACGAGCTTCCCGGTCGAGATCGAGAAGTGGAGCAAGCAGAACTGCGAGGCTGCGGGCAAGGCGGCCATTCAGTATGTTCCGGGCGAGAACTCGATCGACGTTCGCAACCAGCTCAAGCAGGGCCGCATCGACGCCGCCGTGCAGGGCAGCGAGACGCTGCCCTATGCCCAGCAGCAGGAGACAGGCAAGTACCGTGTTGTCGGCGAGCCCTTCGCACTCGGCTATCAGGGCATCATGTTCCGCAAGGGCGATGCTGCGCTGCGCGAGGTGGTGACGGAGCATCTTGCGGCGATGATCGCTGACGGCTCCTACAAGAAGATCCTCGACAAATTTGGCTTGGGAGCGAATGCCGTCGCCAAGCCGATGATGAATGCGGCGCCCCAATGAGGGTGGGCCCGACTCTGGCGGAAGACTTTCCCGATCTCTCACAGATGCAGATCGCGCGGGAGATCCACTGGCGGCGGTGGCTGGCTGCGGCCGCGATCGTCGTGGTACTGGCGGCCATCGCCCGTGCCTTTGCCGCCGGCCAGATCGAATGGTCCTATGTCAGCCGCTTCCTGACCGCGAAGGTGATCCTCGAGGGCATCGTCAACACCATGGTGATGGCGGTGTTCGCCATGGCGCTCGGCATCATCCTCGGCGTGGTCGTGGCGATCATGCGGCTGTCACCCAATCCGGTGCTGAAGTCGGTCGCTGCAGGCTACACCTGGCTGTTCCGTGGCACGCCGCTGATCCTGCAATTGCTGCTCTGGTTCAATCTCGCACTGGTGTTTCCGACCATTGGTGTTCCCGGCCTGTGGACGGCACGCGCCGTCGACGTCATGACTCCCTTCCTCGCAGCGCTGCTCGGACTCGGCATCAATCAGGGCGCCTACACGTCGGAGGTGATGCGCGCCGGCATGTTGTCGGTCGATGCCGGGCAATATGAAGCGGCGCAGGCGATCGGGATGGGCCGGCTCCGCGCGCTGCGGCGGATCATCCTGCCGCAGGCGATGCGCGTGGTGATCCCGCCGCTCGGCAATGAATTCATCGGCATGGTGAAGGCGACCTCGCTCGCCAGCGTGATCCAGTATCCCGAGGTGCTGCATAACGCCGAGAATATCTACTATGCCAATTCGCGCGTCATCGAGCTCCTGATCGTCGCCGGCTGCTGGTATCTGCTGGTGGTGTCGATCCTGACCCCGCTGCAGATGCTGCTCGAGCGCCGCTTTGCGCGTGGAACGGCACGGATCAACCGATGACGAAACCCCTCGTTGCGATCCGCTCCGTCAGCAAGGCCTTTGGAGAGTTCCAGGCTCTCAAGAATGTCTCGCTCGACGTGTGGCCCGGCGAGGTGCTCTGCCTGATCGGTGCGTCGGGCTCGGGCAAGACGACGCTGCTTCGTTGTGTCAACCAGCTCACCGTGATCGACAGCGGCGGCATCTGGCTGGACGGTGAACTGCTCGGCGTGCGCGAAGAGCGTGGCAAGCTGCGCCGCCTGACCGAGCGGCAGATCGCGCGCCAGCGGCTGAAAACCGGGATGGTGTTCCAGCGCTTCAACCTGTTTCCGCACAAGACGGCGCTGGAGAACATCACGGAAGGACCGGTGCAAGTGCAAGGCCGCCCGCCGGACGAGGTTCGTGCCGAGGCGACCGAGTTGCTGCGCCGGGTCGGGCTTGCGACGAAAGCAGATTCCTATCCGTCGCAGCTCTCAGGCGGTCAGCAGCAGCGCGTGGCGATCGCGCGCGCACTGGCGATGAAGCCGATGCTGATGCTGTTCGACGAGCCGACCAGCGCGCTGGATCCCGAGCTCGTCGGCGAAGTGCTGTCGGTCATGAAGGAACTCGCGCAAAGCGGTATGACCATGATGGTTGTGACACATGAGCTTGGCTTTGCCCGCGAGGTCGCTGATCGCGTCGTCTACATGGACCATGGCGTGATCCTGGAGTCTGGGCGCGCCGCTGACGTTCTCGGGGCGCCGCGCGAGGCGCGCACACAGGCATTTCTGGCTGCGGTGATTTGATGGGGGAAAGTTGATGATCAGGCTGATTATGGCAGGCGTACTTGGATTGGTGCTGGCCGGGCCGGCCTTTGCGATCGAGCTGCCGGCGGAGATTGCGAAGCGCGGCGGCATCAAGGTCGCGATCGTGCCGAACTATCCGCCGATGGAGTTCCGTGATCCCGCCACCAATGCGCTGGCTGGATTCGACGTCGATCTCGGCGAGGCGCTCGGCCGCAAGCTCGGCGTCAAGCTGGAGTGGGAAGAGACCAGCTTCGCGCAGTTCATGCCGTCGATCTCGTCCGGGCGGGTGGATGCGATCCTGTCGGGCTTTACCGACTATGCGACGCGGCATGAGACGGCAACCTTCGTCGATTATCTGCGCAGCGGCCCGCAGTTCTTTGTACAGAAATCGCGTGAGGCCGAGTTCAAGGACATGGCGGCGCTGTGCGGCAAGAAGGTCGGTGCCAGCCGCCGCACCATGTTTCCGGATCAGATCGCGGCGTGGAGCACGGCGCATTGCGGCAGCAACGCGATCGTATTCGTCGGCACGGAAGGGTCCGCCGACGCGCGCACGCAACTGAAGCAGGGGCGGATCGACGCGGCGGTCCAGGGCAATGAGACGCTGCCCTACATCATGGACCAGGAACCCGGCGCCTATGCGCCGGTCGGACACCCGATCGCGGCGCAGTTCACCGGGATCGCGTTGCCGGTCAGGGAGAAGGCACTGCAGCAGGCCTTTGTAGAGGCGCTCGATGCGTTGATCGCCGACGGCACCTACCGCAGCCTGCTTGCAAAGTGGAAATTGAGCGACAACGGCGTAGAGAAGGCGACCATCAATGCTGGACAGTAAGGCCCTCCAGAGCATCCCGCTCGTTCCGGCGAACACCGCGGACCCGGCGCCGAACTACCCCTGGCCGAAGCCGTGGACGTCGGCAATGTTCCTGTCGTTCGACGTCGACGCGGAAAGCGCCTGGACCAGTAAGGACGCCGTCCACGCACAGCGTCTGATCACCATGAGCTATGGCGGCTATGAGGCGCGCGTCGGTACGCCGAAGCTTTTGGAGCTGCTCGATCAGCTCGACCTGAAGGCGACGTTCTTCGTTACGGGATGGTCGGTCGACGCGCATCCCGCGATGGCGGAATCCATCCTCAAGGCAGGCCATGAGATCGGCCATCATGGCTACCACCATCTGCTGCCCGACCCCGGCGATCCCTGGATCGAGGAGGAACTGGAGCGGGGGTTCGAGGTGCTGAAGCGCCGGCTCGGCGTCAAGCCGATCGGCTATCGCGCACCCTATGGCGAGTTCACGGAGGAGCTGCGCCGCGCGCTGGTCCGGCATGGCATCGTCTACACCTCGTCGTTCCGCGACGACGTCCGGCCCTATCGCCATCGCCTCGCGGACGGCAAGCCCGGCACGATCGAGTTGCCGGTCACCGCGAGCTATGACGACTGGATGCACGGCCTCTCGGCGCGGTTCAGCCCGCGCTCGATCTTCCCCAAGGAGCACGTGCTTTCGATCTGGAAGGACGAGCTTGACGAGGTCCGCGACTGGGGCGCGATGGTGACCACCGTGCTGCATCCGCAATGCAGCGGCCGTCCGATGCGGCTCCGTCTGCTCCGCGAGTTCCTGACCTACGCCAAATCCTGTCCAGACCTGTGGATCACGACCGGGGCGGCGATCGCAGCAAACTTCCAGCACCACGAAGCCGCGGGTCAATCGCGCTGATCAGCATGGGCAAGTCTTCGATGCAGATCTCCCGCCGGTCCCTGTTGCGCGCTGCCGCGGTGGCGCCGGCGTTGTCGTTTCCGGGTATCGTGCGCGCGCAATCGCAGACCACGCTGCGCTTCATCCCGGTGATCGATCTGGCGTTCGTCGATCCGATCTATTCCACCGCACAGGTGTCGCGTAACCATGGCTTCATGGTCTACGACACGCTCTATGGCATCAATTCGGCGCTGGAAGTCTCGCCGCAGATGGTCTCGGGCCATGTCGTCTCCAATGACGGCAAGCAATGGGACCTGACGTTGCGCGACGGGCTGTTCTGGCATGACGGCGAGCGGGTGCTGGCGCGGGACTGTGTTGCCAGTATCCGCCGTTGGGCCTCGCGCGACGGGTTCGGCGGTGAATTGATGGCGGCAACCGAAGAGCTGTCCGCGCCGGATGACCGCACCATCCGCTTTCGCTTGCGGCGGCCGTTCCCGCTGCTGCCGCAGGCGCTCGGCAAGGCCGCGGTGCATGCTGCTTTCATGATGCCCGAGCGGTTTGCGAGCCAGGATCCGCTCCAGCCGATCATCGAAGTGATCGGCAGCGGGCCGTTCCGCTTCATCGCGGATGAGCGCGTGCCGGGCGTACGCAACGCCTATGCCCGGTTCGAGCGTTATCAACCTCGCCAAGACGGCAAGCCGGATTGGACCGCCGGTCCCAAGGTCGTGCACTATGACCGCGTCGTGTGGACCACGACGCCGGACCCGGGGACCGCCGTGGCGGCCCTCCAGACTGGCGAGCAGGATTGGCAGGAAACCACGCCGCACGATTTGCTGCCCGTGCTGAAGCAGTCCGATGAGGTTGAAACGCGTGTGCTCGATCCCCGCGGTTATGCGTGCATGCTCCGCGTCAATCACCTGCAGCCGCCGTTCAACGATCCGGCAATCCGTCGTGCGCTGCTCGGTGCGATCGATCAGACCGACTTCATGACCGCGGTCGCGGGCGGAGATCCGACGTATCAGCTCTCGCCGATCGGCTATTTCGCACCGGGAACGCCCATGGCCAATGACGTCGGGCTCAGCGTCTTCCGCGGCCCGCGCGATATGGCCAAGGTGAAGGCCGCTCTTGCGGCGGCTGGCTACAATGGCGAGAAGGTCGTGCTGCTGTCGCCGAGCAATTCGGCCGCGCAAAAGCCGCTTGGCCAGGTCGCCGCCGACATGCTGCGGAGGGCCGGGATGAACGTCGACCATCAGGCGCTCGACTTCGCTGTCGTGCTGCAGCGCCAGCTCAAGAAGGACCCAATCGACAAGGGCGGCTGGAGCGCTGCCGTCGGCAATTGGCAAGGCATCGACTGGCTCAACCCGGCCGGTAACACCAATCTGCGCGGCGAAGGCAGGGTCGCCGGATGGTACAGCAGCGAGAAGATGGGCGGCCTGCGCGGCCAGTGGCTCGCGGCTTCCTCTCTCGAAGAGCAACAGCGGATATGCCGGGAGATCCAGGCGCTGGCGTTTGAAGAGATCCCGTATTTGCCGATCGGCCTGTACAAGCAACCGACCACCTACCGCAAGAGTATCACCGGCATCCTCGACGGCACCGCGGTCTTCTGGAATGTGCGTCCATCATGAGCAGCATCGCGATCTTCGGCAGCTACGTATTATCTCGCCGCGACGATACGCAGGACGTGCTCCGCGATCATTGGGTGCTGGTCGAAGGCAAGAAGATCGCGGCTATCACCAAGGACAAGCCGTCCGCCGCCGAGGTGCACGATCGTCCCGGCCGCTTCATCCTGCCGGGCCTGATGAACTTGCACAATCACTGTTTCAGCGAGGCAGTGGCGCGCAGCCACACCGAAGACGGCAACGGCCGGCGCAACAATCAGAGCATCGTCTATACGGTGCTGTTGCCGCTGACCAAGCGCGGCGCCGATCTGCTCTCGGCCGAGGAGCGCCTTGCGGTCGCGCGGCTCGGCATCCTGCAGTTGCTCAAGGGCGGGGCGACCACGGTGATGGAGCCGTTCCGCAACACGATTCCCGAGATGTTCGACGCCGCCGAGGAGATGGGAATCCGATTCTATGGGGCACCGTATCTGTTCTCGACCTCGGACGCCAAGGCCGGTCCGGACGGCGTGGTCAGATATGCCGGTGATGATGGCGCGGTCGATCTCGCCACCTGGAACGTGCTCTATCAGCGCTGGAACGGGCGTGGTGAGGGACGGATTGGCCTCGCGATGAGCCCGCATGCGACCGACACCTGCGGACCCGATCTGCTTCGAGCTTGCGCGGCACGGGCCCGTGAGCTCGGTGTTCCCATCACCACCCATCTGGCGCAGAGCCGTGCCGAGGTGGAAACGATTGGCAAACGTTATGCCGGCCGCACGCCGACCGAATATCTCGATTGGCTAGGCCTGCTGGCTCCCGATCTTCTCGCAGCGCATTGCATCGCAAGCTCCGACCGCGATCTGAAGCTGATGGCGGCGCGGGGCGCCGCGGTGTTGAATTGCCCGCGGGTGTTCGCCCGATCCGGCGTCACGGCGGCGTTCGGCCGGTTTGCCGAACATGGCGTGCGCACCGTGGTCGGCACCGACGGCTACAACATGGACTTGCTTGGCGAGCTCAATGCGGCCTCGATGATCTCCAAGCTTGCGCTGCAGCGGGCCGAGGTCGCGAGCGCGCCTGACCTGATCGAAGCGGTGACAGCGACCGCGGCCGCGCTGGTGAAGCGTCCGGATCTCGGCGCGATTGCGCCCGGTGCAACCGCCGATCTGACCGTCGTTGACATGACCCATCCGCACCTGCAGCCGCTGTTCGATCCGCGCCGCGCGCTGATCGCGCTCGGCAACCGGGCCAATGTCGATCAGGTCATCGTCAACGGCCGCTTGCTGATCGATGCGGGAAGCTATGTTCATGGCGACGAGGCTGCGATCACCACCGCGGGGGCAGCCGCGATCGGCAAGATCTGGAACCTGCCGGAAGCGCAGGCCGCGTTCAATGGCTGAGGTCCCGCCGCACGATTTGCAAGGAGAACAACAACCATGCGCATGATCAACGTCGCCGCAGCCCAGATGGGCCCGATCCAGCGCGCGGAGGGCCGCGATGTCGTGGTCAGGCGCATGCTCACGCTGATGGATGAGGCCAAGGCGCAAGGCGCGGACCTGATCGTCTATCCCGAGCTCGCGCTGACCACTTTCTTCCCGCGCTGGTACATGGAGAATCGCGCCGACGCCGATAGCTGGTTCGAACGCGAGATGCCCAATGACGCCATGCGGCCGCTGTTCGATCGTGCGGCCCGCCACGAGATGGCGATGAGCTTTGGCTATGCCGAAATGACGCCGGACGGTCATCATTTCAACACCGCGATCCTCACCGATCGCAGCGGCAACATCGTCGGCAAGTACCGCAAGATCCATTTGCCCGGCCATGCCGAGTTTGATCCGGAACGTACGCACCAGCATTTGGAGAAACGTTATTTCGAGCCGGGCGATCTCGGCTTTCCGGTCTGGCGCAATCTCGGCGGCATCATGGGCATGGCCATCTGCAACGACCGCCGCTGGCCGGAAACCTATCGCGTGATGGGCCTGCAGGGCGTCGAGATGGTGCTGATCGGCTATAACACGCCGTCGGTCAACGCGCAGAAGGGTGACGAAGGGCCGGAGAAGCGGCTGTTCCACAACCGCCTCTCGGTGCAGGCCGGTGCCTACCAGAATTCCTGCTGGGTGATTGCCGTCGCCAAGGCCGGTGACGAGGACGGCCATCCCCTGATCGGTGGCAGCATCATCGTCAATCCGGACGGCGAGATTGTCGCCGAGGCCAAGACGGAGGATGACGAGCTGCTGGTGCATCCCTGCGATCTCGACGCCACCGCGTTCGGCAAAGAGACGATCTTCAATTTCGCCGCTCATCGTCGCACCGAGCATTACGGCCTGATCACCAGCCGTACCGGCGCGATTCCGCCGCCGTAAGCTGAAGGTCGTGGTGCGATGACGAGCCTTTCCTTTCGCGACCTTGAGCCTCGGGACCGCTACAAGCTGCTGTGCGGCGTGGTGGTGCCGCGACCGATCGCCTTCGTCACGACGATGGACGAGAACAGCGCGCTGAACGCGGCGCCGTTCAGCTTCTTCAACGTGTTCTCCGAGGACCCGCCGTTGATCGTGCTCGGCCTGCAGCATCATCCTGACGGCCGGTTCAAGGACACCACGCGCAACATTCACCGTACCGGCGAATTCGTCGTGCATATGGTGGACGAGGCGCTGGCGAAAGCGATGAACGACTGCGCGGTGGACTTTCCCTCGGGCGAGAGCGAGGTGGCGGCCGTGGGTCTGACGACAGAGGCCAGCGCCGAGGTCAAGGTGCCGCGGCTGGCTGCGGCACCCTTTGCGCTGGAGTGTCGGCGGCAGGTCTCGCTCGCATTTGGTCAAGGCCGCGAGTTGCTGGTCGGCGAGGTCTTGCATCTGCATGCCCGCGAAGGTCTGCTCGATCCGGCGCGGATGTATGTCGACATGGCGGCCTATCAGCCCATCGGACGGCTGTTCGGCAATCTCTATTCGACCCAGCGCGACATGTTCGCGATGGACCGCGAGAGCTACGACGATTGGCAGGCGAGGCGGGCGCGTGAGGCACGCTAGCCCGCCAATCACCGCATCACGACGCGCCGAATTGCACGGCGCCGAGCGCCATCGTGACGGCCGCTTGGGTCGGATCGATCACCGGGATGCCGAGTGCGTCCTCGAGCGGCTTGCGATGGCGCGCCATGCCCGCGCAGCCCATCACGATGGCGCCGGCACCATCTTCTTCCTTCAGGGCGCGGCCGACCGTGATCATCTTCGCGAGCGTGCCTTCGCCCGATGCGGTTTCCGCAACGCTCATGTCGAGCGGACGCTCGCCGGCCAGCCGATCCATCAGGCCCATCTGGCGCAGATAGCGCATGTGCCGGCGGATCGAGCGCTGCGCGATCGCAATCACGCCAAAAGTCTCGGCGCGGGTCAGTGCAGTCAGCACGCCGCATTCGGCAATGCCCAGCACCGGCCGCATGGTAGCCTCGCGGCAAACATGCAGGCCGGGATCGCTGTAGCAGGCGATCACGAAGGCCGCCGATTCGTTGTCGCCGGCGACGGTGCGCCGCAGCGGCATCACCACACTTTCGGCGTCGGCCTGGCTTTCGATACCGTAGGGTCCTTCGGCCAGGGTCTCGCACACAATCTCTGGGCCGTCGGCAAAGGACAACGGCTTCAACGCCTCGGCAAGGCCGGCGGTGACCACGCGGTTGGAGTTCGGGTTGATGACCATGATGCGCGGTCGGGGCATGGGAGGTTCCTGTTTGGGCAGCGTTGACGGTGCGAGACAGAGGCAATCACTATGCCATGCACAGCATGAAGCGGTCATGCGCAGGGCGCAAGGGCGCGCCGCGACGAAAACAGGCGCAGATGAATTTCGAAAGTTACGCAAGGAGACACCGTCATGACCGAACCCGCCTATGACCTGATCATCCGCGGTGGGCGCGTCGCCACGACCACGGACGTGTTCGAGGCAGACGTGGCGATCGCAGGCGAGGCGATCGTCGCGGTCGGGCGCGGGCTCGGTCCGGCCAAACGCGAGATCGACGCGCGCGGCAAGCTCGTGCTGCCGGGCGGCGTCGACAGCCATTGTCATATCGAGCAGTTGTCTGCTGCCGGCATCATGAATGCCGACACTTTCGAGAGTGCCACGACGTCGGCGGCCTTCGGCGGCACGACTTCGGTCATCTCCTTTGCCGCGCAGCATGTCGGCATGCAATTGGGGCAGGTGCTGGAGGACTATCACGCGCTGGCGCGCAGGGGCGCGGTGATCGACTACGCCTTTCACATGATCATCGCCGATCCGACCAAGGAAGCGCTGGAGCGCGACCTTCCGCTGCTGATCCGTCAGGGCCATGGTTCGATCAAGATCTTCATGACCTATGACCGACTGAAGATCGACGACGAGCCGCTGCTCGACATTCTCGTTGCCGCGCGCGAGGGCGGCGCGATGCTCTGCGCCCACGCCGAGAACCACGGCATCATCTCCTGGATGGTGAAGCGGCTGTTGGCGCGCGGCTACACCCATCCGAAATATCACGCGATCAGCCATGCGCGCTTTTCGGAAGCCGAGGCGTTCAACCGCCTGATCGGCATGGCGGCGCTGGTCGACCAGCCGATCATGATCTTCCATGTCTCGACCGCCGAGGGCGCGCAGACGATCCGCGATGCCCGCGGGAAGGGGCTGAAAGTGTTTGCCGAGACCTGCCCGCAATATCTGTTCCTTACCGCCGACGATCTCGACAAGCCGGGTGCGGAGGGTGCCAAATGGATGTGCAGCCCGCCACCGCGCCGCAAGGACGACCAGGAGGCGCTGTGGAAGGCGTTGGCGCTCGGCGACTTGCAAACCATCTCCTCCGACCATGCGCCGTATCGCTTTGACGAGACCGGCAAGCTGCGCGCCGGGCCGAACCCTAATTTCAAGCAGGTGGCCAACGGCCTGCCGGGCCTCGAGATGCGGCTGCCGCTGTTGTTCGACGCGATGGTTTCCAAGGGGCGGCTCGGTCTGGAGAAATTCGTCGAGCTGACCGCGACCGCGCCGGCCAAGATCTACAATCTGCATCCGCGCAAGGGGTCGATCGCCGTTGGCGCTGACGCCGATATTGCGATCTGGGATCCCGATCGCCGTGTGACCGTCACCGACGCGATGATGCATGATCTGGCGGGCTACACGCCGTTCGCCGGCCGTTCGCTGCAGGGCTGGCCCGTGATGGTGCTCTCCCGCGGCCGCGTCATCGTCGAGAGCGGCAAATTGAACGCTTCGCCGGGCTCCGGCCGCTTCCTTGCCCGCAGCGGTGGCGAGGCGGCGAAGCCGACCGGTCGGTTGGTCCCGGACATGAGCCCGGAGCAGAATTTCGGTGCCAAGCTATTGTGAGCGGTCAGGGCGATGAAGGTCGTGATCTTCGGCGGCGCAGGTTTTGTCGGGCTCAATATCGCGGAGCTGCTGCTTGCCCGCGGCCATGAGGTCACGCTGTTCGATCAGGTCGAACTGCCGGCGGAGGCGCGCTGCGCCTTTGCACCTTACGGTGAACGATTGCGTGTGCTGCGCGGAGACGTGACCGACCACAGCGGGGTTGAGGCCGCAGTCGGGACGGCATGCGATGCCGTGGTGCTGGGCGCCGCGATCACGGCAGGCGCGGCGCGCGATGCCGCCGAGCCGCAGCGCATCCTGGCCGTCAATCTGCTAGCGCAGGTGCCGATCCTGACCGCTGCGCGCAGAGCGAACGTGCGGCGTGTGATCAACCTGTCGTCCGCTTCAAGCTATGGCGCGAGCGGCCAGCACTATCCGCTGCTCGAAGAGACGACGCCCTGCGATCCGCAATCGCTGTATGCGATCACGAAATTCGCCTCCGAGCGTGTGGCAGCGCGGCTCGCCGACCTCTGGCAGGCCGATGTGATCAGCGTCCGGCTCTCGGGGGTGTTCGGCCCGCACGAACGTGCCGGCGGTGTCCGCGACACGCCGTCGCCGCAGGCGATGATCGTGGATTGCGCGCGGCGGGGCGCGCCGGCGTTGCTCAGCGAGCCCGGCGCACGGGATTGGGTGTATGCAGCCGACGTTGCCGACGCCGTCGGCGTGCTGCTCAATGCCGGCCGGCCCCGCCACATGCTTTACAATATCTCGAGCGGCGTAACTTTCACCGCCGAGGCCTGGGGCAAGGCTTTTGCTGAGCCGGACGGCGGTTTCGTTTGCCGCGTGGCTGCCTCCGGCGAGACACCAAATGTGACGGTGCACGGCCGGACCAGGGCGCCGCTATCGGTACAGCGCATGGTCGACGAATTCGGATGGCGCGCCAAATATGGCTGCGAGGAGTCCGCGGAGCATATGCGGCGCTGGTTGCATGATCATGATCGGGAAGGCGCCTGAGATGAAGCTGGCGGGCAGGGTGGTCATCATCACAGGCGGCGGCTCCGGGATCGGCCGGGCCAGCGCCGTTCTGTTCGCCCGCGAAGGCGCTCTTGTTGCGCTGGTCGATCGCGATGCTGACGGTGCGGCCGAAACGCTGGCCATGCTTCGGGAACAGGGTGGCAGCGGCAGCGTCCATGTCGGTGATGTCGGCGACGCCAATTTTGCAGGCGCAACCGTCGAAAGTGTCGCAACAAGCCGCGGCAGGCTCGACGTGCTGATGACGTCTGCCGGCTTCTCCTGCGGCGGCACGGTGATCACGACTTCGCCAACGGATTGGGACGCGGTGTTCCGCGCCAACGTCGGCGGCACCTGGTTGTGGGCGCGAGCGGCCGTGCCGATCATGCAGCGGCAAGGCAGGGGCGCCATCGTCACGCTGGCGTCGCAGCTGGCGATCGCCGGCGGCAAGGGCAACAGCGCCTATATTGCTGCCAAGGGGGCGATTGTCAGCCTGACCCGCACCATGGCGGTCGATTTCGCCGCCGATGGCATCCGCGTCAACGCGTTGGCACCCGGCGCGATCGACACGCCGCTGCTGCGCCGCAGTTTTGCGCGCCATGCCGATCCCGAGCCGGTGCGCGAAGCTTCGCGGCAGCGCCACGCCATGAGGCGATTCGGCCGCGCCGACGAAGTGGCCGCGGCCGCGCTCTATCTCGCCAGTGACGATTCCTCCTTCGTCACTGGTACGGTGCTTCCAGTCGATGGCGGGTGGCTCGCAGCATGAGTGATGGTCTTGCAGCACTCGCGGTTCAGGTCCGCGCCGATCTTGCCAAGACGGCGCATCCGAGCATGCCCTGGCTGGCGCCGATGATTGCTCCCGATGGCAGCCGCGCTCTGGATGTGCTGATTGTTGGGGCCGGTCAATCGGGTCTTGCGACGGCTTTCGGCCTGCAGCGCTCACAGGTCACCAACATCCTCGTGCTCGACAAGGCGGATGAGACCTTCGAAGGCCCGTGGCTGACCTATGCGCGGATGCCGACCCTGCGCAGTCCGAAGGATTACACCGGCCCTGATCTCGACGTGCCGAGCCTGACTTATCAGGCCTGGCATGAGGCCAAGTTCGGCATGCAGAGCTGGCGCGACCTTGGTCTGATCCCGCGCGAATATTGGGCGGCCTATTTGTCGTGGTATCGCGAGGTGCTTGATCTACCGGTGCGCAACGGCTGCGAGGTTACCGATATCGCACCCGGGATCAACGACCTGCTGCAGGCCACAGTGAAGACCGCTCGTGGCGAGGAGGTGCTTTACGCCCGCAAGATCGTGCTCGCGACGGGACAGGAAGGCATGGGCGATTGGGGCATTCCCGAACCGTTGCAGCATCTGCCGGCGTCGCGATGCGTCACCTGCACGGCGCCGACGGATTTCACCGCGCTGCACGACAAGCGAGTCGCGGTGATCGGCGCGGGCGCCTCGGCCTTCGATAGCGCAGCGACGGCACTCGAGGCAGGTGCGGGCGCCGTGCATTTGCTCTGCCGGCGCGCTGCGATCCAGCTGGTGCAGCCCTATCGATGGCTGACCTTCCGCGGCTTCCTCAGGCATTTCTCCGAGCTCGACGATTCCTGGCGCTGGCGCTTCATGCGTGCGATCCTCGAGCTGCGCGAGGGATTTCCGCAAGCCACCTATGATCGCTGCGCCCAACATGCGACATTCCATCTGCACGAGGGCGCACCGGTCGAGCAAGCGCGGGAGACCGTTGACGGCGTGCTGCTGCGCACGCCACGTGGCGAGATCGCGGTCGATTTCGTCATCTGCGCCACCGGCGTCATGATGGATTTCGCCGGTTGCCCCGAACTGAAGCGTTGCGCCGATAACATCGCGCGCTGGGCCGACTGCTACACGCCGCCGGCGCAGGAGCAGAGCCCGCGGCTTGGCGCCTTTCCCTATCTGTCGGACGATTATGCCTTCTGCGAGCGCGCGGCGGGGCGAACGCCGTGGATCTCCGACATTCACCTGTTCGCCATCGCCTCGACCATGAGCTTTGGTCCGTCCGGCTCCTCGATCAATGCGATGACGACGGCGGTGCCGAAGCTGGTCCACGGCCTCACGCGCGGCCTGTTCCGCGCCGATATCGACAAGCACTGGGCGGCATTCCAGGCCTATGACGTGCCTCAGGCTGTAATCCGGCGCACGCGGGCGGCTGCGGCGGGGGACGCGTGATGACGGCCAGCAAACGAGCCCCTCCCGATTCATTCCGCTGCGACGAAGACGCATGCCAAACTGCCCGTTTCTGGCACATGATTTGCTGCCATGTCGGACGTGCGCGGCCTAACAAAGGACAGAGGCGATGTACCCCGTGATTTCCAGGCATCTGATTTCGGCGTCCGCCGTTCTTCTTTCGGTGACATTGATTGCGCCCGCGGCCCATGCGCAGAGCCGCGCTGAGACCTTGCGCTACGTGACGGCGGCAACGGTCAACACGCTCGATCCCAACATTCCCGGCTCGACCCGCGAAGCCTTCGCGCTCAGCATGAGCAGCTATGACCGGCTGGTGTCGTTCGGCCGCAAGCAACTCAACGGAAGATGGGTGTTCGATCTCGATACCATCAATGGCGAGCTCGCGGAGTCCTTCAGCATCAGCCCCGATGGCTTGAAGCTCACCTTTAAGCTCCGCCCCGATGCCAAGTTCCAT
The DNA here is from genome assembly GCF_023074075.1 of Bradyrhizobium sp. 138. GTDB lineage: Bacteria > Pseudomonadota > Alphaproteobacteria > Rhizobiales > Xanthobacteraceae > Bradyrhizobium. Next base: position 331,043 of record NZ_JADPKT010000033.1, on the reverse strand, counting down.
GACGGCTCGCCGGTCACTGCAGAAGACGTGAAATGGTCGCTCGACCGCTGCGTTACCGCGCCGGTGCTCGGCAAGGCGCAATTGCTGACGGGCTCGATGACCAGCGCGGACCAGTTCAAGGTGATCGATCCCCTGACCTTTGAAGTGACATTGCCGCGGCCCGACAAGCTGGCGCTGCCGAACCTTGCGACGGTCTATCCCATCATCATCAATTCCAAGCTCGCCAAGTCGCATGCGACGCCTGAGGATCCCTGGGCGCTGAGCTGGCTGAAGGAGAACGAGGCGGGCAGCGGCGCCTATGTCGTCGAAACCTTCAAGCCGGGCGAGCAGGCGATCGCAAAGCGCAACGAGGCCTGGAATCGCGGCTCGTCGGACAAGCCGGCCTCCTTCAAGCGGCTGATTATCCAGTCGGTACCCGAGCCGGCGACGCGCGCCAATCTGGTCGAACGCGGCGACGCCGACCTCGTGATCGACCTGCAGGCCAGCGACGTGCAGGCGCTGGAAGCCAAAGGCAAGCTGAAGGTGATTTCGACGCCGCAATACAATGCGGTGACCTTCATCTCGATGAACAACAAGATCCCACCGTTCGACAACGTCAACGTCCGCCGGGCAGTCGCCGCGGCGCTACCCTATGATGACATGTTCAAGGCGGCGCTGTTCGGCCGTGGTGCGCCCCTGTTCGGTGCCAGCTGGGCCGACGGCAAGCCACCGAGCGGCGGCTATCCGATTCCGCAACCGGTCAAGCTCGATCTGGAGAAGGCGCGGGCCTATCTGAAGGAGGCTGGCGTGCCCGAAGGTTTTGCCACGACCTTCAGCTTCAACGTCGGCCAGGCCTCGACTGCCGAGCCGATGGCCGCCCTGGTTAAGGAATCGCTGGAGAAGATCGGTATCAAGGTCGATATCCAGAAGCTGCCGGACGCGCAGATGTCGACCTCGATCAATGAGAAGAAGCTGCCCTTCTTCACCGAAGGCATCGTCGCCTGGTTGCCGTCGACCGATTATTTCTACCGCAACTTCTACACCGGCACTCAGCGCTGGAACTATTCTTCTACGGACAATGCCGAGTTGGAGAGGATTGCTCAGGCGGCGCGCTTCGAGCCGGACAAGGCGAAGTACGAGGCGGAAGGCAAGGAGCTCAACGCCATCCATTTCGAGCAAATGTTCCAGGTCCCGCTCTGGCAGCCTGCGCAGGATGCGGTGATGGCCGCCAAGCTCGACGGCTATGTCTACCAATTCACCCGGCAGGTGGATTATCGTAACCTGAGCCGCAAATAGCAGCGGAGCTGGGAGCGCGGCGCAGCACCATGGGCACGATCAGTGCAACTTTGATCCGAGCCGGGCGGCGCTTTCTCTCGTCGCTGCCGGCGCTGTTCGGCGTGCTGGTCTTCACCTTCCTCCTGATGCGGGTGCTGCCAGGCGATCCCGCCGTGTTCTTTGCCTCCGGTCCCAGTGCCGGCAAGGAGGAGATCGAGATCGTCCGCAAGCAGCTCGGGCTGGACCGGTCATTGCCGGAGCAGCTCGGCATCTATCTCTACGATGTCGGCCGCGGCAATCTCGGCCGGTCCATGATGACGGGGCAGCCGGTTGCCAGGGACCTGCGGCAGCGGCTGCCGGCCTCGCTCGAGCTCACGCTGACCGCGCTCGTGATTGCGCTGATCGCGGCGGTGCCGCTCGGCGTGCTGGCGGCGCTGCGGCCGAACTCGCTGATCGATCACGGCGTACGGCTGTTCTGCTCGCTCGGTGTCTGCGTGCCGACCTTCGTCTCCGGACTGCTACTGATCTATGTGTTCTACTATCTGCTGGGCCTTGCCCCCGATCCGACGGGACGGATCGACATCTTCGCCTCGGTGCCGCCGGCGCGCACCGGCTTCCTGATGGTGGATTTCCTGCTCGCGGGTGACTTCGAGGGCTGGTGGGCCGCGGCGCGTCAGTTGATGCTGCCGGCCTTAACGATGGCGCTGTTCGTGATCGCGCCGCTCGCCCGTATCACCCGCGCCTCGATGCTGGTGTCGCTCGGCAGCGATTTCGTGCGTACCGCGCGCTCGATCGGCCTGTCGCGCTGGCAGATCGTGGTGACCTATGCGCTGCGGAATGCAATGCTGCCCGTGATCACCATCGCCGGCATCGTGTTCTCGACCATGCTCGGTGCCAATGTGCTGGTCGAGAAAGTGTTCTCCTGGCCGGGTGTTGCGTCCTACGCGCTCGATGCACTGTTGGTCTCCGACTATGCGCCGGTGCAGGGCTTTGTGCTGCTGATGGCCAGCATCTTCGTCGTGGTCAATCTGCTGGTCGATGTGCTCTACGGCATCGCCGATCCCAGGGCCACGGTCGCATGAGCCTGATAGGAACATCGTCGGGGCTGCGTCACACCATGTGGGTGCTGCGCGGCAATCTCGTCACCGCGACCGCCGCCGCGGGGGCGATATTGCTGGCGCTGATCGCGATCTTCGGTCCCATGCTGGTGCCGTATGACCCCGTCGCTTCGGACGTGCCGCGCGCGCTGCAGCCGCCGAGCGCGCTCCACTGGGCCGGCACCGACCAGCTCGGCCGCGATGTCTTCAGCCGATTGATCGTCGCCACGCGGCTCGATCTCGCCATTGCCGTGACGGCTGTCAGCGTGTCCTTCGTGATCGGCGCGGTGATCGGCTCGCTCTGCGGCTATGTCGGCGGCAAGCTCGATCATGCGATTGGCCGGTTCGTCGACGTGCTGATGGCTTTTCCGCTGTTCGTGCTCGCCATGGCCATGGTCGCCGCGCTCGGCAACCGGGTCGAGAATATCGTCATCGCGACCGCGATCATCAATCTGCCGTTCTACATCCGCTTCGCTCGCGCGGAGGTCAATATCCGCCGCAATCTTGGTTGGGTCGAGGCCGCACGTGCCTGCGGTGACGGGCATGTCTCCGTCGTGCTGCGCTTCCTGCTACCCAACGTGCTGCCGGCGATGGCAGTGCAGATGTCGCTCAATCTCGGCTGGGCGATCCTCAATGCCGCGGGCCTCTCCTTCATCGGCCTGGGCGTCAAGCCGCCGACGCCGGAGTGGGGCATCATGGTCGCCGAGGGCGCGCGCTTCATCTCGACGGGCCGCTGGTGGCTGGTGTCGTTTCCGGGGCTGGCCCTGATGCTGACCGTGCTCTGCTTCAATCTTCTCGGCGACGGATTGCGCGATATCCTCGATCCGCGCATGCGCACATGATGTCGCCACTGCTCGAAATCGACAATCTCGGCGTGACGTTCTCGACCCGACGCGGGCTCGTCGAGGCGCTGCGGGGCGTCTCACTGTCGCTGCAGCCGGGTGAAATGCTCGGCCTCGTCGGCGAGAGCGGGTCCGGCAAATCCGTGACCGGATTCGCCGTCACGGGCCTGCTCGACAAAGCGGGCCGCATCACGGCCGGTCGTGTCAAGTTCAAGGGTCAGGACATCACGCGCGCGTCGGGAGCGGAACTCCGCAACTTGCACGGCGCCAACATGGCGATGATCTTTCAGAATCCGCGCGCCGCGCTCAATCCGATCCGCGCCGTCGGTGCCCAGATCTCCGATGCCATCCTTTCGCATCGGCGGCTCTCGAAGCAGGAGGCGCGGTCCGAGGCGCTGAAGCTGTTGCACGCGGTGCAGATCCGCGATCCGGAGCGACGGCTGGACGCCTATCCGCACGAGCTCTCCGGCGGGATGTGCCAGCGCGTGATGATCGCGATCGCGATTTCCTGCAATCCATCGCTTCTGATTGCCGACGAGCCGACCACCGGCCTCGATGTCACGACACAGAAGGTGGTCATGGACCTCTTGGCGCGCGTCGTCGCCGAGCGCGGCATGACGACAATCCTCATTACCCACGACCTTGGTCTCGCGGCACACTATTGCCGACGCGTGGTGGTGATGGAGCAGGGGCGGCTCGTGGAAGAGGGCGCGCCACAGACATTGTTTCGGGCGCCGCAGCACGCCTATACCAAGCGACTGGTGGCGTCATCGCCGACCGCGACATCGCGTGTCGGCGACCTCGTGCCGGCTGACCAGGCTCCGTCGGTTGTCGAGGTGAAGGAGCGGCCGACGCCCGCGCCCGGCACACCGCCGCTGCTCGACGTCCAGCACATCGTCAAGCGTTTTGACGATGGCGCCGCCGCAGTGGCGGATTTCTCGATGACCATGACGGCAGGCGAGAGTGTCGGCCTGGTCGGTGAGTCCGGCTCCGGCAAGAGCACCACCGCGCGCATGATCTGCCGGCTGATCGATCCGAGCGAGGGCGATATCCTGTTCGACGGCTATTCGATCGCAAAGCTGCCAGCGCGCGATTTTCATCGCTCGTCGCTACGCAAGGAGATCCAGATCGTCTTTCAGGATCCGCATGAGAGCCTCAATCCGCGCTTTACCGCGTTCGACTGCATTGCCCATCCGCTGCTGCGGCTCGCCGGCCTGCGCCCCGGCGACGCTCTGCGTTCCCGGGTCGAGGAGTGCGCCGACCGCGTCGGTCTGCCGCGCGAGTTGTTGTCACGCTTCCCGCATCAATTGTCGGGTGGCCAGAAGGCGCGTATCGGCATTGCCCGCGCCATTGCGTGCCGGCCGCGTTTGCTGGTGCTCGATGAGCCCACTGCGGCGCTCGATGTCTCGGTGCAGGCCGTGGTGCTGCAGCTGCTCGACCGGCTTCGGCGCGAGGACAATCTCGCCTTCCTGTTCGTTAGTCACGATCTCAACGTGGTGCGCATGATGTGCAGCCGTACCATCGTGCTGCGCGCCGGCGGTATCGTCGAGCAGGGCGAGAGCCTCGCTCTGTTTACCAATCCGCAGACTGATTACACGCGCGAGCTGATCGAGGCTATTCCACACATTGGTTCGCCTGCTTCGCTTCTGCCCGCCTGATTTCGCGATCTCGGTGCCCGTTGATGGGGCTGGCGCTCACCCGACCGGGACGCGCATCGACGGTACGCGGTTCGTTGAGGTCGCCGCTTCGATCAGCCATGGCTTGCGCAGCCTGCTGGTCTTCAATCGAGCCAGACGGTGATCAGAGACGCACTGGCTTGGGTATCCCGTGCGTGCGATACCTCGTTGCTCGGGGCTTTTGCGTGCGCGGCGACGAGGCTGACCGCCGTCTTTCTACCGAGCGCCGTGCTTCCGCTCTTCGTACTCTCTCCCGGAGCCGCTTCAACTGGCCCAGCAGGCTAACGAGTTCGATCGTTGTGTGACGCAGAACAGCCAGGCTACAAACTCCACTACTCACTACCACACCCCCAAACAGGCCTTGCCGAATCCGTGACGGGAAGCTCGAAATTGTGATGACGTGCCAATCACGTCTAAGCGATGCATCCTCGAGCCGTCCGTTCGCTTTACGACGATACGCGGAAATATTTTCTAGCGTTCTGGTGCGCTGCAACAGAAATGCCTGTCTCGAAAAAGGAGAATTTGGACGCACTCTTTGAAACGGCCTCGGCATTTGAAACGGCCTCGGCATTTGCATCAGCACGAGGGAGCCGCGCCAAGGATATCCGTGGTCCGAACGACTGGCTCTTCGACCCAGGCCTCGCGAGCGAACCAGTTGTGATCGGCCTGGCAAGTCGGGCAACGCGTATTGCCGAAAAACACGATGCTGCGCAGGAAAGTCTCTCGATCGGATTTGATGCCGGTGGGAATCGCGCGACCGGTTTTCGGACACTTGACCATAATCATACCCATGTGAGCCTCCCTGAAACATCTGCCGAATAAAAGGGGCCGGTCGGCCGGAGTGCGCTCTCGTCGGTGCGGGTTTACTTGGGGGGGCATCGCACCTGGGTCGATGTTCGAGCAAAGGGCAACTTGCTCGTGACGGCGCTTCTCCAACCGACCGGATTCTTGCTGGGCGAATTCTCGGGATACTGCCGGCTTTGGCCCGGCAGGCCCCATGAAATGAGGCTTCGATCTCAACCGAAAGCTTCTGGGGGGCCCCTCACAATTATCGCGGAATATTCCGCTCGCAACGATGCCAATGTCTTCCTCTTGTCGGACAGGTCGGACAACCGGATCACTGGTCTCACTCCCCCCTCACGCAGTTCGTTAATATTTTCGGCGCTTCATTTAATGTGCAATTAAACTCTCGTTGTCGGTCCGGTTTGCGACTCTCGACCGATTTATTTTGCCCGGCCTTCGGCGGGATGTCATCTTGGAAAAACGTCGGGCCCCCCTCGCACATTCAGTCATTTCCTCACTACCGGGTCGCCGGGATTTGACTTGGTAACGGGCAGTTGTGCGCGGTTCAAATGTGAAATAAATTTTGATTATAGGGCGGTCTGTAAATATCGTTGTTAATTGTTGCCGATGACGTAAGCTAAGCTCGTCCAGGTTTTCGTTCGGCTGGAGGAGACAATGTGGGATTTGACTCTTGGCGAGTACGACCTTTTCCCCGATGCGCCGCAATTGGCCCAGATGCGCGCGGAATTGGTGGGCATTGGCGAGAAGGAGCGCATTCTGCGAGAACGCAGTGCCAATCGTGAAGCCTATCGGTACCTCCTGGATGCTCATCGGTTGAGCGCGAGCGAGCGTTCTTTGAGAGCAGGTGTTGAACATTTCTCCGCAGTGAGGGGGCAGGGCGGCCAGCTGTGGAATGACTGACCGGATTGTCGTTTCGAAACGAGACCGATTAGGTGACTTGTGCCCGGCAGACCGCCGTGCCGCCGACGGGTCAGATCGAACTTGGTAGGCTGCCGAGGGCCGCGAGCATCCCAGACGCATCGTCGTCTCGTGCTACAGGACGAGGCAGATTTCGTTACATTGGTTGGAGCCGTGCTGGAAAAATCGTCGGCAGAGATGGTGCTGAGGCCGGCTTCGGATGCAGTGTTCGCGCTGCTGGACGGTCGATCGATGCTCTTCAGCGAAGCAGGGCAAAAGATCTTTGAACTGGACCGAGTAGGGGCATTCATTTGGTGCAAGTTGGCGCAAGGCGCCTCTCTGGAAGACACCTATCAGGGGCTTGAGACGCTAGGCATTGACGAGCACACCGCACGCCAGTTCACGCGACAGGTTGTAAATGTATGGATCGACCGGGCGTTGCTCGAAGTCGATTGGCGAATGCCGACCGATTGTGCTTATGCCTTCTCAGCGATCCTAGGTCGGCACAGAATAGGTGTCCGGGCTGCAAATCGGGACCTCTTGAGACAGCTGCTTTCGCTATTTTGTGTTTCGGACCAGAGCGCCGGCGGCGGCGACGATATTGAGATCGAGGCAATGATGCTCGACGAGCAAGTATTCTTGCGCGGAGAGGATTCCAGCATCTCCAGATGTCAAGTCGAAGCACTGGCCCCCACGATCAAAGCCCACATCACCGAGCGACTTATTCGAAGCAATCGTTGGACCTTCTCCCTTCATGCCGCTTCCCTCGTGAAAGACGGTATGGGCCTATTGTTGTGCGGCCAACCGGGAGCTGGAAAGTCTACCCTTACACTGCAGCTGGCGGACGCCGGGCTTCGGTATGCCGGGGATGATGTTGCGCTGGTTGGAGCTGACGGAACGATTTGCGGCATCCCGTTTGCTCTCACCTTGAAGGAGGGGTCGTGGGACTTGCTCTCGCGACTACATGGGGACCGGTACGACGCGACGCATTGTCGCTCCGACGGCGTTCGGGTGCGGTACGTGCCCATTCCGGATGCGCACCAGGAATGCTTTTCCGCAAGCTGGATCATCTTCTTGAACCGTGTAGCGAGCGGTCCGGGCGAATTGACCGTGATAGATCAGCTGGATTCGATGAAGCGGCTCATCGAGAATGCATTTGCTGCTGACGGAAGACTTTCGCAGGCCGGCTTTTTCGCTTTGAAGCGGATCGTCGCTGGCGCGCGATCGTTTCAGTTGACCTACAGCGAGGCTGTGGAGGCTCGGCGCGTGCTTATGGATCTATGCAATGGCAGGGCATAGCACGGCGCTGACGAGCCTCTGCAATTGCTTGCAAGGCATGCCGCCTGTCGACGTCGAGTGGACGTCCGTAATCGGGCTCGCAAACCAGACTCTGACGACGCCGGCGCTCATCGATTTTGCCGACAAATTTGCAGAGATCCTGCCGGAGGACGTCTGCGGATATATTCGCCAGATCCACAGCCGAAACGTGCTGCGTAACAATCGGCTCGTCGCTCAACTCGAAGAAGCCGTCATTGCGATGAACGGCCTGGGAATTACGCCGATCATGCTCAAGGGGGCATCGACGCTGGCGACCGCGCCCAAGGAGCGACGAGGCGTTCGGTTAATGTCTGACCTGGATATTATGGTTATGCCGGACGAAGCCAAAATGGCAGTCTCCGCTCTATGCGCAATTGGTTACGATATCGACTATCAAACCCCTCCCGAAAGCCCGAGATGGCACGTCGAGCTGAATCGGCCGCAGGATGTCGGGACCATCGACCTGCAGCAGGCAGCTCCAGGCCCTGCGTACCTCTACCAGAGCGTCGGGCATCCGCTGAACCATTGTGTCCCCGCGCCGCTGGGACGCGGGCGCCTGTATATCCCCACCCCTACTTACCGGGCGCTTATGTTGATCATCCATGATCAATTTCAAGACTATGGTTATTGGCTCGGCGATCTCGACCTGCGTCACCTTGTTGAATTACGTGATCTAAGCAATTCTGCCGAGGGCCTCGATTGGAAAGAGCTTACCTCTCTTGTCTCGGGCGAATTGATGAAGAACGCGGTTGAAACCCAGCTGTTCGCTCTTGCTGAGCTACTTGACGTCGAGATTCCACAAGAGTTGCGCTCTCGGCTGATTCCCCGTCTGCAGTTCATGCGACAGTTGATGCAAGCACGATTTCCGGCCACGCGTGTGCCCTTCCTCGCAATGACGATGCTGGATCTCGGAAACTACCGGAAGATGGTAAATGGCACCATTCAGCCCGCCGCGCGCCGGCGTGGATTGTGGTCCTTGCCGAGGACGGGAACCCTGCAGTTTCTGTTGAAGGCGGCCGTCGCGGTGCGCGCAGGGAAGGCCTAAACCACAAGCTCCTTCGTTAGGCGGCAGATCCCATGCGGAAGCTTTCAAATAGCCGCGTTCTGAGCGAACGCCAGCTTCCGGATCCGTGGATCTAGCGATTTCTCGCATGCAGGCATTTGCAGTGGCAGGGCTATCAATGCTCCTGACCACCAGCATTCTGGTTGGAGGCTTCACCGTTCTCGTGAATCCTGAACTCCTCCAGCGTGTGCCCTGATTGTAGCGCGGCGACCAGCCAGCGCGGCTGTTTGCCACGCCCGGACCAAGTCTCTGTCGGTTTGAGGGGGTTGAAGTATTTCGGTACGACCTTTGGGTATTTGCGGCGGGGAGGCTGACCTAGGCCCGTCTCTGCCGCCCCGCTCTCGGGCCCACCGACTTGTTCCGGTTGATTGAGTTGCGCCAGGCGCTTCTCCAACTCCCGCTTTTCGGCCGTGATCTTTTCAGCGAGAATCTTTGTTAGCTCCTCGTGGAGGAGCCATAGTTCTTCAAAATCCATGGCTTCGAGATCTTGCCTGCGCATAGCATTCTCGTCACCGTTCGACCCCATCCTCCGACTACCTTGTCATCTCCACTCCGAATATCGCTTTCGAGTGCTGCATATAGCGTAGGTCCAAGGTTGGGTCTTTCAAATTGACGCGACAATAAATAAATAATATATTATTTAATATTTATTGCGAGGATTATTTTCATCGTTTTAATGACAGGCGAGGCAGCCTTGCTGCAAGTCCGAAGAGAAACATTGGATGTTATCGATTGCCCTCTGGGGCGCCTTCAGGCGGCGGTCGGCCAGTTCATCGCTCCCTCGGCTGGATTGACCGATATCCAGGCTTTGAAGCTACAAATCCAGTTGCGACGGCTCGCGCTGAGGGATATCGCAGTCATAAGCTTCCGGTTGCAGCGGGTTGATGGCCGTATTTCATCAAGGACGAAGCAAGGCAGTCTCGCGCGCCGATCATATTTGCCGAGAGTGCGGCGTCGCAGATTGATCGCGCGGCCAGCTGGATGTGCCATTCCTAGCTGAAGTCGAGATGTCGGTGCACGCAAGGCGCGTGGTATTAGCTGTGGGCCGCTATTAATTGGGCGAATAGTTCATTTTTTTGTCTTGATTAGAACCGACGACACAGTTATGTGGAGCACGAACTTACCGTTCGGTTCCACATATTTTTTGTTTAAGCTTGTCATTTGGTTCTTGATTACCCGGCCGGGACAATATTAAATGGGCGCAACTACAGGATGCTAACATGTCGACCAAGAAGCTCGAACTAGAAGCGATGTCCCTCGACGATCTATGGTCGCTTCACGAGGAAATTAGCGGCATTTTGTCGGATCGGATCAAGGCGGAAAAGCAGGAACTGGAGAAGCGCCTGGCGGTTCTCGGCGGCGGGATGGCTGCGCTAGCCGAAACAGGCGGGGCGGGCGTCTCCCCGACCGGCAAGCAGAGGCGCAAATATCCGCGCGTGCTGCCGAAATATCGCAATCCCCAGACTTCTGAAACTTGGTCAGGACGTGGCAAGCAGCCGCGGTGGTTGGTTGCTGCCATGAAATCCGGCCGTCGGATCGAGGAGTTTCGCATAGGGGGAGCAGGTCCGAAGCTTCGGCAGAGGGCGTGAAGCGGCGCTACGCCAGCAGGCTGGCGTAGCTTGGCGCTTTGAGCGGAGATCGAGCCTAGTAGGCGTTGCGGCCCCGCAATACTTCCATCGGAGTTCGCAACAGGATTGCGAGATCCAGCCGAAGACTCCAATTGTCGATGTACCAGAGATCGTACTGTACACGTGCTTCGATCATGGAGGCCGTGGGAGTTGCGCCGCGGCAGCCGTGGATCTGGGCCCATCCGGTCAGTCCTGGCGTGACCCTGCGGCGAAACGCGTAATTTCGCACGAGCTTGTCAAACTGTCCGTCGTGGGCCAAGGCGTGGGGACGCGGTCCCACCAGCGACATGTTGCCCTCGAGCACATTGAGCAGTTGCGGCAGTTCGTCGAAACTAGTTCGACGCAGCCATTTGCCCACGCGGGTGATGCGTTGGTCGAGGGGGGTGGCCTGAACGATCACACTGCCGTCCTCGAGCACATGCATGGTCCGAAATTTGCGGATCAAGAATGTCCGACCATTAAAACCACAGCGTTGTTGTCGGAAGAATACGGGGCCGCGAGAATCAAGCTTGATTGCGACCGCAGCCAGCGCAAGCAGTGGTGCAGATATAGCCAGGGCGAACCCCGCGCCAAGAATATCGATAATTCGCTTGGTCGCGCACTCAAACGGCGCAAGGGGGCCGCGCTGCAATTCTACGCAAACGGCACTTCCAAGGCTCCGCGTAGGATGCCGAAGCAATTCGGATGTTGTGCCGACCGGCACGAATATGATCGGAAACGGCAATACCCGCAACTCCGCAATGAATGCCCGAAGCTCGGGCCATCGCTCCGGGCCGGCTTCGACCACCACCTGGTCGAGTTGGGCGTTGCGAATATGGTCGATTACGCGAGACGTGAGCCGCCTGCGGCCGGCGGGACCGAACCCAGTCGGCGGCAGGCTGAACCGTCCCTCGACGCAATAACCGTGCATGGCCAAGGTTTCCGGCAGGCCCGCGTTCTTCGAAAGCGGCTGGTCGGTAATTAGAATGATATTCGTGCTGGCGAATCTTCTTTCGCTCAGACCTCTTACCAACAGCGACCTGACACCCCATCGCTCGGCGACAAGAAGTCCCAAGCCCAGGATGGCGAAGAGTGGGCCGGCTTCCTGAGAAGCGCCCGGGCGAATTGCAAAGCCGTACGCGGCCCAGATCAAGAGCAGCAATGACGCCCATGTCACACAGACGGCCCGAACCTGGTTCTTGAGGACGAGGAGCTCAATCGGGCGATAAAGGCCTTGAGCCTTCAGCACGGAGGCCACGCAAGCTGCGCTGACCAGCGCCACGCCAAATGCGTTGCCATGGCTTCCCTCAGCTTGCCCGCTTTGGAGCCGGTACAGCAACGTGGAGATCGCGCTTGCAAACAAAATCGTCGCGACATCGGCGCAGAGGGCAACATGTTCGATCCAGTCATAACGGAGGGGCCATTTATGCCTGGGGAACACCGGTGGCTCGAGGCTGACACGAGCCGTATCGTTTCGATCGGGAAAGTGTCGGTTCACGAAATTCATGGCGGCACCTGAGAGCGGCATTTAATGTATTATTAATTTATTGAATATATCAAGATAAAACTAGCAATTTAAATGTTGCCATTTGCCGCTTTTGTCCCGTACGCAGGCGGCCTGCTTATTGCATCGGAACAAGCTTGGGAACTACCGCGGCCCTCGGCCGGGGACCCGGTTCGGCAGAGGCAAATCCGATCCGGGCGAAGGAATCGGGATTTCCTTGCGCATGCTTTGAAGAGCTGCTGCTGAATCCCATTCCGATATCAGACTATCCACAAGGGTCTTCCCATTAGCCGACGCCGATTGATAAGCAGCAATGAGAGCGGGTCGGAGAGTGGGCTGCGTAGCAAAGGCAATCTTGACGTCGCGCTGCACCAGTTCACGCAATTCGGGCTCGCTGACGACCGAGGCCTCGCCGAGAGCGAGCGTCAGTCGTAGCGGAAGCAGGGGCAAATCGTTTGGGGCTGTGTAGTACGAGAGTTTCAGCAAGGCCGCGACGTCGTATTCGACCGATCTTTGCTCCCTCGACACTGCCGCAAGCATGAGCCAAAGATCTCCTCGTAATGGCGAGGACCGCAGTGCCTGTGCCAGTACAGTCGGCGCGGCAGGATGGACTCCGAACTCCGGTCTTGAGGCTGCCGCTCCATTGGCCGCCGGTTGTGGGGTGGGAGCGAGTCTGCCAGACCGCAAATCGCCATCACTGCGCAGTGAATTCGGCGGTGGCACCCTCAGAAGCGCTTGGCGTGACCCATCATTGGCGGCGAGCGCTTCAACCGGCAGGCCGCCAGGATACGACGGCTGAGCGAGCAGCCAGACCGTTTGCGCGATCAGCGCGACTGCAATGGAGCCCAATCCAATACGCATCGCTACATTGCCGATCCCATCTGAGCGTCTTGACGCGCATGCTGGACCTGGACTATCCGGTCCACCTATGGGCCGCGTTGAACGCGACTGCACGGTCGCAGCGCCTGTATCACGCTGGCGTTGACCGACCGCAAGTCCGAACAGCGCTGCAGCCAGCAGCGATGCGCCGAACTCGAGAATGCCGTCCTCGACCAAGGCCAGCATAACCAACGAAGCCGCAGCGCCGGCGCCAGCGGCCGCGTAGACGTAGTCATGCCTTCGCCGCAGGGAGCATCTGAGCAAAGCCCCGGCGCCAAGTACCGCAACGATCAACACGCCGTACAGAAAGGGGCGGCCCATCTCGATTGCGATGGCCGCGGCAGCCGTCGGGTGCTCTCGTGACAACGGCGCGGCAATATCGCGATGGATTGGTAGCAATGCTGCGTAGGTTCCCGCGCCGGAGCCGGCATAGCGGGCATCCTGCAACATCCGCTCGGTCGCCCCCGGGGTGTGCTCGGCCAGGGCGACTGTCAGATCGGCATTAGGCCGAATTGGCACGAGGGTGAAGGCCGCCAGAAACAACACTGCAGCCGTGGCCAGGACGCTCGCGATACCCCAAACTCCAGAGAACCAGTTCTGGATCGCGAACGCGGCGAGCACGATCCCCACTCCGAGCAATGCCGCTGTGGCAGTTCCCGTCCCGTCTCCGCTGACGAGGATTGCCGACAGACAGAGAAACGTTGCGAGGATTGCGAACGGCAGGGTCGTCGCTATTCGAAACAAGCGTTGCTTGACACGGCGGCGGTCCTCGAATGCACGGGCCATCATCGCTACGGACAGCACCAGCCCTAGCACAGCCGGGACTGCGCCGGTCACGGCGAGGATGGCAGTACCGCCGCGCGAGAAACCGTTCGATCCGATCGTCTGCCGCAACAGCAGGTACGCACTGACGACCGTCGCGATCGAGACCAGCATGGAGAGCAGTTGCCACGCGCGCTGTCGGTCCAGCGCGACGATGGCCGTGATGAGCGCGAGGGCGACGGCAGCATTATAGTGCAGGAATGCCTGCACAGTTGCATGGATGTCCACCGTGAGCCGTTCAGCGAGCGGGGCATTCAATGCGGCCGACGCGGTTTCCCATATCGGATTGCCGATTCCGCGGATCGGCATTGGAACGAGTTGGAAGGCCATGTAGATCGCCGGTACGGCGAGAATGAGGATGAGAAAGAATCCCGACCGTCGTACCAGACTCGCGATTGCTGAGGATGAGGCGAAGACTGCGGCTGCCAGCACCGCGGTCGCGAGGAGAGCAGAGCATAGAGCTCGTTGCAGCGAGATCTCGGGCATTGCGAACGCTGCAGCGACGGACGCAACGAGTGCCAGCATCAGGAACCTGACGAGCATACTAAGTCACCTCTCTGGCGTGGCGTTCCTCCGGATGCTCAGATCGGCAGACCGTCCAATGCGCAAATCGTGATGGTGCATTGCGCCAGGCCGCTCAGGAGCTCGAAAGGCCATAACGAACGTAGTGACTGTCGTCGTAATAGTCGCTTCGCTGGGTGTCGTAGCGCGCCATCGCCTTGATGTCCGTCTTGTTCAGGACAGCGCCGATCAGCGAGTCCGAGATCGTCGGGGCGGTGTGCAGTGCATGCTGAACGACCTCGATCTTGGTGCGTCCCCATTCGACGACGAGAACGTAACAATCAATGAGAGGCGCTGTCACCCGCACGTCGACAAGCGGACTCAGCGGAGGAAGATCGACAATAACGTAATCATAGCTTTGTCGCAGTCGATCAAAGAGCTTGCATATCGAGCTGTCGGACAGAAGTTCGCTCGAGTGAAGCACGGGGCCGCGTTGAACGGCCGGAAGAACGGCAAGATTTGTCCTCGGATCCCGCCAGACGACCTCCTCGAGTGGGCGATCGCCGTTCATGACCTCAATAATGCCATCCACTGCCTTCGGGACGACACGGGCCGAGAGCGATGGATTCCGGAGATCGCAGTCCACTATGATGACCTTCTTCCCGCTGTGTCCGATGAGCTGCGCCACGGAAGCAGCAATCGTGGTCTTGCCCTCATTTGGGAGAGCTGACGTCACGCCAATCACCTGGTTGGGGGTTTTCGCCGGGCTATGATCGATTGCAATCTTGATCGCACGGATGGCCTCCGTGTACCGAGAGAGAGGCATGCCTACGACGGCGCGATGAATGTCCGGAGCGGCCGAAAGTATTCGCTGGTTCGAGTCTTCCTGCGTCTGTTGAAGCCGCGCCGACGGCCTCTGCTGCTTGGGCAAGGTCAGGATCGGAACGAGAGAGAGGCACGGCAGTTCCAGCGCAGCCTCGAGTTGGGAAGACGTACGGAAAACGCGGTCCATTACGTCTCTCACGAAACCGAGGAGTAGTCCCAGCGCGAGGCCACCCAGAAGACCGAAACTCAGCACGACCTTCGTCTTGGGTTTGCTCTTGGTTTGAGCGGCGGAGGCGGGGAAGATGACCCGGGTTTCCGAGATAGGGAAGGTCTCCTGCTGCGTCGAGCCCATGTACTGCTGAAGGAAGGTGTCGTAGAGGGCCCGCAGGCTTTTCGCCCGACTTTCCAAATCTCTTATCGTCAGCTCTGCCGAGTTCGTGAGGCGCGACTGCGCGATGGCCACGGACAGACGTTTTTCGATCTCTTGCTGCCGCTGCTTGGCGAGTTCGGCTTCGCTGCGGCTGATCTCAGAAAGTCTCTTAACCTCGTCTAGAATGGAAACGCGAAATTCACGGAGCCTGTTTCGGACGTTAACGACCGCCAGATGGTCGCGCCCGACGCGTGCCGATAACTCGGCCTCACGCCTGGCAAGTTCGAGATATTGCTGGCGTAGAGACGTAATGATGGGACTGTTCATCGCGTCGGAGCCGATGGCGTCCAGATTGCCGATCGAGGCTGGTTTTGTCGGATCGGCGCCGAGGAGAGTTTCGTAGCGCGACAGCTTGGCCGCAGCCTCCGAACTCTGCGCGCGGGCGGTAGCCAGCCGAGTGTTGAGTTCGGTGATCTGCTGCTCGTCGATCGGCTTTCCCCCCGGCGAAACGATGTTGTTCTGAGATTTGTAAGCCTCGACGGCGCGTTCGGCAGTCAGCGCCTCCTCACCGAGGTTTCGTAAGCGTTCCCGCAGCCAGCTTGTTGCAGTTCGGCTGGCTTCAAACTTCGCCTCGAGCTGATCGTTGATGTAGGCTTTGGCAATCGCGTTCGCGATTTCCGCGGCTAGCGCTGGGTCGCTCGAGGTGAAGGCGACTTCAATAACGTGACTATAGCCAACCCGACCTGCAGATAGGCGATCCAGAAAGCTCGCAATGATGGCTTCTGAGGGCTGCTCTGGCGTGGCAGATTGCGCAGCTTCCGACGGATTCGATCGCCATCGTCGAAGCCAACTCAATAGCCAGGACTGCAGCGGCCGGGTCTCTCTGAAATCCGGATGATCGCCCAATTTCAACAGCTTGATCACGGCCGCAGCGGTTGCCTGCGACTTGATGATCTGCAACTGCGTTTCGATCTGAGTGACGTCGACGATCGGTTCGGAGAGAAGCGATTGCTTCTGGAGGAATTGTGCCCTTGGATTTTCGAACAGGACCTGAACCTGCGCCGTATAGGCCGGCGAGACCAGTCGGAGGTATATGAGGCTGACGGCACCTGCCAGGACGATGGTGAAAATGATGACGAGGTATTGCCGCCGTATAAAGACCAGCGCCAATTTAATGAGCTCGCCGATGCCCGCGGCGTCTTGGCGATCCGACTGCATCGGCATGGCGGAGGGCAGGCGTGCCCCATCGGTCTGGAGCGTATTGGTCTGAAGCATCGGACAATTTTCTCGCTGTCGGCAATCGCGCGGGAGCACAAGGGCGCAGGCGAGATTAGAACCTGCGGTCGCATTTAAAATAATATATCTGATAAAATTTGTATTGCCAATTAAATTGAGCTCAGGCATTAATTGTCGAGATAATTAATTCCGTGAAGGGTTGGCGTCGGATTAAACCCGATATTTTTCGTGAACGGAGCGAGGCGGACCTGGTTCGCCGCTGCTCCGTTGGGCAGGCATCGGGGAGATCAGGCCGACGTCCGGGCAATAGCGCCGCGATCGGAGCGTGCGGTCATGCTGGAAGTGCGAAGTTTGGCGATTCCGGATGTCAAGCTGGTCCGATCGAAGCGCTTTTCCGATACGCGGGGCTATTTTTGCGAGACGTTTCGCCGCTCGGATTTTGCCGAAAAGGGAATTCCTCACGATTTCATCCAGGACAATCAGTCCTGCTCGGAGCGGGTCGGGACAGTTCGTGGACTGCACTTCCAGAGGCCTCCCTTCGCGCAGGCCAAGCTGGTCCGCGTGTTGAGAGGAGCGATCCTTGATGTGGTGGTCGATCTTCGGCGGCGGTCGCCGACGTTCGGCAAGCACGTCTCGGTCAAACTGGATAGCGGAAATGACGAGCAGTTGCTCGTTCCAAAAGGGTTCGCTCACGGCTTCTGCACGCTCGAGCCTCAAACCACGGTGTTTTACAAGGTCGACGAGGTCTATTCTCCGGACCACGACGGCGGTGTCTATTGGGCGGATCCCGAATTGGCTATCGAATGGCCGGTGAAGGCCTCGGCGGCCCAGCTCTCACCGAAGGATCGAGCGCTCCCCACCTTCGACCAGCTTGCATCAGTGTTTGAATAGAGGACGTGGCATGCGTGTCCTGGTGACCGGCGGAGCGGGATTTATCGGGTCTGCGGTCTGTCGACAGTTGGTGTCGGAGGTCGGGGTCTCGGTCGTCAATGTCGACAAACTGACCTATGCTGCCAATTTGGCCTCGCTGGCATCCATCGACGGTACAAGCCGCTATCGATTTGAGCAGCACGATATTTGCGATCAAGAAGCGATCACTCGTCTGTTTTACATGTGGGAGCCAAGTGCGGTCATCCACTTGGCAGCGGAGAGCCATGTCGATCGGTCGATTACCGGATCGGCAACATTCGTTAGTACCAACATCGTCGGCACCTACACTCTCCTGGAAATAGCCAGACGATATTACGACGGGCTTTCAAGCCAGAGGCAGAGAAAGTTCAGGTTTATTCACGTGTCGACTGACGAGGTCTATGGTTCATTGGGGCCGGTGGACTGCTTCCGGGAAGATAGCCCTTATCGGCCGAGCTCACCTTATTCGGCGAGCAAGGCCGCCTCGGACCACCTCGCGCTCGCCTGGCATAAGACTTATGGCTTGCCGGTGATCGTGTCGAATTGTTCGAACAATTACGGACCATTCCAATTTCCGGAAAAGCTCATTCCGCTAACGATTCTCAACGCGTTTGAGCACAAGCCGTTGCCGGTCTACGGCGACGGCAGCAATGTGCGCGATTGGCTTCATGTCGACGATCACGCAGCAGGCCTGATCAGGCTGCTATTCGAGGGCAGGGCCGGAGAGAAGTACAATTTCGGCGGCGACAGTGAGCGCTCGAACCTGGAGGTAGTCACCCAGATCTGTGACGTGCTTGATCGATTGCGTCCAGGGCCGGCAGCGAGGCGATCATTGATCTCGTTTGTGCCGGACCGTCCGGGGCACGACGCACGTTACGCAATCGATGCGTCGAAAGCTCGCAGCGAGCTGGGATGGCAGCCGACCCGAAGCTTCGAACAAGGTCTCGCCGACACGGTGGAATGGTATCTGGCCAGCGGCGCCTGGTGGTCGCCGGCTCGCAATATGGTCTACGACGGCGCGCGCCTTGGTCTTCCAGCCACTCGACACTGAGGTTGCCATGATCGAACGACCGATTCTGATCGTTGGTCGAAATGGCCAGTTAGGCAGCCGCCTTCGTGATCTCGCTGCTCTTCGCGGCCTGTCTGCATTGGCCCTCGGACGCAAGGAGCTCGACCTAGAAGTCCGAGACGGGATCGACAGGACGGTCGCCTCGATCGCCCCCTGCATGATCATTAATGCCGCTGCTTATACGGCTGTGGATGGGGCAGAGTCTGAAGTTGGAAAAGCCTTCAGTATCAACCGCGATGGTGCGGCTGCATTAGCGGATGTCGCATGGCAGAGAAACATTCCATTTGTGCATTTGTCGACGGATTATGTCTTTGACGGTGCCAAGCGTGAGGCTTACGACGAAGCCGACGTGCCGGCGCCGCTGAACGCATACGGTGCATCAAAGCTGGCCGGCGAGGCGGCCGTTTTGGCAGCGCATCCGCTCGCGACCGTCGTCAGATCTTCTTGGATCTACAGCCCAACAGGCAGCAACTTCGTTCGGACCATGTTACGGCTGGCCGAAACGCGACCGATCGTGAAGGTCGTTTGCGACCAACACGGAAGCCCGACTTCAGCAGCGGAGCTGGCCGCGGCGCTTCTGAAGATTGCCGAGCGCTCGCTCACCGATGACCGCCGCACCGCAGCGGGAATATTTCATCTCGCCGGTCAGGGAACAACGAGCTGGCACGGCTTTGCGGAGGCAATCTTCGATGGTTTATCCCGTCGTGGAGTGCGGCCGCCGGCGCTGGAAGCGATCACGACCGAGCAGTATCCCTGCGCTGCGCGCAGGCCCCTAAACTCACGCCTGGACTCATCCAAAGCGGAGAGCGTGTTTGGAATTCGATTGCCGACCTGGCGCCACTCTCTCGAAACCTGCCTCGACCAACTTGTCGGAAAAGGAGACACCGATGCTGAAGGGAATCGTCCTGGCTGGAGGCAGCGGAACGCGGCTCTATCCGATCACGCGTGTGGTCAGCAAGCAATTGCTGCCCGTCTATGACAAGCCGATGATCTACTACCCGCTGTCGACGCTGATGCTGGCAGGAATCCGCGAGATCCTGGTGATCACGACCCCGGCAGATCGGTCCCAGTTTGAACGATTGCTCGGGAATGGAAGTCAGTGGGGGATTCGGCTCAGCTATGCGGAACAACCCCGTCCCGGCGGGCTTGCGGAAGCGTTCATCGTAGGTGCCGATTTCATCGGAACCGATCGCGTCGCAATGGTACTCGGAGACAATATCTTTTTCGGCGGCGGATTGAGCGAGCTACTCGCCAAGGCCGCTGCCCGCGAGGAAGGCGCAACCGTGTTCGCGTATCACGTACGCGATCCCGAACGATACGGCGTCGTTACGTTCGACGAGGCGGACCGCCCGCTGCGAATCGAGGAGAAGCCTAGCAAGCCGACATCGAACTGGGCCATCACCGGTCTCTATTTTTTCGACAGCCGGGTCGTGCGATATGCCCGCCGGGTCGAGCCGTCGCCGCGGGGAGAGCTCGAGATTACTGATCTGCAAATGCGCTATCTCGCGGCCGGCGCTCTGCACGTCGAGCGCATGGGGCGGGGATTAGCATGGTTGGATACGGGCACTGTCGAGTCGCTTATCGATGCAGGGACGTTCGTCCAGACGCTAGAAAAGCGCCAGGGCATGAAGGTGGCTTGTCTTGAGGAGGTCGCCTTCCGGCAGGGATTCATCGATCAAGATCAGCTTCGCGGGCTGATTCAGCCGCTCGAGAAAAGCGGATACGGCAGGTATCTCAATGAGATCCTGCGGCTGCCTGCACCCCCTACCGGCGCCGCAATCGACGTTTAAATTAAATGTGATATTACTATTTTAATTAATTGACCGGTGCGATTTTTTTAATTTAAATTCTTCCCTCGCGGATTTTGAGGCTGGCCATGATAAATCAAAAGGCGAGCGTTTTTTATCGAGCAGCAAGGCCTCTCCTCTCGGAAGAGAGTGATTTCAGCCAGATTGATTTGCTTCTGCCGGGTGCCTCCCATTGGACTGCGTCCTGGAGCCGCGATCTGGCCGCCCGGCAGGTGTCCGATCTGCGGGCGGTGGCCGGGCCGTCGCGTTCCAGGGTCAGTGAGACGCATTGGATCGCTTCCAGCGGCGGCTATTGGAACGTCGCTGCGAACTGGAGTGCGGGCATTCCGGACGCCGGGTCCGCCGCCTTCATCGACGCGCCGGGATCCTATGTTGTCACGACCAGCGTCAATGTTGATGTCGGCAGCCTGATCGTCGATGCGGATGCGACGATTGCGCTCGGTCGGGAGTCGTCCTTTGTCGTGGAAGGTGACACCATCAACAACGGCAGCATAAAGCTCGGACCGGTCGGCGACGACGGGAGTGCTGCAGCAGGCTTCAGGGGCGACGTCCGCGGAGCGGGCGACTTCGCAATTGCCGACAGATCGGTTCTCGAGATCGGAGGGGCGGTCTCCGGGCACCTCGCCAACGGTTCATTCTCTGGCATAACCGTCTCCTTCGAGACGGACGTCGGCACCTTGGTTCTCGACCGCTCTGCTCAATTCCATGGCCTGATCGGAAGCTCATCGCCGGATCGACCGCTTTCAGCCGGCAATCTGATCGACCTCAGGGATTTCGCTTTCACGTCGACGATGTCAGCGTCGGTTCACTACGACCGGAGCTCAAACATCAGCACAGTCGATTTCAGCAATGGGGCGGGCAATGTCACTCTGCTGTTCTCCGGACAGGATGAGAACTGGACCTTCGCAAGCGATGGACAGGGCGGCACCCTCGTTGCAGACCCAGTTACGAACCCGATCGTTTTGGAAAATCAGAAACAAGGCACATCGCCGAGCATCTGGCAGATCAATGTCGGCGCAAACTCGACCCGAATCCAGGGATTCACGACGGCGATAAGCACCAATGTCGGCAGCACCGTTCAATTCAAGATCAACAACCAGACAGGCGCGCCGAACTATCGCATCGATATCTATCGGCTTGGTTACTACGGCGGCAACGGCGCCAGGCTGGTTACGACGGTGCAGCATCAGGCTGCGACCTCCGTCGTGCAACCGGCGCCGTTGAAAGACAGCTCGACCGGCCTCGTCGATGCCGGCAATTGGAGCGTGACCGACTCCTGGAACGTGCCCACCGACGCGGTTTCTGGCGTATACATTGCCAACGTGATCGACGGAACACAGGTGTTTCAAATTCCGTTCGTGGTCCGCAATGATGCCTCGCAAAGCGCGATCGTGTTCCAGACCGCCGATCAGACCTGGCAGGCCTACAACCCCTGGGGCGGGGCCAATCTCTACTTCGGCAACGGACCTGGCGTGGACGGCTCCGCTTACGCCGTGAGCTACAATCGTCCGATCACGACGCGCGACGGCGGGCTCGCGAGTTCTTCCAACGACATGGTGTTCTCGGCCGAGTATCCGGCGATCTACTGGCTCGAGCAGAACGGATACGACGTCTCCTACATTTCAGGCATCGATGCGGCCACCAACGGATCGCTCCTGCTCAACCATCAGGTCTACATGGATGTCGGCCACGATGAATATTGGACCGACAGCCAGTTCTCCAACGTCCAGGCGGCCGGCCATGCCGGCGTCAATCTGATGTTTCTCAGCGGTAACGAGGTGTATTGGCAAACGAGACTCGCGCCCAGCATCGATGCCAGCCAGACGGCCAACCGCACCCTGATCTCGTACAAGGACACCCACGCCAATCAGTTGATTGACCCAACTGGAACGGCGACTGGCACTTTCATGGACGCGCGCTTCGCGTCGACCGGAGGCCTGTCGGGTACCCCTTCCAATGCCCTCACTGGCCAGCTCTTTCAGGTGGACTCCAATCGCACGGATATTATCCAGATTCCGTACGACATGACGAATCTGCGCTTCTGGCGCAATACGTCGGTCGCCAATACGCCGGTGGGCCAAACCGCCTCGCTTGTACAGAACCTGCTCGGCTATGAGTGGGATGTGTCGCCGGATAACGGCTTCCGCCCGGCTGGACTTGTCAGTGTGTCGTCTTCGACACTGCAGATCACCGGCCAGTATCTCCTCGACTACGGCAACACCACCGGTAACGGAACGGCAACTCATAATCTGGTCGAGTTTCGTGACCCGGTCAGCGGTGCCCTTGTTTTCGGGGCCGGTACGGTGTTCTGGTCGTGGGGCCTCGCCTCCGATCACGACCAGCACACTGGGTCCGCAACGCCGATTGATCCGAACGTCCAGCAAGCAACAGTCAATGTGCTCGCCGACATGGGCGTGCAGCCCGCGACTTTGCAAGCAAGTCTGATAATCGCTGCCCAATCGACCGATCACACTGCCCCAACGTCCACCATCACAAACGTGTCGGCCAGCAGCATCCCGGAAGGCCAATCGGTCACCGTCACAGGATCGGCGAGCGATGCGGGCGGCGTCATCGGCGGTGTTGAAGTCTCGACCGACAGCGGACAGACGTGGCATCCCGCCAGCAGCAGGGTCGGCATCGCGAATGTGACGTGGTCGTATACATTCTCCGCTGGCGCTTCCGGCCAGTACAGCATCAAAAGCAGGGCGGTGGACGACAGCCTGAACCTCGAGGCGGCTGGTCCGGGCGCTGCTTACACCGTCACGCCTTCGTCGAACCTGACGATTTTCAGTCCGACCGATACGCCGGCCGTGATCACAAATAACGACGCCGCGGCTGTGGAATTGGGTGTGAAATTCGTCGCCGCCGAGTCGGGCGACGTCACTGGCATCCGGTTCTACAAGGGGCCGCAGAACACAGGGACGCATCTGGGCGATCTCTGGACGACGAACGGCGTACTGCTGGCGAGCGCAACGTTCACCAACGAAACCGCGAGTGGTTGGCAACAGGTGAATTTCGCGACACCGGTCCATGTGCAGGCCGGGGTCACCTACATCGCCTCCTATCACACGAATACCGGGCAGTACTCTACGACGGATTTCTATTTCAACAATGGCGGCCATACCCTCGGTCCGCTGACGGCGACAGGCAGCGGCCTCAACGGTGTCTATGCCTACGGCCCCGGACCGCTTTTCCCGAACACTGTTTCGATTGTGAAGGCTCAAAATTATTGGGTGGATGTCGTCTTCGGGAATACAAGCCAGCAGCCACAGGCCAACAATGACAGCGGCTTTAACGTAACCCAAAACGGTGTCCTGACGATTCCGGCATCGGCGCTGCTCGCCAATGATACGGATCCGGCCGGCCTGTCGTTCTCGATCACCGGCGTGAGCAGCCCGATCAACGGGAGCGTAAGCTACAACGCTCAGACCCAGATAGTGACGTTTACTCCGACCACGAATTACGCCGGACCGGCGCAATTCTCCTATACGATCACTGATACGAGCGAGGCCACCGGTACCGGCCAGGTTCTCCTCAACGTCAACTATCCGGTTTCCGCGCAAAGCCTGTTCGGTACCAACGATGTGCCCAGCGTGGTGAATTCGGGTGATGCGAGCTCCGTCGAACTCGGCATCAAGTTCTCCGCTTCGGTGAACGGAACGATAACCGGCCTGCGCTTCTACAAGGGATCAGCGAATACCGGTACCCATGTCGCGCATCTCTGGAGCTCGACGGGAACGCTCCTTGCTACGGCGACCTTCACGGGGGAGACGGCCAGCGGATGGCAGCAGGTCAGCTTCGCGAGCCCGATCGCCATTTCCGCGGGAACGACATATGTCGCGTCCTACCACACCAGCGGCAATTATTCCGACACTCAGAACTATTTCACGAACTCAGTTGCGAACGGCCAACTGAGCGCACCAGCGGCCGGAAATGGAGTGTACGCCTACGGAACCGGCGCGCCATTCCCGACCAACGTCTACAAGTCGACCAACTACTACGTTGACGTGGTTTTCAACGGATCGTCCGGCACGAATGGGCCGCCGACCGCCGTGGCCGACACCGGCGACGCCACCGAGAAGGGCGGCGTCAATAACGGCGCCGGCGGTTCGCTGGCCACGGGAAACGTCCTGACCAACGACACCGATCCGGACGCGGGCGATACGAAGACGGTGACCGCAGTCAGCTTCGGTTCGACCTCCGGCACGCTCGGCTCAGCCTTGAATGGCGCGCATGGAAATCTCGTGCTCAACGCCTCAGGTACCTTCACCTATACGGTCAACGAGACTGATCCCGCCGTGCAGGCGCTGCGGCTTGCGAGCAACACGCTGACGGACATCTTCAACTACACGATGCGTGATGCAGCCGGCGCGACATCCTCGACCACGCTCACGATCACCATCCACGGCGCCAACGATGCGCCGGTGCTCGCGGTCCAGACAGCCAACCAAACCGCGACAGTGGGTTCGGCGTTCTCGCTAACGCTGCCGGCGGGCACGTTCACCGATGTCGATTCCGCCGACTCGCTCACTTACGCCGCGACAACGGCTAGCGGGTCCGCACTTCCTGCCTGGCTCACCTTTGACGCATCAACCCGAACCTTTAGCGGTACACCATCGTCAGCCGACGTCGGCACGCTTGGTGTGAAGGCAAGTGTAACGGATCTCGGCAGCCTTACCGCAAGCGAAACGTTCAACATTGTCGTGACGACCACCCCGAACGCCTCGCCAACCGCCGTCGCCGACGCGGGCGACGCGACCGAGAAGGGCGGTGTCAATAACGGCAGCGGCGGTTCATCCGCCACCGGAAACGTACTGACCAACGACACCGATCCAGACGCGAGCGATACCAAGACCGTGACTGCCGTCAGCTTCGGTTCGACTTCCGGCACGCTGGGATCGGCGCTGAATGGAGCGCACGGAAGCCTCGTGCTCAATGCTTCAGGTGCTTTCGCCTATACCGTCAATGAAACCGACCCCGCCATCCAAGCCCTGCGGCTTTCGACCAACACGCTGACGGACGTCTTCAACTACACGATGCGTGATGCCGCCGGTGCTACATCCTCGACCACGCTCACGATCACGCTTCACGGTGCGAACGATGCGCCGGTGCTGGCGGCGCAGACCGGCAACCAAACCGCCACGGTGGGTTCAGCGTTCTCCCTGACGTTGCCCGCCGCCACGTTCACCGACGTCGATTCGGGCGATTCGCTCAGCTACACCGCAACCGCCGCCGACGGTTCGGCACTACCGGCCTGGCTGACCTTCAACGCCTCGACCCGGACCTTCAGCGGTACACCGACGTCGGCCGATGTCGGCACGCTCGGCGTGAAAGCCAGCGCGACCGATCTTGGTGGCCTCACGGCCAGCGAGACGTTCAACATTGCGGTGGGCACAGCCCCCTCGACGGTCAGCTTGTTCTCGGCTTCCGATACTCCTTCGGTGCTGTCGACGTCCGACACATCCCAGGTCAATCTCGGCGTACGGTTTACGTCTTCCGCGGCTGGCACGATTACCGGGATCAAATACTACAAGAGTGCGAACGACACGGGCACCCACACAGGCTCACTGTGGAGCAGCACGGGAACGCTCCTCGCGAGCGCAACCTTCTCCAACGAGACCAGCACCGGTTGGCAAACCCTCGCATTCAACAGCCCCGTCTCGATTGCGGCCGGAACCACCTACATCGCAAGCTTCCACAGCAACGGCCGTTATGCGGTTACATCGAACTACTTCACCACCGCACGCACGAATGGGCCGCTTACTGCTTCCGCGAGCAACAATGGTGTGTACACCTACGGAACGGGCAATCTGTTCCCGACCAGCACATTCAACGCGACGAATTATTGGGTCGATGTCGTGTTCAGCAATGCGAGCGGCGGCACGAACCAGTCGCCCATCGCCAACAACGACAGCGGCTTCAACGCGACCCAAGGGGTTCCGCTGAGCATCTCAGGTGCGTCGCTGCTTGCCAACGATACCGATCCGAATGGAGACGCGTTGACGATCACAGGGGTCAGTGGAGCCGTCAATGGCACCGTCAGCTTCAGCACCCAGAGCAATACGGTGACGTTCACATCGGCGAACAATTACAGCGGGCCGGCCTCGTTCAACTATACGATCTCGGACGGTCGGGGTGGGACGGCGATCGCAAGCGCGGCCGTGACCGTTCACGTTCCGTCAGCAAGCACTGTAAGCCTGTTCAGCTCGAATCCGACGCCCAGCGTGGTGACGGTGAATGATCCTAATTCGGTCGAGCTCGGTATGAAGTTCCAGGCGTCCACCACTGGCGACGTCATGGGGCTGCGCTTCTACAAGGGACCGTCCAATACCGGCACTCACGTCGCCGATCTTTGGAGCAGCACCGGCACCCTGTTGGCGACGGCCACATTTACCAATGAGACGGCGAGTGGCTGGCAGCAGGTCAACTTTGCGACGCCGGTCACCATTACGGCGGGCACGACCTATATCGCCTCGTACCACACTGCGGGAAACTACTCGGACGATCCGAATCTATTTGCCAGTTCGGTAACCAACGGACCATTGACCGCCCCCTCGTCCGCGTCCAGCGGGGGGAACGGCGTCTACGCGTACGGATCCGGAAGCCTCTTCCCTACCAACACCTTCAACGCGACGAGCTACGCGGTTGACGTCCTCTTCAGGCCGCAACTCGCAGCATAGGAGAACCACAATGCATGCCGAGATCTATACCGATGGGGTGGACGAGGTCACGATTGGCGGATCGATCGTGCGGGTCGACCTGATCAGTCTGTCGCCCACGGAACGGGACGCCAACAACGCGCCCAAGAAAGTCTTCCGCCAAAGGCTGATCTTCTCCGTGGAGTCCTTCGCGAACTCCGTAGAGGTGATGCAGAACGCGCTTCAGGGGCTGGTCGACGCCGGGGTCGTCCAGCGCTCTCGGCCGAGAGGGTCGATTGCTTCACCACAGGCGAGCGCGCGAGCCGAGCCTGCCTCGCCAGTTTCGGACAACTTACGATCTCCAAATGTCTCAACCAACTTCCGTTGAAATTGACAGGCGTGAACCGGCACCGCCTACGTCGGAGGACGAGCCGCGTCGGGCTGCTCAAACCGCACTTGAATGCCTGTCGAGGGTCGCTGCCCATCACGGTATCGATCTGCCTTCCGACCGCCTGCGGCACGCCTATGCTGTCGACGAGACCGGCATCTCGACCGATCTCGTGCTGCGCATGGCGCATGATGCAGGCCTTCGTGCCCGCACGGCGCAGCTCGATTGGAAGGCGATATGCCAGCTCGGCGAAGCCTATCCGGCGCTTGTCCAGCTCTCGAACCTGAACTGGGTCCTCGTGGTCGGCGCTGGACCGGAATGCGACGCTGTAACGGTCCTCGACCCTCTGGCCGAGCGAAGGGGAGAGCACCTGCTGATCGACGCGGACCGCTTTTGCGCCAGGTGGTCCGGAACGGCCGTTCTGTTCAAGCGCGAGAGCTCTCCATCGCAGGGCCAGACACACTTCGGGCTACGCTGGTTCGTACCCGAAATGCTGCGGGAGTGGCGGCTATTTTCTGACGTCGCAATTGCTGCGGTGTTCCTCTATGCGCTGGGCCTGGCGCTTCCGATCTTCTTTCAACTCGTGATCGACAAGGTTCTCGTGCACGAGAGCCTCACGACACTCTACGTGCTCTCGGCTGGCGCGATCATTGCGCTGTCCTTCGACGCCATATTCAGCTTTTTGCGTCGTTACCTGTTGCTGTATGCCACGAACAAGATCGACATCCGGGTTGCGACCAAGACATTTCGGCATCTTTTGGGACTTCCCGTAACCTTCTTTGAGCGCATCTCGGCCGGCGTTCTGGTCAAGCACATGCAGCAAGCCGGGCGGATCCGCGAATTTCTGACCGGTCGGCTTTTCCTGACCGGCTTGGACGCGCTTTCGTTGTTTGTCTTCCTGCCTGTCCTCTCGCTCTATAGCGTCAAGCTGACCTGCGTTGTGCTGGCGTTCACCGCCGTCAGCGGGAGCGTGATTGCGATTTTGATGGGACCGTTCCGACGACGGCTCTACCAGCTCTATCAGGCCGAAGCCGAACGCCAGGCACTTCTGGTCGAGACCGTGCACGGGATGCGCACGGTGAAATCGTTGGCCATGGAGCCCAGCCAGAACAGGGCATGGGACGATCGCTGCGCGCAATCGGTATCGATGCGGTTTGGCGTTGAAAAGATCTCGGCAGGCGCTCAGGCGCTGACCGGCTTTCTCGAGAAGATGATGACGCTCGGCATCGTGGCCCTGGGCGCGCTCGACGTCTTCGGCGGTGAGATGACGATCGGCGCGCTGGTCGCCTTCAACATGCTGGCGGGGCGCGTTTCGGGCCCGCTGGTGCAGATGGTGACCATGGTTCACGAATATCAGGAGGTCGCGCTCGCGGTTAAGATGCTCGGCGAGGTCATGAACCGGGAACTGGAACGGGATGGTCGTCGCGAGGGCCTGCGACCCGACTTCGCCGGGCAGATCGAGTTTGAAAACGTCACGTTCCGCTATGGCGAGGGTGCGCCGGCGTTGGACGATGTGTCGTTTTCAATCGCTCCCGGGGCGATCTTTGGGATTGTCGGCCGGAGCGGTTCGGGCAAGACGACGCTGACGCGATTGATCGCGGGAATGTATCCGATACAGCAGGGATTGCTGCGGATTGACGGCCATGATTCGCGCGAGATCGATCTCACGCATCTACGGTGCAATCTCGGGGTCGTACTCCAGGAAAATTTCCTGTTCCGGGGCACGGTCCGCGAGAATATCGCTTGCGTGAAGCGTGATGCCACCTTCGACGAAGTTGTCAGGGCAGCCCAGCTCGCCGGAGCCGACGAGTTCATCGAGCGGCTGCCGAGGGGGTTCGATACCATGCTCGAGGAGCAGGCATCGAATCTGTCGGGCGGGCAAAGGCAGCGGCTTGCCATCGCGCGCGCCTTGATCGTCAACCCGCGTATCCTGATCCTCGATGAAGCCACCAGCGCGCTGGATTCCGAGAGCGAAGCGATCATTCGGCGCAATCTACGACGTATCGCGGAAGGACGAACCGTCATCGTCGTATCGCACCGGCTTTCGATGCTGTCGGACGCAAGCCAGATCTTGGTGATCGACCGTGGACGGATTGTCGATGTGGATCGTCATGACGCGCTGCTGTCGAAGTGCACCTTCTACAGGCATCTCTGGAATCAGCAGACGAGGCAGGTCGCATGAGTGCGGCTGACAAGACCAGAGCTGAAGCGGCCCGGGGCAGATCCGGGCCTCCGTCCGGTCCCCGGACGAGACGCCCCCTTTCGAGGTCGGCGCCCACAGGCTCTCGCATTGTGGCTCAATTTCAGTCAGACGCAGCCGAGATCGAGCAGCTGACGCCACCGCGGGTGGGACGGATCACGCTCTATTGTGTCGTTGCCCTGATCGCTGCGGCGATCACATTCGCATGCCTGTCTCGCGTTGATATGATTGTGACTGCACAGGGCAGGTTGATCACGACGCGTCCCAACCTGGTCGTACAGCCGCTGGAAACGTCGGTCATTCGGGAGATTCGGGTCAAGGCCGGCGACGTCGTTAATCGCGGTGACGTGCTTGCGGTACTCGACCCGACGTTCTCTCAAGCCGATCTCGCTCAACTGCGCGCCCGCCTGGCGGGTTTCGACGCCTCCATCGATCGACTTCGAGCCGAGTTGGACGGCGCCGACTACGGCGTCGATGAGACGGCGAACGCCGACCAAGCTCTGCAGAGACGGGTATTCCTGCAGAGGAAGGCGGCGTACGACCTTCAGATCCAGAACTATGACGCGCAGATTGCGTCCGCACGGGCCAATCTAAAAACGGCTCAGAACGAGGAGTTGGTGCTGGCCCAACGGCTGGACACGATGCAGTCCATTGAAGCCATGCGAAATGCGTTGATGGCCAAGGAAGTCGGTTCAAGGCTGAACTTCCTGCTATCACGGGATGCGCGGTTGGAAGTCGAAAGCAACCTGGCGCGAATCCGTGGCAGCATCGTCGACAACACGCATCGCCTGGACAAGGCCCGTGCGGACCAGAAGGTGTTCGCCGCCGAGTTTCGCCGCGCTGCCTATCAGGAACTGGTCGAGACATTGCCAAAGCGCAATGGCACCGCCGAGGAGCTCAAAAAGGCGGAGCTCCGCCGGCAGCTGATCGTGCTGAATGCACCGGCGGATGCGGTGGTGCTCGACATCGCAAATCGGACGGTGGGTTCGGTGGTTCGCGAAGCCGAGACATTGTTCGTGCTGGTCCCTCGGGATGAGACACTTCGGGCGGAGGTCAATGTCGAGGGACGGGATATCGGGCAGGTGGCGGTCGGGCAGGCCGTACGAGTGAAGTTCGAGGCATTTCCATTTCAGAAGTACGGCACCGCTACTGGCGAGGTCGGAGTCATTAGTCAGGACTCGTTCTCGCCAGAGGCGAAGGCCGAAGGTGTGCGCCGGTCGTCAGCTCCCTATTACCGCGTACTGATCGATCTGCGGGACACGCACCTTCGGCTGCCGTCCGGGCGCGTTCAGTTGATACCCGGTATGGCAGTTACGGCCGAGATGAAGGTCGGACAGCGAACGGTGATTTCATACTTCCTTTACCCTCTGCTTCGCGGCCTGGATGAAAGCATCCGGGAGTATTGACCGAATTTGCAATGGTGCTGGCAATGATGATCAGTTCGAATTCTGGTGTGAAGTTCATAGCGCCCGCTGCAATCAAAGTGCCCGCACCGAACTCACCTCTGGTGAACTATGCGCTCAAGGGGCTTGAACGCTGCTGGCTGCCTTCAGAGCGTCGTTGGTCGCATATTTATCACCTCGATGGGCGCGCTTCGCCCAATGAGTCGCTACCGCAGAGTGACGTATTCTATACCCTCAACGTCTTGCTTGGGATGTCGCGGGTCACGGAACTTCCGGCCGATATTGATCTCCCGGACATATTCTATCGAAATGCCATGAGCCTTACCGCGCTTCCCGTACGCAAATATGCGTTCGGCATGGCGTTATGGGCCGCAGCGGAGCTCCGCCTTCCGATTCCGGAGCAGGTCAGGCGCGAGCTGAGAGCAGTTCTCTCGGATCAGTCGCAGTGGCAGGCCTTTCGGGCGCAGGACCTGGGCATGCTGCTGACGGGAGTCATCGCGCAGGCGAGAGCAGGCGAGAAGGAGTGGCTATGCTTCGCAGGCCCGCTCTACCGTTTCCTGAAGGAACGTTTCCAAGGCGAGTCCGGATTGTTTCTCGACGCGCCGTCCGGTTTCCGTCGCCGTTTCGCGTCGTTTGCGACGCAAACATATCTCTCCATCGCCTGCTATCAGTACGGCGAATTCACCGGCGACGCGTCCGCGCTCATCATGGCCGACACTTGCGTGCGCGATCTGATTGCGCTTCAAGGCCCACAAGGCGAATGGCCGTGGTTCTTCGATGCGATGAGCGGCCGCATCCTCGATTTCTACGAAATCTATTCGGTCCATCAGTATGGAATGGCCCCGGCGCTGCTGGAATGGGCCGAGCGCTTTGGACGACGGGGAGCGCGGGATGCCCTGGTCAGGGGATTCAACTGGGTTCTGGGTCACAACCAACTAGGCCGGACCATGCTCGTGCCAGAACTGAACCTGACGATCCGTTCGCAGGTCCGCAAGGGTGAATTGATGACCAAGGCGCCGCGTGTCTTGCGTGCGATCAAGAACGTCTGGCTCGAGAACGGGGGACAGCTAATCGACAGCGCGAATGTGGGTGTTCGACTCGAGTGCCGTAGCTACGAACTCGGCTGGATTTTATGGTCATTCGGTCGGCGTACCGACTTGCGGGATCTCAGCCATAACGTCGCGTTCGAACAGCCAGCTTGCCTGCCTGGCGGCGAGCCGCAGCGCAACGGCACCAGGATCGGCTAGCGATTCCAGACGATCGTGCCATCTCTCCAAAGCAGGGCCAGCATCTTGGTCGTTCGATGGCTGCGAACCGCGCAGAGAACGGCAATCGCTTTGAGGCGTGCGCTTATCCCATGGAGGCGTCCGCTCGTCAGCACGGTGATGGCGCCGACCGCCGGCGATGCGAGGACGAGCAGGGCCGTGGCAAACCAGCGCAGTTGCCAACCGCGCGCGACCTGCGCCGTGTTGCGGTAGTGCGTGATTTGGCGGTCCCACTTCGCATAGAGCTCTCGAAGAGAGCGTCGCGCAGGGTGAAACACGATCATCCCGGGGACGTAGAGAAATTCGCACCCGGCGCGGATGGCCATTTGTCCCCATTGCATATCTTCCGCGAACTGAATGCCCGGGAAAGGTCCGATCCTCGCAAAGTCGGCGCGGCGAACCGCGAGATTTGCCGTGACGGAGTAACCGTGCCTCTCGACGTACAAGCGATTGCGAAAGCCAAAAACGCTTTCATAGGCCTCGATCGCGGTGAAATTCCCTTCGACGGCAGGCCTGATGCGAACCTCTCCGCCGAGGATCGTCGCGGGCCTGACCTGCTGGAACGCCTTGTGGATCGCGGTCAGCCAGTCCGGATGAGCCCGGCAGTCGGCATCCATAAAAGCGAGGATGTCGCCTCTCGCGCAAGCCGCGCCTGCGTTTCGCGCCGGACCCGGGCCGGGATGCGGTTCGTGCTCCAGCCTGACGCCGGAATGGCCGGCAATGACCTCCATCGGCGACATCGTCGAGCCGTTGTCCACCACGATCACCTCGAACAAGTCCCGCGACAATGTCTGCGCATCCAGGCTTTGCAGGCAAGCTTCCAGCGCATCGGTCTGGTTGAGGTGGGGAATAATGACTGAGATCATTTTAATTGCCCCATTTAATTCTATAGATTGCCATCCGAGCTCCTCGGCGCAGAGCGCTCATTTCATACGGAAAGCCTCGCACTTAATCCTTGCAATTAAATATCAGTCCAATATTATCGATATAATAATCTTAAATGCAACTTAAACAAAAATTGCATTTTGGGAGGTCAATTCAAATGCGTGCATCGTTCCTGGGCTGCCCTATCGATCTGCTGACGATGGCGGAGACCGTCGAGCTTGCGCGCGGCGCCATGCGCAGCCGCCGACGGCTGCAACATGTGGCGTTGAACGTCGCCAAACTCGTCAACATGCGGTCCGATCCTGTGCTGGCGGCCGATGTCGCCAACAGCGACATCGTCAGCATCGACGGCATGGGGATTCTCTGGGGAGCCCGGGCCCTAGGGCTTCCGGCCACCTCGCGAGTCGCCGGCGTCGATCTCCTGACCGAGTTGCTCGCGGTATGTGCGCGGGAAGGCTACAAGCCATATTTTCTGGGCGCCACTCCCGCCGTCCTGCACCAGGCAACGCAACGCGCGCGCGAGAGATGCCCCTCACTCGTCTTCGCGGGCTGGCACGACGGTTACTTCAAGCCAGAGCAGGAGATTGAGGTCGTTCGAGACATCCAGTCCAGCGCGGCCGACTGTCTCTTTATTGGCATGCCGACACCACGGAAGGAACGCTTTCTCGCTGCCCATCGTGACGAGCTCGGCGTCCCCTTCATCATGGGCGTAGGCGGTGCATTCGATATCCTTGCAGGCACTGTTCTGCGCGCGCCGGCACGGATTCAGAAGCTGGGCCTCGAATGGCTTTACCGCATCTATCAAGAACCCGAGCGGATGTGGTGGCGATACGCCACGACCAACACATTGTTTGCGGGCATCCTGGCGCAAGCGCTCGTCAAGCAAGCAATAGAGCATACATTTGGCACGCCGGGCGCCGTGCCGCCGGGCCCGAGTCGGATCGGAGGGTGAGACGTGCGCAAGCATTTTTTCATCCTTTTGGGAACCCGGCCCGAAGCAATCAAGCTCTTTCCGGTCATCAACCGACTCAAGGCCGAGAATCGCAAGGACATCTCGTTGACGATCTGTGCGACGGCACAGCATCGACAGCTGCTTGATCAGGTCCTCAAGCTCGCCAAGGTAGTTCCGGATTTTGATCTGAACGTCATGACGGCCAATCAGACGCTGGATCATCTGACCGCCCGGTTGCTCGGAGAAATCGGTGAGCTCCTCGACAAAGTGAAGCCTACCAGGGTCATCGTCCAGGGCGACACGGCGACGGCCATGGTCGGCGCGCTGGCGTCCTATTACCACCGGATACCGGTTTCGCACATCGAGGCGGGATTGCGCAGCGGCGACATCTTCGCTCCGTGGCCCGAGGAGGTGAACCGCAAGATCGTCGGCTCGATCGCCGATCAGCATTTCGCCCCGACAGAGCGCGCTGCGCGCGCGCTGCGCTCCGAAAACGTCTCGGACGACCGCATTCACGTCACCGGCAACACGGTGGTGGACGCGCTCATCCTCGCGAAAGCCATGGTCGAATCCGACCCGGGGCTCTCGTGCCGCTGGGATGGCATCAAGAAGCGCCACGGCAACCGGCGCATTATTCTGGTGACCTGCCATCGCCGGGAGAATTTCGGCGGCGGCGTCGTCAACATCGTGAACGCGTTGGAAACGATCCTGCGCAGGGAAGACGTTGCTGTGGTGCTCCCCATGCATCCGAATCCGAACGTCCGCGACTTGTTTGCGTCCCGGTTGTCGGATCACCCGAGGGTCGTCCTTATTTCTCCCCAGGAATACACGGACTTCGTGAGCCTGCTCTCGTTGTCGCATCTGGTCCTGACGGATTCAGGTGGCGTCCAGGAGGAGGCCCCCACTTTCGGCAAGCCAGTCCTGGTGATGCGGGATACGACCGAGCGTCCTGAGGGGGTGGAGGCTGGGACGGCGCGCCTGGTCGGTGCGAACTACGACAAGATCGTTGCCGAGACATTTCGCTTGCTCGACGATGACGAGACTTATGCCGCCATGGCCCGTTCGCATAATCCGTTTGGTGACGGGCACGCGAGCGAGCGTATCGTGAAGGTGCTTCTCGATGCCTGAACTCCAGAAAATCTGTGTGGTTGGACTTGGCTATATCGGGCTGCCGACCGCGGCGCTGATTGCGAGCCGTGGGCTGCAGGTGGTCGGGATCGACACCAATGAGCGCATCGTCGATACGGTCGCGTCCGGAAAGATCCATATTGCGGAGCCCGATCTCGATGGTCTCGTTTCCAAGGTCGTGTCGAGCGGTGCCCTGACGACCTCCACCAAGCCGCAGCCTGCTGACGTCTTCATCATCGCAGTGCCGACGCCGATCGATCGGGAAAACCGTCCGGACTTGTCGAGCGTGAATGCCGCAGTCGACCGTATCGTCGATATCCTTGCGCCAGGCAATCTCGTCATCCTCGAGTCGACTTCGCCGATTGGGACGACTGAGGCCATCGCCAAGCGGATCGTCGAACGCAGGCCAGATCTGCACATAGGTGTCAACGGCAAGGAAGACGGGGCGATTTACGTCGCCTATTGTCCAGAACGCGTGTTGCCGGGGCGGATCCTGACCGAGCTTATCAATAACGACAGGTGCATTGGGGGAATTACGCCAACCTGCACGCGGCGTGCGCAACGCTTCTACAAAATGTTTGTTCGTGGCGCCTGCGTCGGGACCACGGCGCGGGCGGCCGAGTTGGTCAAGCTGACGGAAAACGCCTTCCGCGATACCAACATAGCATTCGCGAACGAGCTCTCGCTGATTTGCGAGAGGTTCGACATCAATGTCTGGGAGGTGATCGACATCGCCAACCGCCATCCACGCGTGAACGTATTGCGGCCAGGACCGGGAGTAGGTGGGCACTGCATTGCGGTCGATCCCTGGTTCATCATCGACTCCGCACCGGACCTGGCGCGCGTGATGCGAACAAGCCGGGAAGTCAACAACGCAAAAACTCAGAAGATCATCGAACGCACAGAGGCGCTGATCGACGATCATCCCTATGCAAACGTCGCTTGTTGTGGATTGACCTTCAAAGCCAATGTCGACGATTTGCGTGAAAGTCCCGCCATGGAAATCGCCACGCATCTCGCCGCGAAGTACGGAGAACGGGTCAAGGTCGTTGAGCCGAACCTGCGCCGTCTGCCGCCCCAGTTGGTCGACTATCGCGTCGCCTTCGTGAACATCGAGGAGGCTCTGCGCAGTTGCGAAATCGCGGTTCTCCTCGTCGATCATGACGAGTTCAAGATGGTGCCCCTGTCGGAGCGCCGGCATCTCGATGTCATAGATACCCGGGGCATATGGCAGGACATGCCAGCGCGGACCTAATGCCCGGCGTGATGTGATCGTCGGCAATGATTAAAGTCGTACTCTCTGGATGCATCGAGGTTAGCATGCGAGACGATCAACTGGGAATCGGCGTCGTGGGGTGCGGCTATTGGGGACCCAATCTCGTTCGCAATTTCTCGATCAATCCTGCGACCCGCGTCGTCAGCGTGAGCGACCTCGACCCAGGCAGGGTTGGCGCAATCAAGCAGGTTTATCCGGCGGTGGAGATCACCACTCGCTACGAAGATCTGCTGAAGGATGCCAGGATCGATGCGATCGCAATTGCGACGCCGGTGCATACCCACTATGAGCTGGCGATTGCGGCGTTGAAGGCCGGAAAGCATGTGCTGGTCGAGAAGCCGCTTGCCCCTAGTGCCGAGCTCGTGACCCGCTTGATTGACGAAGCGGATCGGCGCGGCTTGACGCTCATGGTCGATCATACCTTCCTCTACACGCCAGCGGTCCAGAAGATTCGGGAGCTCCTGCTGAGCCGAGAACTCGGAGATATCTACTACTACGACAGCACGCGCGCGAGTCTCGGGTTGTTTCAAAGGGACGTAAATGTGATCTGGGACTTGGCGGTGCACGATATCTCGATCATCCAGCATATTCTCGATGAAGCGCCGATCGCCGTCTCTGCGACCGGATCGTGCCACGTCGCCGGTTCGCCGGAGAATATGGCTCACATAACCTTGTTCTTCCCCGACGCGTGCGTAGCCCACGTCAGCGTCAATTGGCTGTCGCCCGTCAAGGTGCGCCAGACTTTCATCGGTGGCAGCAAGAAGATGATTGTCTACGACGATCTCGAGCCGACCGAAAAGATAAAGGTCTATGACAAGGGAATTACGCTTGATGCGCCTCCCGAAGATGCACATCAGTTTCGGATTGGCTATCGCGCCGGCGACATGTGGGCTCCGCATATCTCGACCACGGAGGCGCTACAGTCGGAGGTGGAGCATTTTGTCGATTGCGTAAGCACCGGTAGGCAGCCGATTTCAAGCGGTCTCTCCGGGCTCCGCGTGATCGAAGTGCTGGAAGCGGCATCGTGCTCGATCGCAAAACAGGGGGCGCCGGTATTGCTGCGTGAGCCTTACGGAACCCGGCAGCGGGCGAGAGCGATCGCATGATGCATGCGGCAACGTAGCTGACACAATCGATATGGCGGAAGACGCAATGAGATCCGTGCAGCGCTCGATTCTGTTCTCAGCGCTCGACCGCTACGTCGGCCTGCTGCTGGTCTTTGTCGCGACCGCCGTTCTTGCGCGTTTGCTGTCCCCGGAAGAGTTTGGCATCTATGCCGTCGTGAACGCCATCACGTCCATCATCGCGGCCTGCTTCCAGGAATTTGCAGGCGCAAGCTATCTGATTCAGAAGCGAGAATTGTCGCGCGCGAGCGTGCAGACGACGTTCACGATTACTCTCATGATCTCAGCTGCCACGGCTTTGGTGCTGTTCGTGCTTGCGCAGCCGATCGCGCGCTTCTTCGAGCTGGACCGCTTAGGCCGAGGGATCGAGGTCTCTGCCCTGAATCTTCTCTTGCTGCCGTTCTCCGGAACCATAGCCGCATTGTTCCGTCGTGAGATGCAGTTTGGCGTGCTCGCAATCTGTAACCTCGCGGCAGGTGTGACGATCGCCATCGTTTCGGTTGCTCTCGCAATGGCGCAGTTCAGCTACATGGCTCCGCTCTGGGGAGGAGTGGCCGGCAACGCGGTGCTGGCCGTGATGCTGCTGATATGGCGGAGAGATTTTGAAGTGATGCGGCCGTCCCTGGTCGATTGCCGAGAGATCGTCGGTTTCGGTCTCTACTCGGGCGCGGTGAGCGTCCTGAATGTGTTTTACGGCCTGGCGCCGCAGCTGTTCCTGGCCAGAGTGCTCGACTTCGCCGCCGTCGGTCTTTACAGCCGGGCAACCGCCGCGACGCAGATATTCGACAAGCTGGTCACGCAAGTCATAAGTCCGGTCGTCATGCCGGCAATCGTTGGCCGAAGCAAAGCAAGCGGCGATCTCAAGTCTGTCTATCTCGAGGCCATTCAGTTGCTCTCCGCCGTGCAGTGGCCGTTCTTGATCTTTATGGCCATCATGGCCCGGCCAATCATTCTGCTCTGGCTCGGTCCGACGTGGATTGAGGTCGTTCCGCTCGTGCAACTGCTCTGTATCGGCAACCTTGCGCTTTTCGCGGCCTGCTTAACCTATCCGGTCTTTGTTGCAGTCGGAAGGGTGCAGGATGCGCTGATCTCGTCGTTGATTTCGCTGCCACCATCACTTCTGGTCATCTTCGGCGCATCCTTTCTGGGCGTGCACGCCGTTGCAGCGTCCGCTCTTGTGACATTGCCATTTCAAGCAGCAGTCGCGTTTTATTTTCTGGGCCGACACCTCGGCCTTCGGCCAGCCGAATTCATACGTACCTTATGGAGAAGCGGAGCTGTAACCGCTCTTGTGATCGCCGGTGCATCTATTTGTACGGCGCTCACGGAGGCTGGAGGTCTTACCTCAGGTGCAGGGTTGGCCTCGGCCTTCTTCGTTGCTGTACTCTGTTGGTGGCTGGGACTGGTGGTTACCGGGCACCCGCTCTTGCAGCAGTTTCAGTACGCCGCAGCCGGCTTGGTGAGAATGGCACCGGGGCTGTGGCCTTCGCGGACGGCGCCATAGCGGTTCTACGAGATCATTCGGAGTGCGGAATATGCCCATCACGCAAGACGTAGAACTTGGTCGCGAGGTCCGTATCCCTCACCCGGAACTGGTTAACCTGTACGGCTGCATCGTTGGCGATGAGAGCAGGATCGGAACTTTCGTCGAGATCCAGGCTGGAGCGAAGATAGGCGCGCGGTGCAAAATATCATCGCACAGCTTCATCTGCGAAGGCGTCACGATCGAGGATGAGGTATTTATCGGTCATGGCGTGATGTTCACAAACGACAAACATCCGAAGGCCACAACCGCGGATGGTCGTCCTCAGCAAGGTTCGGACTGGACATTGCAGCGCACTCACGTCGGCAAGGGGGCTTCCATTGGCTCCAACGCCACAATTCTATGTGGTGTCACGATCGGCGCGGGTGCGTCCGTCGGTGCGGGCTCGGTCGTGACAAAGGACGTTGCACCGGGTGCCACCGTCGCGGGAGTGCCCGCTCGGACCATGTCCGCCGCCGGAAGCGGGGCCGCCGCGCATCGTGCCTTCATCGGCGAAGTCTCTTAGGGCCACCATCGAATTAATCCATTTTTACATTTTGAAATTGCGCTTGATTTAATATTATAATGCGAGTTAATTATTTAATTGTGACCCAAATCCAAGGTTTTGAATCTTGATACCCTTCCTGGATCTGAAAGCCCAATACTGTCAAATCAAGCCGGAAATCGACGCCGCGGTGGCAAGGGTCGTCGGCAGCGGGCATTTTGTGCTCGGGCCGGAGGTCGCAGCCTTCGAAGGGCGTTTTGCGGAATATTGCCGGACTGCGCATTGCCTCACAGTGAATAGTGGGACCTCTGCGCTTCACCTCGCGCTGTTGGCAGCGGGCGTCGGACCCGGTGATGAAGTCGTCACGGTGTCCATGACGTTCGTGGCGACAACCGCTGCCATTCTCTACAGCGGGGCCAAACCGGTTTTTGTCGACGTTGATCCGGTCACGTGGACGATGGATCCGGCACTGATCGAGGCTGCGATAACACCTCGAACCAAAGCCATCCTGCCGGTCCACCTCCATGGATTGATGGCCGACATGGACCCCATCATGTCGATTGCGCGGCGTTACGGTCTGGTCGTCATTGAGGACGCTGCGCAGGCGCACGGCGCGGAATACCGGGAGCGCCGCGCAGGCTCGATCGGAGATCTGGGGTGCTTCAGCTTTTACCCGGGCAAGAATCTGGGAGCATTCGGCGAGGGTGGGGCCGTCGTGACTGATCGGCCTGAATTCGCGCGCCGCGTGTCGCTGTTGCGGGACTGGGGGCAGGAGGCGAAATACGATCACGTCATTTCGGGATACAATTATCGCATGGACGAGATCCAGAGCGCGATCCTGAATGTCAAGTTGGACTACATCGAGCGCTGGACCGAGGCCCGCCGATCGCTCGCAGAACGATACAACGAACTGCTTTCTGAGCTCCCATTCGCGCGTCCGCGACCGCCCTCGCACTCCCGCCACGTGTATCATGTCTATTCGGTCAGATTGCAGCGGCGCAACGACGCGCTCACGTTGTTGCGGGACGCCGGCATCGGGGCGGGGATTCACTATCCGATTCCGGTTCATCTGCAGAAGGCCTACGCTGAACTCGGTTATCGGGCCGGTGATCTGCCCGTTACCGAGATGCTTGCGAACGACTTTCTCTCCCTTCCCATTTATCCGGAACTGCTGCCGGACCGGGCGGCCGAGATTGTCTCCACATTGAAGAGCGCCGGAGCATTGCGCCCCAGCGAAGCCGCGAGCAACCAGGCGCGGCAATCACAAAGCGTCATAACAAGGTCCTGCAACAGGAGGGCGTCTTGATCGAGCTCAAGGGTAAGCGCGTTCTGGTCACTGGCGGGGCAGGGTTCATCGGCTCCCACATCGTCGATCTGCTCTGCGATGAGGGTTGCATCGAGATC
Organism: Bradyrhizobium sp. 138; assembly: GCF_023074075.1. GTDB lineage: Bacteria > Pseudomonadota > Alphaproteobacteria > Rhizobiales > Xanthobacteraceae > Bradyrhizobium. The sequence continues at coordinate 289,873 of NZ_JADPKT010000033.1, read as the reverse complement.
GTTGCCCTCGACAACATGGTGAGAGGCCGGCCGGAAAATCTTCGGCGCGCGCTTGGGCGTGGACCGGTGAGACTGGTTCACGGCGACATACGCGATCGCAAGCTGATGGAAGCCTTGGTGAAGGCTGCCGACATCGTGTTTCATCAGGCTGCACTCCGCATCACTCATTGCGCGGCGGAGCCACGCCTGGCCAAGGAGGTCATGGTGGACGCCACCTACGACCTCCTGGAGCTGTGCATCAAGCACGACATCGAGAAGATCATCGCGGCGTCCTCGGCGTCTGTATATGGCCTGGCCGAGGAGTTTCCGACAACCGAGCGGCAAAATCCGTACAACAACCGGACTCTGTATGGGGTCGCCAAGGCGTTCAACGAAGGGCTTTTGCGAGCCTTCAACGACGCACGGGGTCTCGACTACGTCGCATTCAGATATTTCAACGTCTATGGCAGCCGAATGGACATACACGGACGGTACACCGAGGTGTTGATCCGTTGGATGGAGCGGCTGGAGGCCGGGTTACCTCCTGTCATCTTCGGTGACGGCCGTCAGACGATGGATTTCGTTCACGTCCGCGACGTCGCGCGCGCCAACGTCCTTGCGGCCAGGGCAAAGGTCACTGATGAAGTCTTCAACGTCGGAAGCGGTACTGAGACCAGCCTGACGCAACTGGCAACTGTGCTTGCGTCGGTGATGGGACGGCGCGGCCTGACACCCGAATTTGCACCTGAACGTTCGGTCAATCCGGTGCCTCGACGGCTGGCGTCGACAGGAAAGGCCGAGCGTCTGCTGGGGTTCCGCGCCACGGTTTCGCTCGAGCAGGGACTCGCCGACCTCGTGAAATGGTGGCGATCAGAACGCGACCTCGCTTCGGATCGTCAGCGGCGGGCGGCCGCATCGTGATCCCCATCGCAGCGCCTCTGCTTGCGGAGGAAGAGGCCGACGCCGCGCGCGCCGTGGTGCTGTCGGGCTGGGTATCGCAAGGCCCGCAGGTCGCTGCGTTCGAGGACGAGTTCGCCGCGCTTGTCGGCGCTCCGCACGCCTGCGCGGTCGCGAATTGCACGACCGCCCTGCAGCTCGCCCTGGCCGCGCTGGGTATCGGCAGGGGCGACGAGGTGATCACGGTCAGCCATTCCTTCATCGCAACCGCGAACGTGATCCGATATCAGGGCGCCACGCCGGTTTTCGTCGACATCGAGCCCGAGACATACAATCTGGATTGCGCTCGGCTGGCTGAAGCCATCACCGAGCGCACGCGTGCGATCATCGCGGTGCATCAGATGGGCATGCCGTGCGACATGGCCGCGCTCATGACTGTGGCGCGCCGCCATGGGATCGCCGTGATCGAGGATGCGGCTTGTGCCGCCGGATCGCAGATCTGCGTGAACGGGCAATGGGAGGCGATCGGCAAGCCACATGGAGACATTGCCTGCTTTTCATTTCATCCGCGAAAGGTGATCACGACAGGTGAGGGGGGAATGCTCGCCACCTCGGATGCCGAGCTCGATCGCAAGTTCAGGCTGTTACGCCAACACGGGATGAGCGTTCCTGACATCGTGCGCCACGGGTCGCAGCGTGTCATTTTCGAGGAGTACGTCCTCGTCGGCTACAATTATCGAATGACGGATATGCAGGCCGCGATCGGGCGCAAACAGCTCGAGCGGCTCCCGCAGCTGATTGCGCGGCGTCGCGCGCTGGCATCCCGTTATGCCGAGCTGCTCGGTAATATCGAGGGGCTGCGGTTGCCGTTCGAGCCGGCGTGGGCACGATCGAACTGGCAGAGTTACTGCGTGCGCTTGCCCGATCGATTGAATCAGCGGGCGACGATGCAATCGCTGCTTGACCAGGGCATCGCTACGCGCAGGGGCATCATGTGCTCGCATCGCGAGCCGCCCTATGCCGGCGCGGAGTCGCGGCACGATCTACGACAATCCGAGCTCGCTCAGGATCACGCGATCCTGCTTCCACTCTATGCGCAAATGGACGGTACGGACCAGGACCGTATCGTGGATGCGGTGAAGCGTGAACTTGCCCGCTGAAACCGACCGTGCCGATCCGGGTCAAGGGTCGGTTTGCCGGGATATCTTATGAGCCGGATCTGGCGCGACTCTGTCTGATCGAGATGCTTTCGTCTTGGCGGACAGCACCGCGGAGATTCGCGCCCGATCGTTGTCGTCTTCGGCGGAAGCCAAACCCATCCAACGCTGGTATTTCCTCTGCACCTTGTAGTGAGCAAGGTTGGCTGCGCATCGGCCGGCATCTGCCAATTGTTGCCTGGTTGAGGGCTTGCTGCGCAGGGCATGCAGATAGGTTTGCTCTATCGCCTTCGCCGCGTGCGCGAGGCTGAAGCGGTGTTCCACCAGTCGCCGGCCGAATCCGCCAAGCTCCTGACGGAGCGATGCGGAGGCGAGGATGGTCTCAAGAGCCGAGCGAAGCGCACTGGCACCGGCTCCGCGCGAGCCGTTGCCCAATCCATACCAGCCCTGTTGCAAGAAGGTCGGCGCGCTCTCGGGCGTCAACAGCTCACTGAACCCGTCCTCGCCTACCACCACCAGCGGCTTGCCAAAGGCCATCCCGCGCAGCGCCGAACCACCTTGGCCAATGATGACGTCCGCGGCAGCATAGCCAGGGCGCGGATCGGACATCTCTCCCGCCAATATGACGGCGTTCCGGCCGACCAGCGAGTTGGTTCTGGCTGCCCGCGCTTCGACGCTCGGTCTCGCCGGCCCATCACCAATGATCAGCAGCCGCACTGGCGGGCCGCCGAGTGCTATTTCGCCGACGGCATCGCACGCCGATAGCAGGCCCTCCAGTTTAAGGTTCGGCACAAGCCGGCAGACCATCGCAATGACGACCTCGTCCGGACAAATATTCTGAGCCGCGCGAAAGTTCGTGCCGTCGACGAGGGGATGGTCTGACTTCGTATCGACTGGCGGCTCGAGCAAGGTAACATCCTGATGTCCTGCAGCGATCGCAGCTCGATGGATCATTTCGGTGCCCACGGTCAGAGGAACGCTGCGCGGCAGGAACGCCGGAACCGACATCGACATGACCGTTCCCACGACGGCAGCCCTGGTCGATAGCCCAACGCTCAGAAAAGCTTCGACAATGGGGGGCCATTCATGACCGTGCACCACGTCTACGGAGCGTTCGTTGACGATGCTGCGGAGCATCTGGCCAACACGGGGCGAGGGGCGGGCTCGGTGCCGGGGAATCTCAATGTGCCTGAGACCCGTGTCCTTTACCCTGTCCAGCAGCGGGCCGGTCTCGGATGCCACGGTAACATCGTGACCGAGGTCTCGAACCGCCTCGGCAAGCTGAACTGCGTTGAGCTGCGACCCTCCCAGTTCCATGGAATGGGGATAGACCAGCACCTTCATGCGATGGGATTCTCCGGGTGTCGCGCCAAACGCCGAGACCAACCTGCTCCTGAGGACCATATCGCGGTATAATAAAAATTTAAATCATAATAAATGTCGACCAATCCCGATTTGGTTATATACTCTGAGCGGATTTAAACGCGAGACCCGCATAATGCCCCTCACCGGGATCCCGATGCGATGAACGAGCATGCTGCCCAGCATGTGACGCGCCAGGACAGCCGTCGGCTGCCTCACGTACTGGTCGCGATTGCAAGCTATGGAACCTCGAATGACGGCTATCTCGAGAGAGTCACTAGAGAATACGAGTCGATGTCCCTCGCCATTGATGTCGTTGTGTTGTCGAACATCGATAAGAGCGCTAAATCCGGGGTGGAATGCATTGTTGGCATGCCCGCCAGGAACCCGTGGTCCCTGCCGTTCGCGCATAAGAAACTGTTCGCGGAACGTCGTGACCAATACGATCTGTTCATCTACTCCGAAGACGACATTCTGATCACCGAGAGGAACATCCGCGCCTGGCTGGAGGTAACGTCGTTTCTACCTCCTGACGAAGTCGCTGGGTTTCTGCGGGTCGAATTCGGCGAAGACGGTGAGCTTAACTACCCTGATATTCACGCGCACTTTCACTGGGATCCCTCATCGGTCAGGCGGCGTGGCGACTATACTCTGGCGCATTTCACCAATGAGCACGCTGCTTGTTTCGTTCTTACACGGGAGCAGCTCGCCAACGCCCTGCATTCGGGCGGCTTCGAAGTGGCTCCGCACCAGGGCAAGTATGATCTGGCTTGTACGGCCGCGACGGATCCATACACCCAATGTGGTTTGAGGAAACTGGTGCCAGTCTCCCACCTGCAGGATTTCACCGTGCATCACCTCACCAACCGGTACGTCGGCCGGATGGGGATCGGGGACGAGGAACTTGGCAGGCAAAAGGCGATTCTGCTGCAAATCGCGGACGGTCGTCGCTCGCCCTACTCGTTGCTTCCAACGGAGACGCGCCTTCGTCGCGCGAGTTTTTCCAAGGACTATTATGAACCTGAATCCGAGGCGACGATCGCGCTCGTGCCGGCATCGGCGCGCAGCGTGCTTTCGATCGGTTGTGGATCGGGTAAGACGGAGAAGCGGCTGCAGGCGCGAGGTCTGCACGTCACGGCAATTCCGCTCGACCCAGTGATCGCAGCCGGTCCCGCCGGGGATGGGATCGAGATGATCTACACCGATCTGGACGATATCGGCTCCAATCGCGCCGCCTACGACTGCGTTCTATGTCTCAACTTGTTGCACCTTGCTCCGGATCCGCGAAAGCTGCTTCTGAGGCTGCGATCGTTCATGCACGAGCGCTCGATAGCAGTGATCCAGATCCCCAACACGCTGTCCCCAAGGGGGGTCCGGTCCTATCTCAGGGCGAGTCTCCAGTCCGGGCGCTCCAGCGGCTACGAGGCTGCGGGCGTTCATTTCGCTTCGGCGCGCAAGCTGGCGAGCTGGTGCGTCGAGTCAGGCCTGCGAATCGAAACGATGCTCGGAATTCCGGCGGATCCTGGCGATGGACTGTTTGGCATGACCTCCTGGCTGAGCGAGTTCGCGCCGCGGTCTCTTTCGCTCGGGCTTTCGGCCTCGATCATCGCGACCGTCTCCGGAGGAAAGCCAAACGACGACAGGATAGCCGAATGGGCGGCCTCATCTGAACCAAATGGCTCGGCCGTCGAGGTGCGTTCCGATTAATATGCATGTCGTATTTAATTGCCTTGGCATTTTAATAATATATAATATTGAAACGGCGGAAAGATCATTTGCATGAGAAATCGATGATTTCAACCGGGACGACGATCGGCGATCGGCTCTCCGTCCTTTCAGCCAGAGGCCCCGGTTTTGATCAGATCCGGCTTGTGGCCGCACTCACGGTGGTCGGTCACCATGCATGGTGGGGAGTCAACGACATCCTCTACCGGTTCAGCGGCGGGTTCATCCAGCTCGGCCTGTTTGCAGTCATCATTTTCTTCTGTGTCAGCGGTTTCCTGCTGGCACCCGGCCTGGCCCGGTCCGGCGATCTCGTTCGGTTCGGCGTAAATAGAGCGTTGCGTATCCTGCCGGCGCTGTTCGTCGTGGTCATCGCGTCGATGTTCGTGTTGGGACCGGCCCTGACGACATATTCACTAGCAGACTATTTCGGCAGCGCCGAGCTTTACCTCTATCTGAAGAACGCCGTCACGCTGATGTCGCACTACCTCCCAGGCGTGGTGCGGCATGGATACGAAGTACAGGTCAATGGACCGCTATGGACGCTCAATATCGAAGTCTGGGCCTATGCGGTGCTGGCGGTGATGAGCGTGGCGGGCTTTCTCCGCCGACGTGTGCTGACGATAATCAGTTTCGCACTGGTCTACCTCGTCTATGTAGGGTTGGCGCTCTCGCCATCGCTGCATGCGGCCTGTCCGCAGCGGCTTTTGGATTTTATTGGTCTCTTCGTCTACTTCATCGCTGGCACGAGCCTCTACCTCTACCGTGAAAGTATACCGTTCTCCGGAATCGGGGCCGGCGTCGCCGTGGGGGTCGCGCTGATCGGTCTTGCGGGCGGGATTGGGGCGGTAGCGCTGCCGCTGTGTATACCCTACGTCGTGGTCTATCTCGGGCTCTCCGAGGCCGCCAGTCGAGTGCCTCTCAAGCACGATCTGTCCTATGGCGTATACCTGATCCATTCGCCGGTCATATTGGCATTTCTGACGCTGTTCGATCTCACGACCGGTTGGCCCTTGGCCTTGCTGGCGGGATCCGTAACTCTGGTTCTGGCGTACGCCTCCTGGCGATATGTCGAAGCGCCGGCGCTGAAGCAAAAGGCGTGGGTTTCGCGTTGGGTGTCGTCGCACTTTGCACGTCTAGGCAGCCGAGGGGGCGTTGAGAGTCAGGCCGTCGCGCGCTGTGATGAGTCGAGTAACAATCTGACAGGAACAATCGAGGCTGGTGCAGCGGAGTGAGACGACACCAGCATCTTAGCTAGGGTTCGAGGTTGATAGCGCGACGAGTGGGCCGCAGTGTCTTCGAATGGAGCAGAGTCGCTATGAGCAACGCGTACCATGATGACGAAGGTCCTGACTCGGATCGGCAGCTGGACCTCTCCATCATTGTTGTGAGCTACAATACCCGCGATATGACGCTCGACTGTTTGGCATCGATCGCCGCCGAGACGATGGGCACGAGATATGAGGTCATCGTCGTCGACAACAACTCCTCCGACCAGTCAGCTGCCGCAATTGCCCGCCAATTCCCTGACTTTAGGCTGATTGCCCTAAATGACAACATCGGCTTTGCACGCGCCAACAATTTGGCCGCAAAACAAGCGCGGGGCCGACGATTGCTTCTGCTCAATCCAGACACCATCATTCTCGACGGCGCGATTGATCGTCTGTCGGAGTTCGCCGACGCAAATTCGTCATTTCACGTCTGGGGCGGACGCACAGTGTTTCCGGACGGCAGCCTCAATCGCACCTCGTGCTTTCGAAGAATCAGTTTGTGGAACTTGTTGTGCTTCGCGCTGGGGCTCACCTATTTCGGTCGTCGGAATCCGATTTTCAATTCCGAGGCCTATGGCGGATGGGACCGAGATACCGCGCGGCATGTCGACATCGTTACCGGTTGCTTTCTGCTGATCGACCGACTGCTGTGGGAGAGGCTCGGCGGGTTCGACCCCACGTTCTTCATGTACGGAGAGGAAGCGGACCTTTGCCATCGCGCACGATCGCTTGGTGCGCGTCCCGCGGTCACGCCTGAGGCGACCATCGTCCACTATGGCGGGGCATCGGACGTCGTGCCTGTCGACAAGAGGGTGAAGGTATTTAAGGGAAGAATCACCTTGATCAACCGACATTTCGGCTGGCCGGCGCGAACGATCGGACAGGCGCTGCACCGGATCGTGCCGCTCACACGCTGGTGCGGGTACGGCACGGCAGCCGCCCTGGCTCGGAACGCCGAATGGCAAGAGAATGCGGCGTACTGGGAAGCTGTCTGGAAGCGCCGGCGAGAGTGGGTCGGCGGTTACGAGGCGCAGAGAGTCGGGCCGGCATGAGGCGTCGGGCTGTTTCCGGCGAGAAGAGAGCGATGAGATCAGACAACGTGGCGGGACGGGCGCGGAATTGGCGAAAAGCCGGCGGGCTTGCGCCGGGCTGCAAGCGCCGCTGGGGCGGAAGTCTGCTCGATGCTGTCCGTGTAGCGGCTGCGGTCGCAGCGCTCCAAATTCCGGCGGCTGTGGCGGCTGAACCGAACAGCCCGCCTAAGTCGGCGTTCGCCTCCCAATGGCCCGACGCAAGCAACACGGGGCCGCCTCGTGATCTCGTGTTGAAGCCGTCAGGACCGCTCACGATTGCCATTGCCGGCACGGCGATTTCGGGACTGGACATTCAGGGCGGAGTCGTCGTCAACGCCGACAACGTGACCATCGAGATGTCCCGCATCTCGGCCAGCGCTTGGGCCGTTATCAAGATCGATCCGCACCGGACAGGAGTTGTCGTCAGGGATTGCACGATCGACGGCCAGGGTGCTGGTCCCGACGGCAATGGCAACCAGGGGATCATGGGACAGGGCACGTTCCAGCGCAACAACATCTCGAACGTCGAAAACGGCATCGTGCTGACCGGGAAGGGCAATCTGATCGAAGATAATTTTATTCACGATCTCAACGCTGGGGGGGCGCCACACTACGATGGCATCCAGATCGATGGCGGCATCTCGGACACGGTCATCCGGCACAACACGATCATCAATTCTCACGGCGCGGCCGGCGCCATCATGATCGACAACGAGTTTGGCCCTGTCTCCAACATCGTCATCGAAGGCAATCTTCTCGCAGGCGGTAGCTATACGGTCTATTCGGACGCGAAGTTCAACGACAATCCGATCTCGGGAGTGTCGATCACCGACAACCACATCGGTTCCGGGCAGTATGGACCCACCCTGTTTCGGCGAAACCGGCCCACTTATCTCAGAAATGCGACCGACGGCTGGCGCCTGGTCCGCAATCTGAACTTTGGCGGCGTCGCGACGCAGGAGGCAATCAGATGAAGCCCCAGCGCGCTCCGCACCAACTGAAACGCTTGTCGGATCTAATGGCCCGGTCCGGCCTGTCCAGGGAGACCGCCTCATGAGCTATCCTGGCGGCGCTCTCCTCGCGGGGCAGCCGCGTATTCGCGGGACGGCGGCCGGATTCCAATCGACAATTCGCCAACGCGCCAGTCTGGCCGTCCCGCTCCTTCTGATGGGCATCGTGTTGCCGTCGAGCCTGCAGGTGCTGATCGCAGGGGCAAAGCTGACGCCGACCAGGATAAGCATCGTAGTCCTGCTGTTGCCGGCGGTTGCGCGGCTATTGCAGCCAAGCCGGCGGCTCTTGCTGTCGGACGGGCTCGCGGGGACGCTTGCGCTCGCCATGGTGGGAGCGGCCGGTTATGCCGCCGGACCGCAATCGGCGTTTTCCGCTGTTGCAGAGGCCCTCGATTTTGTCGGAGCATATTTTGTCGCGCGAGCCTTCGTTCTGCAGCCGTCAGCGGTCCAGCGGTTCATTCGTCTGATCAAGACATTCACGGCGATTGCGATATGCGTTGCGTTGGCGGACGTGTTGACGGGGCATTGGATCATCCGCGAGATCATGGCGGCACTCATGCCGCAGCCTGAGGCGTTCGTGGACGACGGCACGTCGAGCGCAGATGGAGTACGAGCAGGTTTGCGACGCGCAATATCGACATTCGATCATCCTATTCTCTATGGCGTGTTCTGTTCGCTGGCTGCTGCCATCGTGCTGTGCTCGGCGACAAGCGCCATCAAGCGGCTGTCGTGGGCCTGTCTGTGCTTCTTCGGCGGAATGCTGTCGCTATCTTCGGCAGCCGTCATGGGAATGGTCCTCGTCATGTCGAGCTGCGCCTACGACCGGTTGTTGTGTCGCTTCCCCTGGCGATGGCATCTCCTTTGGACCGGGGCGGGCACGTTCCTGGTGGCCATCACCATTATGACAAACAACCCTCTCAGCTGGCTGCTGTCACACGCAACCCTGGAGCCTCAAACGGGTTTCTATCGCCTCATGATCTGGGACGCCGTCTCGGCGCAGGTCTGGCAGTCGCCCCTCACGGGAGCCGGATTCGTGACGTTCGGCTATTATCTACTCGACCGGACCGTCGACAGCGTGTGGCTCGTCACGAGCCTTCATTACGGCGTACCGGTCACCATCCTGCTGATCGTTTTGAATCTCTCGGCGGTATTGCCAGTGCCCGGGTGCCGTCCAACTAAGATTCAGACGGGATTTACGATAGCCTGCATCGTCTTCCTGTTCACCGGTTTGACGGTGCATTTCTGGAACTACATGTGGACGTTTTGGGGCGTTTGCATCGGTGTGCGTGCTTCGCTCAGGGAATGGCAGATGTCGGGAGCGCAAGATGGGCAATTTTGACGTGGCATCATCGTCGATCGGCGGCATCAAGGGACGTTTGCGACCTTATGTCTGGTCACTACGCAGCGGGCTTCGGACGATCCGTTTCCTGTTCGGACGATTTGAGAGAACCTGCTCGGTATGTGGATATCGAGGCCGATTTTTCGCGTACGCAAATCCGCTAGCATTGGGAATCAACTTCGACTCGCTCTGTCCGAATTGTCTGTCGCACGAGCGGCACCGGTTGTTGGCGCTCTGCGACGCCGAGCAGAGCCTGTTTACGGGGAAGGACGTACTCCACTTCGCGCCTGAAAAGGGGCTCACGGGCTATATCAAGGCGAGAGCGCCGCGCAGTTACGTCACCTGCGAGTTCGGAGGAAAAGGCGCTGATCTCGACGTCAATATCGAAAAGATAGACCTCGAAAATGACAGGTTCGATCTGATCATCTGCTGTCATATCCTCGAGCACGTGAACGATCGCCTGGCCATGCCCGAGCTCTTTCGGATCTTGCGTAACGGCGGGACGCTGATCGCCATGATTCCGCTTATTGAGGGGTGGCAAGAAACGTTCGAGGATCGGTCGAGGCAAAAAACAGAAGAAGATCGCATACTGTATTTCAACCAGCATGATCACGTCCGCTTCTTCGGTCGTGATTTCCGGCGCCGGCTCGAACGTGCGGGCTTCGTCGTCGACGAGTATACGGCGGTCGAGCCGCAAGTTGCGCAATATGGCCTCATCCGCGGTGAAAAAGTATTTTTGTGCCGGAAGACTTAGATCAGGCGGTGCTTCGACGTTGCCTGGTGAAGTCAGGCCGCTCCGCTTTGTCACTCAAGCCCATTCACCAGTCATCCCGCATCGTGTCTGGCGCCGTCGGTAGGCGCGCATCTCAGCCAACGAAGCAGCACGGCAAATTCGAACCGACTGTCGCGCTGCAGTCTGCTGCAGAAGGCATTTGCGAGTCGAATTTAATAATGCGCAGTCTTCGATGATTATACATTCGTTGGTTTATTTAATGTGCATCAACGTTGAGCGGGAGTCGATCTCGGAGCCGCTCGACCGTTGCGATCGATGAACTTGAAAGAATTTTTCTGTGAAGTGTGGCGCACGCATATTTTTCCGTCGTTTGATCGCAGCTGAAACGAAATCGCGTTTAATTTCCGTAAGGTAGATTTCTTCGCTGTATTTCCGGAAACAGGAATCTGGCATCGCTTGCGGCGAAATGACCTTGGCGGAGCCGTGGTCTCGTCAAAAAAAGGCCGTCTGCAGACGACCACTAACGCCGCGCAAGCACGGCACCTGGCGCGACGCGATCGCGATTAAATCGAGAGCGCAAACTCGCAATATGCGCTGGTGTTAATTAACGGGGATAATACAGAGAAGACGGAGAAACTATTTTGGCAACGACAACGAACGCATGGCCTGACGCGACGAACACCGGGGTGCCGGCGGGGGTAACGCTCACTCCTTCTGGAGATGTGGTCATCACGCAGGCGGGAGCGGTGGTTTCCGGACTGAACATCACCGGCAGCGTCTACATCAAGGCGGACAATGTGACTCTTGAGAACTGCAAGATCACATCCGGCGGTTGGGCTGGGGTGACGATTGATTCCGGAGTCTCGGGAGCGGTGGTCCAGAATTGCACTATCGATGGCACCGGTCGCGCACCGGATGGCACTGGTAATCAGGGCATCATGGGAAGCGGCACGTTCATCGGCAACAACATCTTCAATGTCGAGAATGGTATCGTTCCGGGTAGCAACTCCGTCATCCAGGGCAACTACATTCACGATCTCCAGGCAGGCGGATCGCCTCACTATGACGGCATCCAGATCGACGGAGGCCTCTCCAACATTCAGATCAGCGGCAACTCGATCATCAACCAGTGGGGGTGGACCTCGGCGGTGATGATCGACAACGACTTCGGGCCGGTCTCGAATGTCACGGTCACCAATAACCTGCTGACCGGTGGCGCCTACACCGTATACGCCGACTCCAATCTGGGTACTGCCTCGATCACCGGTGTGTCGTTCACCAACAATCACATTGGCGGCGCGCAATACGGTGACGCGTTGATCCGCGGAAACAATTCGGTGTTCTCCGGGAATTACACGGACGGCGCGCAGTTGGCGTCGACGCTCAACACGTCGGCAAACAGCGGTACGACCACGACCTCACCGACGATGCCTCCCGCAACGCCCGAAGTCCCGGCAGCGCCGACGATCGCATCCTGGTCACCCGATACGGGCAAGACTGGCGACGGCATCACTGACGCCAGCCAGATCACCCTGCACGGCACCGCCGCGGCTGGCAGCACCGTGAAGGTCTATGACGGTTCGACGCAGATCGGTACCGCGACTGCGACGTCGACCGGAAGCTGGGACTACATCACCAAGGTCTTGACCGATGCGAAGCATACGCTGACGGCGACCGCGACCAACTCGTCGGGGCAGACCAGCGTGGCATCGGCTGCGGTGGCAGTCACCGTCGACACCAAGGCGCCAGCTGCACCGACGATTGCGAACGACACCGTCAACTCTGCCAATCAGGTCGTTCTGTCGGGGACCGCTGAAGCGAACAGCGCAATCAAGGTGTTTGACGGAACGACCCAGGTCGGGACGGCGACAACCAATTCGAGCGGCGCGTGGAGCGCTACGACATCCGCATTGTCGGTCGGTTCGCACGTCCTGACGGCAAAGGCGACTGACGTTGCCGGCAACGTCAGCGCTGCGTCGACGGCTGTCGATCCCGTCATTGGCTCTGGAACGACGACGGGCTCCACAGGTTCCGGCACGTCCGGTTCGGGTACATCGGGTACAGGTACCACCGGCACGGGCACATCGGGCACCGGCACCACTGCGCCTGCCGCGCCGAAGATCGCCTCGTTCTCCAACGATACCGGTATCGCCGGTGACCACATCACGAGCGACAAGACGGTGACCCTGGCGGGGACCGCAGCTGCCAACAGCATGGTCAAAGTACTCGACGGCACGACCCAGCTCGGCACCGTCACTGCGGATGCGAGCGGAGCGTGGCACTACACGACCGTCGCGCTGCCTGACGGCAAGCACAGCTTCACCGCAACCGACACGGTCTCTGGCGTCACCAGCAAGGCATCGACTGCGTTGGATGTCACGGTGGATGCCGCTGCCCCCGATGCTCCCGTCCTGTTGAGCGATCCCACCACACATAACCGCGCAACGGTATCCGGCACGGCGGAAGCGGGGAGCTCGATCAAGCTCTATGAGGGCACGACCCTGCTCGGCACGACGACCGTCGCAAGTGACGGCGACTGGAGCGTGACGACCCCGAATCTCAAGCACGGGTCCCACACCTTCACTGCCACGGCCACCGACGCGGCCGGCAACACCAGCGCCTTGTCGCAACCGATTGATCCGCCCATTGGCTCGCACAGCGGCAGCGGCACCTCAACGGTGGAAGTCACCAATGTGCGTCAGCATTGGGATCACACGGCAACGATCAAGGGCACTGCCGATCCGAACAGCGAGGTCAAGCTGCTTGACGGCACGACCTCGGTCGGTTCGGCCACGACGGGTGCCGACGGCAAGTGGAGCTTCCAGACCTCCGACCTGTCGGGCAAGAGCCACGCCTTTACCGCGGAGCAGGTCGACACCACAGGCCAAGTGGTCGGAACCAGCTCAGGCGAGGCGATCATCGGCACGGGCCGCAGCGACACGCTGACCGGCACCGCCGGCAACGATGTCATGGTTGGCAAAGCGGGGGCGGATACGTTCCAGTTTGCGTCGAACTTCGGGCAGGACGTCATCAAGGACTTCGCGGCCCGCGGACCGTCTCACGACACGATCGAGTTCAGCAAGAGCGTGTTCGACAGCTTTGCGAGCGTTCTCTCCCACGCGGCCCAGTCAGGCCACGACGTCGTTATCGCGACGGGGAGCGACACGCTCACGCTGAAGAATACGCAGCTCGACAAGCTGAACAGCCACGACTTCCACTTCGCGTAGGAGACGGGTCAGCTAGCACGAGCTGGTACTCAACAACTGCCTCGGGGGATCGCTTGGGGATCCCCCGACAAAGGCATCACTAAAGGGCAGGCGCCATGACTGATATTGGACGGCGGGGGGTGATCCCCCCGCCTGCGAATCTTTCTCGAATTCCCCTTGTGCATTTATCAGGACTATGGTCGTCCGGGCGCCAGCTGGCGAACGATGCCGAACGGCCGACGTCGCGGCTAGTCGGCTGGGCAATGCGCTGGGTTGACGCCCTGCGGCAGCGGATCTTCGTCGCTCGCTTCCGGCCGGCGGAGAACTATGAGGAGCCGCAGTCAGAGATGTCGGCTTTCCTGCGGTCTTGCCGCCGGATTTTCTGGGCGCTCGCGGCCTTCAGCGGGATGAGCAATCTCCTCATGCTCACCGGCTCCTTCTTCATGCTGCAAGTCTATGATCGGGTGCTGCCCGGGCGCAGCATACCGACGCTGATCGCCTTGATGGTCCTGGCCGCGGTCCTCTACCTGTTTCAGGGTGGGCTCGACTTCGTCAGAAGCAGGATCAGCGCGCGGGTCGGCCGCTATTTCGATGAAAGGCTCGGCATTCGCATATTCGACGCGCTCGTTCGTCTGCCTTTGAAGACCAGGGCCGATGGCGACGGCTTGCAGCCGGTGCGGGATCTTGATCAGGTCCGCAGCTTTCTATCGAGCGGGGGGCCGACGGCGCTCTTCGATCTACCGTGGATGCCGATCTATCTCGGCGTTTGCTTCCTCTTTCACTTCTGGATTGGCGTCACTGCGCTGGCTGGCGCGTTGGTGTTGATCGGCATTACCGTGCTTACAGAAACCCGGACGCGGGGGCCGGCCAAGGCGTCCTCCCGTCTTGCAGTGTCGCGAACGGCACTCGCGCTCGAGGGCCGACGAAATGCCGAGGTTCTGCAGGCCATGGGCATGCGGCAGCAGGCGGCGTTGCGGTGGCGCGATGTCAACGCGAAGTACCTCGCGGCTCATGAGAGGGCCAGCGATGTAGCAAACGGCCTCGGAGGCGCCTCCAAGATCTTCCGGGCAATCCTGCAGTCGCTGGTTCTTGCCGTTGGCGCAGTCCTTGTCATCAACCAGGAATCGACGGCCGGCATCATCATCGCCGGATCGATCCTCAGTGCGCGGGCCTTGGCGCCCGTCGAACTCGCCATTGCGAACTGGAAAGGGTTCGTCGCTGCGCGGCAGTCGGGACAACGACTCGATGCTTTGCTGAAGCTTCTCCCCAGCGAGGAAGAACGGCTGGCATTGCCTCCTCCTGTTGAAGCTCTCACCGTCGAGCATCTCTTTATCGGCGCCCCGAACTCGGAGCGGCCCACCGTCAACGACGTGTCGTTCCAATTGCGGCGCGGGCAGGCAGTTGGAATCATTGGGCCGAGCGGGTCCGGCAAATCGACGCTGGCACGTGCGCTGGTTGGGGTGTGGCCGGGCATTCGAGGCCGGATACGGCTGGACAACGCCGCACTCGATCAGTGGTCCTCTGACGCCCTCGGCAAGCACATCGGATACCTGCCTCAGGACGTGGAATTGTTCGACGGCAGCGTTGCGATGAACATTGCGCGGTTCGATCCGCAGGCGACGGCCGCCGCTGTTCTGGAGGCCGCACATGCCGCGGGCGCGCACGATCTTATCCTCTCGTTTCCGGATGGCTACGGCACGAAAATCGGCGAGGGAGGATTGGCGCTGTCGGCGGGGCAGCGGCAGCGCATCGGGCTCGCACGTGCCTTCTACGGAAAACCGTTCCTTGTCGTGCTCGATGAGCCGTCTTCCAATCTCGATGCTGAGGGGGAGGAGGCACTAACCGAGGCGATCCTGAACGTGCGCCGCCGCGGCGGGATTGTCGTCGTTGTTGCCCATCGTCCGAAGGCGCTTGAAGCCGTCGATCATGTCTTGTGCCTCGGGGAAGGCAGAGTTCAGTCCTTCGGCAAGAGAGAGGAAGTCCTGAAGAAAGTATTGCGAAGTCCCGTGCCACTCAAGGTGGTAGCGGAAGCTCAAGGAGGCAACCGATGAACGGCCAGGTGGCGCCGGCGATGCAGTCCATCCAGCGTTACATGATCGTGGGTATGATCATGTTCGGTCTGGTGACATTTGGGATCGGCGGTTGGGCGACAACGAGCCAGTTGTCGGGCGCGGTGATCGCCCAGGGCGTGGTCGTGGTGGACTCGAGCGTCAAGAAAGTTCAGCACGCCACGGGCGGGATCGTGGGCGAGTTGCGCGTGCGCCAGGGCGATCGGGTCAATGCAGGCGACGTTTTGATCCGCCTCGACGAGACTCAGACGCTCGCCAATGCGACCATCGTCACCAACAGCATCGATGAGCTGCTCGCGCGTCAGGCTCGTCTCGAGGCCGAGCGCGATGGTGCCGAGCAAGTGGTGTTTCCCAGGGTGCTGCTCGACCGAGCCAAGGAGAGCAACTCCGAGGCGAGCCGTGCAATCACTGCGGAGCGGAAGCTGTTCGACCTTCGTCGTCAGGCAAGGAGCGGCCAAAAAGCGCAGTTGCAAGAGAAAAGCGCGCAGCTGGAGAACGAAATCAAGGGCTATACGGGGCAGACCGAGGCCAAGCAGAAGGAAGTCGAATTCATCCGCCAGGAGCTGGAGGGCGTGCGCAGCCTCTGGCAGAAGAATCTGGTGCCGATCACCCGGCTTAATTCCCTCGAGCGCGACTCTGCGCGCATCGAAGGCGAGCGCAGCCAATTGGCCGGCATGATTGCGCAATCGAAAGGCAAGATCTCCGAAATCGGCCTCCAGATCATTCAGATCGACCAGGACCTGCGGACAGAAGTCGGCAAGGACCTGATCGAAACGCGCTCTAAACTCTCCGAACTGGGCGAGCGCAAGACTGCGGCGGTCGATCAATTGCATAGGATCGATATCAGGGCGCCACAGACCGGCCGCGTCCACGAGCTTAGCGTCCACACGGTCGGCGGGGTCATCTCACCCGGCGAGCAGATCATGCTGATCGTGCCTGACGCGGACTCGCTTGCCGTCGAGGTCAAGATTGCACCGCGCGACATCGACCAGGTCTATGTGGGGCAGACCGCGACAATGCGTTTCGCAGCGTTTAACCAGAAGACCACTCCGGAGATTGACGGAGAGGTCAGCATGGTCTCGGCAGATATCACGCAGGATCAGCGCGCGGGCACGAGTTACTACACGGGCCGCATCCTGCTGAAGCCGGAGGAGCTGGCGAAGCTCGGCTCGGCCAAGCTGCTGCCAGGAATGCCGGTCGAGGTCTTCATCAAGACGGCTGGCCGGACCGCGCTGTCTTACCTGCTCAAGCCGCTGCACGATCAGGCGGAGCGTGCATTCAAGGAGCGCTGAGTCTCGGTGCAAACTGTGAGCAGCGCTTGACGAAACGCGCGGGCTGGCGCCCTACACCTGGGCGTCAGCGTTGCTGCGCCCAACCCCGCAGTAGATCGCGCGCCCGTCGACCGATCGGCCGCAGTGAGTGTCTGTCGCGCCGTGCTGGGATTACGGGGCGTTCAAGCGACCGTCCGCTCAGCACGTCCATCCGCTTGGCGCGCAGGGTCATCGCGACGACGAAGCCGAGGATTGAAGCTTCAGCTCCCACAATGACGAGCAGCTCAATTGGCATATGAAGTCAGTCCTGCCTGCGAGGGCTTATTTGCGATTTGAGCATGATGGGTAATTAAATCAATAAAATAATCTGCGGCCGGACTATCTGTCCGTCTCGCTCTGGGTGGCCACGCCGGTTGCCTCAGATCGCGCTTCGCGGTGCCTGCAGGAAAAGGGCCAATCTCGCCCGGTTTTCTCGATCCATTCTCGCTTCCGGCTTGCGGGCGTCGCCGGCGCAGCCGTCCATCGCTTTTTTAATGCGATAATTAATATTGTTTTAATCGCGCAGATTAAATATAATTATATAAATTAAATAATGAGCGGTGATCTGGGCCGATCGGCGGCGTGGTGCCGAGGTCCGCGTCGATGGCATTCGCAGGAGGATCGGCAGATGCAACGAGCCTCAGGCTGGGTCATCGCGGCAGCCGTCGTGATCGTCTTCGGGGGCGTTCAATGGGCCGGTGCGGCATTGCTGGCTGCTCCAAGGGTCCCCCAAGCGGACCCTGCGCACATCGAGCTGGGGCGTCCGGCTCTTCCGCCCCTCACTTACACCGTGTTTTGCCTGCGCCATGAGGCCGAATGCCGCCCGCGGCGCTTCTTCCGCGGCGGGCCGATCCGGTTGACTGAGAAGCGATGGGCGGAATTGTGGGAGATCAATCGCGCAGTCAATCTGGCGATAGAGCCGGCCCGCAACGAGCTCGGTCTTGCGGGCGAGGCGTGGATCATCAACCCCGCTCGTGGCGATTGCAACGATTACGCTGTGAGCAAGCGCCACGAGCTGCTTCGGCGCGGCTGGCCGGCGCGCGTCCTGCTATTGAGCGAAGTCGTTGTCAGTTCCGGTGAACATCATCTGGTGCTGCTCGTACGTACCAGAAGCGGCGATCTCGTCCTCGACAATCTCACGCCACAGGTCAAGCCCTGGTCGCGCACGCCCTACCGCTGGGTTCGCGTGCAAAGCCCGGGCCGTGACGGGCTATGGCTCACGATTGGACGAGAAGGGGTGTGAGGCACTGGCGCGAAAGCCCTGAGCCTTCCTTGGCCAAGCGGTTGCGTCTACTCGTGAGAGCATTTGAGCTGCTCGAGCGAAGCGAGCCTGTCTTCAAGCGCGACGATCCGGCGAAGAAGATCAAGGCGCGACAGCCCGAGGGTAGCCCGTGTCGATCCGATGACAGAAGCGGCAGTACATGGTTGCTCGGAGTTGGGAGGAAGGACGTTGAAAATGCGCAGGACGCTGTCGCCGGTCAGCACGTCCACCCAGCCTTCGGAAGCTGACCGTCCTACGATCCGGCCTGGTACGCGGCCGATATAGCAGGGGGCATCAGGCCGCGGCGACGCGCTGGTGATGATGAGCCTCTGCCCGTCAAGGTGGGTGAAGGCACCGGGAAATGGCGGTGTTAAGCCACGGATCAGCCGATCGATGGTGTCGGTAGGCTGATGCCAGTCGATCTCTCCATCTTCCGGAACACGGGCGCAGCCATAGGAGGCATTGTCGGTCTCTTGAGAAGTGCCTTGGTAGCCGGTGATTGCTCGTACGACGACCTCGCCGAGCTCACGTTCCTGAACCGCGTTGAGGCGCTCGTAGAGCGAGGTGACCGTGTCATTCGCGCCGATCGGAATGGCCTGCTGAAACAGCAGATTGCCGCCATCAAGCTCTGGGATGACGAGATGGATGCTGATCCCGGCGGTCGTCTCGCCGTTGATGACTGCCCAATTGACGTTGGCGCGGCCGCGATAATGCGGCAGAAGCGAATAGTGCACGTTGACGAAGCGACACAATGCGAGAATCTGCGGCGGGATGATCCGATCGAACGAAGAGATCACAACGGCCGCCGGGCGCAGCTCTGCGATCACCTTCTGAAGCTGGTTCAAGTCCTGCATCGCCGCGACCGGGATGCCGCGGTTGTTGGCAAATGATCTCAACGCGCTCGCGTCGGGCTGGTCCGGTCTCCGGAAGATCTGGAGCACGCGGCAGCGCGCAGCCAACGAGCGAAGCGCCGCGAAGCCCGTCGGTCCGTCCGCAAGGAGTACGACATCGGGCTGCAGGCGCTCCGTCATGTCACCTCCGGCCATGGTACGAGCTGGGCGAAACCATCCTCTGTGACGGCACCACCTCGGCGGACCCACTCGGCCGCACGCAAGCCGCCGGTCTGCAATCGTATGATCGGCTCGGGGCCAATCTCCGACAGCAGAATGCCCATATGGCCCTGTCCGACCGATTGTGTGGGCCAGACCGCAAGACCATTGGCGGCCAGCACGGCTCGATCGATGTCGCCCCAGAACTGCACCACAACGGCGCCGTCGGGCGCGCATGCGGCCAGATGCGCAGCCTCCGCTTGGCCGACGCGCGGCGCCTCCGTTGGCTGCAAGGCGACAACGAAGGCGTCCCATGCGCCAGGATGGACTGCCGCAACGCTGTCGAAGGTCTTGACGTTCGCCCCCAGGCTTGCCAGCCCGGTGTGCAGCGGGGCAAGGAAGTCATTGTCGCAGAGCAGGCCGATGCTGTTGCCGAGGACCGCCAGCCCGCAATCGTGTAACTGCTTCACGGCGAGTGGGCCAAGGAATGAGAAGACGTCGATGGCGGGGTGTCGCTCGTTGACGCCGACCACCGGGATTTTGCGCCGTGCGCAGGCTTCGATATCCAGGTCCTCGCGACGAAACTCCCAGGCCTCGAACATCAAGGCAATCACGGTGTCGTCGCGCAGTTGGTCGATCAGCGCAGCTGTGAGGGGACGGAGGTGGCCACTGTTGGTCACGATGTCGGCGCTGTGAAGCACCTCGGGACTGACCTTTTCCAGAATCTCGATGCGGTCAACGACGCCTAAGGGGGCTGCGATCTCGAAAGTCGCCCGTTTGGCATCGGTCACAGTCCCATGACGGCCAGGTTTCGCGAACGCGTAGACGTGCTTGGCTCCGGCCATTGCAGCCAGGACGGGGGTGACTGCATACGCGCCAGTCGCAGCTTCGGTCAGCACGGTCAGTCCCGATAGGTCCAGTCCGGTCTCAGCGAGGGCGCGCTTCATCAGCATTCGTAGCCGAACAGGCGAGAAGCCTGGCCTGCAAAGAACTCTCGTATCCGCATCGCCAGATCGCAATTGCGCGACTGAGGTACCGGTCACGGTCATTGGTGGGTCCCGCTGTTGCCGCTGGAAGAACGCCGGCTTCATCGTGTTCTCGACCGGTGCGCTCTGGATACCCAATCGCGCGCCGCTCGGAGCACGTTGTAGAGCGGGTCGGGTATGAGCGCGCGCAAATGATCCTGCCAGCTCATTCGCTCGAGCCATTGATCCTCGCCGGGTCGCGCCGCCCAATACCGCACGCGGCGTTCACCCGATGCGGCGATGCGGCGCGTCGTCGTGTAGTAATAGGATGCGACGGAAAGGCGCATTCGACCAGGCGGGCAAGAGACCGGATCCGGAAGGCCGTGGAGAGTGGCACCGTGCGTCTCCCAGAGGACCATGGTGTTGAACCGCGGGAAGATGCGGCATCCGAGCGCTGACATGTCCGCAGGCCACAATTCGAGGTTGCCGCCGTAAGCTTCGGGCCAATCCCGATTGAGATAGATGAGTAGATTGACCCGGTGGAACAGCCCGGTCGTCGGGTGAACCTCGAAATCGCGGTGAATCTTCGTAAAGCCTCCTGGGGGCGTTCGATGAACTCCCGCAAATTTGTGCGTTGGATCGGAATGAAGATCGCGCACGCCAGTGACTTCCGAAATGAATTCTCGGAAGTGGGCGCTATCCACCAGGCTCAGCAGATGTTGGGTGGCCGGCCCCAATCCATCCGATACCTCCTGCTTCACCAGGCGATCGGTGGTCGTGGTAATCAGACGGGCTTCTTGGACGGCGGCGCATTCGGCCGCGACCATGTCCAATAGTTTCTCGGGAAAGGCGTCATTGACGACAATGTGCGGCCAAGGCTTTGCGGCTGCGTATTCGGCGCGCAGGGAGCTGGCTCGAGCAAAGAGGCCGCTCAACGAGTGAAGCTGGAAATCAACATACAATTCCGCAGACTCCGGCTGCAGTGTTTGGAGCTAGGCCCCCAAGTCCGTCAGCAAATTAAATAATATCATTATCGGGTGTGAATTAAATGTCAAAATAAAGCGACGAGCTTGCGCTTGAACGATGCACAGATATTTCAATCTGTCTCCAGAGGGCCTCCAGCCGATGCAAATCGTGATCGTCAGGCGCGAAATTAAAATTCACGCGATTAGCTTATTTAATTTGAAGGGACGGTAATTTTGGTCTACCGTCAGGATTGGGCTGGATTGTAGCAGGACGAGTCGATGACCCAACTTGATACGGAAGGCGATGATCGTCGTGAATTCTTGAAGGCCTGCGGAAAATTCGCCGCTGTTACCCCTCCGACAGTGACGCTGTTGCTCTCCACCTCTCTGACCTCGACCGCGATAGCCAGTTCAGGGGGCAATATTGTGCGTGGCAACAATGGCTTCGGCAATGGCGGCGGTGACGGCAGTCCTAACGGAAAACAGGACCGCGACCGGTAAATTCTGCGGTCCAATGCGCCGCCGCGGCCGCGCTGAGGCTCAGCCGGTCCGGCGGCGTCTTTGTGCGGATGAGCGGTTGATCAGGAGATCGTTCAGCTTCTTGCCGGCGCGCAGCTGCGCTTTCAGCCAGCGGGGCTGTTTGCCGCGACCGGACCAGGTTTCGGAGGGGTTCTTCGGATTCTGGTATTTCGGCAGCACCGGGGGGTAGGGGCGGCGCTGACGTTCCCCGTTCGGGGGCGAAACGGCGGTCCCCTCAATCTTGCGCAGCCGCGCTTCGAGCTTGGCCTTTTCCGCGGTCATCCTTCGACTGAGAATAGTCGTGACCCCATCGTAAAGCCGCCACAGCTCGGCTGTGGTCAAGTTGGCCCAGTCACCCTTCTCCATGGAAGCCGTCCCCAGCTACTTCCGAATCGAAACAGGCGGGGGGATTATCAGGTCATACAGGGTTGGGCAAGCGCGATCCGGGCGCGCGGCGGCGCTCGTGTGCAGCGCAGTATTCGGTGCTAGCGGTTGAGACTGTGTCCCCGACCGCGCGGTCGCTTCCCGAGCGCCCTCCGTCCGGCGGGCCGTCGCTTGGGCTCAACCAATCGCTGCTCTGCTTTCAACACGCGACTACGTAAGTTCTGCAATTCGGTGAATTGAACGATGAGGGCCTTATGGGTTTGACGCAAAACTGTCGAAGAATACATGTGACCACCTACTCATTGCCAACGACGCCCCGTGCCGATCAGTGAAATTGCTGAAGTAACGAAATTCAGCTTCAAGCGCGGTACTCGGACTTCATCGGTACTGTACGGGCTGCGAAGAACGCAGCCTTGTTCTGTCCTTGATTACCTGTCGTTGCTATTGATGAATAGTAATACTTTTCTCACCCTCCTCTTTCCGAGCGGGGCTTCACGAACGGCCTCGCTTCAGTGAAGCTTTGTCGAATGTTAGATTTGAATCGCGAATATCCATATATATCGTTCGTAATATCCGGCTCTAACCAAGTGAGTTGGATGTTGACCATAATAGTAAGGCCCTCGGACAGTCGGCTGACGACATTCTTGGAGTGAATGGTCAGATCGAGGCTATCAAAAATTGTAGATGAAATGGCCCTATTCCCGAGGAATTCGCCGTTTCGAGTTTTGCGTTGAGCACCGCATTCTTACGGTGCTGCACGCATTCTCTGGGCGAGTTACGGTAGCGGGGCCATCGAGCGTTGCCGCCAGGTGCTGTCTCAGACCTAGGATCCTGCGACGTTATGGACGGAGCTGATTGGGTTATACTCGCGCGTCTCAAAAGGAGGGTCGGATTAAACGGCTGCAAGCGGGGTTGTTTAGCAACAGGCAAGGGAAGCATGCGCCGTATCAGAATTGTCATCGCTGATCGACACCCGATCGTCTTGCAAGGGATTAGGAGCGTTCTTGCGGCGCAGCGTGATTTTGCGGTCGTTGCTTCTTGCAGCGATGCCGCAAGCTGTATCGAGGCAATTCGATTTCTTGCGCCGGACGTCGCGCTTGTCGATGCTGCACTGCCCGACTTCAGTCGACAGCAGATCCTCGCCCATGCAAACGATGTCGACCCACGTGCTCCGGTAATCTTCTTCACTGGGATTAGGGGCGATAGTGAGTTGCAAAGGCTGGCCTCGGACGGCGCCTGCATCGTCCTGTCGAAGGATTCGGATATGGAGGTGCTGGTCGCAACCCTGCGGAAAGCTGCCCAGAGCCAAACATCGGTCTCGCCGAGGAGCGGGCACGTCAGCGACGACCCCCGCGCCGGTGTGAAGCCGCTGACACAATTAACCGACCGGGAGCGGCAGATCATGCGGCTCGTATCGGAGGGGTTATCGAACAAGGAGATTGGGCGTCGGTTGAAGCTTGCCGACGGTACGATCAAGGTCCACCTTCATCATATCTTCCAGAAGCTGGATATCAGCAATCGTACGATTCTCGCGGCAATGGCAATTTCGCGAAGCGAGCTGCATGCAGCGCCGGGTGAGCTGGATTCCCTTGATCTGTCGCGTCAGGATCCGGCCAGCGCGAATTGACGGGCACGTCTGGCGCCTTCGGGGCGGCGGTTTATCGTGGTGCCAGGTGCTCGATCATGTCGCGGCAGGCCCCCTCGGCTTCGGTCAATGTTCGAAAGGGCGAGCCGCCGATCTTGATTGCGGCTTGGTTGTTGTGGAGCGGACGCCAGCTCGCCAGGTAGCCGGAGCGCCCGTGAAAGCCCGGACCTCCCGGGCTTCCGAAACTGATGACGAACGAGAAGCCGTGGCTGCTCGCACTCCAGATCTCCAGGTCCCGGACGGATCGATAGAATTGCAGTGGCATTGCAATGGTCCATTGTCGCCGAGCCCGCGCTCGGTTGGTTAATCTGAAATTAACTGAATTAAATACAGGAGCGCAACTCAAAAATTGCGCGTCGGCAAGGTCGGCCGAGAAAATCGGGGGAGATGGGGGGAATTGGCGGCGTTCTGACCGGGGCGCGCACGTTAAGCAACACGTTAAGCAGCCTCCCGCGACAAAGAAAAATTCTTGGTTGAAAATATATTTAATATATATAATGTAAATAGAGGGTTTGAAATGGAGGAGAGCGTCGTGACCCGAGACGGCAACGAAGACGACGATCGGCGGGCGTTTTTGAAAACCTGCGGAAGATTTGCAGCCGTGACGCCCCCCGTCATGACACTCCTTCTGTCCACCTCCCTGACCTCAAAAGCCATTGCAGCTTCGGGCGGCCTGCACGGGACAAGGCAAAGCGACAGCGGCCAGTCATTCTTCGACAATGATCGATCGTCCGTGGCAGGGCCAGGGGGCTCCAGCGGCGGATCATCCGGGGGTGGGGGAGCGCCTGGCGGTCGCCCTGCTGGATCTTCTCGTGCCCGAGCGACATCCGGAGGCGGATCCGGCGGTAGTGGTGGGTCCGGTGCTGGCGCCGGCAGCGGCAAGGGGCCCTTCGCGACCGGCGGCTCTGGAATTCCAAGCGCAGATGGTGGGCTCGATTGCGCAGAAGAGAACGAGGAAAAGCGCAAGGCCGATTGCCCCGGAGCTAATACTCGGATTACCACCGCAACCGATTCCAGCCGGTAGAAGCCTCTCAGCTGGGCGTGGGCCTGTGGGCCGCTATTCGGCTGGCCTTTGCTCCGGTGCGCTAAACGCTGGCCGAAAGCATATCTAAACAGCCGAGCGGCCTCCGTGCAGCGCCGCAGCTCGTTTGCGCACGCAACTTGCCAAATGTTGGTGCGCTTGTTTTGGAATTGCATAGTTTTCCCGACTCTCGAAAGTGGGCGAGGGCTCCCTAAGACCTCGATCAGGAGGCGCGTCATGAATAGCCACCTTCAAGCCGGTGATCCCGGAGCTCTGCTTCGAGAGCGTCTCGAAGCGCTCGTCTCCCAACTCGCGGAACTTGAGGAGCTCAGAGAGCGGGTAGGTCGAGAGGAGAATCGTCAGCGCGAGCCGCGCAAGGCGGCCAAGTCCCGTAGCCCGGCTCGGACCGAGAGCGGTCGTTGTGGCTTCGCAGAGGCAAAGCTTGCTCCTGCGCTGTTTGGTCCCAATAGGCCCGGTTGTTGTAACGAGCGCCGCGAGGCGATTGAATGAGCAAGCGGGCTTTATGAGCTTGTCCCGGCTCGTCGGCTGGCAGGCAAGTGGGAGGCGCCTCGCGGTGGCGCCCCGCTAACTAGCCCGATCGCGCCGTGAGAAACGATCCGATCGATTTCGCGGCTCATGACTTTGTAGCACTCGCATGCCAACGCTTCGAGCCGCGGCCGATCAATCTCGAGCTCGCCGCGCCGATTGGATTTCAGCGCCCTTGACGCGCGCATTGTGCTCACGACATGTGTGACTGTGGTGCGGCGGACGCCCAGCAATTCCGACAGCGTTTCCTGCGTCAGCGGAAGAAGATCGCCTCCATTCGCTCGATCGTGAATGTGAAGCAGCCAGCGCGCCAAGCGAGCTTCGACAGAATGCAGTGCATTGCAGGCCGCCACGTGCTGAAGGTGCGTTAACAACGATCTCGTGGAGACCTGCACCATGGATGTGATTGGAGGACTGCGATGTTGCGCCGCCAGAAAATGCACCGGCGAGATCTGTAGCGCGAACCCTGACAGGCGAACGATCGCCGTTGCAGGCGAGTGGCGTGCGCCAAGCGCTGACGTCAGACCCACAGCCCCCTCATGGCCGATTATCGCCGTGGCAACTGTCTGCCCGTTCGGCAGCTCCAAGATAGCGGCGATCGCGCCGCTCAAGGGAAAAAGAAGATGTTCGATCCGATCGCCCGATCGGACCAGGACGGAATCGCGTTCAATCTTGACTTTCCGCAGATGAGGCGCAAGCAAAGCAAAATCTGCTGGCGGCAACGCTGCTAACAACCGATTGCCTACTCTGGTTGTGTGGTCCATCATGGGATCGGCCCCGACGGATGCCCCGGCTCTAGAACACATGCCGGTTTGTCGAGCTGCTCTGCTGAGTGCCAGCTCAACAGCAAGCCAACCGGCCAACACACATATGGTTCCCCAAATGGTGAGCATGCGCAGGCCGACAACCGCACGCTGCGGCGGAGATCCAATGCCTCCGGCTCCAGCTGGCGCTCGGCAGTACCACCGCGGGCATCAAGCAGACGAGCAGCGCTGAATCGCGACGTCCGTCTTGCAGGTTAGATCGCACCTTCGTGTGGGCGGGATCTAAAGGCGGTTGTGACGCGTAGCAGACGTGACACTCTTGCACTGCAAGGCCAGCACGTGACCTACTGCGGGCTTGGATCACGCCGTGGGTTTGGTGTGAGGGATTGTAGCTGATTCCTTAATCCTCCCGGCCGCGTCAAACGCGATAAGCGCCCTCATGACACCATTGCTAGTGACATATGAGATAATGGTGCCGTCGTGCGACGGACCAAGATCGTCCAACTTGCCTGCCGGATATTCTCGGAGGTGATCGAGCCAATAGGCACGAAGTGCCTCGCGGCTGGTAATGGTTTTCACGCCTCCGCAGCCGCAGTGAACCACGGCATCTTCGGCATACATTTCCAAGATCGCTTCGATATCACCCGCGCGGTAGGCATCGAGCCAGTCAATCGCAGCAGCAAGCGGATCAAATGACATATTTATTCCCTATATGCCGTAAAAATTTGCTATTTTAGGTTGTATTTAAATATCGCAAAGCCTCTTCCCCCGCTCGATTAATTGTATTTTAATAATCCCGCCTGGCCTCGGCCATATGCCGAAGTACATAGATGGTCGGGCCGAGGCAGTGTCCATGTTAGACGTGTCTGTGAAGCAGGGGCGAATCCGACTTCTGATCGTAGATCGACAACCGATCGTTCTACACGGGCTGAAGTCGGTACTCGGGGCGCAGCAGGACTTCGACGTTGTCGCATCTTGCAGCGATGGGACAAGCTGCCTCGAAGCAATCCGGAATTTGACACCTGACGTCGCGCTTGTTGCTGACAATCTGCCGGATCTGACGGTACCCGAGATCCTCGCGATTGCGAAAGCTGAGAATCTCTCAACGCGCTTGGTGTTGTTTACCGAGTCCGAAGCAGGCCACGATCTAGCCGCAGCTATTGCTGCTGGCGCTTGCAGCGTAGTTTCGAAGCATGCCTCCTCCGACGCTATGCTGCGATTACTGCGACTGATGACAACGTGCAGTGTGTCTTCCGAGCAATCCGATCTCTTGCCAACCGGCGAGGGAGCTGACGGCGGCGGCAAAGTTGAAACGATGCTGGAGCTATTGACGCACCGGGAACGTCAAATTGTACGTCTAGTCTCAGAGGGAAAGTCGAACAAGGAGATCGCGCGCCAGCTAAACGTATCCCCGGGGACAGTCAAAGTACATTTGTACAACATATTTCAGAAGCTCGAGATCACCAACAGAACTGTGCTCGCTACCCTCGCGTTGTTGCAGCGCCCGTCCGGCTTCGGCACGCTTGCGCTGGCCTTTCTGGTGTCCGCAATTGCAGACGAACTCAAGGCGGCGGAAGCGAACGACGTCTATCTGGATGACGACAGCATCGGCCCCGCGGGCGAGCACGCTGAATATGAGCCCTGGAAAAAAGCGATCCTTCGGCAACTCATTGTCTGGGAATCCGCCGAGACGTCCCGGCTCATCCAGAGAGACTTCTTTGCCAAGGTGAGCCAGGTCACGAACCCGGCGGTGGCAACGGAAGCGCTTGGCACGGCTGAACAATCCGCGGGCTCGAAACCGGGGAAGGATTGCGGTTCTGTTGGATCGAGCTCACCTAATCTCGCCACGCCTTTCTTGCTTGGAATGAAT
This sequence comes from Bradyrhizobium sp. 138, assembly GCF_023074075.1. Taxonomy (GTDB): domain Bacteria; phylum Pseudomonadota; class Alphaproteobacteria; order Rhizobiales; family Xanthobacteraceae; genus Bradyrhizobium. The sequence goes on along the minus strand of NZ_JADPKT010000033.1, from coordinate 261,759 downwards.
GACAGACGGATTGGAGGCGACCTGCTCCCGGAGCATCTGCTCCCTCGGTTTACTTCCAATCCAACGTTGATTCACGCAGGGTATGGCACTTTCGCGACTCTGACCGGTGCGTTGATCTACACGCTGAATGACCCGCATCTGGCCGTGCAGTCGCATGACCCGGGCAAAGCGCCGATCGACAGCTTCGTGGTAGTCACCGCCGAGAATGCGGCCACAAAGCTGGCAGCGATCACCGATGCAGATACCAATCATAGAGACGGCTCGCTCCCGGCTTTCGCTCCGCACGATTTGCGCGTGCCCGACGCGCTTGTGATTACGGGAAGCGAACGCGTCGCTGGAGAAGGCGCTTCGAGCCAAATCAGTCATGGCGCCGCGGATGACAGCCGGCAAGAACTTCATGGCTGGGACTCTGGTCACGATGCCCGTGTCGGCGGAGAAGGCCGCGATCAGCTGATGCGCGGCAACGTTGGCGAAAATGTTGTTTATCGCTCCGCGACCGATTCCAATTCCAAGTCCTCCCACTCTGGCTTCGAGTTCGCATCGGGATCGAGCAGGATCAATCTTGCGGCTTTCGGAGCGCTTGCCTGGCTCCATATGACAGCAGCGAGCAAGTCTATACCGCCGCATACCCTCGCCTGGATCTATAATCCCGCAACCAACGAAACGATCGTCTACGTGAATCCGACCGATCGGATTCTTGATGTCGGGGACCGGGGTCTGCTGGAGATCCATCTGCAGGGGATTGTCTCTCTTGCGGAGTCGGACTTTGTCGGCCAGCCGGAAGGCGTGGCCATCGCGATCACCTTGGAGCAGCTCGAAGGAGCGCTGACATCGGCGACCGCAACCGAAGCTGTTCTGAATGCGGACATTACCCGTACAGTTATCGGGACGAGCGAGAGCGCACTCGCTGAAGTTTGGAACATTCTGGCCGACGACGGCTTGACGTTCGAATTCGGGCAGGCCCGGACCGGCTCAGTGGGGGCGACGAGGTTCAGAACCTTCATCAGCCATTCGGCAGGTACAGCGGATGAGAGCGATGATGGATCCGGTGGATCGGCTCATGTGTCACCGATAGTGCTTGCTCATAGCGCGACGGTCACCGCAGTTGAAAATCTCACATCGAAGAATGAGCCGATCAATGAGGGTTCTGGCTCTAGCCTCGCAGCAGGCGGTAACTCACAGAACGCTTCGGAGCCAGGGTCTGCAAAGGCGGCAGCGGAGTTGGCTGAAGCCGGCTTCATACCGGGAAATGGTGTCGGCAATGACAATGAGCATCATCCCCCCGCTTCGGATGCTTCGCGCGGATCAGCGAAGATGGCCGAGGCAGAGGGCGTAGAACACGGCAATTCGGGGCACTCAACCTCTGCAAACGCGCCGGAAGGAGCCAAGCCTGGTGAACCAGGCGTCGCAAAGGCCAGTGTCGCGGGCGGCGGTAACTCACAGAACGCTTCGGAGGCAGGGTCTGCGAAGGCGGCAGCGGAGTTGGCTGAAGCCGGCTTCATACCGGGAAATGGGGTCGGCAGTCACGACGAACACCATCCTCCCCCTTCGGATGCTTCACGCGGATCAGCGAAGACGGCCGAGGCAGAGGGCATACAACAGGGCAATTCGGGGCACTCAACCGCTGCAAACGCACCGGAAGCGGCCGAGCCTGCCGAGCCAGGCCTCCGTGGCGTGAGCGGCGGTAGCTCACCGCACGCTTCGGAGCCAAGGTCTGCAAAGGCGGCAGCGGAGCCGACTGGACCTAGCTTCATATCGGGAGATGGCGCCGGCAATGACAACGAGCATCATCCCCCGAGTTCGGGCGCTTCGCGAGGGACAGCGAAGACGGTAGAAGCAGATGGCGCGGAACAGGGCAATTCGGGGCACCCGACCTCCGCAAACGCGCCTGAAGCGGCTGAGATCGGCGACCCCAGCATCGCAACGGCCGGTAGCGTAGGCCGCGGTGACTCACGGGACGTTTCAGAGCCAGGGGGCCCAAAGGCGGCAGCAACAGAGTTGACTGGAGCTGGCTTCGAACCGCGCAATGGCGTCGAGCATCACGCTCGGATTTTGGATGGTGCGGCAGCGTTAACCGCGCAAGAATCGACCGTCGTGGAGCACGGCAATTCCGGGCACGATTCACACTGGTCTGAAGATGCGCCGGAGGCAGCTGAGCCGGTCGAACCTGGCGTCGCAAAGGGCAGTAACTTCGGAAACGGATCGCCGGCTGCGCAATCTGCTGCAACGGCGTCAGAAACCGCACAGCCGGCTAAAATTGCCTTCGAGACTGGCCGCGCGGAACTGGCGTTTCGCTTCGATGGCTATGCGACTCCTCCCACATTCGGCGCGGCAGTTGAGCCTAATGACCCGCTCGGTCTGCACGTTTCGCTCGGTCAGGAAGAGGCTCTCCACATCATCGGCAAATTGATCCCTAATGCACTGGACGAACACGCGATCGCCCCCGTTCATAACGTTCCGCATCACGCTATTGTACCCGCGCCCCATGACGTGCTGATTTGAAGCGTTTGCGAGGGCAGCCAGGGGTTCGGCCTGTAGATCAGCTATGGCATCCATCCAGTCCTTTGAACGGTCATTTGGCAACAACGAGGTTTTCGTCCTGCCGACGACGCCGATCCAAGCGCCGCTTCTCTCGTCGGTCGAGGAGGACGCGACATTCCACGAATCCAACGGGCTGGTTCTGCGCAATCCACGCGTCGCCAACTTGCTGGCCTGCCGGTGGATTTCGTTGCGCCAGTTGGGCTCCTGTTGTACGGCCTCAGCTCAGCGCGTGGCCGGCCAATCCGTACACCCACGGCTCGTTGTCCTTTCTGTTCAGGAATCGCTTCCCCTTGGACATGGTTGTGACGGTCTCGCTTAACCCGAGGCGACTCTGCTGAAGAAAGTCAGCAAATAGCCCCGTCTGCTCCCGCGTATCGACACGAGCGAACCGGCCGGTGAGATCCTTAAGATGCACGGCAGTGAGATGGATCGCGTCGCAATCATTGCTCGCGACGATGGGACCGATCACATGACCGCGCCCGAACTCGCGATTCATGGAGTAGCCGACGATTTTGCCGCCACGGCTTAGGGTGCAAATTGACGCGCCCTCCGAAAGCAGTGCAAGCAACTTCTGGCGGCTTGTTCCGAACGCGCGCTCATCAAGCGCTGCGATCTCCTCCAAATCTCCGGCTGACAGCGACCTCAATTCACCATCCAGAAGGGGTACCGCTGGAAGGGGCGATACGACCTCTCCCTGCCACAGATAAACGACCGCTTCCTTCCTGAAGCCCAGTGAGAGATAGAGATGGTAGGCCGCATCGGTCGAGTTCAGGGTCAAATTCCGGTCCCCACACCGCTCAAAAACCTGTTCCATGAGCCAGCGGCCAGTGCCCTGTGTCTGGGTGCGGGGCGATGTGATCACCAAGCCCACGGTGGCAAATTCGCGCCCGTGCGGAAACCACATCGCGCTGCCGAACACGCGCCCGATTCCGTCAACAGCGACGATGCCCTGACCGGCGCGGCGCAGGAAATCCCAGTCCTTGGGCCGATGCGGCCAGCCAACCGCGATCGAGAGAGCGTGGAGCAGCTTCACGTCAACTTCGCGAATGTCGCGCGCGATCAATTCGAAGGACTTCAGGCGTACCGACCGTCCCATTTCAGCTCATCCGTTTCTTTGCGGAATGCCAAGGTCTCTGGCATTACGTGCCTTTTGATCCTGCTGCCAATACGGCCGCAGACGTGCTTTGCCGCAGTATCGCACGGAAACCCAGCAGGTTTCGCCTGTTTGGGGGCGGGTATTTGCAATCTTCAACCTATAGCGCAACGCAATTCGGCAGGGAAAGCTCCTGCTTGCGGTTACCCTGTCGATATCCGGCGAATTGCGCAGGTAGGGTGGGCCGTCATGAATGTTGAAGAAATTCTTGCGAGGCTAATCGCATTCCCCAGCGTCGTCGGCACGCCAAACGAGGCAATTGTCAATTGGGTACGAGGGTATTGCCAGGCCGCAGGGGCCGAGGTGGCAATCATTCCTGGTCCTGAAGGCGATCGGTTCAACCTGTTTGTTACAATTGGGCCGCGCGAGGCCCGGGGGTACATTCTTTCCGGACATCTGGATGTTGTCCCGGCAAGCGAGCCGGAATGGAGCGGAGCCCCCTTTGTTCTGCGTCGAGATGGTGAAAGGCTTTTTGGTCGCGGCGCCAGTGATATGAAGGGCTTTCTTGCCAGCGCGTTGGCCGCCCTTCCGCAGCTTGCGGCGATGAATCTGCGGCAGCCGATACATCTTGCATTCTCCTACGACGAGGAAGCGGGTTGCCGCGGTGTCCATCATTTGATCGCCGCGTTGCCAAACCTATGTGAAAGGCCGCTCGGTGCGGTTATCGGCGAACCGAGCCGGATGCAGCCGGTGCAGGCACACAAGGGAAAGGCGGCTGTGCGGCTGGAGGTGATCGGGCGGTCCGGCCATTCGTCGCGCCCTGATTTGGGTCTCAATGCGGTTCATGCAATGGCCAGCGTGGTCACGCACGCTGTGGCTTACGCCCAAAGCCTGACGGACGGGCCGTTCGACGACAATTTCGTGCCTCCGTACTCCTCCTTGCAGGTTGGCCTCATCAACGGGGGGCAGGCCGTCAACATCATTCCCGACCGCTGCTCTGCTGATCTTGAGATCCGCGCCGTTCCAGGCGTTTCCCCATCGTCCCTGCTTGAGCCCCTCAAGGCCCAGCTTTTCGCGCTTCGCAGCAGCGGTTTCGAAGTGGCGTGGCATGAGTTGAGCGCCTATCCCGCCCTCGCTCCCGTCAAGGGGAGTGAACTGACAGCCGTTCTGGTCGAGTTGACAGGACAGAAGCCACTCGTTGCGGTGAGCTACGGCACGGAGGCCGGGCTTTATCAACAAGCCGGCATCGATGCGATCATTTGCGGCCCCGGAGATATCAGCCGTGCTCACCGCGCCGATGAATACATCGAGATCGGCGAACTCGCTGCGTGCCAAACAATGATTGAGGATCTCGGTGCGCGCCTCGCCGCGTGACACGAGAGGGGTGCATCGATGGCATTTCTTTTCAATTCCGATGCTGCCAGGGAGGCGGTTTTCCGCCAGGTCTTTGCGCGCGAGCTCCCCGATCTGGAATTCTACCATTGTAGCGAATCTATCGATCCGGAAACGGTACGGTACCTGTTGACCTGGAACGTGCCGGACGATGTCTTGCGCTTTCGTAATCTGGAACTGCTCTTTTCCCTCGGTGCTGGGGTTGATCAGTTCAAGCCGGGGATCATACCCGGCCACGTCAAGCTCGTGCGCATGGTCGAGGATGGCATCATACGCATGATGCAGGAATACGTCGTCCTTGGCGTGCTGACGCTCCATCGCGAGATGCTCGCATATCGGGAGCAGCAGAGAAGGGGCGTGTGGCAAGCTCTTGCCGCGTCGCAGGCAACAGATCGGCGTGTGGGCTTCCTGGGCCTTGGGATGCTGGCCCAAGCTGCAATCGATCGCTTGAAGCCGTTTCGATTTCCCCTTGCCGCATGGAGCCGCAGCAAAAAGGTGGTCGAGGGCGTCACCTGCTTTCATGGTGAGGATCAGCTCGGCAGTTTCCTGACGGGGACGGACATTCTCGTCTGTCTTCTCCCCCTGACGGAGCAAACAAGCGGCATCCTGAACGCAAGGCTTTTCTCGTCTTTGCCGATGGGAGCGAGGCTGCTGCATGTTGGCCGTGGCCCGCAGCTTGACCAAGGCGCACTCATCGAGGCGCTCGACAGCGGTCGCCTCGCAGCAGCTATGCTCGACGTCACGGATCCTGAGCCGCTGCCGGAAAGTCATGCGCTCTGGTCCCATCCGAAGGTGATCATAACGCCGCACATCGCCTCCGTGACGCAACCGCATACGGCAGCACAATCCGTCATTGATAACATCCGGCGCCACCGCGCTGGGCGAAATCCGATCGGCCTGGTCGATCGAACACTCGGCTACTAACGGGAAAGATGCCATGTCACTTCTGATCACCATCGACACCAATCCGGACTTCGCACCGAAGAATGCCCTGCCTGCTCCGGAACGGCTCATTGCGGGCAATCCATCCTTCAAGACCTGGGCGCAGGACGCCTCGAAAGGCGAGAAGGTGCTGACCGGCGTCTGGGAAGCAACGCCCGGCGAGACCCATTCCATCAAGGGCACCACCTTCGAGTTCTGCCACATCATTTCGGGTCTTATCGAAATTGAGGAAAAGGGCGGTGAGACGAAGAAATACCGCGCCGGCGACAGCTTCGTGATGAAACCGGGCTTTGTCGGCGTCTGGCGCACGATCGAGACCGTGCGAAAGATCTACGTCTGCCACTATGACTGAGCACCATGCTGAAGCGGCGCAAATACCCGGCCGGTCAGAACAATCGACTTTCCAGGTCGCGTCTGACCGGATTCAACGCGGTCAGGCACCTCATTCTCGATGAAAAATGCGGCGTGCGGTCCTGTATTGCTCGGATGAGATGGCTTTGTCTCGCCAATCGCAATTCCGGGCAATGATGGCGGGGTCGGACTCGAAGGCAAGGAACACGTAGATGATTGCATTGAAGGATAGGGATCTATTTCGCCAGCAGGCGCTGATCGGCGGCAACTGGCGCGATGCGAACGCGAAAGCGACCGTCGATGTCATCGATCCTGCCAGCCAAGACATTCTTGGCACGATCCCCGACATGGGGCGTGACGAGACCAGGGCAGCCATCAACGCTGCCGCCGATGCGTTCAAGCGTTGGAAGACAAAGGCTCATGCAGAGCGCGCCGCGCTATTGGAGCGTTGGTATGAGCTCATGCGGCGTCATGAGCAGGATTTGGCACTCCTGCTGACGCTGGAGCAGGGCAAGCCGCTTGCTGAATCGCTTGGAGAAATCCGCTATGGGGCCTCCTTCGTCAAATGGTTTGCGGAAGAGGCGCGGCGGATCAATGGATCGACCATCCCTTCACCGACTGTCGATCGCCGCATTCTGGTCCTGAAAGAGCCGGTCGGCGTCTGCGGGATTATCACGCCGTGGAATTTCCCCAACGCGATGATTACGCGCAAGGTGGCACCTGCGCTTGCCGCGGGCTGCACCGTGGTCATCAAGCCATCCGAATTTACGCCGTTCTCGGCACTCGCAATCGGCGTGCTGGCGGAGCGGGCAGGGATTCCGGCAGGCGTCATCAATATCGTGACGGGCATGCCGGCGGAAATCGGCGAGGAGCTGATGGCCAATGAAACCGTCCGCAAGATCTCCTTTACCGGATCGACTCGCGTCGGCGCTTTGCTGATGAAAGGCGCCGCCGACAACATCAAGAGGCTCAGCCTCGAGCTCGGCGGTAATGCACCCTTCATCGTCTTTGACGATGCCGATGTCGACCTGGCGGTTGAGGGGGCGATTGCGTCGAAGTTCCGCAACGGCGGGCAGACCTGTGTCTGCTGCAACCGCATTCTCGTACAATCAGGCATTTACGATGTCTTTGCCGAGAAACTCGCCAGCCGCGTCGTGAAAATGAAGGTCGGCGCCGGAACGGAAGAGGGGGTTGCAATCGGGCCGATGATCAACGGTGCAGCGATCGAGAAAATCAAGCGGCACATCGCAGACGCCCTGGAGAAGGGCGCAAAGATCATCTCGCAGAGTGAAACGAAGCCGGAAGGTCGGCAATATGCCCGCCCTGTCGTGCTGGGTGGCGCTACGACCGAGATGCTTTTGGCCTCGGAAGAGACCTTTGGGCCAGTCGCACCTCTATTCCGCTTCACGACCGAGGACGAAGCGATTGCGATCGCAAACGGCACACCATTCGGTCTTGCTGCCTATTTCTACACGGAAAACCTCAAGCGCTCATGGCGCGTCGCCGAGGCGTTGGAGTTCGGCATGGTGGGCCTGAACACCGGCCTGATCTCAACCGAGGTTGCGCCTTTCGGCGGTGTAAAGCAGTCGGGACTGGGACGTGAAGGATCTCAGCTCGGGATAGAGGAATATCTCGAGATCAAGACGCTCCATGTCGGTGGGCTGGAATAGGAGACCGTTTTCGAGTTTCCCGCGAGGGGCCGAATTGCTTTTCGGTCCTGGACTGAGCCCGAACTTGCGCGCGTTGCTTCGAGAATGGCGTGAGAACGGTCGAATATGGAAGCGTTGACTTGCAGAGGGCCAGAACATTGACCGCCTGTGATGACGAGCTCTCGAGGAACTGTGAGATACCTTCGTTGCACCAAGCACCCACGTCTGTGGCGAGCTCCGATGATGAGTACTTCCGCCACGCGATGGAATGTCTAAGGATAAAGCCACAGCGGGTTGAGACAAGCTCCCTGCACGACGTATTGCACCGCCACTACGGAGTACAAGGCTCGATTAGCGTCCTCAACTCGGAGGTTGAGCACACTGCGGAGGTTGAACTGCCTGCCGGCAACCGCTTGATCCTCAAGACATCATCGGAGCCTCAGGCTCTCGAGAGCTTCCGCTTTCAATCTTCCACAATTGCGAAGCTAGGGACAGGCCACGACTTCATTGTGCCTCAGATTCTCGCGACATCCAGCGGCACTCTGATGTTCGAAGAGCCCGGCATTTGCGGATACGTCCAAAGCCGATTGGACGGTAGCCCCGTGAGTGAGATGACCATCTCGCCCGACCTTCTCTACAAGGCTGGTCGCGCGCTTGGAAAATTGGATCTTGCGCTTCGCCAAATAGAGGTTCCCGGCATTCACCGCCCCATTTTATGGCACATCAAATGCTGGCCTCGACTTCAAGGGTTGGGGGCCTACTTGCCTTCAGGACCCATCGCGGATTCCGTGCGCCGGGCCATGAGGTCTTATACCGACTTTGTTCAACCTCGGCTTGGAGAAGTGGAGTGGCAAACGACACATAACGATCCCAGTCCATTCAACATGCTTGTCGCAAGCGACCGTATCGCATTCATTGACTTCGGCGATGGTTGTTGGGGTCCGCGTATCCAGGACTTGGCGATAGCAGCAAGCCACTTCGTCCGAGAGCCCACCATGGCTCTGGGCGGTGCTGAATATTTGATCGCAGGTTATACCGCAGTCATCCCACTGTCCCCGCTAGAGATAAGCTTGCTCGTTGAATTGATGCGAGCACGACAGAGTGCACTAATCCTGGTCAACTATTGGCGCTCCCATCTGTTTCCGACCGAGGCAGCATATATCAAGAAGAACGTCGCGCGAGCCGAGCACGGGCTCTCGATCCTGTCATCTTTAAGTCTTGCGGAGGCGGAAGCGGCGGTCGAACGCGTATCGTCCCATAACAACAAGAAATGGTGAGACGAAAAGGACCGGATGGGCAGTGATCAGAGACCCATCATGCAACCGCAACAGGATTTTTTACCTGTGAGCCCGCGCGAACAGAGGTGGAGACATATGTCAACAGATCTAATGCCGAATCGGTACAACGCAGGAGAGGTGGAGCTTCCCGAGCGAGAGGCTGATCTAATACAGCGGCGTGACAACGTATTGGGTGCCTCCTATCGGCTCCAATATCGTCGTCCAGTCCATTTTGTTCGCGCCGAAGGTATGTGGCTTTACGACCCTGACGGGCGGCCATATCTCGATTTTTACAACAACGTGCCGTGCTTGGGTCACTGCCATCCCGAAGTCAATGCAGCCATGGCTGAACAGGCGAGCCGTATCAGCGCCAATACCCGCTATCTTGAGCCGAAACTCGTGGACTATGCCGAACGCCTGATCGCGACATTTCCAGACGAGCTGAATCGCGTTGTGTTTACTTGCACGGGAAGTGAATCAAACGATTTGGCACTTCGGATCGCAAGGTTGGTGAGCGGAAATGAAGGAATAATTGTCTCAGCCTACGCATATCACGGCACCAGCGCCGCCACTTCGATGGTTTCTCCTAATCTCGGGGATGCGGTAAAGCTCAGTCCGAACGTCCGAATGGTATCTCTTCCAGGCCCTTCCGAAGTGTCTGCAGACAAAGCCGCGTCTTTTTTTGAGCTTCAGGTGCGGGAGGCGATCACAGACTTGAATAGGCGAGGCATTGGCGTTGCCGCGCTCCTAATTGACTCCATTTTCTCGAGCGACGGCGTCTGGGCTGATCCTCCCGGTTTCATCAATGGTGCGATCGCGGCAGTAAGAGAATGCGGTGGCTTGATGATTGCCGACGAGGTCCAACCCGGCTTTGGTCGGACCGGATCACACATGTGGGGCTTTGAACGTCACGGAACCACTCCCGATATTGTAACTCTCGGAAAGCCGATGGGTAATGGGTTTCCGATCGGTGCCGTGGTCGGCCGCAAAGGAGCTATGGACCGTTTTGGTGCGACAGCTCGATATTCGAATACATTTGCAGGAAATACAGTAGGGATTGCAACTGCCGACGCTGTCTTGACAGTTTTGCAGCGGGATAAGATTCCTCAGCATGCGCTGTTGATGAGCGAGCGCATGAAGGCGGGGCTTAAGAGGCTTGCAACAAGGTCACAAGGCATCCGAGACATCCGAAACGCAGGCCTTTTTTTTGGAGTCGACCTTGGGAGGCCCGGTGACGGGCCTGAAGGTCGACGGCAGTTGGCCTTGGATGTGGTCAACCTCACGCGCGATGATGGAGTTTTGATCAGCACGACCGGAGCCAACGAGGATACACTTAAGATCCGCCCACCGCTCATTTGCGGTCCTGAGCATGTCGACCAGTTCCTTAGCGCGATCGAGATCGGTTTAGAAAAAGCAGTTGGATTCAAAGTACCCAAGCAATTGCACCGGTAGGATTGCATCGAATTGATGGGCTCCACCGCAGTTGCCGTGACGATGATGCCTCGGCCGGGAAGACAAAGTGACTTTGTATCGGAGGAAGGTCTGCAATACGAAAAGGGGCGGTCGCACCGCCCCTTTCTTAGATGATGCCTGGATTCTTGCCGGTTTATCTACGTCTCGGCTCCCGCGAAGAAGCGCCAGAAAGGATGCGCATTCAGGCGCTTTTTCGGATGGGCTCCAAGCCCACCGCTGCAGCCAGTCCGCCGATGCCATCGACCTCGGTGTACTGATAATAGGGGTTCGCGGGCTCGTGGCCGCGGTTCACCCAGACTTTGCCCTTGATGCCCAGGTCGTAGGCGGTCATCAGGTCGTAGCGGAAGGAGGAGGAGACGTGGGTGATATCCTCCGGGCCGCAGCCCAGCTTGTCCAGCATATATTCGAAGCCTTTCATCTGCGGCTTATAGGCGCCGGTCTCCTCGGCCGTGATGACCATGTGGAAGGGAGCGCCGAGCTTCTCCACGTTCGACATGATGAGGTTCTTCATGGAGTTCGACAGGATGACCAGCGGGATCTCCTTTGCAACCCGGGCCAGGCCTGCCGGAACGTCGGGATGTGGACCCCATGTGGGAATCTCTTCATTGATGCGCTGGGCATCCTCCGGCCGAAATACGACACCGTTGCGCTTGCAGGCGCGCTCCACCGAATTGTGCACGACCTCGAAGTACGGCTTCCACGCGCCAAGGACCTCGTCCAGGCGATAGGCAGCAAAATCCTTGATGAAACTTGCCATCGCCGAGGCGGAAAGCTGGGAGCCATAGACTCTCCTTGCCGCACCGGCCATGTCGAAGTTTGTCAGCGTGCCGTAGCAATCGAAAGTGATGTATTTCGGTCGAAACTTCGTCATACGTGGAATCCTCCAATCCTCTCGGCAATGCGTGCCGGTACGACAAGCATCATAATGAGCATCCCGTAAGATAAAGCGCCGCTTTCGCTGGAGCGGGAAGCAGATTGTGTCGTATCGGACCGAGGCTTTGGCAGGGAGTTGCGCCAAGGCGCGTTTCGCGTTTGAGCGACAACGCCGTGCGTCGCTCTACGCCGGCATAAGGTGCCGCATCGATCGCCAATGAAAGTCAAATCCCCTTCATTTCCCTTCTGCTTGGGACGAACTGCTGTGGTCGATATCCTACCTTGGGTCCGACAACGTCAGCGTTCGAAGCGCACTGTGCCCGCTCAGGTGTCGGGTTGATCTGGAGGACAATATGCTGAGTAACTCGCTGGTTGAACTCGACCGGGCGCATCTGGTTCACCCGGTCTCTTCCTATCGCGGCCATGAGGCATTGGGTGTGCGCGTGCTGAAGTCAGCGAAAGGCGCGACGCTGACCGATATCTCGGGACATCAATTGCTCGACGGTTTTGCTGGTCTATGGTGCGTCAATGCCGGCTACGGTCAGGACAGTATCGTGGATGCCGCCACGAGGCAGCTGCGTGAACTGCCCTATGCGACCGGCTATTTCGGGTTAGGCTCCGATCCGGCCATCCGTCTGGCCGCCAGGCTGGCTGAGCTGGCGCCTGGCGATCTGAACCACGTCTACTTCACGCTGGGAGGCTCCGACGCCGTCGATAGCACGATCCGATTCATTCGGTACTACCATCATGCCAAGGGTACGCCGCAGAAGGACCAGTTCATTTCGGTCGAGTATGGCTACCATGGATCGTCCACGGCAGGGTCCGGCTTGACCGCGCTGTCCGCCTTTCATGCGGGCTTTGGGGTGCCATACAGCTGGCAGCACAAGATCCCATCGCACTATGCCTATCGCAATCCTGTCGGTCCTCATCCCCAGGCTATCATTGCCGCGTCGGTCGCGGCCCTGCGAGCCAAGATCGCCGAACTGGGCGCAGATCGCGTTGCCGCTTTTTATGTCGAGCCGATTCAGGGGTCAGGAGGCGTTCTCGTTCCACCGCCGTCTTGGCTGAAGGCCATGCATGCGGTCTGCAGGGAATACGATATTCTGCTCGTTGCCGATGAGGTCATCACCGGCTTTGGCCGTGTCGGGCCGCTCTTCGCCTGTGACGAGGACGACGTCGTGCCGGATCTGATGACCACGGCAAAGGGACTGACTTCGGGCTATGTGCCGATGGGCGCCGTTTTCATGTCCGACCGCGTTTACAACACGATCGCGGACGGAGCCGGCAAGACGGCTGTCGGCCATGGTTACACCTATTCCGCACATCCTGTCAGCGCAGCGGTCGGGCTCGCGTGCCTGGATCTTTACGAGAATGGCTTGCTGGACAACGGCCGGAAGGCCGGGCACCGGCTGATGCAGGGGCTACGCTCGCTTGCCGATCATCCGCTTGTCGGCGATGTCCGTGGTCGCGGCATGCTGGCGGCAATCGAGCTTGTCACGGACAAGGAGCGCAAGACGCCTTTGCCGGCGGAGGCCGACGCGGCGCGCCGCATCTTCGACCGCGCATGGGATAACGGCCTCGTCATCCGCGCCTTTGCGCAGGGCGTGCTTGGTTATGCCCCGCCCCTCTGCTGCACGAACGAGGAGATCGACGGGATCATCGAACGAACTCGGATGACGCTCGACCAAACGCTCGAAGACAGGGACGTCCGCGCGGTAATGAAGGGATAGCCACGAGAAGGGATGATGTGCCGACTAGATCAGATGCAAGCCGGTGCTAGTCCAGCGAGGGTGCGCATCATCCCAACCATCGCAACGTGCTCCTTCGATCTGATCGGCGGCGGGAAAAAGCCTTGGCAGTAGCAGAGTTGGTGCTGCCATCTGCTCAAACCCTGTCGCCAAGGGCCGAGGATTGCTCCTCAGCTACTGAATATGCTTTCGAGCGGCAGATGGGATTTCACGATGGGAGACTTAAGCACGACAAAACTGAAGTATTTGTCGATGCCGATATCCATTTCGACGAGACGTTCCATCAGCGCCTGGTATTCGCTGATTCCTGCCGTGATGAACTTCACGAGGTAATCATATCCACCTGAAACAAGATGGCATTCGACAACGGAATCGATCTTTTCAACGGTGGTGAGAAAGCGGGCGAAATCGATCTGTCGATGATTTTTCAGCGTGATCTCAGCGAAGACCGTTAGAGTTTGTCCGAGCTTGGAAACGTCGATCCGGGCGGAATAGCCGGTGATGAAGCCCTCGGTCTGGAGCCTCTTGACGCGCATCAGGCAGGGGCTCGGGGAGAGATTAATCAGCTCTGCGAGCTCGACGTTGGAAATTCGCCCGTTCTTCTGCAGTTCGCATAAAATCCTGAGGTCGATCTTATCGAGCTTCATAGCAACGCCATGAGATGGGGGCGACAGCGGCATCAAGGCCTCGAGGCTTCAGCGTCATGGACGCTGTCTTAGCATCAACTCGCATCTTTTCCCACCATCCGGTGAATTTGCCCTATCAGAACTCGGCCACCTTGCCCCAGGCTCCTGTTTTCAGCCGCTCCGGCCTATAGGCGCGCGGGTCAACGATCGGCGCACGACCAGTGATGATGTCGGCAATCATATGCCCAGCGCCGGGGCCGATCCCGAAGCCGTGGCCGCTGAACCCCGCCGCGAGGATGAAACCTGGAATCGCCTCAACTTCACCGATGGCCGGGACGCCGTCCGGCGTACTGTCGATATAGCCGGCCCAGACGTTGGAGATTGCGACGCGCCGAAGCTCCGGCAGCAATTCGCAGGCTCGTCGATGTGTCAGCCGAATCTGCCTCATGTCGGGACGGGGATTAAGTGTCCGGTTCAGCTCCATCGGGGTCACCTCATCAAGCGCCCACTTCGCGAGAGATTCATGACCCTGCCGCAAGCCCTCGAAGGCGCCAGGGGCAAGGCTTCGCCACCGCCGGACGAACATGGGTAGGAATTGGCGGCCGAACCTGAACTGCTGCGGCGTCGGATCGACGCGCGCGCGCCCGCTGATTGCCAGCGTGTATCCGCCGTTGCCACGTCGCGTGAGCGACACGGGCGCAGTATGCAGTGCGTCAGGCAGACCGGCCGCGCCGGGAGCGACGGCGAGAATGGACTGACGCACGGACGCTTGCGGGAAACGAATTCCAAGCTGGTTGCAGAACGAAGAGGCCCACGCGCCTCCTGCCATCACCACCGTCTTCGTCCGGATCGTGCCCGCTTCGGTCACCACTCCGCTGACGCGGCCGGCACTGAGTTCTAGGCCGCGCGCCGCGCAATGCTGGTGCACCGTGCCACCGGCCGCCATGATCGCGCGCGCGGCAACGGGCACAGCCTTCGACGGATCTGCCGTCCCATCGGTTGGCGAGAAGACGCCACCTTTCCACTTGCGGCCGGTCGCCTTGCCCCGCTCACTCGCCTCTTCCGCGCTGAGCATATGCGTGGTGACGCCGACGGTCCTGGCGAAATCGCGCCACTTCGCCCAGCCCGCCAGTTCAGCTTCGTCGTTCGACAGATACAGAAGGCCGCAACGGCGGAAGCCCGTGTCCTCACCGGTTTCCTCGGCAAATCTCTCCCAGAGGTCGAGGCTCTTGGTCGCGATCGGCAGCTCGCGCGCGTCGCGGTTCTGTTGGCGGCACCATCCCCAGTTGCGGCTGGACTGCTCGGCGCCGACGCGACCCTTTTCAAGCAAGGCGACCTTCACGCCGCGGCGGGCGAGATAATAGCTCGTGAACACGCCCACCACGCCGCCGCCAATGACCACGACATCGGCCTCGCCAGGCAGGAACGGACTGGATTCGATATGCAGGAGCGGCGCGCTCATCAGACAGGGTCTCCGGTGGCTGCCGTAACGTAATAGAGAAAAAGCGGCAGGCCTCGCGGACTTTCGTGATCAGACCGAATTTCCTGCGGTTCGCTGCCTTTGACACAGGCTATTATTGCGAAAATATTTGGCATGCTGCGCCTAGCAGGCGGCGAGACCGATGCACGCGCTCCGGCAATCGATCGGCTTGCCTTCTGGGCAGGCGCTCCTGCAGGCTTGGCGGCGCAGAGCGAAATGCCAAATCGGACTTCGTTTTCGCAAGTTCCTGCTGCCCGGATGCCCCCTTTCGGCGATTCCGGGGAGAGCGAAATCGTCAATATCGGGAGAACCACTCGATCGGTGGGGCGAAGTCCATAGAGGCAATCTGCATGAGTCCAGGAGCAGACCTTGGCGGAAGCAATCAAGCCATGACGTGGATGTCATCTGTGCTTCGCTTCGATCGAGTTGGCCGATTCGGTCGGCAGCGCGCGCTGAGCCACAGCTCTTGCTTGTTGCGCGAGGAGGCCTGAATCATGTCGCAGCCTCCAATGAAGGAATGGCAAGTTGAGCGGCAAATTGTCGATCTGTCGAAGGAGCGTGGCAACGCAAAGAGCCGAGGGCTCGGCCCGCAGCCGCATGACCTCACCAGCTTGAAAGGGGACTTTCCTATGGCCTCTGACGTGCAGGCTGCAGCCCCCGCCGATGTTGCGCTCTCGGTGCGCGACCTGAGCGTCAGTCTCCCTGAGGGAATGGAGCGCGCCTACGCCGTCGAGGACATCTCCTTCGATCTGAAGCGCGGTCAGATCCTGTGCATCATCGGCGAATCCGGATCTGGCAAATCGGTCACCGCCAACGCGATCATGGGGCTTCTGCCGAAGGCAATCCGGGTCTCCTCGGGTGCGATCCAGCTGAACGGGACGAACATCGTAGGCCTGTCGCTCGACAAGCTCCGCAGCCTGCGCGGCCGCGTCGTTTCAATGATCTTTCAGGATCCTCTCTCGGCGCTCAACCCGCTGATGACCGTGGGCGCGCAGATCGAGGAGGTGATGGCGGCGCACGATGTTGGCACGCCGAAATCCCGGCGCAGCCGGGCCATCGACCTGTTGATTGAGGTGGGGCTGCCCGAACCGCAGCTCATGTATCACCAGTATCCTTTCCGCCTTTCCGGCGGACAACGGCAGCGGGTGATGATCGCCATGGCGCTGGCCCTCGAGCCTGCGATCCTGATTGCGGACGAGCCGACCACGGCACTTGACGTGACGACCCAGGCGCAAATCCTTCAATTGATCCGCGACATTCAGCGCCGCAAGGGAATGAGCGTCATGTTCATCACCCATGACTTCGGCGTCGTGGCGGAGATTGCCGATTACGTCGTGGTGATGGAAAAGGGCCATTGCGTGGAGCAGGGCAGCGCCGAGCAGGTGCTGAAGTCGCCGAGCCACCTCTATACGCGCCGCCTGATCGCGGCCGTGCCACATCTCACCGGCAAGGACCGCATTGCTTTGCGACCCGCGGACAGAACGTCCATCCTCAAGGTGGAATGTCTCGCAAAGACCTATCGCAGCGGCAGCTCGCTTTTTGGCAGGCAGCGCATCGTTGCGGCAGTCAACGGCGTCACGTTCGATCTTGCGTCTGGGCGCACGCTGGGCGTTGTCGGGGAAAGCGGCTCGGGCAAATCATCGCTTGGTCGGCTGCTGATCAAGCTGCTGGACTGCGACAGCGGCTCGATCCTGTTCGAAGGCCGCGACATCGCCGCGCTTTCGGAAGCCGAATTTCGGCCCTTGCGGCCAAAGATCCAAATGATCTTCCAGGATCCTTTTGCCTCGCTCAATCCGCGATCGACGGTGGGCCAAATTCTCACAGTAGGTCCGGTCGCGCATGGGATGTCCTGCGGCGAGGCTGCCGAGCGGGCGCGAGAGCTTCTGTCCCATGTCGGCCTGGATTCAGGAGCTTTCGACCGCTATCCGCACGAGTTCTCCGGAGGACAGCGTCAGCGCATCGGCATCGCCCGGGCGCTGATGTTCAAACCAAAATTGCTGATTGCCGACGAAGCTGTCTCGGCCCTCGACGTGTCGATCCAGGCTCAGATCCTGAAGCTGCTGGACCAGATTCAGCGCGAGACGGGCGTCTCGATGATCTTCATCACGCATGATCTGCGGGTTGCAAGCCAGATTTGCGACGAAATCGCCGTCATGCATCGCGGACACATCGTGGAGCATGGACCGCCTTCGCAGATCTTCCTCGACCCGAAATCCACCTACACGCGAGAACTGGTGGCGGCGATCCCGGGGGAGCAGCCGGCGAATGCACCCCAACACGCAGCAAATCCATAAAGGCCACGGCGGACATCAAAAGCGAGGAGAGAGGTCATGAGCAAGATTCTAACGAGCTACTCGCGGCGCGATGCGTTGCGAATGGTCGCGGTCGGCGGAGCTGCCGGTCTGATCGCGCCCAATCTGCTGGGAAAGCCTGCCTTCGCTCGCACGCCTTCAAAACCAAGCGGTCGCGTGATCGTTGGACTCGGACAAGAGCCGACCGTCTTCAATCCGTTGATGGTGCACATTGAAGTCGATGATGGCGTGCATTTCTCGGTCTTCGATGCACTCTTCCGCATCGATCCTCAAGGCGTCATTCAGCCCAATCTGGCCGTGGAAGTGCCGAACCAGAAGAACGGCGGCATTTCGGAGGACGGTCTCAAATGGCGTATTCGCCTGCGAGACGATGTCCGCTGGCACGACGGCAAGCCTTTCAGCGCCGAGGACGTGAAGTTCACTCTCGAGCTGATCATGAATCCCAACTTCCGCAGCTGGCGCACGGCCGGCCATGCTCTCGTGCGCGACATCACGGTGGTCTCACCGACGGAAATCTCCTGGCGAATGGAAGAGGCCTTCGCACCGTATTTGTCGTTCCTGACCGAGACCTTCATCGTTCCCAAGCACATACTCGAGAAGGAAGCCAATCCGAACAACGCCGCCTTCAACCAGGCGCCGGTCGGTACCGGTCCATTCAAGTGGGACAAGCGAGTCGCCGGCGATCATCTCGAGCTCGTGGCCAATCTCGAGTACTTTGGTGAAGGCCCTCACATCGAGAGGCTGGTCTTCAAATACATTCCCGACCTCACCGTCCTCTACACTCAGTTCAAGAGCGGCGATGTGGATCTGGTTGGGCAGCCCTACATCACACCTGACCACTACGCGGAAGCCAAGGCGCTGCCGAATCGCGTGGTGACGCTCCTCCCAAGGACCTCGTTCGAATCCTTCTATCTGAACCTTGAGCGCCCGCAGTTCAAGGAGCTTGCCGTTCGCGAGGCGCTCTATGCGGCGATCGACAAGGAGGCGATCATTCAGGGGCTCTATTACGGGGTGCCGACCCCGACAGAGACTTTCATGCCGAGACAGTCTTTGTACTTCAACCCCAATCTGCCACTGCACCAGTTCGACGTGAACCGCGCACGCAAGATCCTCGATCAGGCCGGCTGGGCACCGGGGGCGGGCGGCATTCGTGCCAAGAACGGCGTTCGTTTGTCCTTTACCAATTCGACTACGTCAGGCGATCCCCTTCGCGAACAGGTGCAGCAGTTCCTGCAGCAGACGTTTGCGCAACTGGGCGTCGAGATGAAGATATCGAACCTGCCTGCCGCGGTGATGTGGGGCGAGTTCTGGCAGCAGTCAAAATTCGATTCCGTCATCGTCGGCAGCACGTATCTGATCGGCGCCGACCCGGATGTCACCAACCGCCTGCACTCGCGTTCGATCGCAGCGCAGGGCGGGCGCGGCTCGAACAATGCGCAGTATGCAAACCCGGAGGTTGACGCCTTGCTCGACAAGGGGGCGCGTACCTTCGATCCCGAAGCGAGGCGCGCGATCTACCATCGCGTCCAGGAACTTGTCCGTCGCGATTTGCCTTTCCTGCCGCTGTACCAGAGCAATGCCGTCGAAGGTCTCAAGAAAGGGATCAACGGTTTCGTGCCGAACGGCAATACGCGCACGGAATCATGGAACGCGCTGGCCTGGTATTGGGCGAGCTGAAGTCCTGCGGTCCGGGCCGGTGCGGACCACAGCGTACGGCATTGTTTACGCTAATGGAGGACTCGAATGTCCGCGTTCCTGCTCAACCGTTTCTCGCAGAGCATCGTGCTGCTGGTGATCGTCTCGATCATCGGCTTCACGGTTCTCAACTTCATGCCGGGCGGTCCTCTTGCGCAATTCGGGCTCGATCCGGGCATGACCCAGAAGGACATTGCGCGACTCGCAGAGCAGCTAGGGCTGAACCGGCCGCTGTGGCTCCAGTATCTCGACTGGGCCTGGCGGCTGATTCAGGGCGATTGGGGCCACTCCTTCCGCGACGGTTCGTCGGTGCTCGCGGTGATTGGCCGGCATCTCCTGGCGACGCTACTGCTGATGGGCACGTCGACCGCCTTGGCGATCGCGGTCGGCACCTGGATCGGAATCCGCGGTGCCACCCATCGCTATTCCCTGTTCGACTACTGCGCGACGATCTGTGCCATGGTCGCATTGTCGGTCCCGACGTTCTGGTTCGGCCTCATCGGCATCTACATCTTCACGCTGAAGCTCGGTTGGGTGCCCGCAGGCAACATGTACACGATCGGCGACGGCTCGGTCATGGATTACCTGCATCACCTGATCCTGCCGAGCCTCGTGCTGTCGCTGGTTCATGTCGCGATCTGGAGCCGCTACATGCGCACGGCGACACTCGATGCGTTAAGCCAGGATTTCGTCAAGACGGCCCGAGCCAAGGGCGTGAGCGAACGCCGCATCTTGCTGAAACATGTGGTCGGCAATGCGCTGTTACCGATGATCACGCTGGCCGGGATGCAGCTGCCCAGCATTCTGACCGGCGCGCTGGTCACGGAAACGGTGTTCACCTGGCCGGGAATGGGGCGGCTGTTTCTCGACAGCCTTGGTTACAGCGACTATCCGGTCGTTATGGGGCTGTTGATCTTCTCGGCCATTCTGGTCGTGTTGGGCAACCTGATCGCAGACATCGTCATCGCTATCGTCGACCCGCGCATTCGCCTGGGCTGAGCCCGCAGGCTCACGCCTGATAACAGGAGGCAGCAGATATGACCGCAATTGCCGCGCACCTACCTCCAACTCGCTGGTGGCACAGCCGTGCGGTGTACCGCTTCATGCGCCATCATCTGGCTCTCGTGGGGATCGCGATGATCACCCTGCTTGTTTTGGCATGCACAATCGGTCCATATGCGTTGCCTTACGACTCGCTCCACATCGATCTGCGCGCTCGTTTTGCCCCACCTCTGAGCGGTCATCACTACTTCGGCACCGATCCCCTCGGGCGTGATCTGGCTGCGCGGCTGCTGATGGCCGGGCGCGTCTCGCTCCTGGTGGGATTCTCTGCGATGCTGCTGTCAACGCTGATCGGCACGCTGGTCGGCGTAACGGCCGGCTATCGCGGCGGCTGGATCGGCGCGGCGCTGATGCGCGTTGTGGACGGGTTCCTTTCCTATCCCTCGATCTTCCTCGTGCTCGCGCTGGCCGCGACGTTGCGGCCGAGCCCGGTGATGATCACCGTCATCATTGCGGTCACGAGCTGGATGGAGACTGCCAGGATAGTTGAGGCAGAGGTCCGCTCGCTGCGTGAGCGTGAGTTTGTCCAAGCCGCACGTATGGTGGGACTGAGCCGGAGACATATCATGTTCCGCGAAGTCCTGCCCAATGCCATGGGTCCCATCATCGTCGCCGCAAGCCTGGCGGTCGCCCGCGCAATTTTGCTGGAAGCCTATATCAGCTTCCTCGGCTACGGAATTCAGCCGCCGCTGCCGAGCTGGGGCAACATGCTCAACGGCGCGCAGCAATATCTGGCCAGCGCTCCATGGCTCGCCATCATTCCCGGTGCTGCGATCACGATCGCGGTGACGAGCTTCAACTTCATCGGCGATGGGCTCCGAGATGCCCTCGACGTTCGAAACGACCACTTTTGACGGTCTGAGTTCGATGCGAGCCGAGGTGCAAGCCTGTGGCCGTCTGAACGTCTAGGAGCCATACGCCATGCACGCGCCGACAGTTGCGGAGAAAGCGACACCGTATTGGTGGGAAGCTGCCCCGCTGAAGCCGCTGCCGGAGCAGCCATTGCCCAAGAAGCTGGACGTGCTGATCGTGGGCGCAGGCTATGCGGGACTCGCGGCCGGGTTGGTGCTGGCGCGCGAGGGACGCTCGGTTGCTGCCTTTGACGCAATGAATCCGGGCGAGGGAG
This sequence comes from Bradyrhizobium sp. 138, assembly GCF_023074075.1. Classification (GTDB taxonomy): domain Bacteria; phylum Pseudomonadota; class Alphaproteobacteria; order Rhizobiales; family Xanthobacteraceae; genus Bradyrhizobium. The sequence goes on along the minus strand of NZ_JADPKT010000033.1, from coordinate 240,119 downwards.
CTTCGACACGCAACGGGGGAATCACCAGCGGAAGCATTCGGCCGGACTACGATACGCTGGCGCGGCGTTTTGGCGAAGGGAAGGCGCTGGCGATCGAGGCGGAGGGCAACGCCGCGCGCGAATTCCTCTACGATTTCATCAAGACGGAGGGGCTCGCCTGCGATTTCCAGCTGGTCGGACAGTTCAAAGGCGCGTTTGGATACGAGCAATACGAAGCCATGGCGCGCAGCGCGGAGAGGCTCGCGAAGAAACTGGGAATCGAGGCTTATCCAGTTCCCTATGCCGAGCAGCGCAAGTACATCGGTACCGATGTCTACCGCGGCGGCACGGTTCGGATGGACATCGGCGGGCTGCACCCGGCGAAATTCCACGCAGAACTCCTGCGTGTCGCACTCGCTTCGGGGTTGGCCGTCCACGGCCGAACACCAGTCACCTCCATCGAGAGGAATGGCTCCGGATTCCGCGTCGTGACTGCAGCCGGCGCGGTAGAGGCGCGTCAGGTGCTGGTTTGTACCAATGGCTATACCGATGGCGTCGTCCCCTTCCTGCGCCGCAGGCTGGTCCCGGTTCGCAGCCGGATCATTGCGACCGAGGAGCTCGCGCCCGAAGTCATGGCGCGGCTGATGCCGAAACGCATGACGATCACCGAGAACCGAGAGGTCGGCTTCTACTATCGTCCATCGCCCGACGGCAAACGCATTCTGCTCGGTGGACGTGACAGCTCGCGTGTCGGCGATCCCCTGGCTCCGAAGCTGCTTCTGCGCAAGGGGCTGGTCAATCTGTTTCCTGAGCTCGAGACCGTTCGCCTCTCACACAGCTGGTTCGGCAATGTGGCGATGAACCGCGACATGCTACCCCGCATCTTCGAGAAGGACGGCATCGTCTATGCCACCGGCTTCTGCGGCTCGGGCGTGGTCTGGGCGCCATGGATCGGCATGCATGCGGCCCACAAGCTGATGGGACATGAGGAGCGGGCGCGCAGTGCATTTGACTTCCGGCCTCCGGCTTTCATCCCGTTCTATCGCGGCAATCCTTGGTTCATGCCTGCGTTCATTCAGGGCTATCGGATGCGTGACCGGATCGCGATGTGGCGCGCCAGCCGCTGACAGCAGATCAGCCCTTCTGTTGCATCACCAACGAAATACTGTGCCGAACTTTGCTCCAGTCCAATTGCGTAATGCTGTCGGGCCCAAGATACGCTGCAGACGATCAGAGGATCATCAGATAGCCGTCGTACCTGTCGGCCACTGGCGATTAGTCGGGCAACTCCGAGCAAGATACATCGACCCATCATGACAAGAGCAGCGTACCAGCCCGGAGATCATGTCGAAGAGAACGTGGTCCTGGTTCCCTTCGCCAGAGCGCATCTGGAAGGTGCCCTAGAGCTCTCTCAGGAGATGTCCTGGCCCTATCGGCTTGAGGATTGGGATGTCGCGCTGCAGTTGGGCCATGGCTTTGTGTTGCAGCGTGCCGGTGTGGTGATCGGGACCGCGGCTTGGTGGCCGTACGGCGAGGCCCATGCGTCCGCCGGGATGATCATCGTGGCGAAAGCCGCTCAGGGCCGCGGCTATGGGGCGCGGTTGATGGATGCGCTCCTGGCGTCCGCGCGTCCACGGACAGTCATGCTGAATTCGACGGCGGAAGGCATCATGCTCTACCGACGCCGTGGCTTCGTGCCTGTAGGGACCATCCACCAGCATCACGGCATCCCAAGAGGGCGTCTTGAGATTCCGCCGTCCGATCTCGTCCGGCCGATGGCTGTATCGGATTTTGAGGCCATCACGCGGCTCGATCAGGAAGCTACGGGTTCGGAGAGGCGGCGGATGCTGGATCGGCTCCTCCAGAGCGGTGACGGCTATGTCCTGCAACGTGACGGCACGCCGCGCGGCTACGCCATCTGTCGCCTCTTCGGCCGCGGCCATGTCATCGGCCCTGTCGTCGCCGAAAGCCCGGCCGATGCGCGCGCATTGATCGAGGCCGCGCTCGCGCCCCTCGGGCGTGCTTTCGTCCGCATCGACACCTCTGCCACATCGCAGCTCGAAGAGTGGCTCGAAGGCATCGGCCTGCAGCAGGTCAGCGATGCCACCACCATGATCCTGGGGACACCGGCGCCTTCGACCGGACCGGCGCGCCTGTTCGCGCTCGCTAACCAGTCGTTTGGCTAAGGAGACATCGACGTGGGAAGCTCGGATTTGCGCGAACTGGCTATCGAAAGCAGCGAGGCGGCCGAAACGGTGGGTGCGCTGGCAACACCGGCTCTCCTGCTCGACAAGGACCGGCTCGACCGCAATCTCGCCCGTCTGTCATCGCGTATGGAAGCGCGCGGCGTCGTACTGCGTCCGCATATGAAAACGGCGAAATCCATCGACGTCGCCCGACGCGTTCATCGGTCGGGTCCTGGGCCAATCACCGTCTCCACCTTGGCGGAGGCAGAGTACTTCGCCCAGCGCGGTTTCCGGGACATGACCTATGCCGTGGGACTGGCGCCGCACACCGCAGAGAGAGCAATGCGCCTGCGAAAAGCGGGCATCGATCTCAAGGTGCTGCTCGATTCCTCTGAACAGGCGACGATGCTGGGCGCGGCCGGTCGTGCCGCCGGCGTGACCCCGTCCGCCTTCATCGAGATCGACTGCGACGGTCACCGCGGCGGGCTGACCGCCACCGATCCCAAGCTCGGCATCGTCGCGGCTACCCTGGCCGAAGCCGGCGTCAAGCTCGCCGGCATTCTCACCCATGCCGGCGAGTCCTACAGCCTCTGCACGCGCGAGGCTCTTGAGGGCGCGGCTGAAAACGAAAGGGCCGTGGCTGTCGCCGCTGCGCAGGCGCTGCGGGCCGGGGGGCATGAATGCCCTGTCGTGAGCGTCGGCTCGACCCCGACCGCCCATTTCGCGAAAGACCTGACCGGCGTCACGGAAGTGCGGACCGGCGTCTACATGTTCTTCGACCTGGTGATGCACGGTGTCGGTGTCTGCACGACCGATGACATCGCGATCTCGGTGCTCGCCTCCGTGATCGGCACGAAGCCGGAGAAGGGCTGGATCTTGGTCGACGCAGGCTGGATGGCGCTGTCACGCGATCGCGGCACCGCAGCGCAGCGGGTCGATCAGGGTTACGGCCTCGTCTGCGATCTCTCCGGCAAGATCTATCCCGACCTCATCGTTGTGCAGGCGAGTCAGGAGCACGGCATCCTCGCCATCAGGCCCCGATCGGCTAAGGCTTTGCCGGATCTTTCGATCGGCGCGAAGGTCAGGATCCTCCCCAATCACGCCTGTGCGACAGCGTCGCAACACGAGGTCTACAACGTCGTCTCCGCCGGCAGCGACACGGTTCACGCCCGATGGCGCCGGATGCGCGGCTGGTAGGGCTGGCCGGCCATTCCCGGCCACCTCGGCCCCTGGTTCCTGCCGCTGATCGGCGCCTCTTACCGGATCAAGGATCGCTTCCAATGACCTCGCCCCTTCGACACCTGACGGAAGCCGGCTTCCTCGGAAAATTCTACATCGACGGAGAATGGCGGAAGCCGATCGGATCAGTCGCGGCAGCAGCAACCGTCGTCAATCCGGCGACGGAGCAGCCGATCGCCGACGTCGTGCTCGGCGATGACGATGATGTGGACTGCGCCATCGCAGCCGCCAGACGAGCCTTCGCCGGCTGGTCCATGACGCCGCCTGCTGATAGAGCGGCGCTGCTCGACCGGATTCATGCTTTGCTTCTGGAGCGGCTGGAGCTGTTCGCGCAGGCGCTTACGTGCGAGATGGGAGCTGCCATCACCTATGCGCGCCGAGCCCAGGTGCCGCTGGCCGCCGAACATATCCGTGTCGCACGCGACAATCTCGCGAACTATCCGTTCGTCACCCCACGCGGCAGCACCGCGATCATGCGCCAGGCGATCGGGGTCTGCGGTCTCATCACCCCCTGGAACTGGCCTCTCTACCAGATCACTGCGAAGGTTGGTCCGGCGCTCGCGGCGGGTTGCACGGTGGTGTTGAAGCCGAGCGAATTATCGCCGCTAAGCGCCTTGCTATTCGCTGAGGTAGTGGACGATGCCGGTTGTCCGCCCGGCGTCTTCAACCTCGTCAATGGGACAGGTCCGATCGTGGGCGCCGCTCTCGCATCGCATCCGCGGGTCGACATGATCTCGATCACCGGCTCGACCCGGGCCGGCGTTCTCGTGGCGCAGGCCGCGGCGCCCACCGTCAAGCGCGTCGCCCAGGAGCTCGGCGGCAAGTCGCCGAACATCATTTTGCCGGACGCCGATCTGAGCCGTGCTGTTCCGCTCGGCGTCAGCGCGGCCTTCCGCAATCTCGGCCAATCCTGCAGCGCACCGACGCGCATGCTTGTGTCCCGCTCACAGTTGGAGGAGGTCGAGATGCTGGCGGCGGCCGCCGCTTCTGAATTGGTGGTCGGCGATCCCCTTGCGGAAAGCACGACCCATGGCCCGATCGCCAACCGGGCGCAGTTCGAGCGCGTGCAGACCATGATCAGTGTCGGTCTGAAGGAAGGCGCGAAGCTCGTCGTCGGCGGGGCGGGGCGGCCTGACGATCTTCAGATTGGCCTCTATGCGCGGCCGACGATCTTCTCGAAGGTCCGCCGCGACATGAGGATCGCGCAGGAGGAGATTTTCGGCCCGGTGCTGTCGATCGTTCCCTACGACACCGTGGAGGAGGCGATCGAGATCGCCAACGACACGGTCTACGGTCTCGGCGCCCACGTACAAGGCACTGACATGGAGACGGTACGGGCGGTCGCCCATCAGATCCAATCGGGTCAAGTGCATCTCAACCACCCCGACTGGGACCCCAACGCACCTTTTGGCGGCTACAAGCGCTCCGGCAACGGCCGGGAATACGGCCTTGAGGGCATGGAGGAGTATCTTGAGACCAAGGCCGTCCTCGGATTTTACCGATGAAGGCCAGCGATCTACCGAGAGCAGCTTCGATCAATCAAGGGGCCAAAAACCCGAACATCTTGCGAAGTCCCGGATGATTTCAGCACGTTCTATCGAGCGCACCATGCGATGAAGGGCTGATCGGAACTTTGCTTCCGCATTCTTGGCAGCCGAGGTTCGTTGGACCATGTCGCCCCACGTTGAGCGCATTCACAGCGATGAGCGTCTCCCGACCGAGGCCGACGTCGTTATCGTCGGCGGCGGCATCCTCGGCTGTACGGCCGCCTATTACCTGGCGAAGCGCGGCCTCTCTGTGGCGCTGCTCGAGAAGGGCCACATCGCCTGTGAACAATCGAGCCGAAACTGGGGTTGGTGCCGCCAGCAGAACCGCGACCGGCGCGAACTGCCGCTCTCGGTGCTTTCCATGCGGCTCTGGGACGAGCTCACGCGCGATATCAATCGGGACCTCGGATTTCGACGCTGCGGTCTCGTCTATGCGACCCATGACGAGGCTGTGCTCGCCGGCTGGGAAAAGTGGCGCGAGGTCGCCAGGGAGTACGACGTCGACACCCGCGTGCTGAGCCGGGCGGAGGTGGCCGAGCGCGTCCCCGAAGCGCGCGACCAATGGGTCGGCGGGACCTATTCGGAACGGGACGGCAAGGCCGAACCTGCGCTCGCCGCGCCGGCTATCGCCGATGCGGCCAGAGTGCTGGGCGCCACAATCCATCAGGGATGCGCCGCGCGGGCGCTCGACTTGGCCAATGGCAAGATTGCGGGCGTGCACACGGAGAAGGGCTACATCAGGACCAGCGCGGTGCTGTGCGCCGCCGGCGCCTGGTCCTCGCGGTTCCTTCGGCCGCTCGGGATCAGCTTCCCCCAAGCGAGCATCCGGCAGACCGCGCTGCGTTCCACCCCGACGATCAACATAGGCGAGGCAGTCTCCACACCCTACTGCACGATCACGCGCCGACTGGACGGCAGCTATACGCTTGCGATCAGCGGCAAGGCGAACCTCGAAATCACGCCCCAGGCTATCCGGTATAGCCGGGAATTCATGCCGCAGTTCTTGCGTCGCCTGAAGAATGTCAGGCTCGGCATCGGCCAATCGTTCGTTTCAGGGCCGGATTCGATGCCGGCGCTGCTGACCAACGACGATCGGATCTTCGAACAGAATCGCGTGCTGGATCCTCCGCCCTTGAAATGGCTGGTGAGCCAAGTGGTGGAGAGTGTTCGGAAAACCTTCCCCCAACTCGGCGAAATAGAGATCGATAGCGCCTGGGGTGGCTTCGTCGATTGCACGCCGGACGCAGTGCCTGTGGTGTCGCAGGTGGACGGGGTGGAAGGCCTCGTCCTCGCGGCGGGCTGCTCGGGTCACGGCTTCGGTTTGGGCCCGGGGCTCGGCTATCTGGCCGCAGAGCTTGTCGTAAACGACACGCCTTGCGTCGATCCCACACCGTTCCGGCTGTCGCGTCTGGTCGACGGCTCGAAGCTGGACATTGCCGCTATCTGAAGATCGAGCCGGAACTCAGGCCTGACGCGTACCCTGGCGTTTCCTCCCCAACTTGAGCCACTCCTTCGGAGTGGCTCTTTCTTTATGGACAAGACGGTTTGGCTGATCGAGGTGCCTCAGCCGAAGACCCACCGTTTGAGCCTGGACGAAGCATCTTCGCCGGCCGATGGTTCAACAGGCAGACTTGTCTCCCAATGGGCGAACGATCGCGCCGGCGTTCATGATGTCCGCCGGATCAAACGCGGTCTTGATCCGGCGCATCGCCGCGATGCGTCCGAGATCGCCGTACCGCTCCAGAAGGTGCTTCTTGAATCGACCAACGCCGTGCTCCGCGCTGAACGTGCCGCCGAGCGCCGCGGCCGTGTCGTAGAGTTGCAGGGACAGGCTACTTTCGATCCGCTTGGTGAACTCCAGCCGGTCGACGCCAGCAGGAACGAGCACGTTGTAGTGCAGATTGCCATCGCCGACGTGTCCATAGACTGACAGCTCAAGGTTGGCGTCATGCGACCGCACCTGCGCGTCGGCTAAATCCAGGAAGCGCTGAATGGAGGAAAGCGGCACCGAAATGTCGTGCTTGACCGATCCGTTACGACGCTTCTCGCCTTCGGGGATGGCCTCGCGCAGCCGCCACATCGCGGTCCGCTGCGATCCGCTCTGCGCCAGGAGCGCGTCCTCGATCCATCCGGACTCGATCGCCTCGGCCAGAACGGCTTCCATCAGTTCGTCGAGATCGAGATGGCGTGAGGAAGAGGCGAACTCGACGAGGACGGCGCCTCCTGGTCCGTCTCGGAGGGAGGGCGGGTCGGTCATTGCTTCGGTCGCGAGCGCGATCGATCGGGCCGCCATGAACTCGAATGCGGTCAGCAGGTCCGCGGATTCACGACGGATCAGGGCGAGAAGCTCGGCGAGCGGCGCGCCCCGCGCGAGCTTCAGCCAGGCGGTCGCGCGGCGGGTCGGCAAGGGCGCGAGACGCAACACTGCGCCCGTGACGATGCCGAGAGTTCCCTCGCCTCCGATGAAGCACTGTTTGACGTCGTAGCCGGTATTGTTCTTCCGCAGCTTGCGCATGTCGGATATCACCGTGCCGTCCGACAGCACCACCTCGATCCCGAGCAGCAGATCGCGGGTCATTCCGTACCTGACGACGGACAGTCCGCCGGCGTTCGTGCCGATGTTGCCGCCGATCCGGCAACTGCCTTCAGCGCCTAGGCTGAGCGGCAACAGAAGTCCGGTGGCCGCCGCGGCGTCCTGTACGTTCTTCAGGATGGCGCCGGCGTCGACAGAGATGCTCATGGAGACGGGATCGACTTCGCGAATCCTGTCCATCCGCTCGAGGCTCACGATGATCTGGCGTCCGGAGGCGTCCGGCGTCGCGCCGCCGCAGTAGCTGGTGTTGCCGCCTTGCGGAACGATACCGAAGCCGTGGCGCGCCGCTAGCCGCACGATGTCGGCGACCTGCTTCGTGGTTGCCGGCATTAGCACTGCAAATGTGGACCCGGTGAAGAGCTGGCGTTGATCCGTTGTGTAGGCGGCAATCCGCTCGGGGTCTTCGACGATGTCCCCGCCCTCCAGAAGGTCGCGAAAGGCCTGAAGGTGTACTGACTGGGACATGCTTCAGCTCCCGATTGGCATCGGGTCATCTTTGCGCATTTGCGCGGCATTGCTTGCCGTTTGGTGCCGGTTCTGAAGACACCGATGCCGAAATGCCGCGATGTTCGGCAGTTGCGGCTCATTATCTTGCAGCCGAAGCGAACGGGATCGGTAGAAGGGTCCAAAGCAGCACGGTACTGCGGAAGCTCAGCCGGTAGGGGGGCCGTGTTCTAAAAGCGCTGGGGAAGCCTTCCAAATAAGCACTTGAAGTGAAAGGAAAATGCCTCGAATGTTAGATTGAAATCTTCTGTCGGCCCAAAAACAGCAACTACCTACCGAGAACGAAAAGCGAAATAACATCAATATGTTATCGCATCGATTTTGTATTGCCCCCATGATGGATTGGACCGACCGGCACTGCCGGGTGTTCCATCGTCACCTGACGCGGCGGGCGCTGCTCTATACCGAGATGCTGACCAGTGGCGCCGTCATTCATGGCGACCGGGAGCGGCTGCTTGGATTCGACGCGATCGAGCATCCGGTCGCGCTTCAGCTTGGTGGCTCGGATCCGCACGAGCTCGCGCAGGCCGCGGCGATCGGCGAGGCGTTCGGCTACGACGAGATCAATCTCAACGTCGGTTGCCCATCCGATCGCGTCAAGGACGGCCGCTTTGGCGCCTGCCTCATGGCGGAGCCGGAGCTGGTGGCGAGGTGCGTCGAAGCCATGAAGCGCGCAGTCGCCGTTCCCGTCACGGTGAAATGCCGCATCGGCATTGACGACCAGGATCCGGAAGTTGCGCTCGATGCGCTTGCGCGCGCTGTGGTCGCCTCCGGCTGTGATGCGCTGATCGTGCATGCCCGCAAGGCTTGGCTCAACGGTTTGTCTCCGAAGGAGAACCGCGATATCCCGCCGCTCGACTATGAGCGCGTCTATCGTCTCAAGCGCGCAATGCCCGGCGTGCCCGTCATCATCAATGGCGGCATTCCTGGAATCGACGAGGCGAGGGCGCATCTCGAACATGTCGACGGCGTGATGCTCGGCCGTGCCGCCTATCAGGAGCCATGGCGGCTGCTTTCCGTCGATTCCGACATCTTCGGCGAGGCGGTCCCGCATGGGTCCATGCAGGACGCGCTCGAGGCGATGATGCCCTATATCGAGCAGCAGCTCGCGCGCGGCACGCGGCTGCATGCGATCACGCGGCATTTCGTCGGGGCATTCCATGCCGTGCCCGGCGCACGGGCCTTCCGTCGCCATCTCGCAGAGCAGGGCGTGAAGCCGGGCGCCGACCTCGAGGTGCTGCGCGATGCGATCGCGCGCATCGGTGCACGCGCGCCGGCCGAAGCGGCGTAAGTCAGCTAATCAACCGCCGTGCGTGAGCGGCGGTGGCTGCTCTGGAGCTCAGGATAGCCCGTGAGCATCAGCTTGTCGGCGCGGACGCCCCAGCTCTCCAGGCGGTCAAGGAAGCTCATGCCGAGCAGATTGGTCCTCATCTGCCCGCGCTGGACGACGAGGGCCGGCACCGATTTTTCGACGAGATGGCCGACGGAGAGGCGGTCGAGCGTGAGGCGGGCCGCCTTGGTATGACCACCGGCGGTTTCGAGATCGACGTCGTATTCGAGCATCTCGAGCGGCAGCCCGATGGCTTTGGCGGTTTCCCAGGTCAGCACGACCGACGTCGCACCGGTATCGATCACCATTGGCGCTGCGACACCGTTGATCTTCGCACGCAGCGCAAATTCGCCGCCCTGGCCGCGTGGGATCTGCACCGCGGGGGCGGGCGTCGCCGGCTGTGCGCGAAAAATGTGCGAGACTTTATTGCTTGCGCGCGCGATCTGCTCGGGATCGCCATAGGCGACGACCGCGCCTGCCGTGCCGGCGAGCATGACGAGAACGAGGAGGAAGCGGATCATCGCGCGCCTCCGCAGGCGCGCAGGCCGGTCAGGTGCGTTTCGGGGATCCCGCGATCGGCACAAGTCCAGCTTCCGTCATGCGTGCCGGCAACAGGGCCATGACTGCGAGCCGCTCCGCACCTTCCATGGCGTGCCAGCGCGCGATCTCGGGCAAGGTCCGGCCGCAGCCGAAGCATAGCTTGGTCCTGGGATCGATCATGCAGACGGCGACGCACGGCGTTTCTTTGCTCATTCGGACATAGTGGAGGATGGTCGGGCATGTCGGCAAGCATTTGGTTAAGAGCCCGTGCCTGCGCTCATGATCGGCTTGTGGCGGGGCCGGCGCTTCTCGTCGGGCAGTACGGAACTCTCCGGCTGGAGCGGTGGAGAATCATCCGACAGCGGCGCAAGCGCGCTCATCACGCGCTCCGGCGGGAAGGTGACGATCACCTCGGTGCCGATGCGCAGCTTGGATTTCAGCGTGAACGTGCCGCCATGCAGGTCGATCAGATTCTTGGCGATCGGCAGGCCGAGGCCGGCGCCCTGTTCGGCCGATTTGATCGAGTTGGAGCCCTGGCCGAACGAGGCGAGCACGACCGGGATCTCGTCCTCGGGAATGCCGGAACCTGAATCCTTCACCGAGAGATATTGTCCGCCCGAAGCGGTCCAACCGGCCTTGAGCCAGATCTCGCCGCCCTGCGGGGTGAACTTGATCGAGTTGGAGAGCAGATTGAGCACGACCTGGCGGATCGCGCGCTCGTCGGCCCAGAGCCGTGGCATGGCCTGCTCGAACACCTCGTGGATGGTGATGCCGCGGCTCGAGGCACGCAGCTTCATCAGATGATGGCAGTCGGCGACGATGCCGACCAGCGACACCGCTTCCTCGTTCAGCTCGTAGCGGCCGGCCTCGATCCGCGACAGATCGAGGATCTCGTTGATGAGGTTGAGCAGGTGCACGCCGGAATTATGGATGTCCGCCGAGTACTCCTTGTAGACCGGCACCGCATGGACGCCGAAAATCTCGCTCTTCATCACCTCGGAGAAGCCGAGGATCGCATTCAGCGGCGTGCGCAGCTCGTGGCTCATCTGCGCGAGGAAGCGCGACTTGGCGACGTTGGCGGATTCGGCGCGGTGGCGTGCTTCATCCGAGATCGCCTTGGCCTGTTCGAGCTCGCCGATCAGCGCGTCCTTCTCGGCGCGCGCTTCCAGCGTGGCGAAGGTGGAGGAGTGCAGACGATGCGCCAGCAGCACGAAGTAGCCTTCGGCGGCGAGTGCGAGCGCAGCCAGGACGTAATTATCCAGCGAGCCGGTCATCGCGAAGCTCAGCGCCATCGCGACCGCAACCGGCGCGGTGGCGGCAAGGGCTGCGATCGGCAAATTGGCGGCGAGCATGCTCGATACTGCGATCACCAGCAGCATCAGGAACATCATCAGCGTTTCCGTGACCAGGTCGAGCACGGGATGGATCAGGATCGCCATCCAGCACAGGCCATAGAGCAGGTCGAGCACGACAAAGCGCGTCCGCCATGCGCGCGTCGCGGCCGGAGAGCTGGGCTCGGTCAGGAACCGCCGGCAACTGCGGATCAGGGCGCCGTGGATGCAGAGCATGCCCGCGGTCCAGGCCGCGGCCGGGATCGGCTGCATCCACAGCCCGAACAGCACGCCGGTCGCGACCACCAGCAGCATCACGACATAGGAAGCCGACAGCCGGGTCTGGGCATATTGGCGCAGCATTTCGGCGTCGAAGGCCGGCCGGGTTCCGCTGGTCGAAGTCAACTTGTCGCGCGCCTCGCGGACCCGCTGCGCCGCAGCCCTTCGGCTGCTCGCCGATGGAGCGCTCACCGGCTCGGCCGGAAGCTGCACAACCTCGGGCTTTTCAGCGGGGTTACTCATCAAGCAACACGATTCCTGCCCACGCCGGACGCGGGCCTTCTGCATTGTCTATCTCTGGCAACAAATCCTTAAGAGGTGACTTAAGGAGCTAAAGAATTACGTTAACCCGGCGTTAATTTTGGATCTCGCCCGCGCCGTTCAATGCAGCGCCGCGTGCTGCACGATGTACGCCACCGCTCCCGCCAGATAGCCCGCAAGTGCGGGAGGCGCGATGCGGCGGGCGTACCAGAGGAACTCGATCCGTTCGAGTCCCATGGCGGCAACGCCCGCGGCCGACCCGATGATCAGGATCGAGCCGCCAGTGCCGGCGCAATAGGCGATGAACTCCCAGATGAAGCTGTCGGGCGGGTACTGCACCAGATTGTACATGCCCATCGTCGCCGCGACGAGCGGCACGTTGTCGATGATGGCGCTCAAGAGACCGAGCAGGATGACGATGATGTCGAGGCGGCCAACGGTGGTGTCGAGCCATTTGGCCAGCAGCTCCAGCACGCGGGCATGCTCCAGGCACGCGACGGCCATGAGGATGCCGACGAAGAACACGATGGAGCTCATGTCGATGCGCGTCAGCGCATGGACGAGGGTGAGGGGGCGACGCGCATCCTCGTCCTTGTGGCGGTGAACGATCTCGCCGACCAGCCAGAGGATGCCGAGCCCGAACAGGATGCCCATGAAGGGGGCGAGGTGCGTCACGGCCTTGAACACCGGGACCGCGACCAGCGTACCGAGCCCGAGATAGAACATCAGATTGCGTTCGAACAGCTCGACCCTGAGGGCCTGCGCTTCCCGCTGCAGCGGAGGAGCGATGTCCTTCCCTCTGACGGAGTAGCCGATGATGAGCAGCGGTACGAGCAGATTGACCAGGGACGGCAGGAACACCGATTTCATGATGCTGACCGGCGTGATCTGTCCTCCGATCCAGAGCATCGTCGTCGTGACGTCCCCGATCACGGTCCAGGCACCGCCGGCATTGGCGGCGATGACGATCAGGGAGGCGAACAGCAGGCGATCGCTCTTGTTGCCGATCAGCTTCTGGATCAGCGAAACCATCACGATGGTGGTCGTCAGATTGTCGAGGATCGCGCTCAGGAAGAACGTCACGAAGCCGATGATCCACATCAGCGTGGTCTGCTTCGTGGTGCGGATGACCGAGGTGATGACTTCGAAGCCGTTATGGGCGTCGATCACCTCGACGATCGTCATGGCGCCGATCAGGAAGAAGACGATCTGCGCGGTCGAGGCGACGGATTCGTCGAGCTGGTGGCTGACGAGCGAGGCGTCGCCGACGGACATCGCATAGATGGTCCAGAGCAGGCCCGCTCCCAGCAGAGCCGAAGCGCTCTTGTTGACGCCGAGCGGGTGTTCGAGCGCGATGGCTGCATACGCAACGATGAAAACGGCGGCTATCACGCTCAGCAAATCGGTCCCCCGGAGTTCGTTCTTCGGCTCAATGGCGCTTGTCAGGCCTTGGCGCGGCGCCAGCGCTGCGTCAAGGCCGGTGACGGTCGCAGCTGCCCGGCCGCGACCGTCACGCGCTCCTCAGCGTTGCAGGCGCGCGAGCAGGCTCGATGTATCCCAGCGCTTGCCGCCCATCTTCTCGACCTCGGCGTAGAACTGGTCCACGAGCGCGGTCACCGGCAGGGTGGCGCCGTTGCGACGGGCTTCAGCCAGCGAGATCGAGAGGTCCTTGCGCATCCATTCGACCGCGAAGCCGAAATCGTATTTGTCGTCGTTCATGGTCTTGTAGCGATTTTCCATCTGCCAGGACTGCGCCGCGCCCTTGGAGATGGTCTCGATCACCGCGGCGACGTCGAGGCCGCTCTTCTTGGCGAAGTGGATACCCTCGGAGAGACCCTGCACCAGACCGGCGATGCAGATCTGGTTGACCATCTTCGTCAGCTGGCCGCTTCCGGCGGGCCCGAGCAGCTTGCACATCCGCGCATAGGCGCCCGTGATGATCGGCTCCGCGCCGGAATAGGCATCCTGCGCGCCGCCGCACATCACCGTCAGCACGCCGTTCTCGGCGCCGGCCTGGCCGCCGGAGACCGGCGCATCGACGAATTTGAAGCCGGCCTTGGTGGCGGCTGCGTCCAGCTCGCGTGCGACCTCGGCGGAGGCGGTGGTGTGATCGACGAAGGTCGCACCCTTCTTCATGCCGGCGAAGGCGCCGTCGGCGCCGATCGTGACCGCGCGCAGATCGTTGTCGTTGCCGACGCAGCACATCACGAAGTCCTGGCCCTCGGCGGCGGCCTTCGGGGTCGCTGCGGTCTTGCCGCCGAACTTGTCCGCCCACTCCTTCGCCTTGGCCGCGGTGCGGTTGTAGACGGTGACCTCATGGCCCCCTTTTTTGACGAGGTGTCCGGCCATGGGGAAGCCCATGACACCGAGACCGAGGAAAGCGACTTTAGCCATGTGTGGTACCTTGTCCGTAGCTTGAGTTTTACGGTTGCATCCGGGCGAGGGCGCCAGGCGGCGTCCTCGAGGTTCCGCTGCGAGGGCGGATCGGAGGCGCACCATAAACCGTTAAGCCGGGAGGGCAACGGCTTCGTTTGGCGGCCCCCTGTGCTAGGATTGAGGGACCTTAAGGACTTCAAAACAAGGGAGCGAGAGCATGGGCGGCGTGAGCGTTGGCGTCCTCGATCATTTCAACATCCGGACCCGGAATCTGGCCGAGACCGTCCGCTTCTACGAGGACGTGCTGGGCCTGGAAAAAGGCGCCCGGCCGAACTTCGCCTTCCCCGGCGCCTGGATGTACAGCGAGGGCAAGGCGGTGGTGCATCTTGTCGATATTTCTGCGACGGCTGAGCCACAAAAGCCGGATTCCGGCGTTGTCCACCACGTCGCCTTCGTCAGCCGCGGCTTTGACGGCATGAAGCAGCGGCTGACGTCCAAGGGGATGAAGTTCGACTCCCGCCAGGTGCCCGGCGGCGACCTCTGGCAGATCTTCGTTCACGACCCCAACGGGGTCATGATCGAGCTGAATTACGAGGCCACTAAGGAGCAGGGGGCAGCGCCCGCCGAGATGGCTGACGATATCGGCAGGCAGTAGCCTTTTGGGCGTTTCCGCTCTAATGGGGCATCCTAAAGTCTCGAGCATGACCTTGCCGGAAAGCCGCTCCACGCTCTGCGCTGGCGCGGCCCTCCAGGTCCGGATCAGGCTCCGTTCAGGAGATGCGCTTTGAGCGTGACGCAGCAACAGGTTCTCGACAGCCTCGCCAGGATCAAGTCGCCCCGCGGGGTCGCGCTCACCAATGCCAATGTGCTGAGCGCCATCAGCGCGTCCGACGGCAAGGTGTTCTTCTCGATCAATGTCGACGCCGCCGAGGCCAGGGCCTGGGAGTCCATCCGGGCCGAGGCCGAGGCCGCCGTGCGCACCATTCCCGGCGTCACCACCGTCATGGTGGCGCTGACCGCGGAGCGCAAGCCGGGCTCCGCGCCTCCACCGCCGCCGCAACCTAGCCGCGGCGCGCCGGGCGTGCAGCCGGTCCATGCCCACAAGCCGCCGCCGCAGGGCGGCGCCCAATCGCCCATGGCGCGGCAGTCGGAGATCCCGGGCGTCGCCGCCGTGATCGCGGTCGCCTCCGGCAAGGGCGGCGTCGGCAAGTCGACCACCGCGCTGAACCTGGCGCTGGGTCTGCGCGATCTCGGCCTCAAGGTCGGGTTGCTCGATGCCGACATCTACGGTCCCTCGGTGCCGCGGTTGACGGGCCTGCGCGACAAGCCAGAGCTGAACGACGCGCGCAAAATGATTCCGCTCCGGCGCTTCGGGCTCGCCATTATGTCGATCGGCTTCCTGGTCGAGGAAGAGACCGCGATGATCTGGCGCGGTCCCATGGTGATGTCGGCGGTGACGCAGATGCTGCGCGACGTCGAATGGGGCAAGCTCGACGTGCTGGTGGTCGACATGCCGCCGGGCACCGGCGATGCCCAGCTCACGTTGGCGCAGAACGTGCCGCTCAAGGGCGCGGTGATCGTCTCGACCCCGCAGGATCTGTCCCTGATCGACGCGCGGCGGGGACTTGCCATGTTCAAGAAGGTCAACGTGCCCGTGCTCGGCATCGTCGAGAACATGAGCTACTTCCAGTGCCCGCATTGCGGCACCAAGTCGGACATTTTCGGCCATGGCGGGGCGCGGCACGAGGCCGAGAAGCTCGAGGTACCGTTCCTCGGCGAGATCCCGCTACATATGGCGATTCGCGCCACCTCGGACGCCGGCAATCCCGTCGTCGACAGCGAGCCGGACGGTCCCCATGCGGCGATCTACCGCGCCATTGCAGGGCAAGTCCGCGACCAGCTCAAGGGCGTCATCGCGGCGGCCTGAACCGGTCACCGCGGCTAGCTCCGGGGACATGCGACTTTCGTAGAGCCCCGTCATGCCATTGTCGCGTTCCGCAAGCGGGGCTTCCGTGTTAAAGGCCCACGGCAGTCAAGCCCCTTCGGTTCGACGCGGTCCCAACGCGTCGCCGGAATGAGCGGCGGCAAGAAGAGAAGTCAAGGGGAAACGCCCCAGCAAGGAGAGACCTGAAGATGAAGCGTCGTGATTTTCTTAAAGTGTCGGCAGCAGGCGCGGCGGCGACCGCGGTGGCCTCGCCGGCGATCGCGCAGTCCTCGCCCGAGATCAAGTGGCGCCTGACTTCGAGCTTCCCGAAGTCGCTCGATACCATCTATGGCGGCGCCGAGCAGATGGCGAAATACGTCGCCGAGATGACCGACAACAAATTCCAGATCCAGGTGTTTGCTGGCGGCGAAATCGTCCCGGCCCTCCAGGCGCTCGATGCGACCTCCAACGGCACCGTCGAGATGTGCCACACCGTCTCGTACTACTATGTCGGCAAGGATCCGACCTTCGCGATCTACGCCTCGGTGCCGTTCGGCCTCAACGCACGCCAGCAGAACTCCTGGTGGTACCAGGGCGGCGGCATGGAGCTTGGCAACGAGTTCTTCAAGAAGTCGAACGTGATCGGCTTCCCCTGCGGCAACACCGGCACCCAGATGGGCGGCTGGTTCCGCAAGGAGATCAAGACCGTTGCCGATCTCTCCGGCCTCAAGATGCGCATCGGCGGCATCGCAGGCCAGGTGCTTCAGAAGGTCGGCGTGGTGCCGCAGCAGCTCGCCGGCGGCGACATCTATCCGGCGCTCGAAAAGGGCACCATCGACGCTGCCGAGTGGGTCGGCCCCTACGATGACGAGAAGCTCGGCTTCGCCAAGGTCGCCAAGTACTACTATTATCCAGGCTTCTGGGAAGGCGGGCCGACCGTCCACGCCTTCGCCAACCTGGAGAAGTTCAATGCGCTGCCCAAGAGCTACCAGGCGATCCTCACCAACGCGATGACCAATGCCAACACCTGGATGGCCGCGCGCTACGACATGCAGAACCCTGCAGCGCTGAAGCGCCTGGTTGCCGGCGGCACCCAGCTTCGTCCCTTCACCAACGAGGTGCTGGAAGCCTGCCTCAAGGCGACCAACGAGCTCTGGGCCGAGATCTCGGCCAAGAACGCCGACTTCAAGAAGTCGATCGACGCCATGCAGGCCTACCGCTCCGACGAATATCTGTGGTGGCAGGTCGCCGAATATACCTACGACAGCTTCATGATCCGCTCGCGCACGCGCGGCTGATCGCCTAGGCCTAAAGTCGCAAGACCGGAAAGCCCGGCCTCCCGTGGAGGCCGGGCTTTTTCTTTGCCGCAGTGCGATCGGGATGGCATTCGGTCTCGCATTGCGTCATGGTGGAGCCAAGCCTCGGAAAGAAGGTCCATCACCACGAACCATCAGGGCAGGAAATCATGAAGAGAAGAGACTTTATCAAGGTCACAGGACTTGGCGCGGCCGGCGCCGCCACGCTCGCGGCTCCCGCGATCGCGCAATCGATGCCGGAAATCAAATGGCGCATGCCGACGAGCTGGCCGAAATCGCTCGACACGCTGTTTGGCGGCGCCGAGATGATGTGCAAGATGGTCGCGGAGGCGACCGACAACAAATTCCAGATCCAGATCTTCGCAGCCGGCGAGATCGTGCCGGGCCTGCAGGTGCTCGACGCCGTGCAGAACGGCACCTGCGAAATCGGTCACACCGCCTCCTACTATTATTTCGGCAAGGATCCGACCTTCACCTTCGGCTCGGCCGTGCCGTTCGGTCCCAACATGCGCATCAACCAGGCCTGGTACATGCAGGGCGGCGGACGCGACGTGCTCAACGAGTTCTACAAGAGCTATAACGTCACCTCGCTGCTGGCCGGCAACACCGGTTGCCAGATGGGCGGCTGGTTCAGGAAAGAGGTCAACACGCCCGATGATCTCAAGGGCATGAAATTCCGCATCGGCGGCTTCACCGGCCGCGTGCTTCAGAAGCTCGGCGTGGTGCCACAGCAGCTCGCCGGCGGCGACATCTATCCGGCGCTGGAAAAGGGTACCATCGACGCCGCCGAATGGGTCGGTCCCTATGACGACGAGAAGCTCGGCTTCTACAAGATCGCGCCGCACTACTACTATCCTGGCTGGTGGGAAGGCGGGCCGATGCTGCTGGCTTTCGTCAATCTCGACAAGTGGAACGCGCTGCCGAAATATTACCAGAGCGTGCTGGAGCAGGCCGGCCACTACGCCAACAACTACATGATGGCGCGCTACGACACCGCCAATCCGCTGGCGCTGAAGAAGCTGCTCGCGGGCGGCACCAAGCTGCACGCTTTCTCGCCATCGATCATGGACGCCTGTTACAAGGCCGCCAAGGAGCTGCACACTGAAGTCGGCGCGACCAACGCCAACTTCAAGAAGGTGCATGACTCGCTCGCCAAGTTCACGAGCGACGGCTACTCCTGGTTCCAGGTCGCCGAAGTCGGTTACGACATCTTCATGGCGCGGCGCTCGCAGAGCTGATCACGTCTTCTGTTGCAGGCACGCCCCGGCGCGAAAGCTCCGGGGCGTTGTTATGTTCATTGGCAAGCGCCAGACTCAAAAAATGAAAAACAACGCCATGCACAGTAGCCAATGGCTTGATAAGTCATGGGAAAAAATTGGCGGTACAAGCGGCCTTCGCGGAGCCGGAACCAGCCATTTTTACGATCTGATCGAAGGCAAGAGGTGCGACTTCACGGCGAGCCAGTTTGAACGGCCGATCGCGTATATGGATTTGCCTGCGAGTCGGACCGAGGCGGAGCTCGGCGCAGCATGCGATCAACTGGCCGAACTCAGGGCCGCTTTTTAGAAGCGGCCATCCTGCGAGCTAGCCAATCTAGTCGCGAACATAGTCTCCGCCCGCTCCAGCAGTTTCATCGAGTGAACGATCGGCCAAAAGGACACGACGTTGCTGTGCGCTTATTTCGAGGGGCGCAGCTAGAATGGTCCAGCTGCTACGGGCGTCCGCCGTCTCGTCTTCCGAGCGCACAGCCGATTGTCTTACAGGAACCTGACAGGTGATCGGTCCCGCCCGCTGCTTTTTCGCTGGTCGCGAGGCCCGGAATGCTTGAAAAGAGCGAAGATGCCGCGCGAGCCGTGCGGCGACCTGAGTATCCGGCGGGACTGCGATGCGCCTTCTGATCGTCGAGGACAATGCCGAGCTGTCGCGACTCGTCGCGGGCGGGCTGGCGGCGGCCGGCTACCAGAGCGACATCGTCGGCAGCGCGGCCGAGGCGCGCGAGGCGGTGAGCAGCGTCAGCTATGCTGCGATGATCCTCGACCTCGGGCTGCCCGACGGCGACGGTCTGTCGGTGCTGCGCGAGCTGCGCCTCAAGATGGAACCGCTGCCCGTGCTGGTGCTGACCGCGCGCGGTGGCCTGCAGGATCGCGTCAGTGGCCTGCGCAGCGGCGCCGACGACTATCTCGCAAAGCCGTTCGCGATGGAGGAGCTGGTGGCGCGGCTGGAGGCGATCCTGCGCCGGCCCGGCCAGCTGCTCGGCCGTTCGCTCAGTCTCGCCAACCTCGTCTACGACACCGAGAGTCGCCAGATTTTCGTCGACGACCAGCCGCGGATCATCTCCGCGCGCGAGACCTCGGTGCTCGAGATCCTGCTGCGCCGGCAGGGGCGGGTGGTGCCGAAGAAGAACGTCGAGGACCACATCTTCGGACTGGACGGCGAGGTCGCTTCCAACGCGGTCGAGGTCTATGTCTCGCGGCTGCGCAAGCAGCTCGCTGAACACGGCGCCAAGGTCGTGATCCATACCATCCGCGGCGTCGGCTATCTCATGGATGTGGAGAAATAGCGTGGCCCGGGTCGGATCTCACGTCGGATCCCATGCCGGGTCCTATGGCAGATCGCCGACGTTCAAATCGCTGATCTGGCGCATCGTGTTCCTGCACATCCTGGCGGTGGCGGTGGTCGCGATCTTCCTGCCGCTGGTCTTGTTCTGGCTGCTCAATTCTGAGATCGACCAGCTGCATCGCGATGCCATGCGCGCCCAGGCCGAAGTGCTGGCGGAGCGCATCGTCGCGCAGCCGGACGGTGCGTTGACGTTCAATCTGCCGGACAGTCTCAAGGGCCTCTATTCGGATGCTTACGGCCGCTATCAGTACGACATTCGCGATGCCGAGGGCCGCTTGCTGTTCTCCTCGCACCGGCGCTTCGCCGCCACTGCACCGCGCTCGTCGGAGAGCATTTCCGGCGCCACGGTCACCCGGGACATCGACGGCAAGACGGTGCGCGTCCAGGTCGCCGAGGATCTCGCGCACCGCGACGTCATCATCGACGACATCGTCTCGAATTTCTTCCGGCGGGTGGGGTGGATCACCATCCCGATCCTCTTGGTCCTGCTAGCCACCGACATCATCATTTTCCGCCGTGCGATCGCGCCGCTGTGGAAGGCCTCCGAGGAGGCCAGCAATATCGGTCCGGCGCGCACCGATATCCGCTTGCCGACCGAACAGATCCCGCGCGAGATCCTGCCGCTCGTCACCGCCGTCAACCAGGCCCTCGACCGCCTCGAGGACGGCTTTCGGTTGCAACGGCAGTTCACGGCCGATGCCGCGCATCAATTGCGTACTCCCCTCGCGATCCTGCGCACACGGATCGAGACGCTTGACGATCGTGCGGCACGGCAAGCGCTGCATGCCGACATCGAAGCCATGAGCCGGCTCGTCGCCCAGCTCCTGGAGATCGCCGAGCTCGACACCCTGGTGCTCGATCCCGGCGAGACCGCGGATTTGCGTGCCGTCTGCGCCGATGTGGTCGCCTCGATCGCACCGTTCGCAATCAGTCAGCACAAGGACATTGCGCTGAGGGGGACCGACGCGCCGGTCAAGATCCACGGCAATTCGGAGATGCTTCAGCGCGCGATCTTCAACCTCGCCGAAAACGCCATCAAGTTCACGGCGAAGGACACCACCGTCGATGTCGAGGTGGGTGAGGACGGCTCGGTGCGCGTGCGCGATTGCGGCCCGGGGATCGCGGAGGCCGAGCGCGAGTTGATCTTCCAGCGCTTCTGGCGCGCCGACCGCCAGCGCAGTGACGGCGCGGGGCTGGGACTCTCGATCGTGCGCGCCGTGGCGGATGATCATGCGGCAACGATTGCCGTGGGGAACCTCCCCGGCGGCGGGGCGGAGTTCACGCTGCGGTTTCGGCTGGCGGACAAGACGCCACCTCCCACAAGGGGAGAAAGAAGGGACGCCGTTATTTCAGCTTGCCGCTCGACAGGTCCATGATCATGCGCGTCGCCAGATAGAGCCGCGGCACGATGCTGCCAAGCTGCACATATTCGGCATCATTGGAATGTGCACCGAAGCCTGACAGGCCCATGCCTTCCACCACCGCGCCCTTGGTCTTGAGCGCGGCAAACGCGGCGTCGGTGCCGCCGCCGGTCGCCTTCTCGTCGACCTTGAGGGACATTCCGATCTCCCCATAGATCGTCTTGCCGTGGGCCGCCACGCGGCGCGAGGCCTCGTTGGCTTCGAGCGGTGGGCGACGCACCTCGAACTTCAGGTCGACCTTGGAGTCGGGCAGCAGGCGATTCTTGATCTTGTCCTGCAGCTCCTTTTCCAGCTCCTCGAAATCGGAGACCTTGAGCGCACGCGCATCGGCCTGGGCCGTGGCGTCCGCCGGAATGACATTGCGGTTGGTCCCGGACTTGGAGACCGTCCAGTTCAGCTTCAGGCCCTGTTCGGGCTTGGACAGGTCCTTCATCTGCAGCACCTGGTGCGAGAGCTCGTACAGCGCATTGACGCCGCCCTCCGGCCTTGCGCCGGCATGTGACGACTTGCCCTGGACGCTGAGATAGGCCGAGCCGATACCGCTGGTGGCAAGGCGCAGCGTGCCGTCGGACCCGCCGCCTTCGAACGAGAACACGACGTCCTGATCCGAGGCGAGGCGGGTGATGGTGCTGCGCCAGCCGGGCGAGGAGATCTCCTCGTCGCCGTTCGTGAGGACCGTGAGCGTGCCGTAGTCTTTGAAGTTCAGCTTCTGGAGCAATGCCACGGTATGGAGAATGAGCGCGACGCCTTGCTTGTCGTCGGCGATACCAAGGCCGTAGGCCTTGTCGCCGTCGATACGGAACGGCTGATCCTTCAGCATGCCCTTCAGGTACACCGTGTCCATGTGGGCGATCAGCATGATTTTCTTAGCTCCGGTGCCCTTGAACACGGCGTGCACGGCCGGCCCGATCTTCTCGGGCGTGTCGTCGAGGCGATAGATGTCGGTGGGTTGCAGGATCTCCACCGTGCCGCCGAGCTGCTTGAGCTGGTCGGCAACGCGCCCGGCGATCTGGTTCAGGCCGTCGATGTCCTTGCTGCCGGATTCGATGTTGACGAGATCGCGCAGCGTGTCGAGCAGCGGCTGCTGCTCCTTTTGCGCCAGCGCATGGACATCGGCGACCGGTTCGGCGTGCACCATCGTTGCGGCGCAAGCCAGCCAGAGTGAGGCGACCAACGCGCCAACGAGCGATGGAACAGGGTGAGATCGGGGCATGAGCAGGCATCCGTGGGGCTGGGGATAGCCCGGTATGCCTGCGTTTCCGGTGCTTGTCACGCGTGCCGCCGCGCGTCATGCGCCGCTTGCGCGGAACATGACGGCGAGTGTGGTTCCCGCTACTTCGACGGCGGTCCAAGATCCAGCGGCGGCAGCTCGATCTGCGGCACCTCGATCTTGATCGTGCTGGGGTCGATGTTCGACTGGACGCCCTTGTAGTGCATCACCATCGACGGGAACGCGATCACAAGGCCGACCATGATGACCTGAATGACGACGAAAGGCACTGCACCCCAATAGATCTGACCCGTGGTGACGGGGTCCATCCGCTTGCCGGTGACGCGATCGGTGTAGCGTTCCTTCGGCGCGACCGACCGAAGATAGAACAACGCGAAGCCGAATGGCGGATGCATGAACGAGGTCTGCATGTTGACGCCGAGAATGACGCCGAACCAGATCAGGTCGATACCGAGATGCTCGGCGGCAGGTCCGAGCAGCGGGATCACGATGAAGGCCAGCTCGAAGAAGTCGAGGAAGAAGGCCAGCACGAACACGAATGCGTTGACGAAGATCAGGAAGCCGATCTGGCCGCCGGGCAGGGAGGTCAAGAGGTGCTCGACCCAGACGTGCCCGTTGACGCCGTAGAAGGTGAGCGAGAACACGCGGGCGCCGACCAGGATGAACACGACGAAAGCCGACAGCTTGGCGGTCGATTCCGTGGCTTGCCGGATCAGGTCCCAGCTCAGCCGCCGCTTCGCGGCACCGAGGATGAGGGCGCCGGCGGCACCCATCGCGCCGCCTTCGGTCGGGGTCGCGATGCCGATGAAGATCGTGCCGAGCACCAGGAAGATCAGGAACAGCGGCGGCACCATCACGAACGTGGTCTGCTGCGCCATCTTCGAGAGGAAGCGGAAGCCGGTCAGCTTGTCGATGACCCAGTTGAGCACGGCGACGACGAAGGCGAAGATGATGCCGTAGAACATGCTGAGCACGACGTAGTCGGCGCCATGAACGCTGGAATTGCGCATCATGAACCAGCCGAACACGCAGCTCGCGAGGAACAGCATACCGAGCGAGACCAGGCCGCGGTCGCCGTTCTCCTCGCGAAAGCCGATGGCCTCCTTGGGCAGGCCCGGGGTGGCCTTCGGGAAGATCATGCTGACGAGGAAGGCGTAGCCGGCATAGAGTCCTGCGAGCACGAGGCCCGGAATGAAGGCGCCCTCGTACATATCGCCGACGGATTTGCCGAGCTGGTCGGCCATCACGATCAGAACCAGCGAGGGCGGAATGATCTGCGCGAGCGTGCCGGACGCGGCGATGACGCCGGCTGCCACGCGGCGGTCATAGCCATAGCGCAGCATGATCGGCAGCGAGATCAGACCCATCGAGATCACGGATGCCGCGACCACGCCCGTCGTCGCGGCGAGCAGCGCGCCGACGAAGATCACTGCATAGGCAAGGCCGCCGCGGATGGTACCGAACAATTGGCCGATGGTGTCGAGCAGGTCCTCGGCCATGCCCGACCGCTCCAGCACGAGTCCCATGAAGGTGAAGAAGGGAATGGCCAGCAGCGTGTCGTTGTTCATCACGCCGTAGACCCGCTCCGGAAGCGCCTGGAGGAAGTCGGGATGGAATTGGCCGAGCTGGACGCCGACGATGGCGTAGAACAGGCCGACGGCGCCGAGCGAGAATGCCGCGGGATAGCCGAGCAGCAGCACGACGACCAGCGACGCGAACATTATGGGCGCCATATTGGCGATGATAAAAGCGGTCATAATTCCCCCTAAACCGTCGCCAACGGCTACTTCTTCTCGATCGCTTCGACGAGATGCTCGACTTCAGCCTCCAGCGCCGACACCTGCGAATCATGAGGATCCGGCATCAATCCGCGCATGACCGCAATTCGCTTGATCAGCTCGGAGATGCCTTGAACGAGCAGGAGAGCGAACCCGATCATGATCAGGGCTTTGGCGGGCCATTGCGGCAGGCCGCCGGCATTGCCGGATTGCTCGTTGATGTGGAACGAGCGCTGGAAGAACGGCACGCCGGTGATGATCATGACGATGCACAACGGAATCAGGAAGAACAGGTGGCCGACCACGTCGATCACGTTGCGGACCGTCTTCGGCAGCGCGTTGTTCACGATGTCGATGCGGATGTGCTCGTTGTCGAGCAGCGTCCAGGACGAGCAGAGCAGGAACACGATGCTGAAGAGCACCCATTGCAGCTCGAGCCACGAATTGGAGGACGTATCGAACGTCTTGCGGACGATCGCATTGACCGCCGAGATGATGACGGCGGCCACGATCAGCCACGCCAGGCGTTTGCCCGTCCAGCGTGTGAACGCGTCGATCCCTTGGCTCAGCTTTAGGAGCGCTTGCAACGATAGGTCCTCCCCGATGGTGTGCCCCGGCCGTCTTGACTGCGCCGAACGGGCGCGTGGCTTGTCTCGCCGCGCAGGCATGAGGCCGCCGCACCAAACCAGCGAGCGTGCCGCCAGTCAATCGGAAGTTTGTTGATAGTTAAGGGGAATAAGGCCGTAGTCCGACGGTGTCAGCCGCCGGTGACGCTCATGTGCCTGGACACGCTGGGACGGTCGTGGCGGCGATCGATGATGAAATCGTGGCCCTTGGGCTTGAGGCCGATGGCGCGGTCGATCGCATCTGCAAGCAGCATGTCGTCATCGGATGCACGCAGGGGTTTGCGTAAATCGGAGGCATCCTCGTGCCCGAGGCAGGTGTGCAGCGTTCCCGTGCAGGTAATGCGCACCCGGTTGCAGGATTCGCAGAAATTGTGGGTCATCGGCGTGATGAAGCCGAGCTTGCCGCCGGTCTCGGCGACGCTGACATAGCGCGCCGGACCGCCGGTGCTCTCGGCCAGGTCCGTCAGCGTGAATTGCTGGGCGAGGCGCGCGCGCACCAGCGACAGCGGCAGATACTGGTCGATCCGGCCCGAACCGATCTCGCCCATCGGCATGACCTCGATCAGCGTCAGGCCCATGCCCTTGCCGTGGGCCCAGCGCATCAGCGAAGGCAATTCGTCCTCGTTGAGGTTCTTCAGCGCCACTGCGTTGATCTTCACGGCAAGTCCTGCGGCGCGCGCGGCCTCGATGCCTTCCAGCACCTTGTCGATCTCGCCCCAGCGGGTGATCTCGCGAAACTTCCGGGGATCCAGCGTGTCGAGCGAGACGTTGATGCGGCGGACGCCGCAATCGGCGAGCTCCTGCGCGTGTTTCGCCAGCTGGGTGCCATTGGTGGTCAGCGTCAGCTCGTTCAGGGCGCCGCTCGACAGATGCCGCGACAGCGAGTGCACCAATGTCATCACGTTGCGCCGGACCAGCGGCTCGCCGCCGGTGAGGCGCAGCTTCTTGACGCCCTTGGCGATGAAAGCCGAGCAGAGCCGGTCGAGTTCCTCCAGCGTCAGCAGGTTCGCCTTGGGCAGGAACGTCATGTCTTCCGACATGCAGTAGAAGCAGCGCAGGTCGCAGCGGTCGGTGACGGACACGCGCAAATAGCTGATGGTCCGCCCGAACGGATCGGTCATCGGGGTCGACAGCGCGGCGGATCCGTTCATGCGGGAGACCTTGTCACTTGCGGCGACGGGCGCACCTTGCTTCAGAGGGTGCTCGGGACGCAATCTAAGCACCGGACGCGGCGAGGACAATCGGGTGGTATACTTAGTTCAGCGCATGCAGGCGCCGGCATCGGGGAAACGGCGAGGCGCCGGCCGGAGCGGCCTCGTCGGTTGGGGGGGGGCGATCGCTAAATACATAGAAATTTCAATGGCTTGTGAGTGTTATGCAGTCATCAGGCTGCTGGCGGCGGCCGGCAGGTCGCGCATGTGATGGATCAGCCGGTCCGGCTTCAGCTCGGCGATCGGCACGTCCGTGTAGCCAAAGCTGACCCCGATCACCGGTACCCCGGCCCGGCGAGCCACCCCGACATCGGTTCCGGCGTCGCCGACCATGATGCTGGCTTTGACCGCGCCGCCGGCGCGCGCCACGGTCTCCCGAAAGATGGTCGGATCGGGCTTCTGGACGCCAAACGTGTCCGCGCCGCAAATCGCGGCAAAGCGGCGGCTGAGATCGAGCTGGTCCAGCAGGCGCTTGGACAGCCATTCCAGCTTGTTGGTGCACACCGCGAGGCGATGGCCCTGGGCCGCAAAATGGTCGAGCGCAGCCTCGAGCCCCTCGAAGGGGCGGGATTCGACCGCGATATGATCGGCATAATAGGCGATGAAATCCGCGGTCATCCGGTCCATGTCGGCGGGGGTGACGGTGCGGCCCTCCGCTTCCAGCCCCCGTTCGATCAGCTTGCGGGCGCCGGCGCCGATCATGTTGCGGGCCGAGGCCATCGGCATGGGCGGCAGCCCTTCGCGGTCGAGCACGAAGTTCAGGGCGGTGATCAGGTCGGGCGCCGTATCCACAAGCGTGCCGTCGAGATCGAAGACGATGGTGTGAGGGGAGTTCATGATCCAAGCGCTACCGGCCCGGTCGTGTCCACGCAAGGGGCGGGTCCATAAGATCACCTTATAGGCCTGTTCCCAGACCCTGTTCTCCAGGGAAAAACGAGGCTACATAGGCCGCCGAAAGCGGCCACGATCGGCGGCACGTTCGAGACTTCCAAAGGCAGGCGCACACGTGAACATGGACCAGTTGAAGCGGCAGGCTGCGGCGCGCGCACTCGAGGAGGTGCGGGACGGCATGCAGCTCGGGCTCGGCACCGGCTCGACTGCCAAGCATTTCGTCGAGCTGCTCGGCGAGCGGGTGCGCGCCGGCCTCAAGGTGATCGGCGTGCCCACTTCGGAAGCGACGCGTGCCGACGCGGAGCGCTGTGGCGTGCCGCTCACCACGCTGGACGAGATCGACCACCTCGACATCACGATCGACGGCGCCGACGAGATCGATCCTGCGCTCAACCTGATCAAGGGCGGCGGCGGCGCGCTGCTGCGTGAGAAGATCGTGGCGGCCGCTTCGGATCGCATGATCGTGATTGCCGATGACACCAAATGGGTGCCGACGCTCGGCAAGTTTCCGCTGCCGGTCGAGGTGATCGCGTTCGGGCTTGGCGCGACGCGCCGCGCGATCGAGCAGGCATTTGCCGAATGCGGCGTTTCCGGGCAAATGGCGGTCCGCAAGGCCAAGGACGGCCACGTTTTCGTCACCGATGGCGGCCACTGGATCGTCGATGCCCAGCTCGGACATATTGTGGATCCACCCGGTCTCGCCAAGGCGTTGAGCGCCATCCCCGGCGTGGTCGAGCACGGCCTGTTCATCGGCCTGGCCAGCTCGGCCGTATTGGCGGGCGGCGAGGGAATCCGCGTGATTGAACGGCGTAAGCCGAAAGGAGACCAGGAATGAAGAGCGTTTTGAAGTTTTTGCCGGCGGCGATCCTCGCTGTGGGGTTGACCCTCTCGGCCGCGCCGGCCACGGCGCAACAGGCGGGAGCCCCGCCGAAAGCCTCGCCCGGGGCGATTGCGGCTGCCAAGGAAATCCTGGCCCTGAAGCATGCCAGCGCGATGTACACCAATGCGGTGCCCGGGATGGTGGAGAAGGTCAAGGGCACGCTGATCTCGCAGAATCTCAACTATCAAAAGGATCTCACCAGCGTGGCGCCGGTCGTGGTTCAGCAGTTCGCTGGCCGCGAGCAGGAGATCGGTGAGGGCATGGCCCAAGCCTATGCCCGCGAGTTCACCGAGCAGGAGCTCAAGGAGCTCGTGACGTTCTACAAGTCGCCGTTGGGACAGAAGCTGATCAACGCCGAGCCGAAGGCGATCGAGCAGAGCATGGCCTTCATGAATTCGTGGGCGCAGAGTTTCTCCGAGGTCGTGGCGACAGCCTTCCGCGCCGAAATGAAGAAGCGCGGCAAGGAGATGTAGAAGGCGCGCGATGACGGACACCTAGCGAGGTCGGAGTGGACAATGGCTGAATTCGACGTCGACCTCTTCGTCATCGGTGGCGGTTCGGGCGGCGTGCGTGCCGCCCGCATCGCGGCCGGATACGGCGCCCGCGTCACGATCGCGGAAGAGTACCGCATGGGCGGCACCTGCGTGATCCGCGGCTGCGTGCCGAAGAAGCTGTTCGTGATCGGCTCGCATGTTCGTCACGAGCTCGAGGACGCCGCCGGTTTCGGCTGGACCGTTCCGCCCGCCAGCTTCGACTGGGCGACGCTGATCGCCAACAAGGACAAAGAGATCGCGCGGCTGGAGGCGGCCTATACCGCCAATGTCGAGAAGTCGGGCGCGCAGATCGTCAAGAGCCGCGCGGTGATCGAAGACAAGCACACCGTCCGTCTGCTCGAAAACGACCGCAAGATCACCGCAAGATACATCCTGATCGCCACCGGTGGTGCGCCGAACCACGGCGCTTCGATCCCCGGCATCGAGCACGTGATCTCCTCCAACGAGGCGTTCCACCTGGAAAAGCTGCCGAGGCGGATCGTGATCCAGGGCGGCGGCTACATCGCGCTGGAATTCGCCGGCATCTTCGCCGGCTTCGGCTCCGACGTCACCGTGATCTATCGTGGCGACAACATCCTGCGCGGTTTCGACGAGGATGTTCGGGCCCATGTCCGAGCTGAGATGGAGAAGCAGGGCATCACCATTCTCACGGGATGCACGGTAGCCAAGGTCGATCGCCATGGCGAGGAATTCACCACGCATCTGTCGAACGGATCGAGCCTTGCCTCCGACCAGGTGATGTTCGCGATCGGCCGCCATCCGGCGGTGGCCAACCTCGGGTTGGAGAAAGCCGGTGTTGCCATCAACCCTGGGAATGGCGGCATCGCGGTCGACCATTTCTCCAGGAGCTCGGTCGACAGCATCTATGCGATCGGCGACGTCACCCATCGCTTCAACCTGACGCCGGTCGCGATCCGCGAGGGCCATGCCTTCGCCGACACCGTGTTCGGCAAGCGCGAGGTGACGGTTGATCACGCCAACATCCCGACCGCGGTGTTCTCGCAGCCCGAGGTCGGTACCGTTGGTCTCACCGAGACTGAGGCGTGCGCGCAATTTAGTCACGTCGACATCTACAAGACGACGTTTCGCCCGATCAAGGCGACGATGTCCGGCCGCGACACCCGCGTGCTGATGAAGCTCGTCGTCGACGGCGCGACCGATCGCGTGCTCGGCTGCCACATCGTCGGCGATGCCGCCGCCGAGATCACGCAAGCCGTGGCGATCGCGGTGAAGATGAAGGCGACCAAGGCCGATTTCGACGCGACGATCGCGCTGCATCCGACCGCGGCCGAGGAGCTCGTCACCATGCGCACCCCGACCGCGCGCCATGTGCGCCAGGCGGCGGAATAGGGCGTCTCCTAACCGTACAAATATCCGACCGGCTTGCCTTCGGTGCGCAGCGGACGAATGTCCCTCTGCGTGATGATCTGGCCGGCGAGACCGTCGATCTCGTCGCGCTGCGTCGGCGTCCAGCTCCGCAGCTCGTTCATGCCCTTGAGCAGGCCGAGCCTGAGCACCTGGGTGTTCTCGCCGACGCCTATGAGGCTGATCGAGCTCTTGCCTGAGGTCACCACGTCGCCCGCCGACAGCTCGAAGGCCTCGCCGGCCCTGGTCTTGAATTCGGCCGTGCCGCGAATGACGCGATAGATCACGACCTCGCCCTTGGCGAGCGAGGCGGTGTCCGCGGATGCCGATGCACTCTTCGGCAGCAGCGACTGGCCGCGCGGGTCGGTTGCGATGATGTGGCCGGTGACGAGCTGGCCGCTCGGGACCTCGATGCCGATGTCGCGCACGTAAACCGGCAGCGCCGATTTGATCGAGCCGTCCGCGAGCGGCTTGAACAGTGCATCCAGCGCCAGGGGGTCCTGCAGCCAGAAGCCGGCACCAGCCGGGCGATCGTGCAGCGGATGGCGCCAGGCTATGCGCGGGGTCTCGGCTTCGTCGATCTGGTCCGGACCTACGATGGTCGGGTTCGGAAAGGTGGTGGGATCGGTGATGAAGGCTTCGAGGAATTTGCCCGAATAGCCCATCGAGATCGGATCCGGCACCACGGTCTGCGGCGTCTTCAGATTCGCTTCGGTCGACAGGCCCGACCAGGTGTAGAACAGCTGGCGATGCACGATCGCGCTTTGCAGCATCACCGCGCCGGAAGCGCCCGTCATAGTCGAAGGTGAAAGCGCCCGAGGTGACCAGCACGAGCTGAAAGCCGCCCGGCGGAAGATGCAGATGGAAGTCGGTCGGACCGGTGTCGGGACGGTAGATCGGCAGATTGGTCGCGACTTCGTGGAGCAGGAAGGTTTCGTTATTGGCGTGAAAGCCCTCGTTGGCGCGATTGTAGAGGGCTTGCGGGCGATACGTCGGCTCGAACTTCGCATTCCGGTCGCGATCGATCGCGACGAAGTCCTGCGTGTTGAGGCGAAGCGGCGCGCCGTTCGGATGGGTGAGGCCGGTGGTCTTGAGATCGCCCGCAGCATGCACGTTCATGACGCTCTCCGCTCCGCCTCGTTGCTTCGCTTGCAACGTCATTGCGAATTCTGGGCCAGTTGGTTCTCGAAGCGGCAAGCGAGCCCGGAGCAGTGATGCGGGCGTACCCGTTCAGGAAAAATCCGGTGATTGCACGGGATGTTAGATCGACGACCGGTTCTGATCGACAGACGCCGTGCCGAGGGCGCCGCGTCCGGGGCCGCGGCGGACCTGTCTAATTTGTCAGCAAGTCTCGCCAGTGCAGGTGCAGCGGCGCTGGTGGCAGATCGACGCGGTGTCGTCCTCGGGATGAGTGATAATTCCGCGACCGGGCAGGGTGGCGATTGACAGATTGTTCATGTTTTGTTCTTGTGATGCGACCGAGATGGAGGCAGCCATGGACAACCGCATCAACGAAATCCGCACGACCATCAGAGCGCTCCGCGTCAGCATGCGCGAAGCTGAAGCGATCATGCATGAGCAGATCAACCGTGACGAGGACTGCAGCTTCGTGGCGCAGGAAGTCATCAAGATGCGCTCGGTCATGAGCCTGCTCGCGAAGGAGCGGATCGCGCTCGGCGATGAGGAGCCGATCCTCGTGAACAGCTTTTTCATCCCGCGGCGCCGCCCGACACGAAGGCCGGCCGCGGCGCTCACCGCCGAATCCGTGTTCCGTCCGCGCGTGCTGGCGCGGGTTTGACGCGGAGGGCGCCTCAATCAAAAGCGCGAGGCGCGGCCCGATCCGGCTTGCCGGCCGGGCTGTCCGCCCACTTCGCCATGTCCATGGTCCGCGCGTCGACGCCTTCGCACCAGAAGCAGTTCGGCCGCGTGCGGTCGTTCTCGGACAGGATCGGGACCAGGCTGTGGCCGCAACCGGCGCACCACGTGATGTCAGTCATGCTTTTCCTCTAGGGCGTACCAAATCCAGAAACAACGTTGTCGTTCGCGAAGCTTGCGCGGGCGCTATGACGGCGCTGGGGCACCGCGCCCGATGGGCGCGCTCGTTCCTGACATCGTTGATGTAGCGATCCATCGTGACACGGCTGCGATGTCGTCGCCGTTTTCGCGATAGGCGCGAAGCTGGAACTCCGCCGAGCTGCCGCGATCCACAATGATGCGGCAGTGCTCGATCTCGGCGGCGCAGCCGAGCGCGTCCGCGTCCTCGGCGGTGTCGTCGATGATTCGGGACAGCATCTCCGAAATCGTGACCGGTCCGTCTCTGGAGGCAAAGATGCAATCGGTGCCGTAGCGCTGGGCGCGCCATTTATTCTCCACCGCAATGGCGCGTTCGACCACCGTGATCTCCTTCGACAAATGAGGTCGCAGATGGAGGTGGCGCATCAGGCAGCGATAGAGCGAGGCAATCGCAACGGCATCGTCGACGAACGTGCAGGTGTCGGGCGCGCGAAGCTCGAGCGTCGGGTGCCGCATCGAAGGACGCATCGCCCACCAGATGTGGCTCTCGTCGGGAACGACGCCGGAGCGCTGCAAAGCGCCGACATATTCGTCGTAGTCCTGCCTGCTCTCGAACAAT
This sequence comes from Bradyrhizobium sp. 138, assembly GCF_023074075.1. GTDB lineage: Bacteria > Pseudomonadota > Alphaproteobacteria > Rhizobiales > Xanthobacteraceae > Bradyrhizobium. The sequence continues at coordinate 207,506 of NZ_JADPKT010000033.1, read as the reverse complement.
TCGGGCAGGCCGGTGCGCGGCAGCTCGGAATAGGCGGCGAGCCGGTAGCCCTTCAGTCCGGTCTTGTGCGAATTCCAGAACGGGGAGGATGCCGACAGCGCGATGAACAGCGGCAAATGCGGCAGCATCGCCCGCATCACCGCCATGCGCTTCTCGGGATCGGGCAACTGGACATGCACATGCATGCCGCACATCATGTTGCGATGGCCGATGCTGCGCAGATCTTCGATCATCTCCTCGTAGCGCGGCTTCGGGCTCGGCTGCGACATACGCCAGACCGCTGTCGGGTGCGTGCCGCAGGCCATGATCACGAATCCATATTGCGCGGCGACGTTCGCGACTTCGCGCCGCAGGAAGCGTAGCTCTTCGCGGGCGTCGTTGACGTCGACGTGAACGTTGGTCGCGACCTCGAGCTGGGATTGCAGCATCTCGCGCATGGCCTGGCCGCCGGTCGACCAGTTCGCCGACTCGAACAACTCGTTGGGCGTCTGGATTGCGACCTCGAAGCTGCGGCGGTCGGCCAGGAAGTACTCCTCCTCGATGCCGAAGGAATATTCAGCCGCCTTGCTGCCGCCGCCGGCCGAGCGAATGACGAGGTGCTGCTTGTCGTGCGAGGAATCAAGGCGCAGCAGTTTCAAAACGTCCGAAGCAAATGTCATGTCCCACCCGGCAAGGTATTACCTGCGGGCGATAATCCTTCTGACCGCAGCCGGTTCCGCGTCGCACTCGCTGGAAATTGCGAGGTCGAAGGGAACAATCTTCACGTTTTCGGATGCGCGCGCGATCAGCGCGTGATTTGGCGGCACTTCGGTCCGGTCCGATTCCTTGTCGAAGGGTTCGGATACGGCGATGACCTGGCCGCCGTCCTCGCGAAAATAAAGTGTGTTCGCGGCGTCGTTGACTGCAACACGGAAGGCGTAAAGATCCTGGCCATTGGCGATCGCACTGGTGAAGCGCAGCCGTTCGCGGAGCTGGCCTTCATTGACGAGGCCGACGAGGGCCTGCAGCACGCGCTGCGTTGCTTGGAGCGGATCGCTGTCGAGGCCGGCGCCCATCATGGCGAGGAACACGGCTTCCGAATCGGTCGTGCCCAGTCGCGAAGGGTAATAGGCATCGGGAATCAGCGCCTCGACCTTGCGCCGCAGCCGATTCCAGCTCCCGACGAATCCATTGTGCATGAACATCCAGTGGCCGCAGGCAAAAGGATGGCAATTCTGCCGCGTCACCGCGGTGCCGGTGGCGGCGCGCACATGGGCAAAGAACAGATGCGAGCGCAGATGCCGGCAGAGATAACGCAGATTCTCGTCCGACCACGCCGGGCGCGTCTCGCGATAAAGGCCCGGTTCCGGATGCTCGCCGTACCAGCCGAGACCAAAGCCGTCGCCATTCGAGCCCGCCGTCGACTGCAGCGAGCGGATGCTCTGCGCGACCAGCGAATGCTCGGGCTCGGTGACATAGGGCTCGAAAGACGTCGTCTCGCCCCGATATGCGATCCAGCGGCACATAAGGTTCCTGTCGGGGATGCCGTGACACGCAGTAACTGACCGGCCTGCATGATGGTTCCGGTGGCCGCTCTTCGACGTCTTCGGGAAATATCCGCGTTTCGCTATGGCACCCTTAGACGTTCATTTACCCTGCGGAACTGGAACCGGCGAATTAACACGTCCCTTAACTCGACACGGTTAGGTTGCACTCGCTATCTGGGTGCACATTATGGGCCGCTTCATTCTTTTCGCATGCATGGCGTTCGTCACGACCTTCGTAGGCGTCTCCTGGGCGATGCGTGGCTTTCCCACAACCGTCGCGTCCTCCTCGCCGGTCGGTCAGTTGAAGCCGACGCTCACCGCCACGTTCGGCGACGAAAATGCTGCCAAAGTTCGTGAACGCAAGGAATGGGAAGCCAAGCACACGCTGCAAAGCGACAAGGATCCGCAACTCGATGCGCTGCGGATGGACGCACTGCAGGCGAGCACCGCCTACGCGATGTCGCCGTGTGACGGGACCATGAAAGCAAATCTCATTGCGGCGACGTCGGCCTATGCGCGGGGCTACATGAAAATCTTCGACTGCCCAAATCCGGCACTGGCCATGTTCTGCAGCGAAAAGAAGCGCGATCAGGCCAACGCCGCATACTCGACGCCGCTGGACGTTCGCGTCCAGGCGCAGCTCGCCGAGGCGTTCGAGCAGAAAGGTATCGTCAAGGAGGATTTTCCGGAGGAGATTCGCCTCACGGTGCTCCAGTTTGCCGGGCCCGGCCTGTGGTCAGATCCGTCTCCCGTGTGTCTGCCGAAGCAACGCGGAACGAACGCGAAATGAGCCGTGCCTGGCTCATCCTCTGGGCCCTCGTCGTCTATCAGGTCGCCGCATGGGCCTTCGCGCCGCAAAAGGCCGCCCAGCCCGCAACTCCGGTTGACGGTCCGGGCTACGGGTCCAACGAAGCGATTTTCGTGGACGGGAGAGCACGCACGCGCAGTTCGGCAGCTCAGGCGTTCGATCTCCCCTATGGATCGCGCTGCGCAGGCGAGGGGCGGAAACAGTTCATCAGCTCGGTCGGTGGATATTACTACCGCCGTCAAAACGAGACGGAACGTTATCCCGAGACCTTTGGCAAGCCAGGCGCAGACTACATCGCGAAACAATGGGTGACGGGCGAGGACAAGCGCATCGAGCGCCTGACGCAAGAAGCTTACGCTCAAGGCTATCTTCAGCCGTCGGATTTCGACAACGTTGCGCGCAAGATGGTCGAAGCCATCGTCAGGAACGAGCGCATCACGGTTCGTTCCTGCGCGAGCTGATGTCGGCGGAGCGGCCCGCCGTCGATCACTAAACCGTCATCCTTCGAGGCTTCGGCTTGCGATGCGTTCGCATTGTTATCCTCACGCTCAGAGTGCCGTGTGATCGGGGCCGCTCCCTCAGATATGGAACCAATGCGGCGGCTGGTCGCAGTCGCGCCGCCTTGATTCCGACAGACCCACCTTTATCTCTGGAGCGAACAAGAATCCGGGCCCCTCTGGCGAGGACGCCGACGATGTCGGCCAACCTCGTGATGTCGGATGACCTGTCCCGCGCGAATGCGATGGATTGGCCGATCGTCGGGCCTCTGTTCGCTCTCTCCGACTATTCGTCACCATCGCAGCTCCGTGCGGTCATTTCGCAAGTTAAGGGAGCTACGATGTCTGCCGTCAAATCCTCAAATGCGATCGAGATCGAAATCACGGAACCGTCCAGCCTGAACGAGCAGGCTGCGGCCGCGCTGGTGATCGTGGGCGCGCTGGTTGCAGTTGCCGACCGGCGCGTTTCGGCGGTCGAGCGCGACGAGGTGATTCGTTTCATCAGGGATCGCAAGCTGGCGCCGCATATTCCGGATGAACGGCTCTATGCCATGTTCGATGAACTCGCCGAACGGCTCGAGGAACCGGATTTTGCCAATGTCGTGATCGACACGCTGCGGCCGGTTTCGAACTTGCCGCTCTCGTCCCATCTGATGGAGCTGTCGGAGCGCGTTGCTGCGGCGGATGAGGACGTTCATCCCCATGAAGTGCAGGCGATCAAGTTGTTGCGCTTGCTGACGCTGGTGCTGCCGCGCGCGAAGCCTGTCACGTCGGCCAAGAGGCACACCGAACGGCAGATGGCCACAGAGGAGTAAGCATGAGCGCAGCATCGAACGAGCGTACGAACGAGGCCGCAGGTCCCGCCAGCGAAATGGCGGGCGGTGACCCGCGCCTCGAAAGGCTCGTCGATCGGCTGCCGCCGCGGATGGGTGACACCATCACCTATCTGCTCAAACCGTCGAGCCGCTGGGTCAGAATTCCCTCGGGCGCTCTCCTCATTGTCGGCGGCGTGCTTTCCTTCCTGCCGATTCTCGGCGTCTGGATGCTGCCGCTCGGCCTCGCGCTGCTTGCCGAGGACGTGCCTGCACTGCGCTCCTCACGTTCGAAGGTCCTGGACTGGGTCGAGCGGAAGAAGCCGCATTGGCTCGATCCGTCTGCATCGAAAAAATGATCCCTCATGACTGAATTCATCACCTCCGATGCGCTGACCGCGCTGTTTCAGGTCATCCTGATCGATCTCGTGCTCGCCGGCGACAACGCAGTCGTTATCGGCCTCGCCGCGGCGGGCTTGCCGGCCGAGCAGCGTCGCCGCGCCATCATCGTCGGCATCGCCGCCGCCACTGCGCTCCGCATCGTCTTCGCGGGCGTCGCGACCCAGCTCCTGCAGGTGATCGGCCTGCTGCTCGCTGGCGGCGTGCTGCTGCTCTGGGTGTGCTGGAAGATGTGGCGGGAGCTGCGCGAACAGTCGGCGCATGCGAGGCATCTCGCGTTCAGCCATGGCGGCGCGGATGCTGCGCCCGTGCAGACAAAGACATTTGGCCAGGCCGCCGTCCAGATCGTCGCCGCCGACGTCTCGATGTCGCTCGACAACGTGCTCGCGGTCGCGGGCGCCGCGCGCGAGCATCCCTACATCCTCGCCTTCGGCCTGTTGCTGTCGGTCGCGATGATGGGCGTCGCCGCCGATCTGCTGGGCCGCGTGCTCCAGAAGCAGCGCTGGATCGCCTATGTCGGTCTCGCCATCATCATTTACGTCGCGTTCGAGATGATCTATCGGGGCTCGCTGGAACTCGCCCCCGTCGTCGCGAGTCTCTGACGCGACAACTCTTTCCGCAATCCGGAGTGATTCATGACGTCCGAACCCATAGCACCTTCGGCGCAGGCCGTGCCGCGGCTCGGCCTGTTCGCCCAGCTCATCTTCGGCTCGCGCTGGCTGCAAGTGCCGCTCTATGTCGGCCTGATCGTCGCGCAGGCCGTCTATGTGCTGCTGTTCCTGAAAGAGCTCTGGCACCTGGTTGCGCACTCGTTCGACGCCAGCGAGCAGCAGATCATGCTGGTCGTGCTCGGGCTGATCGACGTCGTCATGATCTCGAACCTTCTGATCATGGTGATCGTCGGCGGCTACGAGACCTTCGTCTCCCGGCTGAACCTGACCGGCCATCCCGACGAGCCGGAATGGCTCAGCCACGTCAATGCCAGCGTGCTCAAGATCAAGCTTGCGATGGCGATCATCGGCATTTCCTCGATCTCGCTGCTCAGGACCTTCATCGAGGCCGGCAATCTCGGCACGACGCGCAGCAATTTCACCGAGACCGGTGTGATGTGGCAGGTGCTGATCCACATCACCTTCATCGTCTCCGCGATCGGCATCGCCTGGGTCGACCGCCTCAGCGACGGCGGCCACCGCAAGGAGGCCGGCCACGGTTGACGAACCTGGCCGTCTGAGATCTCCCGAGCGGCCAAGCCTCGAGCCCGCCTGATCGTCCGGTCAGGCGGGCTCTCTTTTCGAGATCGATAAAATTGTCCGCAATCCGTTCAGTGGCGGCAAACCCTGCGGACAAGAAGTGCGGGCCGTTAAACCGGGACTTTGGAACCGGCGTGCATCCTGCCTGCAAAAGGCTGGGGCATCACAATGTCTGTTCTCAAGGAGGTCGTCGCTGCGGTGGTGGGAGTCTATGCGCTCCTGTTCGTCTGCGACGCATTGTTCGGGGTCGGCGAGGTACGCTTCGACGACAACTATTACCGCGCCAGCTACTATGCGCCGCGGCCCAAGGAATTCCGCTTCGCGAGCAACACGCCGCCGGCGGTGCGCGTCAGCGACGCGTTTGCGCAGTTCGCGCCGGGTGAAGCTAAGTCGAACAGGCGCTACTCGTCGCTGACGACGGTCATCCGTTAATTCAAGTCGTCCGGGCCGGCACTGATCTGGGGTACAAGGCCTTGTGTTGCCCGTCGAGGCAAAACACGCGACCAGTAGGTCAACGCGCGGCCGAGAAAATATTCCACTTTACCGAAATTCGGAAAGGGCGTATGTATCGCGGCAACCCGGCCCAAGGAAGAGGGGCGTATCGCGATCGTCACGAACGCGGGTCGGGCGGCGGTGGACGCTGATGGCATCGGCGCGAAGGGTTTTGCAGGGCAGGCAACTGTGAGCAAAACGCATCGCGCACACGACCGGTGTGTCGGCGTACGGCAAATCGTGTGGTCCTGACGCCCGGGGTCTGTGCGTCAAGTCTCAGCGGTGATGCGGCGGCCCAACCGGGCCCACGCATCATTCATCTGCAAGGCGACGGGGGCAATAGTGCAACGCTCCCCGGGGAGAGCACGACATAAGCCGTAAAGCCACTGCGCAGGGAAGGCCGGGATGTCTCCGGTTGCCCTGTTCTCCGCTATGCAGAAGCACACGCAGTCTGCTCTTGGCATGGCGGTCCATGGGAGCCAACCGGCTCCCGGCCTTCCCTGCGCCCTCTTTCAAAGAGGGCAAGGCGATGAAGCAAAGCTCGGGCGAGAAAAGCCGCGAGGACGCGAAGGTGTGTCTCATTCCCCCTGAATCCACTCCGCCACGCCACGCCACAGCGTGTCCCGACGATCGGGGCGGAAGAAGCCGAAATGGCCTATTCCCTTGGCGCCGACGTCGGACGGCTTGACCGTCAGCACCTCCGGCTTGATCGCAGTGAAGCCGCTGGTCAGCAGCTCGACCGCGGGCCGCGTCGCCCAGGGATCGTCGGAGAAGCACAGCGCCCGCAGCTCGCCCTTGTATTTCGCGAAATTATCCAACGCCGGCAGCTTTGAATCGAAGAGATAGCGGGGGTTCGAGACCCACTCGGCCCATTGCAGGAAGACGCCCTTGGGCAGATCCTCGCCGATGCCGGCCCAGCCGGGTGCGTAGCCGAGGGCGTGGACCAGCGGCACGCCGACAAAATTCATGAAGGCGAAGACGCGGTATTTTTCCGGCGAGGTCATCAGCCGCCAGGTCGCGGCCTGCGAGGCCACGAGCGCGGCGCGCGAGATCTCCGTGTTGTTCGCGATCAGCCCCAGCGCCTGGCCGCCGAAGGAATGGCCGATATAGGCTAGCTCCAGCCCATGATACCGCTCGCGCATCCAGCGCACTGCGGCAGTGACGTCGAGCGCGGCCCAGTCCGACATCGAGGCCTTGAAGCCGACCAGCGATTTCGGCTGGTTGTAGCCGACCATCGCCGGCAGCCTGCTATCGCCGATGCCGCGATAGTCGTAGGTCAGGACTGCACAGCCGCGATGGGCGAGATAGGAGGCAAAGCCGCGGTAGATTTTGCGCGGGACGGCGGTGGCGGAGTTGATCAGGACCGCATGGCGCTTGGTGCCGCGCGGCAGGAACAGGGTGCCGGTCAGCGCATACCCGTCGGTCGCCGGGAAGCTGATCTCGTCGATGAAAACGTCGTCCAGTGCCGCGTCCATGGGCGCAAGGTATCCTGCCAGTTTCCTCGCCTGCCCAGCAAATGCGAATTTGGCTTTTCTCGCAAGGGTTTGCGATGCGAAACGGATTTACAACTGGCGGGGCGGAGCGAGCCTGTGTATAAGGCGGCCCTCGCAACCCCTAGATCAGGTTGTGCTTTTTGCTTCACGGAGAGATTGCGATGTCCGAGCGGTGGACGCCCGAGTCCTGGCGCAGCAAGCCGGTGCTACAGGTGCCCGATTATCCCGACGCCAAGGCCCTGGCCGACGTCGAGGCGCAGCTTGCGACCTTTCCGCCGCTGGTGTTCGCGGGCGAGGCGCGCAATCTGAAGAAAGCGCTGGCGCGGGTTGCGGCGGGCGAAGCCTTCCTGCTCCAGGGCGGCGACTGCGCCGAGAGCTTTGCCGAGCACGGTGCCAACAACATCCGCGATTTCTTCCGCGTGCTGCTGCAGATGGCGGTGGTGTTGACCTATGCCGGCGCCGTCCCGGTGGTGAAGGTCGGCCGCGTCGCCGGCCAGTTCGCAAAGCCGCGGTCATCGCCGACCGAGAAGATTGATGGCGTCGAGCTGCCGAGCTATCGCGGCGACATCGTCAACGACATCGCCTTCACCAAGGAAGCGCGCGTGCCCGATCCGCAGCGCCAGCTGATGGCCTATCGCCAGTCGGCCGCGACGCTGAACCTGCTGCGTGCGTTTGCCACCGGCGGCTACGCCAATCTCGGCAGCGTGCATCAATGGATGCTCGGCTTCCTGAAGGATTCGCCGCAGTCCCGCCGCTACAAGGAATTGGCCGACCGCATCTCGGACGCGCTCAACTTCATGCGCGCCTGCGGCCTCGATCTCGAGGCCCATCCCGAGCTGCGCGCCACCGATTTCTACACCAGCCACGAGGCGCTGCTGCTCGGCTACGAGCAGGCCATGACCCGGGTCGATTCCACCACCGGCGACTGGTACGCGACCTCGGGCCACATGATCTGGATCGGCGACCGTACCCGCCAACTCGATCACGGCCATATCGAATATTTCCGCGGCATCAAGAATCCGATCGGGCTGAAGTGCGGCCCGTCGCTCAAGCCGGACGAATTGCTGAAGCTGATCGACGTGCTCAACCCCGACAACGAGCCGGGCCGGCTGACGCTGATCGGCCGCTTCGGCTCGGACAAGGTCGGCGAGCATCTGCCGAACATGATCCGCGCCGTGAAGCGCGAGGGCCGGGTGGTGGTCTGGTCCTGCGATCCCATGCACGGCAACACCATCACCTCGACGTCAGGCTACAAGACGCGGCCGTTCGACCGCATCCTGTCCGAAGTGAAGTCGTTCTTCGCGATCCACGCCGCCGAAGGCACCCATGCCGGCGGCGTGCATCTGGAGATGACCGGCCAGGACGTCACTGAATGCCTCGGCGGCGCCCGCGCGATCACGGACGAGGACCTCAACGACCGCTATCACACGGTCTGCGATCCCCGCCTCAACGCCGAGCAATCCATCGACATGGCTTTCCTGGTCGCGGAGCTCCTCAAGCAGGAGCGCGCCGGCAAGGCCCAGCCGATGCCGGCCGCAGCGGGGCTCTAAGATCTTGCTGCGGATCTGGAAGGCCACGATCAATTCCCGCAACGGTCTGGCCTTTGCGTTTCGGTCGGAGCAGGCCGTCCGCGAGGAGATCTTTGCGCTCCTGCTGTCGGTGCCGCTCGCCTGGTTCATCGGCGCGACCGCGATGCGTGCGGTCGAGCTGGTCTGTGCCGTCGCTTTCGTGCTGACGGTCGAGCTGCTCAACACCGCGATCGAAAAGCTCGCCGACCGGCTGACCATGGACCACGACAAGCAGATCGGTCGGGTCAAGGACATGGGCTCGGCCGCGGTCGGTGTGGCGCTGTTGATGGCCGGCGCGTTCTGGATCATCGCCATTATCGAACGGCTGGGATTCCTCTAGCCTGGGTTTTCCTCTAGCTTGGGGATCGGAGCGCCATGACCGAACGTCTCAACGCATTCGCGGTCACGCTCGCCCAGCTCAATCCGACCATGGGCGACGTCGAGGGCAACGCGGCCAAGGCACGCTCGGCGCGTGCGCAAGCTGCCGCCGACGCCGCCGATCTCGTGCTGTTTCCGGAATTGTTCATCGCCGGCTATCCGCCTGAAGACCTGGTGCAGAAGCCGGCCTTCCAGGCCGCCTGCCGCGCCGCGATCGAAGCGCTGGCGCGTGAGACTGCCGATGGCGGCCCGGCCATGCTGGTCGGCACCCCCTGGGTCGAGGAGGGCAAGCTGTACAATGCCTGCGCGCTGCTCGACGGCGGCCGCATCGCGAGCTTGCGCTTCAAGTGCAATCTGCCGAACTATGGCGTGTTCGACGAGAAGCGGCTTTTTGAGCGCGGGCCCGCTGCGGGACCAGTCACCGTGCGCGGCGTGCGCGTGGGCGTACCGATCTGCGAGGACATCTGGCTGGAGGAGTCCGAGGACTACGAGAACGTGGTCGAGACGCTGGCCGAGACCGGCGCCGAGATCATCCTCGTGCCGAACGGCTCGCCTTACGCCCGCGACAAGAACGACGTGCGCCTGTCGGTCGCGGTCGCGCGCGTCACCGGGAGCGGGCTGCCGCTGGTCTATCTGAACCAGGTCGGCGGCCAGGACGAGCTGGTGTTCGACGGTGCCTCCTTCGCACTCAACGGTGACCTCTCGCTGGCGGCGCAATTGCCGGCGTTTGAAGAGAGCATCGTCACACTGCGCTTCACCCGCAACGGCGACGATTGGCGCTGCGCGGGGCCGATTGCGGAGCAGGTCGAGGGCGACAAGGCCGATTACGCGGCTTGCGTGCTGGGTCTGCGCGACTATGTCGCCAAGAACGGTTTTCCCGGCGTGCTGCTCGGCATCTCCGGCGGCATCGATTCCGCGCTGTGCGCGGCAATCGCGGTCGATGCGCTCGGGGCCGACCAGGTACACGGCGTGATGCTGCCTTATCGCTACACGGCGGCACACTCGATTGCCGACGCCGGCGAGCTCGCCGGCCATCTCGGCATCCGCTACGAGGTGCTGCCGATCGCGGAAGCCGTGAACGGGTTCGAGACCATCCTCTCGGGCATCTTCAAGAACCTGCCGCCTGATGTCACCGAGGAAAACCTGCAGGCCCGAACCCGCGGCACGCTGCTGATGGCGATCTCCAACAAGACCGGCCTGATGGTGGTGACGACGGGCAACAAATCCGAGATGTCGGTCGGCTATGCCACGCTCTATGGCGACATGAACGGCGGCTTCAATCCGATCAAGGATATCTACAAGACGCAGGTGTTTCGCTTGGCGAGCTTGCGCAACGGTTGGAAGCCGGAGGGCGCGCTCGGGCCGGCGGGCGAAATCATTCCGCCCGACATCATCACGCGGCCGCCGACCGCAGAGCTGCGCGAGGATCAGCGTGATCAGGACTCGCTGCCGCCTTACGACGTGCTCGATGCCATCCTGGAGCGTCTTGTCGAGCGCGAGCAGTCGCTCGATCAGATCATTGCCGCCGGCTTCGATCGCGAGCTCGTCACCCGCATCGACCATCTGCTCAACGTCGCCGAATATAAGCGCCGCCAGGCCGCGCCCGGCGTGAAGGTGACCCCCAGGAATTTCGGCCGCGACCGCCGCTATCCCATCACCAACCGTTTTCGCGACAAGGGCGAGCCAATGCCGGCGGTGGACGAGACGCTGGTCTCGCCCGGCAGCAAGGCGTCGATCGACGCCTTTGAGGGGTGACTCTTCAAAGATGCCTTGTGCGGCCTGACGGTGAGAGCTCCGATTGCTGCTACGAGGGGCTTGCGAAGAACAGCACCCGAAGGAAGTGCGTGTATTCGGATTCGAGCACCATGATCGACACAAATACCAGCACCGCGATCGGCGGCAGCAGGATGGCATAGGCCAGGGCCAGTCGCTCCCAGGCCATGTGCATGAACACGGCGACGATCAAGCCGGCCTTCAAGATCATGAACAGCAGGATCAGCGACCACCTCAGATAGCCATGTAGGCCAAAGTAGTCGACAAGGTAGGAGCACGTGCTGAGGACGAACAACCAGCCCCAGACCACGAGGTAGAGTTTGATCGGGTGCTGTTGACCCTTGGTGTGAACGGCTGCCGTTGCGACTGCGCCATGCACCGGAGCGTGGAGCTGTCCTTCCATGTGTACCGCCGCGTTTGTCATGCGCCGACCTCACCAAAGATAGAAGAACGCAAAGATGAACACCCACACGAGATCGACGAAGTGCCAGTACAGGCCCGTGATCTCGACGATCTCGTAGTACCCCTTGCGGCTTGTGAAGAAGCCGCGCCTCTCGACGTCGAAGTCGCCGCGAAGGACCTTCCGCGCAATGGCGATCAGGAAGATCACACCGATCGTCACATGTGTGCCGTGGAAGCCGGTGATCATGAAGAAGCTTGCGCCAAACTGCGGGGCACCCCACGGATTGCCCCAGGGCCGGACGCCCTCCATGATCAGCTTGGTCCATTCGAAGGCCTGCATTCCGACGAAGGTCGCGCCGAAGGCTGCCGTGACCAGCATCAAGGCGGCAGTTCTGAATCGATCGCGGCGGTAGCCGAAATTGACGGCCATCGCCATCGTGCCGCTGCTGCTGATCAGGACAAACGTCATGATGGCAATCAGGATCAGCGGGATGTGGTTGCCGGCGATGTTGAGAGCGAAGACCTCGCTGGGATTGGGCCAGGGTACGGTCGTCGACATGCGCGCCGTCATGTAGGAGAGCAGGAAGCAGCTAAAGATGAAGGTGTCGCTGAGGAGGAAGATCCACATCATGGCCTTGCCCCAGGACACGTTCTTGAAGGCGCGCTGATCGGACGCCCAGTCGGTGGCGATGCCGCGCCAGCCGTCAAGCTGCGCAGGCGATTGGCCTGGATTTGTCAGCCCGGTCTCAGCCATCTGGTCTCGCCTCCCTAGCTCAGCAATTGGCGGCAGATGTTGACGAAATCGTCGGTCCAGCCCGTGAGAAGACCGAGCAGGACAAGCCAGACCAACAGCATGAAGTGCCAGTAGATGGCGCACAGCTCCACGCTCAAGCGCATGTCGGCGATCTCGGCGCCGCGCCACATCTTGGTTGAGGTTCGGCCCAAGGCCACCAGACCGCCCGCAAGATGCAGCCCGTGCACCGCGGTCAACAAGTAGAAGAAGGAATTGGCTGGATTGGACGTCACGTAATATCCGGCCGCGTCGAGCTGCTGCCAGGCCAGGAGCTGTCCGGCGAGGAAGATCACGGCAGATGCTCCGCCAGCGAGCAGACCGATCATGACGCCTTCAGTATCGTAGCGGCGCGCGGCCAGGTACGACCAGTGCAGCGCGACGCTGCTCAGGACCAGGACGCCCGTGTTGAGCCACAGCAGCCGCGGCACGGGCAGCGCGCGCCAGTCCATCAGGTTCATGCGCATCGAGTAGGCGCTGATGAAGAGCACGAACAATGCGCTCGCGACGGCGAGAAACACGCCAAGTCCGACCTTCGCTGCCGGCCAGCTCACGGCATCGCCGCCCGGGAAGTCACCGGCCGGGCCTTCCTCCAGCCACGGCTTGGCGGTCAGCCGCTGCTGCGACAGCCACCACCCGGCGATCACTGCAAGCACAGCCAGGAACAGGATGATGGCGCTCACGAAGCAGCTCCCTGAACGTGCTGCGTCGCGCGCGGCGGCTGGTTCTGCGGAATGAAGTCCTCGGCGGCGCCGGGGACGCTGTAGTCGTAGGCCCAGCGGTACACGACCGGGAGCTCCTTGCCCCAGTTGCCGTGGCCGGGGGGCGTCTCCGGCGTCTGCCACTCCAGCGTCGTGGCCCGCCACGGATTGCCGCCTGAGGCCTCACCTTTGAACAGGCTCCAGGCCAGATTGAACAGGAACACCAGCTGGCTAAAGCCGACGGTCAAGGCCACCACGGAGATGAAGGCGTTCAGCGAGTGGGCCGAGGACGGGATGAACGTCGTATCCCCGAGCTCGAAGTACCGGCGCGGAACTCCGAGCAGTCCCAGATAGTGCATGGGGAAGAAGATCAGATAGGCGCCGAGGAAGGTGACCCAGAAGTGAAACTTGCCGAGCGCGTCGTTCAGCATCCGACCCGTGACCTTGGGGTACCAATGGTAGATCGCGCCGAGCACGACCATGATCGGTGCCACGCCCATCACCATGTGGAAATGCGCGACAACGAACATGGTATCCGAGAGGGGCACATCCACGACGACGTTGCCGAGGAAGAGGCCGGTGAGCCCGCCGTTCACGAAGGTGATGATGAAGCCGAGTGCGAACAACATCGGAACCCTGAGATGAATGTCGCCGCGCCACAGGGTCAGCACCCAGTTGTAAACCTTGATCGCGGTGGGGATGGCGATGATGAGCGTCGTGGTGGCGAAGAAGTACCCGAATTGCGGGAACATGCCGCTCACATACATGTGGTGCGCCCATACGATGAAGCTCAGGGCACCGATGGCCACGATCGCCCAGACCATCATGCGGTAACCAAAGATGTTCTTGCGCGCATGTGTGCTGATCAGATCGGAGACGATGCCGAAGGCGGGCAGGGCGACGATGTAGACTTCGGGATGGCCGAAGAACCAGAACAGGTGCTGGAAGAGCAGCGGGCTGCCGCCGCCATATTTCGACAGCGTGCCCATCTCGACGAGCGCGGGCATGAAGAAGCTGGTTCCCAAGAGCCTGTCGAGCAGCAGCATGACCGAGGCAACGAACAGTGCAGGGAATGCCAGCAATGCCATCACGGTCGCCGTGAAGATGCCCCACACCGTCAGGGGCAGGCGCATCAATGTCATGCCGCGGGTGCGCGCCTGGAGCACCGTGACCACGTAATTCAGCCCGCCCATGGTGAAGCCGATGATGAACAGGATGAGGGACGACATCATGAGAATGATGCCCCAATCCTGCCCTGGCGTTCCCGAGAGGATGGCTTGCGGCGGGTATAGCGTCCAGCCGGCGCCGGTGGGGCCGCCGGGCACGAAGAATGTCGAGGCCAGCACCAGGACTGCGAGCAGGTAGACCCAGTAGCTCAGCATGTTCACATAAGGGAAGACCATGTCCCGGGCGCCGACCATCAGCGGGATCAGGTAGTTGCCGAAGCCGCCAAGGAACAACGCGGTGAGCAGATAGATCACCATGATCATGCCGTGCATGGTGATGAACTGGAGGTACTGGTTGGCATCGATGAACGAGAAGGTGCCGGGGAATCCCAGTTGCAGGCGCATCAGCCACGACAGCACCAGGGCCACCAGCCCGATGGCCGATGCCGTCAGCGAATACTGAATGGCGATCACCTTGGCGTCCTGCGAGAAGACATACCGTGTCCACCAGCTCCTCGGATGATAGAGCTCGACATCCGGTACTTCGGCAGGCGGGATGCCGCGGGTCCCTTCATATGGAATATCGACCATAGAAACCTCCTCGGTCGTTTCCATCGGGGTGAGGCGTTGGCCTCATGCACCCGATCAATCTTCGCGGCGGCAGCTTGCTACTTGTCGCCGGATCGGTACGTCGCCTTCACGATGGCTTTCGCCGGCGACAATTCCGCGAATGTTTTTTGTTGCTCCAGCCAAGCGTGATATTCACGCTCTTCGTCGACGATGACCTTGGCCCGCATCTGATAGTGCGCAGCGCCACAGAGTTCCGCACAGAGAACATCGAACGTGCCGGTTCGGATCGGCGTTATCCAGAAATAGGTCACCATGCCTGGGACCATGTCCATCTTGGCCCGGAATTCGGGCACGTAGAAATCGTGCAGGACATCGACGGAGCGGAGGAGAACCTTGACCGGCTTTCCCAATTGAAGGTGCAGGTCGCCGCTCTCGATCACGACGTCGTCCTGCGCGTGAGCGTCGTCAGGATTCAGCCCCATCGGATTGTCGGAAGCGATGTTGCGGACATCGGATGTGCCCAATTGTCCATCCTTGCCTGGAAGGCGGAAGCTCCATTGCCATTGTTGCCCCATGACCTCGACCTCGGTGGCATCCGCAGGCACCGTGACGAACTGGTGCCAGACCACAAGGCCCGGCGCCAGCATGGCCGCGACGCCGACTCCGGTCCCGACGCTCAGCCACCATTCGAGCCTTTTGTTTTCCGGATTGTAGTCGGCGCGTCGTCCCTCTTTGTGGTGAAAGCGGAAGACGCAATACGCCATGAAGGCGATGACCGCGACGAACACGAAGCCCGTGATCCAGAACGTGATGTTGATGGTGTGGTCGATATAGGCCCAGTTCGTGGCGATCGGCGTCCACCACCATGGGCTGTAGAGGTGAAACAGCACCGAGCCGATCGCGACCAGAAGCAATATCAGTGCGACAGCCATCCTGATCCATCCTTGCCACTGAGGGCTACGGATACGAATTCCAGGGCGGAGCTCATGTCTGTCGCGATGGCTGGCCTTTCTTAGTTGGCATTCATGCCATCGCCGGCCTCTTGCCTCGCCCATTCCACCTGGTCGCGGGACCAAAGAAAGTGCTCGCGACCAGCAATTCCATCGGAGTTAAGGGCGTCTGCGTCTAAAATGATACCGGCCTAGTCCGGCGTCAATAGAGCATATCGGCGTGCTGAGGTGCCGGGGGTGGCCGTCGCTCGGCAAGCCGACCCAGCATCCAGGTGTGCATTCAGCGTCCTGGGTGATGCCACGCACAAATCAGGTGCAGAGTTCACCGAACCGTGAGTGCAGCACTGTTCCGCTCGCGCTAAGCTTGGGAGGCAGGTCGCGACGGGTTCCGTCCGGCCAGGCTCGTTCGCTGAACCTGGGTTGCCGTACCCGACCCATCGCGTTTCTGCTCATCCGGCGGACACGCGTGACTGGAAAGCGCGTGTTGTCGAAACCGCGATTTTCAGCCCGGGAGGTCTGCTCATGGCCACTCTGTACTCCCACGACATCAGGCGGCACGTATTCGGCGAAGCGGCCTCCTATCCCATACGCAAGATCAGCTTGTCCGACCTGACCGAGGCGCTGCGCCTGGGTTGGGCGGATTTCCAGGCGATGCCGAGTCACGCGATCGTCGTGTGCGTGATTTATCCCGTCCTCGGCATCGTCCTGTTCAGGGCCGTTCTCGGCTATTCGGTGCTGCCGCTATTGTTTCCGCTGGCCGCCGGCTTTGCCTTGATCGGTCCCTTTGCCGCGATCGGTCTCTACGAACTTAGTCGTCGCCGCGAGCGCGGCGAGGAGGTCGATGCATGGGACGCGATCAAGGTGCTGCGCGCACCGGCGTTCGGCGCCATGATCGAGCTCGGCGTGCTCCTGCTTGTCCTGTTCGGGGCGTGGATCGGTGTCGCGAACGGAATCTACGTCAGCATCTTCGGTCACGCGCCGGCTGCAAGCATTCCCGACTTCGCAACGCGCGTGCTGACGACCCCGGAAGGCTGGTCTCTCATCATCATCGGTTGTGGTGTCGGCTTCCTGTTTGCGGTCGTGGCCCTGTGCATCAGCGTGGTGTCGTTTCCGTTGATGCTCGACAGGCATGCGACTGCGATCGATGCGATCCGTACGTCGCTTCGAGCGGTGGCGGCGAATCCGGTTGCGATGGCCGGGTGGGGCCTCATCGTGGCGGCGCTCCTCGTGATCGGCTCGCTGCCGATCTTCGTGGGTCTCGCTGTCGCTCTGCCGGTGCTCGGTCATGCCACCTGGCACCTCTATCGGCGGGTGGTCGAGCCGAACCCAAATCCACCGGACGAACTTCCACCGCGGCCGAAGGGAAGGCGCTACGCGGCGGACTTTCCGGCAAATCTCTTTCCGTGGAGTCGCGAGGGCGAGCAGTAACAGCGAAGCAGCCGCGCCTGGCGGCCGCCTCCGCGGGACATGACAAGGAAAAACGACCTATTTCTGCTGCTGCGGCAGGAAGGTCGGGCCGACCGAGCGGATCGGCTTGTTCTCGGAGTTGGCAGCGGGGCCCGTTTCCGCGGGCGGCGTTGCGGCCGGTGCCGTCGCGGTCGTCGGCGCCGGAGCTGCGCCCTTTTTGGCATTCGCAGGCGTGCCCTTGTTGAGCCGCTGCTGCTGCATTTTCTTGGCGCTTTCCTCGGTGACGATGATGTCGCCCTGCTGCTCGACGCTCGCCTTGTCGTCTGCCGATTTCAGGGCGTCCGCCCAGGTCTGTCCCGCGGCCTTGCAGGAGCAGGACGGGTTGAACTCGCTGCGGAATTTGAATGCGGTCGGCAGCGCCGTATAGGGCTGGCCGCCGATCGAGACCGCAGAGTTCATGTCCTCGCCCGGATTGCGATGGGTGTAGAGCACGGCTTCCGCGGCCGGGCAGAGCGCCTTGCAGGTCTTCTCGTCGTCGGGGAAGCGCGCCGGCACCGTCGCAAACGAGACCGGGAAATAAGCGCCGTCGCAGGTGCGCACGCACACGGTGCGGAAGGTGCCGGATTGCGGCCCGAGATCGGCAGGCGGCACGCCTTGCGGATTTCCCGCGTTGTTGCCCCCGAACAAATTGCTCAGGAAGTTGCCGCCGCCTTGCGACTGTGCGGCGTTGGCGTATTGCGGGCCGCAATTGTTTTGCGCCAGCGCCACCAGCACCGAGCGGCGCTGGTTGTCGCGTTCCGGGCTGAAGCCGCCGGGGCCACCGCCGCGCAGGCGCTCGAGATTGCCGGTGATCTGGTCCAGATTGGCGCGCATCTGCTGGATCTGGGTGTTGACCGGGCCGCATTGGGCCGACTGGCCGTTGAACAGCGAGAAGAAGCCGGAGGAATCGCAGCCCATGCGCTTGGCCTGCATGGTGACGCGGTCGAGCTCGGCCTGCTGCTTGGCCTGGGAATCCTGGTAGCGGCGGATCTGCTCTTCGCGCGTGGGATCACCTCCGCCGCCGCGATCGAGCGCGGCGAGCTGGCCTTCCAGTCGGACGCACATCGGGTTGGGGCCGAGCCCGTTCTGGCCGGGTTGAGGCGGCGGTCCGGGCGGGCCGGCCTGCGCGAAAGCGCCATAGGCGAGCACGACGGTGCTCAAAAGCACGGTGCAGGCAAGGAGGAAGCGGGCACGGGACAGGGACAAAAATTCAGGCATATCCGCCATTCTAGCGAGGTCACGGCCAAGCATGACTTGGAGGGCCGAAGCGCGCCCTCCCATAGCCGCTTCCTGCGGCATCGTCACGTCGTTTCGGGCGCCAAAGCCCCTGGCCTAAGCTACGCCAGCTCCGAGCGAATTCAGCGCTGGCAGATGATTGCGACATATTCGTCGCAATGGCCATGGGAGCAATTTGTGCCGGATTTGGGGACAGAGCCGGTAATTTCGTCCGGATCGACCCGACGATAGGCCGACGCTTGGGCAAAATCTCGTGACTGGCAGTAGGTGCGGGCGGCGGAGGCGCCGCATTTGTCGCCCTTGGCCAGGCACTGGTCGATGCCGTAGCCGTCCGGCTGGTTGGCGATGATGAAGACGCGGCTTTCGGCGAAGGCGCTGGAGGCCGCAAAGACGAAGGCGCCGAAAATGAGCGCGGGCAAGAATCGCATGAAAAGCACCGGTGGCAAAAAGGGGAACCGCGGGTTCCAAAATGGGCTCAAATGGTTAGGGGATCATGAACCATCATGACGGGCAGCGCGCCTGGCGACGAAAAAGCGGCGCTTTTCGCGGGTCTCTTGACGCGGGGGCGCCTGATAGCCCATATGTTCCGCATGAACGGTCTCCTCGCCATTTGCGCCATTTGCCGCGAGATTACGAGCTAGCGATTCGCTGGCTGGAGCCGTCTTTTCTCAAAACATTGAGAGCCTCGGACGCCCGGCCGCAAGGGATGGGTTTGTCATGGAATTGCGCCTTCACGATACGCTGAGCCGGGAAAAGCGCTCCTTTGTGCCGCTCGATGCGAAGAACGTCCGCATGTATGTCTGCGGACCGACCGTCTATGACTTCGCCCATATCGGCAATGCGCGGCCGGTGATCGTGTTCGACGTGCTGTTTCGGCTGCTGCGCCATCTCTATGGCGAAGCGCATGTCAAATATGTCCGCAACATCACCGACGTCGACGACAAGATCAACGACCGTGCCGCGCGCGATTTCCCCGGCCTGCCGCTGAACGAGGCGATCCGCAAGGTCACCGAGCAGACCGGCAAGCAGTTTCACGCCGACGTCGATGCGCTTGGCGCACTGCGGCCAAGTGTCGAGCCGCGCGCGACCGAGCATATCGGCGAGATGCGCGAGATCATCGAACGACTGGTCAAGGGCGGTTTCGCCTATGTCGCCGAGGACCACGTGCTGTTCTCGCCGCAGGCGATGAACGTGGCCAAGTCCGACCTGCCGCGTTACGGCGCACTGTCCAATCGTTCGCTCGACGAGATGGTTGCCGGTGCCCGCGTCGATGTCGCGCCCTATAAGAAGGGCAACACCGACTTCGTGCTGTGGAAGCCATCCAAGCCCGGCGAGCCGTCATGGCCGTCGCCGGCCGGCATCAAGGCTGAGGGGCGTCCGGGCTGGCACATCGAGTGCTCGGCGATGGCCTGGAAGCATCTCGGCGAGCATTTCGACATCCATGGCGGCGGCATCGATCTCGTGTTTCCGCATCACGAGAACGAGGTCGCGCAGACCTGCTGCGCCTTTCACCGTGAGCGCATGGCGAACTATTGGATGCACAACGGCTTCCTCCAGGTCGAGAGTGAGAAGATGTCGAAGAGCCTCGGCAACTTCATCACCATCCATGAGCTGCTCGCCGACTGGCCCGGCGAGGTGCTGCGCCTGAACATGCTCAAGACGCACTATCGCTCGCCGATCGACTGGACCATGAAGGGACTGGAGGAGAGCGCCAAGACGCTCGACGACTGGTATCGCGTCGCGGCCGACGTCGAACCCGGCAGGCCGGCCGCGTCCGTGGTCGAGCCGCTGCTCGACGACCTCAACACGCCGCTGGCGATCGCGGCGCTACACGGCCTGCGTGGTGGAGATGTCGGTGCTCTGGCGGGCTCGTTGCGGCTGCTCGGCTTCCTGTCCGACAGTGCCGGGCAGTGGGAAAGTCGCAAGCAGCAGGCTAGCGGCGTCGATACCAAGGAGGTCGAGCGCCTGATCGCGGAGCGGACGGCTGCGCGCGCGCGCAAGGACTTCAAAGAGTCCGACCGCATCCGCGATCAACTCGCCGCGATGGGCGTTGCGATCAAGGATTCCAAGGACGGAACGACGTGGGAGATTGCGCGATGAAGCGGCCCGACACGCCGTTCCCACGGCACTGGCTCTATTACATCGCGCTGAAGATCCTGCTGCTCGGCGCCGCCGTGGCGATCGCGCTCAAGCTGTATGGGATGTGGTGAGGACGATGGGACAGACTTTGCCGAAGCCCGGATTGCGGCCGTTCCTGCCCGATGACGTGCCGGTGCTCGCGGCGATCTTCACCGCGAGCATCGAGGAGCTGACCGGCGACGACTATAGCGAGGCCCAGCAGCAGGCCTGGATGGAGGCGGCCGAGGACGAGGAGTTCGGCAAGCGGCTCGCCGCCGACCTGACGCTGATCGCGACGCTGGAAGGATCACCCGTCGGCTTCGCCTCGCTGCGTGGCAATGACCACATTCGGATGCTCTATGTGCATCCGGCCGTAGCCAAGCAGGGCATCGCGACCATGCTGGTCGATGCGCTGGAGAAGCTCGCCGGCGGCCGCGGTGCGACAAGCCTTTCCGTCGATGCCAGCGACACCGCGCAGGGGTTTTTCGCCAAGCGCGGCTACACCGCCCAGCAGCGCAACAGCGTCACCATCAACGACGAATGGCTCGCCAACACCACCATGAAGAAGACGCTCGGAGCGGGGCAATGAGCAAGGAGCGCCTTTATCTGTTCGACACCACGCTGCGCGACGGCGCGCAGACCAATGGCGTCGACTTCACGCTGGCCGACAAGCAGGTCATCGCCGCGATGCTCGATGATCTCCGCATCGATTATGTCGAAGGCGGCTATCCCGGCGCCAATCCGACTGACACCGAGTTTTTCGCGGCCAAGCCCAAGCTGGCCCATGCACGGTTCACTGCCTTCGGCATGACGCGACGGGCAGGGCGATCGGTCTCCAACGATCCGGGCGTCGCCGGGCTCTTGGAAGCGAAAGCCGATGCGATCTGCTTCGTGGCAAAATCCTCGGCCTATCAGGTGCGCGTCGCGCTGGAGACGACGAAGGAGGAAAACCTCGCCTCGATCCGCGACAGCGTCGCGGCCGCAAAAGCTGCCGGCCGCGAGGTCATGCTCGACTGCGAGCATTTCTTCGACGGCTACAAGGAGGATGCCAGCTTCGCGCTCGCCTGCGCCAAGGCCGCTTATGACGCCGGCGCGCGCTGGGTGGTGCTGTGCGACACCAATGGCGGCACCATGCCTGACGAGGTCGAGGCCATCGTCACCGAGGTGACCAAGCACATCCCCGGCGATCACGTCGGCATCCACGCCCATAACGACACCGAGCAGGCCGTGGCCAATTCGCTCGCCGCGGTCCGTGCCGGCGCGCGGCAGATCCAGGGCACGCTGAACGGCCTTGGTGAGCGCTGTGGCAACGCCAATCTCTGCTCGCTGATCCCGACGCTGAAGCTGAAGAAGGGTTTTGCCGACGCCTTCGAGATCAGCGTCACCGCCGAGAAGCTCGCAACGCTCGTCAAAGTCTCGCGCACGCTCGACGACATGCTCAACCGCGTGCCGAACCGGCATGCGGCCTATGTCGGCGAGAGCGCCTTCGTCACCAAGACCGGCATTCATGCGTCCGCGGTGTTGAAGGACCCGCAGACCTACGAGCACGTGCTGCCAGAGACGGTCGGCAACCACCGCAAGGTCCTGGTCTCCGACCAGGCCGGCCGTTCCAACGTCATCGCCGAGCTCGACCGCGCCGGCATCCCTTACGAGAAGAGCGATCCGAAGCTGACGCGCCTCGTCGAGGAGTTGAAGGAGCGTGAGGCGGCCGGCTACGCCTATGAGTCCGCCAACGCTTCGTTCGAGCTGCTGGCGCGCCGCACGCTCGGCAAGGTGCCGCATTATTTCGAGGTCGAGCAGTTCGACGTCAATGTCGAGCAGCGCTACAACGCGCTCGGCGAGCGCGTCACCGTGGCGCTCGCGGTCGTCAAGGTCGACGTCGCCGGCGAGCACTTGATCTCGGCCGCCGAAGGCAACGGCCCCGTCAATGCGCTCGATGTTGCCTTGCGCAAGGATCTCGGCAAGTACCAGAAATACATCGAAGGCTTGACGCTGATCGACTACCGCGTGCGTATCCTCAACGGCGGCACCGGCGCGGTCACGCGCGTCCTGATCGAGAGCGAGGACGAGAACGGCGACAGCTGGACCACGGTCGGCGTCTCCCCGAACATCATCGACGCCTCGTTCCAGGCGCTGATGGATTCGGTGATCTACAAGCTGGTGAAGTCGGGGGCGCCGGCGTAAGGGACGGCGGCGCCACAAGCGCCGTCATTGCGAGCAATGACGTGGGGAGGGAGGAAAGCGCAGCGCATGATCGACCACATCTCCGTCGGCGTCAGCGATATCGAACGGGCCGCAAGATTTTACGAGGCCACGCTCGCGGCCCTCGGCCTCACGCGCCTCGTGACGCGGCCGCGGACGGTCGGCTTCGGCAAGGCCTATCCGGAGTTCTGGATCAATCTGCGCGAGAACATGGCGCGTGTGCCGGCGGAGAGCGGCGTCCACATCTGCCTGCGGGCGAAGACGATGAACGAGGTCGATACGTTTCATGCCGCCGCTGTCACGGCGGGCGGTGCCTCCGACGGCGCGCCCGGCATCCGCCCGCACGATCGCGTGCGTTACTACGCGGCCTTCGTCGTCGATCCCGACGGCAACCGCATCGAGGCGGTGACGTTTCCGGCAGAGTAGGGCGTTACAGCTTGCGCGCCATTTCCGGAGCGAGCTGCTTTTCCGATTCGGCCACCTGTGCCGCGGCCGCTTTCAGCTTCGGCAGAATATCCTCGACCCGATCGGCCTTGAGGATGTCGATCGACAGGCCGGCGCGGATGAACTCGGTCTGACGCATGTGCGACAGCAGCGAGAACAGCGGCTCCCAGAAATTGTCGATGTTGGCGAGCAGCACCGGCTTGGCGTGACGGCCCAGCTGCTTCCAGGTCATCTGTTCGACCAGCTCTTCCAGCGTTCCGACGCCGCCCGGCAGCGCCACGAAGGCATCGGAGCGTTCGAACATCAGGCGCTTGCGCTCGTGCATGTCGGGAGTGACGATCATCTCCTGCACGCGCGTCAGCGCGTTCTCGCGCGCCCTCAGGAAGTCGGGGATGATGCCGGTGACGGTGCCGCCGTGATCGAGCACGGAGGTCGCGACCGAACCCATCAGGCCAAGCGAGCCGCCGCCATAAACGAGACGGATGTTGTTCTCGGCGAGCGCCTTGCCGAACGCCTTGGCGCCTTCGGTGAAGCGGGGATTGGTTCCTGGGCCGGAGCCGCAATAGACACAGACGGTTTTGATTGTGCTCATTGTCACCATGATGCATTGCAGCGAAGAGGCGTCAAGCCCAATCGGTGATTCGGATCACCCGGAAATCTACCGGTGAATGGCGACAAACAATCGATGATTCGCCAACTGGCGGGGTGCGCGGACATCGGGAAGGCTCTATATGACAGGCGAAAATAGTTAATCGCAGTGACGCCCGCATCCGGCGGACTTTCAGGCTTTTTGATGGACCAACCTCAATCGTTCGACGGCGCCGACGTTCCTGATCCTCCTGCCGGGGGACCGCTGGAGCGAGCCACGCTGATGGGCACGCTGGCGCATCTGTGGCCCTATATCTGGCCGGGCGACCGCTTCGACCTGAAGATGCGCGTGGTGTGGTCGCTTGTGCTGCTGCTCGCTGCCAAGCTGATCACGTTGACGGTGCCGTTCAGCTTCAAATGGGCGACGGATGCGCTGACGGGGGCCAACACCGCGCCGGTGCAGGCGGACAATTGGCAGCTCTGGGTGATTGCCTCGCCGCTGCTGCTCACCGCGAGCTACGGGGTGATGCGCATCCTGATGGCGCTGCTGACACAGTGGCGCGACGGCATCTTTGCGCGCGTCGCCATGCACGCGGTGCGCAAGCTCGCCACCATCACCTTCGTCCACATGCACGAGCTGTCGCTGCGCTTTCATCTCGAGCGCAAGACCGGCGGCCTGACGCGCGTGCTCGAGCGCGGCCGCGAGGGCATCGAGGTCATCGTGCGCATGGTGATCCTGCAGCTGATCCCGACCATCGTCGAGGTCTCGCTGCTGATGGCCGTGCTGCTTTGGCAGTTCGACTGGCGCTACGTGGTCGCGACGCTGATCACGGTCGCGGTGTACATGTACTACACCTACATCGCGACCGAGTGGCGGATCGGAATCCGCCGCAAGATGAACGATTCCGATACCGAGGCGAACACCAAGGCGATCGACTCGCTGCTCAACTACGAGACCGTGAAGTATTTCGGCGCCGAGGCGCGCGAGGCGCAGCGTTACGACCGCTCAGTGGCGCGCTACGAGGAGTCAAGTATCCAAGCCTATACCTCGCTCGCCGTGCTCAACACCGGCCAGGCCGTGATCTTCACGCTCGGCCTGACCGTGACCATGCTGATGTGCGCGATCGGCGTGCGCAACGGCACCAACACGGTCGGCGATTTCGTGCTGGTCAACGCCATGATGATCCAGCTCTACCAACCCCTGAATTTCATGGGCATGGTCTATCGCGAGATCAAGCAGGCGATCATCGACATCGAGAAGATGTTCAATGTGCTGGGCCGCGAGGCCGAGATCAAGGACGCGCCGGATGCGCAGCCGCTGGTCATCTCCGCCGGCACCGTGCGCTTCGAGGACGTGCGCTTTGCCTACGAGCCGACGCGCCCGATCCTCAAGGGCATCAACTTCGAGGTGCCGGCCGGCAAGACCGTCGCGATCGTCGGCCCGTCCGGGGCGGGCAAGTCGACGATCTCGCGCCTCTTGTTCCGCCTCTACGACGTCTCAGGCGGCAAGATCCTGATCGACGGCCAGGACATCCGTGCGGTGACGCAGGATTCACTTCGCGCATCCATCGGCATGGTGCCGCAGGATACCGTGCTGTTCAACGACACCATCCGCTACAACATCCGCTATGGCCGCTGGGATGCGACCGACAGTGAGGTCGAAGAGGCGGCGCGGCTGGCGCAGATCGACCAGTTCATCCGCATGTCGCCGAAGGGCTACGAGACCCAGGTCGGCGAGCGCGGGCTCAAACTGTCCGGCGGCGAAAAGCAGCGCGTCGCGATCGCACGCACCGTTTTGAAGGCGCCGCCGATCCTGGTGCTGGACGAGGCGACCTCGGCGCTCGATACCCATACCGAGCACGAGATCCAGGGCGCGCTCGACCGGGTGGCGAAGAATCGCACCTCGCTGGTGATCGCGCACCGCCTTTCGACCATTGTTGGGGCCGACGAGATCATCGTGCTGGATCAGGGCCGCATCGCCGAGCGCGGCACCCACGCCAAGCTACTCGCGCACGGCGGCCTCTATGCCAGCATGTGGAACAGGCAGCGCGAGGCCGAGGCGGCGCGCGAGAAGCTGGCCAAGATGGCCGACACCGGCGAGGCCCCCAACCGGGAGCCGCCGCCGGTCAATGACGCCCTGACCGCGCCTGCAGCGGCGGAGTGACCTTGTCTCCGGTCCCAACTCTGGCCTAAACAAGCCCGCGCGGCGACCCGCGCCATTCACTCCGACCGGCAGATAGCGATGTCCATTCTCGATTCGATCCAGCGTCAGATCCCACCGATCCACAAGGAGGGCTACCCCTTCATCGGCGGCTTCGCGCTGGCAAGCCTGGTCCTGTTCTGGCTGTGGTCGCCGCTGGGCTGGATCGGCACGATCCTGACCGTGTGGTGCGCGCTGTTCTTCCGCGATCCCGTGCGCGTGACGCCGGTGCGCGAGGGGCTGGTGGTGTCCCCGGCCGACGGCCGCGTCTCGATGATCACCATGGCGTTGCCGCCGGCCGAGCTCGGGCTCGGCGACCGGCCGTTGCCGCGCATCTCGGTGTTCATGAGCGTCTTCAATTGCCACGTGAACCGCGCTCCCGTCGCGGGCAGGGTGGACCGCATCGCCTACCGCCCAGGTCTCTTCATCAACGCCGAGCTCGACAAGGCCAGCGAGGACAATGAGCGCAATTCGCTGGTGATCTCGACACCCACGGCGCGGATCGGCGTGGTCCAGATTGCGGGGCTTGTCGCCAAGCGCATCGTCTGCTTCGTCAGGGAGGGCCAGGCGATCGGCGCCGGCGAGCGGTTCGGCCTGATCCGCTTCGGCTCGCGGCTCGACGTCTATCTGCCCGTGGGCACCAAGACGCTGGTCTCGGAAGGGCAGACCGCCATCGCCGGCGAGACGATTTTGGCCGACCTTGCCGGCGAGGACCTCAGCCGCGCCTTCCGCGCCAATTAACCAATAAGTCGGCCCATGAGGGCCTTCCGCCGCAATGGCGGAGGGGGGCGCGGCTTGCTATATCTCGCCTTGAGGTGAGGACGAGCCATGACGCCCTATGATTTCAAAGACCCCGACACGCGCCGCCGGCGGTTCCGCCCGATCCCGGTGCGGATGTTGGTGCCGAACGTCATCACGCTGCTGGCGATCTGCGCCGGCCTGACCTCGATCCGGCTGTCGATCGAGGGGCGGATGTCGCTCGCCGTCTACGCCATCGTGTTCGCGGCCGCGCTCGACGGCATCGACGGCCGCATCGCGCGCATGATCAAGGGCCAGTCCAAATTCGGCGCCGAGCTCGACAGTCTCGCCGATTTCGTCAATTTCGGCGTCGCACCCGGCCTGATGCTGTATTTCTGGCAGCTGCACGAGCTCGGCAATGCCGGCTGGATCGCCGCCATGGTGTTCGCGATTTCCGGCGGCCTGCGTCTGGCGCGCTTCAACGCCACCATGGACGATCCCAACAAGCCGGCCTTTGCCGCCAATTTCTTCACCGGCGTGCCGGCGCCGGCTGGCGCGATCACGGTGCTGCTGCCGATCTACGTCGCGTTCCTCGATCTCGGCCGCACACCCGCGGCGGTGACGGCGGCCTATACGCTGCTGATCGCCTTCCTGATGGTGTCGCGCCTGCCGGTGTTCTCCGGCAAGACCAAGCGCATGCGCGTGCCGCCGGAGCTGGTGCTGCCGGCTTTCGTCGCCGTGATCGTTTTCATCGCACTGCTGATCGCCTATCCCTGGCACGTGCTGTCGATCGGCACGGTGCTGTATCTTCTCGCTTTGCCGCTCGGCTACAAATCCTATCGCGACCAGGCGCGCGCAATGGAAGCCACGGCGCCTGCGGGAGGCGAGGTCTCATCGCCGCCTTCGGCGCCGACGCTGGCGAATTTGTCGGAGCCGCCGCAGGATGACGACCGGCCCGGACGGCTGCACTGAACGGCGAGGGGCGGATATCTGCCATGATGGTGCGCTGAGTTGGGTCGAGGCCCGATCTCGGCTATATCGCCCTGATGCCGGCGGCAACGCGTAATCAACCGCCGCCAATCTGGGAGAGAACGCCGTGACCAATTCCGCGACCGGGCCGCTGCCCGCTTCCGTCCTCGAAGCGCTGGGCCGCTATGACACGCCGACGATCTGCAATGCCATGGAGATCGTGGCGCCCGAGCGCCGGCTGATCGGCTACACCACCAAGCAATTGGTCTGCCCGTTCCCTGACCTGCCGCCGATTGTCGGCTATGCCCGCACGGTTGCGATCCGCTCCGTGCTGAAATCCTCGCTTGCACCGGAAGAGCAGTCCAAGCGCCGCATCGAATATTACGAATATGTCGGCACCGGCCATGGCCCGCGCATCTCGGTGATCCAGGACATCGACGGTCCCGATGTCGGCTACGGCGCGTTCTGGGGCGAGGTGCAGAGCAATGTACACAAGGCGCTCGGCTGCCTCGGCGTCATTACCGACGGCTCGATCCGCGACATCCCGCAATGGGCACCTGGTTTCCAGGCGCTGGCCGGCTCGATCGGCCCCTCGCATGCCTGGGTGCATGCGGAAAGTTTTGGCGGCGAGGTGCGCGTTGCCGGCATGACCGTGAGGTCGGACGATCTGATTCACGCCGACCAGCATGGCGCCATCGTGATCCCGCTCGATGTCGCCGCAAAGCTGCCCGAGGCCGCCGAGCTCTGCGGCCGCCGCGAGACGCCGATCCTCGAGATCGCCCGCAGCCCCGACTTCTCGCTGGAGAAGCTGAAGGCCGCGCTGAGGCGCTCGGCGGAGATTCACTGACGCGACTGAACGGCCTACGGCCGCGACGACGGCCGTAGGCTACCCTGTTCCGTCAGAAAGAGCGCGGCCTGATCCGGCTCGCCAAACACCGCGGCGGCGCATCCGATCAGGGTGAAGCCGCCGGCGAAGTCCCACAGGGTGATGCCTTCCACATCGTCCGGGACGTGAAGCAGGCGCGCCAGGATGACGGCGAAGGCGGCCTCGACAAAGAGCAGGGCGCTGAACACCGGCAGGACGAGCTCGGGTTCAAGCAGATGGAGCGCCAGCACCGCGGGAAGCGCGGTGAGAAGACTGAACAACGTCAACATTGCAGATCGGCTCCTGCGATGGAGCATGCCGTACGGCGATAGAATACTGCATGATCCCTCGTCGCGGATGTGGCGCAGGGCCGCAGTCGGAGGGTGCATAATGAAGATGAATGACAAGACGGTGCTGATCACCGGCTCGACCGACGGTGTCGGCCGCTACGTCGCTCGCCGGCTGGCCGAAGCCGGTGCAACGGTCCTGATCCATGGCCGCGACGCCGCGCGCGCTAACACGCTGATCGACGAAATCGTGAAGGCCGGCCACGCCGCGCCGACCTTCTACCAGGCCGACCTGTCGTCGATGGCAGCGACGCGTGCGCTCGCCGAGGCGGTGAAGCGCGATCACCCGCGTCTCGACGTCTTCATCAGCAACGCCGGCATCGGTTCGCAGAACGACGGTCCGCAACGGCAGGTCAGCGGCGACGGTCACGAACTGCGCCTTGCCGTGAACTATCTCTCCGGCTTCCTGCTCGCTCATCTGTTGTTGCCGCTGCTGAAAACCGCGGCGCCGTCGCGCATCGTCAACGTCGCTTCGCTCGGCCAGCATCCGATCGATTTCGAAGATGTCATGATCACGAAGGGCTACAGCGGATCGCGCGCCTATGCGCAGAGCAAGCTCGCGCAGATCATGTTCACGGTCGATTTCGCTGAAGAGCTCAAGGACGCCGCCATCACCGTGAACTCCCTGCATCCGGCGACCTACATGAACACGACGATGGTGCGTGCCGGCGGCATCGCGCCGATCTCGACCGTGGAGCAGGGCGGCGCGGCGATCCTGCACCTGGTCGAGGGCGATGACGTCGCGGGCCGAAGCGGCCTGTTCTTCAACGGCATGAACGAGGCGCGCGCCAATCCGCAGGCCTATGATGCCGACGCGCGCAGGCGCATGCGTGCGCTGAGCCTGGCGTTGACGGGCCTGTCGTCCTAGCGCGCTTGTTATGGTTAGCAAAACGTTGAGATTCCTGCCGGCAGCCGGCCAAGCCGGTGGACTTTCGGCGCGCTGCGCCGGTCTCGTGCGCCGGCTCAACTTAACCTTTACGCGGCTTTAAGGGCGGCGCTCTAGGGTCTGCAAATGCGGTTCGGGTTGGGCCGCGCCAGCGGCCAGGATGGCCGTTGTTGCGTACGTGTTGGAGTCGGTTATGGATATCGCAACACTTGTCGGCTTGGCCGCGGGCGCCGTTGTTGTGTCGACCCTGATCTTGATGGGCGGCAGCTTCGGGATGTTTTACGATATCCACGCCGTCATCGTCATCTTCGGCGGTTCGTTCGCCGCAACGATGATCCGCTTTCCATTGTCTGCGATGATCCACGGCGTGCCGCTGGGGGCCAAGTTTGCCTTCACCCTGAGCCGCCTTTCGGCCCACGACCTCGTCGACGAACTCGCTCGCATCGCGGAGATCGCTCGCAAGCAGGGCCCGGTCGGGCTGGAAAAGGTCGAAACCGACGAGCCGTTCCTCGCCAAGGGCATCCGCTACGTCGCCGACGGCTACGACCTCGACTTCATTCGCGACAATCTGGAGCGCGACCGCGACAACTTCCTGATGCACCTCGACGAAGGCAGCAAGATCTATCGCGCCGTCGGCGACTGCGCCCCTGCGTTCGGGATGATCGGCACGCTGCTCGGCATGGTGCAGATGTTCTCCAACATGTCGGATCCTTCCAAGCTCGGTCCGTTCATGGCCACCGCGCTGCTGGCGACGCTGTACGGCGCCGTCGTCGCCAACCTGGTCTGCTTGCCGATTGCCGACAAGCTGCATGGCAAGCTGCTCGACGAAGAGACGAACCGCACCCTGATCATCGACGGCATCCTGATGATCCGCGACTCCAAGAGCCCGACCCTCGTGCGCGAGATGCTGCTGGCCTATCTGCCGGAGAAACACCGCCACGCCGAGGGAGAGCCGGTGCCGGCCTAAGGTCGCCCGCCGGGATTTTGAGAGATGGCCAAGAAGAAACGCGCGGGCGCACATGGAGGCCACGGCTGGTTCGTGACCTTTGCCGACCTGATGGCGCTGCTGCTGGCGTTCTTCGTGATGCTGGTCGCGTTCTCCACGCAGGATGCCAACAAGCTGAAGATCGTCGCGGGCTCGATGCGCGAGGCGTTCGGCGTGCAGAGCGAAGCGCGCTACTCCGGCATCGTCGAATCGGACGGTCTGCCGACCCGCCCGCGGCTCAAGAACGTCGACCACATCCAGCCCGAGGATGCCTCCAACACGCCGACCCCGGATCAGGAGGACCGCGACAAGACGTCCGGGGCGAAGATCAAGGTCGACCGCAATTTCGCGCTCGCCGCAGCCTCGCTGCGCCAGGCGTTGCAGGACATGCCGGAGCTGACCGAGATATCCAAGCATGTCATGTTCGAGGAGACCAAGCAGGGCCTCAACCTGGAGATCGTCGATCAGGACGGCCGCTCGATGTTCGCCGACGGCTCCAAGGTGCCTTATGACCGCACCCGCCGTCTGGTCGAGAAGCTCGCGGTCCCGCTCAAGGCGACGCCGCTCCGCGTCTCCATCGCCGGCCACACCGCGGCCGGCTTCGTGCCGTCCCGCAGCGACTACGGCGCCTTCGACCTGTCGGCCGACCGCGCCAATGCCGTGCGTCAGATCCTCGAACGCGAGGGCCTGCCGCCGTCGCACATCTTCGCCGTCTCCGGCAAGGCGGACACCCAGCCGCTGTTTCCGGACGATCCGTCGCTCGCGGCCAACCGGCGGGTGACCATCACCCTGATGCGCGAAGATCCGCCGCTGCCGCCGAATCTGAAGCCCTAAATTAGTCCTCTTGCGCTACCATCCTACCTGAGGCATGTCGTCGCGCGGACGCCGAGCGTGGCCGCACCGTCACAGCATCCTGCGCAGTGCCTGCTATGGTGTGCCGATTGACAGGCGCGCAGGAAGCGTCAAAAGGCGCCGGATCAATTCCAGGGAAGAAGCGTTTTCCATCTTCATGACGGCGAGCATCACACAGGCCGAGACCCAGGACGGGCAACCGGTCACTTCAGGTTTTTGGGCCCTTACGCTCGGGAGCATCGGCGTCGTCTTCGGCGATATCGGCACCTCGCCCCTGTACGCATTCCACGAGGCGGTCAAGGCCGCGGCCCATGGTACGCCGGTCTCGCGGGTCATCGTGCTCGGCGTGCTCTCGCTGATCCTGTGGGCGCTGCTGATCGTCGTCACCGCCAAATACGTGCTGCTGCTGCTGCGCGCCGACAATAACGGGGAGGGCGGCACGCTCTCCCTGATGGCACTCGGCCAGCGCGCGCTCGGGCGGCGAAGCTGGGTTCTGCTCGCGCTCGGCGTGGTCGGCGCCTCCATGTTCATCGGCGATTCCATGATCACGCCGGCGATCTCGGTGCTGTCGGCGGTGGAAGGCCTGAAGCTCGCAACCCCCGCGCTCGAGCACTATGTCGTGCCGCTCACCGTCCTCATCCTGGTGCTGCTGTTCGCGGTCCAGAGCAAGGGGACCGCGCTGGTGGCCTCGGCCTTCGGGCCGGTGATGGTGGTCTGGTTCACCGTCATCGCGGTGATGGGGGCCGTCCACATCGCCGACGATCCCTCGGTGCTGGCGGCGATCAATCCCTACTACGCGGTACAGTTCGTGCTGTCGCACGGCACGATTGGCCTCGTGACGCTCGGGGCCGTGTTCCTGGCGGTGACCGGGGGCGAGGCGCTCTATGCCGATCTCGGCCATTTCGGCCGCAAGCCGATCCAGTCGGCCTGGATGTTCTTCGTGCTGCCCGCGCTCCTGATCAACTATTTCGGGCAGGGGGCGCTGGTGCTGTCCGACCCCAGCGCGATCGAGCATTCATTCTACCGCATGGTGCCAGAGAGCCTAGTCCTGCCGCTGGTCGGGCTTGCGACCGCGGCGACCGTGATCGCGAGCCAGGCGGTGATCACCGGTGCCTATTCCCTGGTCTATCAGGCCGTCCAGCTCGGCCTGCTGCCGCGTTTCGAGGTCCGTTATACCTCCGAGACCCATGCCGGCCAGATCTATCTGCCGCGGGTGAACCGGCTGCTGCTGATCGGCGTGATGCTGCTGGTGCTGCTGTTTCACACCCCCAGCAATCTGGCCTCGGCCTACGGCATCGCGGTCTCCACCACCATGGTCGCCGACGGCATCATGGGCTTCGTCGTGATCTGGAAATTGTGGAACTGGCGCGCGGCCACCGCTGCAGCCGTGATCGTGCCCTTCGTCGTCGTCGACCTGAGCTTCTTCAGCGCCAATCTCTTGAAGCTGCTCGAGGGTGCCTGGGTGCCGCTGCTGTTCGGCGCGGCCATGGCGGGGACGATCTGGACCTGGCGGAAGGGCTCCGGGATTCTGACCCAGAAGACGCGCCGGATCGAGGTGCCGCTGGACGATCTGATCCGGAGCCTCGAGAAGCGGCCCCCGCATATCGTCAAGGGGACCGCGGTATTCCTGACCAGCGATCCCGCCTTCGTGCCGACCGCGCTGCTGCACAATCTCAAGCACAACAAGGTGCTGCACGAGCACAACGTGGTCCTGACCATCGAGACCGCGCATACGCCGCGGGTCGATCTGTCGGAGCGGTTCCGCATGGAGAAGATCAGCGACAAGTTCTCCAAGGTCCGTCTGCGCTTCGGCTTCATGGAGCAGCCGAACGTGCCCAAGGCGCTGGCGATCGCGCGCAAGCAGGGTTGGCAGTTCGACATCATGTCGACGTCGTTCTTCGTGTCACGAAGGTCGCTGAAGGCTTCGGCGCAGTCGGGCATGCCGCTGTGGCAGGATCATCTATTCATCGCGCTGAGCCGGTCCGCCAACGACGCCACCGACTATTTCCAGATCCCCACCGGCCGGGTGGTTGAAGTCGGAACCCAGGTCACCATCTAGAACGCAACCGTCATAGTCATGCGAATCTGCATGGCTAAGGCCCGGAATCGGGCTAGGCTATGCCGGTGGCGCAGGACTATAAGCCGCGCGCTCTTCCGCCGTTGTGCAGTGAAGCATTTTTAGAGGCCACCGGGCTCTCCCATGACAAGTGACGTAGCGATTTCCGCCCCGGAAACGGCGGCGGCCAATGGGCATGGCGACACTCACACCACCGCTGGTTTTGGTGCGCTGACGCTCGGCAGCATCGGGGTGGTCTATGGCGATATCGGCACCAGCCCGCTCTACGCGTTCCGCGAGGCGGTGATGGCGGCCTCGGGCGCAGAGGGGGTGCCGACGTCGGCAGCGGTGCTCGGTGTGCTCTCCCTGATCCTGTGGGCGTTGATTGTCGTGGTGACGCTCAAATACGTCGTGATCCTGCTCCGCGCCGACAATAACGGCGAGGGCGGCACGCTGGCACTGATGGCGCTGGCCCAGCGTGCGGTCGGCACCGGCGGGGCGACTATCGTCCTGCTCGGCATCATCTCGGGCGCGCTGTTTTACGGCGATGCCGTGATCACGCCGGCGCTCTCGGTGCTGTCGGCGATCGAAGGCATGAAGGACGTTACCCTGACGTTCGAGCCTTATATCGTGCCGCTGACCGTCGTGATCCTGGTCTGCCTGTTCGCCGTGCAGTCGCGCGGCACCGCCCGCGTCGCCGCGTTCTTCGGCCCGATCATGTGTGTCTGGTTCGCGGTCATCGCGGCGGCTGCAATTCATCCGATCATCCAGCAGCCGCAGGTGCTGCTCGCTCTGAACCCGCTCTACGCGGTGTCTTTCATGTTCCACCACGGCATCATCGGCTTTGTCACGCTGGGCGCCGTGTTCCTGGCGGTCACCGGCGCCGAGGCGCTCTATGCCGATCTCGGCCATTTCGGCAAGCGGCCGATCCAGTTCGCCTGGCTCTCCATCGTGCTGCCGTCGCTGGCGCTGAACTATCTGGGGCAGGGCGCGCTCGTCCTCAGCGACCCCGGCGCGATCGTCAGCCCGTTCTTCCAGCTGTTCCCGCAAGGCTTCGTCCGCGGCTGCATGGTGGTGCTCGCCACCATGGCGACCGTCATCGCCAGCCAGGCGGTGATCACCGGCGCCTATTCGCTGACGCGCCAGGCGATCCAACTCGGGCTGCTGCCGCGCTTCGAAATTCGCCATACGTCTGAAGCCCATTCCGGACAGATCTTCATCCCGCGTATCAACCAGCTCCTGCTGCTCGCCGTGGTGCTGCTGGTGCTGCTGTTCCGCTCGTCCAGCGCATTGGCCTCGGCCTATGGCATCTCCGTCACCGGGACCATGGTGGTCACGGCGATGATGGGCTTCGTCGTGATCTGGAAGGGCTGGCGGTGGAAGCCGCTTGCGGCCGCAGCGCTGATCGCCCCGTTCCTGTTCCTCGACCTGACCTTCCTGACCGCGAACCTGCTCAAGGTGTTCGAGGGTGGCTGGATGCCGCTGGCGCTCGGCGCGCTCATCATCATCCTGATGTACACGTGGCGGCGCGGCAGCCGGCTGCTGTTCGAGAAGTCGCGCAAGCTCGAGTTCCCGCTCGCTGACCTCGTGGCGATGCTGGAGAAGCGACCGCCGCAGCGGGTGCCCGGCACCGCCGTGTTCCTGACCTCGGACCCGCTCAGCGCGCCGACCGCACTGATGCACAGTCTGAAGCACTACAAAGTGCTGCACGAGAAGAATGTCATCCTCACCATCGAGACCGCGCAGACCCCGCGGATCGACCCGGCCGAGCGCGTGAAGCTGGAGCAGATCTCGCCGACCTTCTCCAAGGTGACGCTGAAATTCGGCTTCATGGAATCGCCCAACGTGCCGAAGGCGCTGGCGATCGCCCGCAAGCTCGGCTGGCAGTTCGACATCATGTCGACCTCGTTCTTCCTGTCGCGCCGGGCGCTCAAGCCCGCGGTGCATTCCGGCATGCCGCGCTGGCAGGATCGGCTGTTCATCTCGCTCAGCCGCTCCGCCAACGACGCTACGGACTATTTCCAGATCCCCTCCGGACGCGTGGTCGAGGTCGGAACGCAGGTGACGATCTAGGCCCAGGATTCAAGGCGCGCTTCACGTCGCTGCGATTTAGCTTTAACTTGCGCCGTGTGGCTCAAGCCTTTGTAGCGCTTGATTTTCGTGAGCCGAGAGGCGAGGTTGCCCGCCGGCCGGAACAGGTTCGGCTGGCAGGCGCGACGTTGGAGGATGATGTGGCAAACCAGGTACAGGATCTGACCCCGGACGAGGTCTCCAAAGGTGTCGCGGACGGGCGCTATCTGCTGGTCGACGTTCGCGAGCCGAACGAGGTGCAAGCCGAGGCCTATCCTTACGGCGTCGTGGTGCCGCTCTCGACCTTCGATCCCAAGGCGATCCCCGATCCCCAAGGCAAGGAGGTCGTGTTCGCTTGCCGCTCAGGCAAGCGCTCGGTGACGGCCTCGCTCGCGGCGCAGGCGGCGGGCCTGCCTTACGACAAGCATCTGGCCGGCGGCATGCTGGGCTGGAAGGCGGCCGGTCTTCCCAGCAAGGTCGGTGGCTGATCGGCCCGATGTCCAAGAGCGCTTCCCTGAACGAGGTCTTCGCCGACCTTCCCGTCACCATCTTCGAGGCGATGTCGCAGGCCGCGCGCGACAATGCCGCCATCAATCTCGGCCAGGGCTTTCCTGATGATCCCGGCCCCGAGGACATCCGCCGCGCCGCGGCCGATGCCTCGCTGAACGGCTATAACCAGTACCCCTCGATGATGGGCCTGCCGGAATTGCGGCAGGCGATCGCGACCCATTACGGCCATTGGCACGGCCTCAAGCTCGATCCGATGAGCGAGGTGATGGTCACCTCCGGCGGCACCGAGGCGCTGACCTCGGCCATCCTTGCGGTGGTGCAGCCCGGCGACGAGGTGGTGTGCTTCCAGCCGGTCTATGATTCCTATTTGCCGATCATCCGCCAGGCCGGCGGCATTCCGCGCCTGGTACGGCTCGAGCCGCCGCACTGGCGACTGAATGAAGACATGCTGAAAAGCGTCTTCAATTCAAAGACCAAGGCGGTGCTGTTCAACAATCCCTTGAATCCGTCCGCGGTGGTCTATCCGCGCGAGGATCTCGAGCTGCTGGCGCGCTACTGCCAGGAATTCGACGTCATCGCGATCTGCGACGAGGTCTGGGAGCATGTCACCTTCGACGAGCACAGGCACATCCCGCTGATCACCATGCCGGGCATGCGCGAGCGCACCATCAAGGTCGGCTCGGCCGGCAAGATCTTCTCGCTGACCGGATGGAAGATCGGCTTCGTTTGCGCCGCGCCGCCGCTGCTCCGCGTCGCCGCCAAGGTGCACCAGTTCCTGACCTTCACCACCGCGCCGAACCTGCAGGCCGCCGTCGCCTACGGCCTCGGCAAGCCCGACGAGTATTTCCTGTCGATGCGCAAGGATCTGAGCCGGAGCAGGGACCGCCTGACCAGGGGGCTGGAGAGCCTCGGCTTTCCCGTCCTGAAGTCGCAAGGCACCTACTTCCTCACCGTCGACCTGTCGCCGCTCGGGCTGAACGAGAGCGACACCGAGTTCTGCTGGCGGATCGTGAGGGATTACAAGGTCGCGGCGATTCCGGTCTCCGCCTTCTACGAGCAGGACCCGGTGACCTCGGTGGTCCGCTTCTGCTTTGCCAAGAAGGACGAGACCCTCGACACCGCGCTGGAGCGGCTGTCGGACGCGGTGCGCGGACGCAAGAGGTAGATGATGAACGTCAGCCGCTCCGGTTTCGGCCTTGGTCTCGCGATCGCCGCAGCGCTGACGTTCCTTTCGCAAGCGGCGACTGCCGAGGAGCGGGTCGTCAACTTCTACAACTGGTCCAACTACATGGCGCCGGATGTCCTGGAGGCCTTCACCAAGGAAACCGGCATCAAGGTGGTCTACGACACCTTCGATGCCAACGAGACGCTGGAGACGCGCCTGATGGCCGGCAAGTCCGGCTACGACGTCGTGGTGCCCACCGCCTATTTCCTGCAGCGCCAGATCAAGGCCAACATCTTCCAGAAGCTCGACAAGGCGAAGCTGCCGAATTTGGCCAATGCCTGGCCGATGGTGAACCAGCGTCTTGCGACCTACGATCCCGGCAACGTCTACGCCGCCAACTACATGTGGGGCACGACGGGCATCGGCTACAACGTCGCCAAGCTGAAGCAGATCCTCGGGGCTGACGCGAAGATCGACAGCTGGGACATCGTCTTCAAGCCGGAGAACCTTGCAAAATTCAAAGACTGCGGCGTGCACATGCTCGACTCCGCCGACGACATCTTTCCGGCGGCGCTGAACTATCTCGGGCTCGATCCGAACTCGACCAAGCAGGCGGACCTTGAGAAGGCCGCCGATGCCGTCGCCAAGGTCCGGCCCTCCGTGCGCAAATTCCACTCGTCGGAGTATTTGAGCGCGCTCGCCACCGGCGAGATCTGCTTCGTGGTCGGCTGGTCCGGCGACATCATGCAGGCCCGCGCCCGCGCGGCCGAAGCCAAGGGTGGCATCGAGATCGGCTACGCCATTCCGAAGGAGGGCGCGCAGATGTTCTTCGACAATCTCGCGATCCCCGCGGATGCCAAGAACGTCAGCGAAGCCTACGAGCTGATCAACTATCTCTACCGCCCGGACGTCGCCGCCAAGAACTCGGACTTCCTGTCCTACGCCAGCGGCAACCTCGCCAGCCAGAAGCTGGTCGATCCGAAAATCCTTGGCGACAAGAACATCTATCCGGACGAGACGACGCTCGCAAAACTGTTCGTCATCACCGCGCGCGAGCCGGCGACCCAGCGGATCATCAACCGGCTCTGGACCAGGGTGAAGACGGGGCGGTAGCGGGGCGGCGACCAGCCTCGAATCCAAAACCTGCAAAACAACCCCATGCACAGTAGAACCGCGCCCGCCGCGTTGTCGGCGGTAGCGGCGCTCAAGTCACGATGCGAATTGGCCTAATCGCTCCGCAGACGCAAAGGAACTGAAACACCTCGCGCGTGGTGAAAAGTGAGCCGCAAGCGCGAACCTACCACTCATACCGGACTGTGCCCTTGCCCGTGTACGTCCGCGTGCTGCGCGAGAACTCGCCCTCGACCGTGCCCGCGAGGGAGAGACCGTTTCTCCACTTCAGCTCGGCGCGGCCACCGGCGAGCGCGGAGTCCGCCGCAGGCCGCGCGCCGCTGACCGTGAAGGCGGCCCCGGGGAGTGTTTGGAAGGCTGCGTTCACGAACCGGCTGGTGTTGGTGTCGTGGGCCCAGGCGAGGCGGCCGCGCAGGGTGAGCACGCCTTCGCTGACGAGGAAGCGCTGGTCGGTGCGGGCGCCGAGCTCGGTGCGGACATTGGTGGTGTCCCGTGACGTATAGGACAGCGCGAACTGGTTGCTGCCGACCAGCGCGGTCTCGCCGTAGCCGGGGAGGTGGAAGGCCGTCGCCTGCACCGCTGCGTAAGGCGTGACGCCGAAGCTGGAGGTGGGGATAGGCGCGAAGCGCCAGCCGGTTTCGAGGCGGGCTGAGAAGGTGCTGGCCTTGAAGTTTGCGGTGAGCTTGTCGGTGCCCGACACCGTGACGGTGCGATCGGTGGTGACGTCCTGCCAGCCATAGGCGAGAGCGGCGGAGACGTAGGCCGGGCCAATCGTGTGGCGGGCATAGAGGCCGGCCTGGAACAGATCGGCGCGGCCGCTGCCGAGGTTGTCGGACAGCGAAAAATTGTAGCCGGCGCCGCCGAGCGCAAAGCCGACCAGCGTGTTCGGAGAGGCGCGATAATCGGCGCCGACCACGGTGCCGTAGATGCGGCTGGTGGTGGTGCTCGACCCTGTTGCAGCGTTGCCGTTCAACGTGCTGGCGCCGCCATAGCCGGAAGCCCACACGCCCCAGCGCCGGTCGATGACATCTGCGCTCGCCTCGCGCGGTGTCACCGCGGCATAGGCCTCGCGCACTTTGGCGTCGCGCGGGCTGGTGGAGGCGTAGCCCAGCGTTCCACCGTCGCCGGTCGCGCCGCGCTCGCCGTCGGTGCCGCCGCCGCCGAGCGGGTCGAGCATGTTCACGAACTGCTGCGTCGCGTTGAACGCGGATTGCGTGCCGGCGGCGCCGGGCTGGCCGGAGACCTGGCTGAGCCCGCGGTTGAGCTGCGGCTGGCCCATGTTGAGCAGCGCATCGAAGCCGGCCGGCGGCGTCGCGCCGCCCTCGACCGCCTTGTTGATGGCGCCGGCGACGCTGCTCTGGTTGGCGCCCGTGCCTGCCGGCAGCACGATCGTGCCGGGATCGAGCACGAGATAGACGTTGTTCGTGTCGTAGGTGAGGTGCGGATTGCGCGTGGGGCTGAAGCTGCCGGCGACGCTCAGCCCGGCGAACCGGGTGCCGCCGAGCCCGCCGGTCGCGTTGAGGATGGTGTAGGTCTGGCTGCGGAAGCTGCCGGGGATTGCCACCGCCTGCACAGTGGCGCCGGCGAGCGTCGCGGTGCCCGACACGTTGGTGCGGTCGGCGGCGGACGTGGAGACCTCCACCCTGTAGAAGCTGCCGGCGGTGAATGCCAGATTGCCGCTGACGGAGAGCGTGCCCACGGAATTGCCGGGCGCCAGCGTGCCGCCGCTCGCGATCGTCGTATTGCCGACGATGCCGGTGCCGCCGAGCGTGCCGCCGCTGTTCACGGTGAGACTGCTGGAGGATGCAATCGAGCCGTTCACGACGAGCGCGCCGCCGTCCACGATCGTCGCGCCGGTGTAGGTGTTGTTGCCCGACAGCGTCAGCGTGCCGGTGCCGCCCTTGATCAGCGATGTTCCGGTGAGCATGCCGTCGCCGGTGACCACGCCGGTGACGGTGGTCGACAGATTGTTGCCGCCGACCGTCAGCTCTGTGCTGTTGAGGTCGAAGCGGCCGTTGCCGGCGAGCGAGCCGGCACTGATCCTGCCGTCGCTGCTCGGGCCGGGGGTGAAAAAGTTGAAGACTGCGCCGGGGTCGGTGTTGATGAGCTGCGCGTTGCCGGCCGTGGAGTTGCCGTCGAACAGGACATTGCCGCTGTTGTGGATGGTCGCGCTGCCGGCTGTGGAGTTGCCGTAGAACGCCAACTGCGCGTTGTTGGTGATAACAGCGCTGCCGGCCGTGCTATCGAGGAAGGCCAGCGTGCCGGCGGACACCGTCGCGCCGGAAAAACTCTCCGCGCCGGTCAGGGTGAGCGTGCCGGCGCCGGCCTTGGTAAGCGTGGTGCCGCCAAGATTCTGGCTCAGGACGAAATTGTTGGCGGCATCTGCGATGTCGAACGTGCCGCCGCCGGCGCCCAGATTGATGGTGCGTGCGGTGGTGGTGAAGGTCGTGCCTCTGATCTGCAGAGTGCCGCCCTTGAAGGTGAGGCTGCCCGCGAGGTCGCCGAGATTGTCGTCGGAGGAGACGATGACGGTGCCACCGGCGAAAGTGGTGCCGCCGCTATACGTGTTGGTGCCTGTCAGCGACAGCGTGCCGGTGCCGGTCTTCACCAGAGAGCCGCCGGTGCCGCCGCTTGCGCCACCATCGGCGATCACGCCGCTGACAATGGTCGACAGATTGTTGCCACCGACCGTCAGCTCGTTGGCGCCAAGATAGAAGGTGCCGTTGCCGGCGATCGAGCCGGCGCTGAGCTTGTGGTCGCCGTTCGGGCCGGAGCTGCCGGAGAAATCGATCACGGCGTTGGCGGCGTTGTTGATCAGCTGCGCATTGCCCGCGGTCGAATTGTCCTGGAAAGTGGTCGTTCCGCCGGCATTGTTGGTGATGACAGCGCTGCCGGCCGTGCTGCTGACGACAAAATTGATGGTATTGCTGTTGGCGATGGAGGCGTTGCCGGCCGTGGCCGCGTCGCGGAAAACCATCAAATTGGAGTTGGTGATTTCAGCGCTGCCAGCCGTGCTGTTGCCGTAGAAATACAGCCAGCGATTGTTGGTGAGAGTGGCGCTGCCGGCCGTGCTGGTGTCGTTGAAGGACAGCCAATCGTTGCTGGTGATCGTTGCGTTGCCGGCCGAGCTGTTGCCGTAGAAAAACAGCTGGGCGTTGTTGCTGTTGGTGATGTCAGCGCTGCCGGCCGTGGCGTTTCCGAAGAAAATGGCCCTGCCGTTGCTGCTGTTGGTGAAGGTGGCGCTGCCCGCAGTGCTGGTATCGTTGAAATACACCCAATTGTTGTTGGTGATGGTCGCGCTGCCCGCCGAGCTCGAATTGTTGAAGTTGACGGTGCCGGTGGCAGTGTTGGTGATGGTGGCGGCGCCGGCCGTGCTCGTGTCGTTGAAGTTCAGGGTTCTGTTGTTTGAGATGGCGGCGGAACTGGCGCTGCTGGTGTTGTGGAAGATCGTGGTTCCGCTGTTGGAGAGGCTGGTGATGCCGCTGGTGTCGGCGTTGACGACGTCGAACGTGCCGCTGGCGCCAACATTGACCGTTCCCAGAATGGTGCCGACATTGGCGGCAGTGCCGAGCTGTAACGTGCCGCCATTGACCGTGCTGCCGCCGGTATAGGTGTTCGCTCCCGACAGGATCAGCGTGCCGGCACCAGCCTTGGTCAGCGACGTGCCGTTCCAGCCGGTCGCGGCGTTCGCCGCCTGATCGGTCAGTGCTGCGCCGACCGTGAAGACGTCGGTGGCGTTGGTCAGCGTGAAGGTGCCGTGGGCGAGGGAGTTGCCCGCCGTCCAGCTCAGACCGTAGCTGGCGAGGTATTGCAGGCCGTCGATCGATTTACGGGTGGACAATGTGAGGTAGTCCACCGTGCCGCTGAAGCCGCCGATGCTGACACTGGCGAAGTCGCCGCTGATGCCCGATCGGGTGCCGATCAGCACCTGGTCGAGCTGGCTCGCATTGCTGATGCCGCTGATGTTGAAGGCGACGCCGTTGCCGATCGCTACGCTGTCGGCGGACAGCGCGGGGCTGTTCGTGCCGGCGGTGATGGATAGTGCGGTGTTGTTGCCGAAGGTCACGGTCTGGGAGACATTCAGGGTCGTCGCCGTCTGGATCGCCAGCGTGCCGCCGGTCACGGTCAGGTTGCCGCCCAGGTTGTTGCTGCCGCTCGTGCCGCCGTCGCCGAACTGCAACCGGCCGCTGGAGACGATTGTATCGCCGCTATAGGTGTTCGTGCCCGTCAGGATCGTGGTGCCCGAACCGATCTGCTGCACGGAACCGCTGCCGGAAATATCGCCGGCCAAGGTGATCGCGTCGCTGCGGTTGAAGGCGAGCACGCCGTCGTTGACGACATTGCCGACGATCGAGCCGGTCGTCCCGCCATTGCCGATCTGCAAAGTGCCGGCGGCGATCGTGGTGCCGCCCGTGTAGCTGTTGTCTCCGGTCAGGATCGTGGTGCCCGAACCGGTCTGCCGCAAGGCGCCGCTGCCGGAAATATCGCCGGCCCAGGTGATCGCGTCGCTGCGGTTGAAGGCGAGCACGCCGTCGTTGACGACATTGCCGACGATCGATCCAGTCGTCCCGCCATTGCCGATCTGCAAAGTGCCGGCCGCGATCGTGGTGCCGCCCGTGTAGCTGTTGTCTCCGGTCAGGATCGTGGTGCCCGATCCGATCTGCTGCACGGCACCGCTGCCGGAAATATCGCCGGCCAGGGTGATCGTGTCGCTGCGGTTGAAGGCAAGCACGCCGTCGTTGACGACATTGCCGACGATCGAGCCGGTCGCCCCGCCATTGCCGATCTGCAAAGTACCGGCCGCGATCGTGGTGCCGCCCGTGAAGGTGTTGGTGCCGGACAGGGTCAGCGTCCCGGTGCCGATCTTGACCAGCGAGCCGCCGGTGCCGGCGATGACGCCGCTCACTTCGGTCGAGAGATTGCTGGACCCGACGGTCAGCTGGTTGGCACCGAGATCGTAAAATCCGGCGCCGGCGATCGAGCCGGCGCTGCTTGCGGTGCGAAAGATCGCGGTTCCGTCGTTGGTGATGGCAGTGATGCCGCTGGTGTCGGCGTTGACGACGTCAAGCGTGCCGCTGCTGCCGATTCTGACCGTGCCCAGGATCGTGCCGGTGCTGGCGAGCGTGCCGAGCTGGAGAGTGCCGCCATTGATGGTGGTGCCGCCGGTATAGGTGTTGGTCCCCGAGAGCGTCAGCGTCCCGGTGCCGATCTTGACCAGCGAACCGCCGGTGCCGGCGATGACGCCGCTCACCTCAGTCGATTGATTGTTGGACCCGACGGTCAGCTCATTGGCGCCGAGCAAATAGAAGCCCGCGCCCGCGATCGAGCCGGCGCCGATCCTGTTGTCGCCGTTGGGTCCGCTGGTGTTGCTGAGATCGACCGAGGCGTTGGCATTGTTGATGATCGCCGCATTGCCGGCCGTGCTGTAGTTCCGGAAAGTCAGGCCCCCGTTATTGGTGATGGTCGCATTGCCGGCTGTGCTCCAGTCGGAGAACGAGATGCCGCCATTGTTGGTGATGACTGCGCTTCCCGCCGTGCTGCTATCGTTGAAGTTCAAGAGATTGGAGTTCGTGATGTTCGCACTGCCGGCGCTGCTCTGGCTGTAGAAAGTCAGCACGGCGGAGCCGGCGTTGGTGATGGTCGCGTTGCCGGCGCTGCTTTGGTCGAAGAAACTCAGCAAGCCGACGCCGACGTTGGCGATCGTGGCGTTGCCGGCCGTGCTGGTGCCGCGGAATTTCGCAACCCCGTTGTTGGTGATAGTCGCGGCACCGGCCGTGCTCGTACCCACAAATGACATGGTGGCGTGGAGTTGGTTGTTGATGGTGGCGCTGCCGGCGCTGCTTGCGTAGCTGAAGTCCAGGTTGCCGGAGTTGGTGATGCCAGCGCTGCCGGCCGAAGCGTTGTCCTTAAAGTAGAGATTGACGGTGTTGGTGATCGTGGCGCTGCTTGCCGTGCTGCTGTCGAGGAACGACAGGCTGCCTTGGTTCAGGATGCTTGCGCTGCCGGCGCTGGTTGCGTTGCGGAAGATCGCGGTTCCGTCGTTGGAGATGTCTGTAATGCCGCTGGTGTCGGCGTTGACGACGTCGAGGGTGCCGCTGCTGCCGATTCCGATCGTGCCGAGGATCGAGCCGGCGCTGGCGAGCGTGCCGAGCTGGACGGTCCCGCCATTGACGGTGGTGCCGCCGGTATAGGTGTTCGCGCCCGACAGCGTCAGCGTGCCGGTGCCGATCTTGACCAGC
Organism: Bradyrhizobium sp. 138; assembly: GCF_023074075.1. Taxonomy (GTDB): domain Bacteria; phylum Pseudomonadota; class Alphaproteobacteria; order Rhizobiales; family Xanthobacteraceae; genus Bradyrhizobium. The sequence continues at coordinate 162,884 of NZ_JADPKT010000033.1, read as the reverse complement.
GAGCCGCCGGTGCCGGCGATGACGCCGCTCACCTCGGTCGAGAGATTGTTGGAGCCGACGGTCAGCTCATTGGCGCCGAGCTGGTAGAAGCCCGCGCCCGCGATCGAGCCGGCGCTGATCTTGTTGTCGCCGTTGAGTCCCGTCGTGCCTGAGAAATCCACCGAGCCGGCGGCATTGTTGGTGATGGCGGCGTTGCCGGCCGTGCTGTTGGTGCGGAAAGTTATGCCGCCGTTGTTGACGATCGACGCGTCGCCGGCTGTGCTTAAGTAATCAAAAGTGATGCCGCCATTGTTGGTGATGGTGGCGTTGCCGGCCGTGCTGTTGAAGTAAAAAGTCGTCGTGCCGCCGTTGTTGTTTGTAATGGCTGCGTTGCCGGCCGTGCTGTTGGCGTAAAAAGTCGTCGCGCCGCCGTTGTTGTTTGTAATGGTTGCGCTGCCGGCTGTGCTGGTGGCGCTGAAAAGCAGGGTGTTGTTGTTGCTGATGGCGGCGGTGCCGGCCGTGCTGCTGTTGGAGAATACAACTTGGCCGTTGTTGGTGATGGCGGCGGTGCCGGCCGTGCTGCTGTCGAAGAATTGAACGATGCCGTTGTTGTTGATTGTCGCTCCGCCGGCCGTGCTGGTGTTCCGGAAATACAGGGAGAAGTTGTTGGTATCGATGGTAGCGCCGCCGCCGTTGATGACGATGCCGGCGCCCGTGAAGGTCAATTGTGAGCTGCTGAGGTCAAACGTGTAGTTCGAGGCGCCGGCATTGAATGTCCAGCCGCCGACCGTGACGCCGCCAAAAAACGACAGGTCGGTGATGTTCGACGCGCCGAAATAGGCGGTGCCGGTCGGCCTTGTGCCGGTGTCCCAGTTGGCGCCGGTAATGTAGCTATTCGAACCTGGCGAGGCGAGCCAGGTGGCATCCTGCGCACGCGCCGGGGTAGCCGGGAGCGTCCAGGCCAAAGCCAGCGCCGACGACGTCAACAACGCGGCCCGCAGCCGGCGGGTCGCCTTGAAACAATCTTTCCCCGTCCGCACCACGTCCCCCGGTCTGCACTTGCGAGTCCTCGACCGGATTTGTCGCATTGGGTGGGAGGGGTGTCCTGATAAGGGGTTGGCTCATTTCTGAAGCTTTCTGATATTTCCGTTTCAGGCCCGATTTTCGGGCATTTCCGGCGGACTTCCGCTATATGAGCCGCCTTGATAGACGTGTTGGGGGATAGCTTGCTTCGTTTCGCCGGCTTCGAGCTGGACCTGCAGCGCGCGGAGCTGCGCGGGGTCGATGGCACGCCGATCAAGCTCCGGCCCAAGACCTTCGAGATGCTGCGGCTGTTCGCGACCAGCGGCGGCCGGGTGCTCAGCAAGCAGGAGCTGATGGAGGCGGTCTGGCCGAACGTCCATGTCGGCGAGGACAGCCTGTTTCAATGCATCCGCGAGCTCCGCACCGCGCTGGGCGACGAGCGGCGGCAGCTGATCAAGCTCGCCTCCGGCGGCGGCTATCTGCTGGCGACGGAGGTTGAGGTGGCGTTCGAATCGGGCGCGGTGCAGGCCGTGGAGACCCGGCCGGACCCCAGCAACGAGGTTGCGGCCCTGTTGCCGGCCGAGGTCGCCGCCGCAAGGCCTCAGCGCGCCTGGTTCGGCTTGAGCCGGCAGGCCACCGTCGCCGCCGTGGCCGGACTCTGCGTGATCGTCATGGGGCTTGCGGTTGCCGCGCCCGTGCTGAAGCCGGACCTCCTGTTCAGACGAACGCTGCCGCGGCTCGCGGTGATGCCGATCGTTGACGCCAGCAACGATCCGCGCGGCGTGACAATGGCGGCCGAGGTCACCGCGCGCCTCACGGATGGGTTTGCGAAGGTTCAGAACATCAGCGTGGTTGCGCCGCGCGTGGCGGTCAGCGGCGGCGACAGCACTGCTGTGTCCGGTGGACCATCCGATTACGAGCTGCGCGGCGAGCTCCAGCATGGCGATCAGTCCTGGACGCTGCGCGCGCGGATCATCAAAGCCGCGACCGGCGAGGTGCAGTCGGTCGTTGCAGCGTCAGTCGCCGCTGAGGAGATGGACGTGCAGCTCGCGCAGTCGCGCCTCGTTGCCGGGGTCGGTCATGTGCTTGCACGCCGTCTCAACGAAATTCTGGAGCGGAGTGCGGCGCGCGCCAAGACGCCCGGCGCGTCCGCGGGCGGCGACAAGGTGGCCGTCGAGCAGGCGCTCGCTTCGATCAACCAGACCACGCGCGAGCGCTTTGGCGCGGCGCAGGCGATGCTGCAGAAGGCGCTCACCGACGACCCCGACAATGTCGATCTCGCCGTCGCGCTTGCCTCGCTGCAGATGCGCGGCATCCAGATGGTCTGGTTCAGCCCGGAGGAGGCCGCTGCTGTCGAGGCGAAGGCCAATGCGACGCTCGAGCAGGCGCTGCGCGTAAAGCCGAATTCGATACCGGTGCTCGAGGCCACTTGCCGTTTCCTAAGCGCGACCAACCATTTCGTGGAAAGCCTCGTCACCTGCGCCAAGGCCTTGAGCTTCGATCCGTGGAACGGCTCTGCGCTCTATCTGATCGGCCTCGGGCAGGTCTATCTCGGCCGCTTCGACGACGCGCTCGCGACATTCCAGCAGGCCGATCGTTATGACACGCCGCCGGCCTCGCGCTGGACCTGGTTGCTCGGCGCGGGCATGACGTACGTCCTGACGGAGCATTACGAAGAGGCCTTGCCGTGGCTGCAGCGCTCGATCGCTATCACGCCGGGGACCGGCCGCTCGCACTTTCTGCTCGCTGCCGCCTACCAGAAAACGGGGCGCGCCGAGGAGGCGAGGGCGGCGATGCAGGAAGGGTTGAGGCTGCGGCCCGGCACGACGAGACTGAACGTCTCGCCGCCGATGAAGAACGCAAGTCCGGTTTGTATCGCAGCCTGGGAACGGGTCGTTCAGGCCGAGGTGGATGCGGGACTGCCGGAGCAGTAGGGCGGATAAGCGCCTCAACTTCTCAATCGCGCACGATGGTGAATTGAGCTAGTATGGGCCTCGAACGCAGCTATTGAGCCGAAACTGATGACAGAGCATTCGCGCATTTCGCTTGCACCTGATGTCCTTGCTGGCAAGCCCGTGATTAGCGGGACCCGTATCGCGGTCGAGTTCATCATCGGATTGATGGCAGATGGTTGGAGTGAAGCCGATATTTTGGCGAACTATCCGGGCGTTTCGCGCGAGGACATTCTCGCGTGCCTGGCCTACGCACGCGACTCACTGAGCGTCGAACGCGTTCACCCGACCGCAGCTTGAATGCGCTTTCTCGCGGACGAGAATTTTCCTGGCTCTGCGGTCGACGCACTTCGCGCGTCGGGTCATGACCTCATCTGGATCAGAGCTTCTGCACCCGGTAGCAGCGACCGCGAAGTATTGGCGCAAGCGTCGCAGAACCATTATCCTCCTTACCTTCGACAAGGATTTTGGGGAGCTGGCGAAAGCGTCACCGCTTCCGACCACATGCGGTATTGTGCTCTTGCGCATCCCTCCGCCCCCTCCCGGCCAGATCGGCAACGTGATCGCCAATCTGATTATGTCCCGGGACGACTGGGCGGGCCATTTTTCCGTGATCGAGCCCGGCCGAATCCGGATGCGACCGCTTGAAAAGTAGCGTCAGCCCAACCGCCACCTTCTATGCAGCCACAGCCACTGCTCGGGATGCTCGCGCACCCAGCTTTCCACCACGCTCGTGATCGCCTGCGTGGTGCCCTGGATATCGATCTTGCCGTCGGCATCGCGCACGGGCTGGACCTCCTCGGTCAGCTCGCCACGGAAGCGGCCGCCGGGCAGGCGGATGATGCGCACGCCGTGGATCGGGCATTCGACCTGGCGGAGCAGGCGGGCCAGCATCGGATTGGCGCGGGTCTTGCGGCCGAAGAAGCTGACCTCGACGCCGCCGGTCAGGTACTGGTCGATCAGCATGGCGACGTGCTTGCCGTCTTTCAGTGCCTGCGCGAGTCGCAACGGCGCATCACGGCCCGCCGGGATCAGCGTGCCCATGTTGACCTGGCGCATCTCCTGGATGATGCGGTCGGCCGAGGCGATGTTCGGTCGGCGATAGAGGATCGCGGTATCCAGCCCATGCGCGACGGCGGCGAGTGCCGGCAATTCCCAATTGGCGAGGTGCGCGGCGAAGATCAGCGCCGGCTTGCCGTCGTCACGGATCTGGTCGAACAGCTCGATGCTGCGCGGCGACAATTCAATCCGGCTGTTCTCCGGTTGATCGCGCTCGTAGTCCCAGACGTGGTCGATATGGGCGAACTCGGCGCCGACGCGGCCGAGATTGTCCCAGACGCCCATCAGGATGGCTTCGATCTCCTCGGCCGACTTTTCCGGAAATGCCGCGGTGAGGTTGGCGCGGCCGATGCGGTGCTCGCGCAGGCGCGGGCCGATCTGCTTCACGACGCGCGCGAAAAAGTCCGAGGTCTTGACCGGATCGAAATAGCGCGTCGTGCGCAGCATGCCGACGGTCGCCGCGCCGATCAGGCCTCCGCTGATCGACTTGGCTGCATTACGCGCGCGAATCTTCGTGCTGATAGGAATCAGCGCCATGCGTCCGGTCAGGCCGGTTCGCGGGTCAGGATCAGCGAGGCGTTCTGGCCGCCGAAGCCGAACGAGTTCGACATCACGGCGGTGACGCGGGCGTCGCGCGCGGTGTTGCCGACGACGTTGAACAGGATCGTGGGATCCGGGGTCTCGTAATTGATCGTCGGCGGGATGCGCTGATGCTCGAGCGTGAGCAGCGAGAAGATCGCCTCGACGGCGCCGGCTGCCGAGATGGTGTGGCCGACCATCGACTTGTTGGAGGTGACCGGGATCTTCTGCGCAAGCTCGCCGAACACGACCGAGGTCGTGTTGAACTCCATCTTGTCGTTCTCGGGCGTCGCGGTGCCGTGCGCGTTGATGTGGTCGATCTGGTCCGGCGTCATGCCGGCATCGGCCAGCGTCTTGTTCATGCAGCCGATGATCGGCTTGCCGTCGGGCGAGGAGCGGGTGCGATGGAAGGAATCGGTGAGCTCGCCGCAGCCGGCGATGACGCCGAGGATTTTTGCGCCGCGTGCGGTCGCCGCCTCGTAGCTTTCCAGCACCAGTGCGCCTGCGCCTTCGGCCATGACGAAGCCGTCGCGGTTCTTGGAGAAGGGGCGGGAGGCCGCCTGCGGCGGATCGTTCTGGGTCGACAGCGCCGAGAGCAGCGAGAAGCGCACCAGCGCTTCCGGATTCACGGTGCCGTCGGTCGCAACGCACAGCGCGGCGTCGGTCTCGCCGCGGCGGATCGCCTCGACGCCGAGCTGGATCGAGGTCGCGCCCGAGGCGCAGGCCGTCGACAGCGAGATCGGCGAGCCCTTGGTGCCGAAGATCTCGGCGAGGTGCGCGGCCACCGAGCCGAACATGAAGCGGTGATGATAGCCACTGTACTTGCCGCCGCCGGAGATGCGCAGCAAATCGTCATAGGTGAAGTCGGGTGCCCCGACGGCGCGGCCGAGCTCGCGGCGCTGCGGCCATTCGACCTCGACCGGTGCGACCGCCAGGAACAGGGGACCCGGGAAGTCGGCTTTGGCGCCGATGCCGGCCTGCGCGAGCGCTTCCTCCGTCACCAACTCGGCCATCCGTTCGGACAGGCCGGTGGAGGAGAACGGATCGACGCTGACGAAATCGACAGTGCCGGCCATCGTGGTCTTCAACCCGTCGACCGGAAAGCGCGTGATGGTGCGGATGCCGGATTCGCCGGCGACGAGCTTTGCCCAATTGTCGGCCTTGCCGGCACCGAGCGAGGTCATGATGCCCATGCCGGTGACGACGACGACGGGACGCCCGAGTTTGTCGCGTGGTGCAGTCATGTCGATCCCCCGGTGAGCTAGCCAACTGCCTCGACCAGCGCCATGCCTTCGCCGCGCCAGTGTCCGGCTCCCACCACCACAATCTGGGTGGGCGCTCCCTGCATTTCAATCTCGGTGCCCGTGGAATCGTTCGGCGGGAACAGCGCACCGCGCGAGATCGACAGCGCGGCGAGCGCGATCCCGAGCGGGAATTGCGTCTCCATGGTGTGGCCGAACATCGTGCCGGTCGAGCGCACCGGAAGGTCCGCATGGCTCTTCAGGAAACTGCGCTCCTCGCTCGTGGCCGGCTCCGCACCGGTCGCGCCTGATATGATCGCGCCCTTGCCTTCGCGCTTGGGCAGTTTTGCCCAAAGCTTCTCCAGCGTCGCGGTCATGTCGCCACCCTGCTTGCGCCGGGCGAGATCGGCAACGACGCTCGACAGCTTCGCGAACGGCTTTGCACCGCGCGCTTCCGCATGCGCCCGCGATTCCAGCACCAGGAACGCGCCGGCCGAGCCGAGCGCGAAGCCGGGATGATCCGTGCGCGCCCACACGGGGGCGAACTTGTCCTTCAGGTTGAAATCGCCGAATTCGTAGAGGACCAGCAAGTCCTTGCGCTCGCCATTGTGCGAGCCGCCGACCAGCGCGATGTCGCTCTCGCCCGAGGCGATGCGCGCCAGCGCAATGCGGGCGGCATCGGCGCCGGCGACCTCTTCGCCCATGAAAGTGCGCGAGGTGCCGCCAAGACCATGCACGATGGCGATGTTGCCGGCGAGCAAGTTGGAGAGCTGCGCCAGGAACAATGTGGGGCGCAAATCGCTCATCAGCCGTTCGTTGAGGAAGCCGGGCGCGTTCGCTCCCTTCGCCTCGGCGGTCAGCACGCCGGTGTCGACGTTAAGATCGCGCTCGCCGCCGCCGGCGGCCACCACCATGTCGATCTTCGACAGGATGTCCTTGTTGCCCTTGATCCCGGCGGAATCGAGCGCCAGGCCCGCGGCATAGGTGCCGATGCGCTGCCAGGCTTCCATCTGGCGCTGGTCGCCCTTCTTCGGGATCTGGCTGTCGAAGGTAACGGGCATCAAGGGATGCACGACGTAGGGTGCAAAACCCTTCTCATCGACATTGATGCGCTTCTCCTGAAGCGCGGCCCAGTTGGCATCCAGGCCCTCGCCGAGCGAGGTGGCGAGTCCAATGCCGGTGATCCAGACTTCGGTCTGGCCTGGCTTCGACGCAGTGTCAGTCATGGCGATACGGCCTGTTGCGGAAAGCCGACGCGCTCGGCGACTTTCGCCATGTACCCGCGCATATCCGCATTGGGGAAGGGAATCAGCGTGAAGGTGAGCGCCGAGTTGGCGCGCAGCTTGCCGCCAACCCTGATCTTGGCCTCGGTCATGGCATAGCCGGAGCCTTCATGCGTGAGGCTCGCCTCGATGCTCATGAGATCGCCCGGATAGACCGAACCGCGGACCTTGGCCTCCTTCACGGCGGCAAGGATCGGCATGCGCTCGAACTTGAACACGCCGAGCTGAAGCCAGCCCGAGGCCTGCGCCATCGATTCGATCAGGAGCACGCCGGGCATCAAGGGGTAGCCCGGGAAGTGCCCCTCGAAGATGGTGCTCTCCTTCGGGACCACGGCTTCGACGACGATCGTCTTCTCGTCGACCTTGAGGTCGACGATGCGATCGATCATGTGGAAGTATTCGAGTTGCATGACCGCGCGCTTAGGCGCTCGCGCCCTTGGCCGCAACCAGTTCGTCGATGCGGGCGCACAGATTCTTCAGCACGAAATATTGCTCGGTGGTCGCTTTGCCGTCGTTGACCTCCTGGGTCCACTTTTCCAGCGGAAGCTTGATGCCGAACTGCTTGTCGATCGCGAACGCGATGTCGAGGAAATCGAGGCTGTCGATGCCGAGATCGTCGATGGCATGGCTATCCGGCGTGATCGTGTCGCGCGGGATGTCGCAGGTTTCAGCGATGATCGTGGCGACCTGATCGAATGTGGAAGACATCACTAAGCCTTTGATATATTGCGGGTATTTGTCAGATTATCCAGAGTGGCACGGTGGGTGGGCATCGCGCCCCTGATGACGCCCTCAAACCCCCCTCTGGCCGGGTCGAAAGCCCGTATATCGGAGCGCCGCCCTGAGTTCAATGGAGCCGGACAGGCGAGGAGACGGGGCTGGGGATGCCCGCCGGAGCCGTTTCCGCCGGAGGCCGGCGATAGATCGGGCCTAGATATGCGGCGTCGTGATCTTGACGCAGTCGCGACGGCCCATCAGCACGCAATCCTGGGTCCGGCGCAGGTCGGCGATGCTGACCGCGAGCCAGATTCCGATTGCGGTCAGCGCGATGGTGAAGGCCAGCGCGGCGATGTTGGCGAGCATGCGATGGCGGAAATCGTCCGGCTCGGCGCGGGGCTGCTCGTAGCGTGACAGGTCCAGCCGTTCGGGCGCGACGCGCATCGGCTGCACGGAGCCGCTGCCGCGGTGGGCCGTCGGGGAGGGAGAGGTGCGCGGCCTGAACTGGAGCACCCGGTGCTCGTCGTCAGAGCTGATGGGCCGCTGGTTATTCATGGGGAGGGATCACTCCGAAGCAGCGGTTTTAGATAGCACAGGAGGTGAACACGTTGCAGAAAATATTCGCAATGCCTGCGTGCATTCGTGCGCGCGCACTATTTGAGCATGGATCGGTGTGGAGCAACTGCGGAACCAGCCGTCATGCCGGCGGCAGGGCCCGAGGGGTGCGTTGCAACAACGGGCGTAGCAATGGCCAAGGACGTCACGCCTTCCTTTGCCGTCCACATCGGCTTGTGATCTCCGCGTCCTTCCGAGCACGTGTTGCCGCCGCATGGCCCATGTCATAGTCGGGGGAACCTGGACCGCAGTTGCAACCATGCGAGGGGCCTTCGACCATGACCACGACCAACGCGCGCGAGCCGAGAGTGCATCCGGTCCCGATCCTGTCGCTCCGGCCGACGCAGATGACGGTCGGCATGCGCGAGGTCAAGGAGAAGCGCAAGCGCTGGCGCGAGCATGGCAAGAAGAAGCAGGCCGATCTGCTCGGCAAGCACATGATCCCCGTCGTCTACGGCCCGGACGCGCGCTATTACGTGATCGACCATCATCATCTCGGCCGCGCGCTGCACGATGAAGGCGTCAAGGAGGTGCTGGTGACCATCGTCGGCGACCTCCGCATGGTCGAGCGCGAGGCGTTTTGGGGCGTGATGGACAACAAGCGCTGGGTCTACCCTTACGACGCCAAGGGCGAGCGGCGGCGGTTCCGCGACCTGCCGAAATCGATCGCCGATCTCAAGGACGATCCGTTCCGTAGCCTTGCCGGCGAATTGCGCCGCATCGGCGGCTTCGCCAAGGACACCACGCCGTTCTCCGAATTTCTGTGGGCCGACTTCCTGCGCCGAAAGCTCTCGCGGAAGGTGGTGGCGGCCGATTTCGACAAGGCCGTGGAGAAGGCGATGGCCGCGGCCAAGAGCAAGGATGCGATCTATCTGCCCGGCTGGTGCGGTCCGGCGGACGATGATTAGGACGGCGGAAATCTCGTGTCGTGATGCTTCACATCAATCGCGCTGGAAGATCCTGGCGCCGGGGTAGGCGCGGCGGGCGTAGGTGATCACCAGCGCGCGGTCCTGGGTGTCCAGGAAAGGCGTTCGGATCCGGCACGACCCGATGATGAGGTGCCACAGGCCATTGAGCTTCTGGATCACGACTTTCATTTGAGTATTCCTTGATGACTCCCGTTCCAGCGAACGCTGCTTGTCGCCGCTGCGCCCAGGGCTTGCGGCCGCGCCGTAGAATTTGCGACATCGCCGGCGATCCGCTGCAAAATACGTCGACCATTGTTAGTTGGTTGCGGCACGTGCCCAGATAAGCCGCGTCTCATCACAGCCGCTTGAGCGAAATCAAAATCTACGTCGATGAAACCGTCCTGAAACAGAGCCGTCGCAACTCTATGGCGTAGTCGAGCTCACACAGGAGGCGAACATGCGCCGTCTGGTTTTCGTAATTGCCTTGCTCGCGGTTGCTTCGGCGGGAATCTCGGCATCGTTTGCCGCCGTTCACCACACCAAGTCGTTGACGTTCGCGGAGCGCTTTGCTCCGGCGCTCGAGTTGATGGCGAAGCGCTAGCGGCAAAGCGCCTCGCTGGTGCGGTCCGGCGGACGATGATTAGAGAGCGCCGCCATCGCGCGGCAATTGCATCGCTGCGCGCGAACGCATGGCTTCAGCCGGCCGGGTCCCGATCGATGTTCCGCAGCCGCACGAAGGCCGCCCAAGCCTGCGGATACGCCTTGTCAGCGGGATCGATCGCTAGCAGCGCGCAGCGTGCTTGCTTGATCTCTTCCGACAACACGCGTTTCGTCGGAGCTTGCAATTTCCGCGATTGCTCCCAGCGGGCCTCGATCTCCTTCGCAAGAGCCAAGGCTTCAGCGGCCGTCCGCTGCTGCGTCGATTTCGCCGGGCATTGATCTGAGCCGAGCGCCGGCCATGCGATCGGTGGCCGATCGGCCTGCCAGGTCGGTTCGCTGTCGGGTGCGGCCCTCACCTGCGAGCCCGAAGGCTGTCCAGTCAGTGCCGGTCCCGGCCCGGCCGGACCCGACGAGGAGACCGATCCCGGCGCGACTGCTGCTGTCTGCGCGGCGAGTTGGCCAAGCTGTTGCTCCATTGTCCCGCCGCTGGATTGAGGGATCACCTTCCCGACGGCCTTGGCCACCGCCAGCGCGCCGGGGGAGATCGGCAGTTGTTGTTCGGCAGTCCTGACGTCGGCTGCGATCGGGCACGACTTGTAAGGCGTGTGTTGGGACGTAATCCGGCCGTCGTCGTCGACCCGGGCGAGATCGCTGGCGACGGTGTAAACGAACGCGGCATCGATGGAGTGGCCGGTCTTGTTCTTCGCTTTCACGGCGCCGCATACGTATCGCGCAGCGTCTGCCTCGACCGTTCGCAGGCCGCTGAACTGAGCCGAATGCGGCTCAATGAGCATGCGAGAGACCGCCGCCCGGGCCTTGCGATGCTCGGATTGAAACAGGCTCCATATTTCATCGGGATTGACGATGTCGGGTTGGTAGTTCCACACGTAGCCAGCCCCGAAGAATGCTGCGCCGATGCACGTCGCGATGATGGATGCCCGCAGGTTCATGAGATGGCGCCCTCTGGCAGGCACGACTCGTCCGCGTCTCCGCCCGTGGTCTGGACGGAGATTTTGGAGGTTGTGCCGAGATGTTTGCGCTAGTAGGGGGCGAGAGCGTTAATAAAACGTGTGAGATTGTGGAATCGCTTGGGTTCCCGTCGAGCGGGAACTTTATTTCTTGCTGCGGCGTCATTTTCGCATACGAGTCACACGCCCGTCATGCCCGGCCACACTGATCGCCGATCTGTCTTTTGAAGCAAGCAAGGGGTCGGCGGGCCAGCGACATCGCGTCCCAGGCTCGGCTTGACATGCCGCAAATCCGTGCCGGTGCTGGCCGGTACTGTTTGCCTGCATGACTGCCGAAGAGCGTTGCGCCCCGATGTCAGGGGTGAGGTGGCTCCAGGTCGTGCTGATCGGAGACCTGATCATGAGCATCATCTTTCGCGTCGTCTTTATCATCGCCGGCGCGGTCTCCGCGCTGTTCGTCGCGCGTGATGCCCTGAACTTCACCATCATCCAGACCTTCGTCGCCGTCCTGCTCGTGACGGCCATCGTGGGGGCTGGAAGTCTCGAGCCTGCGGCGGAAGACGTGAGGGCAGAACACGGCGAGTGCGGCGGTGAAATCGTCAGCGCCGGAATTCATGCAGCCAGCGGAAGGCGAGCGCGAGACGCTGACGTCATTTCATTAGAACGGGTCCAGTCTAAATAGATTCTACGGCGCGAACGTCCAAAAGACTTTGATTGTGCGTTCGGAGTCTCTGCATGGTCGTCCCCGTAAATTCGGGGACTGGGAATGCTGGAATTCGTGTTTGACGTACGCGCAACGAAGCGCGGGCGCGTGTCAATGTTGTGCGGTCTTCTCGCGCTTCCCCCAGCCATCGTCTTCGGCGGCAACGTGCATGCCCAGAGCACGAGCGGAGCATCCGATCTTCCACCTGTCGTGGTCGAGCAAAGCGGCGCGAACAAGCGCCAGGTTACGGCACCGCGCAACTCGCGATCTGCCGGCGCCGGACGCGCGCGCTCGCGGGCGGCGCGACAGGCGACCCAGGTCGTCGCTCAACCAGCTGCCGTTGCTGCGGAACGCGGGACGGACCCGGTGAGGGGGTTCGTACCCGTCGTCAGCTGGGCTGCGATGAAGTCTGACGTACCAATCCTCGAGACACCGCAATCCGTCTCGGTCGTCAGCCGCGATCAGCTCGACGCCCGCTCGGTCACGACGCTCGCCGAAGGATTACAATATGTTGCGGGTCTCGCGGTGCAACCGGGCGGCAAGGACCCGCGGTTCGACAACGTTTTTATCCGAGGCTTCGACAACAACGGCTACGGCGCCTATCGCGACGGACTGCGAGAGGTCGGCGATCCCGCTTTCTTCTCGCTGTTCCGCAACGAGCCCTACGGCTTCGAACGCATCGACGTCATCAAGGGACCGAGCTCGGTCATGTACGGGCAGGGCGCACCGGGCGGCCTCGTCCACGTCATCAGCAAGCGGCCGCCCGAGCGTGCCTTCGGCGAGATCGTCGGTCAGTTCGGCAATTACGACCGGTTTCAGGGCGCATTCGACGTCGGCGGTCCCGCGACCAAGGATGGCACGTTGCTCTACCGGTTGACCGGCGTGTTCAGGGATTCCGATGCGCAGATCGCCAATTTCTCGAATTTCGTGAAGGACAACCGGACCTATATTGCGCCGGCCGTGACCTGGAAGCCGACCAACGATACGACGTTGACCATTCTTGCCGACTATACCCACGATCTGACCGGCAACGCCTTTCCACTGTCGGTGGCTCATCTGAGCGGCGGAAAGATCACAGGTATCACAGCGCTGCCGCTGTTTCTCGGTGATCCCAGCTACAACAAGTTCGACCAGGAGCAGGAGCGTGTCGGCTACCAGTTCGAGCATCGCTTCAGCAACAATTTGATCTTCGAATCGAAAGCCCGCTACGGCCACAGCGAGCTCGACTATCGCTATCTGACGTTCATCGGAAGTCCGCTCGATACGGCCACGGTCTTTCCGCGGCGTGCAATGCGCATACGGGAGCAGGTCGACACGCTGTCGACCGACAACCACCTGATCGGCAAGTTCAGCACGGGGCCGCTTCAGCATACGGTGGTATCCGGCATCGACTATTTGACGTTCAACATGACGGACCGGACCTATTCCGGAAATGCGCCTTCACTCAGCAAGATCAATCCGGTCTACAACCAGGCCATCGCGGATCCGACTTTGCTCACCACCCCCTCGGCGAACCAGACGATCGACCAGGTCGGGGTCTATGTGCAGGACCAGATGAAAATCCAGAACTGGATCTTCACACTGGGCGGACGCTACGACGCGTCCGATCAGAACACCTATGCCTTGCTGACCAACAAGACCACCGACACCAAGGACACCGCCTTCACAAAGCGCGGGGCGGTCTCCTACGTGTTCGATTCCGGAGTGGCGCCCTATTACAGCTATTCGGAATCGTTCCTGCCGACGCCGGGTACGGATGTCGCGGTGAAACCGTTCAAGCCGACGACGGCGCAGCAGCATGAAGTCGGCGTGAAGTACCAGCCGTCGCGGACGCTGCTGATGACTTTGGCGCTGTACGACTTGACGCGGCAGAATTCGCTCACGTCCGATCCCGTAAATCTCGGCTATTCCGTCCAGCTCGGCGAGGTGAACTCGCGCGGCATCGAGTTCGAGACGCTGGCGCAGATCGTGCCCGGGCTGAATCTCGTGGCGACCTACACCAACCAGGACGTGAAGGTGACGCGGAGCACCGGGGCCGATCTCGGGAAGGTGCCGACGCTCGTGGCCCGCCAGATGGCGTCGGCCTATGTCGATTACACAGTCCAGGGCGGCACCTTCGACGGCTGGGGTCTTGGCGGCGGCGTCCGCTACAATGGGCCGACCTTCGCCGATCCGGCCAACACCATCGTCAACGAGGGTTACGTCGTGTTCGATGCCGGCCTGCACTATCGCCAACCCAAGGGCGTGAACCTGGCATTGAACGTGAAGAACATCGCCGACCGCGTCACCCTCGCTTGCACAACGAATGGCGGCTGCCAATACACCAGCCCGCGCACCGTCACGGGCACGGTGAGCTATCGCTGGTAGAGGCCATGGTTCAAGCACGCACGATCCGCCTGTGGTCCCGCGTTCACACCTGGACTTCGCTGGTGTGCATGCTGTTCCTGCTCATGCTGTGCGTGACGGGGCTTCCGCTGGTGTTCCATGACGAGATCGACGATCTGCTCGAGGATGAAATTGAAGCGCCGGCCATGCCGGAAGGAACGCCGCGTCTCTCGCTCGATCGGATGATCGCGGCGGCCCAGGCGCGCTTTCCCGGACAATACGTCCTGCTGCTCAATTTGAAGCAGACCGAGCCGCTGGTGACGGTCGCGGTCTCTCCGACCGCCGTCCCGGCGCCGGGCAACTTCCATCGTCTCACTCTCGATGCGCGCACGGCGGACGTGCTCGGAGAGGAGGCGCCGCATCAGGGTGTCATGGATATCGTATTGCGGATCCACAAGGACATGTTCGCAGGGCTGCCCGGCGAATTGTTTCTCGGGGCGATGGGGCTCGTGTTCGCCGTGTCGATCATATCCGGTGTCGTGGTCTATTGGCCGTTCATGCGCCGGCTCGATTTCGGTACGATTCGCCGGCGATCGTCGCCCCGCGTCAAATGGCTCGACAGCCATAACCTCCTCGGCATCGCCACTGTGACCTGGACGATGGTGGTGGGCCTGACCGGCATGATCAACACGCTGGCGACGCCGCTGTTCGATTTGTGGCGGGCGCAGCTCATTCCCGTGTTGCTGGCGCCGCATCTGGGTAAGCCTGTGGCTCCGATCCCTTCGGTTCAGGCCGCTGTCGAACTCGTCCGTGCAAGATTTCCGGATCGCCTGGTCACCTCGGTGACGATGCCGACGGCGGCGCGCTTCGGCAGCCCGCAGCACCTCGTCGTCTGGACCAAGGGCGCGACGCCCTTCACGGCGCGCATGCTCCAGCCGATGCTGGTCGACGCCAACGACGGCAAGACGATCGTCGCGCCCGAAGTGCCGTGGTACCTGACGACGCTTCAAGTCTCGCGCCCGCTGCATTTCGGCGATTATGGCGGGCTTCCGCTGAAGATCGTCTGGGCGCTGCTGGACGTGATGACGATCATCGTCCTCGTCAGTGGAATCTATCTCTGGGCGGCAAGGAGGAGGTCGTCGGTCCGCCGCAAGCCGCTCGACGCAGGCCGGACCGCGGCAATCGGTGTCTAGTCCCATGCTCCCTTCCGTTTCCAAGGCGAACGTTCCGAACCGGGCCCGGAATCACAGAAGCGCCTGGGACGCCTTCCGGGTTCCGCTCCTCGTCGGCCTGGTCTGCGCCGCGGGACTGGGTCTCGCGCTCGTTGGCGATGGGATCTGGGATGGCCTGTCGTGGCTGGCGTTGTCGTTGCCGGTTGCGCTTGCGGTGTTTTACTGGCATCGCGCAGGTCGCTCGCACTGACGGCGCAACCGATTGAACGGGTTGCTATGGGCGCTGCTCTTCGGGGTTGCTTTCGGCCTCGTGCACCTCGTCCTTGCCGCCAAGCATCCGGTGCAGCCGGCGCTCGAGGCGGTGGCCGATGGTCAGCAGGACGAAGGCCAGCGCCAAGGCGACGACGACGATCTTCCATTGTCCGGCGCCGCAAACGATGCCGAGGCAGGCGGCCAGGAACGTGCAGGCGGCGCTGGTCAGGCCGCGAACGCGAAACCCCGTGCTCTCGTGCACGATGACGCCAGCGCCGAGAAAGCCGATCCCGGTGAGGATGCCCTGGATGACACGGCTGGCGGCGTCGGCGACCTTGGCCGGTTCGGCAAGCTGCAGTGCGAGCAGAACCACGGTCGCGGTGGAGAGCCCGACGATGCCGAGCGTCTTCAATCCGATCGGCTTGCCGTGCAGGTCGCGATTCAGGCCGATCGCGCCGCCGGCGAGCATCGCGGTCCGAGGCGCAGCAGAATTTCGGGCCGGTCCAGCTCGGTCATGTCTTGTCCGTCACTTCGTGCGCGGGCTTTGAGGGCTTAGAGCCGGCAAAACATAGGTGATGCGGGCTAGATGCTCCAGAGGCGCCGTAGCGTCTCGTGCCCCGGACGCACCGCAGCGCTTCCCTGGCGATGCGAAGCATCGTCCAGTCAGCGGTACGCTGCAGAGCCAGGGCCCATCTCTCCACATGTACCGTGTTGCCGTCTGGGTCTCCGCTCTGCGCAGCAGCGTTTCACGCTGCAGCGCGTCCGGGACACGAGAGGGGTTTACCGCAGCGGCTTCTTCAAGAGCGAGAAGCGGTCCGGATCAAGCCCCATCGAGGGCTGCAGCATCGGAGCCTCGACGTTGGAGAGCGTCTTGGCCGGAGGGGCCGAGAACACCGGGTCGTTCGGCACGTCGCGCTGCGAGGTGGCACCGCGCCAGCGCTCGAGCACGGCGCCGACGAAATGCATGTCGTGGCCTGAGGTGACGGACGGTACGCTCGAGATGGTCGCTTCGCCGCGCGGCAATTGATGCGGCGGCACCTCCTTGAAGCGCAAGCGCGTCGGCAGCGCGACGCCTTCGCCGAAGGCCAGCACTTCACGGGTGCCGAGAGAAGGCACGAAGGAGAGCAGGTTCGCTGCGGCGTCCGACACGGCCGCGCGGAGCAGCGCCTGGTCGCGCTCGTTGGCAAGCCGCATCGTGAACAGCGTGTTGCACTGGGAGATGATGGTGGCGTCGAGCTCGGCCGGACGCTGGGTGATGAGACCGAGATAGACGCCGTATTTGCGGCCTTCCTTGGCGATGCGCGACACCGCCTTGCGGGTCGGCCCGAAGCCGATGTTGCGGTCGGCGGAAGCGTAGCGATGCGCTTCCTCGCACACGAACAGCAGCGGCGAGACGCCGTCGCTCCACAGGCCGAAGTCGAAGGCCATGCGGCAGAGCACCGAGACGACGGAATCGATGACCTCGGCCGGGAAGCCGGCGAGCTGCATCACCGTCATCGGCTTGCCGTTCGCCGGGAGACGGAACAGATGGCTGATGACCTCGGCCATGGTGTCGCCGCCGACATTGGCGTTGTCGAACATGAAGGCGTAGCGCGGGTCGTTGCGCACGGCCTCGATGCGCGAGATCAGCTTGTGATAGATGATGCGCGAGGAGCGATTTTCCAGCTTGCCCATGCGCTCGTCGATCAGCGACATCAGGTCGACCAAGCGATAGGGCACCGGCGTGTCGACGGTGTAGCCGATCTGCTTGGGATCGATGCGCTTCAGGCCGATGCGGTCGGCGTTCTGGTACTGGGTGTAGACGCCCTTGGCGAGCGGGATCACCTCGGCGAGGATGTCAAGCTCCTCCGGCACGCCGGCGCGGCCGCCGAACAGCACGTCGACGATTTCCTCGAAGTTGAACAGCCAGAACGGCAGCTTCAGATTTCGCGGGTTGAGCACCAGCGCGCGGTCGCCGAAGCAGCGGCCATATTCGTTGTGCACGTCGAGCAGGAAGATGCGCAGGTTCGGCCGCGCCTTCAGGATCTCGTTGAGCAGCAGTGACACGCCGGTCGATTTGCCGACGCCCGTCGATCCCAGCACCGCAAAATGCTTGGACAGCATTTCCTCGACATCGACATAGGCGATGACCGACCGGTCCTGCTGGAGAAAGCCGACATTGATCTGGTCCGAGCCGGTCGGCGCGTAGATCGTGCGCAGCTCCTGGCTGGTGATCAGATCGACCGAATCCCCGATGGTCGGATAGTTGGTGACGCCGCGCTGGAATTTCGGCTTGTCGGCGGCGTTGAGGATCTCGCCGAGCAGGTCGACCGAGGCGACCGCGATATAGTTGTCGCTGCTCGACAGGTTCTCGCAGGATACCTCGGTGATCATCGCGACGATGACTGAACTGGCGCTGCGAATGCTGACGAAGCGGCCGACGGTCGCCCTAACTTCCGAGATCGGCATCTGGCTCTCCGCCAGCAGCCCGACCCGGGCGAGCGATCCGCGAACCGAAATCACGCGTCCAAAGGATGTCACGATCAATGAACCTGGCAAGAGCGAGGGATTTGCCCCGGACTATGCGCGGCCGTCGCTGCACAAACGGTTAAGCGGCAGGCGCGGCCGCTTCGTTAAATCCGCGACAACTGGGCCGTCAGGTTTGTTCCGATCGCATCCATTTGGGCGGAAACGGCAGGAAAATGCTGCAATTCTTGGAAGGTTGAGCAATTAAGCAATATTTTACCATCCCGCCAGTGAGTCCGCCGTTCCCAGGATATTGGACTTCCAGCAGGGACGCCATTCGATATTCAGCGTGATGCTTGATTTGTTGACGAGACCTAATCATTTGTACATTAGTACAAATGAGCCGGCGGCTTCCATGCCGCCTTCGGGCAAGAGGGCGCATTGCGGCCCTAAGCCCGATCGCGCGATCCGACGGATCGCTAGCTGTGCCTGGAGGAAACCATGCAGCCCGAACCGATCCTCGATCTCGCTCATCTCGGCCATATGGAGCTGCTGACGCCGAAGCCCGACGAGAGCCTGAAATTCTTCGTCGACGTCATGGGCATGACCGTCAGCGGCCAGAAAGGCGAGTCGGTTTACTTGCGCGGCTGGGACGATTACGAGCGCTATTCGCTCAAGCTGACGGCGTCGAAGACCTCGGGCATGGAGCATATGGCGCTGCGTGCGCGCAGCCAGCAGGCGCTGGAGCGGCGCGTCGCCGCGCTGAAGGGCTCCGGCTTCGACATCGGCTGGGTCGACGGCGACATGGGGCAGGGGCCGACCTTCCGTTGCCACGATCCCGACGGTCACATCGTCGAGCTCTATTACGAGACCGAATGGTACCAGGCGCCGCCCGAGCTGAAACCCGCACTGAAGAACCAGGCGCAGCGCTTTCCCGCACGCGGTGTCAACGTCCGCCGCCTCGATCACCTCAATTGCCTCGCCGTCGATATCAAGGCCAACCGCGAGTTCTTCGAGAACTATCTCGGCTGCCGCCTTACCGAGCAGATCGTGCTCAACGACGGACGGGAAGCGGCGATGTGGCTGACGATGTCGAACAAGAGCTACGATTTTGCCTATTCGCTGGATCATTCCGGCACGCCGGGCCGCTTCCACCACGTCACCTACGCGCTCGACAGCCGCGAGGAGATCCTTCGCGCCGCCGACATCTTCCTGGAAAACGGCATCCACATCGAGACCGGCCCGCACAAGCACGCGATCCAGCAGACCTTCTTCCTCTACGTCTACGAGCCCGGCGGCAACCGCGTCGAAGTCGCCAATGCCGGCGCGCGCCTCATCCTCGCACCCGACTGGAAGCCGATCGTGTGGACCGAGGAGGAGCGCAAGAAAGGCCAGGCCTGGGGCCTGAAGACGATCGAGTCGTTCCACACCCACGGCACCCCGCCGGTGGACGGGAAGAAGCACGCTTAGTGGACTGAATTGCGCGCCCGCGCGATCGTCTCGCGGACGCCGGTCCAAGCCGGCTTGTCCGGTGCGAACTGCCTGCGCAGGAAGGTGACGAGTTCTTCGACCTGCGCGTCGCTCATGCTGCCCTTGAAGGCGGGCATGTAGCCGAGATCGCTCGACACCGGCTCGGTGACGCCGTGCAGAATGATCTGCACGAGATTGTCCGACTTGGCGCTGTGCAGATTGCTGTTGAGCGCGAGCGAAGGCCTGGTGCCGAACAGCGGCAGGCCGCCGACCTCGTGGCAGACGGCGCAGGCGCCCTGATAGAGGCGCGCGCCGGTGGACGGGGCGACAGTGACTTGGGTCGCGCTTTCGAGCCGTGCCGCAAGCACGTCCGGCGCATCGGCCGAGGCGTCGTTGAAGGAGCTGAGATAGATCGCCATCGCGCGGATGTCCTGATCGGGCAGGGCTTTGAGGTCCCTGACCACCGGCGCCATCGGGCCGGCGGCGACGCCGTGATAGCGCGAATGGCCGCTGCGCAAATAAGTGAAAAGTTCGTCCTCGCTCCACGGGATCGGCGCATGTGAGACCGAGGTCAGCGCCGGCGCTTCCCAGCCCTCGGCGAAGCCGCCGGCCAGATAGGATTGGCGCTGCTCGGCGCCGAGCGCATTGCGCGGCGAGTGGCAGCCGCTGCAATGGCCGAGGCTCTCGACCAGATACGCGCCGCGATTCCATTGCTCGGATTTGGCCGGATCGGGTTTGAACTCCCTGGCCTGATGGAACAGCGCATTCCACCCGGCCAGCAGCGGCCGCAAATTGAACGGGAAGGCGAGCGTGTTAGCGGGCACCGTCGCGCGCACCGCAGGCTGCGCCATCAGATAGGCGTAGAGCGCCTGCATGTCGGCATCATCCGTCTTTGAAAAGTGCGTGTAGGGAAAGGCGGGGTAGAGCTGGCGGCCGTCGCGATGCAGCCCGTCGCGCATCGCCCGTTCGAAGGCGGGATACGACCACGCGCCGATGCCGGTCTCGACGTCGGGCGTGATGTTGGTCGAATAGATCGTGCCGAATGGCGTCTCCAGCGCGCGTCCGCCGGCGTTGAGCACGCCGTCGATCGTGGTGTGGCACTCCGCGCAATTGCCGAGCGCCGCGAGTTGCTGGCCGCGGGCGATGGTTGCCGCGGAATAGACGGATGCATCGGGACGTGCGATCGGCGCAATCGCGCGCCCGGGCAGCAGCGCGGCGCCGATGCCGATCGCAGCGGTGCAGACGGCCGCAACCGCCGCGAAGATGCCGGCGCGCTTGGCGAGCGGATTCTCCCAGATGCGGGACGGCTTTGGCGCAGCAGGTGCGGGCAGGGCCTGCGGCACCGGCGATGCTTCGCCGTGCAACCCTCTGAGGATGCGCTCGGGCGTGAACGGCGGCTCGCGAAAGCGCACGCCGGTGGCATCGAAGATCGCGTTCGCGATCGCCGCCGCGCTCGGCACCGAGGCGGACTCGCCGACGCCGAGCGGCGGCTGGTCCTGACGCGGCAGCATCAGCACGTCGATCTTGGGCACGTCGGCGAAGGGGATGATCGGATAGGCACCCCATTCGCGTGCCGCCACCGCGCCGCGCTCGAAGGTGACCTCCTCCATCAGCGCGCGGCTGGTGGACTGGATGACGTTGCCGTGGATCTGGTGGCGCACGCCATCCGGATTGATCATCAGGCCGGAATCCTGGCCCGCAACCACCCGCGTGACGCTGACCTCGCCGGTCGACTTGTTCACAGCGACGTCGGCGACCCACGCCGACCACGCCGCGCCATAGCCGGGAAACTTGCTGTGGACGTAGAGCGCATAGGCAAAGCCGCGGCCGTGCACGACCTCACCGTCTTTCTCCTCGCGAACCGGGCGTGGCGTCCAGCCGGCGCGCTCGGCAACGGCATGGACGAGGTCGACCGCGCGCTGGTCTTTCAGGTAACGCAGGCGATATTCGATCGGGTCGACGCCGGCCTCGGTCGCGGCCTCGTCGATGTAGGATTCGTGCGCAAACGTGTTCGGCAGTGCCGAGACGCCGCGAAACCAGGAGGCGCGCACGATCGGCGCCATGTCGTGGGCGACGACGCGCATGTGATCGTAGTCATAAGGCGGGATCGCGGTGCGGTCGCCCATCTGAAGCACCGCGGGATCGGGCGAGATACGGCCGGTGAGCAGCAGCGCCAGCGTCGGTGCGGCATTCGAGGGATAGCGCGTGGCGAGGTCGTAAGCGGCGATGCCGCCATCCGCATTCAGCCCGCCATTGACGTCGATGAGCTGCGCCGTGCCCTTCGGCTCCCAGGCATGCTCCTGCTCACGGGTCAGCTGCACGCGCACGGGGCGGCCGACGGCGCGCGACAGCAGCAATGCATCGGCTGTGACGTCGTCGGCGCAGTTGCGGCCGTAGCAGCCCGCGGCCTCCAGGCGGATGACCTCGATCTCGCTCTCGGGGCGCTCGATCAGCAGGGCAAGGTCGCTGCGCAGCACGTGCGGGTTCTGCGTGCCCGACCAGACCCGGATATTGCCGTCCTGAAAATCCGCGACCGCGCAGGATGGGCCGATCGAGGCATGCATCTGATACGGCCAGACGTAAGTGCGCTGCATCGGTTTGGTTGCGCCCGAGATCGCCGCATCGACGTCGCCCTTGTCGATCAGCGTGCGCGGCGTCGATGGATTGGCGCGCAGCGCGGTCTCGACGTCGGAAAGATCGGTGAGGGTGGGCGTCGGTTTCCAGGCGACCTTGAGCTGCTCTGCCGCGCGGATCGCATTCTCCTCGCGCTCGGCGACGACACCGACGAAATCGCCGATGCGCACCACGGCGATGATTCCGGGGACGTCGCGCACCGAGGATTCATCGACCGTGATCAGGCTGGTGCCGACAAACGGTCCTGTATCGACGCCGGCATAGGGTGGGCGCACCACGCGACCGTGCAGCATGCCTGATACGCGGATGTCGTGCACAAAAGTCAGCTCGGCCGTGGCCTTGGCGGGCAGGTCGACGCGGGGCACCGACTGGCCGACGATGGCATAATCGCCGACCGCCTTGACGGTGACGTCGTCGGCAAGCTCGAGCTTGATCTCTTCGCCGCCGATCAGTTCGCCATAGCTGACGCTGCGATTGTCGTGCCCGCGCACGAGGCCTTCCTCAATCCTGAGATCGGCCTCCGGCCGCTCCAGCCGCTCCGCCGCGCGCGCGATCAAGAAATGACGCGCCTGCGCTGCCGCCTTGCGCAAGGGGACGGCGGTGATCTGGATGGTTTCGCTCGCGATCGTCGCGCCCTGGTTCGGCACGACAGAGGTGTCGCCGAGCACGACCACGACGCGCGCAAAGGATACATCCAACTCTTCGGCGACGATCTGGCCGAGCGCGGTGCGGATGCCGGTGCCGAGATCGACATGGCCGTTATAGGCTGTGACCGAACCGTCCGCGGTGATCCGCACGAAGGTCTCGGAGGTGACCTCGTCGACGGTGCGGACGACGACGAGCGAGCCGGATTGGCGCTCAGCTCCATCAGGGACAGGGGAGGCCATCAATCCACGGCCTCGGTGAGCTGGCTGGACGCGCGCATCACGGCGCGCAGAATTTCGACGTGGGTGCCGCAGCGGCAGAGATTGTAGCGCAGCGCCGCCAGCGCCTCCTGTTCGGTCGGCCGCGGGTTGATCGCGAGCAGCGCCTTGGTGGTCATGATCATGCCGTTGAGACAGTAGCCGCATTGCGCGGCCTGCTCATCGATGAAAGCCTGCTGCACCACATCGGGCTTGTCGCGCGTGCCGAGCCCTTCGAGCGTCACGATGTCGCGCCCGGCGCAACCGCTGACGGGAATCACGCAGGAGCGTGCCGCGGCCCCGTCGATCAGGACAGTGCAGGTGCCGCATTCACCAAGACCGCAGCCGTATTTCGGGCCGTTGAGCGCGAGATCGTTGCGCAGCACGTAGAGCAGCGGCGTCTCTGGCGCCGCGGCGATCTCGTGGACCCTGCCGTTTACGGTGAGGCGGATCGGTGTCTGCGTCATCCTCAGGTCCCAAGCCCGTATAAAATTCGACATCGCGACGATACCGTTTGTACACAAACGTGCAAGCCGTGCATGCCGCACTGCAGCGCGATTGCCTTCTTTGTGGACAGAGCGGATGGGCAAATGAGGTTTTATGCGGCAGCCGCATGTTTTGCGCCGCACCGCCGCTTGACAGCCATCCGGAGCGCGCGCACCATCGTTCGTATACGAATGATAACCGCAGCCGCTGGCTCCGATATGGTGACTGAAACGACGAGCGCCGCCATCGACAAGATCCGCTGCGATGCTTGTCCGGTGATGTGCTACATCAAGCCGGGCGCGGCGGGGGCCTGTGACCGCTACGCCAATCACGAGGGCAAGCTCGTTCGCGTCGATCCGCATGTGATCCTGGAGCGCACGGTCTCACATGGCGGCAAGCTGGTTCCGTTCAGCCGCACGGAAGATTGGGACGGCAAGATCGTCCACGAGCCCTCGACCTTCGTGACCGCGATCGGCGCAGGCACGACCTATCCCGATTACAAGCCGGCGCCCTTCATCGTCTCCGCTGAGGTCGAGGGCGTCGACATGGTGACTGTCGTCACCGAGGGCATCTTCTCCTATTGCGGCATCAAGGTGAAGATCGACACCGACCGCTATCTCGGCCCCGAAACCGCGACGGTGCGCGCTCAGGGTGAGGCGGTCGGCCACGTCACCACCAGCGAATACGGCTCGCAGATGCTGTCGCTCGGCGGCGTGCATCATCTGACCGGCGGCTCCAAGAAAGAGGGCCGCGTCACCTGCGACACGCTGATGGACCTCGCCAATTGCAAGGCCGTGGAGCTCACCATTGACGGCGGTGCGAGCGTGGTGGTGCAGGCCGGCCAGCCGCCCATCGTCAATGGGGTGAAAGAAGAGCGCATGCGCGTCGGCTGCGGCTCGGCGACGATCGGCATGTTCGCAAAACAATGGCACGGCAAGGTCGACGAGGTCGTCGTGGTCGACGACCACATCACCGGGGTGCTGAGCGAGCATCAGGCCGGCAAGCTGCTCGACATCGCCGACACCGGGATCAAGATGAAAGGCCGGCGCTCGACGCCCGGCCGCTATTTCCAGGTCGCTGATCCCGGCACCGGGTGGGGCGGCACCAACATTTCCGATCCGCTGGCGATCCTCGGGCCGTTCGATGCCAAGGAAGCAAAGCCGGGCCTGACCATGCTGATGGTTTCCACCACCGGCGAGCACTCGTCCTATTACGTGCTCGACGAGGCGTTGAGGCCGGTCGAGACCGAGATGCCCGCCGAACTAAAATTCTCGGTCGAGCGCATCCAGGAGAATTGTGAACCGGCGCTGTGCACGGTGCTGTTCATGGCCGGCGCCGGCGGCTCGCTGCGGGCGGGCGTGACCGACAATCCGGTGCGGCTGACGCGCTCGGTGAAGGATGCACTGACGCGCGTCACCAGCGGCGGCGCGCCGGTCTATGTCTGGCCCGGAGGCGGCATCACCTACATGGTCGATGTGATGCAGATGCCGGCGGGTGCATTCGGCTACGTGCCGACGCCAGCACTGGTCGC
Source organism: Bradyrhizobium sp. 138 (assembly GCF_023074075.1). Taxonomy (GTDB): domain Bacteria; phylum Pseudomonadota; class Alphaproteobacteria; order Rhizobiales; family Xanthobacteraceae; genus Bradyrhizobium. Next base: position 137,980 of record NZ_JADPKT010000033.1, on the reverse strand, counting down.
GCCGATCGAGTTCACGATGAAGCTGTCGGACTATGCCGCGCTCGGCGGTCACATGGATTACGTGAAGCCGCTGTCCGAGGTGAGGGGCGGCGACGATGTCAGGCAATTGCCCTGGCAAAACCCGATTCCGGGACATCGAACATGACGCGGCTCCCGCAAATCGCATTGCTGTCTGAGGGCCGGCGGCTGCATTTGCAGGATGGACCGATTGATCTGGTCATTGAGGCGAGGGGGCGCGCGGATGCGGTGCGTGCGGCCTACGAAGCCGCGGCCCGACGGTTCACCGGGTTGCTTGACGAGCTCTGCGCGGAATTGCCGGAGCTGCGGATGGCAGCCGGGGAGCGGACGTCGCTGAAGGGCGTGGTGGCGCGCCGGATGCACGCCGCGGTCGCGCCTTTTGTCGCCGATTGCTTCATCACGCCGATGGCCGCGGTTGCCGGCAGTGTGGCGGAGGAGATCCTCGGCGCAATGCTGGGCGCCGCGACGCTCGATCAGGCCTATGTCAACAATGGCGGCGACATCGCCCTTCATCTCGGCGGGAGCGAGCACTTTTCGATTGGGCTGATGGATCGGCCCGACCGTGACGGCGTGATGCGGACGATGAGGATCGATGCGGATGACCCGGTGCGGGGCATCGCCACCAGCGGGCGCCATGGCCGCAGCTTTTCGCTCGGGATCGCCGACGCGGTGACGGTGCTGGCCGCAACGGCATCGCAAGCCGATGCGGCGGCGACGGTCATCGCCAATGCCGTGGATCTGCCGGGACATCCTGCCATCATCCGGCAGCCGGCCAGCGAGCTTCAGCCCGATAGCGATCTCGGCGCGCGCCTTGTGACCCGACACGTCGGTGAATTGTCACAGAACGAGATCGCCGCTGCTCTCGAATCTGGCGCGGAATGTGCACGCCGATTGTTCGACCGCGGATTGATCGAGGGTGCCGTGCTGCAGCTTTGTGGTGATATGCTTGTCATCGGACCGAAAGATATTGAACGGCAGGAAGCGCGCCCGCGTCAGCTGGAGACCGCGGTTCATGCCTGAGCCGGGAACAGCCTTAAGGACACAATCATGAGCGCGATCATCCGCAAGATCGTCACCGTCGTCGAAGAGACGCAGATGGAGATGGGCCGGCAAGTCTCGCCGCCGACCCGGCGCGCCGCGGCGATCGCCGTGATCGAAAATCCATTTGCTGGAAGATATGTCGAAGACCTTTCGCCGCTGATCGCGATCGGTGAGGAGCTGGGCGAGCTCTTGTCGAAGCGCGCAGTGGCGGCGCTCGGCATCGATGGCGCCAAGGCGCAAAGCTATGGCAAGGCTGCAGCCGTCGGCGAGAACGGCGAATTGGAGCATGCGGCGGCGATCCTTCATCCGAAGATGGGCGCGCCGGTGCGTAAAGTCCTGAGCAAGGGCGCGGCGCTGATTCCATCGTCGAAAAAGCGCAGCGGTCCGGGCACGACGCTGGACATTCCGCTAGGGCATAAGGACGCCGCCTTCGTGCGCAGCCATTTCGACGGCATGGAAGTTCAGATCAACGACGCGCCGCGCGCCAACGAGATCATGGTTGCGGTCGCCGTCACCGACAGTGGCCGGCCGCTGCCGCGCGTCGGCGGGCTGACGGTTGCGGAGATCAAGGGCGAAGACGGTCTGAGATAGAAGACGCAAGCGAGTTCAAAACTGGAGGTTGGGATGCGAGCAGGAAATTACTTCGTCGGCGCGGCCTTCGCGCTTCTGGCAGGCGGCATGGCCCATTCGGCCATGGCGCAGGACATCAAGATCGGCGAGATCAACAGCTACTCGCTGCTGCCGGCCTTCACCGAGCCCTACCGGAAGGGATGGCAGCTCGCCGTCGAGGAGGTCAACGCGGCCGGCGGCATCAACGGCAAGAAGCTGGTCGTCGTCTCCAAGGACGACGGCGGCAAGCCCGCGGACGCGCAGACCGCGGCCAATGAGCTCGTGTCGAGCGAGGGCGTTGCGATGCTCGCCGGCACCTTCCTGTCGAATATCGGCCTTGCGGTCAGCGACTTCGCAAACCAGAAGAAGGTGTTCTTCCTCGCAGCGGAACCGCTGACGGACGCCATCACCTGGTCCAAGGGCAACAAATACACCTTCCGCCTGCGTCCCTCGAACTACATGCAGGCGGCGATGCTTGTGGAGGCTGCTAGCAAGCTGCCGGCCAAACGCTGGGCGACGATCGCGCCGAACTATGAATACGGCCAGTCGGCAGTCGCCGTGTTCAAGAAGCTGATGTCGGAGAAGCGTCCTGATATCCAGTGGGTCGACGAGCAATGGCCGCCGCAGGGCAAGATCGACGCAGGTCCGGTGGTGCAGGCGGTTGCCGCCGCCAACCCGGAAGCCATCCTCAACGTCACGTTCGGCGCGGACCTCGTCAAGCTCGTGCGCGAAGGCAACACCCGCGGCCTGTTCAAGGGGCGCGAGGTGGTTTCGTTCCTGACCGGCGAGCCCGAATATCTCGATCCGCTCAAGGACGAGACGCCCGAGGGCTGGATCGTCACCGGCTATCCCTGGTACTCGATCAAGACGCCCGAGCATGACGCATTCCTGAAGGCCTACCAGGCCAAGTACAACGACTATCCGCGTCTCGGCTCGATCGTCGGCTACCAAACCATCAAATCGGCGGCTGCGATCCTGGCGAAGGCCGGCTCGAGCGATCCGGAGAAGCTGATTGCCGCGGCAGAAGGCCTCTCGGTGCCGTCACCGTTCGGCGAGATCACTTTCCGCAAGATCGATCACCAGTCGACGCTCGGTGCCTTCGTCGGCAAGACCGCGCTGAAGGACGGCAAGGGCGTGATGGTGGACTCCTCCTACAAGAAGGGGGCGGATTATCTGCCTGGCGATGCCGAGGTCGAGAAGCTGCGGCCGAAGGATTGATCACCGCTGCGGTGGGTTAGCCCTGCGGACTGCGCGTAGCGCAGGCCGCCGGCGTAACCCACCTCTTTCGGCATCCGCAGAAATAAAGGTGGTGGGTTACGCCGAGCGCTCGCGCTTCGCGCAATCGCAGGGCGAACCCACCCTACGAAGCTACGACGACCTCTCCCCGCGAGCGGGAGGTCACGCAACACCCAAACCGGACCGCCGATGGCCTTTTATGTCGTACAGTTTCTGACCGGTCTCGCCAGCGCAGCGTCGCTGTTTCTGGTGGCCTCGGGCCTGTCGATCATCTTCGGTGTGACGCGGATCGTGAATTTCGCGCATGGCGCCTTCTACATGATCGGCGCCTACATCGCCTTCACGCTGACCGAGCGCCTGTCCGGCGCGTTCGGCTTCTGGGGTGGCATCGTGCTGGCGGCACTGGCCGTGGCGCTGATCGGTGTCATCGTCGAGATGGTACTGCTCCGGCGCATCTATCACGCGCCCGAATTGTTCCAGCTGCTCGCGACCTTCGGCCTGACCTTGATGGTCGAGGATCTCGTCGTCCTGATCTGGGGGCCTGACGATCTCGTCGGCCGCCGCGCGCCGGGCTTCAAGGGCGCCATCGATTTCTTCGGCCAGAACATTCCGAGCTACGACCTGTTCCTGATCGTGCTCGGACCGGTCGTGCTGGGCATCCTCTGGCTGCTGTTCCAGCGCACGCGCTGGGGCGTGCTGGTGCGCGCCGCGACGCAGGACCGCGACATGGTTGCAGCCCTCGGCGTCAACCAGAAATGGCTGTTCACGTCCGTGTTCGCGGTCGGTGTTTTCCTGGCCGCGCTCGGCGGCGCGCTGCAGATCCCGCGCGATGCCGTGCATCATGCCATGGATTTGCGGATCATCGTCGAGGTCTTCGTCGTCGTCGTGATCGGCGGCCTCGGCAGCATCGTCGGTGCCTTCGTCGCGGCGGTGCTTGTCTCCGAGCTCAATGCCTTCGGCATCCTGATCTTCCCCAAGATTTCCATCATCCTGGTGTTCCTGGTGATGGCGGTGGTTTTGATCGTGCGGCCCTGGGGCCTGTTCGGCAAACCGGAGGCGCCCGCGCGCAAGACGCCGGGTCTCACCGTCAATCCATGGCGGCCGTTGACGTCGAACGAGCGGCTCGCCGCGCTTGCAGCGCTCGTGATCGCAGCGACGCTGCCGCTGTTCGCAGGCAATTATCTGCTCACCGTCGGCTCGGAGATCGCGATCTTCGTCATCTTCGCCGTCAGCCTGCACTTCCTGATGTCGGTCGGCGGGCTCGCGTCTTTCGGCCACGCCGCTTATTTCGGCCTCGGTGCCTATGGCATCGCCTTCCTTGCCAAGATGGCGGGGCTGCCGATGATCGTCTGCCTGCTGCTCGGCCCGCTGCTCGGCTGCATGGGCGCGGCCGTGTTCGGCTTCTTCGCCGTGCAGCTCTCCGGCGTCTACTTCGCGATGCTGACGCTGGCCTTTGCACAGATCGTCTGGTCGATCGCGTTCCAATGGGTGAGCGTCACTGGCGGTGACAACGGCATATTGGGCGTGTGGCCTCCGAGCTGGGCGGCGAGTCCGTCGCACTTCTATTGGCTGGCGCTCGGCATTGCGGCGCTGGTGACCATCGCGCTGCGGGCCATGGTGTTCTCGCCGTTCGGCTATGCGCTTCGTGCCACGCGCGATTCACTTCTGCGCAGCGAAGCGATCGGCATCGACGCCAAGCGCATCCAATGGACCGCCTTCGTGATCGCCGGCACGACCGCCGGCATCGGCGGCGCGCTGTTCGCCTACCTCAAGGGCAGCGTCTTCCCGGATAATCTCGGCATTTCGCTTTCGGTCGATGCGCTGGTCATGGTGCTGCTCGGGGGCGTCGAAACGGTGTCGGGCGCGGTGATCGGCGCCATCGTCTACAAGGCTTTGAACATCTGGCTGGTCAGTCAGACCGATCTGTCGAAGCTCGTGCTTGGCGGCTTCATCATGCTGATCGTCGTCGTCTTCCCCAAGGGCATCGTCGGCATGCTGGAGATGCTGGCGCAGCGCCGCAAGAAAGCATCGCCGCCCGGATCCCCCTTGCTCGCCAAGCCGATCGAGTCCGCCGAATGAGCGTTGCACCCCCACTTCTCGCCGTCGAAGGCCTGACCAAATCCTATGGCGGCATCCACGCCGTGCGCGGCGTGTCGTTCTCGCTGCGCGCCGGCGAGATATTGGCGCTGATCGGGCCGAATGGTGCGGGAAAAAGCACCTGTTTCGACATGCTCAACGGCCAGAACAAGCCTGACACCGGTCATGTCCGCCTGCTCGGCGAAGAGATCACGGGCAGGAAGCCGCGCGAGGTTTGGCGGCTCGGCGTCGGGCGCACCTTCCAGATCACCGCGACTTTCGCCACCATGACCGTGCGCGAGAACGTGCAGGTGGCGCTGATCTCGCACGGCAAGCAGTTGTTCAACCTGTTCGGCTCGGCGCCGAAGTTCGATCGCGGCGAGGCCGGCCGGCTGCTCGAACTCGTCGGCATGGGCGGCTACGCTGATCGGCCCTGCGGCGAGCTCGCCTATGGTGACCTCAAGCGGCTCGAGCTTGCGGTGGCGCTCGCCAACCAGCCGAAGCTGCTCCTGATGGACGAGCCGACCGCCGGCATGGCGCCGCGCGAGCGCGTCGATCTGATGCGGCTCACCGCGCAGATCGCGCGCGAAAAGTCGATCGGGGTGCTCTTCACCGAGCACGACATGGACGTGGTGTTCGAGCATGCCGACCGCATCATCGTGCTCAACCGCGGCGCGCTGATCGCCGAGGGCTCGCCGGCCGAGGTGCGCGGCAATCCGCAGGTGCAGGCGGTCTATCTCGGCGAAGGCCTCGTCTACGATGCCCGCCACCGCGATGGAGCATCGGCATGAAGCTGACGGTCGAGGGGCTCAACAGCCATTACGGTCCGGCGCATATCCTGTTCGACATCGGCTTCGAGGTCGGCGAGGGCGAGGTGGTGGCGCTGCTCGGCCGCAACGGCGCCGGCAAGTCGACGACGTTCCGCTCCATCGTCGGCCTCGTCGCGCAGCGAACCGGCCGCATCATGTTCGAGGGCAAGGACGTCTCGGCGAAGCCGACCCATGAGATCGTGCGCGAGGGGCTCGGCTATGTGCCCGAGGAGCGGCGCATCTTCACCGACCTGACGGTGGAGGAAAACCTCGAAGTCGGCCGCCAGCCGAAGCGTCCGAATGCACCGCACTGGACCCGCGAAAAGCTGTTCGCGCTGTTTCCGAATCTGGGCGAGATGAAGAACCGTCCCGGCGGCCGCATGAGCGGCGGCGAGCAGCAAATGCTCACCATCGCGCGCACGCTGATGGGCAATCCGTCGCTGGTGCTGCTGGATGAACCCTCGGAAGGCCTGTCGCCGAAGATCGTGGAGCAGATGGTCGAGGCCATCCTGACCATGAAGAAGGAAGGCGTCAGCATCGTCGTCTCCGAGCAGAATCTGCATTTCGCGCGGCTGATCTCGGATCGCGCCTACATCATCGAGCGCGGCCGCATCTGCTTCGGCGGCACCATGGCCGAACTCGACGCGCGTCCTGATATCCGCGACGCGCATCTGTCGTTGTGAGGGCAAAGGGAAGGGCTGCGAGCGGATGGCGAGAAGCGTCACGGCGAAGAAGAGCATCAAACCGGCAAGACCGCCTTACGTGCTCGACGAGCAGGTCGGCTTCATCCTGCGCCAGGTCTGGCAGCGCCACAGTTCGATCTTTGCCCGCGACATCGGCACCAATTTGACGCCGACGCAATGGGCGGCACTATCGAAACTCGCCGAGACCGGGCCGTGTTCGCAGAACCAGCTGGGCCGGCTGACCGCGATGGACGTCGCGACCATCAAGGGCGTGATCGACCGCCTGACGGCGCGCGGCCTGACCGAGACCAGCCAGGATCCCGAGGACGGAAGGCGCCTGCTGGTGAGCCTGACGCGCGCGGGGCAGCAGCTTGCGGAGAAGGTCGCGCCGAATGCGCTCGCCATCACCCGGGAGACCCTGGCGCCGCTCGATGCAAAAGAGCGCGAGATGCTGATGGCGCTGTTGAACAAGCTGCGGTGAAGAAGGTGCCGTAGGGTGGGCAAAGGCGCGCTCTTCGCGCCGTGCCCACGATCTTTTCCTGATTGAGAATGATGGTGGGCACGCTTCGCTTTGCCCACCCTACGAGACCTGTTGAACAAGCTGCGGTGACCGGCGACTAACCTCGATGAAGACGTCATCGAGGTTTTTCGTCATGAGAGCGGAAACGCGGTTTGCGATGGTTTTGACTCTTGGTGCGACGCTGGCTGGCAGTTGCGTTCCTGCCTTTGCAGCGCAACCCTACGAGGGCTTCTGGGCCTCGGCCAAGAAAGATTGCCGCAATGACGACAGCCCCAACCGCATGAGCATCGAAGGCGGCAACCGCCTGTATTGGTACGAGACGCGATGCCGCGCCGGCGCGATCACCGCCGATGGCAAGCAGAGCTGGAAGATGCGGCTCGCCTGCGAAGGCGAGGGCGAGACGTTTCGATCCAATCCCAGGATCTCGGTCGCTGCGGACGGCCGGCTGGTGATCGAGAACGGCCCGGTCGGGCAGGCCAAGCGGCAAATCTATGTACGTTGTGAAATCCCAAAGCGACTCTGACCGGGTCGATCAGCTTTTTCCCGGCCATTTGGCGCGGTAGCGGATTTCGCTGCCGTCGGCGAGCCGTCGCCACGTTCCGAACTCCGGCGTATGCGGTGCCCGGGCCGTCAAATCGATTGGATAGACCCGGCTCGGCTGGCCCTCGATGTTGACGGCGAGCTGCCGGAGCGAGGTTCGAAACGCCAGCTCGACGTCGCCGGCGATGACAGCCTGATCGCCGTCGCGATAGAAGGCGGCCGGGTTTACTTCGCCCGGCATGGTGTTGAGGTCGGTCTGCAATTCGACGGTGATGCCCCGGGCTGACGTCGGCACCGCGACGCCGGCCGGAAAACGGACCTCGAAGACGAGCAGGGGATTGCCGCCGTTGCGGTTCAGCCACGGCGTCGCGGTCGCACAGGCGTATGCAGCATAGGCGGCAACGCCGGCGACGCAGAGGAGTACGAGGATGCCAAGCGACTTCAGGCTGTTGCGGGCGATGGTGCCGTTGCCGGCGTCCCGGCCTGCGCGTGCTACCAGCCAGTTGGCAAGGACGGCGCCGGCGATCGCGCCCATGGGGGAGTAGACGAACACTCCCAACAGGCCCGACATGATCGGGTCCGCCCGGTTGCCGACACCTAGGACGGAGATCAGCACGAAGATCGCGACATGGCCGGCAATGGCGCCAGCAAGGCCAACGGCTGTTCGCGACGAGTTTTTCATGATTTGCCTCGATGGCCCAGCAATGAACTGCGCCACCAGAGGGGCTGCCTGCGTTAGACGCAGCAGGCAGCGAACTCGTTCAACCCGTTCACGGCCGTCTCACTTCGCCACCACCTCCGGCACCTTCCCCGCCGGCGGTGTGTTGCGGCTGCGCTGGGTGCGCACGATGCCGTCGATGATGGTCATGCCGATGCCCGGGAGGTCGCCGAGCTGGACGCTCTCCAGGATGTTCTTGCCCGGCGAGTGCTGCGCCTTGTCCATGATGACGAAGTCGGCGGACCGCCCCACTTCAATGAGGCCGCAATCCAGCTCGCGCATCCGGGCGGTGTTGCCGGTGGCAAGGCAAAAGGCGAGTTCGGCAGGCAGCTCGCCGAGCGAGGACAGCATCGAGACCATGCGCAGGATGCCGAGCGGCTGCACACCGGAGCCGGCGGGCGCATCGGTGCCGAGGATGACGCGATGCAGATCGCCCATCTCGCGCGCGGTGCGCAGCGTGAACAGGGCCGAGCGCTCGTTGCCGTTGTGCACGAGCTCGAGACCGCGCTTGCAGCCCTCGCAGATGCAGCGGATCTGGTCATCGGGCAGCGCGGTGTGGCCGCCATTGATGTGGCCGACCACGTCGGTGTCGGCCTCCAGCACCACGTCCTTGTCGATCAGGCCGGAGCCGGGAATCGAGGGGCCGCCGGTGTGGATCGTGCTCTGGATGCCGTATTTGCGCGCCCAGCCGACCATCTTCCGCGCGGTCGGGCCGTCCTTGACGCCGCCGAGGCCGACTTCGCCGAGCAGCTTGACGCCGTTGGCGGCCATCTCCTTGAAGTCTTCCTCGACCATTTCGCATTCGATCACCGGCGCGCCGGCGTGAACCTTCACGCCGCCGGGACGCAGCGTCCAGAACGCGCGCTGGGCGAACACGGCCATGGCTTTCAGCCCGACCACATCGCGGGGGCGGCCGGGCATGTGCACTTCGCCCGCGGAGATCATCGTGGTGACGCCGCCATGCAGATAGCTATCGATCCAGTTGATCTGGTTCTGTCGCGGGGTCCAGTCGCCCGCAACAGGGTGGACATGACTGTCGATCAGGCCTGGTGCCACCGTGGTGCCCTGGGCGTCGACGATGGTGGTCGCGCCTTCGATGTCGACGTCCTTGAAGCGGCCGATCGCAGTGATCTTGCCGTTCTCGGCGACGATGGTGTCGCCGTCCAGGATCGGCTTTTCCAGGGCGCCGGACAGGATCAGGCCGATATTCCGGATCACGAGCTTCGAGGGTCCGGTGGCCTGGGGTGCGTCATGCGCCATGGAAGGGCTCCTTATTCCAAACTGCAATGCTTTCGATCTTGGGCAGCCTTGACCCGGGGATCAAGCAGGATTATTCATTAGTATACGAATGATCGTGTACAAACGACGCATAGCTGGACCGCCTCGAAAACCGCAATTGACGCGACAGGGAAGGTGAGATGAGCAATTTCAATCAGGAAAGCGTTTTAAGCGTCCACCACTGGACCGACACGCTGTTCTCTTTCAAGACCACCCGCAGCCCGACCTTCCGCTTCCGCAACGGCGAATTCACCATGATCGGGCTCAAGGTCGGCGAGAAGCCGCTGCTGCGGGCCTACAGCGTCGCCAGCGCCAATTACGAGGACACGCTGGAGTTCTTCTCCATCAAAGTGCCTGATGGCCCGCTGACCTCGCGCCTCCAGCACCTGAAGCAAGGCGATGAGATCATCGTCAGCCGGAAGGCCACCGGCACGCTGGTGATCGACAATCTGGAGGAGGGGCGTAACCTCTATCTCATCGGCACCGGCACCGGACTTGCGCCGTTCCTGAGCGTGATCAAGGACCCCGAGACCTATGAGCGGTTCGAGAAGGTGGTGCTGCTGCACGGCTGCCGTCACGTCAAGGAACTTGCTTATGGCGAGATGATCACCGAGACGCTGCCGAAGGACGAGCTGATCGGCGAGTACATTCAGAACCAGCTGATCTACTATCCGACCGTGACGCGCGATCCTTTCCGCAATCGGGGCCGTATCACCGACCTCATCACCTCAGGCAAGCTGTTCGCCGACATCGGTCTGCCGGCCCTCGAAGCGGCCCACGACCGCGTCATGATCTGCGGCAGCCCGGCGCTGGTGGCGGATACCCGCGTGCTCCTGGGTGAGCGCGGCTTTATCGAGGGCAATCATGGTGAGCCCGCCCAATTCGTGGTCGAAAAGGCCTTTGCCGAGCGCTAATCCCAGAATTCCTGCGCAATAAGACCGCATTTTGGCCGCGTGGGGCCCGTTGCGGCGCCGATTCGGCGCTTGATACACTGTGGGAGCGAATCAGCGGAGTTCCCACATGGTTGCGGACAGCGACAGCAACATCGCCTGGCACCGGGTCCAGTTGAAGAAGAACCGCGCCGAGTTGAAGGCGCTGGAGACCGCGCGCTTCACGATGGGCGAGATTGCCTCGTCGAAGCGCAACGGCCAGACCCAGAAGGCGGTCGCGGAACTCAAGCGCAAGATCGCGCAGTCCGAGCGTACGATCGCCGATCACGACAAGCGGACGCGCCGTCCGCTCGCAACCGATCTCCAGAGTCTCAGCAATGGCAGCTGGAGCCATTGGGACGCCTACACGCAACTTCAGCGCAAGACGGGTCAGCGTTCGCCAGGGCGCGGATAGACGCCTCTCGTTTGCGGTTCCTCTTGCACCGGCTGCGCCGCGCACCATCTGGGTGAGACGCCTGTAATCACTCCGGTGATCCCATGACAGTGCGCCTCGATTTCACCAGCGAGGCCTTCTTTCGCGATCCGCCCAAGGCCATTGCAACGCTGCGCATGTCCGGCCCGGTGGTCGCGACACGATTCCCTCTCGTCGGCGACGTCTGGATCACCACGAGCCATGACGCCACCGCGCAAGTTCTGAAGGACGGCGCCACCTTCACGCTGCGCAAGGAGGACGGCGACGTCGCCGGTCTGCGCTGGTGGATGCCGAGATTCGTCAGGACCATCGCCAACAACATGCTGACGATGGACGAGCCGGATCACACAAGGCTGCGCAGCATCGTTGATGAGGCGTTTCGTCGCCGCGCGATCGTCGCGATGGAGCCCCGCATCCGTGCCATCGCCGATGGTCTCGCGGGCGAGTTGTTCGCCCATGAAGATCCAGCTGATCTCGTCCAGCGCTACGCGCGCATCCTGCCGCTCGCGGTGATCTCCGAGCTCCTGGGCCTGCCCTTGGCCGATCGTCCGAAGTTCATCGCCTGGGCCAACGCGATATCCTCGCTGACCAATGTCGTCAGCTTTTTCCGCCTGCTGTTCGCGTTCCGCAAAATGCGCGCCTATCTCGCAGAGCAGTTGCAGATCGCGCGTGCGCAGGGCGGCGAAGGCCTGATTGCCGAGCTGATCCAGGTCGAGCGCGAGGGCGGCCAGATCACGCCGGACGAGATGGTCTCGATGGTGTTTCTGCTGCTTGGGGCCGGCTCCGAGACGACCACGCATCTCATCAGCGGTTCCGCCTATGAGCTCCTCAGAAGTCCCGGCCTGCGCGACTGGCTGGAACAGGACTGGAGCCGCGTTGGGCTCGCGGTGGAGGAGTTCCTGCGCTTCGTCTCGCCGGTGCAGTTCTCCAAGCCGCGCTATGTGCGGCAGGATGTCGAAGTCGAAGGCATGCGCCTGAAGAAGGGCGACCGCGTCATGGTGATGCTCGCCGCAGCGAACATGGATCCGGCGATGCATGACCGTCCGGAAAATCTCGATCTCGAACGCAAGCCGAACCGTCATATCTCCTTTGGAACGGGAATCCATTTCTGCCTCGGCCATCAGCTCGCGCGTATCGAAGCGGCCTGCGCGCTGCAGGCGCTGTTCGTGCGATGGCCGAAACTAGGTCTCGCCGTTGATCCTGCGCAGGTCCACTGGCGCAGACGACCGGGCCTTCGTGCCATCGCAAAGCTTCCTGTCACCCCAGGGGCTCACGGAACACATGCGGCGTCGTCTGAGGGGATGATAGCTAATCGTTCCCTCGCGCGGGCGGACTGAGCTTTCCGCCTTCGGCAAATCGTCGCTGATTGGGTTCTGCCAGGAACGGTGCGCAGCGCTTGCTGTTGTCATCAGGACTGAGGGCGCGCCAGGGAACAGGCTCCGTACCCGAGGTTTCCCAGATCTCACGGAGGTTGGATCATGACCAGCAAAATGCCGAAGGTTCCGCCGGACAATCAGAGCCGGAAGGGAACTGGCGACGACAAACAAATGTCGCCTGATCAAACCCCGCGCGGCCAACAGCGCGCGGAAAATCCGGACCAGCAGGGAGAGCAGGGCAACATCAAGCAGAACACGACCAATCAGGGATACCAGCAAGACCGCTGAGGAGGCGACATTCCATGTCGACATCCACCAAGACACCAAACAGCATTCGCCAGGGCGGACCCGGCGCATCACATGAGAACGCGAAGGCACCGTTGGAGGTGAAGAAGCCGCCTGCGGATGATTCACAGCGCAGCCACAGCCGCGTCTCAGGTGGCGGAGGTGAGCGCGACTCCCATCACGCGCACGATGAGGCCGGCAAGGGCGGAGGCAGGTGAAGATCGGAGACCCCCAATGCAAGGCAGAAAGACCCACGAACAGCAGGTGCGCATTCTCGAGCGCAAGCCTGACGTCCCCGATGCGCGAGAGCTGGATCAAGCGTTAGGGCGCAACATCGAAGACACCGCCATCCATCGCGCGCAGCCTGAAGCGCGGCAGAGCGAATTTCCGGTGAGCCGCGGCGGTCTCAACCAGGAGAGCGACCACAACAAGCACAATCACGCTGGCCAGAGTGGCCACAAGCCGCCGAAACCGACACCGGCGCAACAGAAGCACTAAGTCTTCGGAAGATCACTGCAAGAGGAGAAACCGATGCCAGCTGGGCACGGCAGCAAGACGCACTTCAGATCGGGCATGCATGGCAAGGGCGACGGGACCGGCGCCATGGCCGATATCCCCAAGGACAAGATCGGCGACAACATGGTGCTCTCCAACCGCGACAAGAAGCAGCATTCGGACATTCGCGGCATGGACGGCAAGACCATCCAGACCGAACAATATCAGGACCACGCAGCCAACCGGCTCGACGAGAAGCAGGAAACTGACGAGACCTGAGAGCGTTCCTCCCGACCAACTCGCGGACCGGTGTTCAGCCGGTCCGCTTTTTTGTCGGTGCGAGGTCGCGCTCCCAGCCGAACACGGAGCGGCCATCGAGATCCGGCGAAGCCGAGCGCTCGCCAGCGATGTAAGCCTCGACCGACGGTCCGCTCGCGGTGCGTTCGAGCCGCCGCGCCTGATCGTCGAGACGCTTGATCGCCTGCACCTCCTCGTCGCGCCCGAGCTTGGCGTTCTGGATCGCGTCCTTCAGCACGCGGATGGTCTCGTCATAGACCTTGATCGGGACGGGATAGGGATGCCGGTCCTTGCCGCCATGGGCGAGCGAGAAGCGCGCGGGGTCCTTGAAACGGTAGGGCGCGCCGTGCACGACCTCAGCGACCATCGCCAGTGAACGCACGGTGCGCGCGCCGACGCCCGGCGTCAGCAGCAGATCCGGAAAATCGACCGGGCCGCGCTCGGCCGCGGCGGCGAGCGTGCCATGCAGGCGGCGCGCGAACACGTCCATAGGCCTGACATCGTGATGGGCGGGCATGATCAAGTGCGGTAGCATCGCTTGCACCGGCTCGGGCGCGGTCCCCAACAGCCGCTCGAACTCGGAGACGATGCGATCGGGGCCGAGATCACCCAGCAGATCGAGCTGCGCGGTGCGTGAGATGTCGGCGCGATGGTCGGTGAGATTGATGATCTCGCCCTGTTGCGGCCCGTCAATCGCGCTATGCGGCGTATCGACGAAGCTCTTCAACGCCTCGGAATGCCAGTGATAGCGTCGTGCCTGCCGCTTGTCGCCGTTCATGCCCTGCTGCACCACCGTCCATTTGCCGTCGGCGGTGACGAAGAAGCCGTGCAAATACAGATCAAAGCCGTCCTGCACGGCTGCACTGTCGACCTTCGCCACCAGGCGGCTGGCGCGGGTCAGCTTTGCGCCGTCGAATCCAACGCGGTCGCCGAGCTGCATCAACTCATCCGGCGTCTTGCGCGAATGCTGGCCGCGGCCGCCGCAGACATAGATGCCGAGCTCGTCTTGCAGCGGCTCGAGCCCGCGCTTCAGTGCGCCGATCACGGAGGTCGTGATGCCTGAGGAGTGCCAGTCCATTCCCATGACGGCGCCGAACGACTGGAACCAGAACGGATGGGACAACCGCTGGAGGAACGCATCGCGGCCATAATGATGCACGATCGCCTGCGTGACGATCGAGCCCAGCGAGGCCATGCGGCTCGCCAGCCACGGCGGAACCCGTCCGGTGTGCAAGGGAAGATCGGCGCTGCCGCTACGTCGAGTCATGAGCGCACCAAGCTAGCCCAGTTCGGCAACGGTTGCACCTGTGGAATGCTGCGTTGCACAGGGCGGGGGAGCGAAGCCGGCCGGGAGGCGTTGAGCCGGCTACGCGAATGTAAAGACGGGGACAGCAATGAACTGGCAGGCCGTCATGGCCGACATCGACAGGATGTTCGGCTGGATACCGTCGTGGTTCGTCGGCCTCAGTCTGGTGCTCGGCGCGATCCTGCTGGCCCTTGGCCTCCATCGGCTTGCGGCCTGGTTTCTCAATCGCGCCTTCGGAACTCGCCTCCCGCTTCTGAGCGTGTTCATCGAGCGCACGACAGGCCCGGCGCAGTTGGCGCTGTGTCTTGGCGCGGTCGCATTGGTCCTGCCGCTCGCGCCGCTCGACGACACGATCCGCACGCCGCTGATGCGGCTGTTCGTGGTGGCTGTCATCGCGCTGATCGGCTGGATCTCGATCCGGATCGTCGACATGAGTGCGGCGCGCTATCTGCAGAATTTTCGCGATGTCACCGAGAATTTCGTCGCCCGCAAGCACGTCACGCAAGTCCGCGTGTTCAAGCGCGTCACCGATACCATCATCGTCATCATCACGGTGTCGACCGCATTGATGACGTTCGACTCCGTTCGGCAATACGGCGTCAGCCTGTTCGCCTCTGCCGGCGCGGCCGGTATCATCGTCGGTCTTGCCGCGCGGCCGCTGCTCAGCAATTTGATCGCGGGCTTGCAGATCGCCATCACCCAGCCGATCCGCATCGAAGACGCCGTGATCATCGAGAACGAGTGGGGATGGGTCGAGGATATCGCCGCGACCTATGTCGTGATCCGGCTGTGGGACTGGCGCCGCATGGTGGTGCCGCTGTCTTATTTCATCGAAAAGCCGTTCCAGAACTGGACCCGCGATACCGCATCCCTGATCGGTGTGATCGCCCTCCATGTCGATTATCGTGCCGACGTCCCGCGCATCCGAAGCTGGCTGGAAGAAGCGGTGAAGCAGTCCAAGCTCTGGGATGGCGCCGTGGTCAATCTCCAGGTGATCGACGCGGACTCCCGCACCATTGAGCTGCGTGCGCTGGTCAGCGCGCGCAACGCGCCGCAATCCTGGGACCTGCGCTGCGAGATCAGGGAAAAGCTCGTGGCCTTCATTCGCGACGAGATGCCGGAAGCGTTGCCGCGCGAGCGGGCGATCCTGATCCCGTCGGGCGGAGGCGATGATGCCGATTTCATGCGGGGCCCGGCGACGCCGGAGAAGATGCGAGCGCAGGCCCACAATTGAACAGCGGCCTTCCTTGCTCCGTCCGGGCTCGGGCGTCGGCTTGCCTGCGCCGCGGAGCCTCATTGTGCGTGAATGTTGGCGGCCTTCAGCACGGGCTCCCCACTTCGTCGCCTCGGCGTGCATATCAGCGTCAAACTCTTGCGCGTTGAGCCGACGGATGCCGCCCACGGTTTTTGTTGACGAGACCTGATCTTTTGTACGATAGTACAAATCACATGGTACGCAAGCCCACCAGCAAGGAAACGGCCCGCAAGCCGAACATGCGCGAGGCGATCCTCGCCGCGGCCGAGGAGCTGTTCGCCACCAACGGCTTCAATGCCGTCTCGGTGCGCGACATCGCGCACGCGGCCGGAGCCAATCCCGGCAGCGTGACCTATCATTTCAAGACCAAGGACGGCCTACTGCTGGAGATTTACCGGCGCCATTGCGGGCCGATGAATCTGCGCCGTTCGGAGCTGCTCGCCGCCGCCAGGCGCGTGCGCGATCTCCAGGACCGGCTGGAGGCGATCGTGCGTGCCTATGTGGTGCCGGCCTTCACCTCGGGCAGCGATCTCGCCGGTGGCGGGGCGCGCTTCACGCGGCTGCGCGCCGTGATGTCGGCCGAAGGCAACGAAGTCGCGCGAAAGATCATCGCGCAGACCTTTGACGACACCAGCCACGCCTTCATCGATGCGATCCACGAGAGCCTGCCGCATATCCCGCGCACCGATATCGTCTGGCGCAGCCACTTCCTGCTCGGCGCGCTCTATTATTCGCTGGTGACGCCGGACCGCGTCTCGCGCCTGTCGCGCGGCGAGGCCGACGGCGGCGATGCCGCCGGCGCCATCGAGCAATTGGTGCAGGCCACCGTTGCCGCGTTCCAGGCTCCGCCGCTCGATCATGCTGCGCCGGCGCGGCGGCGGCCGGTCGTCAGCAGCAAGGCTTGAAATAAGCGGTCTCGCTTCGGCGGTTCACCTGATGACAATGATGTACACGCCCACCATCCCGCCGCCCGATCCGAATACCCGCACGCCCAGGTTCAAGCTGCCGAAACTGTCCTGCGACGCGCATTGCCACATCTTCGGGCCCGGCGCGAAATATCCCTATGCGCCGGAGCGTTCCTACACGCCGCCGGACGCGCCGCTCGAGGACTTTCGTGCGCTGCATGCCAAGCTCGGCGTCGAGCGCGCGGTCATCGTCAATGCCAGCGTGCACGGCACCGACAACAGTGTGGCGCTTGATGCGATCGCCGAGAGCAATGGCGCCTATCGGGCGGTCGCCAATATCGACGACACCATCACCGAGCGCGGGCTTCGCGTGCTGCACGAGGGCGGCTTTCGCGGCTGCCGCTTCAATTTCGTCCGCCATCTTGGCGGCGTCCCTGACAAAGGCGTGTTCGATCGCGTCATCGCCATGGTCGCGCCGCTCGGCTGGCACATCGATTTGCATTTCGACGCGATCGACCTGCCTGACTATGCCGACATGCTGGCAAAGCTGCCGCTGAGTTACACCATCGACCATATGGGGCGGGTGAAGGCGTCCGACGGGCTCGACCAGCTGCCGTTCAAGATTTTGATCGAGCTGATGCAGCGCGATGAGAAATGCTGGGTCAAGATCTGCGGCTCGGAGCGGGTGTCGTCAAGCGGTCCGCCCTTTACCGACGCTGTGCCGTTCGCACGAAAAATCGTCGAGACCGCCGCCGACCGCGTCATCTGGGGCACGGACTGGCCGCATCCCAACGTCAAGGCGATGCCGAACGACGGCGACCTCGTCGATCTGATCCCGCTGTTCGCGCCGGAGCCGGAGCTTCAGCAGAAGATCCTGGTCGATAATCCCGCGCGCCTGTTCGAGTTCGACCGATGACGTTGCTGGCGATCCATACGGACGAAAGGAATCTCCCATGAAAACAGGTCTCGTGGTCACCGCCCATCCTGGCGATTTCGTCTGGCGCGCCGGCGGCGCCATCGCGCTGCATGCGAAGAAGGGCTATCGCATGAAGATCGTGTGTCTGTCCTTCGGCGAGCGCGGCGAGAGCCAGTTTGCCTGGAAGGAGAAGGGCGCGACGCTGGAATCGGTCAAGGCCGGGCGCAAGGACGAGGCGGAGCGGGCGGCGAAGCTTTTGGGCGCCGAGATCGAGTTCTTCGATTGCGGCGACTATCCGCTAAAACTCACCGAAGCGCATTTCGACCGCATGGTCGACATCTACCGCGAGCTCAATCCCAGCTTCGTGCTGACGCACGCGCTGAAAGATCCGTATAATTTCGATCATCCCAACGCGGCGCATTTTGCGCAGGAGACGCGTGTGGTCGCGCAGGCAATGGGTCACAAGCCCGGTGCGCAGTACAAATATTCGGCGCCGCCGGTGTTCCTGTTCGAGCCGCACCAGCCCGAGCAGTGCAACTACAAGCCGGACCTGCTGCTCAAGATCGACGAGGTCTGGCAGGAAAAGTACGAGGCGTTCCAGATCCTGGCCGCGCAGAAGCATCTCTGGGGCTATTACGAGCGTGTCGCGCTCAACCGCGGCATTCAGGGCAGCCGCAACACCGGTGTGCCCATGACCTATGGCGAGGCCTATCAGCGCCTGTTCCCGACCGTTGCGGAGGAATTGGCATGAAGCCGGTCGTCGTTCGCAACATCAAGCGTGCCGATCCCGCCGGCATGGCGGAGTACGGCGTCTCGACCGTGCACGAGGCCTATGGGCGCGTCGGCCTGATGAAGTCTTACTTGCGGCCAGTCTGGCCGGGCGCGGCAATTGCGGGTCCTGCCGTCACCGTGCTGGCACAGCCCGGCGACAATTGGATGATCCATGTCGCGGTCGAGCAATGCAGGAAGGGCGACATCCTCGTGGTCGGCTGCACCACCGACAATACCGACGGCATGTTCGGCGAATTGCTCGCGACCTCGCTGCAGGCGCGCGGCGTGCAGGGGCTGATCATCGATGCCGGCTGCCGTGACGTCAAGGCGTTGCACGAGATGAAATTTCCGGTGTGGTCACGCGCGGTCTCGGCCAAGGGCACGGTCAAGGTGACGCTCGGCTCGGTCAACATTCCCGTCGTCTGCGCGGGCGTCAATGTCGATCCCGGCGACATCGTCGTCGCCGATGACGACGGCGTCGTCGTGGTGCCGAAGCGCTATGCCGCCGAGGTCGCCGAGAAGGCGAAGAAGCGCAACGCGGACGAGGACGGCAAGCGCAAGCGGCTCGCTTCGGGCGAGCTGGGTCTCGACATGTACAATATGCGCGAGGCGCTGGCGAAGGCCGGGCTCATCTATGTCGACAATCCCGAGGACGTTTGAAGCGGAGCGGGCGGATGGATCGTCTCAAGCTGAAGGCCGTGCTAGGCAGTCACCCCCATGTGAGGGCGGTGAAGAGCGGCGAGCTCCGCTCCGACCTCTTCGATCTCGACTTCGTCGAGTACACGCCGACCAACACGGCGTTCAAGCCGATGGTGCGCGAGCAGGCTTTTGACGTTTGCGAGATGGCGATCGTCACCTTTCTGATGGCGAAGGCGCATGGCAAGCCGCTGGTGCTGTTGCCGGCGACCATGCTCGGCCGCTTCCAGCACTCTTATGCGCTCTACAATCCCGCACGGGGGACGCTCGCACCGTCCGATCTCGAAGGCAAGCGCGTCGGTATCCGCTCGTTCACGACGACGACCGGCGCCTGGATCCGGGGCATTCTCGCCAACGACTATGGCGTGAACCTCGACAAGATCCGCTGGATCACCTTCGAGGATCCGCACGTCGCCGAATATGTCGACACCACCGAACGTGCCCCGAAGGACAAGAAGATCCTGCAGATGCTGCTCGACGGAGAGCTCGACGCCGTGCTTGGCGAGACCTCGAACGATCCGAAGCTGAAGCCGCTATTCCCTGATCCGACTGCAGAGGCCGCCAAATGGTATGCCCGGCGCGGGGTGGTCCCTGTCAACCATCTCGTGGTCGTGACTGAGCAACTCGCGAAATCGCGCCCCGACGTGGTCGCGGGCATCTATGATCTTCTCAAACGCAATAAAGAGCAGATGGGGTCTGCGGCCTCGCCGGACCTCGTCCCATTCGGGATCGAGGCAAAGCGGAATCCGCTCGGACTGATCGTCGACTACGCATTCCAGCAGGCGCTGATCCCGCGCCGCTATGCGGTCGAGGAGCTGTTCGACGAGACGACACGAGGATTGAACTGATGGCAGATCCGAAGCGATGGCAGATCGGGCTGGTTGGATATGGCGAGGTCGGCCGGATTATGGCCGAGGATCTGCGCCAGCAGGACATCAAGGTCGCTGCCTATGATATCAAGCTCGATGGCGAGCAGGGCGTTTCGCTGAAAGAGCATGCGGCGAAATTCGGCGTGACGCTCACAGCCTCTCATGCTGAGCTGGCCGCGAAATGCGACTTCATCATCTCCGCCGTCACGGCCAGCCAGGCTGTGCCGGTGGCGAAGACCTGTGCCGCCGCGATCAACCAGGGCACCTGGTTCCTCGATTTCAACTCGGCATCTCCCGGCGCCAAGCAGCGCGCCGCGGCGCTGATCGATGACCGAGGCGGGCGCTATGTCGAGGGCGCGGTGATGACTTCGGTGCCGCCCTATCGCATCAAGGTGCCGTTGCTGCTCGGCGGCCGCGGCGCGAGGCAGATCGAGCCGCTTCTGAACGCGATCGGCTTTGCCGCGAAGGTTGCGAGCGACGAGCTCGGTGTGGCTTCGGCCGTGAAGATGTGCCGCAGCATCATGATCAAGGGCCTCGAGGCGATGGTCATCGAGAGCTTCACCACCGCGCGCGCCTATGGGGTGGAGGATGCGGTGCTGGCCTCGCTCACGGAGACGTTCCCTACCATCAATTGGGAGGAGCTGGGGGCTTATTGTTTCCAGCGCGTGATCGAACACGGTCGCCGCCGTGCCGAGGAAGTGCGTGAGGTCGCTGGGACCGTGCGCGAGGCAGGGCTGACGCCATGGTCCGCGCAGGGCACCGCCGAGCGTCAGGCCTGGGTCGCCGACCTCGCCGATGAAGGGTTGTTTGGCGCCAGGGGTACCAAGGACTTCGCCCGCAGCGCCGATTGGCGCACCGAGGCAGACCGGATCCTGGCGAAGATCAAGCGCTGACGCATGCGCGGTCAGCTCAAGACCGGACCGGCGTCGCGATAGTTCGAGAGTTCGTCGCGGGCGAGCTCGATCAAATCGACCAGGCTCTTGGCCTTGCGAACGATCTGCTCCCTGGCAGGCGCGGTGCGGAATTCCGTGACGATCATGCGGATGCACTTGTCGGCGGTATCAAGCGTCAAGAGCGCGCGGGTCATGTCGTCTTGCGTGCGGATCGCCGAGATATCGAGGTCCGACAGGACTTCGCCGATTCCACTCAGCCGCTTGACGGCCGTTTCCGCGGGCGTGTCGGCCCGAATGGAGCGATAATCGATGCTACTGAATGCGCTGAACATAAACATACTTCCCGACTGAACCCGGATGGTTCAGAGCGCCCCCTTAGTATGATCCGGACGGCCTTTTGTTCAATGCGCACAGCTACGGTCCGGGATTCTACCGGACTCGGATTTCGGGCGGGAATCGGCAGCAAAACTGGAGAAAGCGGCCCGATGGTCAGCCGTGTCCCTGACGATTTTACCGTTGGAAAATCCGCCGGAAACCCGTTCAGCTCTAGGGCCGGAACAGAGCGGGCTGCTGCCGTGCAAATGTCTGTCGGCCGCTCTTGAAGCCCATCGCGATATCGGGCAGCTCGGCAATGGCGAAGCGGCTATCCTTTGTATCGAGCACGACGAGATCGGCGGGATTGCCGAGCTTGATGCCGTAATCGTCAAGGTTCATCAGCCGCGCCGGCAGTTCGGTCACGAGATCGAGGCAGGTGTCGAAATCGCTCACCGAGGCGTGCGCGACATTGGCGTAGAAGTTCGCCATCCGCAGCAGCGAGGCGTCGCCGAACGGCGTGAAGGGATTGAGCACGTTGTTGGTCGCGACCGAGCACACCACGCCGTCGCCCGCGAGCTTGTGGGCGAGTGTCAGCCCGCGCGGCGCGTTGTGGGTGGCTTCGCGCCCCATCAGGTAGAGATCGGTCGCGGGCAGCACGGTGACGGCGATGCCGGCTCCCGCGAGTTGCGCGGTGGCAGCCTTCATTCGCTCCGGCGGCAGGGCCGAGAGCTTCGTCGCATGGCCGATCGCCACGCGTCCCTGATAATTGCGCCGCTCGGCCTGCCGGCAGACTTCGTCGAGATGCCACCAGGAGGGATCGAGATCGAAATCGAGATGCAGGTCGACGTCGACGTCAAACTCCTGCGCGAGATCGAAGATGCGCGCGAGATGCGCGTTCGGGTCGGTGTCCATATAGGGACAGCCGCCGATCACGTCGCCGCCGTCACGCAAAGCCTGGACCAGCAGGTCCTCAGCGCCGGGATCGTTGGTCAGGCCTTCCTGCGGGAAGACGCAGAGCGACAGGTCGATCGCCCAGAGATAATCGCGCTTCAGCGCCCTGACCGCCTCGAAGCCGCGCAAGCCGATGCGCGGATCGATCTCGACATGCGTGCGCATGCGCGTTGTGCCGTGTACGATCGCGCGTTCGAGCACTCTGGCGCCGCGGGCATAGACGTCCTCGACGCTGAAATCGCGCTTCATTCCGGCAACGGCGCGGATGGCGTCCGAGACGCTGCCGTGGTCATGCCCGCAGCGGCCGAGCAGGCAGGCCTTGTCGAGATGGATGTGGGTATCGACGAAGCCGGGCAGGGCAAGACGGCCGCCGAGATCGAGCTCGACCGCGTCACAGACGAGCTTCGGCTCGATCGCGGCGATCCGGCCGGCTTTCACGCCGATGTCGACGGGCGCGGCGGATGATCGCACTAGCGCATTACGGAAGATCAGGTCGAAGGTGGGCTGGCTGGTCATGGCTCTTGCGGACGGAATTTAGAGCAATCAACCGGGATCGGCGGCTCCAGGTTGTCGGCAGTGTAGCGGGGCAGATGTTCAAAATATATGCATGGATTCTGCGACAGTAGCAGTAGTATTCCGCGAACCCCGGGAGAACCAGCCATGTCCGTTGCCGCAAGAGCCGAAGCCGCTCCGATGTCCGACGCCGCGATCGTAGAGGCCTATCTCACGGCATCGATGATCCCCGATCCGGACGCTGCGGCCGCCTATATGGCGCCGGGTACCGTGATCACATTCACCGGCGGGCGCGAGTTCGATCATCCGCGCGGCCCGACCGGCTTCAACGCCAAGCGCTACCGCTGGGTCAAGAAGAAGATGGACCGGTTCGACGTCTGCCCCGGCGACGGCGAGACCGTGGTTTACAGCGTCGGCACGCTCTACGGCGAATGGATGGATGGGACCCCGTTCGAGGGCAACCGTTACGTCGACCGCTTCGTGGTGCGCAACGGCAAGATCACCAAGATGGACGTCTGGAACGACAGCGCCGAGCGTATCCTGGTCCAGCGCGGCATCGAGGCGTAAGCGCCGCTCGTCATATCGAAAGCTGTGATAGCTGATAGGCGCAGGCATGTCTGGCGGCCGGAACACGCCTGCGCTATCAACTCCGGTAACTGCGCCCGGCATGGAGGCGCGAGTCCCCTGAGGAGCCACCGATGCGTGTAACGACTGTTCTTCTGGCCGTCTCATGCCTTGCGAGCGCAGCCTCGGCTGAGGATCTCACGGGCACGCTGCAAAAGGTCAAGGAGACCAAGAAGATCACGCTCGGCTATCAGGAAGCCTCGGTCCCCTTCAGCTATCTCGACGGCAACCAGAAGCCGGTCGGCTTTGCCATGGACATCTGCCTTGGGATCGTCGATGCCGTGAAGAAACAGCTGGGCATGCCCGACATCGCCGTCGATACGCTCGCCGTGACCTCGTCGAACCGGATTCCCTTGATGGTCAACGGCACGCTCGATCTGCATTGTTCGGCGACCACCAACAACGCCGATCGTCAGAAGCAGGTCGCCTTCACCAACACGCATTTCCTCAGCGCGACACGATTTGCCGCCAAGAAGGCCGCCAAGATCAACACCATCGACGATCTCAAGGGCAAGGCGGTCACGGCCGTGGCCGGCTCGGTCAACCTGACCCAGCTCGCCAAGGTCAATACGGAACGCAATCTCGGCATCAATGTGATGCCGGCGAAGGACCAGGCCGAAGCCTTCCTGCTGCTGGAAACCGACCGCGCCCAGGCCTACGCACTCGATGACGTCCAGCTCGCGGTCGCGATCGCGCGGTCGAAGGAGCCGCAAGCCTACATGATCAGCGAGGAGGCCTTCTCCAAGCCGGAGCCGTACGGCATCATGCTGCGGCGTGAGGACGCGCCGTTCAAGGCGCTGGCCGATCGCGCGACGGCGGAGCTCTACGCGAGCCCTGAGATCGAGGTCCTCTACAAGAAATGGCTGCAATCGCCGACGCCGCCGAACGGCCTCAACTACAACGTCCCGATGTCGCCCGCCTTGCGCAACGCCTTCAAGAAGCCGAGCTCCAGCGCCGATCCGGATGTGTACGTAGTGAACTGAGGCGAGGGGCTCGCCACTATGCGGTTGGCGAGCCCAGCTTCTAAACGTTTGAATATTTCTTCAGCTCGAACCACGCGATCTGGTTCCTGTGAACTTCGTCCGGCCCGTCCGCGAGCCGCAGCAGGCGCGCGGTGGCGTAGGCCTGCGTCAGTCCGAAATCGTTCGAGGTGCCGCCGCCGCCATGGGCCTGGATCGCCCAGTCGATGATCTGGCAGGCCATGTTGGGCACGGCGACCTTGATCATCGCGATCTCGGCCTTCGCCACCTTGTTGCCGACCGTGTCCATCGCGTAGGCCGCGTTCAGCGTCAGCAGCCGGGCCTGCTCGATCATGATGCGGGCTTCCGCGATGCGCTCCTGCGTCACCGTCTGCTCGGAGACCGGCTTGCCGAAGGCGACGCGGCTGCGCACCCGGCGGCACATCTTCTCGAGCGTGCGTTCGGATAGCCCGATCAGCCGCATGCAGTGATGGATGCGGCCGGGGCCGAGCCGGCCCTGCGCAATCTCGAAGCCGCGGCCCTCGCCGAGCAGCATGTTTTCCCGGGGCACGCGCACATTGGTGAAGACGACCTCGGAGGCGCGGTCGGGCACGCCGTAGAAGCCGAACACGGGCAGGGGGCGCTTCACCTCGATGCCTGATGTCTCCATCGGCACCAGGATCATGGATTGCTGCTTGTGCCGGTCCGGATTATCGGGATCGGTCTTGCCCATGAAGATGCAGATCTTGCAGCGGGGATCTGTCGCATTGGTCGTGTACCATTTGCGCCCGTTGATGACGTAGTGGTCGCCGTCGCGCACGATCAAGCTCTCGATGTTGGTCGCATCGGATGAGGCAACCGCAGGCTCCGTCATGGCGAAGCAGGAGCGGATCTCGCCCGCGAGCAACGGCTTCAGCCAACGCTCCTTGTCCTTCTCCGAGCCATAGCGCTCTAGTACCTCCATGTTGCCGGTGTCGGGTGCCGAACAGTTGAAGACTTCAGGTGCGAGATGCGAGCGGCCCATCACCTCGCAGAGCGGGGCATATTCGAGATTGGTGAGGCCCGCGCCATGGCTGGATTCCGGCAGGAACAGATTCCAGAGACCTTCCGCGCGCGCCAGCGGCTTCAACTCTTCGACGACGGGATACACTTTCCACGGCCCGAGCTCCTCCGCCTCGCGATAAAACCGCTCCTCGTTCGGATAGATGTGCCGGTCCATGAAGCTTTCGAGCCTGCGCTTGAGCTCGACGACTTTGGGCGACATCGGGTAGAGCATCTCTGGTCTCCTTGATCGATCGGCGACAGGATCAGCCGATTTCGAGATAGTTCGGGCCGGGCAGTTTCGGGAATGGGGCCGTCGGCAGCGTCTGGTACCAGAACGCGACCGAGGCGATGTCGTCCTGCAAGGGAAGGTATTTTCCGTCCTTCGCGCCGGGCAGCCAGCCCAGCGCCTGGATCGTCACCCGCAAATCGGAGCGGAAACGCACGGGATCGGGGATGTGCCAGCGGTACAGGCCGAAGCGCTGCTGCGATTTGTAGACGCCGTCGGGGCGGATCACCTGCGGGAGGCCGGCATAGGGCGTGGTGAATTCCTGGTAGCGCGATTGTCCCTGGCCGCCGTGCGCGACATGGGGATCGAAATTGTAAGCGCCGCAAAAATAGTCCTCGGTGCCGGTGCCGCAAATCGTCGGGAATTCGCCATCGCCGTCGATGAAGAATTTGATCTCGCCTTCGCCCCACCAGCCGTTGTTGTTGACGCCCCAGGCCATGTAGGTGCCGACATAGTGGCCGGCGCCGCTGATGCCGTCGAGGATGGTGTAGACCTCCTTGTAAGGCAGCGGATTGGTGCGACGGAACTGCGCATGGAAATAGCCGCAGTCTTCGGGCACGTCGGTCAGCGCATAGTTGATCTGGTAATAGACCGTGAGCTGCTCCTCGCTGCGGTTCTCCAGCGTAAACCGCGCACGCTTGCGAAACGGCATTTCCCAATAGCAGTTGAAGGCGCGGCCGGGATTGACGCAGACGGCGAGCGAGGACACCTGAGCGAACTCTTCCCATCCGCAGGCGAAGAAATCGCCGGCCGGGCATTCGACGCTCGGCTGTTCCTGGTCGTCCCAGTAGATGCGCAGGATCGAATGGCGAAGCCGTCCGCGCGCCAGCGTCATCCAGATCTGCTGGATCGCGCCCTGCCCCTGAATGTCGGCGAGGGTGAAAGTTGTGCCGGGATCGATGACGACATAAGGCGAGACCTTCCATCCCTGTCCGAGATCGCGCGCCTGGCGCGCGGCGGGGCCGTCGACGGACATGCCGCCCTTGCCCTTCTCGCCGGTGAAGTTCTCCGGGCTGATCGAGCGCGTCTGCGCATTTGACAGGCGCGAGAGATTGCCGAGATGCAGGCCCAATCCGGAAAACGCCATGGTGTCCTCGATAAGGGATTAGCGAGGTCTCGCTATATCGCCTCCAAATCTACCAAAAGATGAAGACGATTGCGCACGGACAGCCCTTGCGCGATCGCAGAGGGTCACGCGACGCGGTATTCCCTGAACTTCTCGCGCAGGGCCGACTTCAGCACCTTGCCGGTCCCCGTCATCGGAAATTCGTCGAGGAATTCGACGGCGTCCGGCATCCACCAACTCGCGATCCTGGGGCGCATGTGGTCGAGCAGCGTCTTGCCGTCGACCGTTGCACCCTTCTTGCGGACGACGAGGAGCAGGGGGCGCTCCTGCCATTTCTCGTGGTTGATGGCGACCACGGCGGCCTGAAGCACATCGGGATGCGACAAGGCAACGTCCTCGAGCTGAATCGAGGAGATCCATTCGCCGCCGGACTTGATCACGTCCTTGGAGCGGTCGGTCAGCGTGACGTGGCCTTGAGGATCGATCACGGCCATGTCGCCGGTGATCAGCCAGCCGTCGCGGTCGAGGCCCTCCTCTAACTTCATATAGCCGGAGGCGACCCACGGTCCGCGGGCGCGCAGATGACCGACGGTCTTGCCGTCGCGCGGCAGCTCGACGCCGGCGTCATCGACGATGCGCAAGGCGGTACCGAAACAGGCGCGGCCCGAGACCTGGCGCCGGTCGAATTTCTCCTTCTCGCCGAGGTGCTCCGAGCCGGGCCGCAGGCCCGGCATCGAGCAGCCCAGGGCCTCGGTCATGCCCCAGGCCTGGATGTAGTCGATGCCGTACTCGCGCTTCAGCTTCTCGACCATGGCGCGTGGCGGCGCCGAGCCTGACGACAACGTTGCGCGCAGCGTCGAGAACCTGTTGCCGGTGCGGCCCAGCCAGTCGAGCAGGATCAGCCAGAAGCTCGGCACACCCGCCGACAACGTCACCTTCTCGCCTTCGAGCAGTTCATAGAGCTTGTCGGGCTCGTAATTGCGCCCGGGCAGCACCAGCTTTGAGCCGGTATAGGGCGCCGTGAACGGCATGTTCCAGCCATTGCCGTGGAAGAGAGGCGCCATCGGCATCATCACCTCACGCACGCCTTCGAGATGCCCGGGCAGGAAGTCGAAGTTGCAGCAGGTCATGGTCTGCAGGATCGCGGCGCGGTGTGAATAGATCACGCCCTTGGGATTGCCCGTCGTGCCCGAGGTGTAGCAGATGGTGGAGGCGGATTTTTCGTCGAACTCGGGCCAAGTGAAGCCGTCGTCGTTTTCCTTGTCCAGCAGCTCCTCGTAGCAATGCAAATTGGCAAGCTTCGTCTCGGGCATCCGCTCGCGCGAGGACATCACGACGTAAGCCTCGATCGTCCTCAGCTGCGGCGCGATCGCCTCGACGATCGGCAACGTGGCGCGATCGATGAACAGCAGGCGATCTTCCGCATGGTTGATGATGTAGACGAGTTGCTCGGGAAACAGCCGCGGGTTGACGGTGTGCAGCACATAGCCCATGCCCGGCGCGGCATAGAACATCTCGAAATGGCGGTGGGTGTTCCAGGCCAGCGTGCCGACGCGATCGCCTTTTGTCATGCCGAGCCGCTTCAACGCCAGCGCCATCCGCTTGATGCGCGGATGGGCGTCCGCATAGGTGTAGCGATGAATGTCGCCCTCGATCTCGCGCGCGACGATTTCCGCCTCGCCGTGATAGTCCGCGGCATACTGGATCAGACCGCTGATCAGAAGCGGCATGTCCATCATCAATCCCTGCATGGTCTCCTCCAGAGCCACGTCGTTGCGTGGCACACGCTTGTGGTTTGCGCTTGAGGTTAGCGGAACGTGGTGCGGCGTTCACGCAAAAAACATTCGACGTGATTGCACGGGTCACTTTTTCAGGGCTAACGTGAGGTGAGCTGTCGGCGAAGCAGCGCTCTCCGTGGAGAAAATGCATGTCAGCGGAAAGACACAAGACCGGTGCAGCCGGCGAGCCTACGCTCGATATTGCGGCTCTCCGTGCGCGCTATCGTGACGAGCGCGATCGCCGTTTGCGTGCCGAAGGCAAGGCGCAGTATGTCGAGGCATCAGGCGATTTCGGCCGCTACCTCGACGACCCCTGGGCCGATCCCGGATTTGCGCGTGCACCCATCAGTGAAGAGACTGAAGTGCTGGTCGTCGGCGGCGGCTTTGGCGGGCTTCTCTGCGGCGCGCGCTTGCGCGAGGCCGGCATCGATGATTTCCGTATCGTGGAAAAGGCTGCCGACTTCGGCGGCACCTGGTACTGGAATCGTTATCCGGGCGCGGCCTGCGATACCGAGAGCTACATCTATCTGCCGCTCCTGGAAGAGACCGGCTACATGCCGGTGCGCAAATACGCTAGGGCGCCGGAGATCTACGAGCACTCGCGCCGCATCGGCCGTCATTTCCATCTCTACGAGCGCGCGCTGTTTCAGACCGTCATCTCGCGGATGCTGTGGCAGGAGCAGTCAGCGCGTTGGCTGGTCGAGACCGATCGCGGCGACCAAATCCGCGCACGCTTCGTCATTCTCGCCGGCGGTCCGCTCAGCCGGCCGAAGCTGCCGGGCATCCCCGGCATCGAGACCTTCAAAGGCCACCGCTTTCATACCAGCCGTTGGGACTACGGCTACACCGGCGGTAGCGCCGATGGTGGCCTGACCGGCCTTGCTGACAAACGCGTCGGCATCATCGGTACCGGCGCCACCGCCGTGCAATGCGTGCCGCATCTCGGCCGTTCCGCGAAGGAGCTCTATGTCTTCCAGCGTACGCCGTCGGCGATCGGCGTGCGCGACGATCGGCCGACGGATCAGGGCTGGGCGCAGAGCCTCGCGCCGGGCTGGCAGCGCGAGCGCATGGACAATTTTACGTCCGTGATTTCAGGCGAGCCGTTCGAACGGGATTTGGTGCAGGACGGCTGGACCGGCCTGCTCGGCGAGATCCTGCTGGCGCCGCGTCGCCAGCCGCAACCGGTGACCTCGATGGAGGAGGCGCTGAAGGTGATCGAGCAGGCCGACTATCGCAAGATGGAGGAGATCCGCGCCCGCGTCGATGCTATCGTCAAGGACGACGCGACGGCGGACGCGCTCAAGCCCTGGTACAAGGCGTTTTGCAAGCGGCCGTGCTTCCACGACGAATATCTCGACACCTTCAATCGTCCCAACGTGCATCTCGTCGACACCAACGGGCAGGGTGTCGAACGCATCACCGAGAACGCCGTCGTGGCCGGCGGCAAGGCCTACGAGCTCGACTGCCTGATCTACGCCAGCGGTTTTGAGGTCGGCACCGATTATGCCCGTCGCATGGGCTTTGAGGTCTATGGCCGTGACGGCATGAGCCTGACCGAGCGCTGGCAGGGCGGCGTCAAGACCATGCATGGCTTCTACAGCCGCGGCTTCCCGAACTGCTTCCTGATCGTCATGGTGCAGGCCGGCCAGAGCGCCAACTTCCCGCACATCATCGACGAGCAGTCGCAGCACATCGCCTATGTCATCGATCAGGCACGCAAGCGCGGCGCCAGAACGCTGGAGCCGACGCTCACCGCCGAGAACGCCTGGGTCGACGAAGTCGTCAAGGCCGCGCTCGGCCGCCAGACCTATCTCGCCGAATGCACGCCCGGCTACTACAACAACGAAGGCGTGTTCGATCCGATCGCGGCAAGAAACAGCCAATATTGGCGCGGGCCGGTGGCGTTCCTGCGGCTGCTCGACAAATGGCGGAAGGAAGGCAATCTGGAAGGCCTCGAATTGTCCTATGATCAGGCCATGGAGTCGGCGTCTTCGCGTAGGTAAGATTGCCGGTCGGTACAGGACGGGAGATAGTGGGTATGATCAGGGGCAGGGCAGTTGCGGGGGCGGTTTTTGGCGCAGTGGCGCTGCTTGGGTGCCTGGCGCCTGCCGCAGAGGCCGCGCAATGCGGCAGCTCGCCGGCCGGCTTTGAAGCCTGGAAGCGCGAATTCAGTGCGGAGACACAAGGCAAGGGCATCGGCCAGACCGCGCTCGCGGCCTTGATGCAGACCAACTATGCCAGCGCCACCATCGCGGCCGACCGCGGCCAGCGCAGCTTCCAGCTGACGCTCGACCAGTTCCTGGCCAAGCGCGGCGCCACCACCATCGTCGCCAAGGGGCGGCAGCTCAAGCAGTCGCAGGCTGCCTTGTTCGCCTCGATCCAGCAGCGTTATGGTGTCCCGCCGGGACCCTTGATCGCGATCTGGGGCATGGAGACCGGCTTCGGCAGCCAGCGCGGCAACCAGAACATGCTGTCGTCGATCGCGACCCTTGCCTATGACTGCCGCCGTCCCGAATTCTTCACCGACCAGCTCTATGCCGCCCTGAAGCTGATCGACCGCGGCACGCTGTCGGGATCGACGCGCGGCTCCATGCATGGCGAGGTCGGCCAGACCCAGTTCATGCCCAAGAACATCCTGGCCTACGGCACCGGCAATCTCGAAGTGGCGGCCAACGCGCTGAACTCGACGGCGAATTTCCTTAGGGCTCATGGTTGGAAAGCCGGAGCCGGGTACCAGCCGGGCGAGCCGAATTTCGCCGCCATCGAGGCCTGGAATGCCGCCGGCGTCTATCAGAAGGCGATCGCGCTGATGGGCCGGCAGATCGACGAGGGCGGAGGGGCGGCGGCCTCGCGCTAACGAGAGCCCCGTTTCGAACGGGCCCTTGAGTCTCGTTTTGGCGCGTTTTCGTTACGCGAACCGGCATCCACGTCGCCCGAAAACGCTCTTGCTCAGCAAGGCGTGATGCGCCGGCACGAGAAAGTTGTTGCCATCTGGAACTGACGGCACGACGTTTGCTTTGATCAAAGTTCGGGGCTGGGCATGAGGAGACTCACCATGGCAACCCAGATCGTGATGGACCAGACTGGCGATACGCGCCACGAGTTTGATCCTGGCAATGCCCAAGCGCTGGCGCGGGCCGAACGGCGCTTTCGGGAGCTGACCGGAGCCGGCTTCACTGCCGCGCTGCGGACCGGGCCCGGCGAGGTCACCCGTATCAAATCGTTCGATCCGACCGCGCAGGAAACGCTGTTCTATCCCCGCCTGGTCGGCGGTTGATCTGAGCTGCTCATGTTCGCGGCAGTTTGGCTCCGGGCGCCGGCGCGTGCGCGTCTGCATGCGCTGCGCGAACTCTATCGGCGGTTCTTCGGCGAGAACACGCCGGATGCCCGCGGTCGCCGGCTGCTCTTCGACTGGCTCTCGCCCGCACAACGCGCGCAGTTCGAGGAGCACCGGTATTTCGACGTCGTCGGCTGCGATACCGGCAAGACCTATCGCATTCACTACGGCACCGCCGCCAACGTCCACGAGATCGACGGTGAAGGCCGGGCGACGATGGGATGGTGCTTCGTCCCGTCAGGCTTCCTGGTGCCGGGCGACGTGATGCTGGCGCAAAAGATTGCGCTCGAGACCGACGAAAGGGGCGCGCTTACGCTCGCCAACCGGTTTCCGCCGGCCACGCATTCGGAGCATTTTTACCGGCGGCCGTTCTAGCGGCGGAAATGGCGGGGCGGTGAGTAGTGCGTCGTGCGGTAGGCATCCAACGCATGCGCCGCGAAGACGCCGACGCTGCAAAGGGCGAGCAGGGCGGAGATCAGCTCGATCATAGCGCGTCCTCCCTTGCTGGTTGGGCAACGAGGCTTTGGCAGCAGGAATAGTCGTAGATCAGGTCGAGGAGGAATTGCATGGTGGCCGTCCCTGTATTTATTTTGACAACCACTTAGACGGCGATCTGTTTCAGGCGTGTTTCGTCGCATCGGGAATGCGGTTTCGCGGGGGAGCCAAGGGGTCGGTTTTGTGCGCTGCGGTCCAGCCAAATGGCGCGGCGCGTTAAGGATACCGGCAGGGCCTGCGGCCGGCGCCGGCCCTTGCGGGGCTCCCGCACAGGTGGTCATCTCAGCCCGGGGAAGACGCTGGAGGCTGACATGAAACGATTCCTTCTCGCCGTTTTGCTGGCGGCGGGCGCCGCAAGCGCCGGGCCGGCGCTTGCGCAACAATCCAAGGTCGGCGACTGGACCATCGAAAAGCGGACGCAGGATACGCATTGCAATGCGAGCCGCGGCTACAAGGACAGGGATGACGAGAACCGCGACTACGTCATCGTGATCACCTATTCCGAGAAGGCGATCGTGATCGTGCTGATCTACGATGGCTGGGAATGGGAGAAGGTCGGCGAGATCCTTCGCGCCGATGTCGGCACCGACGATGCGGACATCATGAAGAAGGCGAAGTGGGAGGTCATGGACAAGACCACCGTGCGCGGCATCTTCGAATACGACCAGTCGATGATGGACCGCCTGTCGAAGGCCAAGCGCCTCACGCTCGATTTCGAGGATGATGACGACGACAGTATCGAGATGCAGATGCCGCGTGCCGGCGAAGCGCTGGCGGCGTTGAAGTTCTGCGAGGAGAACCGGAAATAATCGCTCCGATGTTGGTCCCGCCGCGTGCCGCGGCGGGACGCTGTTCACTCGGCAGGCCCGTGGACCGGCGCCGCGCTGACGTCGCTGCCGTGATGCGTCAGCGGCTTCATGCCGGTGACGGTCCGCAGCAGCACGTAGAACACCGGCGTCAGGAACAGTCCGAACACGGTGACGCCGATCATGCCGGAGAACACGGCAACGCCCATGGCGCGCCGCATCTCCGAGCCCGCGCCGGTCGAGAGCACCAGCGGCAGCACGCCCATGATGAAGGCCATCGACGTCATCAGGATCGGCCGCAGCCGCAAGCGGCTCGCCTCGATCGCGGCCCGGATCGGCGTGCGTCCTGCGAATTCGAGCTCGCGCGCGAATTCGACGATCAGGATCGCGTTCTTGGCGGAGAGTCCCACGAGAACGATCAGCCCGATCTGGGTGAAGACGTTGTTGTCTCCCTTCGAGATCCAAACGCCGAACATCGCAGCGAGCAGGCCCATCGGCACGATCATGATGATCGAGAGCGGCAGGGTCAGGCTCTCATAGAGCGCCGCCAGCACCAGGAACACCAGGAGGATCGCCAGCGGGAACACCCAGAGGCCGGAATTGCCGGCGATGAATTCCTGATAGGTCAGGTCGGTCCATTCGAAGGCAAAGCCCGGCGGCAGCACCTCCGCCGCGATCCGCGTCGCCGCCTCCTGCGCCTGGCCCGATGAAAAACCAGGTGCCGCTGCCGCGTTGATGTCGGAGGACAGGAACCCGTTGTAGCGGATCGCGCGTTCCGGCCCCGCGCTCTGGCGGATATTGAGCAGCGCCGACAACGGCACCATGTCGCCGGAGGACGAGCGCACCTTGAGCTGCCGGATGTCGTCGGCGCGCGCGCGGAACGGTGCGTCGGCCTGGACGCGGACGGAATAGGTCCGGCCAAACTTGTTGAAGTCGTTGACGTAGTAGGACCCGAGGTAGATCTGCAGCGTGTTGAACACTTCGGGCACGGGCACGCCAAGCTGCAGCGCCTTGGTACGGTCGATGTCGGCGAACAGCTGGGGCACGTTGACCTGGAAGCTCGAGAACACGCCGGCGATCTCCGGCGCCTTCTGCATCGCCGCCATGAACGCCTTGGTCGCTTCGTTCAGCGCAGCGTAGCCGAGGCCGGCGCGGTCCTCGATCTGCAGCTTGAAGCCGCCGATGGTGCCGAGGCCGTTGACTGGCGGCGGCGGGAACATGGCGATGAAGGCTTCCTGGATACCGGCATATTTCTTGTTCAGCTCCGCCGCAATTGCATTCCCGTTCAGGGCCGCATCCTTGCGCTCGTCGAACGGCTTCAATGTCGAGAACACGATGCCGGCATTGGACGAGTTGGTGAAGCCGGAGATCGACAGGCCGGGGAAGGCGACCGAGCTCTCGACACCAGGCTGGGTCAGCGCGATGTCGCTCATCTTGCGGATCACTTCCTCGCTGCGGTCGAGCGTGGCACCATCGGGCAGGCGGGCGAAGCCGACCAGATATTGCTTGTCCTGGCCCGGCACGAAGCCGCTCGGCACCTGCTGGAACAGAAGCGCGGTGAGACCGACCAGGACCGCGTAGAGCCCCATCACCGCGGACTTGCCCGAGATCACTCTGGTGACGCTGCCGCCGTAATTTTCCGAGGAGCGCGTAAAGGCCTTGTTGAAGCCGCGGAAGAACCAGCCAAGGCTCTTTTCCATGATGAGCGTCAGCCTGTCCTTCGGCTCGTTATGGCCCTTGAGCAATAGCGCCGACAGCGCCGGCGACAGCGTCAGCGAGTTGACGGCGGAGATCACGGTCGAGATCGCGATCGTCAGCGCGAACTGCTTGTAGAACTGCCCGGTGAGGCCGGAGATGAAGGCGAGCGGCACGAACACCGCGACGAGTACCAAAGCGATCGCGATGATCGGTCCCGACACCTCGCGCATCGCCTGATAAGTGGCATCGCGCGGTGACAGCCCGGCCTCGATGTTGCGCTCGACGTTCTCGACCACGACGATGGCGTCGTCGACGACGATGCCGATTGCGAGCACCAGGCCGAACAGGCTGAGCGCGTTGATGGAGAAGCCGAACATGTGCATTACGGCAAAGGTGCCGACGATCGACACCGGCACGGCCAAGAGCGGGATGATCGAGGCGCGCCAGGTCTGCAGGAACAGGATCACGACCAGCACGACCAGCGCGATCGCCTCCAGGAGCGTGTGGATCACCGCCTCGATCGAGGAGCGCACGAACTGGGTGGGGTCGTAGACGATCTGGTAGGACACGCCCTCGGGCATGTTCTTCCTGATCTCGGCCATTGTGGCGCGGACATTGTCGGAGATCTGAAGCGCGTTGGAGCCGGGGGCCTGGAAGATCGGGATCGCCACCGCCTGCTTGTTGTCGAGCAGCGACCGCAGGCCATATTCGGAGGCGCCGAGCTCGATGCGCGCGACATCGCGCAGGCGCACCACTTCACCGCGCGCGCCGGTCTTGACCACGATGTCGCCGAACTGTTCCTCGTTAGCAAGCCGCCCTTCCGCGTTGACGGACAGTTGCAAGTCGATACCCGCAACGTTCGGGGAGGAGCCGACGACGCCTGCGGCGGCCTCGACGTTCTGCGCCTGGATCGCCCGCACGATGTCGCTCGCTGTCAGTCCATGCTCGGCGGCCTTCTGTGGATCGACCCAGACCCGCATCGAATAGTCGCCGGCACCGTAGAGCTGCACGTCGCCGACGCCGTCGATCCGTGCGAGGCGATCCTTGACGTTGAGCACGGCGTAGTTCCGCAGATACGTCATATCGTAACGGCCGTTCGGCGACAGCAGGTGAACGACCATGGTGAGATCGGGCGACGACTTCTTGGTGATGATGCCGAGCTGACGCACTACGGCGGGCAGGCGCGGCTCGGCCTGCTGCACGCGGTTCTGCACCAGCTGGGTTGCCTTGTCAGGATCGGTGCCGAGCCGGAACGTCACCGTCAGCGTCATGGCGCCGTCGGTGGTCGCCTGGCTCGACATGTAGAGCATGTTCTCGACGCCGTTGATCTGCTCCTCGATTGGCGTCGCCACCGTTTCCGCGATCACCTTGGGATTGGCACCGGGATAGGTCGCGCGCACCACGACGGAGGGCGGCACGACGTCGGGATATTCCGAGATCGGCATCGCGAACAGCGAGATCAGGCCGGCAAGGAAGATCAGGACCGACAGCACGCCGGCAAAGATCGGACGATCGATGAAGAACTTTGAGAGATTCATGGTCTTGCCCCTGGGCAATATCGTTCGTGTCTCCGACAACCCCGTCATTCCGGGGCGCGCGCAGCGCGAACCCGGAATCCCGAGGTGAGTGGTCGGAGCTTCCAAAACTTCTAGAGTCTCAGATGCGCAGTTTGCGCATCTGAGTTCGCGACTTTGTCGCCCCCCGGAATGGCGTGGCCTAGCGTTGCACCACGTCCTGGTTGCTGTGGTTAGAAGCGGCCTGCTGCCCACGCGCACCCATTGCGGCGACCTCCGTCTTCAGGAGGGCGCCGGGACGGACGCGCTGCAGGCCGTTGACGACGATGCGGTCGCCAGACTTCAGGCCCGCAGTGACGATGCGAAGCCCATCCACCGCACCGCCGAGCATGACCGGTCGGTAGACCGCGCGGCTGTCGTCGCCGACCGCCATCACGAACTTCTTGTCCTGGTCGGTGCCAATCGCGCGCTCGTCGATCATCACCAGCGACTGCTGCTTCGGCTGACCCATGCGCACGCGGGCGAACTGGCCGGGGATGAGACGCCCGTCCTCGTTCCGGAACACCGCACGGACACGGATGGTGCCGCTCTGGCCGTTGACCTGATTGTCGATCAGCTGGATGTGGCCTTTCGCCGAGAGACCGCCGGAGGTCGTCATCTCCACCGGAATCTGGTCGAGCTTGCCGCGCTGGCCTGCGGCATCCGCGATCGAGTTCAACGCACGCAGCACGACCTCCTCATCCGCATCGAACGACGCATAGATCGGATTGATCGAGACCAGCGAGGTCAGCACCGGGGAGGCGGTGCCGGCGGCGACGAGATTGCCGACGGTGACCTCGATCTTGCCGACGCGGCCGTCTACGGGTGCGCGCACCTCGGTGTAGTCGAGATTGAGCTTTGCGGTCTGGAGCGTTGCCTCGGCCGCCTTCACGTTGGCGATCGCTTCGCGGTGGGCGTTCTCGCGCTGATCGAAGTCGCGCCGCGTCACCACGGCATTGCCGACCAGCTGTGCGCCGCGCTCGAGCTCGCTCTGGGTAAAGACGACGCGCGCCTTCGCCGCCTCGAGCTGCGCGTTGGCCTTGTCGACCTCCGCCGCATAAGGCGCGGGGTCGATCTTGAACAGCACGTCACCGGCTTTCACCAGCGCGCCTTCGGTGAAGTTGGTCGACATGATCGCACCCGCCACGCGCGGACGAAGCTCGACGCGGTTGATGGCCTCGAGCCGGCCGGAGAAATCGTCCCACAGCACGGTCTGCCGCGGCTCGATCATCGCGACGGTGACGGAAACGGCTTGTTCGGCCGCGGCGGCCGGCGCGGTCGCTTGCGCCGCGTGGAAGTAGCGGCCGGTCGCGATCGTACCGGCGACGGCAAGGGTGCCCACGACGGCCACGCCGCCGAGGAGGCGGCGAAAGCGGCCGGCACGGGAGGTATTTTGGGTGGGGGGCATTTGCGCGCTCCAGATATGTAGTGTTCACTACAGATGTGGAGCTGGATCTCGCAGTGCAAGATACTTATGTATCATTCACTAGGAAAATTGTACGCCGATACCGCGACAATGGGAAGACACAAGAAAAAGAAAGCTAGAACAAATAGATAGGATCTGGCGTTAGGCTAGGGGCCGCCGATTCCAAGGAGACAGGCACATGGGCATGGGACGCCCCCGCGAATTCGATGCCGACATTGCGTTGGACCAGGCGATGGAAGTGTTTTGGCGCCATGGCTATGAGGGCGCCACCATCGCGCAGCTGACCGAGGCCATGGGCATCAATCCCCCCAGCCTCTATGCCTGTTTCGGCAACAAGGAAGGCCTGCTCAAGGCCGCGCTCGACCGCTACACCAAGCTGCGCGGCTTCTGGATGGATGAGGTGGTCGCCGCCCCCACCGCCCGCGCCGTGGCCGAGCGGATGCTGATGGGCATCGCCGACAAGCAGACCGATCCCGCCAATCCGCCCGGCTGCCTGCTGGTGCAGGGCGGCATTGCCTGCGGCACCGGCTCCGAGAATGTCCCGTTCGAGCTCGCCGCACGCCGCGCCCAGAACGAAGACCAGCTCCGCGACCGCTTCATCCGCGCCAAGGCCGAAGGCGATCTGAAACCGAGCTCCGACCCCGCCGCGCTCGCGCGCTATGTCTCGGCGGTGTCGGTCGGCATGGGCGTCATGGCCTCATCGGGCGCGGATCGTGAAGCATTGCGACAGGTGGCTGATGTCGCCGTGCAGGCGGTCGAGGCGCAGTCGGCGAAAGGGTAGGTTACGGTAAGGTCGGACAAGGAGTGTTGCGGCAAGCGGCGCGTTTGGCGGAGTCTTCCTCTTAGTCCCTTGCCTGCCTTGGGACTGCGGTGGACTTGATCCGAGTATCCTTCGTGACTTTGTTCTTCCTCAGTTCGGCAAACTCTTGCCTGAGCAGGTCCAGGACGGTTCGGACCTTGGGGAGATCCGCCATGCGCTTGTGGCAGATGATCGTGAGTTCTGCGCGGAGCGAGGTTGGAGGCTCGAGCTTGAGCTCCACGAGCTCGCCCGGCCGTTTGAGCCGATGGGTGGTCTTCAGAAGGATCATTGCGCCGACGCCGGCCTGGCAGGCCGCGACCTGCACACTGTAGTCGTCGGATGTGAAGGCGGGACGAAAGTCGGGAATCTTGGCCGCGAGCTCCGGATTCGGGCTCAGCATCTCGCGCTCGCCCGCCCAGGCGATCCAGTCGAGGTCCCGGAAATCGTACCTCGCGGGCAGCCGCCGAGAGTAGTCCCTGCTCGCGTAGACCCCGATCGGAACGACGACTTCATCGACTGTGATCAGGTCGGAATCATCGGACGGATATCTCCTAAGCGCGATGTCCGCTTCGCCGCGCGAGAGATTCAGGCGTTCCGTGCTGGCCAAAACTTCGAGGGTGATCTGCGGATGCTTTTTCCTGAGCTTTTCGGAGATCGGAGCCAGGAAATCAAAGGCATACGACGGTGCTGCCGTGATGCGCACGCGGCCGCTCACGGGCGAGTCCTTCGCGTCGAGTGAGCGATTGGCTTCCGTCGCCCATTGCGCCATGCCCTGGGCGGCGGGAAGCAATCTTTTTCCGGTCTTGGTCAAGGCGATGCCCTGGTTCTTGCGGACGAAGAGCGGCTCGCCCAGCTCGTACTCCATCTCCGCGATCCTCCGGCTCAAGGTGGGCTGGCTCACCTTGAGGCGCCGCGCGGCGCCGCTCAGGCTGCCAGCATCCGCAACCGCGAGAAAAATCCGGAGATCATCCCATTGCAGGTCCACGTTCACTCCTCGGCCTCGTCCCAAGGCCATCCATTTATGTATGGCGACATAGGAATTTAGACGATTGCTATTCTCTCGGTCCAGGGCAAAAGCGTGATCAGAAATGAGGAACACCGATCATGCTCCGTCGATCCCGATACCTTGCTGTTGCTGGATTCGTTGTCATTGCGCTGTCTGGCGCTGCCTTCATCGCATTTCCCGGCTGGTCGCAGACAACCCATCAAACCGTGACAGCCAGCCTCGGCAAGCCGATCAGCTCGTCGGCCATGGAGGCCCTGATCGATCAACCCGGGTCAATCGCAGTCCGAACGGTCGCGAGCTCAGACTGGAAAGCTGATCTATCGGGACTGATCAATCTGAAAGATCCGAAAGCCGTTCAGGCGGGGCTCGTCGATCACGAGGAGCCGATCCAGATCTATACGCATCTCGTGCGGCACCCCACGCAGGGATTCTTCATGATCGATACGGGTGTCTCAAGGCAGTTTGCCGAGCACCCAGAGAGCGTCGGTGTGCCGTGGCTACTGAGAAATTTTGCAAAGATGGACAAGCTTCAGGTCCGAGAAGATGCCTTGTCGGCCATCACATCGGAAGGCGTCCCGCTCAAAGGCGTCTTCATGACCCATCTCCATTTCGATCATATCTCCGGAATGCCGGACGTTCCGAAAGACATTCCGTTTTGCACAGGCCCCGGCGAGGCTGCGGAGGAGAAGTTCGAGAACGTTGTCGTTCAGGGGATGGAGAATCGCTTCTTTGATGGCAGACCCGCAATTCAGGAGTTTCAGTTCACGACGGACCCAGACGGGAAATTGGAAGGCGTGATTGATGTCTTCGGCGACAGTTCGTTGTTTGCGATCCTGACGCCGGGACATACTGCGGGTCATGTCTCCTATCTGGCCCGCACGCCTACGGGGCCGGTTCTCTTGACGGGCGACGCTTGCCACACGCGCTGGGGCTGGGAGCATGGCGTCGAGCCCGGAAGTTTCACGTTCGAACGGGACAGCGAACGAAAGAGTTTGCTCCAGCTGAAGGCCTTGAGTGAACGTCACCCGAAGATGATCGTGAGGCTCGGCCATCAGCCTTAGCCCACCGCGGCGTATTATATCGCACCCAGCCCCGGCGGCGGCACGAAACCACCGAACTCGCGCTCGATCAGCCCGGCCAGCGCGATCGTCGTGCGGTCCTCCAGATACGGCCCGATGATCTGGACACCGACCGGCAGGCCCGAAGCCGTGCGCTCGATCGGAATGGCAGTTGCGGGAAGTCCGCAGGTCGAGGCGGGGTCGGCCCAGATGAAGCACGCATCGGCGTAATTGTGGAGCTTGCCGTCGATGTCGAGCTGCCGCGCGTCGAACGGCTCGGACTGGTCCTGCGGAAAGGCCGGCACCGCTGCGGCTGGATAGATCACTGCATCGAACTCACGGAACAGCTGATGCCACCTTTGTTGCAGCTGCAGGCGGGCCGCATCAGTCGCCAGCCATTCGCGATGGAGCATGCCCCAACCGCGCGCACGCTCGGCCTGCAGGCTGCGGTCGTCAGGCGAAAGGGCTGCGGCAACTTCTTGTGCCTCTGCGAGCGCGGCCGGTGTCAGGCGCGGACTGCGCGCTCCGTTCAACAGTTTCATGTAGAGCCGCGCGGACTCGGCGAGATCGGGCAGCGCCGCGCTTGCGCGCGCGACCCGTGCGCCCGATCTGCCGAGCCGGTCGGCCAATCGTCCGATCGCGGAACGCACGGCATCACCCGTCGGCATCAGCGGATGGGTATCGATCACGAGGATCCTGAAATCCCTGAGCTGATCATGTCGCGGGGCGGGCAGCGCGAGGCGATAGCCGATCCCGTCGCGCGTCTCGTCGGGGCCGGCGATCACGTCGAGCGCCAGAGCAAGATCAGAGGCGGTGCGCGCCATCGGCCCAACGACAGCGAGATCGCCCTGGCCGGGGACGGGTGGTGCCGGCGGCAGGCTGTATCCGCGCAGCGGGACCAGGCCGAGGCTCGGCTTGTGTCCGAACACGCCGCAGAAATGCGCAGGGACCCGGATCGAGCCGCCGATATCCGAGCCGATCGAGAGCGGACCGAAGCCTGCGGCCAGCGCCGCGCCCGATCCGCCCGAGGAGCCGCCGGGCGATCGGCCGAAGTCCCAAGGATTGTTGGTCGTCCCGTAGAGTTCGTTGTAGCTCTGGAAATCCCGCAAGCCGATCGGGATGTTGGTCTTGCCGATGATGACGGCGCCCGCCGCCTTCAGCCGCCAGACGACAAGGGCATCCTCCGCGGGCCGGAAATCTCTGAAATGCGGAAAGCCCCAAGTCGTCGGCAAGCCGGCGACGTTGAACGGCTCTTTCAAGGTCACGGGGATGCCGAGCAACGGTTGCCGTTCGCCGCGGCCAAGCGTGGCATCGGCAGCGCGCGCGGCATCCCTCGCGCGATCGAAATCGCGGACGATGATGGCGTTGATCTTGCCGTCCAGCGCCTCGATGCGCGCGATCGTGTGTTCGAGCAACTCCGACGCCGAGAGCTTGCGCGCCTGCAGGGCGCCCAGCAGTGCGCTAATCGAACCGTAATCCAAGTCAGTAGCGCTCGCGGCCTTCTGCATCAAGACCTCCACCTCGCGATCCGAAACAGCCATGCCTTCCGAATTGTTAATGGCCTCGGCGTGGAGGCGAACTCGGGATGGCGATCATGCGATCGTGCCGCTGTTTTGCCCGACGTGTCAAACGTCCGCGCTGCCAGACTTGGCGATGTGCGGCGCGAAATTCTTCAATGATTTGTACTTTGCATGGGGTTGTTTTCGCATTTTTTGTTTGGAGGTTCCCAGGAGCCAGAGCATCAGCGTATCGATCCGGCGCCCTAAGAATTCCTACACACAGTTCTGGCACGTTGCGCGCGTCAATGTCCGCAACCTGCATCGTCGCCTCTCATTGCGCGCACGAAAAGACGGGGCCCGCGGGAATCGAGGGGCGTAATCCATGACTGCACTCACTTCGGACGCCGGTCGCGCCAGGAGCGGGATCGTGCCGATCCTGTTGTGCGTCGTGCCGTTCAGCCAGATTCCGCTCGATGCCTACACGCCCGGCCTGCCGCAGATGGTGGGGGATCTCGCCACTGATGCAGCCTCGATGCAGAACACCGTCACCGCCTATATGCTCGGCATGAGTCTGGCGCTGGTGCCGGTCGGCATCGCCTCCGACACGCTCGGCCGCCGCAACGTTCTGCTCGCAGGCCTGTCGGTGCTGATCGCGATGAGCATTGCCTGCGCGCTCGCCACCAGCGCCTCGCTGCTGCTTGGCCTGCGCTTCCTGCAAGGTGTCGGCGGCTGCACCTGTCTCGTCGTCCCCTATGCCGTTGCGGCCGACTGCTTTCGCGGCCGGGAGCTGACGGCGATCTCCGGCCTGCTTGGCGCCGCGTGGGGGCTCGCGCCCGTGCTTGCGCCCGCGGCCGGCGGCTTCATCGTCGAGCTGACATCGTGGCGCGGCGTCTTCGTCACCATCGCCGTCGCCGCGGCGATCGTTGCCGCGATCGTCGTTTGTCTTCTGCCCGAGACGCTGCCCGCAGATCGGCGGGCACCGTTCGATCCCCGCCGCACGGCCGGCATCCTGCGCGATGCGCTGCTACGTCCGGGGTTCCTGGCTTTCGTCCTGGTGTTTGCCGCGGCGGCCAGTGCGCAGCTCGCGTTCGGCGTCGTCGCGCCGTTCTTCTACCAGACCGGTCTTGGTTATTCCGCGGCGATCTACGGCCTGGTCGCGCTCGGCCTTGGCGGCGTCAATCTCGCCGGCGAGCTCGGCTGCGCGCATTTCGCGCGGTTCATGCCGGCGCGCATGCTGGGCTTCGGCGCCTTCGCGTTGTTTCTTGCCGGCTCGGTGGTCCTGACCGCAACAGGCATGATCTTCGGTCTCGACTTTGCGTCGATCACGATCGGCGGTGCGCTGGTGCTCGGCGGCTGCGGCGTGCTGTGTCCGATGATGTACGGCATGGCGCTCGGCCTGTTCGAGCGCGACCACGGCCTGATCGGCGGTCTCATCAGCGCGCTCTGCTATCTCGCCGTCAGCGGTGCCATGGCGATCACGGCGGTATTGCCCGAGGCGACGCAGGCGCCGATCGGATGGCTCTATCTCGGCCTCTGCGCAATCGCGGGTGGGCTGCTTGCGATCTCGCTGCCGCCAGTGCGCCACGCCACACAGAATTAAGGAAGGAAGCAATCATGACCACTGTTGCTATTCGCGGCACGTTCTTCGATTTCGTCGATGATCCCTGGAAGCACGTCGGCAACGAGCAGGCCGCCGCGCGCTTTCACCAGGACGGCCTCATGGTCGTCACCGACGGTGTCATCAAGGCGTTCGGTCCCTATGACAAGGTTGCGGCCGCGCATCCCGGCGTTGCGATCACTCATATCAAGGATCGCATCATCGTCCCCGGCTTCATCGACGGCCACATCCATCTGCCGCAGACCCGCGTGCTCGGGGCCTATGGCGAGCAGCTGCTGCCGTGGCTGCAGAAATGGGTCTATCCGGAGGAGCTCAAATACCGCGATCGCAACTACGCGCGCGAGGGCGTGAAGCGTTTCCTCGACGCGCTGCTGGCGTCCGGCACCACGACATGCCAGGCCTTCACGAGCTCTTCACCGGTCTCGACCGAGGAATTGTTCGAGGAAGCGGCCCGCCGCAACATGCGCGTCATCGCGGGCCTCACCGGCATCGATCGCAACGCGCCGGCCGATTTCATCGATACGCCCGAGAATTTCTATCGCGACAGCAAGCGGCTGATCGCGCAGTACCACAACAAGGGCCGCAACCTCTACGCCATCACGCCGCGCTTCGCCTTCGGCGCCTCGCCGGAGCTGCTGAAAGCGTGTCAGCGCCTCAAGCACGAGCATCCGGATTGCTGGGTCAACACCCACATCTCCGAGAACCCGGCCGAATGCAGCGGCGTGCTGGTCGAGCACCCGGACTGCGAGGACTATCTCGGCGTCTACGAGAAGTTCGACCTGGTCGGGCCAAAGTTCTCCGGCGGTCATGGCGTCTATCTCTCGAACAACGAGTTTCGCCGCATGTCGAAGAAGGGCGCGGCGGTGGTGTTCTGTCCGTGCTCGAACCTGTTCCTCGGCAGCGGCCTGTTCCGCCTCGGCCGGGCCACCGATCCGGAGCATCGCGTCAAGATGTCGTTCGGCACCGACGTCGGTGGCGGCAACCGCTTCTCGATGATTTCCGTACTCGACGACGCTTACAAGGTCGGCATGTGCAACAACACGCTGCTCGACGGCAGCATTGATCCCACCCGCAAGGACCTCGCCGAGGCCGAGCGCAACAA
This sequence comes from Bradyrhizobium sp. 138, assembly GCF_023074075.1. Classification (GTDB taxonomy): domain Bacteria; phylum Pseudomonadota; class Alphaproteobacteria; order Rhizobiales; family Xanthobacteraceae; genus Bradyrhizobium. The sequence continues at coordinate 93,093 of NZ_JADPKT010000033.1, read as the reverse complement.
GCTCTCGCCCTATCGCGGCTTCTGGTCGATCACGCTCGGCGGCGCCGAAGGCCTCTATATCGACGACAAGCTCGGCAATTTCGAGCCCGGCAAGGAAGCCGATTTCATCGCGCTCGATCCGAACGGCGGGCAGATCGCGCAAGCGTGGCACCAGTCGCTGATCGCCGACGGCGGTGGCCCGCGTACGATGGACGAGGCCGCAAGCATGCTGTTCGCCGTCATGATGGTCGGCGACGATCGCTGCGTCGACGAGACCTGGGTGATGGGCAAGCGCCTCTACAAGAAGAACTGAAGCGGACGGCTGCCGATGAGCGCATCTCCTGATATGGCCGGACAGTCGGTCGCCCTCGTCATCCAGCGCCGCATCGCCGATGACGGCTTTGCCGCGTTCGCGCGCTGGAATGGCGAGGTCGGTGAGGTGCTCAAGGCGTGGCCCGGATTCCTGGGCCAGGAGGTGGTGCCGCCGCAGCCGCCGGCCCATGTCGACTGGGTGACAGTCCTGCGTTTCGCAAGCCCGGCCGCAGCGCGCGCCTGGCTTCAGAGCGAAGCGCGGGCGCGGCTGATTGCGGAGGTGCAACGCTTCTTCGTCGGTCCGGAGGACGTCCATATCCTGCCGGACAGCGGCGTCCCGCGTGACAATGCGGTCTCCGCCGTCATCTCCTTCCATGTGCCGGATGGGCTCGAAGAGGCGTTCCTCAAATGGCAGCAGCGCATCCAGGCCGCGGAGGCCGAGTTCAAGGGGTTCTTGCGCCACAAGATCGAGCGACCGATTCCGGGCCTGCACGATGAATGGATCATCATCCTCACGTTCGATACCGATGCCAACCTCAACGCATGGCTCGACTCGCCGTTGCGGCAGACGCTCTTGAAGGAAGGCGAGCGCTTCAACACCGGCATGAACGTGAAGCGGGCGAGCTACGGCTTCAATTTCTGGTTCCCGGCCGGCAAGACGCAGGCTCCGGAGCAGGGCCCGGGCCTGATCTGGAAAAGCAACCTGATCGTGCTTTTGGTGCTCTATCCCGTGGTCTATCTCTGGGGCACTTTCATCAGCGCGCCGCTGATCGACAGAAACGGCGTGCCGGTCTGGCTATCGCTGTTCATCGGCAATCTCGTCAGCACCCAGCTGCTCGGCTGGTGGCTGGTGCCCGCCGCTTTCAAAGCGCTCGACTGGTGGGTCGCACCGAAGGCGGCGATCAGTCGCCAGATCGCGGGCTACGCGCTGCTTGCGATGCTCTACGCGGCATCGATGGGCCTGTACGCGCTGCTGCTCGCGTGGCATTGGGGACGGTGAGACCGTCCACCGCCGGACACGACCATGTTCGCCCTGACATTTCTCGGAACCTCGGCCAGCGTTCCCTCAGGGGAGCGCAACCATCCGGCGCTCCTGGTGGAAGCCGCGGGCAAGCGCGTCCTGGTGGATTGCGGCGAGGGCACGCAGCGCCAGCTCTTGAGGAGCGGTTCGGGCTTTCGGCGGCTCGACCGTATCCTGCTGACGCATGCGCATCTCGATCACGTGCTCGGCATCCCCGGCCTGTTTTCAACCCTGGGCTTGCGGCAGAGTGCCGACGTGATGACCATTCATGGCGGGCAGGGCACGCTCGACATCGTCATCCGAATGCTCGCCGGCCTGTGGGGCGCGGGCAGGGCGCCGATCGCGGTCGAGTTCGCAGCCCTATCCGAAGGACCGGTCATCGACGCCGGTGACTTCACCGTCGCCTGCTTTCCGGTCCGCCACCGCGACACCGACAGCTTTGGCTTCGTGTTTCAAAGCCCCGCACGTCGCCACCTTCGGCCCGATCGCCTTGCGGCCCTTGGCGTCCCGGATGGTCCCGTGCGCGGCGAACTGGCTGCGGGACGGCCGGTCGTCATCGCCGATCGAACGATCGATCCGGAAGACGTCCTAAGCCCGCCGAGCGGCGGCAAGAAGCTTGTCGTGATCGGTGACATCGAAACCACCGACGGACTGTCCAACTCCGTGGCTGACGCCGATATGTTGGTGATCGAGGCGACCTTCCTCGATCGCGACGCCGCAACCGCGCGGGATTACGGCCATCTCACCGCGGCGGAAGCGGCCGCCTTTGCCGCCGCGAACAACGTCCGCCAGCTCGTGCTGACCCATATGTCGGGACGGTACGAGGACGATGAGATCCTGGCCGAGGCGGTGAAGATCTTTCCGAACACCCGCATCGCCGCCGACTTCGATCACATCGTGATCTAGTCGCGGCTTCGACAGCGTTCCGCTGCTGCTGTCCCAGGTGAAGACTCGCAGCGCCTGCTGCGCGCGACGGCTTAAAGGGTTGGGTCCCGCTCCCGCTGTTGAGGAGAGCGGACCCGTGCACTGCAACGCTTGCCAGCCCGGGGGCGAGCGGGTAGAACCCTGCCACGCCTGAGCCGTGATTTGCGCCAACCGCGCTTCCGGCGACAGTCGAGCAAATCAAAGAAGTTATTGAATTTGTTCGACTATTCCGTTGGGGAATGGTGTAACGGTAGCACAACAGACTCTGACTCTGTTTGTCTTGGTTCGAATCCAGGTTCCCCAGCCAGTTCCGGGCGCTTCTCCACGTTCGCAGTTCCCTCCATACGTCGCTTGGCAGGAATGGGCCGTTGGCTGCGTTGCTGCTCGCGACCGTTTGCCTCATCTGAAACTCGCATCTTCGTGTCGGATCGCCGTGCGCTGCATCGTCCTTGGGCCATACAACCCAAGGAGATCCGTGATGCCCTATGTCGATGGTTTCTTGCTCGCCGTGCCGAAGGACAACATCGAGGCCTACAAGACGCTGGCGACGTCCGCCTGCGCCATCTGGATGGAGCACGGTGCGCTCGATTATGTCGAATGCATCGCCGACGACGTTCCCTATGGCGAGCTCACTTCGTTCCCACGCGCGGTGATCGCGAAGGAGGACGAGGTCGTGGTGTTCGCGTGGATCGTCTATCGCGACCGGGAGACCCGCGATGCCGTCAACAAGAAGGTGATGGCAGACCCGCGGCTGAAGTTGGAGGGCATGCCGTTCGATGGCAAGCGCATGATCTATGGCGGCTTCACGACGCTGCTCCGGGCGAGCGACATCGCAACCTGACGACTAAAGCGCGATGCGATTAGGATGCGTCATCGCGCTTTAGGTTGTTGTTTGAGCATGATCTTTTTCGGAAAACCGCCGCGCACTTTTCCGGATCATGATTTAGCCGCTACTTGATCTTGTCGTAGGCGGCGGCGAAGTCGCCGAGCGGCATGGGGATTGCGATGGTCTCCTTGGCCATGTTCTGGAAGGAGACCTTGAGCTGCTTGCCCGACCGCAAGGACGCGAGCAGGTCCGGCGCAACCGGGGTCGAGGCGTAGCAACCGCGATTCTCGCAGGTCTGGATCTGCAGGTCGACCGTCTTGCCCTCGTCGACCTGAAGCTTGGCGCCGACCGGAAGATTGAGGCCGAGCGGCAATTGCAGCAAGGCCACCGGCGTGCGGGTGTCGGGCGCGATGCGGATGTTGACGAGGACGATGGTCTGGCCGGTCTTGGTCAGCACCGCGTTCTGCTCCATCGCGCATTCGAGCGGCGCCTCGCGGCTCACGCTGGTGCAGCGCACGATCCATCCGGGCTGCTGCGCCGGCGCGGCGTCGGCCTGTGGCTGCGTCGGGGCCGGCGCAGGCTGTGCCGCCGGTGCGGGGGCGTTCTTCTTCGCAGCCTGCTGGGCATAGGCAGCGCCCAAGGGCAACAGGACGGCAGCGGCGAGGGCGACAAGTCTGGATTGCATGAGCATGGCGAGACCGCGTTGGCGTGAACCGGGGGTTCTGGCTGTAGCGTCGCGGGCGACGCGGTGCAAGCTTACTCGGCGGCTTCCTTGACGGTGCCGCGCGCGGGCGCCTCGTCGCCTTCGTCGTCACCCGAACGGCCCCAGGTGGAGAACCAGTTGTTGAGCTCGTCGAGATAGAGATAGACCACCGGCGTGGTGAACAGAGTCAGCGCCTGGCTGACGATCAGGCCGCCGACCATGGCGTAGCCGAGCGGCTGGCGGATCTCGGCGCCGGTGCCGTGACCGAGCATCAAGGGCACGCCGCCGAGCAGCGCGGCCATCGTCGTCATCATGATGGGGCGGAAGCGCAGCAGCGCGGCCTGGCGGATCGATTGCTCCGGCGTCTTGTGCTCGTCGCGTTCGGCGGCGATCGCAAAATCGACCATCATGATGCCGTTCTTCTTCACGATGCCGATCAGCAGAATGATGCCGATCAACGCAATCAGGCTGAAGTCGAAGCCGGCCGCCATCAGGATCGCGAGCGCGCCGACGCCGGCCGAGGGCAGCGTCGACAGAATCGTGATCGGATGGATGTAGCTCTCGTAGAGGATGCCGAGGATCAGATAGACCACGACCAGCGCGGCGAGGATCAAGAGCGGTACGGTGCCGAGCGACTGCTGGAACGCCTGCGCTGTGCCCTGGAAGCTCGAATTGAGCGTCGGCGGCGCACCGAGATCGGCCATCGCCTTCTGCACGGCCTCGGTCGCCTGGCCGAGCGCGACGCCCTGGGCGAGGTTGAAGCTGATCGTAATCGCCGGGAACTGGCCTTGGTGGCTGATCGAGAGCGGGCGGACCGGATCGGTGGTCCAGGTCGCGAAAGTCGACAGTGGCACCTGGTCGCCGGTCAACGGCGATTTCAAGTAGAGCTTGTTCAGGCTGTCGAGATTGCCCTGCATCTCCGGCAGGATCTCCAGGATCACCTTGTAGGTGTTGAGCTGGGTGAAATACTGCGTAACCTGCCGCTGTCCGAAGGCATCATACAGCGTGTCGTCGATCACCTGCGGCTGGATGCCGTAGCGTGAGGCGGTATCGCGGTTGATCTTGAGCTGGACCGTGGTGCCCTGGGTCTGCTGGTCGGTCGCAACGTCGCGCAGCTCCGGCAGCGTCTGCATCTTGGCCAGGATCTTTGGCGCCCATTCGTTGAGCTCGTCCAGATTGGCGTCCTGCAATGTGAATTCGAACTGCGTGCGCGTCGGCCGGCCGCCGAGCCGCACGTCCTGGGCCGCCTGCATGTAGACACGGGCGCCCTCGACCTTGTCGAACTGGGGACGCAGTCGCGCGATGATCTGCTGCGCCGAGGCATCGCGCTGGTCGCGAGGCTTCAGCGTGATGAATATGTTGCCATTGTTGCCGGCACGGCCGCTGCCGCCGATCGCCATGGCAACGCTGGCGACGTCGGGATCGGCCAGGATGACCTTGCCGAGCTGTTCCTGGCGCCGGGTCATCTCCTTGAACGAAATGTCTTGCGAGGCTTCGGAGGTGGCGGTGATCAGGCCGACATCCTGCTGCGGGAAGAAGCCCTTTGGGATCAGGACGAACAGATAGATCGACAGGCCGAGCGTGGCGAAGAAGATCGCAAGCGTGGTGCGCCGCCAGGCCAGGGCGTGATCCAGAATGTATTCGTAGCCGCGCAGCATCGCGTCGAAGGCGCGCTCGCTCCATTGATAGAAGCGGCCGTGGCGGACCTCACCATGGGCACGCAGGAAGCGCGAGGCCATCATCGGCGTCAGTGTCAGCGACACGAACATCGAGACGAAGATGGTCATCGCCAGCACCACGGCGAATTCCCGGAACAGCCGCCCGATGATGCCGCCCATCAGCAGCAGCGGGATTAGCACCGCGACCAGCGAGATGCTGATCGACACGATGGTGAAGCCGATTTCCTTGGAGCCACGGAAGGCCGCCGCCATCGGCGCCTCGCCTTCCTCGATGTAGCGCGTGATGTTCTCGAGCATCACGATGGCGTCGTCGACGACGAAACCGACGGCAATGGTGAGCGCCATCAGCGACAGATTGTCGAGCGAATAGCCGACCACCCACATCAAGGCGCACGCGCCCAATAGCGCCAATGGCACCGTCACCGTGGGAATGACGGTGGCCCAGAAGCTGCGCAGGAAGATGAAGATGACCATGACCACGAGTGCGATGGTCAGCAGCAGCGTGAACTGGACGTCCTCGACCGCCGCGCGGATGGTCGTGGTACGGTCGCTGATGAGCTCGATCTTGATCGCGGGCGGGATCGCCGCCACGAGGCGGGGCAGGGTCGCCTTGATCCTGTCGACGGTCTCGATGACGTTGGCGCCGGGCTGCTTGAAGATCACCAGGAACACGCCGCGCTTGCCGTTGGCCCAGGCCGCCTGCTTGGCGTCTTCAGCGGCACTGACCGCCTGGCCGATGTCGCGGATTCGCAGCGGACCGCCGTTGCGATAGGCGATGATGACGTCGTTCCAGTCCTTTGCGTGCGTGAGCTGGTCGTTGGCGTAGATCGTGTAAGCGCGCTTTTCGCCGTCGATATTACCCTTGGGACTGTCGACCGTTGTGATCGCGATCTGGCTGCGGACGTCTTCCATCGACAGGCCCTTGGCGACGAGCTTCGCCGGATCGACCTGGATGCGGATGGAGGGTTTCTGCTGGCCGCCGATGAACACCTGCGCCACGCCCGACAGCTGACTGATCTGCTGGGCGAGCTGGGCATCGACCGCGTCGCTGACACTGGTCAGAGGCAGTGTCTCCGATGTCGCCGACAGCAGGAGGATCGGGGCGTCAGCCGGGTTGACCTTGCGGTAGGTCGGCGGCGAGGGCAGGTTCTTCGGCAGCTGGCCGCTGGCGGCGTTGATGGCGCCCTGCACGTCGTTGGCGGCGCCGTCGATGCTGCGGTTGAGATCGAACTGGATGGTGATTGACGCGGTGCCGAGATAGCTCGTCGACGTCATCTGGGCGATGCCGGGGATCTGGGCGAATTGCCGCTCCAACGGCTGGGCCACCGACGAGGCCATCGTCTCGGGGCTGCCGCCCGGCAAATTGGCCGTGATCTGGATCGTCGGGAAGTCGACCTGCGGCAGCGGCGCGACCGGCAGCAGGGGATAGGCGACGAGGCCGACGAAAAGGATGCCGGCCATCAGCAGCGAGGTGCCGATGGGATAACGGATGAAAGGTGCCGAAATCCCGCCCTCGGTCATTCCCGTCGTACCTTATTCTGCGCCGGATCCGAGCTCGCGACCGCTGTCGAGACGAGGCTTCCGGGCTGTACCTTGAACTGACCGCCGGTGATGACCTGCTGCCCGGGGATCAGGCCTTCATCGACGACCGAGCGTCCATCGATGCTGTAGCTGACCTTGATCTTGTGGTCTTCGGCCTTGTTGTCTTGATTGACGGTATAAGCGTAGAGGCCGTTGGTGGAATGCTGGACCGCGTCATCCGGAACCACGGTCGCATCCTTCAGCGTCCGGACCAGAAGCCGCGTCGAGACCGATTGGCCTGGCCACAGCGTGTGATCCTTGTTGTCGAACACCGCCTTGAGCCGGATCGTCCCGCTGGTCGTGTCCACCTGGTTGTTGATCACTGCAAGCTTGCCCTCGGCCAGCGTTTTCTTGCCGTCGGTGGTGAATGCGATCACCTTGAGCGCGTCCGTCTTCTGGCCCTCGCTGATATAGGGAAGCTGGTCTTCCGGCGCCGTGAAGATCACGGAGATCGGTTCGACCTGCGAGATCGTGACGATGCCCGTCTGCGTCGAGGCGTTGACGATGTTGCCGATGTCGACCTGGCGCAGGCCGGCGACGCCGGTGATCGGCGCCTTGACCTGGGTGTAGTCGAGCTGAGTCTGGGCGTTGGCGATCGCGGCTTCGTCGGCGGCGATCTGGGCGGTGAGCTGGGCGACGGTCGAACGCTGAGTGTCGACCCGCTGTGCGGTCGCGAATTCGCCGAGCTTCATCGCGCGCTGAAGTTCGAGATTGGCGTTGGCGAGGCTCGCCTCGTCCTGCGCCTTCTTGGCCTTGGCCTGGTCGAGCGTGGCTTGATAGGGGCGGGGATCAATCGAGACCAAAAGCTCGCCCTGCTGGACGATCTGGCCTTCCCTGAAGGTGAGCTTGTCGATCTGACCATCGACCCGGCTGCGGACCTGGACGGTGTTGAAGCCCTGAACCGTGCCGAGACCCGTCAGGTAGACCGGGAAGTCGAGCTTCTGGACCGGCGCAACGCTCACCGGGACGGCAAGCGGGCGGGGTGGACCCTTCTGGGCGGTCTGGGTTTTTCCGGCCTCAGGCCCAAATTTCTGCCAACCATAGTAACCCGCGGAGGCCACGGCCGCGATGATCAGAAGCCAGAGGATCGGCCGGGACTTTTTCATGTCGTCTCGTGTCGGCTCGTATGCCCTCAGCTAGGAATTATAGGGCAATCGCAGGGTTCCAGCGCGTTGTATAATACACGCCAAGTTCCAGTGTAAACAGCACTATCAGTTGAGAATCCTAAACAATTGGAAAGCTTTGCACCGTCTGGGCAGTGCTCTGCCGCGGCGATGTGCAGCGCTGCATTTTCCCCGTTGGGCGATCGCCGGGCAAGACTTGTGCGGCGCTCGCAGAGGGGGTGCGCAATCCAATGACGCTGCACCGGGCCACAGCTCGGTGCGGGCAACTCGGTGCGGGCAACAAGAATGGTTCTAAATCGTGCGGGCGCCGTTTCGGTTGTCAGGAATTTCGGCATCGTCCATATCGGCGCCGCCACAAAGGAGCGCAGCATGGACGAATTGAACGGTAAGCTGATCGCGTGTCAGATTTTGATCACGGGATTGATCGCGCGTGTGGCCAATGAGCAGCGCGATCCCTTGCGTTTCCTCACCGACTTCCGAGACGAGATCAAGGCCGTCGTGAACGGCGTCAATATCGCCGGCATGGACAGCACCGATCGCGTGCGCGCCGTCGCGCTGAAGACCGTCGACGAATTGTTCTCGCTGATGAAGCCACCGAGCAGCGACTGACGCTGAACGCAAGACGGCCAATTGCGCGGATTTGGCGTTGTCTTTAGAACGAGTCCAGTCTTCGCTTAGAACGATTTCAAACTGCAGTTTAGAATTGTTTTGATCTGGACCGATTCAAGGGTTCTTGCGAAGCGCTCGCATTGACCCACTATTTTGCGGCCGATACCAACAGCCCATCGTTCGTCGAAGTGAGTGAGCGAACAAGAAGATGGGGCGTTTGGTAATGGGGCAGGTGGTCGCACCGAAGTCGTTGCGTTCGGTCGCAGCATTCGATCTGGTGGAAGAAAAGTTCGCGGGCGTTTCCGGCAAGAAGGTTTCGGCGGTTGCGAGCTTGATCGCAGTGGCGTCCGTGTCCAGCGGGGCGCAGGCGCAGCAGTCGAACCTGCCGCCGGTGACGGTCGACGCTCCCGTTCAGCGGCCGCGTCCGACGGCCTCGAAGCCTTCGCCGGAGCAAGTCCGCGCCCGCAACGCGCTTCGTCGCGCCGCGCAACGCGAGCAGGCGGCCCAGCAGGCGGCGCCGACTGCCCCGTCAGGCGCTCCCGACGGCAATCCCTATGCCGATCCGGCCGCGCCCTACAAGGTCGACCACGTCCAGGCCTCGGGCAAGTTTCCCGAGAAGATGCTGAACACGCCCAAGTCCATCACGGTGCTCAGCAAGGAAGTGCTCGAGGACAAGAACGCCACGACGCTGAAGGAGATCGGGCGCTCGACTGCAGGCGTGACGCTGGGCTCGGGCGAGGGCGGCAACGCGTTCGGCGACCGCTTCTTCATCCGCGGCTTCGACGCGCGCAACGACGTGTTCATCGACGGTATCCGCGATCCCGCCGTTTCCATCCGCGAGAACTTCTTCACCGAGCAGATCGAGATTCTGCGCGGGCCGGCATCCTCCTATGCCGGCCGCGGCACCGCCGGCGGCGCCATCAACATCGTCACCAAGCAGGCCGGCGACGTCAACTTCAAGCGGATCGACAGCGAGTTTGGTACCGATATGACCAAGCGCGTCACGCTCGACGTCAACCAGGTCATCGATCCGACTTTCTCGGTGCGCACCGGCGGCCTGTTCCAGGAGGCCAACGTGGCCGGCCGCAATTACGTCACCGACAATCGCTGGGGCAGCTTCATCTCGACCAAGTACACCCCGACCAACGACATCAAGATCACCACGAACTACGTCCACACCGACCTCAGCGGTCTGCCGGATTTCGGCGTACCCTATTACAAGCAGGGCAATGTTCCGGTGACCTCGGCCGGCATTCCGCGCGGCAACTGGTACGGCTTCCTCAACCGCGACTTCCAGACTGCGCGGCAGGATTTTGGCACCGGCACGATTGAGTACAAGGTCAACGAGGCCATCACGCTGACCAGCAAGGTGCGCGGCGAGCATTCGCTGCTCAACTACATCGGCACGCTGCCGCAGAACCCGAACACGACCAGTCCCAACCCGATGCTCTGGACCACGACGGCGAGCGCGCAGAGCCGCTTGCAGAACGTGGACGTGTGGGCCAACCAGAACGAGGCCACGTTCAAGCTCGACACCGGTGGGGTCAAGCACACCGCGGTGTTCGGCGTCGAATATTCGAACGAGAACATCTCGATTGATCGTTATGCGGGCCTTGCGTCGGAACTGTCCGGCTCCGCTTTCACGAGCACCGGTGCCGTGACAGGGGTCAATCTCTATTACCCCCAGTATACCAACATCCCCTTCGGCATTCCGGGGATCGTCGGAAATCCGACGCGCTATGGCGTCAACACCACCAGCGTCTATGCCATGGACACCGCGAACTGGCAGGACACGATCATCGTCAACGGCGGCGTGCGCTATGACGGCTACAGCCAGAGCGCATCGAACAATGCGAACTATGTGAAGCAGAACTCCGATCTGGTGAACTACAACGTCGGTCTGGTCTACAAGCCGATGTCGATCGGCAGCATCTATGCGGCCTACGCCACCTCGGCCAATCCGTTCGGTTCTGAGCTGGACGCGACCGGCACCGAATACGGCGGTGTTCCCCCCAACTCGACCATCCTGCTCGGGCCCGAGCGCAACAAGGCGATCGAGCTCGGCACCAAATGGGAGCTTGCCGATCGCCACCTGCTGGTGACCGGTGCGCTGTTCCAGACCACCAAGGACAACGCGCGCGAGACCGTCGGCGGCCTGCTGACGTCGGGTGCCGCCTACAGGATCCAGGGCATCGACATCGAAGCCGAGGGCAAGATCACCGATCGCTGGAGCATCTTCGGCGGCCTGGTGCTGATGCAGTCCAAGGTCACGCAGAGCGGCGTTGCCTCGAATCTCGGCCTGCAGCTCGCCAACATCGCACATCAGTCGTTCAGCATGCTGACCAAGTACAAGTTCGATGGCGGCTGGGAGCTCGGCGGGCAGGCGGTGTACCGCTCGAAGGTTTACGGCGGTACGTTTGCGGCCAACACCAACGAACTGCCGAGCTATTGGCGCTTCGATGCCTTCGTCGAGAAGAAGATCGACCAGAACTGGACCATGAAGTTCTACGCGCAGAACCTGACCAACAAGCTCTATTACGACTCGTTCTATCGCAGCAACGTGCCGTTCGTGGCGGTGGCGCCGGGCCGGGCGTTCTATGTCGTGACCACAGCGAAGTTCTGATCATGTTGACGTGCCTGCCAGGCGTTCTCAGCAAGGATGATGTGGCGGATTTCCGCCGCATCATGGATGCCAGCCAATGGGAGGACGGCCGCTCCACCGCCGGCGCGCAGTCGGCGATGGTCAAGCGCAACGAGCAACTGCCGCCCGATAGCGAAGTCGCGCGAAAGCTCGGCAACCGCATCATCTCGGCGCTGACGTCGAATCCGCGTTTCATCGCGGCGGCGATCCCGCTCCAGATCTTCCCGCCATTGTTCAACCGCTATGCGGCGAGCAGTGGCCACCATTTCGGCCTGCATGTCGACAATGCAATCCGCGGCGACCGTCTGACCGGCCTTCGCATCCGCACAGACCTGTCGGTCACGCTGTTCCTCGCCGAGCCGGAAGAGTACGACGGTGGCGAACTTGTGATCGAGGACACTTACGGCTCGCACGAAGTGAAGTTGCCAGCCGGCGACTGCGTGCTCTATCCCTCGACCAGCCTCCATCTCGTCACCCCCGTGACGAGGGGAACACGGGTTGCGTCTTTCTTCTGGCTTCAGAGCATGATACGGGACGATCAAGCCCGGAGCATGATCTTTGACCTCGACACCGCGATACAGGCGCTGGTGGAACGGCTCGGGCGTGACGATCCCGAAACGGTCAAATTGACGGGTATCTATCACAACCTCATTCGCTACTGGGCCGAAGTATGAAGACCATGACCTCAAAAGCAAGCCTTGCCGCAGCAAAAGCAAGCCTTGCCGCAGCCGCGATGCTGGCAGCCGCCTGGCTCGCATCCCCTGTTTCCGCCCAGACCCAGACCCCGCCGGCACCGGCGCAATCGGCGGCTCAGCCGGCCCCGGCCAATCCTGCTCCGACAGCGCCAGCGGCCACCGCGCCCAGTGCCCCGGCGCCTTCGGCTTCGACGGTAACCGCTCCGGCGGCGTCTCCCGCGGCCGCCGTTTCGACCACCGCCAAGCCCGATGCGGCGACCGCCGTCGCGCCGGCGATGAAGGAACTGTCGCCCTGGGTCATGTTCATGTCGGCCGACGTCATCGTGAAGGCGGTGATGATCGGGCTCGCCTTCGCATCGCTGGTGACCTGGACCGTCTTCATCGCCAAATCGGTCGAACTGTCGGTCGCGTCCACCAAGCTTCGTTCGGCACTGAAGAAGATTGCGGAGACGCGCTCCCTTGCCGAAGCGCAGATGGCCCTCGGAGCCAAGGAGGGGATTCTGCCGTCCTTCCTGGCGGCGGCCCTGCGCGAGGCGCGGATGTCGGCCGGCCTGTCCAGCGATGCCGGCATCAAGGAGCGCGCGGCCTCCAGCTTTTCCGAGATCGTGCGTGCCGAGGCGCGGCGCATCCGGATCGGCATGGGCGTGCTCGCGACCATCGGCTCGACGTCCCCCTTCGTCGGCCTGTTCGGCACGGTCTGGGGCATCATGAACAGCTTCATCGGCATCTCGAAGTCGCAGACCACGAACCTTGCCGTCGTCGCGCCCGGCATCGCCGAGGCGCTGCTCGCCACCGCGATCGGCCTCGTCGCCGCGATCCCTGCCGTCATCATCTACAACCACTTCTCGCGCGTGACGAAGGGCTATCTCGAGCTCGTCAACCGCGCCTCGGGTGCCGCGGCGCGGCTGCTCTCGCGTGATCTCGACCGCAGCCACGGCAGCATGCATTCGCGCGCAGCGGAGTGAACCATGGCCGTTTCGCTCGCAGACAACGATGACGACGACGATTTCTCGGAAACGCATGAGATCAACGTCACGCCGTTCATCGACGTCATCCTGGTGCTGCTGATCATCTTCATGGTCGCAGCTCCGCTCTCCACGGTCGACCTGCCGATCGATCTGCCGACCTCTAGCGCGATGCCGCAGAAGAAGCCGGACAAGCCGACCTATCTCAGCATCAAGCCGGATCTGACGCTTGCCATCGGAGAAAACACGGTCCACCGGGCCGAATTGATCGGGACGCTCGACGGATTGTCCGACATGAGCAAGGACAAGTACGTGTTCCTGCGTGCCGACAAGTCGGTGCCGTATGGGGAGTTGATGGGCATCATGGAGCTCTTGCGCTCAGGCGGCTATACGCGGGTGAAACTGGTGGCGCTGGAAGGCGCTCCGGGCGCGCCTGCGGCAGGCGCCGCTCAGCCTTAAGAAGGCCTGTTATGTCGGACGAACTCAGACCATCCCGGAAGCTCTGGATCCTGGCGGCGGTGGCGGCGCTCGTGCTCCATCTGGGCGGCGCCGCGCTCGCACTGGCGCACCTGCGCGCCGATGTGGACGGCGACGGTCTGGGCGCAGCCGGCGCGGAGTTCGCGGTGGAGATGACGTCGCCTCCGGTTCAGGAGTCCAATCTGCCCGTCGCGCCGTCGGAATCGGACGAGTCCGAAGAGCGCCCGGCACTGCCCGAGCAAAAGACCGAGACGAAGGAGACCGACCTTCCTCAGGATCGGCCGCAACAGGTCGAGGATGCCGATCGCATCGTCACCGAGAACAAGCCGAAGAAGGAACAGGACGACGATCCGAAGGTGGCCGCGATTGAAACGCCGGCCATGGAGGCATCCCAGAAGTCGGTTGCAGCGGACCGGCAGACTTTCGAAGAGGCAACGCGCGAGGCCGAGAAGGCCATGGCGCCGGTGCTCGGCATCGGCAAAGACCTGCTGAAGCTGACGGCCGATTGGAACCGCAAGATCAGCGCACATCTGGCAGCACACAAGGTCAATCCGGAGGGCAAGGAGCCCAAGGACCAGACGGCCAAGGTGAGCTTCGCACTCAACCGCAGAGGCAATGTGGTTTCGGTCGATGTCGTGGAATCCTCAGGAGACGCGGCTTACGATGCCGCCGCGATCTCCATGGTCCACAAATCCGATCCTTTCCCGGTCCCGCCGACAGAGCTGACCGAGGACCGGTTCGAGCGCACCGTCGAGATCAAGTTCAAGCCGCGGGAAGAGAAGAAAAAGAAGACGGCGGCTCAGCGCCAGTAGAGCCGGATGCCGACATAGACCACGACCAGGCAGGCGAAGATCAGCGCCACCGGCAGCGGCCGTTTCTGAGGTCCAGCAAAAGCCGCCGCTCCGAAGGAAGCGACTTTCTTCGGCTTCGGTGCCGGGCGGCGGAAAGCGGTAACATTGTCCGCTGCCGGCTCGGTCGGGCGTGGGCGGACGTCGGGCGGGGTCCCCGCGCCACCCATCTCGGCATAATAGGCCTTGTAAATCGCGCCGATGGTCGCCTCGGTGGCCTCACCCTCGCTCATTTGCGCCAGCAGGTTCTGGTAGCTCGCGAGGAATTCCTGGGCCTCCGGCGGCAGCGCGGACGATCCGTTGAGCTTGGCCATCATCTTCCAGGTGGCGAAATCGGCGCGGGCGCGGGTGTCCGCGCGTCGCGCGATCAGCATATCGGCAGCTTTGACCAAGTCGGCCTCTGGCCCTTCGGCTTGTGTTCGGGTGTCGCGTTCAACTACGCATTGCCGGTCAGGAAGAGAACAGCCTGAATCACATAACCGGTCAACGTTCGCAGTATTGCTGAAATAACATCAAGATTTAGACCGAACCGGGAACCTGCCAGCGGTAGCAGGATCAGGAGCCCGATCAGGATCAGCATCCCAAACGGCTCGAGCCGGGCCAAGGGCGCGGCGAGGGGGCGCGGCAACAGCCCGACCGCGACGCGCCCGCCGTCGAGCGGCGGAATCGGCATCATGTTGAACACCGCAAGGACCGCGTTGATCACGAGGGCATTCTTGAGATTGTCCGCGACCCATTTCGCCGAGCTCGCGGGCACCAGGGGCAGGGCATGGAAGGCGAGGGCCGCGGCCAGCGCCAGCAGGATGTTGGTGACGGGCCCGGCGAGGGCCACCCAGACCATGTCGAGCCTGGGGTTGCCAAGCTTGCGGAAATTCACCGGCACCGGCTTGGCGTAGCCAAACAGGAACGGCGAATGCGCAAACAGCAGCATCGCAGGGAGGATCACGGTCCCGAAGGGATCGATATGCCGGAACGGGTTGAAGCTGACGCGGCCGAGCTGTGCGGCCGTGCTGTCCCCGAGCCGGTCCGCGACAAAGGCATGCGCGGCCTCGTGGAAGGTGATGGCGAGCACGAGGGGCAGCACCCAGACGGAGAGGTCATAAAGGGAAATATTCACGGCTAGTTCGTCCCGGTTTACTAGCGGCCTTGCAGCCGTCCCAGCCAAACCGGCGGTGCAGCAACGCTTCGCGTCAACATAGGGAGACCGGCTCCGAAATGCCACGCTGCAAATGATCTGCCAACAGTGCCGCCGGACGCGACAGATTGCGCGCGCGGTGGAGGCGGATGTCCGCAGCCGGCAGCGGCGGCAGGCCGTCGCGTTCGGACAGGATGCGCAGAGTAGGCGGCAGGGTGCCGGCTTTGACGACCGTGATCGCGAGGCCCTGTGCCGCGATCGCCTCCACCGCTGTCAGCGTTCGGCTGACAAAGGCGAGGCGCCAGGGGCGGCCTGCGGCATCGAGAGCATCGGTGGCCCATTGCCTGAACAGGCAGCCCGGCGGGTAGAGCGCGACGGGCAGCGTGTCCTGCAGCGCCTCGACTGAGTATGACGCGGCTGCAGCCCAGACCGCCTGCTCGCGCCGCAGCAGCTCGCCATCGCCGCGTCCCGCCGGATGCATGGCAATGACAAGGTCGTAGGCCTCGCCGAGCTGGGCCGGCATCGTTGCGGTCAGCCCGGTCTCGATCTCGACCCGGATCTCCGGATGGCTTTTGGCGAATTGCGCCAGCAATGGCGGAATGAGGATCGTGCCGTAGTCGTCCATCACGCCGAGCCGGACCATTGCCTCGCGCTTGCGCGTACGCAGCGCCTCGATCGCCTCTGCATTCAGATCCAGAAGCCGCCTTGCATAGACAAGGAGTTCGTCGCCTGCTGCCGTCAGTGCTACGCCGGCCCTGGTGCGTCGAAACAGTGTTGCGCCGAGCCCTTGTTCCAGACGTCTGATCTGGACGCTCACCGCCGATTGGGTGCGGTTGAGCGCCGCGGCTGCGCGCGTGAAGGAGCGATGCTTGGCAACGGCGGCAAAGGCCTTCAGCAGATCTGGATCGAGGGCGGTCATGACGTAACGTTATCCCAGCATGACGGAAATTCCATTCCCTGTTTCCGCGCGCCGCCTATGCTGCTTTCAAAGCAGCAACGGGAGCAATCGTGACCGATATCTCCGGTGTTCTGGCGGCCATGCTCTCCAGCGGACTCGGCGGCAGCTCGATCGGCGCGACGCGCTATCTGGTGGGCAGCATCGATCCGCTGGCGATCGGCTCGTTCCGGTTCGGCATCGGCTTTCTCCTGCTATTGCCGTTGACGCTGCTGCGCGGCCATCGGTGGCCGGGGCGAGCGGACTGGGCCGCCGCAATCGGGCTCGGCCTTCTGTTCTTCGCCCTGTTCCCGATCCTGTTCAATGCATCGCTGATCTTTACGACCGCTGCGCGCGGCGCGCTCGCACTGTCGACGCTTCCTCTGCTGTCGCTCGTGATCGGGGCCGCTCTGGGTGCGGAAGCCCTGACTTGGCGCAAATCGGTCGGTGTCTTGATCGCGACGTTTGGCGTTGCGGTAGCGCTTCTCTCCGACCTGACCTCGGCCCCGTCGGGCGCCTGGCGCGGCGATCTCCTGATGATGGCCGCTGCGCTGTGCATGGCGCTCTACGGCATCTGGTCAAAGCCGCTGATCCGGCGCTCCAGTCCAATCGCCTTTACGACCATGAGCATGGCGGCGGGTGCGGCGTGCCTCATCCTGCTCTCCTGCATCCGGGGGAGTTTTGCGCCCGTCGCCGGCTTCGGCATGCCGCAATGGCTGGCGGCTCTCTATCTCGGCGCCTTCGGCGCGGCGCTGACCTTCTATCTCTGGGCCTTCGCGCTGGAGCGGACGACGCCGACGCGCGTCGCGATCTCGGTCACGGTCAATCCAATCGCGGCATCGCTGGTCGGGGCCTGGCTGCTGCACGAACCGCTGCGCTGGAATCTGGCGGCCGGCATCGTCGCGGTGTTTGCCGGAATCTGGATTGCGACGACGGCGGGCCGGAGTGCGGATGCGGCGAGCGCGTCAAGCCAAGCCTGATATCAGGACGGGATCGTCGTCGGGTATTGTGTCAGACCGTCGTCGAGCTTCAGCCACGCCAGCTTTTCCGACACCCAGATGTGCTCGGTCGGCGCAAAGGCGTTGCGGTCATCGAAGGTGGTCAGTGCAACGCCCGCCAGCGTGCCATTGCGCCGCCAGGCGAACAGCCGCGTGCCGCAGCGCCCGCAGAACACCCGGTCGATATTCTCCGAGGACGCATAGCGGGCGGTGTCGCCTTCGACGGTCAGCGCGCGCTGGTCGAACTGCGCGCGGGCGAAGTAGGGCGAGCCCATCGCCTTCTGGCAGATGCGGCAATGGCAGACACGGACGTTGAGCGGCTCGCCCTCCGCCTTGAACCGAACCGCGCCGCACAGGCATCCGCCTTCCCGGATCATGGTGTCCTCAATAGGTTGCGCGTCCGCCCGAGATGTCGAACACCGCGCCGGTCGAGAAGGCACAATCTTCCGACGCAAGCCAGCTCACCATCGCGGCGAGCTCTTCGACCAGCACGAAGCGCCCCTTCGGGATCTTTGACAGCATGAAGTCGATATGCTGCTGCGTCATCTGGTCGAAGATCGCGGTCTTGGCGGCCGCCGGCGTCACTGCATTGACGAGGATGTCGTGGGCGGCGAGCTCCTTGCCGAGCGATTTCGTCAGCGCGATCAGGCCGGCCTTGGAGGCCGAATAATGCGCCGCATTCGGATTGCCTTCCTTGCCGGCGATCGAGGCGATGTTGACGATGCGGCCATATTTCTGCTTGAGCATTGCCGGCACGATGGCCTTGCAGACGATGAAGGGGCCGTCGAGATTGATGCGCAGCACCTTGCGCCATTCCTCGAGGTCGGTCTCCCAGACCGGCTTGTTGATGCCGGCGATGCCGGCATTGTTGACGAGGATGTCGATCTTGCCGAAGGCCTTGAGCGTGGCGTCACGGGCCTGCTCAACGGCGGCGGTGTCGGTGACGTCGACCTTGAACACGCGGGCGCCGTCGCCGATCTCCTTGGCGGTCTTCTCGGCCAGCGCCGCATCGAAATCCCAGATCGCGACCTTGGCGCCCGAGGCGACGAAACGCTCGGTGATCGCGCGGCCAAAGCCCTGCGCGCCGCCGGTGACGATGGCGATGCGGCCGTTGAGATCGATCTTGTTCATGAGATGCGATCTCCGAGCATCAAAGCATGTAGCCGCCATCGACGACGAGGTCGACGCCGGTGGTGAAGGCGCTCTCGTCGCTGCCGAGATAGACCGCCATGTTGGCGATTTCCTCGGCGGTACCGAGCCGGCCCATCTTCTGGCGGGAGATGAACATCTCCTTGCCTTGCGGGCCTTGCGCGGCGGCGCGGTCGAGCATCGAAGGCGTCTCGACGGTGCCGGGGCAGATCGAGTTGCAGCGGATGCCCTTGGTGATGAAATCGAGCGCAACCGCGCGCGACAGCAGCGACACTGCGGCCTTCGACGAGCTGTAGACGTAGCGGTTAGCGGGCGGCCTCAAGGCCGCGCAGGACGAGATGTTGACGATGCTGCCGCCGCCGCCGGCGATCATGTCGGGCAGGAAGGCCCTGATGGTCCGGTGCATCGACTTGACGTTGAGGTCGAACGAGAAATCAAAATCCTCTTCCGAGCATTCCAGGATGGTGCCGTGGTGCACGAAGCCCGCCGCATTGAGCAGGATGTCGATCTTGCCGACCCGCTTGGCAAAGGCGTTGACGTCGGCGCTGTTGCGGACGTCGAGCTTTGCGACCTCGGCGATGCCTTCCTTGGTCAAGCCAGCGATGCCGGCTTCATTGATGTCGGTGGCGATGACGGTTGCACCCTCGCGCGCGAATGCGATGGCGCAGGCGCGGCCGATGCCGGCGGCTGCAGCCGTGATGACGGCGCGTTTGGCCTTGAGGCGGTCTGCCATGTTGTTGTTCTCCTTGGTATAGTTTCAATGCCAGCCCCACGTCATTGCGAGGAGCTCTTGCGACGAAGCAATCCAGGCAATCTCCGCGGAGACGTCTCTGGATTGCTTCGCTTCGCTCGCAATGACGAACGTGGCTGCTAGTGATTGTCCCGCGCCACGCCAAACGTGCCAGCGACGTTCTGGTACCTTGTGGCGAGCTCCATGCAGGCGCCGGTCGATTGCTGGCCGACGGTGTTGCGATAGATCTCCTGCCACGGGGTCTGGTTTTCGGGATGCTTGAAGCCGCCGCTGGCCTTCAGCTCGGCGTGACGCTTCTTCAGCTCCTCGTCCGAGATCAGGATGTTGGCGCTGCCCTTGTTGAGGTCGATGCGCACCTTGTCGCCGGTCTTCAGGATCGCGAGTCCGCCATTGGCGGCGGCTTCCGGCGAAGCATTCAGGATCGAGGGCGAGCCCGAGGTGCCGGACTGGCGGCCGTCGCCGATGCAGGGCAGGGACAGGATACCGCGCTTGATCAGCGCCGCCGGCGGCTGCATGTTCACGACCTCGGCGCCACCGGGGTAGCCGATCGGGCCGGTGCCGCGAATGAACAGCACGCAGCGTTCGTCGATGTCGAGCGAGGCATCGTCGATTCGCGCGTGATAGTCCTCCGGACCCTCGAACACGATGGCGCGGCCCTCGAAGGCGTTGAGGTCCTTCGGGTTGCTGAGGTAGCGATCGCGGAATTCCTTGGAGATCACGGAGGTCTTCATGATCGCGGAATCGAACAGATTGCCCTTCAGCACCAGGAAGCCGGCGTCCTTCACCAGCGGCTTGTCGTAAGCCCAGATCACGTCATTGTCGGGCTTCGGCGCATCCTTGCAGTTCTCGCCGATGCCGCGGCCATTGACGGTGACCGCGTCTTCATGGATGCGCTTGTGCTTCATCAATTCGCGCACCACGGCTGGCACGCCACCGGCGCGGTGGAATTCCTCGCCGAGATAGAAGCCCGCCGGCTGCATGTTGACCAGCAGCGGTACGTCGTGGCCGAATTTCTGCCAGTCCTCGATCGAGAGCTCGACGCCGATGTGGCGGGCCAGGGCGTTGATGTGGATCGGCGCGTTGGTCGAGCCGCCGATCGCCGAATTGATCACGATGCAGTTCTCGAACGCCTTGCGGGTCAGGATGTCCGAGGGCTTGAGGTCTTCCCAGACCATCTCGACGGCGCGTTTTCCCGTCTCATAGGCGATCTGGCCGCGCTCGCGATAAGGTGCGGGGATCGCCGCGCAGCCCGGCAGCGAGAAGCCGAGTGCTTCGGCAAGCCCGTTCATGGTCGAAGCGGTGCCCATGGTGTTGCAATGGCCGACCGACGGTGCCGACGAGGCCACGATCTCCATGAACTCTTCATAGTCGATCTCGCCGGCGGCGAGCCGCTCGCGCGACTTCCAGACGATGGTGCCGGAGCCGGTGCGCTCGCCGGCATGCCAGCCGTTGAGCATCGGGCCGCCCGACAGCACGATTGCGGGCAGGTTCACGGTCGCCGCCGCCATCATGCAGGCCGGCGTGGTCTTGTCGCAGCCGGTGGTGAGCACGACGCCGTCGAGCGGGTAGCCGTAGAGGATCTCGACCAGGCCAAGATAGGCGAGGTTGCGGTCGAGCGCTGCGGTCGGCCGCTTGCCGGTCTCCTGGATCGGATGGGTCGGGAATTCCATCGCAATGCCGCCGGCCTCGCGGATGCCCTCGCGGACGCGATGAGCCAGCTCGAGATGGTGGCGGTTGCAGGGGGAAAGGTCGTTGCCGGTCTGGGCGATGCCGATGATCGGCTTGCCGGACTGCAGCTCGGCGCGGGTGAGACCGAAATTGAGGTAGCGCTCCATATAGAGCGCGGTCATCCCCGGATTATGCGGGTTATTGAACCATTCCTGCGAGCGAAGGTGGCGTCGCGAGCCGTTGCCGGCGGGCACATGCCCATTGGTTGGTTTTTTTGTCATTGGTTTCTCCTGCAATGCAAACGCACTGGCGTCCATCCTACTGGCGTCCGTCCTGGGGTGTCGGCTTGTGCGATGCCCAACGGCGCGAATGATGGATCGCTGGCCCGCTGGCGGGTCGTTTCCTCACAAATCCGATACTAGTCATGGCCACTTGGTAACGCTACCATTTTGTTCGCTGTCGCACCCGCGCCTGAAGCCGCAGGCCTGCTCTCCGAATGGCGCGGCATTGAGCTTTGCCGCTCGATGATCTTGAAGCCCAGATCGAGCACCGGCTGTTCCGGACGCCGTCCGTCGATCGCCTCGATCAGCATGGTCGCGGCCGTCTTGCCCATCTCGTAGCGGTTGGTGCGCACGCTGGTGAGGGTGGGGACGGCGGACGCCATGAATTCGAGGTCGTTGAAGCCGACGATCGCAATCTGGTCGGGGACCCCGATCTCGCGGCGCCGGCATTCGAACAGAACGCCGAGCGCGAGGTCGTCATTGGCGCAGAACACCGCATCGAGGCCGGGCTCTCGCGCCAAGAGATCGGCGAACAGGGCGCCGCCGAGCGTCACCGAGGTCGGTGTCGCGGTCGTGACGACGAGGCGCTGCTCGAACAACGCGGCGTCTTTCATAGCCGAGACATATCCGTCCAGCCGCCGCTGCACCCGCGGATCCATGCGCGCCCCGACGAAGCCGATTCTGCGGCGGCCCTGGTCGAATAGGTGCGCAACCGCTGCGCGGGCTGCATCGTAGTGCGAAAAGCCGATCATCATGTCGACCGGATCGGGGCCGATCTCCATGATCTGCACGATCGGGCAGTCGGCGGCCTCCAGCATCGCGCGCGATTCCGCGGTCTGGTCGATCCCGGTGACGATCAGCCCGGCCGGCTTCTGCGCGAGAAACAGGCGCAGCAGCTTCTCCTCCTGGAGAATGCTGTAGCGTGTGTTGGACAATTGGATCGAGTAACGGTTGCCTTCGGACGCATCGTAGATGCCGCGCAGCACGTCCGAGAACACGTTGTTGGTGAGAGAGGGAATCAAGACACCGATGACCTCGGTGCGTTGCGAGGCCAGCGCGCGTGCCGCAAGGTTCGGGACATAGCCGAGCTCCTTGGCCGCGCTCTCGACCCGCGTCCGCTTGGCGAGCGACAGGGCCTCCGGATTGCGAAAGAAACGGGACGCCGTAATCGGGCTGACGCCGGCAAGTTCGGCGACTTCCGCCAGCCGGATCTTGCCTGACTTGGTGCGTTTTCGACCCATTTGTTGCTCATAACACAGTCGGTCCCGCAAACAAAGGAACGTTGACAGCGCTACCAGCACCGACTAACCAAAGACAAATTGCCAAAACCGCACAAACTGCCGACAATGTTGCCCGCTAAGGTCGGGCTTGGTTCGGTGAAGTCTGAAAAACAAGACGGTCGCGGCGCTAGAAGCGTCGTGGACTTTCGAGGAGGGAGCTAGATGTCGTCTGTGCAAATCCGCGACGTGCGGAAATCGTTCGGCAATTTTGAAGTCCTGCACGGCGTGACCGTACCGATCGAGGACGGCCAGTTCGTCGTTCTGGTCGGCCCCTCCGGCTGCGGCAAGTCGACGCTTCTACGCATGCTCGCCGGTCTCGAGAACATCACGTCCGGCACGATCTCGATCGGCGACCGCGTCGTCAACAATGTCCAGCCCAAGGAGCGGGACATTGCGATGGTCTTCCAGAACTATGCGCTCTATCCGCACATGACGGTGGCCGACAATATGGGCTTCTCGCTCAAGCTGCGGAATGCCGGCGCCGACGAGATCAACAAGCGCGTCAAGCGGGCTGCCGAAATTCTCGCGCTGTCGCCGCTGCTCGATCGCTATCCGCGCCAGCTCTCGGGTGGTCAGCGCCAGCGCGTCGCGATGGGCCGCGCCATCGTGCGCGATCCCCAGGTCTTCCTGTTCGACGAGCCCTTGTCCAACCTCGACGCCAAGCTGCGCGTCGCCATGCGCACCGAGATCAAGGAGCTGCACCAGCGGCTGAAGACGACGACCGTCTACGTCACCCACGACCAGATCGAGGCCATGACCATGGCCGACAAGATCGTCGTCATGCATGACGGCATCGTCGAGCAGATGGGCACGCCGCTCGAGCTCTACGACAAGCCGGACAACCAGTTCGTCGCCGGCTTCATCGGTTCGCCCGCGATGAACTTCCTGAAGGGGCATGTGCGCGTCAACGGCGTCGCGACCTTCGAAGGGCCGAACGGCGTCAAGCTGCCGCTCAAGACCGCGCCCGCGGCGTCCGACGGCCGTCCCGCCGTCTACGGCGTGCGGCCCGAGCACTTCACCATCGCCGACGACGGCGCCGAGGCCGAGATCGTCGTGGTCGAGCCGACCGGCTCGGAGACGCAAGTGTTCGCCAAGATCGGCGGCGAGCAGGTCGTCGCGGTCTTCCGCGAACGCCACCAGTTCAACCCGGGCGATAAGGTCCGGCTGAAGCCCGACCCGTCACTGGTGCATTTGTTCGACGAGGCGACGGGGAAGCGCCTGAACGCATAGCGTAAGTTCAAGTTAAGACAATAAAAAAGCATCACAGGGAGGACGATATGCAAGACTTTACCCGCCGGACTCTGCTTCAAGGCGGAACGGCACTGGCTGCAACCGGCATGCTCACCGGGCCGGCACTGTTCGATTTCGCCAAGGCTTGGGCGCAGAGCGCGCCCTGGAAGGCCGAGCCCGGCGCCAAGCTGACCGTGATGCGGTGGAAGCGCTTCGTGCCGGCGGAAGACGATGCGTTCAACGCGATGGTCGCGGCGTTCAAGGCTGCCACCGGCACCGAGATGAACGTGTTCAGCGAGTCCTTCGAGGACGTGCAGCCGAAGGCGTCGGTTGCGGCCAATACCGGCTCCGGCCTCGATCTCGCCTGGGGCCTGCACACGCTGCCGCAGCTGTTCCCCACCAAAGTGCTGAAGATGAACGACGTCGCCGATTATCTCGGCAAGAAGTATGGTGGCTGGACCGATGCGGCCGCCAAGACCTGCAAGCAGGGCAACGACTGGCTCGGCGTTCCCGTCGCCACCAATGGCGGCTACATGACCTACCGCAAGTCGGCGCTCGACAAGGCCGGCTTCAAGGAATTCCCGAAGGACTTCCCCGGCTTCCTCGAGATGTGCAAGGCCCTGAAGGCGAACAACACGCCGGCCGGCTTCGCGCTCGGCCATGCCTCGGGTGACGGCAATTCGTGGCTGCACTGGGTGCTGTGGGGCCACGGCGCTTACACGGTCGACCAGAACGACAAGATCATCATCAACTCGCCGGAGACGGCGAAGGCGCTGGAGTACTGCAAGGCGCTGTATGACAATTTCATCCCGGGCACGGCGTCCTGGAACGATTCCTCCAACAACAAGGCCTACCTCGCTGGCGAGCTCTATTGCACGGCAAACGGCATCTCGATCTACGTCGCCGCCAAGACCGATGCGAGCAAGAAGGAGCTGACCGAAGACACCTATCATGCGCTCTGGCCGGTCGGGCCGGTCGGCAAGCCGACCGAGCTGCAGCTGGCGCTGCCGATCCTCGCCTTCAACTTCACCAAATATCCGAATGCGGCGAAGGCTTTCGTCGCCTTCATGCTGGAGAAGGAGAACTACGAGAAGTGGCTGGACGGCGCGCAGGGCTATCTGACGCAGACCTTGAACGCCTACGAGTCGGCGCCGATCTGGAAGGCCGACCCCAAGAACGAGGTGTTCTCGCAGGCCTCCAAGCGCACGCTGCCGGCGTCGGGTATCGGCACGGTCGGCGAGAAGGCGGCAACGGCCATCGCCGACTTCATCGTCGTCGATATGTTCGCCAACTACTGCACGGGCACCAAGGATGCGAAGGGCGCGATGGCGGAAGCCGAGCGCCAGCTGAAGCGCATCTATCGCTGAGAGTCACGGAGCGGGCGGCCATACGGTCGCCCGCTCGTCAACATTTCGATCAGGGATATCGGGCATGGCTGATGTCGCAATTCCCCGGGCCAAGCCTCAGATGAGCGAGGACAACGCCTGGACCCAGCTCAAACACAATCGCAACTGGCTCGGCTTCTGGTTCATGGTGCCGGCCATGGCGTTCCTGATCTTCTTCCTGGCCTATCCGCTGGGGCTCGGCATCTGGCTGTCCTTCACGGACACCCGCATCGGCAGGGTCGGGCACTTCGTCGCCACCGAGAACTATGAGTGGCTGTGGGACGACTCCATCTTCTGGCTGTCGGTGTTCAACACGCTGCTCTACACCTTCATCGCCAGCGCCCTCAAATTCGCCATCGGACTCTATCTCGCGCTGCTGCTGAACGAGAATATGCCGTTCAAGGCCATGCTGCGCGCGATGGTCCTGATCCCCTTCATCGTGCCGACGGTGCTCTCGGCCTTGGCGTTCTGGTGGATCTTCGACTCGCAATTCTCGATCATCTCCTGGTCGCTGAAGCATCTCGGTGTGATCAATCAGAACATCAACTTCCTCGGCGACACGACCTGGGCGCGCATTTGCGTGATCTTCGCCAATATCTGGCGCGGCGTGCCGTTCGTGGCGATCACGCTGCTCGCGGGCCTGCAGACGGTGTCGCCGTCGCTCTATGAGGCCGCAACCCTCGACGGCGCCACGCGCTGGCAGAACTTCCGGTTCATCACCTATCCGCTGCTGACGCCGATCATCGCGGTCGTGATGACCTTCTCGGTGCTGTTCACCTTCACCGACTTCCAGCTGATCTGGGCGATGACGCGCGGCGGCCCGGTCAACGCCACCCATCTGATGGCGACGCTGTCCTATCAGCGCGCCATCATCGCCGGGCAGCTCGGCGAGGGCGCGGCGATCTCCAGTGCCATGATTCCGTTCCTGCTCGCTGCGATCATGGTGTCCTGGTTCGGCCTGCAGCGCCGCAAGTGGCAGCAGGGAGAGAACAATGACTGACCTGCCCACCAGATCCATCGACCTCAAGAATGTGCTGTCGGGCTCGGCGCCTACGGCCGATCACAGCGAGGGCATGAGCTATCTGCAGTCGGTGCCGCGCCGGATGGTGACGCTGTACCTGCCGCTCGCGATCATCGTCGTGGTGCTCTTGTTTCCGTTCTACTGGATGGCGCTGACCTCGGTGAAGCCGGACGAGCAGCTGCTCGATCTCGACAGGTACAACCCGTTCTGGACCTGGAATCCGACCTTCAAGCATTTCCACAAGCTGCTGTTCGAGAGCTACTATCCGTACTGGCTCTGGAACACGATGTACGTGGCGGTTTGCGCCACGGTGCTGTCGATCATCGCATCGGTGCTCGCTGCCTACGCCATCGTGCGCTTGCGCTACAAGGGTGCCAACCTCGTCGGCGGGCTGATCTTCCTCGCCTATCTGGTGCCGCCGTCGATCCTGTTCATTCCGCTCGCCACCGTCGTGTTTCAGTACGGCCTGTTCGACTCGCCGCTGGCGTTGATCCTGACCTATCCGACCATCCTGATCCCATTCTCGACCTGGCTCTTGATGGGCTATTTCAAGACCATCCCGTTCGAGCTCGAGGAATGCGCGTTGATCGACGGGGCGAGCCGCTGGCAGATCCTGATCAAGATCGTCCTGCCGCTCGCCATCCCCGGCCTGATCTCTGCCTTCATCTTCTGCTTCACGCTGTGCTGGAACGAGTTCATCTACGCGTTGACGTTCCTGCAGTCGACCAGCAACAAGACGGTGCCGGTCGCGATCGTCAACGAGTTCGTGGATGGTGACATTTACCGCTGGGGTTCGCTGATGGCGGGAGCCCTGGCCGGCTCGCTGCCGCTCGTCATCCTTTACGCCTTCTTCGTGGAGCATTATGTGTCCGCGATGACCGGCGCCGTGAAGGAGTGATCGCGGGGTCTGCCATTGGAGCGCGCGAGGGGCTTGCGCGTTCCGGCCAATAAGAAGGAGTTAGGCTCTTGCACGTTCTGGTTCTCGGTGCCGCCGGCATGGTCGGCCGCAAATTGTGTGAACGGCTGCTCGGCGACGGCCGGCTCGGCAAGAGCGACATCACGAAACTGACCATGCATGACGTGGTCGAGCCGAAGAAGCCGGAGAAAGCCGGCTTCCCCGTCGAGACCGTCTCGGGCGATTTCGCAGTCGCCGGCGCTGCCGAAAAGCTCATCGCCGGCCGCCCCGACGTGATCTTCCATCTCGCCGCCATCGTCTCCGGCGAAGCCGAGCTCGATTTCGACAAGGGTTACCGCATCAATCTCGACGGCACGCGGATGCTGCTCGATGCCATCAGGCTGGTTGGCGGCGGCTACAAGCCGCGCGTGGTGTTCACGTCCTCGATCGCGGTGTTCGGCGCGCCGTTCCCGGACGCGATCGGCGATGAATTCTTCCACACCCCGCTGCTCAGCTACGGCGCCCAGAAGGCAATCGGCGAGCTCCTGCTGGCCGACTATTCGCGCCGCGGCTTCCTCGACGGCATCGGCATCCGCCTGCCGACCATCTGCATCCGGCCAGGCCTGCCCAACAAGGCGGCATCGGGCTTCTTCTCCAACATCTTGCGCGAGCCGCTCGCCGGCAAGGAAGCGGTTCTTCCCGTCTCCGAGGACGTCCGCCACTGGCACGCCACACCGCGCTCCGCCGTCGGCTTCCTGCTCCACGCCGGCACCATGGACCTTGCCGCCGTCGGCCCGCGCCGCAATTTGACCATGCCGGGCTTGTCGGCCACGGTCGGCGAGCAGATCGCCGCCTTGAAGCGGGTTGCGGGTGAGAAGGTCGCTGCGCGCATCAAGCGTGAACCCGATCCCTTCATCGTCGGAATCGTCGGCGGCTGGCCGCGCAATTTCAATGCAAAGCGGTCGCTCGAACTCGGCTTCACCACGGCCGAGAAGACCTTCGACGACATCATCCGCATTCACATCGAAGACGAGCTCGGCGGCAATTTCGTCGCCTGATCTCTGACTGAGCGGGCCCAAGTGATGGCGAGCGTTGCTTGCATCGGCGAATGCATGGTCGAGCTCCGGCAGGCCCAGGGCGGCGCGTCTGCCGGGCAGGGCGGCGGCCTTTACTCACGCGGCTTCGGCGGCGACACCCTCAACACCGCCGTCTATCTGGCGCGGCTTGAGGTCAAGGTCGATTATCTCACCGCTCTCGGCGACGATGCCCTCAGCGATGAGATGATCGCGGCCTGGACTACGGAGAACGTCGGCACCCGGCGTGTCGTGCGTATAGCGGGCAAGCTGCCCGGTCTCTACATGATCCAGTTAGACGCGAAGGGCGAGCGCCAGTTCTTCCACTGGCGCGACAGCGCGGCGGCGCGGCAACTGATGAGCCTGCCGGAGACCGACGAGCTGCTCAACTCGCTGATGAGCTACGACATCGTCTATCTTTCCGCGATCACGCTCTCGATCTACGATGCGGCCGGGCGCGAGCGCCTGTTCGCTGCGATCAAGCGGGCGCGCCTGCTCGGCACCCGCTTCGTGTTCGACACCAATTTCCGCGCGCGGGGATGGCCGGATCGCGACGTCGCGCGCGAGGTGTTTGCTTCAGCGTTTGCGGCCGCCGATATCGTGCTGACCTCGACCGAGGATCTGCTCGCGCTCTATCCCGGCGAGAGCCACGATCAGCTGATGGCGCGCATTCCCACGCCCGAGCTGGTGTTCCGCCTTGCCGAGCCGGTGAGCCTCTTGCGCTTCCCCGGGGGCACGAGCGAAGTCCACGCCGAACCCATGACAAAACCCGTCGTCGACACCACAGCGGCCGGCGACAGCTTTGCCGCCGCCTATATTGCCGCCCGGCTCGCCGGTTCCGATCCGGTCGAGGCCGCCCAGGCCGGGCATCGCCTCGCGAGCCTCGTGATCTGCTATCCTGGCGCCATCATTCCGGGCTATGCCATGCCCCCGAAGAAACGGCACCGGCCGGCGACCTCTCGCCAGGCCACCAAGTAAAACGAAAAGATCCACGAGATGCCCACGACTGCCCAACAGAACCACCTCGTCGCGCTGTTCAAAGCCGCGACCGTCATTCCCGTCCTCACCATCGAGCGCATCCAGGACGCCGTGCCGCTGGCGCGTGCGCTGGTCGCCGGCGGCGTCCGTACGCTGGAGGTGACGCTGCGCACCCCCGTTGCGATCGAGGCGGCGCGGGCGATGATGGCCGAGGTGCCCGAGGCTGTCGTCGGCATCGGCACGATCCTCAATCCGGCCGATTTTACCCGTGTCGAGAAGCTCGGCGTCGCGTTCGGCATCAGCCCGGGCCTGACCCCCGACCTTCTCAAGGCCGCCACCCACAGCTCCCTGCCGTTCGCGCCGGGCATTGCCACGGCGTCCGAGCTGATGATGGCGCTGTCGCACGGCTTCGACGTGGCGAAATTCTTTCCGGCCGAGCAGGCCGGCGGCATCAAGGGCCTGCGCGCCCTCGGCGGCCCATTCCCGGGCGTGCGATTCTGCCCGACCGGCGGGGTTGGCGAGGCCAATGCGGCGAGCTGGCTCGCCGAGCCCAACGTGGTCGCGGTCGGCGGGTCCTGGCTGTGCCCGACGGCGGAGATCAGGGCCGGGAACTGGGCCGGCATAACTGCCATCTGCCAGCGCACCCTCAAGGCCCTGAAAGCTGGGTGAAGTCTTGCCATCCCTGGGCTAAGACTTAGCTCAGGAAGAGACCCCAGGGAGAAACCACCATGACCGCCAGCATCGTCGGATGGGCGCATACGCCGTTCGGCAAGTTCGACACCGAAACCGTCGAAAGCCTCGTCACCCGCGTGGCCAATGAGGCGCTGGCCGATGCCGGCATTTCGGCCGGCGATGTCGACGAGATCGTGCTTGGCCATTTCAACGCCGGCTTCTCGCCGCAGGATTTTACCGCCTCCCTGGTGCTCCAGGCCGACCCGAAACTGCGCTTCAAGCCCGCAACCCGGGTCGAGAACGCCTGCGCCACGGGATCTGCCGCCGTGCACCAGGGCCTGCGCGCGATTGCCGCAGGGGCTGCCAAGATCGTCCTGGTCGTCGGCGTCGAGCAGATGACCCGCACGCCTGGACCCGAGATCGGCAAGAACCTGCTCAAGGCGTCCTACCTGCCCGAGGACGGCGACACCGTCGGCGGCTTCGCCGGCGTGTTCGGCAAGATCGCCAGCTCCTATTTCCAGAAATATGGCGACCAGTCCGATGCGCTGGCGCTGATCGCGGCCAAGAACCACAAGAACGGCGTCGCCAATCCCTTCGCCCAGATGCGCAAGGACTTTGGTTTCGATTTCTGCCGCGCCGAGAGCGAGAAGAACCCTTATGTCGCCGGTCCCCTGAAGCGCACCGACTGCTCGCTGGTGTCCGACGGCGCAGCGGCCCTGGTGCTGGCCGATGCCGAGACTGCCAAGGCCATGAGCAAGTCGATCGGCTTCCGCGCCACCGCGCATGCCCAGGACTTCCTGCCGATGAGCAAGCGCGACATCCTGCAGTTCGAGGGCTGCACGGTGGCCTGGCAGCGCGCGCTGGAGAAGGCTGGCGTGACCCTATCCGATCTCTCCTTCGTCGAGACCCATGACTGCTTCACCGTCGCCGAGCTGATCGAGTACGAAGCGATGGGCCTGACGCCGCGGGGGCAGGGCGCCCGCGCCATCAAGGAAGGCTGGACGCTCAAGGACGGCAAGCTGCCGGTCAATCCGTCCGGCGGTCTCAAAGCCAAGGGCCATCCGATCGGCGCCACCGGCGTCTCCATGCATGTGATGACCGCGATGCAGCTCGCAGGCCAGGCGCCCGAGGGCATGCAGCTCAAGAACGCCAAGCTCGGCGGCATCTTCAACATGGGCGGTGCTGCCGTCGCCAATTACGTTTCCGTGCTCGAGCCGCTGAAGTAGGATTGCGTAGGGTGGGTTAGCCGTAGGCGTAACCCACCTCTTTTGTCTCCCTGGAGACAGAGTTGGTGGATTACGCCGGCGGCTAATTCACCCTACGACCTTTGCGTTGGATCATGGTGGGCCTGCCTCGGCCGGCCTTAATGCTCTTGATTGACTTGCAGGGAATGCATCATGAGCAATAACTACGAAGACTCACTGTCGATGGACGCACTCAACGAACGCATCGCGATCCTCGAGGACAATATCCGCCAGCTCATCGAGCAGGCCGCGGCCGCCTCGGGCGAGCAGAACGAGTCGCGCATCGCCGACCGGATCAGCCAGCAGAACGACGAACTCGACCGGCTCCTCAATATCCGCGAATCCCGCCAGAAGAAATAGCGGCCGAAATCGCCGCGCGGCGCATGCGGCCATACGCCGGCCGCCCTTGCGCGCGCGGCATCGCTGCCTTTAGCTGGACCGAAACCGCGGGGCCGCGCCTTGCGCAATCGGGAGCGAACGATGGGGCCGCTGAAGGGCATCAAGGTCATCGACATGACCACCGTGCTGATGGGGCCCTATGCGACCCAGATGCTCGGCGACTACGGCGCGGATGTCATCAAGGTGGAATCGCTCGACGGCGACGTCACCCGCCTGATCGGCCCGATGCGGCACGCCGGCATGGGCCCGGTGTTTCTCAACACCAACCGCAGCAAGCGCTCGATCTGTCTCGATCTGAAAAAGCCTGTGGGACGCGAGGCCGTGCTGCGGCTGATCAAGGACGCCGACGTCCTCGTCTACAACGTCCGCCCGCAGGCGATGGCGCGGCTGCAGCTCGGCTATGACGTCGTCTCCGCCATCAATCCGCGCCTCGTCTATGCCGGCGTGTTCGGTTTCGGCCAGGACGGGCCCTATGCGGCAAAGCCCGCCTATGACGATCTGATCCAGGGCGCCACGGCGCTGCCGGCGCTGATGGCGCAGACCGGCGACGGCGTGCCGCGTTACGTGCCGAACGCGCTGGTCGATCGCATCGTCGGCCTCACCGCGGTCGGCGCGATCTGCGCCAGCCTGGTGCACCGCGACCGCACCGGCCGCGGCCAGCGCGTCGACATCCCCATGTTCGAGACCATGGCCGGCTTCGTCATGGGCGATCACATGGGCGGGCTCACCTATGAGCCGCCGCTCGACAAGGGCGGCTATGCCCGCCACCTCTCGCGCGACCGCAGGCCCTACAAGACCTCGGACGGCTATCTCAGCGTCATCGTCTACAACGACAAGCAGTGGGAGAATTTCTTCAAGGCGACCGCACGCGACGATTTGCGCGCCGATCCCAAATTCGCAACCTTCGCGGGGCGCGCCGCCAATATCGATGTCGTCTATGCCGAGCTCGCGCGCATCTTCGAGACGCGCACCACGGCCGAGTGGATCGACCTGCTGACCAAGGCCGACGTGCCCGTCATGCCGATGCACGACCTTGCCTCGATCCTGCACGATCAGCATCTGGAGGCGACGAATTTCTTCCCGGTCGTGAACCATCCGACCGAAGGGCCGATCCGCAGCATGAAGGTGACGGCGACCTGGTCCGAGACCGAGGCCGAACCGGTACGGCTCGCGCCGCGCCTCAACGAGCACGGCGCGGAGATTCTTCGCGAGGTCGGCTATTCCGCCGATGAAATCGCCGCCATGGTTCGCGATGGCGTCACGCGTTCGGTGCCGGAGTAGGGAGGGGAGCCATGAGCTTCATCACCGGTGTCGGCCTCACATCTTTCGGCAAGCATGAAGGATCATCGTCGCTCGACCTGATGAGCAAGGCCGCGCAAGCCGCGCTCGATGATGCCGGGCTGAAGCGTTCGGACATCGACGGCATTCTTTGCGGCTATTCCACCGTCTCGCCGCACATCATGCTGGCGACCGTGTTCGCCGAGCACTTTGGCATTCGTCCTGCTTACGCCCATGCCGTGCAGGTCGGCGGCGCCACGGGGCTCGCGATGACGATGCTGGCCCATCATCTCGTCGAAGCCAGTGTCTGCCGCAACGTGCTCGTCGTCGCCGGCGAGAACCGCCTCACCGGGCAGAGCCGCGATGCCTCGATCCAGGCGCTGGCGCAAGTCGGCCATCCCGACTACGAGGTGCCGTTAGGGCCGACCATTCCCGCCTATTACGGCCTCGTCGCGAGCAGGTACATGCACGAATACGGCGTGACCGAAGAAGATCTCGCCGAGTTCGCCGTGCTGATGCGCAAGCACGCCTGCAGCCATCCCGGCGCGCAATTCCACGATCCGATCACGGTTGCCGACGTCATGGCCTCGAAGCCGGTGGCGATGCCGCTCAAGCTGCTCGACTGCTGCCCGGTGTCCGACGGCGGCGCGGCCTTCATCATCAGCCGCGAGCGGACCGGCGAGGCAGGCGTGCGCATCCGCGGCTGCGCGCAGGCGCATACCCATCAGCATGTCACGGCCGCACCCGCGCTCCGTGAGCTCGGCGCAGAAATCTCGATCGCGCGCGCCAAGGAGGCTTGCGGCCTTGCGATCTCCGACGTGCGCTATGCCGCGATCTACGACAGCTTTACGATCACGCTCGCGATGCTGCTCGAAGACCTCGGCCTCGCCGGTCGCGGGGAGGCGGCGGCCCGTGTGCGATCAGGTCATTTCGGCCGCGATGGCGCGATGCCGCTGAACACCCATGGCGGCCTGCTCAGCTACGGCCATTGCGGCGTCGGCGGCGCCATGGCGCATCTGGTCGAAGCGCATTTGCAGATGACGGGGCGGGCGGCTTGCCGCCAGGTGCGCGAGGCCTCGATCGCGCTCTTGCACGGCGACGGCGGTGTGTTGTCGTCGCATGTCAGCATGTTCCTGGAGCGGGTGCGATGAGCGAGCGTCTGGCGGATTGGACGATGGGCGAACAGGCCATCATTTACCAGGTCTGCGCCGCGTGCGGTCATGTGCAGTATTTCCACCGGGCCTTCTGCGCGGCGTGCGGCGCCCCCGGTCCGCGTGAGCAGCGCGCCAGCGGCAAGGGCAGGGTCTACGCGACCTCGCTGGTCTGCCGTGCCGCCACACCAGAGATGCGCACGCACGTGCCCTACAACATCCTGCTGGTCGATTGCGCCGAGGGTTTTCGCATGATGGCCCACGGCGAGAATGACTTGGCCATCGGCGATTCGGTCGTTGCGAGCTTCAAGCCGTTTGCCGGCAAGCTCGTGCCGTTTTTTGCGAAGAAAATCTGACGGGATTTCGTCATTCGGGGGCGGTCAAGGACCGAGCCTGGAACGGGTATTCTGGGCCTGGCCTGTGCGAGGGCCACCCCGGAATGACGAAAACTCTGCGCGCATGATCCGGAAAAGTGTGAAGCGGTTTTCCGGGAAGATCATGCGCAAACCAAGACTCTAGCGCCCGTAGAACAAGATGCTGGCGATGACGAGCATCGCCGTCACCGCCAGCATATGCGCGAGCGCTCCCGAGGCAGCCCCCTTGGTGGCTTCCTTCATGCACTTTCTCCCTAGACTTGGGCGTGACTCATCGTTGTGCGGCTAGCGCACCCGACGGCCAATTGTTTTACTCGGAACACCCCATTTGCGAGTACTCACCGCGATTTGTCCCCACGCGGCGAATATCGACTGTGTCAGGGTCGATCAGCAATGCGGCGGCAATTTGACTCGATCATGTTGCTCCTGCGTCCACGCGCGCATAGAGTCTTTGGGAATTTGCGCGGACGACAACAAAAAGCATCAAAAACTCAGGGAAAACTTCAGGAAAATCATGGCCCGCATCAACTACAGCGACCCCTCCAAGGCATCCGACCGCACCCGCGAAATCCTCGACAAGAATCGCAACGCCAACATCTTCCGCATGATGGCGCACTCCCCCAGCTATTTCGAGCAGTACTGCCGCCTGGGGGGCGCGATTCGCCACAAGGGCGAGCTTGATCCTGTTGTCCGCGAGCTCGCGATCACCCGCACCGGAATTTTGTGTGAGGCGCCGTACGAGATCGTCGCGCACAAGCGCATCGGAAAGAATGTCGGCGTCACCGACGCGCAGAACGAGGCGCTCGAGAACTGGCAGGCCGCAAGCTGCTTCAACGAGGTGCAGCGCGCCGCGCTCGCCTTCACCGATGAGATCGTGAAGCTCAAGAAGCCGACCGATGCGACCTTCAAGGCGATCGCATCAAAGTTAACGCCGGCCGCGCTGGTCGAGCTGCAGCTCTCGGTCGGCTTCTACATCATGACCTCGAAATTCCTGGAAACCTTCGAGATCGACCTTCAGCCGGTCACGGAAGTGGTAGGCTGAATCGATGCAAGCGGCGAGGGATGCCGATGACGATCGACGAATATGCGGCCTGGGCCGCGAGCATTGCGAAGGTCGATGAGCGTCCGTCCAACGAGCTTCTGTCCTATCTCGGCCTCGGTCTCGCCGGTGAATCCGGCGAGGTCGCCGACCATATCAAGAAGCTGCTGCGGGACGACTGGCTCGACAAGGCGGGTCTGGTCGATGAGCTGGGCGATGTCATCTATTACTGGGCCTGCCTCTGCGCGGCGACAGGCCAGCAGCCATCCGAGCTGCTGGAGAAAAGCGCGGCGAAGATCAAGCGGCGGCTGAGCGAGGCCGCGAGCCGCTGAGGCAGAATGAGGATCGAGCGCGCTGTTTACCTCTCCCTACGGGAGAGGTGAGCGCTCGGCGCACTCACGTCGCCGTCAAGATATCCACCTTCGCGTTCGCGACGATCAGACGGTCGGCGAGGAGCTGCGCGAGATTGCGCATGATGCGCTCGCTGGCGTGCGGGTGCTGCTTGCGGAAGCGTTCGAACGCCTTCAGCGGCACTTCGAACGCGGTCGCCGCCATGTCGGCGAAGACGTCGGCCGAGCGCGTCGTCTCCAGCAGCGCCATCTCGCCGAAGGCCATGCCGGCGGTCAGCGTCGCCAGCCGCACGCCGTCGGGCAACGTAACGTGCACCGCGCCGCTGCGCAGGAAGAACAGCGAGGAGGCCGGATTGCCCGTGGTGATGATCTTGGCGCCGGCCTGAAACGTTCGGATGGTGCAGATCGAGGCGAGATCCATCAGCTCTTCCTCGCTCAGCCGCGCCAGCAGCGGCTGCTCGGCAAGCTCGGTGGTCTCGTGGAAATCGATCGAGCCGCCATAGCGGTAGACGATCTGGTCCTCCGCCCATTCGATCGCGGTATCGAGTAGATAGAAGTCACGGACGTTCTTCAGCTCGGCGGTCCATTCCCGCAAAGAGTCCCATTCCTTGGAGGCGCGCCTGACACCTGACAGCACGACGGTCACGTTCAGCGCGGCGAGCTCCTCGAAGGCTTCGGCGATCAGCCGCGCACCGGCGCGCGTGGTCGAGGTGACGCGGTGCAGGTCGAATACGACGATTTGCGGCCGCGGTCGTCCCGCCAGCCGGCGCGAGACGTAGTCGACCGCCGACAGCGACAGCGTACCGACCAGCTCGATGACCCGCACCTCCTGCTCATGCGCCGCCAGGATCTCGCGCTCCTGCGGCCGGCGCACGCGGCGTGACGGGCTCTTGCCGATATCGTAATCGGCGATGACGGCGTTGCGGGCATCGTCGCTGCGGTTGAGCATGTGCAGATCGTAATGCGAGGACAGCGCCTCGCAGACCTTGATGCCGCGCACGCTGTTGCCGTGCTTGTCGAGCTTTGGCGAATAGCTGCCGAGGCCGAGGCGGGCAGGGAGCGCCGCCAGAATGCCGCCGCCGACGCCGCTCTTGGCGGGAATGCCGATGCGGTAGATCCATTCGCCGGCATAGTCGTACATGCCCGACGAGGTCATCACCGAGAGGGTACGCGAGATCGCGTAAGCGCTCAGCACCTGCTCGCCCGTGACCGGATTGACGCCGCGATTGGCGAGCGTTGCCGCCATCACCGCAATGTCGCGCGCGGTCACCAGCACGGCGCATTGCCGGAAATAGACGTCGAGCACGGCGGCGACATTGTCCGAGATCACCGCATTGGTCTTGAGCAGATAGCCGATGGCGCGGTTGCGGTCGCCGGTCTGGCTTTCGGACGCGTAGACTGCCTCGTCGACAGCGAGGTCGCGACCGGCAAACCGGCTGAGCGCGAGACGAATTTGCTCGAAGGCTTCCGCGCCCTTGCTGTCGTAGATCAGCCCGGTGCAGGCGATCGCGCCGGCATTGACCATCGGATTGAACGGATGGTTCTCGGAATTGAGCCGGATCGAGTTGAAGGGATCGCCGGAGGGCTCGACGCCGATCGCGCTTTCGACCTTGCCTGCGCCCAGAAGATCCAGCGCCAGCGCGACACGAACGGTTTCGACATCGACTGGATGGTGAAGGGCACCCTGGAGTCGCCGACCTCATAGACATGGCCGTCCAGGGTCGCGAGGCTGATGCCGAAATAGGCAGGATCGGCCTTGCTCAGCTCTGGAATGTAATCGGCAACGTGGCCCGAGGTTTCCGCGGAGAATTCGTTCAGGCAATTGTCCAGAAACCGCAGCAAGGGCGGCTTCGAGCGGGTCCAGGCGGAGGCGAGAGGCGAGAGCAGTTTCATCGCCTCACTTGTGCAACGCAATCAGGGTGCGCGCAACCCGTTCGGTAGCATGCTCTGCCGTCGTACCAGCAGCAGCGCCAGCAAGGCCGTGGGAACGAGGATGGCAAGGCCGAGCAGCGTCACCTGCAGCTGCGACAGCGGCATGATCCCGCCGCCGGGTGTGGCCACCACGAAGCCGCCGATCACCAGCAGCACGCGGATCGGCCATTCCAGCGCGCCGGCGCCGCGCAGATCGCCGACGAAAGGCTGGTAGCCCTGGATGCCGCCGCAGATGAACAGCGTGCCGAACGCGGCAAGCCCCATCAGGCCGAGGCCGGCCAGATACGGGCTCGGCCCCTGCAGCACCAGCGCCGGATTGAGCACGAAGAAGAACGGCAGGAAATAGATGATGCTGCCGACCCACATCGATTCCCAACCCGTCTTCATCGCCGGCGAGCCGGCAATGCCGGCTGCAGCGAACGATGCAATCGCGACCGGCGGCGTGATCGACGACAGCATGCCCCAATAGAAGATGAACATGTGCACCGCCATGCGGTTGAGTCCGAGCTTCTCCAGCGCAGGCGCGACCAGGATGGCGAGGAAGATGTAGCAGGCCGTCGTCGTCAGCCCGAGGCCGAGGATCAGGCTGGTGAGGGCGCACATGCCCAGCAGCAGGAACGGATTGTCGCCGGCAATGTGCAGGAGGTCATTGGCAAGGCTCGACACCACGCCGGTCATCGAGAACGCGCCGATCAGCAGGCCGCAGCCGGCGAGGATGCCGACGAGCTCCACGAAGGTGCGTCCGTTGACCTCCAGGAATTTGCCGATGGTCGCAAACGTCCAGCGCGTGTCCTTGGAGAAGAACTGGTTGAGCACCAGCAGCAGCGCGGTGGCATAGAACGGCGCATGGCTCTCGCGCTTGAAGTAGAGCAGCATCACGATCAAGAGCGCGATGACGAAGACGTAGTACCAACCATCCTTGATCGTATCCATGATGCGCGGCAGCTCGGCGCGCGGAATGCCCTTCAGCTTGTGGCGCGCGGCATAGGCGTCGACCTGCATGAACAGGCCGACGTAATAGAGCACAGCCGGAATGATCGCGGCGACCGCGACGTCGGCGTAGCTGACGTTGAGGAATTGCGCGATCACGA
This sequence comes from Bradyrhizobium sp. 138, assembly GCF_023074075.1. Lineage (GTDB taxonomy): Bacteria > Pseudomonadota > Alphaproteobacteria > Rhizobiales > Xanthobacteraceae > Bradyrhizobium. The sequence continues at coordinate 54,401 of NZ_JADPKT010000033.1, read as the reverse complement.
AGGCGGTGGCGCCCATCACCGGCGGCGCCAGCACGGCGCCGGTCGAGGCGCAGGCCTCGATCGCGCCGGCATAGGAGGCGCGAAAGCCGCTCTTCTTCATCACGGGAATGGTCATGGTGCCGGCGGTCAGCACGTTGGAGATGATCGAGCCCGACATCATGCCGAGCAGGCCGCTGGCGAAGATGCAGACCTTGGCCGCGCCGCCGCGGAAGGTGCCGCACAGCGCGAAGGCGAGGTTGATGAAGAATTTGCCGGCGCCGGTCATCATCAGCGCGGTGCCGAACACGAGAAAGCCGATCACGGTGTCGGCGAAGGCCTGAATCGGAATGCCGAGCAGGCTTTCGCCCGACAGCACGTGATAGGCGGTTGCCTGCTCCAGTGTTGATTGCGTGCCGCGGAACGGGCCGAGCCAGCCGGCCTCGGCAAACAGAGGATAGACCGTGAAGGGCAGCACGCTGAGCAGCAGGCTCCAGCCGCCGGTGCGGCGCAAGGCCTCCATCAGCATCACCCACATCACGAGGCCGGCGGCGATCACATTGTTCGGCGCGCCGCCGAATTCCCAGCCTGCCTCGGCCGCCTTGCGCACGTTCGACATCAACATCAGCGCTGCCGCGAAGGTCGCGACGAACAGGACGAGGTCGTACCAGGGAATCCGGTCGAGCGGAGCGCGTTCCGTGCCCGGGAAGATCAGGAAGGTGAAGGGCAGCATCAACGCGATCAGGAGATAGAAATACTCCGTGTTGAGCTGGGTGTAGCCGACGAAGAAGCGCAACGAGAATTGCTGGTTGATGCAGAGCAGGATGGTCGCCGCGGTCGCGACCACCAGTGCCCAGCGCCAGGCGCCGCGAAGCGCGCGCACGCGCGTGACCTCCGCCTCCTGCATGTTGCCGGCGGCGCCATGCGGATCGTCGAACACGACCCGCTTGGCCCCGTCTTGCGGGGCGATGGAGGTGGAAGCAGAAGACATCATTGATCCCGCGCGTGGGTTAGTAATTGCTAACTAGCAGTTGGTCGAATCGGATGCAGCCACGGCCTCGCTAACCTCTCCCGCTTGCGGGAGAGGTCGGCGCGCAGCGCCGGGTGAGGGCTCTCTGGCGCACCTGTCGCGTAGCAACGACCAAGCTCAATCTCACTACGTTCTATTCCTCGAACCCGTTCGGCATCTCGGCCTTCGCCAGCGCGGCCGCGCGCGCCTTCATCCAGCCTTCGAGAAACGCCTTGTCGTCCGATGGCGGATTGGACTTGCCGTATTCCGCCCACGCCGCGCCGAGCACCTCCTGCCGCTTGATCAGCTTGTTGTTGTGCGCCTCCTGCGCATCGCTCCAATGCCCGGCTTCTTTCAGCGCCTTCACCGCGCCGGGATGCACCGGCACCACCCAGTTCTTGGTCTGGCGATCGGCCGCGAGACCGCCGGCGCCGGGGGCGGAATCCTTGTAGGCATCATAATTCACGATCATCGCCTTGGTCATCGCATAGACCTGGTCGGGTGCTTGCGAGGCATAGGTGACGAAGATCGGGTAGGGGTAGTTGCCGAGCTCAACGGGTTTGTCCGGCGAGATGCCGGCGCCGCAGGTCGCTAGCTGCGGGAAGAAGAACGAGCCGACCTTCTGCATCCGAGCCCAGCCTTCCTTGTCCTTGGCCGGCAGCGGCGGCCAGATCAGGCCGCGCGGCGAGGTCTCGGCCTCCTTGGCGGGACCGGTGATGGTGGTGCCGAAGGCGGCATCGACGTCGTTGTTGATCAGCCCTTTCCACATCGCGCCGTAGCTCGCGAACTCGACGACCTTGACGTCCTTCTGCGTCAGCCCGGCGAAGGCGAGCACGGCGAGCGAGTTCTGGTTCAGCGCGGGCGAGCCGACCACGAAGCCGACGCGCTTGCCCTTGAGGTCCTTGAGCTCCTTCACGCCGGTGTCGGCGGCAACGGCGAGCGAGCCGCAATTGCAGTCGACGGACGAGAGCACGATCTGAAGCGGCTGCGGGCCCCATTCCTTGGCCCCGAATTCGAACACGCCTTCCTGCGCGAAATAGGTGCCCGATCCCATCGCCGCGGACGCGGCGCGCTTGGCGCGCAGCGGCGCAAGGCGGGCGACGTCGTTGCCTGCGGGCAGCACGCGCACATCGGTGCCGTATTTGTCCTTCATCATCTTGCCGACGCCGACCGCGATGTTGAAGCCGGCGGTTCCGGTGTCATAGGCCGTGAAGGTCAAGGTCGCCGGCAGCTTGACGTCTTCAGCGAACGCGTAGCGTGTAGACGCAAAAGAAAAGCCTGCCACCAAGGCAGGGGCGAGCATGAGCAACCCACGAAGCATGTTTCCCTCCAATGACCCTCGCTTTGCCGCGAAGATTTTCTTTCTTTGTTTGAAACAACGTTTTGTTTGCAGCAGATCATGTCACCGCCATCAAGCGATGGCAACGCCGCACCGCGCATGCGGGAATGAGCCTGACAGATTGTCGCGCAGACGACGGATAGAACACTCAGCTCGCTACGATCGCCACCGCCTGTCCCTCGGCAACGACGTCGTCGAGCTTCACCAGAAGCGATTTGATCGTGCCGTTCGCAGGCGAGGGCACTGGTATCTCCATCTTCATTGCCTCGACCACCACAATCTCATCGCCATCCGCGACGGTTCCTCCAACTTGCACGGGAGTTGCGCAGATCCGCCCCGCGACCTCCGTGACGATCTTAATTTCTGGCATGCCATCGCCTTTTTGTTGTCGTCGCAAAATGCCTGAGGTAGCGTCGTCTGCAAGCGGAATTTAATTCCGCAGAGCGGAACATTAGCGGTAGGGAACATGGGACGACGATCCGAGCGGTTGAGTAGGCAAGGCGTGCTCGCTGGCGATGCCGGTGAGGGAGATGTCATCCAGGTGGTCTCGCGCGCGTTCGACGTGCTGCGATGCTTCGAGGGCCACGAGGCGAGGCTCGGCAATCTCGAGATTTCAAATCGCTGCGGCCTGCCGCGCTCGACGGTGTCGCGGCTCACGCACACGCTGACGCGGATGGGACAACTCGTCTATCTGCCGCGTGATCAGAAGTATCGCATCGGCCCGAGCGCGGTGGCGATGAGCGCGTCGATGATGAAGGGCGCGCAGCTGCGCAGCATGATCCGCCAGCGGCTGCAGGAAGTGGCCGAGCAAGTGCCGGGCACGGTCGGCTTCGTCGTCCCCGATCGCTTCCATCTGGTCTATCTCCTGTTCGCGCGCTCGGCGACCGCACTCGGCCTGCACGAGGGCACCGGCAGCCGAATCTCGATGGCCTCGACCGCCGCCGGCGCGGCCTACACCGCGGCGCTGGCGCCGGAGATCGGCGATGCCTTCATCGCGGACATGGAACGGGAAGCTCCCGAGGCCGTGAAGATCCTCAAACCCCGCATTGAAGCCAACCGGCAGATGCTGCGCGAGCGCGGCTATGTCACGGCCTGCGGCCTGTGGAGTCCGCACATCAACGGGCTCGCGGTGCCGATCTGGTCACCGCAGTACCAGACCTTCGTGGTCATCACGATCGGCCTTCTGTCCGCGATGTATGACGAGGAGCGGTTGCATACCGAAGTCGCGCCATTGATGCTCGAGCTCGGGCGTTCGCTCGGCAGCCTGGTCGAGGGCGCGGAAGGCGACGTCTTCAACAACCGCATCCCGCGTAAACCGGTCGCAATGGCCGTGCATAACAATAACAAGCCGATCAATTCGGAGGGAGTGAATGAACTGGAAGCCGGAACTCGACGAGCTCGCCCGGCGCGAAGCCTTCGCGCGGGAGATGGGCGGCGTTGACAAGGTCAAGCGACAGCATGACCAGGGCCGGCTGACTGTTCGGGAGCGTATCGACAAGCTGATCGACAAGGGCAGCTTTCACGAGATCGGTGCCGTCTCCGGCATCGGTGAGTACGATTCCAGCGGCGATCTGAAGAAGCTGACGCCGGCGAACTGCGTGTTCGGCCGCGCGCGCGTCGACGGCCGCACCATCGTCGTGGTCGGCGACGATTTCACCGTGCGCGGCGGCTCGGCCGATGCGTCGATTTCCGCAAAGCCGCTGATGGCGGAGGAAATGGCGCACGATTTCCGTCTGCCCATCGTCCGCATCATCGAAGGCTCCGGCGGCGGCGGCTCGGTCAAGACCATCGAGACCAAGGGCGCGGCCAATCTGCCGGGCGGCATCGGCGGCACGCGCTGGTATCGCTTCACGACGGAGAATTTGTCGCGCGTGCCGGTGGTCGCGCTCGGCCTCGGCTCGGTGGCAGGCTTAGGTGCCGCGCGTCTCGCGTCCAGCCACTATTCGATCATGACCCGGAAGTCCGCGATGTTCGTCGCGGGGCCGCCGGTGGTGAAGGCGCTCGGGCAGGACCTCTCGAAGGAGGAGCTCGGCGGCGCCGACATCCAGACCCGCGCCGGCGCGGTCGACCATGCCGTCGACACCGAGGAAGAGGCGTTCGCCTGCGCGCGGCGCTTCCTCTCTTATTTGCCGTCATCGGTCTACGAGCTGCCGCCGACCTTGCCCTGCACCGATGATCCGGAGCGCAGCGACGAAGCGCTGCTGAACGCGGTGCCGCGCAACCGCAAGCAGGTCTACAAGATGCGGCCGATCATCGAGCAGGTCGTCGACAAGGGCTCGTTCTTCGAGGTCGGCAAGAACTTCGGCAAGCCCCTCATCGTCGGCCTGGCGCGACTCGAGGGCAGGGCGGTGATGCTGCTCGCCAGCGACAGCTTTCATTACGGCGGCTCCTGGACCGCGGATGCCTGCCAGAAGGTAGTGCGCTGGGTCGACTTCGCGGAAACCTTCCATCTGCCCATCGTCTATCTCATGGATTGTCCCGGCTTCATGATCGGCCTCGATGCCGAGAAGGCCGCCACCATCCGCCACGGCGTTCGTGCCATGGCGGCGGTGAACCAGACCACCGTGCCCTGGTGCACCGTGATCCTGCGCAACGCCTTCGGTGTCGCCGGCGTGGTGCATCAGCCGGCCGATCGCTTCTCGATCCGCTACGCCTGGCCGTCGGCCTATTGGGGCTCGCTGCCGCTCGAAGGCGGCATCGAGGCGGCCTACCGCGCCGACATCGATGCGGCCGAGGACAAGGCGGCGAAGCTGGAGGAAATCCAGCAGCGCCTCAACAAGCTGCGCTCGCCGTTCCGCTCGGCCGAAAAATTCTGGGTCGAGGAGATCATCGATCCCCGCAAGACGCGCTCGCTGCTATGCGAATTCGCACGGCTGGCGGAGCCCTTGCGGAAAGCGGGACCGCCGGAGAATTTTTCGATCAGGCCGTAGCATCCTTGTGCTTACGCGCGGCAATGGCCGCATTGTGATCGGGATGCAAACCGGATGTTGGCAGTCAAGTGTCTTCCGCAACGCTTCCAAACGCCAACCGGGCTTGATTGCATGCTGCAAGCCTGGCGCGTTGAGCGCGCATTCGTGCGCTGCGAGTTAATCATCTCGGTCGCTACGTGTAGGCTATGACACGATTGCAGGTCGTGTCGCGCAATGCAGCCATTTCAGCCGCTCTTTAGGCCCATTTCAGCCAAACTGTTATTGATTTCTCGTTGTCCGGGGCAGGGTCTCTCATTTGGAGTCCTGCAATGTTCAAGCGAGTATTTTCTGCGTGTCTCTTCGTTGCCCTGGGTTCTGTCGCTTCGGAAGCGCGGCCTTATCGCATTCATCAAGCTTCTGAATGCAACGTCACCATGCCCTGCGACTTCTCGTACTCGCAGACGCGACGCGAGCGGACTTCCAGGTCTTCACTGGCTTCCAGATCATCACTGATTTCCAGGTCCTCACTGCAAGCCTACCGCTCGACGCAACTGACTGTGACTGATGCTGGGGGCACCGCTACGCCGGAGTCTATCTCCGGTGTCGCTGGCGTACGCATTGTCGGTGGCCGTCCGGCCGGTTGCCCGTCGTCCTTCTGCGGCTGCGGCGCGGCTCTGCGCGTGTTCGGCCGTATCGTGCCGGAGCTGAATCTTGCGTCCAACTGGCTGCGCTTTCCGCGGACATCACCCGCAGCAGGAATGGTTGCTGCGCGACGAGGACACGTTTTCGTCCTGGAGCAGCACCTAGGAGGCGACGTCTGGATGGCCTATGACGCCAACTCGGGCGGACGCGCGACGCGAATCCACGCGCGCTCATTGCGCGGATATACGATCGTCAATCCGCGCGGCGGTTCGGTGGCTTGAGGACAGGCACCGCTCCATGAGACCATGGACGGGTCGCAACGTCTTTGCGGCCCGCCTACGCCAGACCGATCGGGCGCAGCGTCCATCACAGCCGCAGCACCTTGCCGGGATTCATGATGTTCTGCGGATCGAGCGCGCGCTTGATGGTGCGCATGATGTCGAGCTCGGTCTTCGACCGGTAGTGGCTGAGCTCGTCGAGCTTGTCGATGCCAATGCCGTGTTCCGCCGAGATCGAGCCGCCCATGGAGGTGACGAGATCGTTCACGGCCCGCGTGATGGCGCCCTTGTATTGATTCAGCGTCTGCTGATCCATGCCGAGCGGCCCCATGAACGAGAAATGCAGGTTGCCATCTCCGATGTGCCCCAAAGGATAGGGCCGGATGGTCGGGAGAATGTCGAGCACAGCCTTGAGGCCCTTGTCGATGAACTCCGGGATCGCCGAGATCGCCACCGAGACGTCGAAACTGATCCCCGGTCCCTCGGCGCGGGAGGCTTCCGCCATGGCTTCGCGGATGTGCCACATATTGCGCGATTGACCGAGTGTGTGCGCGATCGTTGCGTCAAGCACACGGCCGGCTTCGAGCTGATCGGCGAGGAACTGCTCCATCTTGCCGGACATGCCCTCGGTTCCGTCCTGGCGCGGGCGCGCCGACGACCATTCCAGCAGCAGGTACCAGGGCGTGTCCGCCTTCAGCGGATCCTGCGTGCCGGGAATGTGGCGCAGGGCGAGGTCGACGGCCGCCCGGCTGAGTAGCTCGCAGGAGCCGACATTGTCCTCGGATGCCGCGTGCGCCTCAGACAGGATTTCCAGCGCCGCGCGTGGATCCCGGACCGCCAGCCACGCGGTGCAGACGTCCTTGGGCGCCGGCCATAGCTTGAGCACGGCCTTGGTGATGATGCCGAGCGTTCCTTCGGCGCCCATGAAGAGGTGCTTGAGGTCGTAGCCGGTATTGTCCTTCTTGAGTGCACGCAGCCCGTCCCAGACCTCGCCATTGGCCAGCACCACCTCCAGGCCCAGGACCAGATTGCGGGCGTTGCCGTAGCGGAGCACCTGCACGCCGCCGGCGTTGGTCGACAGATTGCCGCCGATCATGCACGAGCCCTGGGCGCCAAGGCTAAGCGGCAGGAACCTGTCGTGCCGGCTTGCTGTCTCCTGCAGAGTCTGCAGCACGCAGCCGGCCTCGACCGTCATGGTGTAGCCGGTGGCATCGACGTCCAGCACGCGGTTCATGCGGCCAAGCGACAGCACGATGCCGGTGTGCGAGGGCCAGGGCGTGGCGCCGCCCATCAGGCCGGTATTCCCACCCTGCGGCACGATCGCGACCCCATGGTCATGACAGAGCCTGACCACCTTCGCGACTTCCGCGGTGCTGCCGGGACGAACGACGGCGCCGGCACGTCCAACCAGCAGTCCGCGCCAGTCCGTCACGAACGGCTGCTTGCCGTGCTCGTCCTCGATGAGGCCCTTCTCACCGACGATCGCGCGCAGTGAATCGCGCATCTGGGCGGTCAGCGGAGCGGTTGGAATGATGGGTTCGGACGACGGACCGGCAGCCGGCATTTGTTTCCCCTGGGCGCATCTTGGTGTGCACTGCGCACGTGACGTGCGTCGGAGTATTGTCCACGTTTGCGCCGTGGAGTCTAACGGCATTATAGCGCCGGCCACCTCCGGTATTTCTACGGGCGTTTCCTACCGTTTATCGCCAATTTCTGTGGTCGCGTTTAAGCGACATTAGTGATGCCTTCTCGATATGGGACATCCCGATCCCGTGCGGTTCCGGTTTGCGGATTGTCCGTAAGTGTTGATTAACGGGGCGCTCGACATATTCCGCCCGTGACGGACGAGTGTTGGGATCGAATCCCGGCAATCTCTTCCGTCGATTTCAGGGAAAGGGCAGCTGCCGCAATGACGGCAGACAGGATGAACCTCATGCTCCGCCGCGCAGTGCTCTGTTTCGCGACAGACCGGAAGGCCAACGTCGCTATCATCTTCGCGCTGACGATGGTTCCTATCATCTTTCTCCTGGGCATGACGCTCGACTACACGCTGGCCCTGCGCAAGCGCGAGCAATTGAACGCGGCTGCCGATGCGGCCGCGATTGCGGCCGTGCGGCCGGCGATGCTGACGCAGACCGATAGCGAAGTCGTCAAGGCGACCGCGAAGGCGGTCTTTGCCGCCAAGGCGAATCTTCCCGGCCTGGCGGCGACGCCGACGCCGACGGTCACGGTCACCGATTCCGGTCTCGCGCGGACCATCACGGTTTCCTACACCGCGGAGTCCGTCAACAATTTCCCCGGCGTCCTCGGCAAGCAGACCTGGCAGGTGGTCGGTTCATCGACGGCGAAGGCGTCCAGCGCGCCCAACATGAATTTCTACCTGTTGCTGGATGATTCCCCGTCGATGGCGCTGACGGCGACCCAGGGCGACATCGATAAAATGATTCTCGCCACGCAGAGCCAGCCCACTTACGCCAGGAATTGCGCATTCGCCTGTCATGAGGCGCATCCCAACAACGCAGCCCCCAGCTCGACGAACAAGGACAACCTCACGGTCGCGCGTGCGAACAACGTCACGCTGCGGATCGATCTCGTGACCAATGCTGTCAAGCAGTTGATGGTCGGACCCTGGACGTGCCCCCAGTCGGGCACGTCGGGCGGCGTCATGCAGTGCATGTCGGCGCTCAACAACACGACCTACAAGGCTGCCATCTACACTTTCGACTACGCCCTGAACACGATCCAGACGCTGACCACCCCAACCACCGCAGGCACGAAGATCGGCAACATTCAGCTCCTGACGGTCGATCACCAGAACTGCCCCGTTCTCAACGGCTCGGGCGGCTGCATCTACACCACGGACTACGGCACCGATATCTCGAAGGGGCTGACGGACCTCAACACCTCCATGCCCGATCCCGGCGACGGTAGCGCGACCGGTACGCCGCAGGAAGTGATCTTCCTCGTCACCGACGGCGTCGAGGACAAGCTCATCCCGAAGTCGGGGGGCAGCTGCGACATCAATGCCACCTATCCGCTTCCGTCAGCCAACTCCACGACGGCGCGATGCCAGCAACCGCTCAACACGGCGATATGCGATACCATCAAGAAGCGAAACATTCGTATCGCGATCCTCTACACCGAGTACCTGCAATTGAGCGACGGCTGGTACACCAGCCGTATCTCGCAGTTCAACAATCCGTCCTCGTCGACGGGCACGATCGCGCAACGGCTGCAATCCTGTGCGTCACCGGGCCTGTACGCAAATGTTCAGAATGGTGGCGACATCTCCAAGGCACTGACGGACCTGTTCATCAAGGTTGCGTCCAGCACGGCCAGCCTGGTGCAGTAGGGGAAGGGCCATGTTCGGATTGACCTCCACCATAAGCAGACGCCGCAATCGCTGCGCCGCATTCGCGCGCGACAGCAGGGGCGCCACGGCCGTCGAGTTCGCGCTCGTCGCTGCGCCGTTCCTCGCCCTCGTCATCGCGCTGATCCAGACCTTTCTCGTTTTCTTCGCCCAGCAGATGCTCGAATCCGTCGTGCGCCAGTCGGCGCGCCTCGTCATGACCGGACAGGTTCAGTCCGCCAACATGACGCAGGCGGTCTTCAAGCAGAAGGTCTGCGATCAGATCGTGATCCTGTTCACCTGCAGCGGCCTGATGGTGGACATGCAGGTGGCAACCTCCTGGACGTCCACGAACACGGCGATGCCGACCCTGACCTACGACGGCTCGGGCAAGGTCTCCAATGCCTGGCAGTACAACCCGGGCGTGGCCGGCGATATCGTCGTGCTGCGCGTGCTGTACGAGTGGCCGGTCGTGCTCGGGCCACTCGGTTTCAATCTCTCGAATCTCAGCAACGGCAACCGGCTGATCATGTCATCCGCCGCGTTCCAGAACGAGCCAGGAGCCAACTGATGATCTCCGCCCTGTCATCTCGCGCCCGGCACCTGTTGACCGATGTCCGCGCCGTCGCAGCGACGGAGTTCGCCATCGTGACGCCGTTCATGCTATTGCTCTATATCGGCGGCGTCGAGCTCGGCAACGGGCTCGCCATGAACGTCAAGGTCAGCGCGACCGCGCATGCTGTCGCCGACATGATCACACAGAACACGTCCGTTAGCCCGAGCCAAATGGACGGTATCCTCGCGGCTGCGACCGCCATCATGGCGCCATATCCCATCAAGAATGGCAGCACCTCCTTGATGACGATCACCGTCTCGGAAGTCTCGACCGACCCCAGCGGCAATGCCACGGTGCGATGGAGCAAATCGACCAATGCGTCAGGGGCGAGAACGCCGGGCACCGCGATGACCTTGTCGGCCTTTACCGCGCAAGGCGGCACCACCAACGCCAACATCTCCCTCATCCTGAGCGAGGTGTCCTATGACTACACGCCCAACCTCGGCTTCACCATCGCGGGCACCATCAAGCTGTCCGACAGCTACTATTTGTTCCCGCGCTGCTCGACCAACGGCCCGGGCGGCTCCTCGAGCCCTCCCTATTACGACGTGAAGTATTCCTCGACTTCCCCGACGTCGACCACCTGCACCTGCGTCCAGCATCTGCAGCAGAAGACCTGCTAGTCTCGCCGACGCGGGCAGGGCTATCTCACACGGCATTGTGCGCGAGCTGAGCTCGCGCCGCGTCCTTCGAGACGGCGCTTACGCGCCTCCTCAGGATGGGGTTACTCAGAGCCAGGATTGCATCCCGTTGCGGACCGTCCCATGGCCGGGGGGGCGCGGGGACGCATGATCGCATCGATTTCCATCGACCAGCTCCGAGGATATTCAGGCCATGACGAAGGCACCTGCAGTCAGCCGCTTCCCGGTTCCTGATCTTGCCGACATGCCGGATGACATCCGGGCCCGTATCCTGGCGGTCCAGGAGAAGTCCGGCTTCATTCCGAACGTTTTTCTCGTGCTCGCGCACCGGCCGGATGAGTTTCGCGCGTTCTTCGCCTATCACGATGCGCTGATGGAGAAGCCCGGCAATCTCACCAAGGCCGAGCGGGAAATGATCGTGGTTGCGACCAGCAACCTCAATCAATGCCAGTATTGCGTCATCGCGCACGGCGCGATTCTGCGCATCCGCGCCAAGGATCCGCTGATCGCCGATCAGGTCGCGGTCAACTACCGCAAGGCTGATATCACCGACCGCCAGAAGGCGATGCTCGACTTCGCCGTACGCGTCTCGACGGAAGCCTACACGGTCTCCGAATCCGATTTCGCCACGCTGAAATCGCACGGCTTCACGGAAGACGACGTCTGGGATATCGCCGCAATCACAGCCTTCTTCGGCCTCTCCAACCGGCTCGCCAACGTCACCAGCATGCGTCCGAACCCGGAATTCTACAGCATGGGACGCGGCTGACGGGCCGCAGCTACGTCGGATGAGAGGCCGTCTGGGAAAAGACGACGCCGCCGCTTGCGCGCACGCCTCGTCGTTCGAGACGGCGCTTACGCGCCTCCTCAGGGATGAGGGGTCATTGTCGCATCCGCGCTAAGTCATTGATCCCTCATGCTTCGGCTACTGTGCATGGGGTTGTTTTCGCAGTTTTGGTCGAGCGCCCGCGCCGGGGGCATTCCAGGCGACGCTGCCTCGCGGCGAGACTGCCGCGCCTCCCTCAAAAAATTCGCTTTACAAGAATTCGGATTTATCGTAGACATCGACACATCCCGCCCGCCACAAGGGGCGTTTCGCGATCGTCACGAGATGCGGGCCGGGAGGCGGTGGCCGCGACGGCGTCGGCGCGCTGGGCAAGCTGCAGGGCGGGAATCCCCGTGAGCAGCGGCACGCGCGATACGACACGGCGCTGACAGCGTCCTCGTTCGGCCGCGATGGCGAGCGCACGCCAGCCGTCGCGGACAGGAATGGGGATGTGCGCGGACGGCAAAATCGTGTGGTCCTGACGCCCGGGGTCTGTGCGTCAAGTGTTGCGGTGATTGCGGCGGCCCAACCGGGTTCGCGCATCAGCCATCCGCAAGGCGACGGGGGCAATAGTGCATCGCTCCCCGGGGAGAGCACGACATAAGCCGTAAGACCATCCGCGCAGGGAAGGCCGGGCGTTCCGGCGTCACCTGTAGTCCACCCCGTGCGCGTCTTGTTCGCACACGGGACCGCGGGTGCCAGCCGGCGCCCGGCCTTCTCTGCGCCCTTTCTTAACGAAAGGAGCAACGAAGCGAGCAAAGCTCGGGCGAAATCGGCCGCGAGAACGCGGAGGTGTGTTTGCGAACGCCAAAGCCCGTCAGTGCACGCTTACGCTATCGCCGGCTTTGGCTTGATTTGCCGCGACAGCGCCAGCACGACCAGCGCGGCGAACACGCAGAGCGCGCCGGCGATGAAGAATGCGGGCAAATAGCTCTGATAGATCGTTCGCGACAGGCCGGCGCCGAAGGCGGCCGTGCCTGCGCCGAGCTGATGGCCGGCAAAGATCCAGCCAAACACCAGATTGGCGCGCTCGGGCCCGAACTTTTGCGCGGTGAGCCGTACCGTCGGCGGCACCGTGGCGATCCAGTCGAGCCCGTAGAACATCGCGAAGATCGAGAGGCCGTAGAACGAGAAGTCGCTGAAGGGCAGGAAGATCAGCGAGAGCCCGCGCAGGCCGTAGTACCAGAACAGCAAATAGCGATTATCGTACCGGTCCGACAGCCAGCCCGAGATGATGGTGCCGACGAAGTCGAACATGCCCATCGCTGCGAGCAGGCTCGCGGCCTGCACCTGCGGGATGCCGAAATCGAGGCACATCGGGATCAGATGCACCTGCACGAGGCCAGCGGTGGATGCGCCGCAGACGAAGAATGTCGCAAACAGGATCCAGAACGTAGCGGACTTCGAGGCGTCGCGCAGCGTTCCGAGCGCAACGCCGGTGATCGAGCCGTGGCTGACGGGCGGGGCGGGCAGGGGTGTGGTGCCTTCGTCGCCGAACGGGCGCAGGCCCAAATCGCTCGGACGGTCGCGCATCACGAGCAGGATCGCCAGCGCGGACACGCCGAGCATGATGCAGACGAAGCCGAGGGCGAGGCGCCAGCCGTAACGTTCGGTGAGGGTTGCGAGCAGCGGCAGGAACACGAGCTGGCCGGTGGCGACACTCGCGGTCAGGATGCCGATAACGAGCCCGCGCCGCGCGGCGAACCAGCGCGTCGCAATGGTGGCGCCCAGCACCATCGCGGTCATGCCGGTGCCGATGCCGATCACCACGCCCCACAGCGCGACGAGTTGCCAGACCTGCGTCATGCCGAGCGAGAGCACGAGCGCCGAGACGACGACCAATTGCGCGGTCAGCGTGACGTTGCGCAGGCCGTAGCGGTTGAGCAGGGCGGCCGCGAACGGCGCCATCAGCCCGAACAGGATGAAGCGGATCGACAGCGCGGAGGAGATCTCCGCCGTGCTCCAGCCGAACTCCTTTTGCAGTGGGACGATGAACACGCCGGGCGCGCCGACCGTGCCGGCGCTGATCAGCGCGGCGAGGAAGGTCACGCCGACCATCGCCCAGCCGTAATGGACGTTGCGGCGGGACAATGCTGCCGCGAGCCAGCTCGAGATCATTGGGCCTCAATCGTGGTTGGCGAGCCTCGAAGACCCGCACCATCGTCGCAATCTGGCACAAAAAAGGGAAGTCTAAAATGTCAGACTTCCCTCTATTCCGGCCATGGCGCGGGTTAGTGTGCCACCCGCTCCACCGCGATCGCGGTCGCTTCGCCGCCGCCGATACACAGCGACGCGACACCGCGCTTGAGGTTATTCGCCTCGAGCGCATGCAGCAGCGTCACGATCAACCGCGCGCCGGTGGCCCCGATGGGATGGCCGAGCGCGCAGGCGCCGCCGTTGATGTTGAGCTTGTCGCGGGGAATGCCGAGGTCGCGCTGCGCCGCCATAGCCACGACGGCAAAGGCCTCGTTGATCTCGAACAGGTCGACGTCACCCGCGCTCCAGCCGACCTTGTCGAGCAGCTTGCGGATTGCCGGGATCGGCGCGGTCGTGAACCATTGCGGCTCCTGGCTGTGGGTGGCATGGCCCTTGATCTCGGCGATGACAGGAAGGCCATTGCGATCGGCGAGCGAGCGCTTGGTCAGCACCAGCGCGGCGGCGCCGTCGGCATTGGCAGAGGAGGCCGCGGGCGTGATGGTGCCGTTGGCACGGAAGGCCGGCTTCAGGCCGGGAATCTTGGCAGGATCGACCTTCAGCGGATGCTCGTCATTGGCGATGATGCGGGGACCCGCTTTCTCGGTCAACGTGATTGGCGCGATCTCGGCCTTGAACGCGCCGCCCTGGACCGCTGTGCGGGCACGGCTGAGCGTTTCCATCGCAAAGGCGTCCTGGTCCTTGCGGGTGAACTGGTACGCCTCCGCGGTCGCTTCGCCGAAATCACCCATGGAACGGCCGGTCTCGTAGGCATCCTCGAGGCCGTCCATCATCATGTGGTCGATGATGCGATCATGGCCGGCGCGGTAGCCACCGCGTGCCTTGGCGAGCAGATACGGCGCGTTGCTCATGCTCTCCATGCCGCCGGAGACGACGATTTCGGCCGAGCCGGCGCGGATGATGTCGTGCGCCAGCATGGTCGCCTTCATGCCGGAGCCGCAGACCTTGTTGACGGTGGTCGCGCCGGTGCCGTCGGGCAGACCCGCTGCGCGCGCAGCCTGGCGCGCCGGGGCCTGGCCCTGGCCGGCCGGCAGCACGCAGCCCATGAAGACCTCGTCGACCTTCTCGGGCGCGAGCTTGGCGCGCTCCAGCGCCGCGCCGATCACATGCGATCCGAGCTTGTGCGCGGCGAGCGGCGAAAGCTCACCCATGAAGCGGCCGAGCGGGGTGCGGGCGGCGGAGACGATGACGATGGGATCGGCGGCTTCGGCCATGATGAGACTCCCTGGCGATGATGATTAAGATTATGACCATCATATGATGCGGCGCAAAAAATGCAACCGCGGCAGGGATGAGAAATTGTCGAGGGTCGGATGAGATTTGGTCTTGCGAAGGCAGGAGTGACGTCGAGGTCGCCGCTTCGGCGTCACTGCCTCGGGAGCACCTACCGCTTCCTGTTCACGAACGCCTGCATCAACCGCGTCGGCTCGTCGGTCAGGAACGACTCGCCGAACACCTTCACGCTCAGATTCACCGACTCCGTCAGCGGCAGCTCCTCCCATTGCCGCAGCAGCGCCTTCTGCGAGCGCAGCGCCTCGGGGCCGCATTCCAGCAAGGCCTTCACCAGGCGCTCGATCGTCGCATCGAGCCCGCCCTCAGGCGCGACCCTGTCGACCAGGCCCCAGGCGAGCGCCGTCGGCGCATCGATGTTCTCCGCGGTCATCACCAGCCAGCGCGCGCGAGCCCAGCCGATCAGGCGTGGCAGGAGCGCCGCGTGGATCACGGAGGGGATGCCGACGCGCACCTCCGGCATGCCGAAATGCGCATCATGCGCCGCGACCCGGAAATCGCAGGCCGCCGCCACTTCGAGGCCGCCGCCGAGGCACCAGCCCGGCATGCGTGCGATCACGGGGGCGGGGAACTGGCGCACCGCTTCGCAGAGATCGCGCAGGCGGCTGATGAAGGCCTCGGCCGAGGTCTGGTCGAGCGTCGCCATCTCCTTGATGTCGGCGCCGCCGATCATGCTCTTCTCGCTTTGGCCGCGCAGCACCACGACGCGGATGCTGCGGTCGGATGCGAGCTGCTGCAGGCCTTCGCGCACGGCGTCGGTCACCGGCGAGCCGAGAATGTTGAGCGGGCCGGCGTTGCAGATCGCGACATGAACGACGCCCCGCGCATCGCGCGTCACGCCGCAGTGGGTGTTGAGCATTTCCATCGTGGCACTCGAAGGTTTCGTGGACATGCGCGGGGGCGCGCCGGTCATGATCACTTCCGGGCCGAAACGCCCGGCTTGTCAAGCGCGTTGGGATGGAGTTGCCAGCCCGAAGGCCGTGCCATAGTATGATATGTAACATTCAAAGAGGACGGCATGACCCGAACCGATCAACTCGACCTGTTTTCGCCCGCGCAGCGGCGCGAGCGTGTGGTGGAGTGGCAGGCGCCGGCACCGGTCGCGAAAGTGGCAATGGGCCTGTCGGGCATGGACGCCATGCTGGGGATTCGCGACGGCCGGCTGCCGCCGCCGCCTTTCGCGAAACTGATCGGTTTCGCGGTGGCCGTGGTCGAGCCGGGCCGGATTGTGCTGGAACTGGAGCCACGCGAGGATCTCGAAAACACCATCGGTCTTATCCACGGGGCGACCGCCGCCGCGCTGCTCGATACCGCCATGGGATGCGCGATCTCGACCCGGCAGGAGGCCGGCCAGAGCTCGGTCACGCTCGACCTGAAGCTGGCCTTCCTGCGCCCGCTCTCGGTGCGGTCCGGGCTGATCTCGGCCGAAGGCAAGGTGATCAAGCTGGGGCGGCAGACCAGCTACGCCGAAGGCTTCGTCCGGGACGGCAAGGGGGCCCTTGCGGTGCATGCAACGGCGACGTTTTCCATGATCGGAAGCAACTTAACATGAATTAATGCACCCTTTGCGTCGTTTGCGTGTTATGAGATGACTATCGACATCCAATGAGATCCGCATGCGCTATTCCCGGGAACACAAGCAGGAAACCCACGACCGCATCGTGAAGAAAGCTTCGGTGCGGCTGCGCGAGAGGGGTGCCCACGGCATCGGTGTCGCCGATCTCATGAAGGAGGCCGGCCTGACCCATGGCGGCTTCTATGCGCATTTTGATTCCCGCGAAGCGCTGGTGATGGAAGCCTTCGCCTACGCCATGGATCGTTCGATGGACCATTGGCGCAAGCTCACCGACGAGGCCGCTCCCGAAAAGCGGTTGGCGCTGTTCGCGGAGAGCTATCTCTCCACGCTGCATCGCGACAATCCCGGCAGCGGCTGCTCGATCCCCGCCCTCGGCGCCGAGATCGCCCGCGAGAGCCCGAAGACGCGAAAAGCCTTCGCCGGCAAGTTCGAGGAGATGATCGAGCAGCTCACGGACTACATCCCGAACCTGCCGCGCAAGGCCGCACGCAAGCAGGCGATCGCGACCTTGGCGACGATGGCCGGCACCATGCTGCTGGCGCGCGTCGCCGGGTCGAGCGAGCTGTCGGACGAGGTGTTGAAGGCGGGCAGGGACAGCGCGCTCGAGGGCACGAAGCGTGAGCCGAAGGTGACAGCGGCGAAGAAGACGAAGAACTAGACGAGCTGCCGTAGGGTGGGTTAGCCGTGCGGACTGCGCGAAGCGCAGACAGCTCGGCGTAACCCACCGCTGTGTTGATCCGCTGAGACAGAAGAGGTGGGTTACGCCGAGCAGATGCGCTTCGCGCATCTGCAGGGCTAACCCACCCTACGTGACCGTCGCTGACCGCCCCGCAAACAGCGCCCGTTCGCGCTCCACGATCTCGCCGATGTAATCCGCCACCGCCCTGATCCGCGCCAGATCCTTGCTGTCGGCGTGCATCAGCATCCAGAACGTCCGCGTGATCGAGATCTCCTCCGGCAACACGGCTACCAGCTGCGGATAATCGCTCGCCATGAAGTGGGGCAGCACGGCGATGCCGAAGCCTGAGAGCGTGGCGTTGAGCTGGGCGATCAGATTGGCGCTGCGGAAGCGCGCGGAGATCTTCGGCGACACCTGCGGCAGATAGTCGAGCTCCGGCGTGAACAGCAGCTCCTCGATGTAGCCGACGAAGCGGTGCTGCATCAGGTCCTGCCGCGAACTGATCTCAGGGAAGCGGTCGAGATAGGCGGGGGCGGCATAGAGGCCGAGACGGTAGTCGAGCAGCTTGCGGCCGACGATGCGGCCTTCCTTCGGCATGGTCAGGCTGATCGCGATATCGGCCTCGCGCTTGGAGAGACTGAACAGCCGCGCGGTGGCCACAAGTTGCAAATCGAGATCGGGATACCGGTCGGCGAAGGGCGCCAGCCGCGGGGCGAGGAAGGCCGTGCCGAACCCGTCGGGCGCGCCGATCCGCACCGTCCCGGTCAGCCGCGCCACTGAGCCGCCGACCTGCTCCTGGTTGGCGACGATGGTCGATTCCATGGCTTCCGCGCTGTCGGCGACGCGCTGGCCGGCCTCGGTGAGGAGGTAGCCGGTCTTGCGCCGGTCAAACAGCTTTGCCGAGAGGTGCTTTTCGAGCCGGTCGACGCGGCGGATCACCGTGGCATGGTCGACGCCGAGCTGTTTTGCCGCAGCCGAGACCGAGCCGCCCCGCACGATGGCCAGCACGAAGCGGAAGTCATCCCAGTCGATAGCGCCTTGATCCAGCATTTTCGCACATCTATGGTGCATTATCTCAGACTTGAATCCCAATAAATGCAGGTCGATAGGATTTGTCAAAGCGTTCAAGCTCGGCCTCAAGGAGATCATTCCATGCGTTCAGTCGGACATTTCATCGGTGGCAAGGAAGTGAAGGGCACGTCTGGCCGTACCGCCGACGTTTTCGAGCCCATGACCGGTGACGTCCAGGCCAAGGTGGCGCTGGCGTCCAAGGCCGAGGTTCGTGCCGCCGTCGAGAACGCGCGCGCCGCACAGCCCGAATGGGCCGCGACCAACCCGCAGCGCCGCGCCCGCGTCATGATGAAATTCGTGGAGCTGGTTCAGCGCGACTACGACAAGCTCGCCGAGCTGCTGGCGCGCGAGCACGGCAAGACCGTGCCGGACGCCAAGGGCGACATCCAGCGTGGCCTCGAGGTCGCGGAATTCGCCTGCGGCATCCCGCATTTGATGAAGGGCGAGTACACCGAGGGCGCCGGCCCCGGCATCGACATCTATTCGATGCGGCAGGCGCTCGGCGTCGTCGCCGGCATCACGCCGTTCAACTTCCCGGCGATGATCCCGATGTGGAAGTTCGCGCCCGCGATCGCCTGCGGCAACGCCTTCATCCTGAAGCCTTCCGAGCGCGATCCCGGCGTGCCGATGCTGCTCGCCGAGCTCATGATCGAGGCCGGCCTGCCGGCCGGCATCCTCAACGTCGTCAACGGCGACAAGGAAGCGGTGGACGCCATCCTCGACGACCCCGACATCAAGGCTGTCGGCTTCGTCGGCTCGACGCCGATCGCGCAGTACATCTATGAGCGCGCCGCGCAGACCGGCAAGCGCTGCCAGTGCTTCGGCGGTGCCAAGAACCACGCCATCGTCATGCCCGACGCCGACATGGACCAGGCGGTCGATGCGCTGATCGGCGCGGGCTACGGCTCGGCCGGCGAGCGCTGCATGGCCGTCTCAGTGGCCGTCCCCGTCGGCAAGTCCACCGCCGACCGTCTGATGGAAAAGCTGATCCCGCGCGTCGAGTCCTTGAAGATCGGCACCTCGATCGACCCGTCGGCCGATTACGGTCCGCTGGTGACGCGCGAGGCGGTCGAGAAGGTCAAGAGCTACATCGACATCGGCATCAAGGAAGGCGCGACGCTCGCGGTCGACGGCCGCGGCTTCAAGATGCAGGGCTACGAGAACGGCTTTTATCTCGGCGGTTCGCTGTTCGACAACGTCACCAAGGACATGCGGATCTACAAGGAAGAGATTTTTGGCCCGGTGCTCTCGGTCGTCCGCGCGCACGATTACAAGGAAGCGCTGGCGCTGCCGTCGGATCACGACTACGGCAACGGCGTTGCCATCTTCACCCGCGATGGCGATGCCGCACGCGACTTCGCGGCCAAGGTCAACGTCGGCATGGTCGGCATCAACGTGCCGATCCCGGTGCCGATCGCCTATTACACCTTCGGCGGCTGGAAGAAGTCGGGCTTCGGCGATCTCAACCAGCACGGCCCGGACTCGGTCCGCTTCTACACCAAGACCAAGACGGTGACCTCGCGCTGGCCGTCCGGCGTCAAGGAAGGTGCGGAGTTCTCGATCCCGCTGATGAAGTGATCTCCCTTAGAGCGAGGCTAGCATGCAATTCGCTCTGAACGAGGATCAGGTCGTCCTTCGCGACATGGCGATGGCGTTTGCGGCGGAGAAGATTGCGCCGCACGCGTTGCGCTGGGACGAGGAGAAGCATTTTCCCGTCGAGGTGATGCGTGAGGCCGCAACCCTCGGCATGGGCGGCATCTACATCCGCGAGGATGTCGGGGGCTCCGCGATGACGCGGTTCGACGCGGCGCTGATCTTCGAGGCGCTGGCGACGGGCTGCCCGACCACCTCGGCCTTCATCTCGATCCACAACATGGCGAGCTGGATGATCGATGCCTTCGGCAGCGACACCCAGCGCCATCAATGGCTGCCGAAGCTCTGCACCATGGAGCTGATTGCGAGCTATTGCCTGACCGAGCCGGGCGCCGGCTCGGACGCCGCGGCGCTGCGCACCCGCGCCGTGCGCGACGGCGATTATTACGTCCTCAACGGCCAAAAGCAGTTCATCTCCGGCGCCGGCGGCACGGATCTGCTGGTCGTGATGGTGCGCACCGGAGGCGACGGTCCCGGCGGTATCTCCACACTTGTCATCGACGGCAAGACGCCGGGCGTCTCCTTCGGCGCCAACGAGCGCAAGATGGGCTGGAACGCGCAGCCGACCCGTGCGGTGATGTTCGAAGATGCCCGCGTGCCTGTTGCCAATCGCCTCGGCCAAGAGGGCGTTGGCTTCAAGATCGCGATGGCCGGCCTCGACGGCGGCCGCCTCAACATCACGGCGTGCTCGCTCGGCGGTGCGCAGACCGCGCTCGACAAGGCGCGCAGCTACATGAAGGAGCGCAAGGCGTTCGGAAAGCGGCTCGACGAATTCCAGGCGCTTCAATTCCGCCTTGCCGACATGGCGATCGAGCTGGAGGCCGCACGCACCTTCCTGTGGCGCGCTGCGGCAGCGCTGGATCGCAAGGACCCTGATGCCACCATGCTGTGCGCGATGGCCAAGCGGTTCGGCACCGATGTCGGCTTCGAGGTCGCCAACCACGCCCTCCAGCTCCACGGCGGTTACGGCTACTTGAGCGAATACGGCATCGAGAAGATCGTGCGCGACTTACGCGTGCACCAGATCCTCGAAGGCACCAATGAAATCATGCGGCTCATCGTGGCGCGCAAATTGATTGAGGGCGCGCGATGAGCGGAGCGGAAGAGGGCGATCTCATCGCCCGTATCGAGGGCGCTGCCGGCATCATCAGGCTCAACCGTCCAAAGGCGATCAATGCCGTGACGCTGGAGATGTTTCGCGACATCGACAAGGCGCTCGATCGCTTCGAGGCCGATCCTGACGTCGCCGTGATCCTGTTGGAAGGCGCCGGCGAGCGCGGCCTGTGCGCCGGCGGCGACATCCGCGCGCTCTGGGAAAGCTCGAAGGTGAACGGCGACCTCGGCAAGATCCTGTGGCGCGAGGAGTACATCCTCAACGCGCGGATCAAGAAGTTTCCGAAGCCCTATGTCGCGTTCATGGACGGCATCGTGATGGGCGGCGGCGTCGGCCTCTCCGCACATGCGAGCCATCGCGTCGTCACCGATCGTACCAAGCTGGCGATGCCCGAGGTCGGCCTCGGTTTCTTCCCTGACGTCGGCGGCACCTATCTGCTGTCGCATTCGCCGGGCGAGATCGGCACCTATTTCGGGCTGACCGGCCAGACCATGAACGGGCCGGATGCGATCCATGCGAAGTTCGCCGATTGGGTCGTGCCGGCGGGGAAGTTGCCGGAGCTGCGCGAGGCGCTGACGAAGCTGCGTTCCGGCGCGACTGCCGCCGATGTCGGCAAGCTCATCAGCGGCTTTGCGACCGGCGAGACCGCGGGGCCGGTGGCTGCCAAGGAGCCTGTGATCGATGCCTTGTTCGGCTTCGACCGCATGGAAGACATCTTCGCTGCGCTGAAGCGCGATGGCTCCGAGTTCGCGCTGGCCACGCTGAAGACGCTCAACGAAAAATCGCCGCGCGGCATGGTCGTGACGCTGAAACTGTTGCGGCTCGCGCGCGCTACATCGAGCCTGGAAGAGTGTCTGGTGCGCGAATACCGCGCCGCGCTGGAAGTCTTCCGCAGCGATGATTTTCGCGAAGGCGTGCGCGCAGCCGTGATCGACAAGGACCGCAACCCGACCTGGTCGCCGACGCGGATCGAAGATGTGACGCCAGAAATGCTGGCGCCGTATCTCGCCGAAATCGGCGCTGATGAGCTGAAGTTCAACTAATCAACGATTGCAGCGGAGGAAACAACAATGGCCACGATCGCTTTCATCGGTCTCGGCAACATGGGAGGCCCGATGGCCGCCAACCTCGTCAAGGCCGGCCACAAGGTCGTCGCCTTCGACCTCGTCGAAGCCTCGCGCAATCAGGCCAAGGCCGATGGCGCCAGCATTGCCGAGAGCGCAGCGAGCGCGGTGAAGGGCGCCGATGGCGTCGTCACCATGCTGCCTGCCGGCAAGCATGTGCTCAGCGTCTGGAACGAGGTCGTGCCTGTGATGGCCAAGGGCGCCTTGATCATCGATAGCTCCACCATCGACGTCGAGAGCTCGCGGGCCGCGCATGCGCTGGCGACGAAGCATGGCGTGCTTTCGGTGGATGCGCCGGTTTCCGGCGGCACCGGCGGCGCCAAGGGCGGGACGCTGACCTTCATGTGCGGCGGAGAAGAGAACGCATTTGCTGCGGCCAAGCCCGTGCTGGAAAACATGGGCAAGAAGATCGTTCATTGCGGCGGGGCCGGCGCAGGCCAGGCCGCAAAAATCTGCAACAACATGATCCTCGGCATCTCCATGATCGCGGTCAGCGAGGCGTTTGCGCTCGGCGAGAAGCTCGGCCTTTCGCATCAGGCGCTGTTCGACGTCGCCTCGACCTCGTCGGGCCAGTGCTGGTCGCTGACGACCTATTGCCCGGTGCCGGGCCCGGTGCCGACCTCGCCGGCGAACAACGATTACAAGCCGGGATTCGCCTCCGCACTGATGGTGAAGGATCTGACCCTGGCGCAGGATGCCGCCGAGGCCGCGGGCGCTGCGACGCCGCTCGGCAAGCATGCGCAGGAGATCTATCAGTCCTTCGACGCAGCCGGCCAGGGCGGGGTGGATTTTTCCGGAATTATCAAGCACGTTAGGAGTCTAGCCGGGAAAGCTTGATGACGACATTTCAGGAAGCGCGCGCGTTTCTGCTGGATCACCGCACGGACTACGAGGCCGCGGTCAAAGGCTTCCGCTGGCCGGATCCGGTTCCGTTCAACTGGGCGCTCGACTGGTTTGACGAGCTTGCCAAAGATGCGGACGCCAAGGACCGTCCCGCGCTCTGGATCGTCGATGCCGCACAGGACAAGCAGACGAAGCTCTCTTTCGCGGCGCTCTCGAAGCGCTCCAACCAGGTCGCCAACTTCCTCCGCGCGCGGGGCCTGAAGCGTGGTGACCATCTGTTGCTGCTGCTCGGCAATGTGGTTCCGCTGTGGGAGACGATGCTGGCGGCGATCAAGCTCGGCGTCGTCGTGATTCCCGCGACCACGCTGCTCACCGCGGACGAGCTGCGCGACCGACTCGATCGCGGCAAGGCGAAGGCGGTGGTTGCCGCGCAAGATCAGGTCGCGAAGTTCGCGAGCCTCGGCGCGGAGAATATCGTTCGCATCGTGGTCGGCACCGCCTCCGACGGATGGTCGTCATACGACGAGGCGGCAAAGGCTTCGGACAGTTTCAGCGCAGACGGTGCGACCAACGCCGACGACCCCATGCTGCTTTATTTCACCTCGGGCACCACGGCAAAACCGAAGCTGGTCCGGCACAGCCAGCGCAGCTATCCCGTCGGGCATCTCTCGACCATGTACTGGATCGGGCTGAAGCCCGGCGACGTCCATCTCAACATTTCCTCGCCCGGCTGGGCCAAGCACGCCTGGAGCTGCTTCTTCGCCCCCTGGAATGCGGGCGCGACCGTATTCGTGGTCAACCAGCCGCGCTTCGACGCCAAGGCGCTGCTTGCCACCATCGGCCGCTGCGGCGTCACCACGCTATGCGCGCCGCCGACGGTGTGGCGGCTGTTCATCCAGGAGAATCTCGCATCGTTCAAAGTGGCATTGCGCGAGGTCTGCGGCGCCGGCGAGCCGCTGAACCCTGAGGTGATCGACCAGGTGCAGGCCGCCTGGGGCCTCACCATCCGTGACGGCTACGGCCAGACCGAGACGACTGCGCTGGCCGGCAATTCGCCGGGGCAAAAGATCAAAATCGGCTCGATGGGCCGGCCGCTGCCGGGCTATCGCGTGCAGATCAGCGACGCCGACGGCAACCCGGCGAAAGAGGGCGAGGTCACGCTGGTGCTCGGCAGTGAGCGCCCCGCCGGTCTGATGCAGGGCTACCAGAGCGACGACGGCAAGCTCTCTGGCGCCGAGGGTGAGCTGTATCGCAGCGGCGATGTCGTGTTCGAGGATGATGAGGGCTATCTCACCTTCGTCGGCCGTTCCGACGACGTGTTCAAATCCTCCGACTACCGCATCAGCCCGTTCGAACTGGAGAGCGTGTTGCTCGAGCACGAGCTGGTCGCGGAAGCGGCGGTGGTGCCGAGCCCGGATCCGATCCGCCTTGCCATCCCCAAGGCGTTCGTGCTGCTGACCTCGGGTGCGGAGCGCTCGCCGGAGACGGCGCTGTCGATCTTCAAGCACCTGCATGCCCGCCTTGCCCCGTTCAAGCGGATTCGCCGCCTCGAAATCGTCACCGAGCTGCCGAAGACGATCTCTGGCAAAATCCGCCGTGTGCAGCTACGACGGCTCGAACGCGACAATGATCGCAGCGATCCGCTGCGCGGCCGGGAATTCCGCGAGGAGGATTTTCCGGAACTGCCGAAAACACGGAGTGAGACCTAAGTGAACGAAGTCTGGAAGAAACCGCCGATTGCGCTCGAGGCCTATCAGGCCCTGGTCGGCAAGGAGATCGGCGTGTCGTCGTGGCACCTGATCGACCAGCCCCGCATCGACACTTATGCCGACGTGATCGAGGATCACCAGTTCATCCACGTCGATCCCGAGCGCGCGAAGAAAGAGACCGCCTTCGGCACCACCATCGCGCACGGCTTCCTGACGATGTCGCTGCTGTCGATCATGTCGTATGAGGTGATGCCGGTGATCGCCGGGACCACGATGGGCGTGAATTACGGCTTCGACAAGCTGCGCTTCATCTCGCCGGTGCGCTCCGGCAAACGCGTCCGCGGCCGTTTCGTGCTGGCGGAGGCCAAGCTGCGCAAGCTGAATGAATTGCAGTCCCGCACCAATGTCACTGTCGAGATCGAAGGCGAGGACAAGCCGGCGCTGGTCGCGGAGTGGCTGGGCCTGATCTATTTCGCGTAAGGCGAGGCGTCGTTGCCGGGCTTGACCCGGCCATCCATCGCTGGTCAAAAGCTCGTCAATTCGATGGATGGCCGGGTCAAGGCCCGGCCACGACGGCTAGCATGTAGGAAAGCACTCATGGCAATCAGGTTCGACGGACGCGTCGCCATCGTCACGGGCGCGGGCAATGGTCTCGGCAAGGCGCATGCGCTGGGATTGGCCAGCCGCGGCGCGAAAGTCGTGGTCAACGATTTCGGCGGGGCGCGTGACGGCACCGGCGGCTCGTTGTCGCCTGCGGAGGCCGTGGTCGAAGAGATCCGCAAGGCAGGCGGTACCGCGATGGCCGACGGCGCCGACGTCTCGAATTTCGAGCAGGTCACCGCGATGGTCGAGCGCGCCACCAAGGAATGGGGCAGCGTCGACCTCTTGTGCGCCAATGCCGGCATCCTGCGCGACAAGTCGTTCGGCAAGATGGAGGCCGCCGATTTCCAGAAGGTGCTCGACGTGCATCTGGTCGGCACCTTCTATTGCTGCAAGGCGGCCTGGGCCGGCATGCGCGATCGCAACTACGGCCGCATCGTGCTGACCACCTCGTCCTCCGGCCTCTACGGCAATTTCGGCCAGGCCAATTACGGCGCGGCGAAATCCGGCATGGTCGGGCTGATGAACGTGCTGGCCGAGGAAGGCCGCAAGAACAACATCCGCGTCAACATCATCTCACCGACGGCGGCGACCCGCATGACCGAAGAGCTGCTGCCGCCGCAGGCGCTGCAACTGATGAAGCCGAACGCGATCACGCCCGCGGTCGAGTACATGCTGAGCGAGGACGCGCCGACCCGCACCATCATGGGTGCCGGCGCCGGCTCCTTCGCCGTGATCAAGATCGTGGAGAGCGAGGGCATCAACCTGCCGGAGTCCGAGTGGACGCCGGACGCAATCGCCGCGCATTTCACTGAGATTAGCGACATGTCGAGGGCCAAGGCGCTCACGGGTGCGTTCGAGCAGACGCAGAAATACGTGGCGCAGGCCGCGGCGCGGGTGGGGATAAAACTCTGACAGCCGTCGCCGTCATCGGCGCCGGCCCGGCCGGGCTGATGGCAGCCGAAGTGCTCGCACAGGGCCGTGTCCGCGTCACTGTCTATGATGCGATGCCGTCCGCCGGCCGTAAATTCCTGATGGCGGGCCGAGGCGGACTCAATCTCACCCACAGCGAGCCGCTGCCGCAGTTCATGGCGCGCTATCGCGAGGCGGCACCGAGGCTGCAGGCGGCGATCGAAGCGTTTCCGCCTGAGGCGTTGCGGGCGTGGAGCGAAGCGCTGGGCGAGCCGACCTTCGTCGGCACCAGCGGAAGGGTGTTTCCCAAAGCGTTCAAGGCCTCGCCCTTGCTGCGCGCCTGGCTGCGGCGCCTCGATGCCGGCGGCGTGCGATTTGCCTTCCGTCATCGCTGGACGGGCTGGGACGGCGAGGGCCGGCTGCTGTTTCGAACGCCGGATGGCGAGGCGGCCGTCGTTGCCAACGCCACGGTCCTCGCACTCGGCGGTGCGAGCTGGCCGCGGCTCGGGTCGGATGGCGGCTGGGTCGAACTCCTCGCGGCAAGAGGCGTCGCCATCTCAAGACTGCGGCCAGCCAATTCCGGCTTCACGGTCGCGTGGTCCGACGTCTTCCGGAATCGTTTCGAGGGGCAGCCGCTCAAGGGCGTGGCGCTGACGATTGGTGCGCACACCGTGCGCGGCGAAGCGATGATCACGCGGGGCGGCATCGAAGGCGGCGCGATCTACGCGCTGTCGGCGGAACTGCGCGAGGCGGTGCTGGGTCTCGGGCAGGCGCGGCTTTCGATCGCATTGCGGCCCGACCTCGACGCCGCCGCGCTGACGACGCGGCTGTCAGGCACGCGCGGCAAGCAATCGCTGGCGAATTTTTTGCGCAAGGCCGCGCAATTGTCGCCGGTCGGCATCGGCCTGATGCAGGAAGCCGCCATCGCCTCCGGCCGGCCGCTTGCCGCGTTCTCGCCAGCCGAGCTCGCGCACCTCGTGAACGCAATCCCCGTTCAGCTCACCGGTATGGCCCCGATCGATCGCGCCATCTCGACTGCGGGCGGCATCACTTTCGACGAACTCGATGACCACTACATGCTGCGCAAGCAGCCGGGCGTGTTCGCGGCCGGCGAGATGCTGGACTGGGAAGCGCCGACCGGCGGCTATCTGCTGCAGGCCTCGTTTGCGACGGGTGCCGCGGCGGGGAGGGGTGTATTGGCATGGCTGAAGCGTTCTTAGAACGCCGTCGCCCTTCGAAGCCTCCGCTGCGCTCCGGCGCCTCAGGGTGACGGCTACGAGAGAGCGCCGTCTCTCAGCTTCGTTCAACAGAGAGCGTCATCCTGGTGCTCGGTTTCCGGTGCGACAGCACCGGAGGCCGAGCCTCGAGGGATGCGCGGGTGCCGAACCGCCTACCGCAACTTCCCCCGCGCCGCCACCGGCAGCGTGCCGATGATCTCCTCGCCGCGGACCATCACCACCTCGTCCATCATGTTGACGACGACGCAGACGTGGTTCGGCACGATGCGGACGATTTCGCCGACATTGGGCCGCGTGTTGCTGCGGGAGAGGTCGAGGAAGCCGTGCTCCTCGGCGAAGCGCGCGATTCTGGCTTCGGGATGCTCCAGGATCAGGCCGTGGCCGTCGAGACCGCCAGTGTCTGTCGTCAGCGTCTTCGAGCCGGCATCGAGGATGCCGCGCTCGGGCGCGGCGCGGCTGACCACGGTCGAATAGATGTGCAGCGCGCAATCGTCCCAGGTGGCGACACCGGCTGCGACTTGCATGCGGTCGTTGTAGATATAGGTGCCGAAGCGGTGCTCCGTGCCGCCCTTGAGCTTGCCGAGATTCTTCAGGTTCGGCGTACCTCCGGTGGAGACGATCTCTGGCTCCAACCCGACCGCACGCACGCCGGCGAGCGCTTCGTCAAAAAACCGCTGCGCTTCCGCCCAGCCCGTCTCCGTCGGGTACATGAGAAAGCCGGCAAACTTCAGCCCAGGCCAAGCCGACAATTCGCGTGCCAGTTCGATCGCTTCCGCTGGAGTTTCGACGCCGGCACGCTTGCGGCCCGTATCGCACTCGACGACCACGCGCAGCTCTCGACCCGCGAGATGGGGCACTTTGATCAGTCCGTCGATGACTGTCAGATTATCGACGGAGACGGTCACATTTGCCCGCGCGCGGAGCGCGCCGAGCCGCGCCATCTTCTCTTCGCCGAGCAGATTGTAGCTGATCAGGATGTCGTCGATGC
Source organism: Bradyrhizobium sp. 138 (assembly GCF_023074075.1). Classification (GTDB taxonomy): domain Bacteria; phylum Pseudomonadota; class Alphaproteobacteria; order Rhizobiales; family Xanthobacteraceae; genus Bradyrhizobium. The sequence goes on along the minus strand of NZ_JADPKT010000033.1, from coordinate 25,805 downwards.
CGGCGTTGGCCATGATCTCGGCTTCGCCCAGCTTCTGGCAGGTGATGCCCTTGGCGCCGGCCGCGACCTGCATCTTCGCAATCGTCGGGTTCTTGTGCGTCTTGATATGCGGCCGGTTGGCGACGCCAGCCTCGTCGCAGGCCTTCTGGATCCGCGCAATATTGCGCTCGACCCTGTCCATGTCGATGACGGCGCAGGGCGTACCGTATTCGCGGGCGATTTTTGCGGCGAGGGGAGTGGTCATATTATCTCTCTATTTCCGGACCCGTAAGATGGGTAGAGCGAAGCGAAACCCATCATAACCTAATCCCTTTGGCGATAGGTTTCGCTGCGCTCACCCATCCTGCGAATCTATGCCTGTTCAATTTCTTCACGCAGCATTTCCAGTTCGAGCCACCGCTCCTCGGCGGCGGACAGTTCTTCATGCGCCTTGGCGATGGCGGCGGAGGTGTCGTCGAATGTCTTGCGATCCCTCGCATAGAGATTGGGATCGTCGAGCACGCGCTGCAGCTTGGCGATGTCGGCCTGCAGCGTCTCCATCTTCCTCGGCAGGGTTTCCAGCGCGTGCTTTTCATTGAAGCTGAGCTTCCGCTTGGGCGAGGAGGCGGGAGCAGCTGCGCGCTCCTCTTTCTTCTCGGCGGGAGCCTGCGCCGTCGCCGTCTCACGCTTCAGGTCGGCGCCGCGCTGCGCCAGCATGTCGCTGTAGCCGCCGGCATATTCGATCCACTTGCCGTTGCCCTCGGGCGCGATCACCGAGGTGACGACGCGGTCGAGGAAGTCGCGGTCGTGGCTGATCAGGATCACCGTGCCCTCGTAATCGCCGAGCATCTCCTCGAGCACGTCGAGCGTTTCGAGATCGAGATCGTTGGTCGGCTCGTCCAGCACCAGGAGGTTCGAGGGCTTTGCCAGCGCGCGCGCCAGCATCAGCCGGCCGCGCTCGCCGCCGGAGAGCACTTCCACCGGTGTGCCGCGCTGCTCCTGCGCGAACAGGAAGTCCTTCATGTAGCCGACGACGTGCTTCGGCTTGCCTCCAACCATGATCTGGTCGCCCCGGCCGCCGGTCAGGGCTTCGGCCAGCGTCGACTTGGGATCGAGGCTTTCGCGGTGCTGGTCGAGCGTGGCCGTCTCCAGATTGGCGCCGAGACGTATCATGCCAGAATCCGGCTGCATGCCGCCGGTGAGCAGATTGACCAGCGTGGTCTTGCCGGCGCCGTTCGGCCCGATGATGCCGAGGCGGTCGCCGCGCTGGATGCGGGTCGAGAAATTCTCGACGATCTTGCGCTCGCCATAGGCCTTCGTGACGCCCTTGGCCTCGATCACCAGCTTGCCTGACTGCTCCGCCTCGGCCGCCGCGAGACTGGCGGTGCCGGCGGTGCCGCGATAGTTGCGGCGCTGGTCGCGCAGCGTGTGCAGATTGGCGAGGCGCTTGACGTTGCGCTTGCGCCGGCCGGAGACGCCGTGACGCAGCCAGTGCTCTTCGTCGACGATCTTGCGGTCGAGCTTGTGCTGGTCACGCTCTTCTTCCGCTAGCACCTCGTCGCGCCAGCTCTCGAACGAGGCAAAGCCGCGGTCGATCTGCTTGATCTTGCCGCGGTCGAGCCACGCCGTGGAGCGCGACAGATTGGTCAGGAAGCGGCGGTCGTGGCTGATGATCACCAGGGCGCTGCGGCGGCTGTCCAGCTCCTGTTCCAGCCATTCGATGGTGGAGAGATCGAGATGGTTGGTCGGCTCGTCCAGCAGCAGAATGTCGGGCGAGGGCGCCAGCACATAGGCCAGCGCCGCGCGACGGGCTTCGCCGCCGGAGAGATCATGCGGGTTCTCATCGCCGGTGAGGTCGAGCTGCTCCAAGAGATAGCGTGCCTGGTGCTGGTCGTCGCCGGGCGCGAGACCTGACTCGACAAACGCCAGCGTGGTCTTGTGCTCGCCGAAGTCAGGCTCCTGCGGCAGATAGCGCACGGTCGCGCCGGGCTGCACGAACCGCATGCCGCCGTCGGGCTCGACCAGGCCAGCCGCGATTCTGAGCAGTGTCGACTTGCCCGAGCCGTTGCGGCCGATCAGGCAGACGCGCTCGGATGGCGCGACGTTGAGCTCGACACCTGATAGCAGCGGCGTGCCGCCAAAGGTCAGCCTGATGTCTTTCAACTGGATCAGCGGCGGCGCCATGATCAGCCCTGACTGGTGGCGGTCTGGTCAGCGCGGCGGCGCTGGATCCGGCGCAGCGTCTGGTCGAGCGCCGAGAGGAAGGCGGAGCGGTCGCGCGGTGCGAACGAGCGCGGGCCGCCGGTGACCTCGCCGGCCGAGCGCAAGTCGGTCATCAGGTTGCGCACCGCCAGCGTCATCCCGATCGACTCCTCCGTGAACGGCTTGCCGTTCGGAGCGATCACCTCGGCGCCCGCCTTGACGCAGCGGCTCGCCAGCGGAATGTCCGAGGTCACGACGACGTCGCCGGGCTTGGCGCGCTCGGCGATCCAATCGTCGGCGGCGTCCATGCCGCTACCTGCCGCGATACGCTCGATCAGCGGGTCCGGCGGCACGCGGATGAAATTGCCTGCGACGACGCTCACGGGCACGCCGTGCCGGAGCGCAACGCGATAGATCTCGTCCTTCACCGGACAGGCGTCGGCATCGACATAGATGCGGGTGGGGGTATCGGTCATTGGCCGCGTGGTACCCCATTCGGGCCGCAAAGGCGAGGGGATTGACCGGTGTTCCCGGCGGCCTACGATCGGCCCGAAACAACAAGACTACAGGGAACGCCCATCATGCCGAACCGGCTCGAAACCTGGCGCGTCGAGGCCTACAACACCGCCAAGCAATCCGAAAACAAGATGCATGACGACGCGGTGGCGCGCCGCTTCGGCTTTTCCGGCGGGCTGGTCCCGGGCGTGGACGTCTTCGCCTACATGATGCACGTGCCGATTGCCCGTTGGGGGCGCGATTTCCTGTCGCGCGGGCTGGTCGAGGCCCGCTTCATCAAGCCGGTCTATGACGGCGAGGCCGCCGATGTCGACGCCACCGAGCACAATGAGCTGCTGACGATCGAGGTGTTCAGCCGCACCGAGCTGTGCGCGACCGGAACGGCGTCGCTGCCGGCCGCTGCTCCAGCGGTGTTGGCGAGCGACTATGTCGCCGCGCCCGTGGTCACCGAGCGGAGGCCGGTCAGCGCGGCGACGTTCGAAATAGGCAAGTGGCTGGGCACGACACCACGCCGTTGGGCCGGGCCGGATGCGGCCGGCTATCTCGCTGACATCCGCGAGACCGACCCGGTCTTCGCGCGTGAAGGGCTTGGCCATCCCGGCCTGATCCAGCGCGTCATGAACCGCGTGCTGGTCGACAACACCATTCTGGGCCCGTGGATCCATGTCGGCAGTCGCATGCAGCTGTTGTCGGCCGCGCGCGCCGGTGACGAGATCACCGCGCGGGCAAAGGTCACGGCCAACTACGAGAAGAAGGGCCACCGCTTCGTCGAGCTCGACGCCCTCGTCGTCGCCAATGGCACGACGCCGATTGCGCACTGCCAGCATACGGCAATCTACCAGCCGCGCGAGCAGGCGGCGGCGTGACTTCGCCTCTCCCCGCAAACGGCAGGGCTATCGCATATGATTTGTAGCGACGGCCTGCGCGCACGCCTCGTCCCTCGAGACGGCGCTTACGCGCCTCCTCAGGATGAGGCTAAACGACATCAGTGTCCGTTGAAACTGCTGCCGCACATTCCGTCCTCATCCTGAGGAGCCCGCCTAAAGCGGGCGTCTCGAAGGATGGCCGCAGGGATAAGCTCTCAAATGCGATAGCCCTGCCGCAAGCGGGGAGAGATGAACAACAATTACGCCGCCTTTGCCTTCGCCTCCTGGATCGCGCGCCACACGCGCTCCGGGGTCAGCGGCATGTCGATGTGCTTGATGCCGTAGTCCGAGAGCGCGTCCAGCACGGCGTTCACCACTGTCGACAGGCTGCCGGCGCAGCCGGCTTCGCCGCAGCCCTTGCTGCCGAGCGGATTGGTCGTGGCGGGCACCGGGTGATCGCCGACGGTCATGTTCGGCACGTCCTCGGCGCGGGGCAGGGCGTAGTCCATCAGCGAGCCCGTGATCGGCTGGCCGCTGTCGTCGTAGCGGATGTGCTCCATCAGGGCCTGGCCGATGCCCTGCACGACGCCGCCATGGAGCTGGCCCGCGACCAGCAGCGGGTTGATCACCGTGCCGAAATCGTTGACCGCGCTGTAGCGCGCGATCTGCACAACGCCGGTCTCCGGATCGATCTCGACCTCCGCGACGTGGCAACCGTTCGGGAAGGCCGAGGCGACCGGTTCGCTGGTGTGATCGACGTCGAGCGTATCAGGGACGCCCTCGGGCATCTTGCCGTCATGCAAGCGCTTGGCGAGCTCCATGATGTCGATGCTGCGATCGGTGCCGGCGATTGTGAAGCGGCCGCCTTCGAATTCGATGTCGGCTTCGGACGCTTCGAGCATATGCGCCGCCGCGCGCTTGCCTTTCTCGATGACGAGTTTGGCCGCCCCCACGATGGCCTGGCCGCTTGCGGTGATCGAGCGCGAGCCGCCGGTGCCGCTGCCGGTGTGGACGATGTCGCTGTCGCCCTGCACGAGCTTGATGCTCTCGAAGGGAACGCCCAACTGCGCGCTCAGCACCTGCGCGAACGGCGTCGCATGGCCCTGGCCGTAATCGAGCGTGCCGGTGATGAGCTGCACGGTGCCATCAGCATCGAACACGATCTTGCCGAGCTCGACGCCGGGAGGCGCGGTGACTTCGAGATAGGAGCCGACGGCGATGCCGCGCAGCTTGCCGGCCTTTTTGCTCTCCTTCTTGCGCTTGGCGAAATTCTCGTGGTCCGAGATTTCGAGCGCCTTGTTGAACACGGCCTGGAAGTCGCCACTGTCATAGGTGACGCCGGAGGAGGCCGGGAACGGGATCTGGCTCGGCTTGATGAAGTTGCGCTTGCGCAAGGTCAGCCGGTTGATGCCCATCTCGTCGGCGGCGCGGTCGATCAGCCGCTCCATGTAATAGTTCGCCTCGGGCCGGCCGGCGCCGCGATAGGCGCCCATCAGCGTGGTGTTGGTCAGCACCACCTTGATGTCGACGGCCATCAGCGGCGTGCGGTAGACGCTGGAAAAATTCTTGCCGGTGTTGAGCGAGAGCGGCCCCGGCGCGACGCCGGTGATGTAGGCGCCGACATTGCCGTAGCCGGACAATCTTGCCGCGAGGAAATGCCCCTCGGCGTCGAGCGCCAGCTCGGCATGGATTTTTTGCGCGCGGCCGTGGCTGTCGGAGAGGAAGGCGGTCGAGCGCTCGTCGAGCCATTTCACCGGACGGCCCAGTGCCTTCGCCGCATACAGGATGCACATGTATTCGGGATAGTTGATGTTCTTCATGCCGAAGGAGCCGCCGACATTGGCGGTGAGGATGCGCACCTTCTCGTTCGGCACTTTCAGGTTCTTGGCGAGGTTGGCGCGGTTACCGGCCACACCTTGCGTCGGGACCTGCAGCGTGTAGCGCTCGGTCTTCTTGTCGTAGGAGGCGAGGCCAACCCGCGGCTCCATCGAGACCACCGCGACCCGGGTGTTCTCGATGTCGATCCTGGTGACATGGGCGGCGCTGGCAAAGGCCGCGTTGACCTTGTCCACGTCGCCGTAATGGTAGTCGAGCACGACGTTATCAGGGATGTGCTCATAGAGCTGTGGCGCGCCGGGCTTGGCGGCTTCCGCGGGATCCGTCACGGCCGGCAGCGGCTCGATGTCAAGCTCGACCGCCTCCGCGGCATCGCGGGCCTGCGCCAGCGTCTCCGCCACCACGAAGGCGACGGGATCGCCGACGAAGCGGACCTTGTCGGTTGCGAGCGGCTGACGGTTGGTCTGCAGCAGGGGCGAGCCGTCGCGGCTCTTCAGCGGCAGGCCGCAGGTGAAGGGGCCGTAGCCGGCGGCATCGAGGTCCTTGCCGGTCCAAACCCCCAGCACGCCCGGCATCGCCTTGGCGGCATCGATACCGACGCCGCGGATGACGCCATGGGCGTGGGTGGAACGGACGACCACGGCATAGGCCTGGTCGGGTAGGTTGAAATCGTCGGTGTAGCGGCCCTTGCCGCGCACCAGCGTGTCGTCCTCCTTGCGGCGGACGGGCTGCCCGACGCCATATTTTTGCAGTGCAATAGCGTTTTCGAGCGTGGACGATTTGGTGTGTTCTTGCATGGGAATGACCTGAAAAGCCGGTATTTGCGCATTTTCGCGGCAGCGGGGGACCGGATTCCACTGAGATAACCCACGACCCCGTTCACGACAACGCACGAATGGGCATGGTCCCATGTGATGCGTTGTTGCGCATACCCGCCGCGCTGCTAATGTTTCAGGCGAAAAAGCAATTCCAGACCGGCCCGACCGGCCGCGGAAAGACAGTTTGTATGAATGACCACACGCGGCTCCGCGACGGCCATGCGCCGCACGGTGAGCTGGAGGGGTCGATGGCCGCGGTGGCGTTGGCCACTGAACCGGCCGTCGGCGCGCAGGCGCCGGGAACCGGCGTCTATGCGGCGCTGGACCTCGGCACCAACAATTGCAGGCTGCTGATCGCCTGTCCGACCCAGGACGGCTTTCGCGTGGTCGATTCCTTCTCGCGCATCATCCGGCTCGGGGAGGGTGTTTCGGCCACGGGTTGCATCAGCGAGGCCGCGATCGAGCGCGCCATCGCTGCGCTCAGCATCTGCCGCGACAAGATCAATCTGCGGAAAGCGCGCCGGCTGCGGCTGATCGCAACCGAGGCCTGCCGTGCGGCCTCGAATGCAGAGGGGTTCCGCAGCCGCGTTGCGGCCGAGACCGGCATCGAGCTCGAGGTGATCGACCGCGAGACCGAGGCCGCGCTCGCCGTGCTCGGCTGCTCGCCGCTGGTCGACCCGAGGGGACGCGGCGCGATTCTGTTCGACATCGGCGGCGGCTCGACAGAGCTGGTGCGGATCGAGCGCGACCCGGAAAATCCGGAGCCGCGCATCAAAGCCTGGATGTCGATCCCTTATGGTGTGGTCACGCTCGCCGAGCAGTTCGGCGGCCGCGACGTGACGCCGGAAATCTATGCTGCGATGGAGCAGGAGGTCGCGAACCACGTCGCGCCGTTCGCGGAAGAGCATGGCGGCGATCTCGCCGACATGCACCTGCTCGGCACCTCGGGCACGGTGACGACGCTTGCCGGCATCCATCTCGACCTCGCGCGCTACGATCGCCGCCGCATCGACAGCATCTGGATGAACGATTCCGACATCACCGCGACCATCACCAAGCTGCTCGCCATGAGCTATGAGGAGCGCGCTGGCAACAACTGCATCAGCGTCGAGCGCGCCGATCTCGTGCTCGCCGGCTGCGCCATCCTCGATGCCATCAGGCGCGCCTTTCCGCTGCCGCGCCTGCGCGTCGCCGACCGGGGCCTGCGCGAAGGCATGCTGGTCGAGATGATGCGCGAGGACGGTGCGCTCAGGAGCTGGTGAGATGGCCAAGGACACCACCGGCCGCTTGCACGTCCAGGTCAAGACCGGCGGCAAGCGCAAATTGTCGTCGAAGCTCTGGCTGGAGCGGCAGCTCAACGATCCCTATGTCGCCAAGGCCAAGGCGGCGGGCTATCGCTCGCGCGCGGCGTTCAAGCTGCTCGAGATCGACGACAAGTTCCGGTTTCTGAAGCCCGGCATGGCCGTGGTCGACCTCGGCGCCGCACCCGGCGGCTGGAGCCAGATCGCCGCCAAGCGCGTCGGCTCCACGGAAGGCAAGGGCAAGGTCGTCGCGATCGACCTGCTCGAGATGCCCGAGATTCCCGGCGTCGATTTCGCGCAGCTCGATTTCATGGACAATGATGCGCCCGAAAAACTCACCGCGATGCTGGGCGGCGGCGCCGACATCGTGATGTCCGACATGGCCGCCAACACCACCGGTCACCGCAAGACCGACCAGCTCCGCATCGTTGGCCTCGTCGAAACGGCGGCAGCCTTTGCCTGCGACGTGCTCAAGCCCGGCGGCACCTTCTTGGCCAAAACGTTTCAGAGCGGGGCCGACGCCGATCTGCTCGCCCAGCTCAAGCGCGACTTCGCCGTCGTGCGCCACGTCAAGCCGGCCGCGAGCCGGCAGGATTCCTCGGAACGCTATGTGCTGGCGACGGGGTTTCGGGGCGGGACATAGTCTGCCGCATGTTTTTCTTCCTGCATAGTCATTGTTTGATTATGCTTCACGCTCATGAATATCCAGGACATCGAAGCCTTCGTCGCCGTCGCCGAAGCCGGTTCCGTCAATCGCGCCGCGATACGGCTTCGTCTGACACAGCCGGCGACGACGCGGCGCATTCAGAGCTTCGAGCAGAATTTCGGCACGGCGCCGCTGTTCAATCGTGCGGTGAAGCCGGCCGTCCTGACCTCGCTCGGGCTTCACGTGCTCGAGCACTGCCGGCGTGTGCTGGCCGCGGTGAGCGAACTCGAGGCCTGTAGCGCTGGCGGCGCCGACCCGTCCGGCGATTTGAGGGCAGGGGTGGCGCATGGTCTCGGCGAAATGGTCATGACGACGCCGCTTGATGTGCTGCGGCGGACGTTCCCGCGCGTCAGGCTGCAGGTGAGCTCGAGCTGGACCACGGACCTGATCGAGGAGGTTCGCCGCGGCGCGCTCGATTGCGCGGTCGGCCTGCTCACCGAAGCGCATTCGATCCCTGCCGGAGTGACGAGCATTGCCCTGGGGGCGGAGCAGGTCGTTGTCGTCGGTCCGAAGAAAGCGGCGGCAAAGTCCAAAGCCCGTCCATATCGGCTGCGCGACCTTGCCGAACGCGGCTGGTTTCTCAATCCGCCGGGCTGCGGTTGCCGCGCCGCGCTCGTCAAGGCGTTCGAGCGGCAGCGACTGCCGATCCACGTCGCGGCCGAGGTTTTCGGCGAAGACCTCCAGCTCTCCTTGCTCGCCCAGAGCGGCGGGCTCGGCCTCGTGCCCCGCCGTCAGTTCGCGCACAGTCTTCACCGGCGCGCGCTGCGGATACTGGATGTGGCGGATTTCACGATGCCGGTGACCGTGGCGTTGATCCGCCGCAGCGCTGCCGGGCGCTTTGATCCCGCCATCGCGCAGCTGGCGGAGCAGGTGAGGGCCGCGCTCCGCTAGATATTCAGCGCATAATCATGATCATGATTATGCATTTGAAGTATATGTGGGCTTTCGCGTATCGGTGGGAAGCACGATCATCCGATCGGGCTCGATCCATCTGCATGGCATAGGAGACACCCATGATCGTCACCATATTTCGCTCGCGCCTCAATCCGGGTGTGCAGGATGAATACGGCCCGATGGCGAAACAGATGAGCGAACTGGCGCGAACGATTCCGGGCTACGTCGCCCACAAGGGCTTCGTGGCCGACGACGGCGAGCGCGTGACGATCGTCGAGTTCGAGAATGAGGAAGCCTTACAGGAATGGCGGCATCCCGACCATGTCCGGGCCAAGCGCCGCGGCATCGAGAGCTTCTTCTCGGACTACAGCGTCCAGATCTGCAGCGTGCTCCGCAGCCGCAGCCGAGGCGCCGGACCGGAGGCAGCAGCATGACCGTGCGCCATGCTGTGTTCGACCATCTGACGGTTGGGGCCTCCTCGCTCGAAGTGGGCGTGGCGCATGTCCAACGTTGCCTGGGCGTGGTCGTGCCGCCGGGCGGCGCGCATCCTCTGATGGCAACGCACAATCATCTCATGAGGCTCGTCGAGGGCGCATTTTTGGAGATCATCGCCCCCGATCCCTACGCAAGACCGCAGCGCAAGCGCTGGTTCGACCTCGACAATCCCACCATGCGTTCGCGCCTGGAAGAGTCGCCGCGGCTGATCAACTGGGTTGTTCGGGTGAACGATCTCACGCAGACCCTAGGTGAGATCGACGAGGAGGTCGGCGAGCCCGTAGCCGTGACTCGCGGTGCTCTCTCCTGGCTGATCTCCGTGCGTCCCGACGGTGCCATGCCCTTCGACGGCGCTTTCCCGACGTTGATCGAATGGCCGGCCGGCCCGCATCCGTCGGCGCGCATGGCCGATCTCGGCTGTTGTCTTGAGCGGTTATCGATGAGCATCCCGCGGCAGAACGCATGTCCGGCTTGCTCGCGCTCGTCATCGCCGATGATCGCGTCGTGATCGCGGTCGGCGACACGATGCTGATGAGAGCAACGATTTCGACGCCTGCCGGCTCGCGCGAACTGTCCTAGTTTGCATGACTCGGATTCGGATGTGCGGGGCCGGATCGGTCACCCCAGCCGCTGATCCCGCACGTCCTGCGTATCCTCGCTCGCCGCCTTGATCGCCGCCTTTTCCGCGCCCTTGCCGGCGCTCTTGCGGCTCGCGATTTCCACGGCCTTGCGGCCGGAGATCTCGTGGCCGGCGTCGGCGGGCATCTGCCAGAAGAACCAGCTCGAGGCTGCCGAGGTCAGCGCGACCACGACGAAGGCCGGCGCGAACACGGTGGCGTCGATCTCGCCGACATGGTGGAACCACATCGTCGTCTCGACGCAGGCCGCGCCGACCGCAACGCCGGCCGAGACCGCCAGCTGCTGGTTGACGCTGACGAGGGTGGTGGCACGGCTCATCTGCGCGGTCTCGACGTCGGCATAGGCGACCGTGTTGATCGCGGTGAACTCCAGCGAGCGGAAGAAGCCGCCGACCACCAGGATCACCATGATGATGAGCAGCGGCGTCGTCACCGTGAACAGCGCGCAGACGGCGAGGAAGAACGCGCTGACGATCGCGTTCACCGTCATCAGGTTGCGGAAGCCGAAGGTGCGGATGAGGCGTGCCGCCAGCGTCTTCATGCCCATCGCCCCTAACGAGGAGGCGAAGGTGACGAGGCCGGAATGGAACGGCGACAGCCCGAAGCCGATCTGCATCAGGAGCGGCAGCAGGAACGGCAGCGCGCCGATGCCGAGCCGGAACATGAAGCCGCCGAACACGGCCGCGCGCAGCGTCGGCAGCTTCAGGAGCGAGAAGTCGAGCACCGGCGAGCCCGTGCGCCGGGCGTGCAGGACATACAGCGTCATCGAGATCGCGCCACCCACGACCAGGGCGGCGACCGTGCTCCACGGCAGCAGGTTCAGTCCGGCAACGGAGAGTCCGAATGCGATGCCGGCAAGCCCGATACCCGCGAGCACCATGCCGTAGAGATCGAACGGCTCCTGCGTCTCGCTCTTGATGGGATCGATGAAGCGCAGCGCCATGAAGATGCCGAGCAGCCCGATCGGGATGTTGATCAGGAAGATCCAGTGCCAGGACGCGTAGGTGGTGATGAAGCCGCCGAGCGGCGGGCCGATCACCGGGCCGATCAGGGCGGGGACCGTCACCCACGCCATAGCGTTGACCAGCGCGCTCTTGTCGACCGAGCGCAGCAAGACGAGGCGCCCGACCGGCGTCATCATCGCCCCGCCCATGCCCTGCAGGATGCGCGCGAACACGAAATCGGTGACCGAGGTCGAGAGCGCGCAGCCGACCGAGCCGACCATGAACACGCCAACCGCGATCGCAAACACCATCCGCGCGCCGAACCGGTCGGCGGTCCAGCCGCTCGCCGGGATGAACACCGCGAGCGACAGCAGATAGGAGGTGATCGCGAGCTTGAGCGTCAACGGACTTGTGCCGATGTCGGCCGCGATCGCCGGCAGCGAGGTGGCGATCACCGTCGAGTCCATGTTCTCCATGAAGAGAGCAGTGGCCACGATCAGCGGAATGACGCGTTGCTTGTCGACCATGACGGATTGGTAATGAAAATCGGAAGGAAGGGGGTCATTGCGGCTTATCACCGTCGCCCGCCCGCGACCATTGCGGATCGACGCATAGCACCTAAATCCTGCGTAACGGTGTGACCCGTCCCTTCCGTCGTTCCGGAGCGCGCCCCTTGGCGCGATCTCATTGGGCTGCGGCGACCGCGAAATGGGCTCCGGGTTCGCGACTTCGGCGCGCCCCGGAATGACTGCTGAGGGGAGGGCGTACCGAGCCTATCCCCGCCGAATTTGCGTAAAAAGCCTGTGCATGGCTGGCCAGCGGTCCGAATTGCTTTGATTCGTCTCGCAGGCATGCTATCGACCCGCGTCAACCCCACCGATGGGCTCCGATTCTCAAGGCGATGCCGCAAGGTACGCCGAGGGCGGCGCTCATCCATAGCTATTTGCGGCAGGGCCGCGGAAGGAGTTGGCACATGGCCACGGTACAACCAGGCATTCGCGAAGCCTTTACGTTCGACGACGTGCTGTTGAAGCCGGGCCTGTCGGACGTCATGCCGGGCGAGGTCGATATCCGCTCCCGCGTCACCCGCGCCATTCCGCTCAACATCCCGATCATGGCCTCCGCCATGGACACCGTCACCGAATCCCGCATGGCGATCGCCATGGCGCAGGCCGGGGGCCTCGGCGTCATCCACCGCAATTTCGATCCCGAAGGGCAGGCCGCCCAGGTGCGGCAGGTCAAGCGCTACGAGTCGGGCATGGTGGTGAACCCGCTCACCATCAGCCCCGAGGCCTCGCTCGACGACGCGCTCAAGCTGATGAGCGATCACGGCATCTCCGGCATTCCCGTCGTCACTGGCGCGGGCAAATCCACGCCGGGCAAGCTGGTCGGCATTCTCACCAACCGCGACGTGCGGTTTGCCACCGACCGCCGGCAAAAAGTCTCCGAGTTGATGACGCATGAAGGTCTCGTCACGGTGCGCGAGAACGTCAGCCAGGAAGAGGCGAGGCGGATGCTGCACCAGCATCGCATCGAGAAGCTGCTCGTGGTCGACGAGCAATATCGCTGCGTCGGCCTCGTCACCGTCAAGGACATGGAGAAGGCGGTCGCCCATCCGCTCGCCTGCAAGGACGCGCAGGGGCGCCTGCGCGTCGCCGCCGCCACCACCGTCGGCGACACCGGCTTCGAGCGCACCGAACGGCTGATCGATGCCGGCGTCGACCTCGTCGTCGTCGACACCGCGCACGGCCATTCCCGCCACGTGCTTCACGCGGTGAATCGCATCAAGCGTCTGTCCAATTCGGTGCAGGTCGTGGCCGGCAACGTCGCCACCACCGAGGGCACGCAGGCGCTGATCGACGCAGGCGCGGATTGCATCAAGGTCGGCATCGGCCCGGGCTCGATCTGCACCACGCGCATCGTCGCCGGCGTCGGCGTTCCCCAGCTCACCGCGATCATGGATGCGGTGGAAGCGGCGAAGAAGGCCGACATCCCCGTCATCGCCGACGGCGGCATCAAGTTCTCCGGCGACCTTGCCAAGGCGCTCGCCGCCGGCGCCGACATCGCCATGGTCGGCTCGCTGCTCGCCGGCACCGACGAGACGCCGGGCGAAGTGTTTTTGTGGCAGGGCCGTTCCTACAAGGCCTATCGCGGCATGGGCTCGGTCGGCGCGATGGCGCGCGGCTCTGCCGACCGCTACTTCCAGCAGGACATCAAGGACACGCTCAAGCTCGTGCCCGAAGGCATCGAGGGCCAGGTGCCCTACAAGGGTCCGGTCGGCAACGTCATGCACCAGCTCGCCGGCGGCCTGCGCGCCGCAATGGGTTATGTCGGCGCGCGCGACATGAAGGAGCTGCACGAGAAGGCGCAGTTCGTCCGCATCACCGGCGCGGGCCTGCGCGAAAGCCACGTCCACGACGTGACAATTACGCGCGAGAGCCCGAACTATCCGGGCGGGGGTTAGTCGCCGGTCGCGTTTCAGCGCCGGCCTCGTGCCCCGGACGCAGCTGCAGCGCGTCCGGGACACGAGAGATGCGGATGACGGAACGCCATCACACTCCTCCGCTTTTGTATTGACGCAGCTGCCTCCCTCCGCTTCCGTTCGCGTCGAAAGACAATAAGGAGGAAGCCATGTCCCAAGCCAAGCGCATCGTTCTCGCCGCGCGTCCCGTCGGCGAACCCAAGCCATCCGATTTCCGCATCGAGGAATTCGCGGTGCCGACGCCTGCGGCAGGTGAAGTCCTGCTGCGCACGATCTGGCTGTCGCTCGATCCCTATATGCGCGGGCGCATGAGCGAGGGGCCGTCCTACGCAGCTCCGGTGCCGATCGGCGGGGTGATGGAAGGTGAGGCGGTCAGCGAGGTCGCGGCGTCCAACAATCCCGACTTCGCCAAAGGCGACATCGTGCGCATCCGCTCCGGCTGGCAGACGCACGCGATCTCCAACGGCAAGGGCCTGATCAAGGTCGATCCCAAGCTCGGTCCGATCTCGACCTCGATCGGCGTGCTCGGCATGCCTGGCATGACCGCCTATACGGGCCTGCTCGACATCGGCAAGCCGCAGGCCGGCGAGACCGTCGTCGTCGCCGGCGCCTCCGGCGCGGTCGGCTCGGCCGTCGGCCAGATCGCCAAGATCAAGGGCGCGCGCGCGATCGGCATCGCCGGCGGCAAGGACAAGTGCGACTACGTGGTGAGGGAGCTCGGCTTCGATGCCTGCATCGATCATCGCGACCCTGATCTCGCCGCCAAGCTGAAGGATGCCTGTCCCAAGGGGATCGACGTCTATTTCGAGAATGTCGGCGGCGCCGTGTTCGAAGCGGTATTCCCGCTGCTCAACCCGTTCGCCCGCGTGCCGGTCTGCGGCCTGATCGCGCATTACAACGACACCGAGGCCAAGCCGCCGAAATGGGCCGCCAGCATGATGCGCGCGACGCTGACCAAGCGGCTGACCTTCCGCGGCTTCATCGTCTCCGACTTCGCCGCCCGCCATGGCGACTTCCTGCGCGACATGTCCTCTTGGGTTCGCGACGGCAAGGTCAAATACAAGGAGTTCGTCACCGAGGGCCTGGAGAGCGCGCCCGGCGCCTTCATCGGCCTCTTGAAGGGGGCCAATTTCGGCAAGCAGCTGGTCCGGGTCGGGCAAGACAAGGCTTAACTGCAAGGCTTAACTGCAAGGCCTAACTGCAAGGCCTAGTTGCCGTTCGGCTACCCTCCAGTCGGGGATGGTTAAGAAAGAGTCACCAAATGGTCACACCTTGCGGCAAAAGCCGCTGGTGTGACCGCCGGTTCATTGACGGGCCGACGAAGGCATTGAATCATCGCGCATATTTTAGGTGCTGCGATGTTAGAGATCAGTATTTTCTGCGTAATCCTGCTGGCTGCCGGCTATTGGGTGGCGATGTTCGTCATGGGGCGCCACGACGACGTCATTCACGGCAAGTTCGTGCGCTCCGAGGAGGAGGGCGAATGTGCGCGACCCGCGATGCCGGCGCCGCCCCCGCCATTCCCGAAGCGCCCGCTAAGGACGAGCCAGCCTGCCAAGCGGCCCGTTGCCAATGAGCTGGCGGGCAAGCCGGTGAACAGCGAAGCGCTGCAATCCTTGCTCGCCGCAATCCAGCAGGACCTCAAGAGCGTCGCTTAAGTCGCAACGCTCAGACGCTGCCGCGCTCGATCAGGGACAATTCGACGGCGAGCCGTTGCTCGGCTGCCGGCTGGCCGGACAGCCGCGCCAACAGCAATTCCCCCGCAATCCGGCCCAGGGCCGCCGCATCGAACGAGATGGTGGTCAGGCCGGGCGTGATCTGATCGGCGACGTCGTTGTCGCCGAAGCCGAGCACGGCGAGATCGCGCGGCACCGACAGGCCGCGGGCGCGCGCCTCGATCAGTGCGCCGGTCGCAAGCAGGTCGTTGGCGCAGAACACGGCATCGACCTCGCCGCCGCGATCGAGCAGGGCGGTGAAGGCGGCGCGGCCGTCGACGAGGCCGGTGATCTCACTGAGGCCGATCTCGTGGACGATCTCCAGACCGAGCTTTGCCGCTGCCGCGCGAAAACCGTCGCGGCGCAGGGCGCCACGGCCGCTGCTGCGGCCGATGAAGGCGACGCGGCGACGTCCGACCTCGGCGAGCCTCTGCGCCGCCATCGCGCCGGCATCCGCATTGGGCAGGCCGACCAGCATGTCGATGGGATCGCGCGGAAACGCCCAGGTCTCGATCACGGGAATGCCGAGCTCGGCCAGCGCGGCCCGGTTCTCCTCGAGCTCGATCACGCCGGTGAACATCACCGCGGCGGGGCGGATGCCGCGCAGCGACTGGATCATCGCGACCTCCTTGGCATAGGAGTAGGAGGTCTGGCCGACCAGCACCTCAAAACCTTCCGGCTCGAGCGTCGCGGCAAAGCTGCGTACCGCGAGGCCGAACTGCTGGCTGAGGATGTTGGAGACGAAGGCGACCACCACGTTCGACCGGCCCGAGCGCAGCGCGCGCGCATGCGGGTTGGAGGCGTAGCCGGTCGCCGCGATCACCGACAGGATTCGCTCCCGAGTCTTCCGATTGACCTTCTCGGGATGGCGCAGCACCCGCGACACCGTGATCGGTGCGACGCCCGCGCGCTCCGCAACTTCCTCGATACGCGGCGGCCGTCCGGTCGCATTGCTGCGGCCGGGTGGCGCCGGAATGCGCACCACGTCGTCATAGCCTGGCTTTGCCGGATCGGTCATCGAATCCCGAAATTATCCGCAGTCGATATCGTCTCCAAAGTTCAGCGCGCAGGCAACTCCTCGGGTGCTAGCGCACGGCCGACCTGAACCAGGCAATCGCCGCTCTGGCTGTCGGTGTGCAGGCGCTGCGAGATCACAATGCCGTCGGCGGGGAAGCGCAGCACCTCTTCGGCAAGTTCCGGGCGCTCGAAGTCGTGATACCAGCCGGCGATGTCGCCCGCCTTGACCCGTGCACCGACGGTGACGGCTGGCTCGAACCAGCCGCGGCGCGTCGCGAACACCGCCTGGGCATGGCTCTGCAGGGCCAGCAGCTCGGTGGCGCGCTCGACCGGCGCATGCGGCCCCAGCACGGGGGCCTGGACGAGGCCGAGCGCGAGCAGCAGCTGGTCGACGGCGCGCGCGGTGAACGCCATCGTCTGCGGCGTCACGGTGCCGCCGCCGCCGAATTCGCCGGAGAGACCGATCGCGCCGGCGCGTGCGGCCGCCGCCATGGAGGTCGGCGCCGAGGCGCCGTTCTCGGCAACGAAGGCGAAGGGCATCCCTAACCCCTCCATCAGACGCAGCGCGTGGCCGAACATCTCCGGCGGTCCCTGCCGCTCGATCAATGCGCAAGGCACGTGCGCCATGGACGTGCCGCCGGAATGGATGTCGAAGACGACATCGTGTCGCGGAAACAGCTCGTGCTCGAGGAAATGCGCCAGACGAAATGTCGGCGTGCCCGCTTCATCGCCGGGGAAGGCGCGGTTGAGATTGCCTTCGTCGAGCGGCGAGCGGCGGCGCGCCGCCATCACGGCGGGCCAATTGGCGAACGGCAGGATGGTGATCTCGCCCTTGATGGCGCTCGCATCCAACCGGCGATACAGCCGCGTCAGCGTGATCTCGCCCTCATATTCGTCGCCGTGATTGCCGGCCATCAACAGTAGCTTCGGCCCGGCGCCGTTCTTGATCCGGAAGATCGGAATCTTGACCTGGAAGTAGGGGGAGCGGTCGATCGAGAAGGGAATGCCGAGATGGCCGGACCATTTCTGGTCCTTCTCGAAGTCGATCTCGTGGAAAAGTCCGGTATGCATGGCTTGCCTCGAGGCCGCGCCGTCGCCGGCGCCGGCCGCAGGTTGAAGAAAAGGGTCGTGCCTTAGAGCAAGGCGACCGCGGTCATCTCGACGCGCAGGTCGGGATCGGCGAGGCGGGCTTCGACGCAGGCGCGCGCTGGCGGATTGGCCGGATCGATCCAGGCATCGTAGACCGAGTTCATGGTGTCGAAATCGGTGATGTGCGGCAGGAAGACGTTGACCGCGATCAGCTTGGAGCGGTCGGAGCCTGCTTCCTTGAGCAGCGCGTCGATCTTGGCGAGCACCTGCTGCGTCTGCGACACGATGCCAGCCTTGCGGTCATCGGCGACCTGGCCTGCGATGTGCACCATGCCGCCGGCGGCGACGGCCTGGCTCATGCGCGATCCCACGACGTAACGTTTGATCATCTGAAAATACTCCTCGTGAGGGGTGGCTCTCGCATGATGCGAGAGCCGGTCCGAAATCACAGCGTCGGCAGGGTCTGCTCTTCCTTGAACCATCTGAGCTGAAGCGCGCCGAGCTTGCCGTTGAGCTTGTTGAAGAAGATGTCGGTGTTGATCCAGTTGAGCAGGTTCTGCTCGCCCTGGCGCACGCCGACATGAGCCGGCGACTGGCGGATCAGGAATTTCAGCTCGACCTCCTTGGTCGGGTTCTGGTCCTGCACCTTCAGTGCAATGGCGCTGTTCTCGGCAAACGTGTCGGCCTGACCGGCGAGATAGGCCGCGATCGCCGCCGGGGTGTCCTCGAAGCGCACCAGCTTCACCTTCGGTGCGTTGTCGGTGAGCCAGACGTCGAGCGTCGAGCCCTTGGCCACCGCCACGCTGCGGCCGTCGAGATTGTCGGGCTTTTTGCCGGTCGCGGGGGCAATCGACTTGGCGCCGTACACGCCGAGATTGACCACCGCATAGGGCTGCGAGAACATCACCTGCTGAGCGCGCTCCGGCGTCGCGCCGAGGCCGGCGATCAGCATGTCGATCTTGTCGGAGAGCAGGTTCGGGATACGCGCTGCGCCCGTCACCGGCACTAGCTCGAGCTTCACGCCCATGTCGGCAGCGATCAGCTTGGCGAGATCGGCGTCGAGGCCTGCGATCTCGCCCTTGTCGTCCTTGAATCCCCACGGCGCGGCGTCGGTCAGGATGCCGACCCGAATCTTGCCGGCGCCGAGCACGTCCTGGAGCTTGTCGGCGTTGGCGATATCAGGCGTGGCGAGAACGGCGAGGGCGGTCGCCGCAATCGTGAAGAGGGACTTCAATTGTCTCATGGCTCTCTCCTTGAGGGGGAAGGTTCTCACTTCGTTTTTCACTTGGCGGATGCGATGAAGCTTGCGAGCTCGGGGGTCTCAGGATTGGCGAACAGTTTTGCCGGCGGTCCCTGTTCCCAGACGCGGCCCTGGTGCATGAAGACGATGCGGTTGGCGACGTTGCGGGCAAAGCCCATCTCGTGCGTGACCAGGATCATGGTCATGCCTTGCTTCGCCATTGCCTCCATCACCTTCAGGACTTCGCCGACGAGCTCGGGATCGAGCGCCGAGGTCACCTCGTCGAACAGCATGAGGTGAGGCGCCATGGCCAGGCACCGGGCGATGGCGACGCGCTGCTGCTGGCCGCCGGAGAGCTGCTCCGGCCAGGCGTCGATCTTGTCGGCAAGGCCGACGCGGGTGAGCACATCCTCGGCCAGCGCACGTGCTTTCGCCTTCTCGATGCGGCCGGTGAGCAGCGGAGCCAGCGTGATATTGCGCTCGACCTTCAGATGCGGAAACAGGTTGAAGGCCTGGAACACGATGCCGACGCGCTGACGGAATTTCTTCAGGTCCGGCATTTTGGCGTGGACCTTCTGGCCCTCCACCCGGATCTCGCCGGAATCGACGCTTTCGAGCGCATTGATGCAGCGGAGCAACGTCGATTTGCCCGAACCGGAGCGGCCGATGATCGTGACGATCTCGCCTTCCTCGACATCGAGCGAGACGCCCTTGAGCACCTCGACCTTGCCGAATGTCTTGTGCACGTCGCGGATTTCAACGAGAGCCATCGAGGCGGGCCTCCAAGGAGCGGGACCAGAGCGTGAGCGGCAGGCACAGCGCGAAATAGATCGCAGCGACCAGCGCGTAGGGGAGCAGTGGCTGGAACGTCGCCGCGCTCACCACTTGTCCGGCGCGTGCGAGTTCGACGAAGCCGAGGATCGAGGCGAGCGAGGTCCCCTTGATCAGCTGCACCAGGAAGCCCACGGTCGGCGGCAGCGAAAGCCGCAGCGCCTGCGGCGCGATGATGTGGCGGAATTGCTGCCAGGCGGAGAGGCCGAGGCAGGCACCGGCTTCCCATTGCGCCTGTTTTACGGCCTCCAGCCCGCCGCGCCAGATCTCGCCGAGGAAGGCGGCGGTGTAGAGCGTGTAGGCGACGGTCACGGCGAGGAGCGCCGGCACCTGGATGCCGAGGAAAACCGGCATGCCGAAATAGAAGAAGAACAAGAGGCCGAGCAGCGGCACGCTCTGGATCACCTGGATGAGTGCGGCCATCGTCCAGCGCAGACCGGCAAAGCGGCTGATGCGGCCCATCGCGAGCCCGAGCGCAAGCGGCGCACCGAAGAGAAGCGCGAGCACCACCAGCGCAACGGTCCAGCGCAGCGCGGTGAACAGCGAGACGAAATCGATGAGGGAAAAGGATCGCATCGCTTGTCCCTCAGCGCCGCCGCGGCCAGCGGAAGGCGGCCAGGCCGATCACGGCGAACAGCGCCTTGAACGACATCGCTATTGCGAAATAGACCGCGCAGATCACCGCATAGACCTCGAAGCTGCGATAGGTGCGGCTCTCGATGAAGCCGGCGACGTGAAACAGCTCGTCGGCGGCGACCTGCGAGGCCAGCGAGGTGCCGAGCAGCAGCAGCACGAACTGGCTGGTCACGGCGGGATAGGCATTGCGCAGTGCCGGCGGCAGGATGATGTGGCGAAACACCTGCCAGCCCGATAGCCCGAGGCACTGGCCAGCCTCGACCTGGCTGCGCGGAATGGAATCGAGGCCGGCGCGGATGATCTCGACCGAATAGGCGCCGAAGTACAGCGACAGCGCTACGGCGGCGGCCTCGAAGGCCGGCAGCTTCAACCCGAAGGTCGGCAGCACGAAGAACACGATGAAGATCTGGATCAGCGAGGGCGTGTTGCGGAACAGCTCGATGTATCCGCGCACCATCCAGCGCAGCGGCGTGATGCGGCCCTTCAGCGCGACTGCACCGGCGATGCCGATCACGAGGCCGGCCAGCGCCGAGATCACCGTCAGCTCCAGCGTGACGATGGCGCCCTCGATGAGCTGGTTCTGATAGCGCCACAGCGGCAGGAAGTTCATCGCGCCGCTCTCAGCCGAACTGGGTGGGAAGGACGCGCGTCACGACGCCGTCGGCGTCGAGGCCGAGGATGACGCGCCAGCGGTCGAGGCAGGTGCAGGGATGCGAGATGCCCAAGGCAATGATGTCGCCGACCGCAAGTCCGGCTTCGGGTGCGACCGACAGGAACGCATGTTGGTCGTTGAGGCGGGACACGGCGAGCGCAGCGGCGAGGCCGTGCAGCTCGACGCCATCGCGGAACACGCGCAAGGGCACGGGTAGTCCCTGGTCGAACGAGGCATCCCGCATGCCGAAGCCGGCGATCGCAAGTCCGTCTTCGGGACGCGACAGCACCTCGGCCCAGAGTGTCAACGCAGGACGAAAGCTCTCAGCGGCGGAGAGGTGTTGGCTGTCGACGAGGAGGCCGCCGCGCCGGTCGATTTCCGCGAAGGCGCGCGCATAGATGCCGTGATCGGCGAAGAACAGCGCGCCCGAGCGCAGGACCAACCTCGCGTTGCCGTCAGCCTGCGCCACTGGCGCGAGGAGGCGCGCGACGATATCGAAATAGGCTGAGCCGCCGGCGCTGATGATCAGCGGCCGTTGCGGGGCAGTGATGCGCACCAGCGCGAAGGCGTCGATGGTGCGCTCCAGCAGCGCCGCGATCGCGCGCATCGTCGCCTCGGTATCGGGCGTTGCCGCTGCGCCCTCATAGGTCGCGACGCCGCCGAGCACGAGGCGATCGGCCGCGAGCACGGCCGCGATCGTCGCCTCGATTGCGGCGCGATCGCGCGCGCCGGCGCGGCCCGCACCGAGCTCGACCAGCACCGACAATTCGCTGCGGCCTGCGATCCGCGCGGCTTCAGCGAGCGCTGCGACCGCGGCCGGTGAATCTGCGAAGGCGTGAAATTCGACGTCGGGGTAGGCACCGAGCAGCGCACCGAGCCGTCGACCGGCCGCGAGCCCGCCGATCTCGTTGGCCAGCAGCAGGCGCCGCTCGCCGCTCGCGAGCAGCACGGCTGCCTGCTGGATGTTGGCGACCGTCGTGCCCCAGGCGCCGGCTGCGCGCAGCGAGCTGGCGAGCTCCGGCGACATCGGCGTCTTGGCGTGGGGGGCAACGCTGACGCCGGCGCTCGCGCACCATTTCAGGAAGAGGTCGCGGTTGGCCGCGAACGCAGCCTCATCCAGAGTGAGGGCCGGCAGGGCCAGATCGCCGCGCGATGGCGACCAGCGCTGGCGGCCGATCTCCTCAGTGGTTGCGCCGTCGACCAGGGGGATGCCCCGCGTCGTCGTCGAAAGGCGTTGGCTATCCCACCGGGACAAGACCTGCATCGTCGCTCCTCAGCGGCCCTCGACCGCTGGAGTGAACGATATGTCCTTATGACAACGTTGTCATCACCGAAATCTGACCGGTTTTGGCTGAATCCGATGCATTGAGGTATTTAGATAAGGACTCGTGCCTGCGAACTAGGCTAGTGCTCGCCGCCCATCTGGGCGAGGAGCTCCTCGATGTCGACATCAACCTGGCCCGCGGCCCTGACGTGGCGAACCTCGAAGCTGTCGGGTCGGAAGCGATACTCGACCAGGCCGACTTCCTTGATCGCGATCCGGTCCTGGCGCTGATCGTTGATGACGAAGCCGGCCGATGGCGCCCAGACATGGCGGGTGTGGCGCCAGCTGAAGTCACGCCGCTGGTGCACGTGGCCGCTGGCAATGAGACGCAGATCGACATGCGCGAACATCTCGATCAGCCGGGCCCGCGCCGGCTGCGGCACGTAGCGGATCGAGGTCTCCGGCGTTTCAGGATCGTCGGGCAGGTTGAGGAAGAGCGGCTTGTGCAGGAACAGCGCGGCCGGCCTGCCGTTCGTCTGCGCGATCTCCGACGCCAGCCAGTCGAACTGTTCGGCCTCGAAGGCGAGCCCTGAATTCATCACCAGCGAATTGAGGCCGATGAAGCGCCAGCCTGCGGCCTCGAACGCCCAATGATCTTCGCCGATGATGTCGCAGAATTGCCGGCGGTGCGCCTCGCTGACCGGCGGCTTTGGCGCCGGCCCGATCGCGGTCGGATTATCGCCGATGTCGTGATTGCCGGGGATGTAGCGGCACGCGACCGGCAAAGCGTCGTGCAGACTCTTTGCGAAGACGACATCGTCGCGGCTGGTCGGCCCGTCAAAGGCGACGTCGCCGCTGTTGACGATGAGATCGGGCCTGTCAGCGTGGATGTGCTCGCAAACGCGATGGAAATTGGCGACGAGGCCGGGGAAGCGCCGGCCGAGATGGGTGTCGGAAATCTGCGTCAGGCGAAATTCGGACATGCGATCAGCTTACTCGGCGTCGCGCGTCGGAACGATGACGGCGCCGGCATGGATCGCAGCGAACAAAGTTTAAAGCACGCGGTAGCGGATCGTGTAGCCATCCTGCGGAGCGACGGGGCCGGCGAGCGGCGAGGCGATGCGGTCGGCGAGGTGCCAGGGACCGAACTCTGCGGAGCGATGCGGCTCGGCAGGCAGACGAAGACGGAACTCGAAAACGCCCTTGCCCGGCAGGTTCACGACCAGAACGCGGTCCGCGGTGCGGTGGTTGAGCGCCACCGCGCCGCGCAGCATCGCCCGCCCGTCTGCGAGGTCGCGCATGCCGTCAACCAGCGCCAGCGTCTGGTTGCGGTCGGTGTGCAGCTCGATCTGGCTATCGGTCGCCGCCGTCAGCATCTCCCGGGGCATGCGGATCTCGAACTCGACGGCGGGCTTGGACGGGTTGAGGCCGAGATAGGCCAGCGCAGCATGGCGCATGTCGTAGGCGGCGAAGGCGAACAGGGCGACCGCCGCGAGCGTCGCAAGGCCATGCCTGGCAACGTCCCGCCAGGTCCGGTAGCTCAGGCGGAAATACACCGTCATCGCCAGCGCGACCGCGAGCGCCATCGCGATACCTGACAGTGCCGACATCAGGATACCGAGCCGGCCATCGGCAGATTCGGTCCAAAGGCTGGACAGGGTGGTCATGGCGCCATCTCGCCTTGGGCCCCAAAGGGCCGAAATCGCTTTAACTCTCGGTGGTTGGTCGCAAGATCGGGAACGCCGGTTCAATTCGTTGATTGTCAGCGTCGGAAGTCGCGGCTAATGACGGTCTGCGGTCTTCCGCTCACGGGAAAGTTCCGATGTCCGTTCAAATGGTCCTGCTGCCGGTCTTCGTGCAGATCGGCCTCACCTTCGCACTTTTGATCGGCATGGTTGTCGCGCGCCGCCAGACGCTGGTCTCCGGCGAGACCAAGATCCGCGACATTGCGCTCGGCGAACCGAACTGGCCCAAGGGCGCCACCCAAATCGCCAATTGCTACCGCAACCAGTTCGAGCTGCCGGTGCTGTTCTACGTCCTGATCGCGCTGGCCTTGCCCTTGCGCCGCGCCGATCTCTTCATTGTGCTGATGTCCTGGGTGTTCGTGGTGACGCGCTTTGCCCATGCCGGCGTCTTCGTCACCTCGAACGATCTTGGCCGGCGCTCCACGGTCTGGCTCGCCGGCGTGCTCGTGCTGCTGGCGATGTGGATCTACTTCGCCCTGAAGCTCTTGTTGCTGATCTAGGCGCTTGCCCGCCAATGCTGATCTGAAAGATTGAGAATGACCCCCAGTGCCCGGCTGTCCGCAGCCATCGAACTGATCGACACCATCGAGAGGGACCGCGTGCCCGCGGCCAAGGCGCTGAAGGAGTGGGGCACCGCGCACCGCTTCGCCGGTTCCGGTGACCGCGCCGCCATCGCCGGCCTCGTCTGGGATGTGCTGCGCCGCTATGCCTCGAGCGCGTTCCTGATGGATTCCGACACCGCGCGTGCCAGGCTGATCGGCATGCTCCGGCTCGAGCGCAACATGGACACGGCGACGATGGGCGCGTTGTTCGACGGCAGCCGGTTTGCGCCGGCGCCGCTGAGCGAGGCCGAGCAGGCGGCGCTCAGCCATCGCTCCCTGAAGGATGCGCCGGCCGCGATCGCCGGCGACTATCCCGAATGGCTGGATCCGCACCTTGCGAAAGTGTTCGGCGATACCCGCGCGGCGGAAGCGGCCGCGATGGCGAGCCGGGCGCCGCTCGACCTGCGCGTCAACACGCTAAAATCCAATCGCGACAAGGCGCTGCAGTCACTTGCTCATCTTCATGCGAAACCGACGCCTTGGTCGGCAACGGGCCTGCGCATCGAGCTTTCAGCCGATGCGCGCAACCCCGGGATCCAGGCCGAGGAGGCTTTCATCAAGGGCGGAATTGAAGTGCAGGATGAGGGCTCGCAGCTTGCAGCCCAGTTCACCGCGGCAAAACCGGGCGAGCAGGTGATCGACCTCTGCGCGGGCGCGGGCGGCAAGACGCTGGCGCTCGCCGCTCTGATGCAGGGCAAGGGCCGGCTGATCGCGACCGACCGCGACAAGCGCCAGCTTGCACCGATCCACGAACGCCTGTCGCGCGCCGGCGTCCACAATGCCGATGTCCGCACGCCCAAGGGCGAGGCCGATTCCCTGGCGGACATAAGCAGCTCGGCCGACCTCGTGGCGATCGATGCGCCCTGCACGGGAACCGGAACCTGGCGCCGCAACCCCGATGCCAAATGGCGCATGCGCCCCGGCGCGCTGGAGATCCGCCTGCGCGACCAGGCCGAGGTGCTGGAGCGCGCGGTGCCGCTGGTGAAGCCGGGCGGCCGCATCGCCTACATCACCTGCTCGGTGCTGGCGGAAGAGAACGGCGAGCAGGTGAGGGCATTCGTCGCGCGCCACCCCGAGTTTTCGGTGGTGCCGCCCGAGCAGACCGCGACTGTGCTGTGGGACAAGGCGGAGGCTTTTGGCGAGGCCGCGCTGCGGTCGGACGAGGGCTGGCTGTTGACGCCGCGCCGCACGGGAACCGACGGGTTTTTCGTCTCGGTGTTGAAGAAGGCGTAGCTCTTGTAGATTCCATGGGGCGGTGAGCGGGCTCTTTCCGATAGGTTTGGGTTTCCACACTCGAACCATCGGAGAGTCTGATGCAAGCATCGACCGAGAGCACG
>NZ_JADPKT010000076.1 GCF_023074075.1 Bradyrhizobium sp. 138 | reverse complement strand
CTCAAACCACTGCTTCAAGGCTGTAGCCAGAGGTCGGGCATGCGCCTGCCTGCCAGCACGGCGCTCGGCATCCGATCGGCCGCGGAGCGCTTTCTCGACCGCGTAAAGTTGGGCGATGCGCTCAAGAGCCTCGCGGGCAACCGGAGCTGGCGCCGGAGCAGCCTCGCGCTCGATCTTCACAAACTGGCGCCTCAGATGCGACCAGCAGAAGGCGAGCGTTCCGGACAAGGCGTCCGCACGCGTCTCTCGGGTCATAGTCTTGTAAGCCTGATAGCCGTCGCAGTGGATGATGCCGCGATAGCCCTCGAGCAGCCTCAAGCCATGAACCGCCCCACGGCCCGGTGCATAGGCGTAAACCACGCCAGGTGGGTCAGGTCCGGCCCAGGGACTGTCATCGCGTGACAGCGCCCAGAAGTAGCCGGTTTTGGTCCTGCCGCGCCCCGGATCTAGCACCGGTGCCGGGGTCTCATCGACACAGAGCTTCGAAGAAGCGAGCAGAAGCTGGCGCAGACGATGCCACAAGGGCTTCAATTCCTGGGCGGCGTAGCCGACCCAGAAGGCGAGCGTGGAACGGTCGATGGCGATACCGTGCGTCGCCAGCATCTGCGCCTGACGATAGAGCGGCAAATGCCAATGATACTTGGCGTCAATGACATGCGCGACGAGACGCTCGGTGGGCAGTCCCCCTTGATCAATCGCTCGGGCGCAGCGTGCTGGAGGACGACGCCATGACAGGCGCGGCAGGCCAGCTTGGGCCGGCGGGTGACGATCACTCTGTATTGTACCGGAACGACGTCGAGCCTCTGGCTCTCATCGTGACCAATCTCAACGAGATCGCCTTTGCAGCACGGGCAGCAGGTTGCAGCCGGCATCAGGGTTTCGACGATGCGCGGCAAATGCTCCGGAAGCTGACCACGGTTGGCTCTGCGCTTGGCAGTTCTCTTCTCGCGGGCTCTGGGATTGGCGCGATCCTCAGCTGCTTCGAGAGCCGCGACGGCCTCTTCGATATCCTCCAGAACAAGCTGTAGCTGATCAGCGTCCAGCTTTTCCGATGATCGACCGAACTGCGCATCTTTCGCAAGCTTGAGCAACCGCTCGAGCCTGGCGCAACGATCCAGCAGAGCCGCGGCAAAGGCACGCAACTCGGCTGGATCGCTCGGCAGCACATCAGGCAAATCACTCATTGGCCCGAGTCTGCCATGCTTCGCGGCCCGATGCAGCGAAGATTTTATGTCCTATGCAAGTGCTTTCGGCTGCGGGATTCGAGGCGCGTGCATCCGCGTCCAATCCATGCCGGCCAGAAGCGCGGACAGCTGGGCGGCATTCATCCGCATCACGCCGGCCACGATGGGAGGCCATTTGAAGCCGCTGCCATCGAGCCGTTTCCAATACATCACAAGGCCGCTGCCATCCCAGACGACAATCTTCACCCGATCGGCGCGCTTCGCACGGAACACCACCGCCAGGCCCTTCATCGGGTCATGGCCCAGCGTCTCCTTCGCCAACAGCGCCAAGCCCTCCGCACCTTTTCTGAAGTCCACAGGTTGCGTCGCCACGTAAATCATGAGGCTCGCGGGCGGCGTCAGCATGAACGTGTCCGTCGAAGCGCCAAGAACACATCACTCAACACAGCAAGGCCAGGCGTCCCTCGCACCTCCACGCGTGCCCCCTGGAGTTCAACCGTCACTACAGCTGCTTCCGGCGACCCGGTGGGCTCTGCGGCCGCCGGTAGCGCTGATTCCGATACCACCGGCACGAACGACAGCGTGTCCGCCGAAGCCGGAAGTACCAACTGGCCCAAACGCGCCCGGCGCCGCCAGTCGTGCACCTGCTGGGGCCGGCACCCATGGCGACGCGCGACATCTGTGACAATCGCCCCCGGCTCAAGGCTTTCCGCGGCAATCTGTGCCTTCAAATCGTCCGGCCAGCGCTTTCGACCTGCGCCTGCGTACACTTCGATACGCGGTGACAACGGTCGTCTTATGTCGTCCGAATGGTCGTCCATTGTGAGCACCCTTGCAGAAGATGACTCTTCTAGCGGTGCTCTCAGGATTGAGTACAAAAATTCTCAAGGGCCTCAACGCCACGCTTACGATAAAACCGTCACATCCGCGAGGACTTTCTCGTTGAGTCCCGCGAGATCTGCGATCGGAATGAATCGTGTCACTGTAGCTGAAGGACTTGAAGGTTTCGCGACCGATAGGCCTCGAACGCACGCACAAACTCACGCCTGACCGAACCAGCTTTGAATTCGAACGAGAGCAGATACGGTGCGCCAGCGGCGGATAGGCGAAGACGCTCTGGAGCGTCGTGGGCTCGCGACGTGAGCGGGTGGCGCGAAGCGTCGCGGTCAGCGGAAGTCGGGGCCTATTCAGACGGAGGATCGCCGCCTGCATGAGCGTGGGACAGACTTAAATCGCAGAGCGAGTGGCCCCGGCGCCATGCGCGCGGCAAAACTCTCCAGCCAGGGCAGCGTCGCGATCTTCGAGACGATATACGCATCAGGTCTCCCGCCTTGTCCGAACTGCATCGTTGACGTCGAATGCCTCAACTGCACGCGGCAGCAAACGCATGATTCGCCGGGGTACCCCTGGCTATGTCCCGGTCTGGCTTGCCAGCCGGCATACAAATCCACCTCGATTCAACCGCAACATTCTGTTGCGTATGGAATCCAAAAGTCCACTCTTGGCGCATGCTGGGCGATGGATGCACGGGCTCGTCCAATCGCCCCCTACATCGGGTCAGCTTATGGTCGTCGTCCTTCCAGATCGTGATGCTACTCGGGCGGTATCGACCGCTTGCGTGCCGTAGCGCTCGCAGGCTCGCAACGAAGGACCCAGCTCGTACCCTCTTGGATCACGACCGAGTACCAAATCTGCATCGAGCAGCTGCGGATCGGGTCTCACCATGTTCGTGGTGCTCACGCCCCCATTCGTATCAACTGCCATTCCGTAGTCTGGTTCAAGCAGCTCTCGCAGGCGCTCGATGCGAGCGAACCGGAATGGATGGACGGGTTTGATCATCGGGCCAAGCCCCTCAGGTCGAATGCGAAAGATCGGATGATGAAAATTACGAGCGCGCGACGGGTGACTTCATGAGTCGACCTGTCGGTTCTCCGCCGAATGCCAGTCCGCGCCGTGGAGGCGAACCATCTCCCGACGGGACCGCTCGATGAAGATGCGCTCAACGCAAAAGCCGAAGGTCACTGAAGCAGCCAGCGCAAGGCCGCAGACCAAATAGTCATTCATGAAATTCAAAAACATGTTGCAGCCGGCAACTCCTACAAAAGTAAGTGCCATGACCGTATTGCGAAATGCCTTAACCATGTTGCCCCCAGGCAGTCGACGAGGGACTTTTACCATCGCAACCATGGCGATTAGCAGCGTTTGACCCTTGTGATGCGCCGTCTTTCTGCTCGATCAGCTTGGGTCCGGCCGCGCTTTCGACGGCCGTGGGTTCCCCATTGCCCGGCGCAGCTCACCGATCGAGCCCGGCGTCGGCGCGATCCACACCATCTGGGCGCGTCCCCGCCTCTATCACTTCCAGCCTGGCCTATTCCAGGTGGCGACAGCACAAGCGAGAACCGGATGCCTCTCGCCTTCAACTTGCGCAACTCGGGTGGGCGATTGCTTAACCAGATCCGATCCAAGAACGTGAGAGTGACCGAAAGATGTGACTTGAGATCGGCATTTTGACTGCCAATATAAGCGGTCACGGCGCGATAATTGGCCAGATCGTTCGACGTGTCGAGCCGCAGCACTGTGGACAGGATTTCGGCATCGACGGCGACATGGCTGTGACGGCGCCAAGCGAGCTTCACCGCGACGTCGGCAAACCGCTCAGCCTCAACGAGTCGTTGCTCATAAGCGAAAGCGATAAAAGCCTAAAAGCCGGCTGAGACGTGCAATCCCTCTCTCGCCGTGGGAGGCCGGCGCAGCAATCACGGGCCTTTCAGACACGAATCGGAGCTCCAGAGATGATAAGCGTCATTGCCATCGTGTGGCGGCGACTGCCTGCGCGCCCGCTGGACCGACGCGAGAAGCTCACCTAGTTGGTCGGCCTGTTCTGTTCAGCAAGAATGAGCTAAGGCATGACTCAATCGGCACTTCTCGGGAGGGAGGGTAAGCGTCGTTTTCAGCGCTTACGAGGCAGGGGGAGCGGAGGGAGGCTCTTCAATGGGATTGCCAGAATGCCAGCCATTCTGTAAACGAGCCCCGCGCCGGTCCGAGCGTCGTTCAGCGGTCGCCAGCAGCGGGGCCTGTAGCTCAATGGTTAGAGCCGGCCGCTCATAACGGTCTGGTTGCAGGTTCGAGTCCTGCCGGGCCCACCAATGTTTTCAAGGGTTGTGAGGCCACTTTTAGAGCGACTCGATTCGGGTTTTAGAGCGACTCGATTTCGTTTTTAGAACGACTCGATCTTCCATCCCCCTGAAATAATACACGAATTTCCCCTCGATTTTTTGACCGATTTTGGAGCACGAAAAAACCGAGGGGGGTCTGAACAGACTTGCGGAGGCACGCCAGATAAAGCCCTTCTGAAATACGTCTTTCATGAAGTGAAGCTGGCCGGTTTTGTCTTCCGGGCGATCCTGGATGACCGTCGCGCCGTCCTTAGCGTTGAGGATGAAAGCAGCCGCACGGCCGAAGTCCCTCTGATGGGATCGGGCTTGCCGTCTCTTATCCACCAGGAGGCTTGGACCGTCAGGAACCGCGACCTAGGATCCGGATGGACACTTTGCTACGACGGTGCGCGCGAACCTATCATGTACC
The DNA here is from genome assembly GCF_023074075.1 of Bradyrhizobium sp. 138. Taxonomy (GTDB): domain Bacteria; phylum Pseudomonadota; class Alphaproteobacteria; order Rhizobiales; family Xanthobacteraceae; genus Bradyrhizobium. The sequence goes on along the minus strand of NZ_JADPKT010000076.1, from coordinate 18,825 downwards.
TAGGCGACCTGAGCGATGCTGACGTCGCCCAACTGAGCCGTGAATTCGGATTGCACGTCGACTTCTTGGAAGAACTGGTGCTCTTCCCGGATTCGACTGCTGCCGGGGCGTTGATGCGGATCTTTGAAGACGATCCGAACCGAGCGATCCTGTTCCGGAAGAAAGCCAAGTGGCTGGAAGGCTGGCTCAGCAGAATACCCACAGGGCCGCACCGGGCGGGCCACGTGGGCCTATAATTGACTGGCGTCTTGCGAGCGACGCGGTATTTTCTAGCTACGATTCCCATTTTCTCCGAGCATGATCTGCAGACAAGGGCAGCGCACGTAGATGGCCAAGGCTGAACAGATCAAAAAGCTCATCGCCAGTTATGGCCGGCCCGAAGAATTTCGGTCTGCGGCCATGACAATCATTAACGATGAGCATCGAATGGGGCACGCTCCGCTCGCCGCCGCGTTGAAGCGAGTTCTTGAGGCTAGCGTCCACCCGGCCAGCGGCACACCAAAGCTCGCCACCCTTGATGCATTCTCGGACCCCGCGGCCGAATTGGTCGACGCGACCGAACCCTCTCGAAGGCTTTCGGACATCGTGCTGACATCGGAAGCTCGCAACAGCTTCGATTCGCTGATCGAAGAACAGAAGCGTGCCGACGAGCTGCGACGGCACCGTCTGCCTCTGAAATCAAAAATGTTGTTCTGCGGACCTCCTGGTTGCGGCAAAACCCTCGGAGCGGAGGTCATCGCCCGCGAGCTTGACCTCCCGTTACTGACGGCTCGTGTAGATGCATTGATATCATCGCTGCTTGGACAGACGGCGACGAATCTCAGGCGCCTCTTCGAGTACGCGACACGCCGTCCATGCGTTCTGTTTTTGGATGAGTTCGACGCACTTGCTCGATCTAGAACGGACGAGGGTGAGCACAACGAATTGCGCCGCGTGGTAAACAGCTTACTGGGGCTAATTGATCGTCATCAGGGGCGAGGCGTTTTTGTGGCAGCGACAAATCTCGAGAACAGCCTGGATACGGCAATCTGGCGCCGCTTCGACGATGTCGTGGTGTTCGAACCGCCGAGCCGCGAGCAAATTGGCTCGCTACTTAGATTGGTGTTCAAGAACTTTCCCGTAAACTTCGATATCGACGCCAGCGCCGCCAAGTTGAACGGCCTTTCCTACGCAGACATAGAGCGCGTAGCACTCGATGCCGTAAAAACCGCAGTCCTTAAGAAGCGCAAAGCTGTAACCGAGACGGATTTCGCGGCAGCCCTGAAAAGCGCCAACCGGCGGTCGGCAGCCCAGTCGACTCGTCGGCCACGGACGACTTGATGAATGCCACCTCGTGAGCACCTCCCGCTTCTCCGCATGCCGCGCGTGGAGCCTCGCAGAAAGCACGGTTTCGGAAGGCCGCCGGAGCGCGACCACCGAGCGCACGGCGCTCGCATCGCTGAGGAGGTCGAGGAAACCATCGCTGCCGCTCGAGCGAGAGCCGCGATTGCGGGTATCGACCCCAAGCTCATTCTAAAGGTCGAACTGACGAGGGCCGTCGACGAAGACGAGTGGCGGAGAGCGGGTCTCCATGTGTTGGCTCAAAATCCCGGAAACATCCTGGTCCTGTTTTCTGACTCGTTCGAACTTGACGCGTTTCGCGAGCGCGTCGAGAGGTTTACGGCCGGCCCTGTAAAGGGTCGCGAGAATCCACCACATACCTCCCTCATCGCTCCAATTGAACGGGTCGGCGAGCTCGACCCGAAAGACCGGATAGGCCCTCGCCTTGCCGCCTCCGGTATCGTCGATGTTGATGATATCGACGGCCGGAATGCCTTCGTCGTGGACGTCGAGTTGTGGGATGCCGGCGAGCAGTTCGAAAGGGAAGTGCGAGCGCGATCCATGATCGCCTATGTTGAAGGCGAACTTGGAGGTCAAAGTGTCGGTCAACCGTTCGTCGGCACTACAGGCTTCTCGCTGATCCGCTTGCGCATCCGAGGGAACGAGTTGAAGGCGCTTCTCGACCGTCCGGAGGTGGCGTCTATCGACCTGCTGCCGCTTCCCGATTTGGGCGAGCATGATGTTCCTAGCGTCACCATTCATGATCTTCCGCCGGCAATCCCTGCTGAGCGGGACGCACCCATTATCGGCATCATCGATTCCGGCCTCAATGCGCATCCTCTCCTCGACAGCCTTGTCGTTGAGCAGATTGCCATTCCAGCCGCGCTCGGGACGGCCGACGTTTGGGGGCACGGCACGAAGGTCGCAGGTATTGCGGCATACGGCGATGTCCGCGAACGACTAGACCAGAGAAGCTTTGTTGGATCTGTTCGGATTTTGAGCGCCCGTGTCGTCAACGATCAAGGCGCGTTTGATGATGAAACCACGGTTCCCGCCCAGATGCGCTCCGCCGTTGAGGCTCTTGCCAACGCCGGCTGCCGCGTCATTAATCTGTCCCTCGGCGACCGCCGCCTTACCCCGTATAGTGGAGGTCGAGCAACGCCGTGGACGGCCGAATTGGATGCATTGGCCCGCGAACATGACGTTGTGATAGTCGTATCTGCCGGCAATGCGCGCTGGCCATGGGGCGAACGCAATGCCGAAATTCTCGCGAGCTATCCGACCTACCTGACCAGCGCTGACAACCGCCTTATCGATCCGGCGATAGCCGCCAACGCCCTAACCGTCGGCGCAATCGCCAATGCCAACGGCCTCCGTGACGATCCGGACGATGGAGTTCAGGTTCAGTTGATCGCCGAGCGCAATCAACCCTCGCCCATCACTCGGTCCGGGCCAGGTATTGGTGGCGCCATCAAGCCCGATCTCGTGGACTACGGGGGCACAGTTGTCTTCAACGGCAACGTGAACCGCCTTCTTCAAGGAACGCACTGGCCCAGCGCAGGTGTTCTCACTCTGAATGATGACTATAGAACGTCATTGTTCACCGCGGCGAGTGGAACATCCTACGCAGCCCCGCTTGTCGCCTACAAGGCCGCACAAATAGTTCGGCGATTTCCTCGCGCCTCAGCCAATCTGATCCGATGTCTGCTCGCCCTGTCGGCCGAACTACCGATCGAAGCGGTTCGCTGTTTGCAACCGAACTACGAACCAGGTTCCAAGTATGCACCCTCGGTGCGGCAGTGCCTAGGTTACGGCATTGCAGATGTAGCGCGCGCCGTTGCGTCCGATGACAACCGGGCCGTGTTATTGGCGGACCGACAAGAACTCGACCTTGATCAGGTGGCGCTTTACGCCGTTCCGCTTCCCGAGGATTTTAGACAGACCCGAGGAATGCGTCAGATCCGAGTGTCGCTGGCGTTTGATCCTCCGACGCGACACACGCGGCTGGAGTATCTCGGTACGCGGATGAACTTCTATCTGGTGCGGGGCCTTTCTCCGGATGAGATAATCGATCATTTTCGGAAGCGAGACGATGGTACTCGCCATCCCGACATACCTGATAGCGCGAAATGCAAGATGGAGCCGGGCGTGGAAGCTCGCGAAACCAGCACGCTCCAATGCGCGACGTTTACCCAAGCCGTCAATCGCGACAATTACGGCGACACGTTCTATGTAGCCGTCTTCGCACAGCGGCGCTGGGCCGGCGACGATGTGCTCCGCCAGCGGTTTTCACTTGCCGTCGAACTGAGGCACGACAATTGCCAAACTCTGTATCAACGTTGCAGCGACCTAATCCTCCAGTTGCAAGGTCGCTTGAGGGTGCGCGTGCCCGCTTGAGGCTCGCTCTTCTGGAGACGTCGGCTCCAGCGCCTCCTGCTCAAGATGGTGAACATCAGTCCCGAACGCCAACCAATCCGCCAATTCACTGAGTGCGCTGTTTGATCTCGCGATCGAAGCCAAGCTGGGATCAGCATCGGCGGGCTGCCCGGACTTCTCGGCCAATTCCCTCGTCATCAGGTGTGGTCGCGGCCCGCGAGGCAGGTTTTCCTCCAAGAACCGGAAAATGCGCACGCCGCCGGCATCCACGTCACCCCAGTGAAGGAACGGCACGTCCACCGTTCATGCCGATGATGCCCATGCCGACGCGCGCCAATGAGACCTGGGCGGTCGATCACGCCATCCTCGACTGGCCCGAAAGACTGTTCGTCATGCTGGTGATCGACGTCGCTACGCGCCGGCCGCTGAGCGCAACGGTGAGCCTGGCTGTCAGCGAAGACATCGTCGCCACTCTGGAGCGGCTAACCAGCCGAATTGGGTGCCCACGGCAGATCTGGGTCGATAACAGCTCCGCGTACCGCTGGGGCTTGTTTCAGGTTTGGTCTAGGCAGCGCGGCATCGAAGTCCTTCACGGGCCCGGCCCGCAGGCCAGGGCCGTCACCGAAAGGCCCTTGCATCACCTCTGCAGCAGCCTCCACCCCAAGCAGATCCCGACCCTGATGGATCTCGGGCACGAAATCGAGCGCTGGCGCCAGTCCTACGTCGCCGCACCCGGCGACCCCGAACTCGGTCAGTAAGAGGAGCACACGATGATCATCATGATGTCTGAAAAGCGCGTCAAGCGGTGCGCCAAGCGCATGCAGAAGATTCTCGATATGATCGGCATCGATCTTCGTTACACCGCGTGCCTCGAGCTTGCCGCTCAGCTTCACGGATTCGACGACTGGCACCACTTCCTTGAGCGCGATCTCGACGCGCCGCTCAGCCTGCTCGACGAGGATCTCGCGGAGGCAGACTTCGCCGCCCGCGACGCGTTCCAGATGGCCGTGCTCCAGGCCGCGGGATTGGGCGAGGTCGCCCGCGAGCTGCTGGACCGGGCCAACCCGACAGGCTCCTGGGCGCTGCAGACCGTGACGACGGCATCGCCCGTAGCCATCGGCGGCAACGACCAGGGCCGCTGGAGCGAGGACCGTCAGTCGTCCGACGGTTAGTCGGCACGGATGGCTGATCTAGTCCCGCGTGCTCGGAGGCCCACCCGCTCCGCCGGCGGTTTTAGCCCCGCCCATGGGCCGACGCGCTCCTTGAGGACCCGCCGGTCACCTCTTTTACTTTCGAGCTTTGGCAAGGCTCCATCCACGCCCCCCGAAGGGCGGTACAGACCCGGCGCAGCGGCGTTGTGCAGAGGATGGCGGAACAAGTGGACAACACCCAGCCCCGCCGAATGCGAATCCCTGCCCCGTGCTAACCGCCCGGAACGACCGAGGGAGCGGAAGGATTCGTCCCGGCAGGAGCAATTTCGATGCATCGTCGCTCTCCTAGGCTGCCGCGCGTTCGACCGGACGCAGGCGCATCGGCTTACCGCCAGGCGGATCCCGCGGGCCTTCGTCCAGCGCGCAAAGCGCCTCCAAGATTTCGTCGATGCGACGTAATCGGCCAAGGTGAACTGGCGCTGCGAGGTCCAGCGGACCGCCGAAGAGACCTATCCCCCCCACAACATCGAACGTCTCGACGAGAACCGTTTCCAGATCACGGTGGCGCTCGCCGGCTTTACGCCGGAAGAGATCTCGCTTGACCACTGCGGGCCGCCGGAGGGATTGAAGGCTCCCGTCACCCGCCTTGCGGTCCCCTCCGGACAGCGGATTGGGATGGTGCTTCGGCGCCATCGCCAGCGCGCTAGCCGAACGAGGGCCAGCAGCCGTCGTCTTCGTGGCTGCCGGTCCGGTTGGTGCACGTGTTGTCCAGCAGGCGCTGGCCCACGTCCCGCCAGACCGCCTCTGGACCGTAGAGTCTCACGGCGTCGGCCTTTTGGATCTCCAGGGTCCGCCCGCAGCGGCGGCAGTCGAGCCGCAACAGGTGCTCGGAAATCTGGCTCAGGGGCAGCGCCGCTCCGGACTGGGCGGGCGCGGTCTCAATTGACGGATCATCCAGGAGCGCCCGCCAGTATTCAGGCGGGAGCTCGTCTGCCGGTCCTACGGCCCGCGTGGGCGCGGTTTTCTGACCGGCCGCGGGTGAGGAGGCGAGTTTGTGCATCTATCGTTGCGTGGGGAAGCGCCAACTGGCGGGATGACTGGACGTGAAATAGAACATAACAAGAACATAACCAGAGTCGAGTCCGTGTCCCAAACGAATTTCGGGGATGGCAGCAAAGGCGTGTCGGAAGGTGGCTACCCCTGGCTTGAGATCGAGTGCTCCCGCTGCACGACCAAGCGGGACGTCGACTTGGCCGCGCTGCGCCACCCGCCCAGCACCTGCGTGCACGACCTGGCGAGCCGCCTCCGCTGCGCCAAGTGCGCCAAGGCCGGTCGCCGGCCGCCAGCGACGCTGCTACAGCTGTCGCAGCGAGCCCGCCATCCGGACCCGGAAGCCTGAATGTGCAACCTCTACTCGATCACCACGAACCAAGCCGCCATCAGCGAGCTGTTTCGCGTCGTCAATCGGTACGTGGGCAACCTGCAGCCGATGCCCGGCGTCATTCCGGACTACAAGGCGCCGATCGTTCGGAATGGGACAGACGGCCGGGAGCTCGCGCTGGCCCGGTGGGGCATGCCGTCGTCGTCGAAGGCGCTGATGGACGCGACGAAGAAGCGCGCCGAGAAGCTGCAGGCCAAGGGCAAGACCGTCGACTTCAAGGAATTGCTCCGGATGGAGCCGGACGGCGGCACGACCAACATCCGGAATGTGAAGTCGAAGCACTGGACGCGCTGGCTTGGCGTCGAGAACCGCTGCGTAGTGCCGTTCAACTCGTTCAGCGAGTTCAACAAAGCCGAAGGCGGCGACATCTGGTTTGCAATCGACGAGACCCGCCCGCTCCTCTGCTTCGCCGGTATCTGGACCAACTGGACGTCCGTCAGGAAGGTCAAGGAAGGCGAGACCACCAACGACCTCTACGCATTCCTGACGACGGAGGCGAACGCCGAAGTCTTCGCCATCCATCCGAAGGCGATGCCGGTGATCCTGACGACGCCCGACGAGGTGGAGACCTGGATGACCGCGCCCGCCGAGGAGGCACTGAAGCTGCAGCGCCCCCTTCCGGATGGCTCGCTCCGCATCGTAGCGCGGGGTGCAAAGGAAGATCAGGTCGGCTAGACGAGACCTCATGACCGACATCCGCGAAACCCTCAGAGACCAGCCGCTGCGAATAGGCATTTCGACTCGCGCCCTCTTCAATCTCGAGGAAGAGCACACCGTCTTCCAGAACCAGGGCGTCGAGGCCTATTCGGCGCTGCAGCTCGAGCGAGAGGACACGCTCATCGGCAAGGGCCCGGGGTTCGAGGTCGTGGAGCGGCTCCTGCGGCTGAACGAGCCGGATCAAAAGCCCTACGTGGAGGTGTTCCTCCTCTCGAGGAATTCACCCGACCTCTCCCTTCGAGCGTTCAACTACATCGACCATTACAAGCTTGGAATAAAAGCCGGCAGCTTCACCAGCGGCCGTTCGCTCGGCCCCTTCATCTCCGCCTGGGAGCTCGACCTTTTCCCCCTGGCTCCGAAGAAGCACGTCGCGCACTTGCCCTCTTTCGCGAGGCGCGCAACGCGCAGCAGAATGGGTTCGTGAGCTACGCGGTGCTGAACTATTACAAAATCATTGAGATCCGGAACCACGGCAAGGAAGCGGCGCGAAAATGGTTTCTCACCAACTTTGAGGCATTGCAAGCAGCCTCAAAGAAAGACGATGATATTACCCGCTTCCTCGCCCTGTGTGGCAGCGAACCACCGCACAAGTCGATTGACAGAATCGCGCTGCTATCTCCGGACCGCGCTCGCGTTGCCGATCTCGTAAGAAGGACCTTTCGCAGCCAATTCGGCTAATCAACGAGGCGCGTTACCGCTTCGGGAGCATTGATGAACGCATAGGGATTGAAGAATTGTCGGCGCCAAAGGAAATTGCGATCGACCTCGCTAAGAGCGGCCTCGTCGCATACGTGGGTCCAGCGTTCCTTGATGGTCTTGATTTGCACGGTCACGATAGCGACCGCTTCTCCCTCATCAAGAAGGAACAAGGGCGCGGCTTTCAAGCAGAGCGCGATTTGGCTCGCGCGCTCCTGTCCCATGATCAACATGGCCTGCGAAGCTTCCCCGCCCGTCCTGTTCTGCGGACAAATATCGTAAGCGGGCGTAAGCGCGAGCTCTTTGCCGTTCCAGAAAGCCGCGTGGTTTCGCGCGTGATCGTCGGTGTTGCCGGACAGGATGTTGAAGACAAGTCTGCCAAAGAGCTCCTTCAAAGTCTCTTTAGGCGATGTGAAGCGATGACGAATGACGGTCGCAAGCTGCTCGTAACTCGCATAGCGGGCCATCATTTCGTCTAGCTCAAGAAGCGTGAGCGCCGACACCATGGACTTGCGGCGCCAGCCTTCCTCGGCTTTTTCGCGGTCGAAGCGCTCGATGAGCAGCACGTCCTTTCCAGCCGCGTGTTTGAGGGCGACGGGCGCGGCGGAGAGGCTGATGAGAGAGGCGAGACGCATGGCGACGAATTCGGCCTTCACCACGCCGAAGAGGTCATTCTGCGACGAGAACTTCGCCACGAATTTCTTGTTGCCGGACGTGATCATGGCTTTTGGCCGTGCGCCGCCAATGGAGCTTCCGTGGAGAAGCGCCCGGTCGAGTTCGGCCGTCAACGGTACGCCTTTTTCAACGAGCGTGGCTGCGTTCAAGAGTTCATCAAGCGACACTTCCGCGCCTTCGCGCGGTACATAGTTCGACGCGGATGCTTGGAAATCGAGCGCGCCGATACGGTCCGAGCCGGACTCAAGAAGATAGGTGAGTTCGTCAAGGCTGCCGGGGTCGAGATCCTTTCCGCCTCCCCCGAACTTGCGATTGATGATGATGCGGCGGCCCCAGGCATCGGGTGCCGCGTCACGAATGGAGTTGGGCATGTTGAGCCCGTTGAGCAGCGGAAGGACGCCGCTCTTGAGCGGCAATTCCGGCTCATAAAGCGGGATCGCATTATTCCGTCGAAGATAGCTCTGCCCATAATTGTAGACGAGTTGCTTTCCGCTCGCGGACAAGAGCCCCGCGACAACGGGTTGCGTGCTTTCCGGCAGCCAAACCCATACATAGGCTTGGGTATGTTTTTGCTCAGAAGTCATCATCGGGCTCGGTTCGGTGGCTGCGGATTGCTTTGGGAAGTAAGGTCAACAGTTCGCGGGCGGATTCGACGTCGCGCGACATCGTTACCTGGCCGGCGTCGAACAGGCGCACGCCGACAATCGCAGCCGCCTCAAAGACGGCTCCAATCGTACAGCCGGTATCGCCCGCCTCAATGCGCTGTATAAGGCCGCGCGAAACCCCGGCCCGTTCCGCCAGGGCGGCCACCGTCATGTGGCGGTCGATGCGTCCGCGGCGAATGAGCTGGCCGAGCCGGACTGCGGCATCGGCGGCATAGGGTGAAACAGGACGTTTGGCCTTGGGCACGTTTGATCCATAAATAGGCCATAAGAAGCCTCATGGTTTATTTATAGACCATCATGGAACTAATGTCAAGTCGTCCGCTCTATAAATAGATCATTTCAGCCCTTGTGATCTATTTATAGATCATTGAATTTGAAGGGTTTGGCTCGAAATTCCCAATGAAAAGGAGCCCGGAGTGTCGTCGAGCCGGAACTGCGGTTTCCCCATCATGCGCGATGCGAGGAAATGGCGAACCAAGCGTCCTTACTTAATATGTCGCTGGTGTACCGCCCGGTCGCCATCGAGCGCCGGTGAAGACTTCGCTCGTCATCCACGTTCCTGAAGTGCGTCAGTGGATTCCGAAGGGCGACGAGCTTCTTCAGCTCGGTCACATCCCCATCGCTCAAAATACCGGCGGCCCTGCAACGCTTCAGCGTTTCGTCAAATTGAATGCGCGGAGGCAACTCGTCCAATAATCCACCATGCAGGAACGCGGCTAGAAGATTTTCAATGAGACTCTGGCACAGCAAAACGGTCGCCACATAGTTTCCGTGGACGAAGGATGAGCGCGCCTCGACCCATACGTTATGCGTGACATGCCCCCCGAACAACATCGTCCGGCGCCCATGCTGTTCGCCGACATCGTGCAGGTAACGAAAGCGCTGGACTTTCCCCAAGAGGTCGTCATGAAGATCCTCAAGCAGGAACCTCATCAGGGAAACGTCGTCGATACCGGACAGCAAGTCGCCTTGTTCACCGTCAGCCATTCCGGACGCTCCTTGTTCAAGCCACGCGCAAGTGTACCGGCCTGCGCGTCATTCGAACACTGGCGGAAGAGGCAGCTTGTCCGAAGTGTAAAGTGGGCTCGTCCCGTCGTGGGCCGTCAGCCACCGTTCATAGCTGGCGATCTCGGGCTCTCCAAGATTGATCGCGAATTCCTCGCCAAAGATGCACACGACGGCATAAAGATCGAGATGCCCGGGCTCGGGCAACGGTTCACAAAGGATCGTGAATTCATGCATGACCTGGCAGCCGTCGCCATCCCCGTGCACATCGTCTTCGCCATAAATCCGGCGGCGCGAAAAGGGCCATTTCTCCGGACGATCGCCGACCCGCGCGAAATGCCGAAGCGGATCGAGCGCCGGCATATCGACGATCTCTTCATTCCACCCGTCAACCGGAAGCAGCCGCTGCGTCAAGACTCCAGCCCGACATTGGCCAGAAAGGCGCGACATCAGGCGCGGATCGATCGCTTCGATGATCGGGATGTACACGGACCGTGCGCGCCCTGTCAGAATGGCGTCGGTAAGAACATCCCGCTCCCGCTCATTGCGCCCTCCGAAAGTAAGCTTCGAGCCGTCCAGCCATACATCGGCCGACATACGGGCCGCCGGGACAATACCTCGCATCGGGGGAATTAACCCGCGCTTGTTAGGCACCCATTGCCGAGAGCGGGCATGCCGAAACCAGTGCGTATCCAGCAAGGGCCCTTCGACCTTGCGCGCAAAATAGTTATTGCAAGTATCGCAGACGGCGCCGCGCGGGAGCACGTGATCGGTATTTCCGAGGGACTCGGGGATAATATGCTCTATACTCCTACTTTTGGTTGAGTCCCGTTTGCAGAAGATACAGCGCACCCCGATGTTTTTGCCGCCAGGTCATTGCCTATGAAAGATAAAGGTATATCGCAGAAGTCGGCGAGACGCTTCATCTATCGCACCGAGACTGACCCCGCCGCCTTGTTGCAGCATTTCACGGCCATTCGCGCGCTGGCCGATAGCGAGAAGGAAGCGCTCGGCTTCTTGCCGGAAGCGGCTTATCGCGATGCCATCATGCAGAAGCGGCTGAGGGTGATGCTGGCTCGCGAAAACGGCACGTCGCAGGTGGCCGGCTTCATCCTGTTTAGCGGTGTGTTTCCCAATGCCCGCATACAGGCCGTCGCGGTCAACCCGGAACATCGCCGTAGCGGTGTTGCGTCGGCGCTGGTTAGCGGCCTTGTCTCGCACCTCGAAAGCCGCGGCTACATCGCGATAACGGCGGCGGTGGCTTCGGACCTCGCGACCGCACAAGCCTTTTACGAAAGCCGCGGCTTTATCGCCCGGCATGTTCGCGACGGCGGCCAGGCGCGGCAACGCCGTATCGTGTTGCGCTCGCTGGAGCTGGATACGGCGAATTTCTTCACGCTAATGGCGCCACCAGCCGTCTCCGGGCAGGGCGTTGTGAACCTGGGCCTTCGCCCGCGCAGCGCCTTTGAGGCACCTTTGTACCTCATCGATCTCAATGTCCTGTTCGACCTGGTAAAGGAGCGCGCGCGATCGGCGACGGCTAACTGCCTTTTCGGAGCGGCCCTTGCGCATCTCGTTCGCCTGGCGGTTGCGCCCGAATTCATCATCGAGCTCGAGCGCACCTCGAAGGACCCTGGCAACGACACACCTCTGAAGCTTGCGCGGCGATTGCCGAAGCTGCCCGCCTTCCCGAAGGAAGACGTAGATCCGCTCGCGGATGCCATCCACAAAACCGTGTTCGTCGATACGAACCACGCGCAAGCCGGGACGCGCCAAGCGCTTAGCGACGCGCGGCACCTTGCGGAAGCAGCTTTGATACGGGCATCCGGCTATATCACCAGTGACAACGCCCTGCTGAATGCCCGCGACGATCTGCTGAAGCTCATCGGTGTGGATGTTGCGGGCCTGGATGAATTCGTGGAGCTGTTACCCGCGGAGGAGCCGAACCGCGAACGTGGCCAACTCAAGGGGACGAAGTGCGAAACTAAGGCGGCCACGAGCAGTGAAGCGAGAGCCTACCTTGCCTCCCAAAACGTCGGCGAGGGGCTGGTCGCTGAGTATCTTCCATCGGCGGCGGCGTTTCAGCGGGCGAGCACGCATGGAATCTTTGAGGATGGCAAGCTGGTGGCGGTCGGGATCTATCGGGCACCGGCGAGCATCGATGCACCTGCTCGCATGCTGGTGCATGTCCGGCCCGATCATGTGTCCTCCGAAACCTTTGCGGAGCATCTCCTTGACGAAGCGATCCGGGATTCCTGCCATTCGGGCCCTGTCACCATCGAGCTAAGAGCCATTCCGGGGCAATCGACTGTCAACCGCGCCGCCAAGCTCCGCGGCTTTTTGCCCGCGGCCCATTCTGACATCCTGATCAAGGTCGCGTTGGGGCGCCCTCTCACGCCCTCGACCTGGACCGCGATTGCACGGCAGACGCGCCGACGGACCGGCCTCGCCTTGCCCGAAGCCGTACCGCCTGCCAGTGCGGTTCAATCCGGCCTTTCCGTCAGAGGCGCCGACGGAAGCGATATCACGGTTCAATTCGCCGCGCTGGAAGCCGCCCTCGCGCCAACCTTGATCGTGTGGCCCGGCCGCGATGGCGTCATCGTTCCAATCGCAAAATCATTCGCCGACGACCTCCTTGGTACGGCCGATCAGCTCTACATGTTCGGCCGTCCGAACGCGGCCTTCGTCGGCCTGCGGACGTATTTCAATAGCCCCCGGACTGCACCTCTGATGCGGCCCGGCGTGCCCATTCTCTTCTACGAGTCTAAGCGCTCGGGCGGACGCGCGGCCATTGTGGCGGCTGGCCGGATCGTGGACGCGACGATTCTGCGCAAGGAACGCGTATCCGGTGAGCTTTTGCAGCGAGCCGTGGTCGAGGATCTCGAGCCTTTGACGGCATCATCGGACGTCCTGGCAACATCGTTCGACAGCCTAATCCGGTTCCCGAATCCCGTCACACTCGATACACTACGGCGACTCGGCGCCGACGGATCGTCGAATCTTCAAACAACAACCCCGCTGCCTAACGTCCAGTTGGCCGCAATTCTCGATCGTGGATGGTCAAGTGCCTGACGCAAGCGACGCAATCATATCAATCCATCCGGGTTATGCGGATGCGATCCTAGACGGAACGAAGACGATAGAATTGCGACGCCGGATTCCTGAACTTGCTAATGGCACGCGGCTCTGGATTTACGCCACTCGTCCCACGGCCGCGGTGGTCGGAGTCGCGACCATCAGCGATGTCAACCGTGCTCATCCGCGCACGATCTGGCAAAAGCACCGCGATGGCGCCGGTGTCGACCATGCCTCCTTTATGGAGTATTTCCACGGTGCGCCGCAGGCGGTCGCGATCCTGCTCGCAGCCGTGAAGCGGGTCGGGCCGATCACGATAGAAGAGTTGCGCGAAATCCGGGACGGCTTCCATCCGCCGCAGGTTTTGCTGCGGCTTACGAATGCGGAAGCTAAGGCCCTGCAACGGCTCGCTCGAAAATGACCGCCGTCCCCGCTCCCGTCGATTTCCGGTCACAACGCGTGCGGGTGATATCGCCGAATCTTGCCTATGGCCTCGATTGGCCGCCGGACTCTGATCACGGCGATGCGGTTTGGCCGCTTGAAAGCGTAGCCAAGAAAGTCTCACTTCTGTTCGACCGCATTTAACTCACGCATGATCTTGACGTGACGTGCGAAATCGTTGGCGGCTATGAGGAAAATACCGAAACCGCCACCCTGCGTTATCTCGCAAAGCGCGGATTGCTGCTGACCCCGCAAAACATGGGTTATGATTCAGGAGACGCCTTCGTCTCTGCCAATACAACGGGGGCCGCTGGCGCACTGCACCGGCGTCTTATCCGCGTGGGAGATCCCTACATAAACGAAGAGCCGAACGAAATGAAATATATCGGCCAGCCTGACATCGGCGACTTTGATGCGTCGAACGGCTGGCATCCGCGTTCGCGCGTAGGCTGGCGCGACCCCACGATAAAAACGCGCAAGATGCTGTATGAAGCTTTGGTTATGCAGCGCAACGTCGCGATGTTGCAGGCTGCTGGGTTTGACAACGTCGCGAGTGTCGGTCGCCAGTATAAGACTCTTCCACGCGCCAAGCGGCCTCATCCCGTTTGGACCGTGGTGCTCAAGGAACTTCCGCAGCTCGACACGCGCGCGCCATGGGAAGATGTCTTTGGATTCCGCGAGGAAGAGCGCACGCAGCACTTTATCCGCAGTATGCGCCGCTGGATCCGTAAGATGGTAGCAGAAGACTGGAACGCCGCTGAACTTGAGGACGAACTCAAGGAGCTTGTTTATGAATACGAGCGACATATGCGCACATCGAGAATTTCAGGCGTGAAGGAAGCACTTGAGATCGTTGTCACGGGCGCGGCTGAGATTACAGAGGATGTCATCAAGCTTCGGCTCGGAAAGCTTTCCAAGCTTGCGGCAGCTATTATTTATCGCCGTGCCGCGCTGCTCCGTGATGAAGCCACCGCGCGCCCGGTCGCGAGCTTTGCGCTCATACCCGAGTGACAAAAGGGGCCTTTCTGTCGTCGTAGCAAACTTCCTGACTGAGCGCGCTGCAGCTAACGCGGCCGTAAGGGCTCTCCATGGCGACAATAGAGTGCAACGCCAAGGCCAAAGGAAGCCCAGACAAAAGGGCGACCAACTGCGACGCACCTTCAAAAGCCGCTAACGCTTCATCCTTTTGCAGCAGGCCCGCGTGTTCGCAGGGACTCCCGACCCGTCTCGTTGCCCCTACCGATGGGTGGGCGACAGGCCGTTGATGAGGTCGCAGGCGATGCGATAAATCTCGTAAGTGCCGATATTGGAGAAGCGCTCATCAACAGGTTCGGCCCAGAAGCGCGCTGCGGGATAGCGCTCGCCGTGCCAGTAGGCTTCCAGCAATTTTGCGAGCGCTCTCGCGCCCTGCTTGCTCAGCCAGTCGGCTCCGCGACCGAACACATTGGTCTTTGCCGCAATTACTCCTGTACACCCACCCGTCCCCACCATTGCCTTCATTTGCTGCTCCTTCGAAAGTTGTTGTGGGACGCAGCAGATATAGCGGCACGGACCGATGCGACTGAATGTCATTCTTATTAACTAGAAAGCAATTGCCGTTTTCCATACGCCGATATGTCCGGGCGCTTTGTGATGCGAAAACGTTTCGCTCGCCGGTGCCACTCACACGAAGCGCGCCCGCTTCGCGGCACCGCTATCACTGCCCATCGCGCGGGTGCCTTGTTAATCGGTCTTGCGACTGCACTCGCTTCGGGCTCCGCCCTCATTCCATGACGGCGGCGCTATCACTGTCCTGAAAGCGGGCGCCTCTTTTAAAAGTGTTGGTTGCGGCACAGGCCTGCAGCGGGTGCCGATTACCGCAGGCTCGTAGTTCGACGAGCAGTGACGGCTATTTGCTTAAGCATGCACCGGCAGTCTATTTAGCGTTATGCTTGTATTCCGAGAATCAAACAAGCCCGGTCGAGGTTGCAGCATGAACTTCACGCATTGGTTAGCCGTCATCTTTGCGCTCGCTGGTTTAGGCACTGCAATCGCTGCGGCCGCCTATTGGTGGAAAGCCAGCCGCGTTCCGATCCAGCAACCGGCCGCCTCGATCTCGGACGTCCCCGAGCTGCACATCATGAGCGGACAAGTCGCGTTCTACGAATCCTCTCAGCTAAATAGTACAGCCGCCGTGCTTACGGGCATCGCAGCAGTATTGAGCGCCATTGGCTCCGTACTTGGCGTGCTTTAAATAAGCTTGATGATGGTCCACCAAAAACACTGTGTCCTTTGCAATGACTCAAACATTCGAAGAGTTGTACATTCTATCTTCGTCCTTGGCGAACAACGACCACGTCTGGAACAAACACCACTTCATCTGGAAGAAACCGATGAGTTGGATGCCACAGCTCACTGCGTGGCTAGGTCCCCGAATGCGTGCCAATGGTTTGCGACGATTGAAGCCTGGCGTTTTTCGTGACTTGTGCTGGGATGATTCCGAATGGTTGCGCTTTCTCGAAAAGGGCCTCGCTGCGGATCTCGAACACCACACGGCGAAGCTCGCTGAAGCTATCGAAACGGCGACGATCCGAACCTGTCACGGCTGCCGCACTGCAGATGCCGGGGTGTATCATCGGGACGGCCTGCGGAAACACGATCGCAGCGCTAAAAAAGCAACTCCACGCTATCGTCGAAGCTCATTCCGAGTTGCAGTATCTCAGAAAGCGCCTTCCGGAAGCCATCGCGCAATTCGACGATGATCACGAGGAAGGCCTCCTTTACGTGGTTGCCGACGATCAGGCCTTAGTTAATGAGGCCAATCACTACCTCATCTATGGCAGCGAATGGATATCCGCCGTGCTCGGTCACACTTACCGGCATGTTTTAAAAGAGACGGGCGTGCCAACCCTTCTAGAGATAGATTTGCCACTGCTAATAGTCAGCCTTGTGTCATTCGGCCTGCAATATTGACCCCCTGAGCCGGGGGATCGGCGTCCAAAATTGACCCCCTACAGATTGGTCTGTTGCGCTGCCTGCTTCGTAACAAAGCAGGTGGTGGGGGATGCTGATTGTGGAGACGATTGCCCGGATCCGGCGCGAGCACTTCATCAAGGGCAAGACGATCAAGGAGATCGCCCGTGACCTCAAGGTGTCGCGGAACACGGTTCGGAAGGTGCTGAGGTCGGGAGAGACCTCCTTCGAGTACGAGCGGCAGGTGCAGCCGCGGCCAAAGCTGGGACGATGGGCAGTACAGCTTGACGGATTGCTGGCGGCGAACGCGACTAAATCGGCTCGTGAACAGCTGACGTTGATCCGAATCTTCGAAGAGCTGCGCGGCCGCGGCTACGACGGCGGTTACGATGCGGTGCGGCGTTACGCCAGACGGTGGAGCAAGGAGCGCGGGCAATCGACCGCGGCGGCTTACGTCCCGCTGAGCTTTGCACCAGGCGAGGCCTACCAGTTCGACTGGAGCCACGAGGTGGTCTTGCTGAGCGGCACCACGGTGATGGTGAAGGCCGCCCACGTCCGGCTTTGCCACAGCCGCATGCTGTTCGTGCGGGCCTATCCGCGGGAGACGCAGGAGATGGTGTTTGACGCCCACGACCGGGCGTTCGCCCTGTTCAAAGGCACCTGCACTCGCGGCATCTACGACAACATGAAGACCGCCGTATCTTCGTCGGTAAAGGGCGTCTCTACAATCGCCGCTTCCTGCAGATGTGCAGCCACTATCTGGTCGATCCGGTCGCCTGCACGCCAGCGTCGGGCTGGGAGAAGGGGCAGGTCGAGAACCAGGTCGGGCTGGTCAGGGAACGCTTCTTCACGCCGCGGCTGCGGTTCAAGAACCTCGACGAGTTAAACGCCTGGCTGCTCGACAAGTGCATCGCCTACGCCAAGGCTCATCGCCATCCGGAGCTGGTGGATCAGACGATCTGGGACGTGTTCGAAGTCGAACGCCCCAAGCTCGTTCCCTATGCCGGCCGCTTCGACGGCTTCCATGCGGTGACGGCGTCGGTCTCGAAGACCTGCCTGGTGCGCTTCGACAACAACAAATACTCGGTCGCAGCCAGCGCAGTCGGACGACCGGTCGAGGTTCAAGCCTATGCCGACCGCATCGTGATCCGCCAGGATGGACGCATCGTTGCCGAGCACCCGCGATCCTTTGGCCGCGGCGATACCGTCTACGACCCCTGGCATTATGTGCCGGTGCTCGCCCGCAAACCCGGTGCCTTGCGCAACGGTGCTCCCTTCAAGGATTGGGTGCTGCCGGCCGCAATCGAGCGGATCCGGCGCAAGCTCGCCAGCACCGATGACGGCAACCGGCAGATGGTCGATATCCTCAACGCGGTGCTGACCGACGGCCTTCCCGCGGTGGAAGCCGCCTGCGCCGAAGCGCTCGGTCACGGCGTTCATTCCGCCGATGTTGTGCTCAATATCCTGGCCCGGCAACGCGAACCCGCTCCAACGGCCAACATCATGACGCCGGCCGCACTGACGCTCCGTCATGCACCGATCGCCGATTGTGCCCGTTACGACAACCTCCGGAGGACCAACTGATGGAACGAACCCAAATCTTCGATCTCATGGGCGAACTCAAGCTCTACGGCATGAAGGCTGCCTTCGATGAGATCATGGCGACCGCTGTCAAACGCCAGCACGAACCCCAGCGCATCGTCGGCGATCTGCTGTCCGCCGAGATCAACGAGAAGCAAGCCAGGTCGATCAAATACCAGCTCACCATTGCCAAGCTGCCGCTTGCCAAGGACATCGCCGACTTCCAGTTCGACGGCACGCCGATCAATCAGACTCTCGTCAATGATCTCGCTGGCGGCGGCTTCGTCGCCCAGCAACGCAACGTCGTGCTGGTCGGCGGCACCGGCACCGGCAAAACCCACCTGGCCATTGCCATCGCAAGAAGCTGCATCCGATCCGGTGCCCGCGGCCGCTTCTTCAACGTGGTCGACCTCGTCAATCGCCTCGAGACCGAGACCCGCAATGGACGGCAAGGACGACTCGCCGAGCATCTGACCCGCATGGACTTCATCGTGCTGGATGAACTCGGCTATTTGCCCTTCGCCCAATCCGGTGGCCAGCTTCTGTTCCACCTCGTCAGCCGGCTCTATGAGCGCGCCTCCGTCATCGTGACCACCAATCTCGCCTTCGGCGAATGGCCGAGCGTGTTCGGCGAGCCGATGACTTCATGATGCCTCCTTCTTCGAATGCTTGGTGTGTCGTACCCGATTACGCAGCTGACTAATTTGTTCGTCTGAGAGCTCGATCTGCC
>NZ_JADPKT010000043.1 GCF_023074075.1 Bradyrhizobium sp. 138 | reverse complement strand
CTCGTTCTGTTGCCACCGCCAGCACCAAATACCTCGGCCGCCGCTTCCTGAAGCTGGGACTTCGGTGATCTGGTTCGGGTGCACGTCGAAATGCCCAGCCAGCTGGGCCAGCGTCATCTCGCCCTTGATCGCGGCTAACGCCACCTTGGCCTTGAATGCCGGTGCGTGGTGCCGGCGGGCTCGTCTGCTCATCGTCTCTCCTGATTCGCAGGACAATCTTGCCCGCCGTCAGGCAGAAACTCCACTTATCGTCCTGTCCAGATTTCCTGAGCCAGCTCTGATCGTCAGGATCAAAATTCTTTGTGGCGGTTAACTCGCTCAGGGCCTGGCGGGGCCCAGGTTGAAAGACAAGCGAGGCTTTGGCGCGAAGCGGGTCCTGCTTCCATTGCTCGAGGTCATACGAGATCACCGAGCCCGCCGTGAAGCGGTTGTCCTCGGACGGCGTCCAGTCCTCGTCAAGTTTCACAAGCAGGAGGCCGCACGCGAGCGCGACGATCTCGGCGTTCTTCGGCAGATTGAGCTAGACGGGCCCATCGGGGCGGAAGACCACATATTCGGACTCGAAAGAGCTGATTGCGCGGACCGCGCCGGTCGCATGAATATGACCCTCGCTGTCACGAAGCACGAGGGGCTGCGTCTCACTGTCGGCGGGCTCGCCACGAAAGATCTCGCGAGTCTCACTGAGCGACTGAGCGCGTTTGACCTCCTTCACCACAAAGGGATAGCCGGCTTGCGTCAAAGTCCCCTCGCCCCAGTCCCGTGCAACAAGGAGTGTGTCACCATCGACCCACCTGATGTCCTGCTTGCCCTCTGGGAGGTAAAAGCCATTCGCAACGAAGGTCTTCGCGATGCGATCGAACTCTCGTATGGACACGGCATTCTTGCCGCCATCGGAAAGACTAACTAGGCAGAGGCGCTCTTCAGGCGGAAGGCAGCTGGCACCTCGAAAGACCCAATTTCTGTTCTCGGCGACCGCCAACGCGTCCACCTCGAGGATCGCTTCCCATTTTGGGTCTTGGCTACGATCGCTCTCACGCGCGGTGCGCCGCCAGACGCCGCGCACCTGGTTCTCGTCTTGCCAGAAATGCTCCAAACCCCGCCCTTCCAATGGAATTTCTGCGATCCGGATCCTTCTGCAGGATGGAAAGCGCCTGTTCGTAGTAGTGCGGATAGCGAGGATCTGATTGAAGCACCCCAAGGTCTTCTCGTTCTCGGCGCGAACCCAAGCCACTGCGGCTGGCCCTTCGATGTCCTCGAGCCAACGGAATGGATCATCGGTCAGTGCCGCATCCGTTCGCTCCTGTGAAAGCGAAGTGGAGATGAAGCAGGCAATCGAAATCAGCGTGGCGAAGAGGAGTGATGTGTTCATGGATTTGCTCCGGCTGAGGTCGACCGGCCAGGCTCGCGGGCCCCGGCGCGTCAAGCAGAAGCGGCGGAAAGGGCGCAAGCACATGACATAGCGCGGCTTGCGCTATGTCACGGGACGTTCCCTGCAAGCTGCGTGCCGGCTAAAGAGCCGCAAGTTTTAGCCGTTCGGGGCTGCACGAACACCCGGATCGCGCCGTCCGCCGCAAACAAATGCAGCTCATCTCGATCCGCTATATCATCGAAAGAACGCAACGTCGTTGAGCGCGCAGAGCCCTTGTTAACGTGGTCGTCGGTCCGTCCCCCCTGCTGCGGACGCGGCGGTCGTATGCGTGTCGCAAATTGAAGAGAGGTGACAGACTGTGGGATCTGCCGGCAGCGAATCGGTGCGCAATGTATATAGCTCATATGCATGCACTGTTTTTCCCGTTCCGACAGCACAACCTCTTGCACATCGGCCATGATTTTCTCCTGGACTCGATAGAACAGGAGAGGCCTCAGCAAAGCGATGCACTCAGTGGCGCCAGCAAACATCGGCGAGGAGGACACATTCTTCGGCGATTGCCGCGACATTCGCGCGAGGCCGCCATCCCACTGCAGCCCTGTTGATGGGCTTGCGACATGTGTCGTAAACACGACATCAGCATTACGACAATCGCGGCGTCGGCATTGTGTTCAACTCTATGTAAGCCGGATTTCACCCTTTCACTAAGCACTCCTCCCCCGAGGAGTGGGGAATTCTCCTTGAGGCCGTAGCGAACCCAGGTCATCCATTTGCAGGCGATGCCCTTCTTTTCAGCCTTTCGGGACCCCAATCAACCCTATACCTAAAGCTTTGCGTTCGGCGCCACTCCTACGCAATTAAGCAAATCTGCGCGCCTCAAAAAACTACCAATGCTAGTCATTGATCGGCATTCCCCCAAAAAGATATGACGGTGACGTTGGCGCCAATCGAGGATCGGCCTCCAGAATCTAGGCATGCAGTATCAACCACAAGCCGTTCGGCGTACCGCAGGTCGTTGATGCGCACAGCCGTCGCCTGTCGAAATGCTTCGCGCCCAGGTCCGCTCGGATGATGTGCTCTCGTTTCTGATGGAAGCGCATGATTGCGTGTCCGCTACAATCGCCCAACGCTCAGGTTTCAAGCGGATCTTGGCCTCTGGCCTGTCGATTGCCAGATTTGCGGAATGCGGAAAGCCCAGCCGCCATCTCGGCGATCGCGCCCGACAGGCTCGCAATCTCCTTCAGTCGAGACGGATGGCGGCCCACCTGCTCCAGTGCGAAAGCCTCGACATGGCGCAGCTCGCCGACGACACGCGACAGCGGCGCCGCGATGACGGAGCGCGCCAGCATCGCCGGGGCCAGCGCGGCGAGCACGGCGCCGATGGCAAGGCCGAGGATCAGGCCCCGCAGCGTCGTCTCGACCGGCTCGCTCGGCTATGGCGATGCCAATGAAAGCTTCATGGAGCCAGCTCGTCCAGAGCGTCGAACGCATAGTGGACACAACTGAGTTACCTGTGCTCGTTGACGGTGACGAGGGCTTCGCGATTTCAACAATGCTTGCCTCCTCGCACGCAAACTTCATCTGGCTGGCGCGGCGGGCGTCTGGCTTGAGGACAGCTGCTTCCCGAAGCTGAACTCGCTCGTTGGTGAACGGCATCGGCCAGGTAACTTGCTCCGACCTGCCCTGGTATGACGATAGCGTCGATTCCTGGCGCGGTTGCCGGGCCGCAGCGCAGCCCGGCCGCCTCAAGTGGTGTCTGTCACTGGACATTTGTGCCCCGACGTTACTGCCTCGCCCACACCAGTCTAACCCGGAAGATAGGGGCAATGACATTCTTGAAGATGACGCGCATTCTAAATAACGATGAGGAGTGCTAAGAAAATCGTGATGCCCGCCGCGAGGCGTTCCGACTCCGACATCATCCCGCGCACCGTACCTATTTTAAGAAACGAGGGGTTCTGAAAATGACCTCGCGCAGAATTCCGATTTGATCGCGCGCATCTTCGGATGGTGTAAGGCCTTATCGTTGGTCCATTTTCCGGTTGGAAATAGCTTGAAGAATTGGATGCACAAGGAGCGTTATCATGCGCCAGGTGCGAGAGATTGTGAGGTGGAGCCTTGAGGATGGGCTCTCGACGCGCGTTTTAGGCGAGCGTGTCGGCATAGGGCCGACGACGGTACGTGACACGCTGAAGCGGTTTGTGCGCGCGGGTCTTGGCCAGTGCCGGAAGCGATAAGCGAGGCCGAGCTGGAGCAACTGCTATACGGGGTTCCTGGCGTGAAGCCGGGTGGCCGCAAGGTGGCCGAACCTGACTGGTCCACTATTGCCAACGAGCACGAGCGCAAGCGCTTGTGGGAAAACGTACATTGCAGAGCATCCGGACGGGTGCCGGTATAGCCGTTTTTGTGACTTTGTCCGCAACTGGGAAGGCAGGCTGCCGCTGGTGATGCGCGAACACCACGGCGGGCGCGAGAAATTATTTGTTGACTATGTCGACGACACGTCGACAGTGGTTGACCGTAAGACTGGCGAGGTGCGCGATGCGCACATCTTTGTCGCGGCCATGGGCGCATCCAGCTTGTCTTTCGCGCTGGCGGGCGTGGACCGAGCAGCTCTGCGACTGGATCGCGGGATACAACGCGGTCTTTTGAGCGAATAGGTAAAGCGAGAGCGATCTTGCGCTTCCTGCCAGATTCGATAGGACGATTCCATTCCCTTTTGCTGTACTCTTCAGGGGGCCACCAGCTCTCTCGAGTAAAGCGCCGCATTTTGTAAGTAGCGGCGACCTACGTGTCGAGACACCGTATCTATAGAGAAGATAAGCAGCCATGGAAAATGCGAGACCAGCCTCATCAATGGTAAACCGCGATCACTTGGAGTGTGTGCAAGGTCAAATTAACTTTGCTCGACGCACGTCCGACGAAAAAGCTCCCGAAGTTGTTTTGCCGGGATTCGACATGGCCTCTAGCTCAGGCGCTCGGCCAATCAACGTCGTCCTGCCGCCAATGGTTGGCTACAACGTTACTATTCGCAACGCGCGTCCCATCGTGGACGAACTATCCCTCAACCGGGAAGGTTTCACCCTCATTCAGCACAAGATATCCTGTGCAAACGAGGGGGATCCAAGAACTTTGTGCCACAGATATCTGGAAGACATGGTTCCGCTCATCAAGAACTACTTCAATGCGTCGTGGGTCGTGCCCCGCCGACAAGCTGTTATTGTTCGTTCTACCAGCGGGAGATCCTTTCCCGAAGGATGTGAGCCGGGTCTATTGGCTCATATTGATTATGCACCGATCTCCGGCCCTATAACTGCCGCGATCGAGGACCAATTGCAGGGCATTCCGTCAAGAGTGTATTCTCGATTGATCATCGTTCAAACTTGGCACGCCCTCTCGCCGCCTCCGCAGGATTTTCCCTTAGCGTTCTGCGATGGCGCCTCCGTTGACGATACCGATAGTGTCGTGGTGGACTACACGTTTCGTGGCACCAAGCTTAAGTTTTGCGTCATGCGCTTCAATCCTGCTCAGCGTTGGTATTATTTTCCCGAGATGACCGCGGACGAGCTCATTTTGTTTAAGGGCTATGATTCGGAGGCGCCTTGCAATGCAAAGGCGGCTCACTCGGCGTTCGATGATCGTCGCGCATATCCTAGTGCAAAGCCCCGTGAGAGTATCGAGGCGCGCTTCTGCGTGTACTACGACTAAGCGGCCAAGATCACTTCTGCCATTTCAATCGCCGCTCAAGCTCAGAGGAATGTGCAGGCGTCAGCAGCCGCGGCGCTTATTTCTTGCGCTTTCCTCAGCTCGTCGCTCGTAAGCGCAGCTTCGACGACGTCGGTGTTGGGCACGCACGTCGATCTTCCTGGACGTGAGTCGCGGCTGTTGTTGGCCTTCTTGCTGCCATCGATGGGATGGCCGCCGGCTGCATGAACAGCTTCTCCCGGAAGAGAACACCGACGTGCGCCCAAATCTTTCGAATCACCGCAGTATTCGCTCGCCGAAATTGGCAATGGCGTAGAAAGTGCCTGTAGATGTCGATCTTCAGCAGCGTGCCCCAGAGATCGTGAGAGCTCCCCTTATACGCAATGGAGAACGCATGTTGGAAAATCACATGGAGTTCGGGCTGCACATGATATGACCGATGAGTAGTTGGCGCCTACCAAAGGCGTTGCCAGATTGGGTCTATTGTCTGCCGCCATTTCCATTAAGCGTCCTTTATCGGCGGAACGTCGCATGCCAGTCGCGCTAGCAGTAGCCGCCAGACCTTGCTTAGATGAGTAAGGCAAGCCATCACTCAATCTGGGCTTCATTTGGTTACGGCCGAATTCGAGCGCCGTTTCCTTGGCCGTCGAACATCAGCCGGATCTCATCCTCGTTGCGGTCCCGCCAATCGTAGACGCATCAAAAACCGGTCAGCGCCTTCTTGAGAATGGATCAACTACGGTCTGTACCTAAGTAGCGAACTCTGATTCCCTCGCACCGGGTTGATTCCGTGCGGGGCTTCGGTGCGCAAAGGACTGTTCTGGCTCAATGACAAGCATGGGCTCTGATAGTGCCGCATCTGCCAACGAACCAGACGGGTCCGGTGCGCGACGATGATCGACGCATCATCAGCAGTATCATTCACATGCTTCAGTGCGGCGCACGCTGACGCGATTGCCCGCCCGACTATGGTCCGTACACGACGATCTACGAATCGTTTCAATCGCTGGGCCAGCGCGGACATTGGCGGGCGATCTTTGAAGCGCTCGCCCGCTGCGGCAAGGACGGCGTGACTTTGTCCATTGACTTCACCACGGTCAAAGCGCATCGCTCGGCGAGCGGCGGAAAAGGGGGAGCATGAACAAGCGATCGGCCGCTCGCGCGGCGGGCGGACCACGAAGATCCACGCGCTGAGCGACACTGATTGCAGACCTTGCGCATTTCATCTCACTCCGGGGCAAGCCGCAGATATTGCCGCAGGGCCGTCTCTCTTGAAACTCGCGCCGTCCATGTCTACCCTCATTGGCGACAAAGGTTACGACTGCGACGGCTTTCGAGCCGAAGTCGTCAATCGCGGCGCCAAGCCGGTCATTCCAAACAAATCCAACAGGGTAACTCTCCACAGCTTCAGCAGACGTACCTATAAAGGGCGCAATGTTATCGAGCGCTGCTTCTGCCGCCTCAAGGATTTCAGGCGTGTCGCAACTCGCTACGACAAACTCGCCAGGAATTCCTGGCCACAGTCCACCTCGCCGCCATTCGTTGCCTATTGGATCAATTGAGTCCGAACCCTAACACTATTCCAATTTGCTTTATCTCGTTAGACTACAACACGCGACATCATCAAGGCACGTGCTCAAGGTATAGCTAGCGAGCTCCCATATCGCAAAGGCGCGGGACCCCAGATCGAAATTAGCCGCGGAGGAGAGAGAATCGAGCTATGCGGGATTGTGTATGACGAGTGATCAGGCGGCATGTTTTGCCGGAACTTGGATGACCTCGATGCAGTCGTTAAATCTGGCACCTGCCCGGTAGTCGGCTACGATGCGCCCTTGGTGCGCACCGTCCTATGCCGCATGGTTGCGAACATGCTCTCGTGGGATTTGTGGTGCGCCAGTGATCCCAATGCTCGGCAGGAAAGTCGTAGAAGTCAGCAATGCATCGCGATCCTTGCAGACATTCGACCGCGCGGCCGTACTTGGCGCCCTTTTTCTCGGCGAAGACGTCGATCGTCACTTCGGCGGACGCTCGCTTCGGCGCCCAATAGATCGCGCAGATCCTTCTTCATGGTGGCCTGAACCGAGAGCGGGATGTTGTCCAGGATATTGACGGTCTTGTGCACCCAGCATCGCGATGCTTGACGTCGATCAGGAGTTCGCGCTCTGCGCGCTCTCCCGCACGCAGACCTGAAAGCCGATCAGTTCCTTCTTGCCTTCTGGTGTCGGGTCGGTCAGCACCAGCATGCACTCGCCGTGGTCTTCCATGCGGACCTGCAGGAAGACGCCGTCGGCCCACGCATACACGTATCGCCGACAGATCGCGCCTCCGCCAGCGCTCGTACTCGCCTTGCGCTCTCCCGGTTGCAGGAGGAATATCCCGGAGCCTATCCAAACAAGCTTCTTCGAACACTTCAACGGCTTAAATCCTGGCGCAGCGAGCAAGCGAACGCGTTACTGTTCGTTGCTATGGAGAAGACGCCCCGGGGATATGAGGTCACCACAACCCAATGATGTGCCACGCGTCAGCGGAGGAGGCCGGGCGCTCCGAAATCCTGGCCATCTCCGCACCCGGCCTCCTCCTCAACCCAAGCCGGGAGTAAAATAAATGAGGCAACCGATCGCGCCCTGGGGAGCATCAGTATGGAGGCAATACGGCTCTCATCCTGATTGTTGCGCCATAGGTCATAGGAAGATTCGCTTTCGCTCGCCTTCTGGATACTCGCCTGCCCCGTGAACCCGGGACTTTTGCAACACTTGCTGATAACCGTGCCTTTTAAGCGAAGCCACAGTGTCGTGGTTTTGCATCTGCGGCTGGAACGCCGATGCAGGAGGGCCAACCTCCATCTCTCATAAAGCTGTACGCATCAAATTCGGTTCACCTCCTTTATGCTCCGCAGCACACCGTGCCAGATCACTGCTCACAAGATCGTTTCGGCGACCGCGGAAGACAAACAGATGACCGCTGAGCGGGTCCTTGCGGAGCACCTCCTGCACCTGGAGTGCCAGGTACGCATACGATGAAGACCGCCTGATTGACGCATGCGCGCGGGTACGGCGAGCTCTATGATGACTTGCGTGAAGGTCAGGCGGCCTGCTGATCGGTGGGCTCGCTGGCCTGCCGCAAACGCTTCCATTACCAGGGCAGCAGTTCGTGCAGACGCGAAGCGGGAAGATCGGCGATCCGGGCGAGGACGTCGGCGAGCCAAGCCTTGGGATCGACGTCGTTGAGGCGACACGTCGTGATCATCGTCAGCATGATGGCGGCGCGGTCGGCGCCTCGCAGGCTGCCGGCAAAGGTCCAGTTGCGCCTGCCCAACGCGATGCCGCGCAACGCTCTTTCAGCCGCGTTATTGCTGAGGCAGATCCTGCCATCGTCGAGGAAGCGGGCGAAGTCGTCCCAGCGCCTGAGCATGTAATTCGGCCAGTTCGAAGAAGCCCCGCCGCGCATGCGCGAAGCAAAACGCCGGTGTGATCGGCATCGCTTTCCTTTGCGGGTCGAACAACGGGTCGAAGCCGCTATAGCAATCGGCTTGCAGGATGCCGGCGAAGGCGGCCAGATGCTTCTGGGGATGCTCGCCCCGTCGGTCGCTCGAGGCGTAATAGACCGCAGCCGGCGGCGCTGGCCCACCGTAGGGCCGGTCATCCCGCACATAATGAGATGGACGGTCCCCGCCCTGATAAGCTGCGAAGGAGCACCCAGAAGGAGAATAAGCTATGGCTATGATGACAATCGGGCTTGATATCTCAAAGAGCTGGTTTCAAATCCACTGGATTACGGAGGATGGAGAAATTATCCGCAAGAAGCTCGCTCGCGGGAAAGTTATCGATTTCTTTTCACGGCTTCCAAGTTGTCTCGTTGGTCTTGAGGCTTGCGGCAGCGCTGATCATTGGGCTCGTGAACTGATAAAGCTTGGGCACAAAGCACGTCTAATGCCGGCCCGCTACGTACGAGCCTACGTGAAGACAAACAAGCATGATGCTGCTGATGCGGAGGCGTGCTGGGAAGCCGTCCAGCGGCCTGGCATGCGTTTTGTCCCTGTAAAAACCGTCGAACAGCAAGGACTCTTAATGCTACATCGCACGCGCGATTTGCTTATTCGACAACGCACAGGTGCGATAAATGCTCTGCGTGGTCATTTGGGCGAGTTGGGCATCGTGGCCGGAAAGGGAAAAGCGAGCGCGAGAGAGCTCATGACACTCGTTGATGTTGACGAGCGCATTCCACAGAACGCGCGCAGCGCCCTGTCAATCCTTGTCGATCAGATCGAAGACCTTGAGCTACACATTGAAAGCTACGAGAAGATGATCCTTGCAACCGCCAAAGACAATGAAGTCTGTCGACGTCTCATGAAGGTGGCGGGCATCGGCCCGTTTGCCGCCACCGCCCTGGCGGCGTCTGTCGACCACCCACAACAGTTCGCCTCGGCAAGGCATTTTGCTGCCTGGCTTGGATTAGTACCGAAGCAGCATTCGACCGGAGGTAAAGAGCGTTTCGGTGGCATCAGCAAACGCGGCGACGGCTACATTCGTAAGTTGCTGATACATGGCGCCCGAGCGGCCGTTCATCGCGTCCGCACACATCGGGTCACCACGGTAGCGCTTGCTCACAAAACGGCCCGGATTGCTTGGGCGATTATGGCCAATGGTGAAGAGTACCGCGCGCAAGTATAAATCGAGGGTGGTTCCGCTTGCGAGGGCAAATGCAGAGTGATGGCAACCGGTCGGACCGGGTTCGGCTAAGCCCGTTGGACCTATCGAGCTTCAGAGCTCGTCAACGTAATTGGGCGCCGATCCGCGGATCTCATCAAGGCTCGTGGCATTGCCATAAAGCCGGATAGATAGCTGCAAACGATCGTCAGCCGAAACAAAGCAAATAGCCTTGCAAAGTGGCGACCGTCCATAGATAGGTCCAGATCCGGCCGGTCGTGCACTTGCCCTTCGCCAGGATGCGGATGGTGGTGTCGTCGCCATGAAGACGCTCGGCTGCGAGTACATGACGCTCGATCAGCTGAAGAGCGGCATGACGGCGAAGGTTCCGTGGCCGACCTGGTCGGCGAGCGTCGACAATGGCAGGTCGATCCTCTCGCACTTGAAGCGCGCGCTCTGGCGGTTGAGCGGGATATGCATGCCGAACTTGTCGAACAGGATCGTCGCCAGCAATTGCGGACCGATGAAGCCGCGCGGCGTGGCATGGAACGGTGCCGGCGGCTGGCTGATCTTCTCGCAATCGTCAGCTTGAACCGGCGCGGGATCTCCTCCAGCGTCTCGGTCACATCCTCGCCCAGCTTCGCCAGGCGCGATCCGCCGCAGCAGGCACAGCTCGTCGGGGCCTCGATGACGACGCGCTCGCGTTCGATGTCGTCCGGCCACGGCTTGCGCACCGGCCGCTTGCGCGTGAAGGCGCGCACGCTCTGGGTTTTCGCCGCCGGCGGCCCGCGCGGCAAGCTCATCCTCGCTCGCCGTGGTGGCGAGTTCTTCGAGTTCCAATTCCAATTGTTCGATCAGCCGCGCCGTGCGCTCGGAGCGCTGCCCGTACAGTTCGCGCTTGAATTTCTCGATCCGCAACTCGAGATGCGCGATCAGCGCCGCGTTATCTGACAGCTCCGCTCGCGCGCTGGCAGCCATCGCCTCGGCTCGCAGCCGGGCCTCACGCTCGGCCTGCAGCGCTGCCAGGGCACTCACAAGGTCCGATCGAAGGTCGTCCGGCTTCGATATCATGAAGCCATTGAATCAGATCAAGCAGCAGATTCAAACCCAAAACGGCTATCCGACCCGCGTCGGACGCTGGGCTTCTTGCGGGTTGCGCCAATCGATTCCGGACAACAGGTAGCTCATCTGCGCCGGCGAGATCGTTACTGATTCACCGGCAACCGATGGCCAGATGAACCGCCTTCTCTCGAGTCTTTTGGTGACCAGGCATGCTCCCTGGCCATCGTGCCAGATCAGCTTCACAAGATCGCTTCGGCGACCGCGGAAGACAAACAGATGACCGCTGAGCGGGTCGTTGCGCAGAACCTCTGCCAGCGACGGAAAGCTCGGCGCATGTCCGTGTACCCTGTCGCAAGCCACACTCGCGCACCCGTCGGAACGAAAGCGGCAAAGAGACCCCATCTGGCGGAGTGGGTGAGCGATCGGCTATCGGATGCGGAGTTTGTGAGCCGATATGAGCTTCTATGTCTGCGCCTAGTTCTGGAACTAGAACCTTCCATATGATCGAAGCGGTCGCCGACCGTCTCGAGGGAGCACCGCGGCAGCTTCGCCGACGCTGGTCGGACGAATTCAAGGCACAAATGGTGGCAGAGGCGCTTGAGCCTGGCGCGAGTGTATCGGGGATCGCCCATCGGATCGGCGTTCACCCGTCGCAGCTCGTCGCCTGGCGTCGCGATGCTCGGGCTGGCCTGCATTATTGCTCGCGGCACTCCAGTGACGAGGGCGTGGTGGCGTCTATGACAGGCGAAGTCATCGAGATTGCCATTGGCGAGGTCGTCGTGCGCGCCGGCGTGGATGTCGACGAGGCGCACTTGCAGCGGGTGATCCGGGCGGTCCGTTCGGCATGATCCCCTCTGGTGTGAAGGTGTTCCTGGCCAGCCATCCAGTCGACTTCCGCAAGGGTATCGATGGGCTTGTTGCGCTGGTGCGCGATGCGGGCTCAGATCCGTTCGACGGTGCGCTTTACGTGTTCCGGGCGAAAAGGGCTGACCGAATAAAGATCGTATGGTGGGATGGCTCCGGCGTGTGCCTCTATTTAAAACGGCTTGAGAAGGCGAGGTTCTGCTGGCCGCGGATCGGACATCATCGGGTGCAGCTGAATGCTGCGCAGTCGATGGCCCTGGTCGATGGGATGGACTGGAAGCGGGTCCGGACCGCGGCGGTCAAGCCGCCCGAGATTGTTGGGTAAAAGCACTGCGGCGAAGTGAATCAGTGGGCTGAAAGGGCAGGAGAACCGGGGCAAAATGTGCTCTGGTCGGGTCAATGACGCCGCCCGATCTCAGCCTCCCGAATGACGTAGAGACGCTGAAGGCCATGGTTCTTGCCATGACCGAGAAGGCGGCCCGCGCCGATGCTCTGGAGAGCGAGGTCGCAGATCTCAAGGCCCGCAGCGCCGATGCCGATGCGCGCATCGAGCGGCTGACGCAGATCCTGAAGGCCTTCGACCGCGCCCGGTTCGGCCGACGATCGGAAAAGCTCGGCTCTGCGAACGGCGACGATGAACAGCAGGCCTTCGTCTTCGAGGAGATCGAGACCGGCATCGCTGCGATCAAGGCCCAGGTCGGCAAGGGCCGTGAGCATGCGGACGGCACGCGTGCACCGCGTCGGAGCAAGGGCTTTGCGGCCCATCTGGAACGGATCGAAACCGTCATTGAGCCGGAAGAGCTGGCTGAGCATGCCGGCAAGCAGAAGGTGCTGATCGGCGAGGACGTGTCGGAGCGCCTGGATGTGGTGCCGGCGAAGTTCCGTGTGATCGTCACGCGCCGTCCCAAGTATGCCTTCAAGAACGCGGACGGCGTCATCCAGGCGCCGGCCCCGGCCCATATCATCGAAGGAGGCATTCCGACGGAAGCGCTTCTGGCCCATATCGCCGTCGCTAAATATGCCGATGGCCTGCCGCTCTACCGGCAGGAGGCGATCTACGCCCGTGACAAGGTCGAGCTCGACCGTCAGCTGATGGCACAATGGATGGGCAAGCTAGGCTTCGAGCTCGAGATCGTGGCCGACTACGTCTTCAGCGAGGTCAAGAAGGCCGAGCGGGTCTTTGCCGATGAAACCACCTTGCCGACGCTCGCTCCGGGCTCCGGATCGACGAAGACAGCCTACTTATGGGCCTATGCCCGGGATGACCGAACGTTTGGCCGCAGCGGACCACCGATGGTGGCTTATCGCTTCGAAGACAGCCGCGCCGGTGAATACGCGGTCCGACACCTCAATGGTTATCGCGGCATCCTGCAGGTGGATGGCTATGTCGCCTATAACAAGCTGGCGCGATCCGATCGCGGCAATGATGGCATCACATTGGCTGGCTGCTGGTCACACTGCAGACGCAAGTTCTACGAGCTGCATGTTGCGGGGAGCTCGGAAGGGGCAACGGCGACGGTCGAGGGGATGGCGAAGCTCTGGCAGGTCGAGAAAACCGTGCGCGGTCAAAGCCCCGACGCTCGCGTTGCCGCGCGCCAGCAAGCATCCGCGGCGATCCTCGCAGATCTCTTCGATCTCTGGCAGCAGACCTTGCGGCGGATCTCCGGCAAATCAAAATTGGCCGAGGCGATCCGCTATGCCGTCTCGCGCCGTGCCATCTTCGAACGCTTCCTGACTGATGGTCGCATCTCGACTCGAACATGGTCGAACGCGCCATCAGGCCACAAACAATCACGAGAAAGAATAGCCTCTTCGCTGGCAGCGACGGCGGCGGACGAACCTGGGCGACCATCGCAACACTGCTGCAGACAGCGAAAATGAACAACGTCGATCCGTTCGCCTGGCTCAGCCTAACGCTTCAGCGTATCGCCAACGGCTGGAGGAGCAGCGAAATCGACGCGCTTATGCCATGGAACCACGCCGCCTGACGGCATTAGCTTGCCGCTTACATTATTTCCAGTTTGCTCGGACTACTTTTAGAGGACCGCTTAGCGACGATCTCCACAATTTACGCCATCGGTGTGATTTGTTCGGGTACGCGTGGCGCGCCGACTGGCTCGTCCGAATTGCCGCCTAACGGTGAGGCCGCTGTACTTGTCTGCGGACGCGCCTAAGTAAACAACCCCTGTCAAAATGCCGTCGCGAATCGTCCCTTCGAACTCGTAGTCCCAAGGCCAAGGGATCGCCCGGCAATTGTGAAACCAGCTTCAATTTCGGTCCAACTATCTGCCCTCGGCAGTTACTCGAGACATCGGCGCCGATGTGCTTACCCGTAATACTTTGACTTTCCTGGAGGAGAACGAACTCGTGTACGGTGCTACCATGTAGAAAGTCGAAAGGATCTGCCATGCTCCTGCTAGGTCCTCAAAGTCCTCGCGCAGTCTTGCGGCTGGCGGAACAAAAGGCTCTGAAATGGCATGAACGATTGAACGGCCAACGATCCCGCTTCGACTTTGGTCAGATTGGCCGGATCAGCTACGATCCCCTACATCGCAACTCCGACGACATTTCTCAGCTTAGCGACTTCGATTGCAACAAACGCTTCTCTAAACTCTGCCACGATCCGTCCTTCCGTGATGCAGATCGCCGGGCGCCGCCCGAGGGGCCCTCGGACGTGCGGTAGAGGAGACTCACCGATGCGGGAAAGGGTGTTACCCTCGAGGTCAAAAGCTCTGATATTGGTCGAAGCGACCTCCACCAACTGATCTCTCCTCAGTGAGGACCACCCCAGAGATCCCACCTGCTCTCTTATCATGGGATAGTTTTGCGGAGGTATGCGCGGTCGTCGAGCTGCCTCGCGCGCGCCCTTCAGGCCGTCTATCGATTCGAGGGAAGTGATCCTTAGAGCTCTGCGCCGGTTTGATACAATGACCGCCCTTTGCTGTTTACGGTTACTCTCAGCATAGGAGCCGATTTAACACTGCCGGCGTCAGCGCCATCGCTTCTGCTCAGCATCGTACGCACCAGAAAGCTGGTCGCTCACGTTCATCAGCTCACGCTTGAGAACTTTGTTGCTGGAAGTCGTTCTCGGGAGTTCTGCAATAAAGGCGATATACCGCGGCACCTTGAATACGGCCAACTTGGAGCGAGCATGTTGAAGTATGCGCTCGACGGACAAGGCGCCAGGAGGGAGTCCCTGTTTTAGCTCAACGCAGATCTTAACCTCCTCGCCACGTTTAGCATCATGAACCGGCACCGCGGCTACATCCGAAATTTCGGGAATCTCGCGGATAACCGCTTCGATCTCGCGGGCCGCTATGTTCTCACCCGAACGGCGGATCATATCCTTCTTGCGTCCGACCAGCCAATAAAAACCAATTTCGTCGCGGCGCATCAGATCTCCAGTCTTGAACCAATTTCCTTCAAACTGAGCGGCATTTGCTTCCGGTTTATTCCAATATCCCTTAAATATCCCCCGTCCGCTCACCCACAGCTCACCAACCTCACCAACGGCCGTGGCACTACCATCCTCATTCATCAACCGCAGCGAACGAAATGGAACAGGTATTCCCACAGAACCCGATTCAGCGAATTCGTCGAGTTCAACTGCCATTCGAGTGCCAAAGCCAATTTCCGTCATTCCATATGCATCTTGAGTGGGCACCCGAAATCGTTCCCGAAATTGACGCACAGTATTGGGATTCCAACCCCAATTTATAGTTCGCTTCAAACATGTGGTGCCGTTCTCATCTGCGGCTTCTGCCTCGCGTGCCACCAGCTCGGGAAATTGGCACCACTCGATGCGGTGCTGCCTGACCCAACCGAGGAATCGAGTCGAACTCACCTGCGGCGCCAAATAGAATGTCCCACCCTGCCGATACGCACTCAGAAGATGCCATTGAGGGTCTATATAGAAGAATGGTTGGGCAGACAAATGCCTGCGGTACAACTGCCCATCCCAACAGGCCCATTGGTATGAGCTCACGCCCCAATAGTCGTGTGTCAACATGCATCCTTTCGGAAAGCCGGTTGTTCCTGATGTAAACTGAATATTCAGCAGATCGTTGGGGCAGACGTCCTCCTTCAGGTCTGACTCCTCGATTCCCTGGAGCAATTGATCGAGCGAAGCGGCAGCTCCGTCGGACGCCTTTTCGACAAGGAGTATCCGTTGCGTGTCGAGCTGCCGCGGCCAAGGCTGCATCGCGGCGAACACTGGCCACGCGCGGTTCTCCACCACCGCATACGTCGCCTGTGTCTCGCTGAGAACGTACTCGATCTCCCTCGGAGTATAACGCATGTTGATAGGGACTATGACCGCGCCAATCTTTGCTATCGCGAACCAGATGATTGGAAACTCGATGCGATTGCTTAACATAACGCCGATGCGATCCCCCTTGCGCACGCCAAATGTCCGCAGCGCATGTCCGTATTTATTGGACAACTGGTGAATCTCCAAATACGTGGCACGCTCGTTGCGGTCAAATACGTCGACTGCAATCGTGGACGCGTGCGTTCTTGCGCGCTTCGAAATTAGTTCTCCGACCGTTGTAGTTTCATATTTTTCTTCAAGTTCTTTGATCTTGCTCACCATCTTTGCGACGCGATCGCCCAGGTGGGTTTCTGCCGAGAGTCCTGACATTGATGGTTACCTTGCACATGAAAACGAAAGAATGCGACAAAATGCTCGTGACACAGCATCGATGGCTCGATGACGCCACGGCTCAGCGAACAGATGCTCCGGGCTTGCGTCATTTTCTGCACTTAGTCCCGTCATGGGGCGGTCCATTATACCTGCATTTGGCTTGCATTTGGCTCTCGTACAGCAAGAGTGACGATTGCGACACTACCGCTTCTGGTGAAGGAAATCCCGGCTTGTTACTGCTATTGAGCTCCCGTCTTCTCCAAGCCCCCTGGTTGCTCGAAGTCGTCTGTGACTCCTGATCGGGTTACCCTTGCTCGAGCACACTTGCGGGCTCTCAGATAATAGAAGCGAGCGCTGGGTCCACGTCTGCACGTCTTGGCTTTTTACCCACGAACAATCTGCTAGCACGTTTTCCTGCGCGGACGGTCGAACTTAAGCCAGTGGCGCGGTTCGGCGGGACTCTGGGCGTTTGCGGCCGAGAGCCCTCGAGTCGCCCACGACGCCGGTGAACTACGCCACTAAGACCGCAGCCCGCCACGGCCGAGACCACCGCGCAGTCGAGCGTCGTCAGTTCCCGGGCGACCAACGCTGCTGCGTGCGGCGGCCAAAGGACTTCATCGATTTGGCAAAAGACGCATGACGTTTCAGCTGTGGCAACCCTCTTATTGTCCAAGAGGCGGGGGCGCTGATGGACCATTGTACCAAAGCAATTCGTCGACATCGGCGGCGCTGCTGTCCTGCGCAGCCGGCGGGCCTGGTCACCGGCAACATTTCACGTAAGATCGTCGAAGAGCCCTCGATGAAGGTGTCCGCCCGGTGAAGCTTTCAATTACCCATAACTTTGAGCGCTCGGGCTGATCCGCTGATCGGGGAACTCTTGAATCGGAAGAATCACTTGTGATTCCTTTCTGATCAGCGAAGGGTGCTCTATGGGGCTGACATTTAGGGATCGATCGGCAAAAGGCTGTTTGCGGTCCTTGGAAGGTGAATGTTGGATTGGTCGAGAGAGTAGTGTATGCGAGTTTAGGGATGCGCGGCTCGGCGACACATTCCGCAAAC
Source organism: Bradyrhizobium sp. 138 (assembly GCF_023074075.1). GTDB lineage: Bacteria > Pseudomonadota > Alphaproteobacteria > Rhizobiales > Xanthobacteraceae > Bradyrhizobium. Next base: position 11,748 of record NZ_JADPKT010000043.1, on the reverse strand, counting down.
TGCTCTCGCAGATTGGAATCGCCATGGGACAAAGCATTCCGTCTGCCAGGATTGGGCCAAGGCAGCTTACCGCTTCTTCTCTAACGACCGGGTCAGCGAACCGGACATTCTGGCCGGCCATTTCCGATCGACACGTGATCGTGCCACCGCCACTGAAGGTCTCGTTCTTGTGCTGCACGATAAACCGAGTTCAGCTATCAACGCGAGAAGTCAGAAACGATCGGCTCACCAAGATCATAAACAGTGGACGGGATAAGGCAGGTCGCCTCCGATCGCACACGGTTTGCGGCATCCTGATCCATTCGAACCTCCCGGTTACAATCGAGGAGGTGCCGCTTGGGTTGGCGGCCGTTAAGTTCTAGACCCGGAAGAAATTCAAGGGGACGGCAGCGCTTAAAAGAAGATCAATCCGACCCGGATTCCCATCGAGAAAAAAGAAAGCGTCCGGTGGTTGGAAAATCTCAAGCAGTCTACGCAACTCTTGGATCATCCGGGACAATGCATCCATATTGGTGATCGCGAACAGGAGATCGGAACTCATTCCCTGATCAGGACTTGCGTCGATCGCTTGGCTGGAGACGGGGATCACACGATCGCCGACGAAATGGACGAGGTCGCCGTCAAAGGGCTCCATCGCATCGAAGTCAGAGACAGCAATGGCGATCCCGACCAGGCCGTTCTTGAGATCAGGTATCGCAAGATTCGCGTCCTGCCGCCGATCGGAAAGCAGAAGCGCTATCCCGCTCTGACCCTAGCGCGGGACGCCGAAGAACAGAAAGAAAATCCATTGGAAGCTGATCACCGACCTGCCTGTCACCGACGCGATTGAGAAGCTGGAATGGTATGGTTTGAGATGGAAGATCGAGGTGTTCCACAAGATCCTCAAATCGGGCTGCAAAGCTGAGGAGTCGAAGCTTAGGACCTGACCAACCTGATCTCGCTCTTTTGCATCCTGAGTTGGCGGGTCTTCTGGATGACGATGCTCAACCGTTCCGCCCAGGCGCGTCCCCAACCCTCGCGTTGACTGCGACTGAAGTTGGTGTGCTCGATCGTCTCGTCAACGACAAACCAAAAGCAAGACGGAAAACGCTCTCGCACTACCGGATCAAGATCGCCCGGCTCGCCGGTTATCGCGCCCGCGCCAGCGATCCGCCGCCCGGCAATACGGTCCTATGGCGCGGGCTGTCGTGCCTCACCGACATCGCGTTGGGCGCTATGGTCGGAGGAGAATTTGTGGGTGATTGAAAGCCTCACCGGCTTTCAAGTACCCACATTTCCAGCAGCTGCGATTTCGGCGCCAAGTTCGATCTGTGAGTCTCGAGAGACCGCGCCAATGACAACATTTCCAGGCGGCGGATCACTCGCCCTGGCCAGGTAGCCACCCAATCGTGCAAGTTTGGTAAGACAAAATGCAAGGGTTCCAGGGCGCCATCGTCGATGGCTCGCGCCGCTGATGAGTCGATCGAGCAATGCGATCTCGGTGTCCGTCAATGCGAGCTTCGGTGACGTGTCTGGGGCGATGCGATTGAGCATGGTGAGCCAGAGGACGTACCAACTGAGAATGCAGAAGACCGCCATTAGATTGGCAAGTCGCTCCGCGGTCCGGAGTTTTGCGTCTTCCGCCTTGCAGCCCGATTTCAGGATCTTGTGGAACACCTCGATTTTCCACCGCATGGCGTACCAGTTAATCTTCTCGATTGCTTCGGAGCCACTGCGGACGGCTAGGTTCGTGATGAGCTTCCAGAATCGGATTATGGCCCTTTGGCGTACCGCGCTCGGTCGCATGGATTAGCGTCAGGTCGAGGGCTGGATATTTCTGCTTGCCGATGGGAGCCAAGACCGCGATCCGCTTGAACTTGATTTCCAGCGGCGACCTTCGTCGTCTCACCCTTGTCGTTGCGCTCCTCGATGTAATGGAAGCCTTTGACGCAGGTCTTTTCCATTTCGTCGGCGATCGTGTAATCCCGTCTCCAGCCAAGCGATCGACGCAAGTCCTGATCAGGAAGTGAGTTCCGATCTCCTGTGCTGCGCAGAAAAGCTCGGTAGATGTCACTGTCGCGATCACAAATACAATGCAACGCTCCGGTTGTCCGAGCCGCTCGATTGATTGCCTGAGATTGTCGAACCAGCGAACGCTTCGCCCGACCATGAGTGTACCTGCGACGCAGCCCTCCCTGGTGCAAGGACGCCGCCATCGCTTGGCGCTTCATCGCGTCACGGACCGATCAGAACTTCTCAACGAGACCGTGTTCTTCGCCTCGAGGACGCCCACGCCGAAAATCGCCGATTGGGTCGCCGACTAAAATCTTCACCGTTCCCACTCGTCGCTGAATACCTCAGCGTCCAACCAGAATACCCGACCCGTCCATACGGTTGCAGAGACGGTCATTCGTGGCAATGCGTTTCCTGTAGAAAATTGAGGTCTGCTTTCACCCTTTGTATCTGCGGTCGTGACTCGTTCGTCACTTCCAAACTTGCGAGTGCACCAACTACTGTGCCGGACCATATGTCTTCGAACGATGAATGCGCTAGCGTCCCTTCATCGGTACGGTTCCGAGATGGTTGCCGGCATCTACCAGCAAGATCTCCCCTGTCACGTGGGATGCGCTCGTGAGAAAGAAGAGTGCAGCCTCGGCCATCTGCTCAGGTGTACCGGCCTGGCGCAGGGGCGTTGTCTGCTCCATCGCCTGCTTCATTTTCTCGTATTCGGCTAAACCCAGTCCGTCCCGGAGCCAACGCGACTGGATGAAGCCGGGACATATCGCATTGACTCTGACTGCGGGACTTAACCACAGCGCTAGCGTCAGCGTGAGCGTATTGAGCGCCCCCTTGGACGCGACGTAAGGAATTGAACTGCCTAGACCGGTAGCGCCGGCTGTCGACGAGATATTAACAATCGAGCCGCGCTGCCTACTTTTCTCCCACTGCTTCTTCATATTTGGCCAAACCGCACGACTCATCATGTACGGGCCAGCGACGTTGACCCACAGGATGCGGTCGAAATCCTCAGCCGTGAATCCGTCGAGGTCGCCCGATTTCTGAAATTTCGTGGCTCCGGCATTGTTGATCAGCCCGTCAATTCGGCCCCACTTCTTCAGGGTCTCTTCGGCTAACTTCCGACAGTCGATGTCCTGTCCCATATCAGCCTGCACCAGTATGGCATCGACACCATGGGCCTTAACCTTAGAATACGTCTCGTCAGCTTCTCTCCTGCTTTTTGTATAGTTGATTGCGACATTCCAGCCGCGACTAGCTAGATCCACTGCGCAGGCTGCTCCCAGTCCTGTCGCTGATCCGGTCACGATTGCTACTTGGGTCATGCTCTACTCCCGTACAATGCCGGCCGGGCTAGCAATGCGGCTTCCGCTGCCTGACACAAGACCGACAAATTCCAGCCCGCGAGGCTGTTATAGACCTGTCGCCGAACGTCCGAATAGCTCCGCCCTTGAGGCAGATTAGGCTCGGTGGGTTGCTTAGGTGCTGCACATGAAAGTAATCATGCATCTTTCAAACTCAATCACTAAGGCTGGTAGTTTACGGAAGCCGCTTGATTTGTCTCGTTTCCGCGATCCGCCACAACTCTGGAGGTAGTGTGGCTATGCTGCCGGCATAAAATCTACGTGCCTGGTGCGCCTATCGCAGCTTAGATGTGAACAGCTGGGCTGAACTCGGGGCAGCAGCTGTCGCTACGAGGCGCGTTTATGACGAACGGACCTAAGAGGTGTTGCCGCTCAGCGCTGCGTAATCTGGCTGCGCACCCGACCGCTGCATCCTGCAGCCGCCATGCAATTGACGGCTTCGAGCAGCCGGCGTTTGCGCGTCTGGCGCTGTATCTCTCTCACGGAGCAACATCTTCTGCGAGCGCTGCGGCCCACCGAAGTATAAGTTCCTGCCTTATTAGACATGGTTAGACCGCGCACGATCAGCGCAAGATAGCATCGCGACAGCACGCAAGCTGCATTTTGCAATCTCTTACGTAGGCCTCCGAGGAGAGCCGCCTTGCGGCGGGCTGACCTGATGGTTGAGAACTGTACGTATGGACAGCCATACGATCAGCGCGCTGAATTGACTTGAAGTGGTGGAGACGGGCCGGCGACGGCGTTGGTCTGAGGAGGAGAAGGCGCGGATTGTTCTGGAAAGCATGTCCGAGCCGCGTTTGGTTGCGGCGAAGGCGCGGCGATATGGCCTGTCGCGTTCTCTGCTGGTGACCTGGCGAAGAGCCTTCGCAGCGAACCGGACCAAATCCGAGGCTGGCCTTGTCAGGGTAGTTGTGGCTGCGGATGGGCCTGTGGCGTCGGCGGCGGATTCATCGGTGCCGCAGAGCGAGCGCTGCGCGCTTTTGCTCTTGGAAGAAAGGCATGGTTGTTCGCCGGCTCGGATCGCGGTGCCGAGCGGGCCGCCGTGATGGCGACGCTCATCATGACGGCGCGTCTCAACAACATCGACCCGAAAGCCTGGCTCGCCGACGTCTTTGCGCGCATCGCCGACATGCCGCAAAGCCGGCTGCACGAGTTGCTGCCGTGGAATTGGACGCCTCCCACGTCGACGTCCTCCGCTCAGGCGGCGTAGCCGTGCACGTCGACAAAGTTCATTCCGTCTTCACAATCGGTCGCGTTGCAAAGGACCTCGCGAAGACGAGGACTGGCTCTGGGACGTGGCCAACGCAATGGATCCGGAGGATGGCGTCATCTGGGTTTACGGCATAGGTGACGAAGGACGTCATGGCGTTCACCGACTTCGGCATAGAAAACCTGATGGAGCTCATCAGGATACACAAGGAAAACCCCGAACCCCTCAAGCGGTGAAATCGGGGATCCACTGTCCGCGGCCTAGCTCGGATGGATACTCTCTTACTCGGATGTCGAAATTTCAAGAGTGAACGTTTAGCGCTAGCTTTTGACGAACTTCATCAGCGCACATCACCCTTACTCCAATGTGCCCGAGAATATGCACCGCTCGCTGCACCAGATCGGCATTCGTCGCAAGAAGCCCCCGCGATAGGTACAAATTGTCTTCCAGTCCCACTCGTACGTTCGCACCAGCCAAGGCTGCCATTGCGACGTAGGGAAGCTGCATCCGACCGATCGAGAACGCCGAGTAAATGGCGCTCGGTGGAAGTGCCTTTACCATTGACATTAGTGCGGCAGGATCGTGTGAAGCGCCGTAGCGGATACCCATGCACAGTTGGATTAACGGCTGCTTGATCAACCCTTCGTCGACCAGGTCGCGTACTGTCCACAGATGGCCAGTATCGAACACCTCAAGCTCAGGACATACACCAAGTTCCTTTATGCGCGCGGCCATCATGCGCAGCGTTGGATAGGTGTTGATCATAACATAGTCGTGAGCGCCAAAGTTCATTGAGCCGCAATCTAACGTGCAGATCTCCGGGAGCAGCTCCTCCACATGAATCAGTCGCTCAAGTGCACCTGCCATGTCCGTCGAAGGGTCAGGCGGAAACGGGGAGACAGGCCCCCCCGTCACAAGGTCTCCTCCCATTCCTGTCGTCAAGTTGATTACAGGATTCACATCAGAGTTCCGAATGCGCCGCACGACTTCTCGATAAAGCGCAGGTTCGCGTGACCCTTTCCTCGTTCTGGGATCACGTACGTGGATGTGCACCACCGCTGCCCCGCTTCGTGCTGCCTCGATTGCCGACTCTGCAATTTGCTGTGGGGTCACCGGCACATGGGGGCTACGCTCCACATTTGATCCACTTCCCGTTACTGCACAGGTGATGAACGCCTCCGAGATCATTTCGCCTCTCTCCTCTTGGTGACGATCGACCCGCCCCAAATCTGGCAGATTGATCATAAGCTTGTTATCATATTGATTCTGAATATCTGGCATCAACTCGTGGCAGAGCCTTCCTTGGGCCGCCTCCTTCAGAACGCCTGTCGATAGTTCCGCCTCGAAGCCACCGACGCAGCGTTGCACAGGAAGCAATCGGCGTGCCGCTAACAAGCTCCTGCAGAGGATCCCCTCAAGAGATAACGCAGCTAGCTGCTTACCTTTGGAGCGACACCGAGGTATGTCCGGACTAAGACAACAGTGTAGCCAAATGAACGAGGCTAATCCACGCCTGCCGAAGCAGACTGCGACGCCAGGAACTGACGCGCGGGTCTTGCCGATATAATCCTCGGATGCTCTGACATCGTCCGCCCGGACGCCGCTCAGATGCCCGCGCGTCCAATTGGACGGCTAATAGCTCATGCCCCGCAATCGTCAATTTTTCAGGCTGAAGCCGACTGGTTTGCAACTATATTGAACGCTAACGGTCTGAATGTCTCAAAGACTGCGCGTCGCAAGTCGGCAACCCGCGCGGCTCTACCTGAATAGAAAACCGCAGGGACTTTTCTTAATCTTTGCGCCAATTTTTCGCGAAGCCAAGTCGAGCACGAAGCTTGAAATGGACATCTGTGTGCGGACGAGGGCATTGCGCTTGTACATCTAGTATGGAGGCGGCCACATGGCTCGTCGGCGATAACATACTACTAATACACTTGGTGGATGGCTCGGCACGAAGCTCGACAGCATGAGAATACCCGGATCCTCAATATTGGCATGGTCCTTGCTGCCGATCTCCCGATAGCCGAGCCAGGAGGATACTACGATGAGTAAAAAGGCATCGACCGAGAATGTCATTCCACATGCGCACGTAGTCAAACGCGCGGCGCGCATAGGCACTGAACTTGCCAACATTAGGCTATCGGGGGATTTGCCCGATGAGACTGTGGCCGCTATTAACAACATACTGCTTGAGCGAAAAGTCCTCTTCTTCCGGGACCAGGAGCATCTCGACGACGGCGAGCTGGAACGTTTTGCTCTTCGTTTTGGTGAGCTTGTGGCGCATCCGACACTCGGCGCTACACAGGGCACAGCATCAACCTTAGAGCTTGATTCCACTCTCGTCGGGAGCCGCGTCGACGTATGGCACAGCGACTCGACCTTTGTCGATGCGTACCCCAAGATAACAATTCTGCGCTGCCTCGTGATCCCGCCGTTCGGCGGTGACACGGTGTGGTCAAACACGGCTGCCGCTTATGTTGAGCTTCCGCCGCCGCTGCAACGGTTAGCCGACGAACTCTGGTCCGTTCACACCAACGACACAAGCACCAGGCCCACTGCTAGTGAGGCAGATAAGAAATACCATGAGGAGCTTCTCACTAGAACTGTCTTTGAGACAGAACATCCGGTCGTACGCGTCCATCCGGAGACCAGCGAACGAGCCCTGGTTCTCGGGCACTACGTGCGGCATTTTATTGGAGTTCCGAAATGTGATGGACAGAAGTTGCTGGATATCTTCCAGTCAAACATTACTGCGCCTGAAAACACTGTTCGTTGGAAATGGAGGGAAGGAGATGTCGCCGTTTGGGACAACCGTGCCACACAACACTACGCACTTAACGACTACGGAAACCTGCACCGTGTTGTTCGTCGCGTCACAGTCGCTGGCGACCGACCGGTTGGCATCGATGGCCGTTGTAGCGTAACGCGGATCAAGGCTACCAAGCAGCCGTCCGCGAGAGTGACTTAGCTTGTTCTCATCCGATAAAGACGCAATGGATTATCGCTCTTGCTGCTTGAGCCCAAACTCTGGAAAACTTTCGAAGGAGGTTATCTGCCAATCAAGCTGCCATGGGGGAGGTCGTCGCACCCGCCGGCCGGTCAGTATTTCCCCGTTGGCGCGAAGCGTACCCAGCCGGCCATGCAGGCGGTGGCGATGACGCTGTAGGTGGCAGCCGCACGGCGGCCGCCCTCGTCGGACCCGGCTGAGGTCCAATTTCTTCGTCCCACGGCGACCGCCTGTAGCTCACGCTCGGCAGCATTGTTCGACATGAAAAATCGTTGAATAGAACATGGGCCAGCAGCTTGGGCCCAGCACGCCCGCGCGCAATCGGCGGAAGTTCTTCATCTGGCGCGGCTCAGAACTCAACCTCGCCCAATGAGCAAACAGCTTTGGCCTGCGGCGGCGGATCAGGTTGATCAGATAGCCCTCCCGCTTGAGCAGAACATGCAGGCACCGATAGCTGAAGCGGCGGCGCTCCTGGGCGATCGTCCTCATGCGTTGACGCAGGGCGGCATCATCCGCCCGGAACGTCTGGTATCTGATGGTCATGCGGCAACAGCCGATGGCTTTACGCGCCCGCCGTTCGCTCATCCGGTGGGCATCCACGAGATGCGCGACAGCTTTCCGCTTCCCCGCGGGCATCACCACTTCTTTCCCCGTGCTTCCGGCACAGATCGGCAACTGAAACGCCAGCCTCGTGCTCCTTCAAAATCCCGACGATCTGCTCTTCCGAAAGCGGCTGCGCTTCATTCTCTGGCCTTGTCTTGGGCCAGAGCGAACTGCAACCTGGATTAAGCCTGAGCGGCAAGATCAGAGTTGATGAAGCTGTTTCGCAGTCGGCTGCCCCTTGGAGGACTGGTGCAGCGCGGGCATGGCAGTGCTACCGACCGAGGATACAGAACAATGACAGCGGTAATTGGGCGAGCCGCAGTTCCGGGTTGCTCGTTTGGCGCACGCGGTATGCGCGATCTCGGCGGGCGGGTTGAGCATGATCTCCCACGTCGCGCGCGGCTCAAGGAGAATGTGGCTAGGCTGCTCGCGCTGACGACTCTTACCTACTTGGCGCTCAGAACGATGGCGCAGAACACGCGCTTACAACTACCCACGGCTCCGTCCCAATGCACCTAAACCGGTGCGGTCGGCGGCTTGAAAAACAATATGCGTCGCTAGGGCCGAGTATACGGCGGTGACCATCAACGGTGACTTCTCATCGTTCACTGATGATAACTCCACCTTCCTCGCCAGCGTGGACCAGCTTAGCTCTTTCCGGTATGCATCCTGGGATGTAAGCTTCTTTCAGAATCTGGCTCGAGCGGCGTTGCCAATCTGAAAGAGCAAATCCCGCCTTTGCCGATTTCCGTTAGGTCTTTGTTTCGAAATAAAATCTGCTCCCTGCCATCTTCTGTCGGCGAAAAAAAGCTCTGCCAAGCTAATCGGAATGGTATCCAAAATGCGCTTTAGCGCTCGTTCAATCACGGGTGGATGAGTTGACGACCTTGGCTCTCTTTGCAAGTTCGCGGGCGACAATCGCCCGCGCTGCCGGATTCGGCGCAGGCGAGCACCAATCTCTTCGTTGACGCCACCTCGAAGCACGCGATCTCGAAGCACGCGAGCGTCGCGTCCAACTCGGGCGATGCGTAGGTTCGAGCTTCCGGATGTACTTCCAGCCGCGCCGACCGTGGCCGGTGCCGTTCGCCGATTTAGCTCGAGATCCAGATGGTCGTCGTCATTGCGCCGGCTGAGGGCGGCGTCGCTCATGCTCTCCGTATCTGTGCACCGGACGGCGTTGCCTTCGCACAGGCGCCGAGCCGACGTTAAACCAAATCGCTACAGTGTGCGGGCCACCACTCTATCGATGCATGCCTACGACTTTCAAAGCCATGCATTTGGAGCGCAAGTAACATTGATCCCAAAGTGATCTGCCCCTGAATTTTCATCCAGCGGCAGTTAGAGTTTCTGGGTTATTGTAGCGAGACCGAACTTTGGACCACCCAGAACTAGAGTTTTGCGCTTCTTTCACGGTGGCGGGTTGGTGACGCCATCGCGGTTGTGCAGTAAAATCGGCGGCCTATTGCCGATTGCCCCATGCGGGCGTTCTTCATTGTAGTATTTGCGCCAAGTCTCTACCTTTTCCTGGGCGTCCGCAAGGCTGAGGAACCAGTGGGCGTTGAGGCATTCGGCCCGGAAGCGACCGTTGAAGGCTTCGATGAAGGCATTGTCGGTCGGCTTGCCAGGCCGCGAGAAGTCCAGGGTGACGCCGCGCTGATAGGCCCACAGGTCAAGATCGCGCGACACGAACTCGCTGCCCTGATCGACGCGGATCGTCGCCGGGAATCCCACTTCCTTACAGGCCGTTTCCAGGATCGCCACGACGTCGCTGCCGCGGAAGTTGAACCGAGGCTGCAGCGCGGGTGAGAAGCGAGAGAAGATATCGACGATCGTGAGCACGCGCAGCTTGTGTCCCGTCGCCAACTGATCGTGAACAAAATCCATCGCCCAGGTCTCGTTCGACCGGGTCGCCGGCCGGCGATCATCGCGCAGCTTGGCCTTGACCCGGGGCTTTGGCGATTTGTTACGCAATTGCAGGCCCAGTTCGCGATAGACGCGGCGGTCTTGTTTGGCCGTGACGCCATCCTTCGCGGCGCAACGGCGATAGCCGTACCGTACGCGAACATGGCAGATCTCCTTGATCCGAGCTTCGAGGGCGGCCTGGCCGGAGCGACGAGATTTGTAGTGATAGGTCGATCGATCGAAACTCGAGGGCCTTACAAGCCTTGCGGATCGTGCCCTGCCACTCACCGCAAACCTCATCGACGAGCTTGCGCTTCCGACCAGGCTTCACAGCTTTCGGCGGATCACGTCCTGCAGCATCTCCTTGTCGAGCGATAGGTCCGCCACCAGCTTCTTCAGCTTGGCGTTCTCGTCCTCGAGCTGCTTCAAGCGGCGCATCTCGGTCGGCAGCAGTCCGTCGTACTTTTTCTTCCAGTTGAAATAGGTCGCCTGGCTGATCCCGGCTTTGCGGCAGATATGCGCAACCGGGACCCCGTCGTTGCCCTGCTTCAGGATAAACGCCTTCTGGGCGTCCGAAAACTTCGAGGCCTTCATCGTTGTCCGCTCCTCCCAGCCGAGGGGATTGACGCAGCGCAACTCTAGCCAAAAATGGTCCAGTTTTCCGGTCTCAGATCATTATATACGCCAAGTGGCGCGGGTGGAGCAACGGACGATCGGCGGAGCTGGTCGGGGTTGCGTCGCCGATCGTCCGTTGCGGTGAGGTGGGCCGCGTAGGCCGTGGGGGTCAGGTATTTCAGTGATGAGTGGGGGCGCTGGAGATCGTAGTCGGCGACCCAGACAGCGATCTTTGCGCGGGCGTCGTCAAGATCGAAGAACAGGGTCTAGAGATGGTCTCGGTTGTCTGAACAGCAATCCCGCGTCGATAAGTGGAACGGCAGCTGGTTGAAGTAAGCTTGATCCGGAGTGCCGCGGTCAAGGCGGGACGCCGGCCATTGTAAAAGTCGAGGTATCGGCTGATCGAGGCGCGGGCGTCGAACACGGTGTCGTAGGCGCGCAGATAGACCTCCTCATATTTGACACTGCGCCGCAGCCGCTCGACGAACACGTTGTCGCGCCAGGCACCCCGACCGTCCATGCTGATACGATGCCATGACTGGCGAGCACGCCGGTGAACGCGGCGCCCGTGAACTGCGAGCCTTGGTCGGTGTTGAAGATTTCCGGCTTGCCGTGGCAAGCAAGAGCGTCCTCCAGCGTCTCGACAAGAATGCGGCTTCCATCGTGATCGACAGCCGCCACGACAGAACCCGGCGGGTCGCCCAGTCCAGCACCACGGCCAGATAGACGAAGCCGCGCGCCATCGGGATGTAGGTGATGTCCATCGCCCAGACCTGGTTCGGCCGCGTGATCTCCATGCCGCGCAGCAGATAGGGATAGACCTTGTGGCCGGGCTCGGGCTTGGTCGTGTGTGGACGGCGGTAGAGCGCCTCTATCCCCATCCGCCGCATCAGCGTTTTGACATGCCGGCGGCCGATCTTGCACCCCCGGCAGTCAGCAGGCCTCGCAACATACGCGAACCGGCGAAAGGAAACTCCAGGTGCAGCCGGTCGAGCCGTCGCATGATCGCGAGATCGGGGGGCGACACCGGACGTGGTAGATAATAGACACTG
>NZ_JADPKT010000067.1 GCF_023074075.1 Bradyrhizobium sp. 138 | reverse complement strand
ATCCTGCGCGGACAATTCTCGGAATGCTGCGCGCCATCACTTCGGAATGCCGCGCGCGATCAAATCGGAACGGTGCGCGCGATCGCCTTGGAATCGGCAGCATGGTTGTTCGCCGTTCTGATCGCGGCGCGGAGCGGGCTGCCGTGATGGCCACGCTTATCATGACGGCGCGTCTCAACGACGTCGACCCGAAAGCCTGGCTTGCCGACGTCTTCGCGCGCATCGCCGACATGCCGCAGAATCGCCTGCACGAGTTGTTGCCCTGGAACTGGACGCCTCCGGCGTCGAGGTCCTCCACCCAGGCGGCGTAGCCATGCACGTCCACAAGGTTCCCGCCGTCTTCACCATTGCTCGCGTCCCAAAAGACCTCGGCGAAGACGAGGACTGGCTCTGGGACGCGGCCAACGGAATGGACACAGAGGATGGCGTCGGGTTTACGGCATAGGTGACGACCAGGTCATGGCGTTCACCGACTTCGGCATTGAAAACCTGACGGAGCTCATCAGGATGCACAAGAAGACCCCGAACTCCTCAAGCGGTGGAATCGGTGAGCCCCTGTCCGCGGCCTAGCTCGGATGGATACGGCTTATCGCGCGTCCAGAGCCCGGCTTTTGGCCTTGCGTTTGGCCGGAACCGGCGCGGAGAGGCGTGGATGCGTTCGGCAGCAAAGGCGTGGGCTTAAAATCGCTTCGACCAGTGGCATTTGTGTTGCCCTGCAGCGGATGCGTAGGTTTCGGGTGCTTCGGCCCGCCGAGGGGTTGCTGGGAGCAAATGCAAGTTGGCGAGTTTGGCGTACACCACTCAATCCTGCGAAAGCCCAACATCGCCAAAATGCGATCTTTGTGGCTTTTGTGAATTCCGCACCGATCGTTCGACCGACTGCGTGATTTTGGCCGCGATCGCCGCGCCTTTCCTCCCACAAACTCCGGTGCCCGACCTATCTGGAGCGGTCGCACAAGTTTCAGGTGAGTTCTTTGTTCTAACGAGGTACTGCCGGCAAGCCGCTGCCGTGGCACTTTCGCGCTAAGCTCAGCAAGGATCGTAGCACTGAACGTAGGGCGCTCCTTCGTTAAAGCGAGGAGGGCCTCGCCTCGTCCGATTGCGCGATCATACCAGAGGCACCTTGTCAGGAGCCCGACATTGCAAGTGTTTCAACCAGATGCCGAAAGTGCAACAACAACGACAGGAGTGCGGCAAGATCGAAAGGCGAGGATCGCCACTGGCACGCGGTAGCACGGGCAATCGCGCATTGATCGACATCGTAAGCGCCGCGCGGGTGCGGCTTGGTCCAGACTGCTTCCCCATCTTTCACGCGTTCGTTCCACCACGATGCTCGCTAAGCGCTTCATCGACGCAGGCGATCAACTCCAGACTGGCAAAGGGCTTGGCAAAAAAGCCGGTTACGCCGGCGCTCAACGCGCGGGCTCGCGTGCGATCATCTGCGAAGGCAGTCATCAGGATGAATGGCGCAGCGTGGCCCTGGGCCCGCATCTGTTCCAAAAGTTCAAAGCCGCTCATCATGGGCATCTGCACGTCTGCAATGACACAGGACGTATCGTTCAATTGAGATGACCGCAAGAATTCCTCAGCCGATGCAAACGTACGAACGTTGTGACCCTGCGATTTCAAAAGGTTGTTCAGTGCGGCACGAATCGAAGGATCGTCGTCGACAACGGAAACAGTTGAATACCTAGACACGACGACCCGTTCTTAGTTGGGCGAAGGCGCTGGCGGAAGCATGACGGCCAGCAGAAGGATGCGCTTGCACGACGAAATTGTAAAATCATACCTAGGTTTGTACCCTGAAACGGTCGGTCCCAATTCCCAGCCTCTCAGTCATCCTGATCAAATCGGCCAGGGATCGAGCTCCCATCTTCTTCATCACGTGACCGCGATAGATTTTGACTGTAATCTCGGCGAGCCCGAGTTCCGCAGCTACCTGTTTGTTCAATAGGCCGGCGGCGACTAGTTTCAATACATCCTGCTCTCGTGGACTTAGGGCCTCAAACAAGGACTGTAGCCTCCTGACCACCTTGTCTACACCTCGTCTCTTCCGATCCTGTTCGATAGCTGCGACTACGCCATCGAGTAGTTCCTGATCGCGAAACGGCTTGCTGAGAAAATCGATTGCTCCACTCTTCATGGCTTTGACAGTCATCGGAATATCGCCATGAGCGGTGATGAAAATAATAGGAATGTGAATCTTCAGTTTGGCTAACTCACTCTGGAGCTCAAGGCCGCTCAATCCCGGCAGCCTGATGTCAAGCACAAGGCAGCTAGGAACATCAGGGAGCTCGCTCTGGAGCATTTCCCGGGCCGATCCGTAAGCAACGACATCCAGACCAATCGAACGAAATAGGTTGACCAGCGATTCGCGCATTGAGAGGTCATCGTCGACGAGGAAGACGCTCGGCCTCACCTCCGGCCCTACGACATTTGCGGCTTCTTTCCGCGGTTCAGAGCGCTTGGTCACGATCAGAGCCTCACTTGTGCGATTTACAGTAGAATCGTCGCCTCACTACGACCTTTGATTGACCATGTTGCCTTTCGAGGACTTTCGCGCAGTGCAAAGTTTGAGATTTTCCAGGTATGTGACGGGTCAGCCATTCGCGCCAGCGTGATGCATTACAGTAAAGTCTAGCAAAAACCGCCCGACTGGTCGAGAACTGCCTTTCGCGTCTGTCCGCCGTCGCGTCGGATCGGCCCCGCGGCATCGATCAAAAGATCAGCAGCAGGCGCTCGCTTTAGCATGGCGGCGCGTGTCGCCTGGCCCTCGCGAATGAGGCCTGCGGACGACCCATTATGCGGCTGAAGGATCAGAATGCCCGGCGCCTTGGTAGTTGAACACGGGGGCGCGAGCTGAGCGAATTGGCGCTATCGTGCCTGTGCATGCGCCGATCCCGCCGGCGTTGAGATCGGCAAGCGGCGTAGACTATCGCACCCATACTAAGGAAAATAGACATCAGAACGAGTAGCAGCGGCATCAGCACATGAACTTTTCTTTTTCTCAGAGCGCCTGCGAGTTGCTCTTTGCGAGGTTGAGGAAAGCATCTTGCACCGACTTCGTACAACCTGACGCTAGGTCCGATTCAAGTCCTTTCCGTCATGTTTGTCGTAAAGATGCTCGAACTCGAGCTGCTGCAGGCGCTCACGTGCGTTCGTGCCGTTGCTTCCTTCACGAGGCTCGCACCCCAAGATGAGGCGGCGTAATCTGAATGGACAGGCGGGACACACTTCATTCGGTGTCCAGCTGCGGACCAGTTCGCCAACACGCAGTAGTATTTGTTCTCCTGCATCAGCAAAACAACCGCTGATCCAGCGAAAGTATCATTCTCCTACCAGAATTGGCGGACATCACAGGTCCGTGCCGGGCACCTCGAAGATCGGCTCTTTGAGCTACATAGGAACGACAAAACGCGCTCCGAGCATCAACCTGAAGCTGTTGTCAGATCAGCAAGTAGCTCATCGATTTGCTCAGGGCCTATGGCTCAGGCAGGGTCATTACGGGCGGCCCGATGCACTCCGTTGAGCAGAAAGCGCGTCGGGTTCGCCCCACATCGCCCAGGACATCCGTGGTGAGGCTGCCTCCAATGAAGCAACCAGCGCGGCAAAACTGAGGCTCGCTCAGCAAGGCAGACTAGGAGTGACTGCCTGCAACTTCGCACCGGCCAGGAAGGGCTTGAAGCGTTCGTAGCCTCAGGTTGTACGATGCCGGTGTACATTTATTGGCAAAGAAGGTTCCGCTGTTCTTCATTTAATTGCAGTTCTCTTCACCGGTTTTGGGGTAGCCTACGCCTTTCTTGAACTCTGTTCAAGCAGCGAACCGCAGCGAGCGGCATTCCGATCAGCAAGGGCCTATACGGCGCCCGGTGAGCGCATCAGGGGTGCCTTTGTCGCCGGTCAGTTGCTCCATCAATGGGGGAGCGCGGTTTCGCTCACAGTGGTTCGCAGATCTGCCCTTGATGGTGTGGTTCAGAGTCGATCACTGCATGGCGCCTTCCAACAATGGAGCCAGGAGTGAACGTCGACTCGAAAACGGCACCGCGCTTCTCCGCCGGATTTCTAGCCTGAGCGCCCTTGCGGCGTTTATGTTCAGCGATTCGACCGAGCATCTTGCTTTCCTCAGGCCTTAGAAGCACGCCTTCATGGCCGATTGTGGAGCAAACGTCTTTGGCGGCAGTGCTGTTAAGCGTGGGCGAATTCTCGGGACCGGCTTCTGTGAGAAAGGGTCGTTCGACATCCCAGATATCAGCAAGGCGATCGCCGAGCTCACTGATTCGTCTGATCGCATTCAGAGCGGTTCGCACAATAGTCAACTAGGGAGGCGACATTCCGCCGGTCGGCGTAAGTGCCCTGCCGTCCGGTATTCCTCGGCCGGCATCGACCTCAGATCTAGGGACTGCTCGGAGATCGACAGCTTCGTACTGGCCTCGAGGGGAACAGGCTGAGCTGATACCGCGCCGGTGCGGTTTCAGCTCGAAAAAGCAATATCGGCCGCGCTTATGTCCGCGGGGTAGCCATCGAAGCGGCGGAAAGGTCCAGCTGTGCGACTTGCTGCAATGGACCGAGCGCTCCGAGCCTTAGTAAATCCGATTTCGAGGGGCTCATGCTAACCAAGAATCTGCTTCAGTTCTTTGGCGCCAGTCGCTCGATCAGGCGCTGTGGTTTATTGATCAGTCAATGTCCAAACGCGCTGCCGCATCATTGGATTTGTCTCGTTGGAGTTAGATCTCTGCTGCGATCGTGAATCAGCCTCGTGACTAGCGTCTGAGAGGCGTTGTCGAAGGGGCGGCCTTCCTCAAGTGCAATATTGTGTACGGCGAGCTCCTTCAAATATCCTGTCGGATACACAGGCTCGTGCTTCCTTAGCGGTACCGCGACCTCGCCGCGCTGCTTGCTTCATGGGGACAGCATGATCAACATTCCACAGATAACGCCGGGACGGACCGGACGCACGCTCAGGCCCTGACAGTGCGCGCCGGGACGGCTTCGAAACTAGATAAATACGTTTCTCGGCCCAATGCCATGTTAGTTTGGTGCTGAAGACTGAGCGCGTCGATGGTATGGTCGCTTGCTCAAGACATACTCTGTCTCTGTGCGAAGCAAGTTGTGGCGCTCGGGGCTTCAGTTCGCGCCAGGAGATCTCGCAATTGGCTCATGGGATGGCGTTGGCGCATCGCGGCCCGGACGCCCAGGCCGATGCAGCGCTCAGAAGCCGGCGTCCAATGGCCTCGCGCGTTGTGCCGATCATGGGCAAACCGATCAGCTTTCACATGTCATTGTCTGCTTGAGCGGTGGCAGCGATCTGGGCGCTGCTGCACGCGGGCAGTGGGCCGTGGTCGGGTAACGGGCCACGAGCCGCTCTATCGAATACAATCCTTCGCCCACACACTGCGCTAGTCCGCAGCGCCCGCCGCCGATGCTGTGCAGGCCCGGCCGGCGCGCAGGGTTGGGCTGGATCGACACGATCGCGTCACGTATTGGGTGTGTAAGTCGCATCTCGGCGTGCCGCGGTCGCGCTCGCCGGTCTCGCGCTCGTCCCGCGAGACGATGTCGGCCTTGGCGCCACCCTTTGGCGGCCTTAATCGGTACTCGCGCCGTTTTGCGAAGTCCCTTCACAAGCTCGCCCCATATGTGTCAGGTTTCGGATCAGTCCTTATTGACGGGCGGGCAAATGCCACGGGACCCCCTCAGCCGAACTCTGTTCGGTCCAAATGTCGACAGTGACATCCAACCCCTGTGGGAGGACGGTGATCGTGCGTTCTGCCGTGCGTGGCGCCGGCAAATCCACGGCAGCAGGGCTGTCGTGCTTGTCGTGCGGCCCATCACGGAACACCCAGCGACGCTCGACCGCCTCGCCCATGAGTGTGAGCTGAGGGAGGAGCTAGACGAGGCATGGGCGGTGCGGCCGTTGGAACTCATCCGGGAAGCTGGTCGGACTATGCTTGTCCTGAAGGATCCATGCGGCGAGCCGCTGTTAAATTTGATCGGGATCCGTATGGAGCCCAAGCGCTTCCTGCGCCTCGCTGTTGGTATCGCGAGGGCCGTGGGCAAGCTTCACCGGCACGGCTTGGTCCACAAGGACCTGAAACCCGCTCACATTCTGGTCAATTGTCCTGACGAACAGGTGCGACTCACTGGGTTTGGACTGGCTTCCCGTCTTTCCCGCGAGCGCGTGCCGCCTGAGCCTGCCGAGTTCATCGCTGGCTCGCTGCCCTACATGGCGCCCGAACAGACCGGACGAATGAATCGCTCGGTCGATTGTCGCAGTGATCTCTATTCACTTGGCGTGACATTCTACCAGATGCTGACCGGCGCGCTGCCGTTCACGGGCTCAGATCCCTTGGAGTGGATCCATTGTCATATTGCAAGAAAAGCAATACCGCCCGTCGAGAAATCGCAAAACCTCCCGGAGCCGATATCTCAGATTGTGATGAAACTCCTCGCGAAAACCGCCGAGAAACGCTACCAGACTGCCGCTGGCCTTGAGCACGATCTGCAACACTGTCTCGCAGCATGGGCCAACCACGGTCGCATCGACCCGTTTGAGCTCGGCACAGACGACACACCTGATCGGTTGCTCATCCCCGAGAAGCTCTATGGCAGAGCCCTTCAGATCGAGGCTTTGCTTGCCTCTTTCGATCGCGCGGTGAAAAGCGGCGCGCCGAGGTTGGTGCTCGTCGCTGGTTACTCCGGTGTCGGTAAGTCTTCGCTCGTCCAGGAGCTACACAAAGCGCTGGTGCCCTCGCGCGGGCAGTTGGTGTCAGGCAAATTCGACCAACTGAAGCGCGCCGTTCCTTATGTGACGCTAGTGCAGACGTTTCAGAGCCTAGTCCGTCCTCTTCTCAGCAAAAGTGAGGGCGAACTCGCGACCTGGCGGCAAGCGCTCCGGGAGGCGCTCGGCGCGAATGGACGACTGATGGTCGAATTGATCCCCGATCTGAGCCTGATCATTGGCGAGCAGCCCGCGGTTGCTGAGCTTCCAGCCCGGCAAGCGCAAATTCGTTTCCAGCTGGTGCTTCGCCGCTTTATTGGCGTGTTCGCCCGGCGAACCCATCCTTTGGTGCTCTTCCTCGACGATTTGCAGTGGCATGATGCCGCAACGCTCGACTTGATCGAGGATCTCCTGACCCAGTCGGATCTGCACCTGCTGCTCATTGGAGCTTACCGCAGCAGCGAACTTGATGCAGGCCATCCACTCAAACGCAAGCTCGACTCCATCAGGAGAGCCGACGTAAATTTCGAGGAGATCACGCTCTCGCCGCTCACTGCAGACGATGTCGCGCAGTTAGTCGCGGATACCCTTCGCTGCGGACCAAAACGCGCTGCCCCGCTTGCAAAGTTGGTGCATCAGAAGACGATGGGTAATCCGTTCTTCGCCATTCAATTCCTTTCTGAACTGGCCGAAGAGCAGCTGTTGACGTTCGATCACGAGTCGGCGCGCTGGCGATGGGATCTCGAGCGTATTCACGCAAAAGCGTACACCGAGAACGTCGTGGATCTGATGCTCGGCAAGCTCATCCGCCTGCCCGAGGAAACGCAGGACGCGCTGCAACAGCTGGCCTGTTTCGGCAACATCGCCGGGGCGGCGGAGCTTGCGATCGTGCTCGAAATTTCGCAGGAGCAGGTGCACGCGACCCTGTGGCCGGCGATCCGGCAGGAACTGATCGCGCGCCACGGAACAGCCTACCGCTTCCTCCACGATCGCGTTCAAGAGGCGGCCTACTTGCTGCTGCCAGAATCCTCGCGCGCTCCTGCCCATCTGCGGATCGGTCGGATGCTGGCGGCGCACGTCCCTGCGCACAAACGCGAAGAGGCTATCTTCGACATCGTCAGCCAACTCAATCGAGGTGTCGCGCTAATTTCCTCCGATCAGGAGCGTGAGCAGCTCGCAGAGCTGAATTTAGTCGCAGGGCAGCGTGCCAGGGCGTCGGCGGCCTACGCCTCGGCACTCACATATTTCACCGTCGGTGCTGCGCTGCTCGCGGAGCACTCTTGGCGAAGGCGCCACGAACTCGCGTTCGCACTGGAGACAAGCCGGGCCGAATGCGAATTCTTGGTAGGCCAGCTGGACATTGCAGAGAGCCTCCTGTCCGTACTGTCGAAGCGCGCCTTGAACGCGCCCCAGCGAGCAACGGTCGCATGTTTGCGGGTCGATCTATACTTGACGCTCGGTCAGCACGGGCGGGCAGTATTCATAGGGCTCGAATATCTTCACGACGTCGGGATCGAGTGGTCGCAGCATCCGACGGACCAGGAAACATTAGCCGAATATCAGCGGATGTGGTCACAGCTGCCCCACGCAATCGAGGATCTTGCTAGCTTGCCTGCAATGACAGATCAGACCACGCTTGCCACGCTTGCCGTCTTGACCCGGATTCTTCCGCCCGCAGGTTTCACGGACGCCAATTTATCCGCTTTGGTCATCTGCAGAGCTGTCACCATCAGCCTCGAATACGGCAACACTGATGCTTCTTGCGCCCATTACGCATGGCTAGGCCGAATTTTGGCCGGGCGCTTCGGTGACTACCAAGCAGCTGACAAGTTTGGTCGTCTTGCTTGCGACCTGGTTGATCGCGGTGAGTTCTCCCGCTTTCGGGCTCCCGTCTATTTGGCCTTCGGGTGCAACGTGATCCCGTGGACGAAGCCCCTAAGAGGTGGCCGAGTTTTGATTCGGCGAGCGCTCGCAGCTGCTGTCAGCAGCGGCGATGTCATCTATGAGGCGTACAGCTTGCTTCATCTAACCTCAAATATGATCATGGCCGGAGATCCCCTGAAAGAGGTGCAAAACGAGATAGAGAAAAGCTTTGCTACGATACGGAATAGAAAGGTTCAGTTTGCTGCTGATACCGTAGCCGCTCAGCTCGCACTCATTAGAAGCATGCGCGGCCTCACGCGCTCATTCGGTTGCTTCGATGACCAACAATTTGACGAGCTAGACGTCGAGCGATCGTTGGCACGCAGTCCGGAGCTGTCACCTAGCGAGACCGTCTACTGGATCCGCAAACTTCAGGCGCGATTTATAGCCGGCGATTATGCTGCGGCTGTTGATGCTCGCTCCAAGGCGAAGCCCAAATTATGGACCATGCCGACAGAGCCGTTGATCGCGGAGTTTCACTTCTATGGGGCGCTGTCTCACTCATGTTATTGCGACAAGCCAGGCGAAAGTGAACAACAGCAACATCGGGATATCATTGATGCCCATTACAGACAGCTGCAGATATGGGCCACGAATTGCCCCGAAAACTTTGAGAATCGGGCTGCCTTGGTCGGCGCTGAAATTGCAAGGCGGGAATACCGCGATACAGACGCAATGCGACTGTATGAACACTCAATCCAGACCGCAGCACGTAACGGTTTCGCCCACCACGAGGGAATCGCTTGCGAACTTGCAGCGCGCTTTTATGCTGCGCGCGGTTTTGACAGAATCTCCCGGGTTTACCTGCAGGACGCGCGGCGCGGCTACCTTCGTTGGGGAGCAGATGGCAAAGTGCGTCAGCTCGACGAGCTGAATCCCCATCTCAACCATGAGGAGACCACTCCTGCCGCGAATGGAATGAGGATCGGAGCTCCGGTTGAGCATCTTGATCTCGCGACGGTGACAAAAGTCTCGCAGGCGATTTCCGGCGAGATGGTTCTTCAAAAACTAATCGACACGCTTATGCGGACTGCCATTGAGCAGGCCGGCGCCGAACGAGGTTTGTTAATTCTGCTGCATGGAGGCGAGCCGCGGATCGAGGCGGAAGCCGCAACGGAAGAGGATGCGCTGCTTGTAAAGGTGAATGAACAGCCCGTAACTCCGATGGCACTTCCCGAGTCCGTGCTGCATTTCGTCCTACGTGTCCGCGAAAACGTCATTCTCGAAGATGCTGCCGCCGAGCCTTCATTTGCGGAAGATCCGTATATCCGCGAGCGCAAAGCGCGTTCCATTCTTTGCCTGCCACTGATCACGCAGGGCAAGCTGATCGGCGTACTTTATCTGGAGAATAATCTCGCCGCGCGCATATTCTCGGCTGCCCGCAACTCGGTGCTGAAAATGCTTGCCTCGCAAGCTGCAACAGCGCTGGAAAACAGCCGGTTGTACAGCGAAGTTCAGGAACGGGAGTCGAAAATCCGGCGCCTACTCGACGCTAACATCATCGGAATATTTATCATTCGCGAAGGAGGCGAGATCATCGAGGCAAATCAAACCTTCCTCAAGATGGTTGGATACGACCGAGAGGATCTCGTCGCGGGGCGAGTGAACGGTCTCGACCTGACACCGCCAGAATGGCACGAGCGCACACTGGATGCTGGAACAGAAGCAAAACGGACCGGAGCTGTTCAGCAGTTCGAGAAAGAGTATGTCCGCAAGGATGGCAGCCGCGTGCCGGTGCTAATTGGCCTCGCCGTCTTCGATGCGCGCGACGACCAAGGTGTTGGCTTCGTCCTCGACCTGACAGAGCGAAAGAGAGCGGAAGCGGAAGCCCGTGAAAGCGAACGACGGTATCGCGAGACTCTGATGGGGCTGGCACACGCCAATCGGATCACGACAATGGGACAGCTGGCCGCCTCAATCGCCCATGAGGTCAACCAGCCGATTGCCGCGATCAGCAGTAATGCGGGGGCGGGGCTAAATTGGCTCGGTGCTCAGCCGCCAAATCTGGAAGAAGTTCGGCAGACCTTCGGTTTGATTGTCCGTGACAGTATGCGTGCAGGGAACGTGATCCGTCGGATCCGCGCTCTTATGAATAAGGCTCCTATGCAAACGGAGCTTCTCGCAATTGACGAATTGATCTTAGAGGTGCTGGCGCTAGTTCGCGCGGAACTTGCGAAAAATGATGTATGGGTGCAAACGGGACGGGCTGAGGCGTTGCCGCTCGTTCGCGCAGATCGCGTCCAGCTCCGGCAGGTGATTCTCAATTTGATCACGAACGCCATCGAGGCCATGAGCGAGATCAACGAAGGTGACCGCGAGTTACTGATCAGTGCGCGGACAGATGACTCGAATAACGTAGTGGTCACTTTTCGGGATACGGGTCCAGGACTCGATCCGAACAGCGCTGACCGCCTGTTCGAGGCGTTTTACACCACCAAGTCCGAAGGGATGGGCATGGGGCTCGCTATTTGCCATTCTATTATTGAGGCGCACGGAGGCCGGATGTGGGCGGGCGCCAATGATCCTCGCGGGGCCGTCTTTCAGTTCAGCATGCCGGTTGCGCCGGAGGGCGTGGATCGGTCGGAACAGGTCTCTTCAACGTCTTAGGCTCGAGTTCGATATCGAGCAGGGCGCTCCGGGAGCCCCGATCATCGTGACAGAAGCGAGCGGCGAGACCTCGAGGATTTGAGACATTCGCGTTTCTTACTGCCCATCGGGGAGTGTTGGAACGAGCGCAAATTGTCGCGAATTGTCAGAAGATCTACAGTCTGACCGTAACATCAGATTCAAGACGCTTTGAGGGCTTCCTGCAAGTCTCTTGAGACTTGCAGGGCGTCAATCCGATCTCAATGCAGAGCATTCCTGTCATGCGCCCCGAAGCAGGCCCCGGATTAAAACCGGTGTACCGCTCTTCTTCTCCGGAGTTGGCTTGGGGCTTCGCGCCGCTGCTGCCGCTCGCAACAGCTGACGCGCAAGCGATGGCGTCGTGTATGGTTTTATGTGCTCTGTAAAAGCGCCTGAGGCGAGCAGGAACCGACCGCCGCCGGCGCATCGCTGCGCAGAAGGAGAGCAGTCGAGGATATGGAGAAAATCCAGGTGATACCGCGTCGTTCACAATACGTCGTTCGAGTTCGTCATCCTTTCGCAATGAGGTGAGCGACACGACGGTCGTCGTCACGGTCGCTCTTCGACAACCCTTCGATGACGCCGGCGCGATCCGCCGCGTTGTGGTTCTGGCTCATCTTCCGCGTGCCATCGAGCCGTGTAATTTGCAATCGCAGACCGACAATCCCCTTAAGCTCCGTTTTGATGAAATCGGCAGGGGCGTCAGACACCGCCCAGCGGTCTTTGCCCGAGCGCTCATGCACATCGGTCAGCCGCGTGACCACCTTTCGCAGCCGATCGGCATCATCGAAGAATTCGACCGGCCCGTAGGCATGCACAGCGACATAGTTCCACGTCGGTACGGCCTCGCCTCTCTCGTGCTTGGTCACGTACCAGGAGGGGCTGACATAGGCCTCCGCTCCAGTGTAAATGGCCATCGCCTCGCCAGTCGGTGTCAGCTTCCACTGCGGATTCGCACGCGCCACGTGGGCGTAAATCGTGCCCATGGAGCCTTCGCGCTCGTCGAGTACTACGGGCAGCATCGTTCCAACAAGCCCTTCGTGAGTAGCGGTGATCAGTGTCGCCGAGCGTGCCTGGCGCATCGTCCGACGAACGTCGGTGATACCGACAACTTGGAAGGAGGGCGGCGTGTACATCGACGAAGCTCCCCGGCAGCCCGACGAAAAGCCGGGCGACTCATGATTCGGACTGGGGTACACCTCATGCTGGATCATAAAAACGATCAGTTTTGGTGGGTGGTTTCATTCCTCCGCGCGCGCTAGGCCCTGGGGGCAGTAAACCTATGATGCGTCAAAGGTGCAGGTGCAGATCGGACGGTGCGTTTGCACGCTGGTCAGCCGTTGTTCTATGCGTCCGCTTGCAGACGAATTCGGCTCTTCGTGCCGATGACTGCAGCACATGAGCAGCTTCACCTTAGGGTGTGAGTGGGGACGACCAGAATTGCGGCTGAGCCCTGCCGCATCAGCTCGAAGCGCCGCGAGTCGCAGGTTGGCGGTGACCGGCTGTGCTAGATCCGCCCATGGCACTGGACAGACATCAAAAACAAGGAAATCGTAGCCATTCCGGCGGCGTGATGATTGCCGGTCATGAAATCGATAGGAGGCGTCCGTCCGTGTGATGGGTCTGGCACGCGACATACGGGGCCCAATCTGGCCGATCTATATCGCAGAAGAAGGGGCCGGACATCCGACGTGCAATCCAGGAAGACGAGGATCCAGCCGCGCCGCCTATCTGTTTCCCGCGGGGTGCGAAGTATCATGCATCACGCGTTCTGGTGCTGGTCGAAAATGCCGAAGAGCTCAAGCGCCTCTCGCCGGTCCAGCAAAACGTCAGGAGGACGGCCCATCCACCCGGGCCAGACGTGTTGCACCCTACAGTATTCCGCTGACGGGGCTCCTGAAGCATCGACCGCTGCTTCATCGGCCGTGATTGGCTCTATGGTTGCCCAGATCCATCATAGCTGGCGCGAAGGCTGCGGCTGCGCACTACGGCTGTTGCGTAGCATGGTTCCGATCTTCCGATCCTGCCTTATTGAGGACGATCTGATGGCGTTAACGCCGCATGCTGATGGCCTAGTCCAGTTCAGCATTTGAGTTCGAGAGTTCAAGTCCTCGTGCGGATTTCCGAGTAACAGAGAGCACATGCCTATGAAGGACACGATGAAGCACATCAAACGGTCGTTGCGCGTGCTCGGTGGACTTGCTGTCGTCGTCGGGGTCTCTTCCGTGCTCGGATCGAACAACGTGCGATCGGCAGCCCTCAAGGGCTTTGGCTCTGCAGCAACGGGCGGCCTTGGAGGCGAGGTAGTTCAGGTCAGATCAACCAAAGCTCTGAAGTATGAGTTGTGTCGTTCGTACAGCTACGGGCACTGCAATGACAATAGTCCGCGCGAGATCCAGGTAGCCGGAACCATAGACTTTACCGGTACGGAAGGGCAAGGGGAGGGGCAGGGTTGCCAATACGGCCGTGCTTGTCCGGCACCTTACAAAAGTGAGTCCCTTCTCCTTATGGATGGCAACGATGCGCATTGCGATGGCAAGGAGAAGACATTGGTCGGCTTCGACAAGGCCGGCAAGCGCCCGCTGGAGGTTGGCTCAAACAAGACGGTGATCGGCGTTGGCCCGAGCGCCACAATCAAAGGGAAGGGGCTACGCCTAAATGAGGTCAGCAACGTCGTTATTCGCAACCTGACCATCAGTGATATCAATCAAGGCGTGATATTTGCCGGCGATGCTATTGCAATTGCACGAGCCGACCTGGTTTGGATCGATCACAACCGATTTCATAATGTCGGGCGGCAGATGATTGCCGGCGGTTTTGGCCCTACGACGAACATTACGATTTCCTGGAACGACTTCGATGGGAGCGATACCTATTCCTCCTATTGTAACGGGGAGCACTATTGGAATCTCCTGTTTCTTGGTGTCCCGCAGACGATCACCATCGCAAATAACTATTTCCATGAGATCTCAGGGCGGGCGCCGCATATTGGCGGTGCGCAGGCTATTATTCATCTCCTTAACAACTACTTCCACAACACGAATGCGCAACAGAGCGGCGGATTCTTCCATGCAGTGGATGCTGGACCATCTGTGCAAGTACTGATCGAGGGCAACTACTTTGACAACATTGAAACACCTATAAAGACTGGTAGTGGACATATCTTTGGCTTGTTGGGCAAACCCAGCCGGGCCGTGCAGAACATGTGCCTCACCGTGCTCGGACGTCGGTGCATCGAGAACATCGCGATCCCAGTGCCGCGGATCAATGGCTTTGGCCTGGATGAAGCCGTAGTTCAAGCGTTTGGAGCTCTTCCAAGGTCATCGATTCCTCTTCCATTTGCAGCCGATGATGTTTCGGCAGTGATCACGGCCAGGGCAGGCCCCGGACACCTTGTGAGCCGGTGATGGCCCGTTCGCAGAGGCGGCTCGAGACTGGCCGATCCGCAAACTGTTAAAGCGGAGGGCGCATACTGGACGAGAACAGCACGCACAGCTGGCTGCCCGACGTTGCACGAGGACATGGCCTTTCTCTTCGGGTGCCGAGCGGTACATTTGTATCGATTATGTGCCCTATGCCTTTCGCCGCCGACCCGGGTGGCGTTGGCAAGAGGGTGGGAGGTGGCATCGAGTTCCTGGCAAACTGTTCGACTCAAATCCGATCCT
This sequence comes from Bradyrhizobium sp. 138, assembly GCF_023074075.1. GTDB lineage: Bacteria > Pseudomonadota > Alphaproteobacteria > Rhizobiales > Xanthobacteraceae > Bradyrhizobium. The sequence goes on along the minus strand of NZ_JADPKT010000067.1, from coordinate 19,267 downwards.
GTACCTGACGGACGTTCACGGCTCCGTTTTCCGACTGGCATGGTGCTTGCTCGAGAGTACCTGTAGCGCGAGGCTCGCCTTCGACACCGAGTCACACGCGCCCTTGTCCGCTTGAAGAATCGGCAAAGCTCGGAAAAATTCGCAATGAAACAAACGGCTTCGACCGAGAGTGTCATTCCACTGACCGACGTCGTCAAGCGCGCAGCGCGCATCGGTGTTGAAATCAGAAATATCACGCTCTCGGGTGATTTACCGAGCCAAGCCATCGCTGGGATCAACAGCTTGCTGCTCGAACACAAGGTGATCTTCTTCCGTGATCAGGGGCATCTTGATGACGCGGAGCAGGAGCGCTTTGCTGCTTGTTTGGGAAGGCTGGTGCCGCATCCGACACTCGGTACGATCAATGGAACGACCTCGATCATCGAGCTTGATTCCGCGCGCGGAGGTAGCCGGGCTGATGTATGGCACGCCGATGGAACCTTTCTCGCGGCGTATCCTAGACTTGCGGTGCTGCGAGCCATTGTGGTCCCATCGTCCGGTGGCGATACGATTTGGTCGAACGCTGTGGCCGCCTATCTGGATCTGCCGCGGCCGCTCCAACGGCTTGCCGACGAACTCTGGACCGTTCACAGCAACGCCTTCGACTACGCCGGGACCTGCCGTGTTCGCGAAATCGACCAGAAGCATTTTGATGAGGTCTTTACCAGAACGATCTATGAGACGGAGCACCCGGTGGTCCGTGTACATCCCGAGACCAGCGAGCGCGCGCTGGTGCTCGGCGATCTGGTGCAAAGGTTTATTGATATCCCAAAACGCGACGGTCAGAAGCTGTTTGATCTATTCCAGTCTCATATCACGGCACCCGAAAACACCGTACGCTGGAGCTGGAAAGAAGGCGATGTCGCGATCTGGGATAACCGCGCAACGCAGCATTATGCGGTCAACGATTACGATGACCAGCATCGCGTCGTTCATCGTGCCACAATCGATGGTGACGCGCCCGTCAGCGTCGACGGTCGATGCAGTGTAACGCGCCTCAAGACGACGAAGCACCCGTCCACGAAGATTGGCTAGCAAGGCTCGGCAAATTCACCGATCATGCACTGCTCTTATCGCATGTTCGCGCGAATAGATGTTTGAGAAGAGAAGTGAACCCAGCAGAACGCCACGCGCAATTGGGTAGGAGGGATAACGCGCCGCAGACTCGGGAACGACCTCCTTGCTGGAGTAAGATGCCAAAGCTCGTCTCGACCGACGAAAATGAGTCAGCGTTCGAGTGGCGCAAGTCATCCGGCCGCGTCCGGTCGATTTGCCGCCGAAGGGGGGCACATCTCCGCCGACCTGGCGCATCGCCTTTCGGCCAGCGCCACGACCGTCGGACAGATATAGCGATTGCCGTAGTTGGGTAGCTTTGGCACCTGTGTCGCGGTTCCGCTTACCGCACCTCTTCGTCGTGAACTAAGCTCCGAGGGCACGATTTCGGCTTGTCATGGCAGAGTACGAGCTCGGACGCGAGTCTGCCGAACTGCACCAGCAATCATCCAAAAGCAATGTCGCTGCCGCAAGCTCAGCACTCAATTGAACAAATGAGCATCGGAGATCATTCCGCGGCCGGAGGGTATAGCTCTTGCGCAAGTACGATGTCGGCCTATCGCTCGTAGACCGAAGCAGCAGGCTCTAACCTACCATTCCCAATAGCATGCTACGTTGGATATCACGGCTCAATTTACGGACCCGGCTTCGCGTCAGGAGCACAGCGAATACCAAAATCGCCGTGATGGGTGGCCCACACCGTTGAAAAGGGCGAGTGGGGATATCGACTACATGACGGTCCGCGCAGTCCTGAGAGCCTAGAAGAATACCGACGTAGATACCAATATATTCAGGGCGTGTCCTGTTTGCGGCGTGTAGGTAATGCTTGTCGGGTGATTGATGTACGTCAGTCCTACGGTTGTATATAGCCCGGGCGCCAGATGCGCCGTATACAGTCCCGAAATTGCTGTGCTGTCCCGGTGCGCCAGCTGCTCTTTCGCCAGTGCAGCGTCCACCGCGAAATGGCTCCAGACGGTGTTGTTGACAACAAGACTCATCTGATCAGTGGGCCGGCTGTCAAACAGGCCCTTCGCATACAGGCGAAGCTCGTAGTACTGGCTAGCCCTATTTAGGTCAGGCGGAGCGTACATCGCAGAGAACCCGCCATAGATTCCGCGAGATGCCGAGCCATGGACGGCAGACTGCCAGAATTGCCTATCCGCAGCCACATAGTAGACGCTGTTCGCCTTGGCTGTCGGTTGCGTCGGATGCTGTAGGTCCGTGTAGCTGCTGTTGTTAAAGCCCGCGCCAGCCCGCAGCCAAGTCTCAGGTACCCCGGGAGTAGGCTTGTTCTTATAGCAAACTTCATCAAGTAAAAGAATGCCCGCGTCGCGCGTGCTCCAGCTCAAGCCAGTGGGGTTTTCGCTTACATGCGTATATTGACCGGCTGGACTGAGCGAGCGCTGGATTGAGAGCTTGCTATATAAGCGATCGTCAAAATTGTACTTCAGATTAAGAGCCGGAGTTGGCGCCCAATTGTTGCTCATGCCTGCTTGGAACAGCATCTTCGACGAGGGTCCAAAAACTTTTTCTCCGGCACCCGCAAACTCATGTTGGTTCCTGAGGTAACCCACTTTGAGTTCGATCTTCCTTTCGAAGAACGTTTGATAGTAGGAAACCGCACTGATTCCCAGTCGGTCTGGCCCGGCGCTCTTCCATGTCCAATATTGATGCTCTGCTCCCACGACGATCTGACCGTCGGGAATCCCAAACCGAGCGAGGTCATAGGTGACGATCATAGAGTTGACCGTACTAAATGTCGGATTCTGGCCGACATATTGTTGATTGGCGATGGTGCTTCTGGCGGCATTACCGAGTTGATTGTTGACAAACGTGTTTAGGGTCCAGCCAGCGAATCCAATCCCGAGATCCGAAAGCTCGGATCTGACAGAAGCTGTATCCTGATCTATGGTGTCCGCAGGACCAGGCCCAGTGAACGCCGCACCTTTTTCGCGGAGCTTCTCGAATTTTGCGAATGGGTCAATCTGCTTTTGACTTCTGCTCTTGGCGGTGACCTCCGCACTGTCGCGCGTTGTGGTAGACGTAGCTGCTTTTGGCAGCGAGTTCCCAGAAAGGCGCGCTGCTCCTTTGGGCCGGCCGCTTCGGAAGGTTACGGCCGGAGTCGAGATTGTTTGGCTTCTTGCCTCGGCGAGCTCATCGGGGCTGTGACTTCTAGGGCCAGAGATATCACGAGGTTCTGCCTCCGCCGAACTGCAGGCGAGACTAGCTATCAGGGAAAGGAGAATACGCCCTCTTGGCTTCGCACTTGGTCGAGAGATGAAAGCAACTGCGCCAGCCGAGTATGCCCGCATGGATACTGGCGCTATACCGCAACAATGCATCGTGATTTCCACGTCCGTCGATTTGAATAAGGTGCACCTCTACCTGACGGCCCTAGACCGGTTCGCGATCCTTGTGCTCAAGGCGATCTAGGTGACGCTTGAGGCCAGGCGCATCTCTATGCCAACGAGACCCGCTCAGCCTTCCGTGCTATCACCACTGCTGGCGCAGCTTGGCCAACGTGGTGGTATCCAGCGCGGCGCAACCCAGCCGCTCGATCGCTAATCGAGTGCAAGCATCTGCTGCACCGTGTCGAGACGGAGAGTGGCCTGCTCGATGTGACGTTCGCTGGCAAGAGATTGGGGGCCAGCGCAGGGAGCCCAGGGATTCTCGCGGCAAATCCGCTGCCACGAGGATGTTCTTCAACAAAGAGCCGCGCCAGTAGCTGAGCTCGCATAAGAACACGCCGGACCCTAGAAACGCCCGCAGCCCGGTCCATGGGATGAAGCACAGGCGGGCAGAAGGGGCTAAATCGTTTGATGCCCGTAAAGCTCGCTGAGGCCAGCACGAGGCCTTGATTGGCTCTCATGGGAAGATGGAGAGCGCGATTGGATTTACCGGATCTATATCGCATCGCGACTTCGTCCTTGATGTGGCCCGAGCGAGTTTCACCGGCACTGACTGGCATGTGTCCGTCATCTCCATCAATTGCTAGGTTTGGTAGGTTGACCGGGCGCGGAACGTCGGCCTCGCTGTGCGAATCTTAGGTATCGTGCCGCTCGGCGCGAGACCGTCCCGGCGTCAGGGACGAACTCCGGTATGGCAGCATCAAGGGGTGCCATTCGGGAAGGTCGCTTCGATTCCGGTTGCGCGTGGATCTTACGGGAAACTTGTTTCGATCCCGCGGGATCCGGTTCTAACTGTGGTGCTCGATTATCGTTGGCGCCGTGTCGCGCCGGCGCTGGTCCTTTTGTGCTCTTTGGTCTAGCTCATCGCGTCGACCAGCTGCTGCTCTGGATTGCACGCAGCGGTCCGTAGCGATCCTGGTCGAGCGGCGACCATGCACATCATAAGAATCCGTCGTGCATCACCACGAAGCGCTCCTCTTTGCTGGGAGTTCGTATCCAGCGTAGACCGCAGGCTGTTGCGGTATCCCGGGCTGCCAGCGCTTGAGGAGGTCGAAATATCCTCGTACATCCGGACGAGCTCGATCAGGTTTTCGATACCGAAGTCGCTGAACGCCTAGATCTCATCTTCTCCGACGCGGTAGACCGTAAGCGTAGCTCTGCGGCCCTTTTGAATGGCGCTTGGCGTCTATTTTGTTCGCGTGGCGCGTCGCCGCGGTTTCCATGTGTCGGACAACGCGTTGATGGCGGCTTCGAGCGCCTTCCGGTCGATCACGTTGGGATCGAACCGCTCCGGGCCCCAGCGGCGCATATGTTCGTGCTCTGGATGGGTGGGGTCGCCGATGGCTTCGAGGTATTCGGCATAACCTGGCGCACCGCCGACGTCTTCCGGAGGACAACGACCGGCGGCCTCGAGCAGGAAGGGCATGCCCTCCGTCGTGGTGTTGTCGAACCACTTTTCGAGCTTGATCACGTGATCCCAGCTGTCGCCGAAGTCATAGAGATAGTGGATCGTCTTGGCGCCGGTCTCTCGAACGATATCGCAAAGCCGCGCTTTACGGGCATCCATGGGCTGGTGGCCGTAATCATTGTCGGGGTCGGGAATCCCCCAATGTGCCTCACCAGCGAAGAACTCGAAGAGGTGACTGTTCGTCCAGCCAAACGCCTCCTGAAGCGTCAAATGCAGCCGGTCCAGGCGCAGGGTGACGGGTACGACAAGGCGACGCATCACCTCCGGTTTTACGTCCTTGAGGGTCACCTTGATCCGGACCGCGGTCGTGTTCAGGCTCATGCCGCCAGCCTCGGATCGTGTGCATGCATCGTGTAGATCGATGCCCAAGGGAGCAGTTCGTCCAGTCGCGCCGCAGGCCAACCATTGACGAGCTTCGCGAGAACATCAGCGAGCCAGTGCTCGGCACTGACGCCATTGAGCTTACAGGTCTCGATTAACGAAGCCAGAACCGCCCAATTCTCGGCGCCCTCGTCGCAACCGGCAAAAAGGGAGTTCTTGGCGTTGAGCTTGATCGGCCGCATCGCACGCTCGACAGCATTCGTGTCCATCTCGATGCGCCCGTCATCAAGATAGAGCGTCAAACCGTCCCAATGACGCAGCGCGTAACGCAGGGCCTTCGCCGTGTCGCTCTTCTGTGCAAGGTGATCAAGCTTGGCCTCAAACCACTGCTTCAAGGCTGTAGCCAGAGGTCGGGCATGCGCCTGCCTGCCAGCACGGCGCTCGGCATCCGATCGGCCGCGGAGCGCTTTCTCGACAGCATAAAGCTGGGCGATGCGCTCAAGAGCCTCGCGGGCAACCGGAGCTGGCGCCGGGGCAGCCTCGCGCTCGATCTTCACAAACTGGCGCCTCAGATGCGACCAGCAGAAGGCGAGCGTCCCGGACAAGGCGTCCGCACGCGTCTCTCGGGTCATGGTCTTGTAAGCCTGATAGCCGTCGCAGTGGATGATGCCGCGAAAGCCCTCAAGCAGCTGCAAGCCATGAACGGCCCCACGGCCCGGTGCATCATAGGCGTAAACCACGCCAGGTGGGTCAGGTCCGGCCCAGGGCCTGTCATCGCGTGACAGCGCCCAGAAGTAGCCGGTTTTGGTCCTGCCGCGCCCCGGATCCAACACCGGTGCGGGGGTCTCATCGACACAGAGCTTCGAAGAGGCGAGCAGAAGCTGGCGCAGACGATGCCACAAGGGCTTCAATTCCTGGGCGGCGTAGCCGACCCAGAAGGCGAGCGTGGAACGGTCGATGGCGATACCGTGCGTCGCCAGCATCTGCGCCTGGCGGTAAAGCGGCAAATGCCAATGATACTTGGCATCGATCACATGCGCGACGAGCCGCTCGGTCGGCAGTCCTCCCCTGATCAATCGCTCGGGAGCAGCGTGCTGGAGGACGACGCCGTGACAGGCGCGGCAGGCCAGTTTGGGCCGGCGGGTGACGATGACGCGATACTGCGCCGGTACGACGTCCAGCCTCTGGCTCTCATCGTGACCGATCTCAAAAAGGTCGCCTGCGCAGCACGGGCAGCAGGTGGCAGCGGGCATCAAGGTCTCGATGATGCGCGGCAAATGCTCCGGCAGCTTGCCACGATTGGCCCTGCGCTGGGCAGCTCTCTTCTCGCGTGTTTTGGGATTGCCGCGGTCCTGGGCTGCTTCGAGAGCCGCGACAGCCTGATCGATATCCTCCAGAACAAGCTGAAGCTGATCAGCGTCAAGCTTTTCAGAGGACCGACCGAACTGCGCATCTTTTGCAAGCTTGAGCAATCGCTCGAGCCTGGCGCAGCGATCCAGCAGAGCCGTGGCAAAGGCACGCAACTCGGCTGGATCGCTCGGCAGTTCATCAGGCAAATCGCTCATTGGCCCGAGTCTGCCATGCTTCGCGCGCCGATGCAGCGAAGATTTTATGTCCTACGCAAGCGCTTTCGGCTGCGGTATTCGAGGCGCGTGCATCCGCGTCCAATCCATGCCGGCCAGAAGCGCGGACAGCTGAGCGGCATTCATCCGCATCACGCCGGCCACGATGGGAGGCCATTTGAAGCCGCTGCCATCGAGCCGCTTCCAGTACAGCACAAGGCCGCTGCCATCCCAGACGACAATCTTCACACGGTCAGCGCGCTTCGCACGGAAGACCACCGCTACGCCCTTCATGGGGTCATGGCCCAGCGTCTCCTTCGCCAACAGCGCCAAGCCCCCCGCACCTTTTCTGAAGTCCACAGGTTGCGTCGCCACGTAAATCATGAGGCTCGCGGGCGGCATCAGCATGAACGTGTCCGTCGAAGCGCCAAGAACACATCACTCAACACAGCAAGGCCAGGCGTCCCTCGCACCTCAACTCGTGCCCCCTGGAGCTCAACCGTCACAACGGCTGCTTCCGGCGACACGGTGTGCTCTGCGGCCGCCGGTAGCGCCGATTCCGATACCACCGGCACGAACGACAGCGTGTCCGCCGAAGCCGGCAGCACCAACTGGCCCAAACGCGCCCGGCGCCGCCAGTCGTGCACCTGCTGGGGCCGGCACCCATGGCGTCGCGCGACATCCGTGACAATCGCCCCCGGCTCGAGGCTTTCTGCGGCAATCTGTGCCTTCAAATCGTCCGGCCAGCGCTTTCGACCTGCGCCTGCGTACACTTCGATACGCGGTGACAACGGTCGTCTTATGTCGTCCGAATGGTCGTCCATTGTGAGCACCCTTGCAGAAGATGACTCTTCTAACGGCGCTCACAGGTCTACGCACAAACAATCTGATGGGCCTCGCAGCCCCGCTTACGGTAGACCGAGATGAAGCCGTCCTCGATCGCCAATTTGTTGGCGACGTCCCGGAGCCAGTCGTCGTCCTGGTCGAGGTCCGCGGCCACACGAGCAATGGTGGTGATGTGATGAACTTTGTCGGTGACGCCGCTTGAGCGGACTGCGTTGCAGTCGGGGCGTCCAATTCCCGGCAGCAACTCGCCTAGCTGTCTTCGCGGCTAGGGCCGGGTCGGCTTTCGTCGCGCAGCTGCGCACGGCGTCCTTTACGAATTTGGCGCTGTACGTGAGTGCACCAGGTGAGCGAAAATCGTTACCCGGGCTTCTGGGCGCGTAACGGAAGGGAATGCATTCATACGATCAGCGCTCTTAACAGAGCGGCGCGCCAAGATAAGCATCGAATGCGGCGGCCACAGCGCGAGTTAGAAAACGATGCTCCTGCCTCACGCGGATGAATCCCTTTTCCACCTCCACGATCCCATCCTCGGCGAGCATTGCCAAGCGTTCGGGTGAACCGAGGAACGGGACCGGGTCAAATCCATGAGCAATGCAAATTGCCGGCACGTCGACCTCGAAATCGCACATCAGCTGCTCGATGATTGCGGCCCGGACGCGGTCTTCGAGGCTGAGACAGTAGCCCTTTGACGTCGCCAGACGGCCGGCATTGATGTGGTCGCTGTAAGAACCCGCTTCAACTTCGTTCTGGACGTAACCGTCGCCAAGGCGGGCGATGGCCGACGGGCCGAAGCCGATGACTTTATGGCGGGTGTCGGCCGAGTAACCTAGTGAGTTCCGCCGCAGGCGACCGGCTTTCTGCGCCAGCGTGAGCTCATCGTCCGGCAAGGCGAAATGGTCGAGTCCGATTTGGCGGTAGCCCGCAGCAATCAGTGTATTGGCCATCGCCGCGGCCTGTTCTGCACGGGCAGGGCTGTCTGGCAGCGCTGCCTCGTCGATCAGACGCTGATTCTTCTTAAAGGAAGGAACGTGCGCGTAGCCGAATACCGCAAGCCGGTCTGGTCGCATGGCCACCGCCGTAGTCGCGGTCTGAACGCAGGACTGCACCGTCTGATTTGGCAGACCGTAGATGAGGTCGAAGTTGATGCGGATTACTCCATGCTGCCGCAGCATTTCGACAGCGCGCTCTGTTTGTGCCTCACTCTGAACGCGGTTAATGGCCTTTTGAACAATTGGATCGAAGCTCTGGACGCCCAGGCTCGCGCGGTTCACGCCGGCAGCCGCTAACGCTTCGGATGTGGCGTGCGTGAACGTGCGCGGGTCGATCTCAACAGCGATGGCGGCCGTTTTCGAAACCGCAAAGCGGCGGCGCAGAAGTTCCATCAGTGCCCCGAACTGCGCGGGCTCGATGAGGGTCGGCGTTCCACCGCCGAAGTGCACGTCGCTCACAGGCAGCCGTTGCGGCACCTGCGCCGCGACCAACTCGATCTCCTTACGAAGAACCGCCAAATATACTAGGATGGGTGAATCCCGGCGAGTGATGCTTCGAGCGAAGCCGCAATACCAGCAAATCGATCGACAGAACGGAACGTGGAAATAGAGCGACACGGACTCATTAACCGGCAGGCGCTGCAGCCATTTCTCAGAGGCTTCGGCGCCGACCACCGTGGAGAACTGGGCTACAGTTGGATAGATGGTGTACCAAGGAAGGCGAGCATCGCAATACTTGTCCAGGAGCGAGGTTTGCAACGATTGTTATCCTATGTTTACGAAGTTTGTGGTCGCAAGCGAAGTCTTTTGCATTCCTTTTTGCCGACAGTAATCCGGAATGTCGCTAGACAATTGGAAGCTTGCGTGACGGCCGATGTGCTGACGAAACACGGTGCGGGATAGCAAGCCGTTCCTCTCGAAGACAGAGAACAACTGCTGCAGGCAAGATACTCGAATCAACACGGCCACGACGGGGCCCCAGATTCAACTCCGCTTCGCTAATCTCCGACGTTCGCCAACGAGACATCCACCAGGGCCGTTGATGCTGCTAGAGCTCGAACTGCTCCACGACCTGACTCGTGCGAGATTCATCGATCAAAATTGATAGGTCCCCTCGCAACCTTCATCAACTGACAAGGTTTGGTAGTTGACTTCTGGCTGGCGTATTCCCCATCCACCCAGGGATCCTTGCGCCGGATCGGGGACATCCCGGTACGTAGTCGAACTTCACCAATGGGAGGATCGTCGGTGTCGCGCGGCGCCACGGCTGTTGGCGTGAGCGTGTTCTCGAGTTGGTATGGAAAAAGTAATGAGCCGGGTAGGCGAGCGAGAAGTGATCGATGCAATTGAACAGCCGTTTCAGACTTGCCACCGATTTTGCACAGATCGTCAAGGCACCTATGGTGGGTGGTGGTCGTCTTCGTATGTCTGGGCACTGCAGGAGTCTATTTTTTGACCGACGACAGACAATATCTCGAGAGCTCGGCGGCCCGTGAAGTTGCTCCAAGGCTGAGCTTGTCACCGACGCCGGGGCGGAACGTTTCGGAGGTTCCATCGGGACAGGCTCACGGTCAAGCGGCTTCACCCGAGCTCGTGTACTTCGTCGGGCACGGCGTGTGCAGAAACTTCCAAACACCGGCGCAAACCAGGACGTCGGGCGCTTCCCCGAAAACGCATAGCGAAAACGAGGCTCAAGAACCAGAACGCATTCTTCTTCTAATTCAGTGCATCCAGCCTCTTGAGATTGGATGACTTGACCTACGATCGAGCCTCCGCCGCGAACATTCTACTCGACGCCACTGTTCGTCCCATAGCCACAAAGCGCGCAAACCAACAAGCACATCGTCCGGATGGACCAAGTACGGCGCATAGCCCGGGAGATCGCGGCGCGCCTGGTTGTTCTACGCGGTATTCCTGACTGCCTCAGCTAGCATCGCGTAAAGCTGCCGCTTGCTCATTTCCTGAGGCTCGCTATCTAGCGCCGTTTGCGACAGCTTCTTTCCGACGCAATCGCGACCGGCCGCCATCATCGTCGGCCCTCGCTTCGGGGCGGGTCTAATCTTGGGTTTTGCTGTTGGTGGCTTGTGACCTCGAGTCAGGCCCAACCGAGCTAGCCTGCCGCAAACTGCGTTGCGACTGCACTCGAGATGACGCGCGATCTGCGCGGCACTCTGTCCCGCGGCCCAGAGCTTTTCCAGCTGTGCCAATTCTCTTCTATTCCAGCGCATGGAAGATACTTTAGTGCCAGTTGTGACGTCAGGTTAGTTTACTCTTCGTTCGGCTCGCGCACGACGGCCGGTTTGGTCTCCTGTTCATTCATTCTACGAAAGCCCGCATCGCGAGTGAAAGAAAAACGAGTCTCCTTGGCACACCGCGCTCTCTTTTTAGTCCCTACCGTGATTAGGGACCCATCTGCGAGTGGGAACCGGGCGTGCCGCTGGGTGCCATCGCGGCGAGTGCTTGCGTCCTGATGTTGACTGACACAACAGCGAGTTCGCGCGCCTCCCCAATCTTGATAGGGGAGCTTCGCTCGCCTTTTCACTATTCTTCATCGACCAGGGCCGAACCAAGTTCCCAAGTAACTTCGGCCGTAAGATAATTTTAGAGTTCTGACGATGGTGCGAGCTCTCGCGAAGCCCAGCCATGGACATGCGTCACATTGTTACTGTAGGGCCCAGCTCGTTGTGTTTTTCGACCGAGCTTCCATGCCAGCGCAAAATAGCGCATGAGCCGAGCTTTCAAAATTGCACGCCAATGTCCGCGAGACAATCATGACAGACTTATCGGCAGAGGACGCTTGCGAGGAGGCTGACATCCCGCTGAGCCGCCTTGATGTAAGCGAGCCCAAGCGCTTTGAAGATGATACCGTTTGGCCTTGTTTCGAGCGGCTGCGAAGGGAAGATCCCGTCCATTATTGCGAAGACAGCCCGTACGGTCCATATTAATACCGCGACATCGTAGCCGTGGATTCAAATCACACAATATTCACGTCAGAGCGAAGCGTCACAATTGTGGACCCGCCGCAGAAGTATTGGACTCCCAGTTTTATTAAGATGAGTCCTCCTGTCCATGCTCAGCAGCGTAAGACTGTCAGTCCGATCGCGGCATCGGAGAACCTGGCCAAGCTTGAAGGCTTGATTCGCTCGCGGGTTCAGAAGATCTTGGACAGTTTGCCGCGCAATGATACCTTCAACTGGGTCGATAGAGTCTCGATCGAGTTGACGACTCAAATGCTGGCCACGCTGTTCGACTTTCCATTTCAAGATCGACGGCTGCTGACCTACTGGTCGGATGTAGCCGCCTTGAGTCCACAAATGGGCCCCCGATCGACAGCTGGGAAAAGCGAAAGGCGGTGCTGTCCGAGTGCTTGGACTATTTCACTCGGCTTTGGAGCGAACGGGCAAAATCCGCGCCGCGCGCTGACCTAATCTCTATGATGGCGCATTCACCGGCGACCCGAAACATGGAGCCATGTGAATTCCTGGGCAACCTCATTCTGCTGATTGTTGGAGGTAACGATACTACGCGCGACTCAATTACCGGTGGCGTCTTGTTCATGAGTCAAAATCCGTCCCAACTGCGAAAACTCCGCGATGATGCTTCGCTAGTGCCCGGGGCGGTATCCGAGATCATACGATACCAAACGCCTATCGCGCATATGCGCCGGACCGCTGTGGACGATTTCACGATAGGGCACAAGCAAATCAGGCGAGGCGATAAAGTTGTGATGTGGTACATCTCTGGCAACCGAGACGATGAGGTTATTGCTAGCCCCAACAGCTTCATCATCGATCGGAAAAATGTACGGCAACATCTCTCTTTTGGCTTTGGGGTTCATCGTTGCGTGGGTAGGCATCTTGCAGAGCTGCAGCTGAAAATCCTGTGGCAGGAGATGCTGAAGCGATCTCTGGAGGGTAAAGGTGGTCGGCGAACCGGAGCGAGTTCAATCCAATTTTGTGCACGGTTATTCCGCACTGCGGGTGCAGATTCCAGGTTAGTCTCGGTTGCGAGCGACATTCAACACTGGTCATATCGTGCAGAACCGGTTAGGACCTCGTAGAGACCAGTTCTCTCGGTAAGTTCACCGGGGTGCGTTACGGGCTTCTGGGTGTTTTGAAGATTGCCGGCAGGGCCACAGCGTCGCTATCCCGCCGAAGACCTTGGCCGGGCGGTTGCGATACTCATCGCGCCACCGCTGGTACCACCTCCGACGGCCCCTCGCTTTCTGTGTCGTGGTTGTGCTCCGCCGAGCGCCCCTCTCGCCTCGTTCTGGGCGAAACGCTCGCTCGCGTTCACCTTTGGTGGGATGGTGATTGGATCGGCTCTCTCCGCGAAGCCCCAAGTGGCGGACCGATCCGTAATGGCTTTGTTTCCATGTGCGACCGCCTGCCGGAGCTTTCCGCTCCGGTCGCTTGGCTTCAAGAAGCGCGTAAAGCGCCAGCCCTGGCGTCCCACCCGACAGTTCTGTCAGGCGATATCCCCTCGACATGCGCGATCCGACGGCCCCGGCAAGGCCATTTTTGGCGGTAGGCTGATCGCGCTTAAGCGGCGTGAGCGGCGCTCTGAGGTTGTTCGATTGCCCAGATCGACAACCGGGTGCTGATGGAGGCTTGCCGTGAGGCCGCGTCGTGGAACCGACTCTTGAGGATCGCCGTCAACGTCTTGGCCGCGCAATTCCGCAGGGAGAACCTCGATGCGCAAGTCCGCAAGGAGCTGGGCGAAAGCGGGCTGTCGCTGGCCGGCCTCGAGCTCGAGATCACCGAAGGCGTGCTGATCGAGCATGTCTTGCGCGCGAAGAAGACGATGCAATCGCTCAAAAGCCTCGGCATCCTGATCGCGCTGGACGACTTCGGGACCGGGTATTCCTGGTTATCCTAAATCGAGGCCTTCCCTCTCGACCGGATCAAGATCTATCGGGCATTCGTTGCCTCGGTTGGCCAGCGCGAGCGATCGTTGGCCATCGTTCGCGTTGTCATCGGGCTCGCTCAGGGTCTTGGTGTGCCGGTGCTTGCTGAAGGGATCGAAATAAAGGTCCAAATGTCGCTCCTTGTCCAGGAGGGCTGCGATCAGATCCAAGGCTCCTTGATCGGACGCCCGCAACGTCTTGCGGCGAAAGTCGGTCCAAGCCGACGGTCCTATCTCTCGTCCAGTCGGCCTCATAGGGAGATTGCGGCGGGCTCGACAAAGCTGTCTTCAGGATTCGGCATTGAAGGAGCCGGACTGAGATCCAGACCAGCGTCACTGGTGCGAGAGCTGCCAGCAGGCCAGTACCGCGAAAATCAGGATGATCTAGAGGGACGTCAACATCCAGCGCCGCATTCGCCTGCGCGCACGGTAAGGTCGGGCCGGCTGCTAGGCCATAACCTGATGGGAGAGGTCGTACCGGTTTGGTCGTTTTGGGCTTCAACTCCGCCGCAGCAGCTGGCACACGTTTTGGCAACTGCGGCAAGAAAGGCGTTCGGCGGGCCAAGTCGGGGAGGAGAAACGCGGCCGGGTGAAAGCGATCAGGCATCGAGATTGTGCAGGCGCTGGCGGTTGCGCAGTACGATCTGGCGGGCGCCGGAGAAGCCGAGTATGCGCTTTGCGTGAAGCTGCGAGAGCGCCCGCGACACGGTCTCGAGCGTGAGGCCGAGATAGTCGCCGATATCGCGCCGACACATCGGCAGTGCCATCATGCCGGCGACGGCGAGGCGGCGATCCATTTCGAGCAGGAAGGTTGCAACACGCTCCATCGCCGTCTTGCGCCCCAGCAGCAACATATGATCTTCGGCGTGACGCAGCTCGCCCGCCGTCATGACCCAGAGCTTGCGCGCGACCTGTACGTCGGTGCTGGCGGACCTTTCGAGGCTGGCTCGCTCCACGAGGCGTACGCTGGTGGCGATAATCGCTTCGGCCGCAAGGCGATGCGTCTGGCCGGGTTCGAGGCCGAACACGTCACCGGGAAGATGGAACGCGCCGATCTGACGGCGGCCGTCGGAGAGCAGCTTGTAGCTGCGCACCGCGCCGGAGACGACCTGATAGACATATTCGGCGGGCTCGTCCTCGCCATAGATCTCCTCGTCCTTGCGATAGGAGAACTCGGTGCCAACGAGGCCGGCATGTCCGGCGATCGGGCCGAACTGTTCGGAAACAGAACGCGCGGGAGCGATCTTACCGCCGATTTGGGTCTTAATCGCTTGGATCTTGAGCGTCTGGGTCAACATCTGCGCCATCTCCGTTGTGATGGTGCATTGGTAGGCGGGATCGCGCGATCCGGAAATTTCGAGCGATATCTTAAGGAGGTTTACCTACGGAGAATCCCGTAGGTCAGTGGCCGCGCCCGTCCTGGATGGCGTGACGGATGCATTTCGCCAGGTTTTCATCGAGGAGCGGCTTCAAAATCACGTCCTTGATCCCTGCCGCCGCTGCCTTTACCAAGATATTTCCGTCGGGATAGCCGGTGATCAGGATCACGGGCCTGTCGGCGTCGGATTGGCGCAGCCGCCAGGCCAACTCGATGCCATTGATGTCAGGCATCTTGTAGTCGATCACGTAGCAGTCCGCGCCGGGCGGGGTCGTCGCATTGAGCAGCGCCGGAGCGCTCCTGAAGGTCCGCACGGCAAAGCCCTCGGTTTCCAGCAGGAAGCGCAGGGATCCCAGCACAGCGGCGTCGTCGTCGACCACGTAGACGATGGGCTTTGCCGATGCGCCTGGGGGCCGCTGATGGGGCGAGCCGATCTCGATCATGCCTGCGTGGCTACCACAGGCCCGCACAAGTGCCTTGACCTGCCTCAATCCTTCAGCATGCCGGCGCGCATCGCCAGCCGGACCAGTTCCGAGAGGCTGTTGGCCTGCATCTTGGTCATCACATTGGCCCGGTAGACCTCGATCGTGCGCGGGCTGATGTCGTATTCGCGGGCGATCAGCTTATTGGAGAGACCTGCGATCAGCCCCTCCATGATCTGGTGCTCGCGCGGGCTCAACGAGGCCACACGGGCGGCCATATCCTGCGCGATAGCCTCGTTCTTGGCGACCGGTTCGGCCCGGCGGATCGCGGCCTCGATCATGGTGACGAGGCGGTCGTCCTCGAACGGCTTTTCCAGGAAGTCGACCGCACCAAGCTTCATCGCTTCGACTGCGAGCGGCACGTCGCCGTGACCGGTCATGATCACGATCGGGAACGGACTGTGCTGCGCCTTCATGCACTTGAGAAGCTCGATTCCGTCAACGCCCGGCATGCGGATGTCCGAGACTACGCAGCCGAAGGCGAGGCCGGGCAGGGCGCCGAGGAAGCCTTGCGCATTGTCGAATAGGGTGACGCCGAAGCCCCAGGAATCCAGCAGGAAGTTCAGCGAGTCCCGCATCGCCTCGTCGTCGTCGATGACGTAGACATGTCCCTTAGTTGTCATGAATCAGTTCTCGTCGGCTGCCGGGAGGGTGAAGCGGAATGTTGCGCCACCCGATGCGTTGCTCTCGGCCCACATGCGGCCGCCGTGAGCCTCGATGATGGAGCGGCTGATGGACAGTCCCACGCCCATGCCGGTCTCCTTGGTGGTGAAGAAGGTCTGAAACAGGTTTGAAATGACATCGCCCTGGAAGCCGGACCCGCTGTCGGACACCTCCACTTCGGTCACATCATCCGCGATGCGGCTGTTGGCAATAACGAGCTCGCGCCGCGGCGACTGCGCCATCGCTTCCAGCGCATTGCGAAACAGATTGACCAGGACTTGCTGGATCTGCACCCGGTCGGCGAGGACGAGATCGGCGACCGGATCGAGATTGAAGCGGAGCTGCACGTTCTGCTCGCGGGCGCCGGCAAGCCCAAGCGCGCCGGCTTCCTCGATCAGCTTGGACAGGCTCTCGACCCGCTTCTCGGACTCGCCGCGAGACACGAAATCGCGTAAGCGCCGGATGATCTGGCCGGCGCGCAACGCCTGTTCGGCGGCGCGGTCCAGCGCGCTTTCGATCTTCCGTGTGTTCGGATCGCTGCTGCCGGCGAGCAGCCGTCGCGAGCCCTTCATATAATTGCTGATCGCCGCCAGCGGCTGGTTGAGCTCGTGGGCGAGCGCAGAGGCCATCTCGCCCATCGCGGTCAGCCGCGAGACATGGACGAGCTCGGACTGCAATTCCTGGAGCCGCGCCTGGGTCTGTTGATGCTCGGTGAGGTCGCGGATGAATCCGGTGAAATAAGGCTCGGCGCCCGACTGCATCTCGCCGATCGCCAGATGCATCGGAAAGATGGTTCCGTCGCGGCGCTTGCCTGTCACGATACGCCCGATGCCGATGATATGCGGATCTCCGGTGGTGCGGTAGCGCGCGATGTAGCCGTCGTGGCGGGTGCGGTCGGGCTCAGGCATCAGGATGCTGACGTTCTGGCCGATGGCCTCCTGCTCGGGCCAGCCGAACAGGCGCTCGGCCGCCGTGCTGAAGAGCTGGATGATGCCCTGGCCGTCGATGACGATCATTGCATCGGGAATGGTCTGGAGGATCGACTGGAGGTGAGTCTCGCGGGTGCGCAGTGCCTCCTCGACCTGTTTCTCCTCGTTGACGTCGAGAAAGATGCCGCTGAGATGGCGGGCGGCACCGGCGTCGTCCCGGATGAGACCTGCCCGGGCGCGAATCCAGTGCCCCAGGCCTGAGGCATTGGCAACTCTGAAGCAAACGTCGAAGCCGCCGCCGTGGTCGACGACATGCTCGATCGCGCTCTCCAGGCGCGCGCGGTCCGCGGGACCGAGGCGCGAGAGAAGGAGTTCATAGCTCGCCGGTTGATTCCGTTCGATGCCGAGCAGCATTCTCGCGGTTTCCGACCACTCCAGCTCGCGCGTCCTGAGATCGAGATCCCAGGTGCCGACGCCAAAGCCTTCGATCCGGACGCCGAAATGCTCGCCGCGAGCGTCGTCTGGCGGATGCGTTACGCGGCTCAGCGACAAGCTATTGCTCCCATTCTCCCGCGGCGGGGTCCCGTGGCGGCAATTTCGCCCAAGGCCGGACCGGAGGCAAGTTCGGATGTCTGATCGGCGGATTTCTCCCAACTGGGCGCCGAAAATTGATCTACCTCATCCTGCCTTGCGTCGGCGCGGCTAGATGACATATGCGACCCCTGGTGGTCAGCCTGGCGCTCGATCGGCCCAACGAGGCGCGTCTTCAGGTCGCGGGCGAACTCGCCGAGCGGTTCGAGCTGTCGGCGTTGCCGCGGCGCAGTTCGCTCCGCCGCTCTATTTCGCAGATGGCGCCGAGGCCCTAGGGCTGATCGATCGGGAGCAGGCTTCCGTCAGGAACGCCTTGCCGAGCTGGAGGCGCAATTCCGCGCCGCGACGAAGGCGCGCGGCGGACACTCGGAATGGCGCAGCGCCTGGATTTTCCCAGGCGGTTTGTCCTGGCGCAGGTGCGGTGCGCCGGCATCGTCAGCGGCGGATATAGCCCGCTTTCTCCGATGCCTTTTCGCTTGCAAGCCCGAAGGATCTGGTAATGCAGGCTGGCCGGCCGCTCCTGATGGTAACCGACGGAGTCAACTGGCTCGATCTGCGTAGCGTGCTCATAGTCTGGAAGGAACGCGCCCGAGGCACGGCGGGCGGTTGTCGATGCATTGCCGAGGCTGCGCAAGGCGTAACCATCGTCGAGCTTCCGGAAGACGCTGGCGACGGCTCGGCCGCGATGGGGCGCGTCACGGACGTTGCCGCATGGCTCGCTCGCCACGGCCTCGCTGTGATCGCGCGCATCCTGGAAGCCGCGAGAAACCAAACCGCCGCCGCGCAATTGGAGAAGATCGCCTATAATATCGGCGCCGGCTTGATCGTCGCTGGCGCCTATGGTCATTCGCGCTTCCCCGAGCTGATCCTCGGCGGCGCCACGCATCATCTGATGACGCAATCGGCCCGCTGCGTATTGCTGTCGCACTGACGGCCGGCGAACCCAGACCAATCGAGGAGAACGCGCCGTGTACAAGTTTCTTGAACAGACCGTCGGCGGCTACATGACACGCAACGTACGGACGGCTCAGTGCGATCTCGACCTGCTCGAACTCAGCGAGATGTTCGAGCGCCACGATTTCAACTCCTATCCCGTTGAGGATGACGGGCAGGTCGTGGGCATCGTCACCAAATTCGACATCCTGAAGTGCTTCGCCTTCACGCCGAGCCAGATGCTGCCGCGCTATCACGAGCTGATGAGCCGCAAGGTCGGCGACGTCATGACGCCCGAGTTCATCTATGTCAGCCTCGACACGCGGCTGACGCGCGTGCTCCAGATCATGGTCGAACATCGCATCAGGAGCATCATCGTGCTCGACGGCGCACAGAAGCTGGTCGGCATCATCGCCCGCGAGGACGTCATCGCGGCGCTCAAGGCGACGGCGCAGTACTGACGAAGCTGCCTTGATTCCGGCGATTTCAAGCTCCGTGATCTCCCGGAGGCAGTGATTCGCGGTGTGCGCCGTGCCGTGCGCAAGCAATTGATACTACTCCCTGATCCGCATCGGTGTCACGTCAACGGAAATCCAGCTAGCTTGATTTCAATCAATTCCCCGCGAGGGTGAATGTGGTTTCTGGCTCTGTGTTCTTTCAGAGAGAATCCGCATGAGCCAGCCCTCCATTTCCAAATCCA
>NZ_JADPKT010000044.1 GCF_023074075.1 Bradyrhizobium sp. 138 | reverse complement strand
ATCCCGGCGGCCGTCGAGGCCATGCGCCAGTATTGGATGCCGATCCGCTACGCCCGCGCTGGCTAACAACTGCCTACGTGGCTGCTCATGCCGGTTACACATGATGTCTTGCCGATAGCCTCAGATCATTCGAGGGCGCTCTCTCTGCCGGACCGCAGAGGGTGAGCATTTTGGCCCAGTCTGGCAGTGCGTTCAGGGATTTGCCTTCTTATTGCGGGTCACAACTCTCATTGGCAGCATTTCACCCTAGCCCGGACAGCGCGGCCCTGGTTACGCATCGCGAGCTAACCAATTTACCTCCGCACCCCGGTTCGCACCTTACAAAATCCGCTGTCGTCACCGCTTTGGCGTTCCCGTTGGGATTTCCCGTGGCACTATCCCGGTTCGGTGGAACGCTGCCATGCTGGGTGCGCTTGCGCCCTGATCCGGCTTTGGACCAGTGTCCTCGCAGCGGACCGGAATTGTCAGCAACAACCACTTGATCCCCTTGGCGTATGCAAGAAGTTATACGGATTGCGAGTCTTGCCAGGAGCGCTGCCCGCGAATGTAACGGTCTTTCCGAGAATAATTGCGCCGGCAGCCCGGACGAGTGCGACGCACCTCGCGTCGCTCGCCGGTCGATGGCCTCGATAGACACGAGAACCGTCGGCCGTAGGAATGTCGATAGTGTCGACGTCGACTAACCGCGATCGCATGCCAAATTTCGGCGGCGAGTCTGCACCAGATGATGTGCTAGCTGCTTGGGGGCATTCACGAAGCGAATGGGTGCTAGCCCGCGCGTACCAGCCGGCCTATGGGAGGCCAAGACCACGAACGCAGCGGGGCAGCTTCGTCGCCGGAAACGACTTCTTTTGCAGGAATTCGCTCGAGCAGCCGCGCATTGCGCGGTAAACAGCCACCGTCAGCGCGTACAGTGAAATTTACTGAGGGATTGAGACGAACCGAATGTTTGGTGTCCTCAGTCTCGTAAGAAACCTAGCTTGGGGAATGGCACAATGAAGGTACTTTGCTTGTGGTATGCGACACAGGATGAGGTCAATAGTATAAAAAAGGCGATGCCGGCTGGTACAGAAGTTGTAGCACCGGAAGGGGACTACCTTTCTCGCTTTGATTGCGCTTACTCAGATGTAAAGCATCTCGTCGTCGACGCCGACGCGATTATCGCCTTGAGCGTCCCGGAAGGCGCGTTGGAGATTGCACAGAAACTCAAAATGTTCTCCTGGCTGCATTCTGGTGTTGATGACCTGCGCCAAATGGGAGCTCTCTCCCTCTTTAAGCAACGCGGCGTAAAACTTGCGAATATTCGTGGTGCTAATGCGGTTGCGGTTGCAGAGCAGGCGATGATGTTCGTGCTTGCCCTGGCGAAAAAAACGTTGCTGAAGCATCAAGCACTGCAGGAGCGACAGAAACCCCACCCCGTATATGCGGACGAGTATCGATCAGCCATGTTGGACGGTCGTACCATGGGGATCATCGGACTTGGACAAATCGGTGGTCGCATAGCTAAGCATGCAAAGGGATTCGACATGCAGGTCCTAGGGGTCCGCCGAGACAAGGGGAAGCCAGTAGAACACGTAGATTCGATCCACGGCGTCGACGATTTATGTTCAGTGCTGGCGAAATGTGACTACGTTGTCGTAGCGATTCCCAATACAATGGAAACCAATCAGTTGATTGGAAAGCCCGAAATTGCGGCCATGAAGCCCTCTGCCTTCCTGATCAACATTTCGCGCGGAAGTGTGATTCAGGAGAAACCTCTGTATGAGGCACTTACATCCGGTCGCCTGCGTGGCTATGCAGCAGATGTCTGGTGGACTTATGGATTTGGGAGGGCCTTTCCATTCGGCTCGGGATCGCGTCTGGCGGTTCACAAGCTTCCGAACGTGATTGGCTCCGAAGATCAAGCTGCAAATGCCGATGACGTTCTGCAACGCAACATTCAGTGGGGGACTCAAAACCTGCTGGAGTTTGCAACAGGAAAGCCACTCACGCGGGAGGTTAGTCTGGACTTGGGTTACTAGAGTAGAACGGCTGCGCGGTGGGCGAGTTGAGCGCGCTCCCGCTCAGGGGTGTTGTTTGAACGCGCCGAATTTCTCGATCGCCAGCTATCGGGCATTTTTTTCGCCAAGCGGCAAATGTGCGCGTGCTGTTGCAGACGATCGAGGTAAGCTTGGTGGCCGCCGCCATCTGCCTCATCATCGGCTACCCCACGGAGTATCTGATCGCCGCCGCGACAAAGGATTCGCACGGCGCTCCTCGTGTTCCTTGTCATCCCTTAGCTGACGAGCCTGTTCGTGCGCACATCGGCGGGGCTCTGTTCGCGTTCCTCCACTCATTCGACGAGGGCGTCAAAACGCGGTTGATCAGCGGATTCTCGACTTTGCGCTTCAGGTCAAGTGCATACGCTGCGGATAGTTTCAAGTGCAATAGCGGAAAACTGCGTTCGAAGCGGCTCTATCGTCAAACCGCTGCGTAACACTCGCCCATTTGTGCGCAAAACCTCCCGGTCTAAGTGTCATATTTCAAAAACGCGCAACGAGGCGGTCCGGAGAAGCCTCTGGTCGGCGCCCGGCATGCAAAAGCAGGGAGCACTGGGGGAATGAATTCAGATTCTCGAATGCCGTTGATTGGTTCTCGTGACAAGCTGTGTCTTGCGAAGATGTTACGCGGTAGTGCAACCCGTCGCGACGTAATTAACATGCTTATGGCGGCCGGCATGTCGGCAGCGGCCGCCGGCACAATCGCGAGCTTTGCCGAGACCGCGCATGCGCAAACCCCGCGCGGCGGTGGCAAGATCAGGGTTGTAGGCGGATTGAGCTCGGCCGTCGAGACGCTCGACCCTGCGAAGGGGTATATCGCGGTCGACTGGTGCCGCGGTAGAATGTTCTACAGCGGGCTTACGGTGCTCGATGAGACCCTGACCCCGCAGCTTGCGCTCGCCGAGGAGGTCGCATCCAGCGAGCGGGCGACGGTTTGGAACATCAAGCTGCGTCGAGACGTGCGCTTCCACGACGGCTCCCCACTGACCTCTGCCGACGTCGTCTACTCACTGCGGCGGCCCAGGAATCCGGCGCTCGGCTCGGGCATCCGCATTTTCGCCGAGCAGATGGAGGAGATCACCGCGTCCGGACCGCACGAGGTGCGCATCCGCCTCTCCGGGCCGAATGTCGACCTGCCGGTCATCCTCGCCGCGGCCGGCGTCGTGGGCTTCCTCATCGTCAAGGACGGCACCACAGACTTCCGCACTGCGAACGGCACCGGCCCCTACAAGTGCGCGGAGTTCCGGCCTGGTGTGCGTTCGATCGCCGTACGCAACACCGAGTACTTCAAGGAGGGCCGGCCCTATCTCGATGAGATCGAGATGTTCGGCATCGCGGATGAGCTGGCGCGCGTCAACGCGCTGCTCTCTGGCGAGGTCCATCTCATCAGCGGGATCACTCCGCGCTCGACGCAACAGATCGCTTCGGTCCCGAACCTCGCGCTGTTCGAAACCAAGGGCGGCGGCTACCACCCGCTCGTCCTCAGGCTTGACCGGGAACCCGGATCGAATCGCGACTTCGTGCTGGCCGTCAAGCACCTGCTCAACCGCGAGCAGATTCGCCGGGCGGTTTACCGGAATTTCGCAGTGATAGCCAACGACCAGCCGATCGACCCGACCAGTCCCTTCTACGATCCAGGTTTGCCGCAGCGCCCGTTCGACTTGGACAAGGCGCGGTTCCATCTGCAGCGCTCAGGGTTCGCGAACCAGACTTTCCCGATGGTCGTCTCGCCGGCGGCAACGAACTCCGAGGAGATCGCGCAGCTCGTGCAGCAGACTGGCGGCCAGATCGGGCTCAAGTTCAACCTGCAGCGCGTCCCAGGCGACGGCTACTGGACGAGCCACTGGATGAAGCATCCGATCTTCTTCGGCAACGTTCTCCCGAAGGCGAGCCCCGATATCATCTTCACCCAGATCTTCCAGTCCCAGGCAGTTTGGAATCAGTCTGGGTTCCGCAACGAGCGCTTCGACAAGTTGCTGCTCCAGGCGCGCGCTGAGGCCGACACCAGTAAGCGCCGCGAGATGTACGGCGAGATGCAGCGCCTCGTGCACGAAGATTCGGGTGAGTGCATCCCTGTGTTTGCGAGCACACTCGACGCCCACGTCAGCAAGCTGAAAGGTCTGCGGCCGATCCCGGTCGGCCCCATGATGGGCTATAACTACGCGGAAAACGTCTGGCTCGACCAGTGAGTTCGATCACGCAAAACTCTGAGCGGTGCGACAAGTCTGCATCGCTAGAAGGAGAATGGTCATGAATCTGGCGGTGCTCCGTCTTGTCCTCGTCAGGATCGCGACTGCGATCCTGACGCTCGCCTTCGTGTCGGCAGCGGTATTCGCCGGCACCGAAATTCTGCCTGGCGACGTCGCAGAGGCGGTTCTCGGGCAGAACGCGACGCCCGAGGCTATCGAAGGCCTGCGCCAAGCTCTCCACCTCGACGCGCCGGCCTACGTCCGCTACTTTCTTTGGCTCGGCGCCCTTCTTTCGGGGGATCCCGGTCGCTCGCTCGTCAACAACTTGCCCGTTGCCGGGCTGATTGCAAGCCGGCTGCCGAACTCGCTCATGCTCGCCGGGGTCACCGCGGTCGTGTCCGTGCCGATCGCGCTGACGCTCGGGATCCTCTCCGCGATCTGGCGCGGTAGCCTCTTTGATCGTGTGGCCAGCTTTCTCACCATGTCGGTCGTTGCGGTGCCGGAGTTCCTGATCGCAACGCTGTGCGTAATCATCTTCGCCGTGCACCTGCACTGGTTCCCGGCTCTGTCCTACGCGGACGGAATTGTCTCGCTCCACCAATTCTTCCGCGTGTTCGCACTGCCAGTCTTCACGCTTAGCTGCATGCTGATCGCGCAGATGATGCGCATGACACGGGCGGCCGTAATCGACACGCTGCGCTCGTCTTATATTGAGATGGCGGTGCTGAAGGGGGCGCAGCCAATGCGGGTCGCGCTGATCCACGCGTTGCCGAACGCCATCGGCCCGATCGCCAACGCGGTCGCACTGAGCTTGTCGTTCCTTCTCGGCGGCGTGGTCATCGTCGAGATCATCTTCAACTATCCGGGCCTTGCTCGCGTCTTGGTTGATGCCGTATCGGTCCGCGACATGCCGCTCGTCCAGGCATGCGTGATGATCTTCTGCGCGACGTATCTTTTCCTGGTAATGCTCGCCGACATCGCCGGCGTTCTCTCCAACCCGAGGCTTCGCCATTGATGAGCGTTGACCAAACGATCACGGCGGTCGAAGCGCAGGCTCCGCCGCGCCACCGCGTCCGCCTGCCGCTAGCTGGCATGATCGGTGCCGCCATCGTCGCCTTCTGGGTCGTGGTGGCGATCATCGGCCCCTACATCGCCCCGCACGACGTCGGCGCGCTGGTCGACGACGGGTTCGGGCCTCTGCGCTGGGGGCAGCCGCTCGGCAGCGACTATCTTGGGCGCGACGTGCTGAGCCGCATCCTCGTCGGTGCGCGTTACTCGATCGGCGTTGCGGCGGCGGCGACCTTCCTCGCCATCCTGATGGGTGGCACGCTGGGCATGCTGGCTGCCGTGTCGCGCGGGCTAGTCGACATGATGTTGAGCCGCTTCTTCGACGGGCTGATCTCGATCCCGAGCAAGATGTCGGCGCTTATCGTTGTCGCCGCGCTCGGCTCCTCGATCCCGGTGCTGATCGTCACGATTGCCGTGATCTTTACTCCTGGGGCCTTCCGTATCTGGCGGGCTCTCGCCGTGAATGTGAACGCGCTGGACTTCGTCGAAGTCGCGCGCGCCCGGGGCGAGGGTACCGGCTATCTCATTCGCGAGGAGATCCTGCCGAACATCGCCGGGCCGGTCCTGACGGATTTCGGCCTGCGCTTCGTGTTCGCCGTGCTGCTGCTGTCGAGCCTCTCCTTTCTCGGGCTGGGCGTGCAGCCGCCGAACGCCGATTGGGGCTCGCTAGTGCGCGAGAACATGAATGGCCTTGCCGAAGCCGCAGCCGCAGTGATTGTCCCGGCGCTGGCGATCGCGATACTGACGATCGGCGTCAACCTGCTCATTGACAATTTGCCGGGCCGCGGGTCCTCGGCCGGGGAGCACTGAGGATGGCTCCTTTGGTGAAGGTCGAAGGCCTGCGCGTGACGGCACGCGACGAGCGCGGGCGCAACAGCGTCATCGTAAAGGATGTGAGCTTCGAGGTGCAGCCGGGCGAGGTCGTAGCGCTGATCGGCGAATCCGGCTCCGGCAAGACCACAATTGCGCTGTCACTGATGGGCTATGCCCGGTCCGGCGCCAGGATCGCCGGCGGCAGCATTACCTTCGATGGGCGCAACGTGCTTGGCATGAGGCAGCGCGAGCTCTCGTCCCTGCGCGGCCGCGATATCGCCTATGTGCCGCAGAGCGCGGCGGCCTCCTTCAACCCTGCGCGCCCGCTTTTGAAGCAAGTGATCGAGAGCTCGCAGCTCCACCGCGTCATGTCCCAGGCCGAGGCCGAAGCGAAGGCGGTCTCGCTGTTCCACGAACTCGTCCTGCCCAATCCCGAGCGGGTCGGGGAACGCTTCCCGCACCAGGTCTCGGGAGGCCAGTTGCAGCGGCTGCTCGCGGCGATGGCGCTCGTCACCGATCCGAAGCTCGTGATCTTCGACGAGCCGACTACCGCGCTGGATGTGACGACACAGATCGAGGTGCTGCGGGTCTTCAAGAAGGCGATCAAGGAGCGCGTCACGACTGCGGTCTACGTTTCGCACGATCTTGCGGTTGTCGCGCAGCTGGCCGACCGCATCATCGTACTTCGCGACGGGGCCATTCGTGAGGTCGATACGACTGCGCGCATCCTGACCGAACCAAAGAACGAGTACACTAAGAGCCTGCTTGCCGCGGCCGAGCCGCTGGAGCGGACGGCAACCATCAATGCCTTGCAGGCGACCTCCGCGCCGCCCGTGCTCGAGGTGAAGAGCGTCCTTGCCGGCTACGGCGCCGTCGATCGCGAGGGCATACCGGCGCTGCCGGTGCTGCGCGATGTCAGCCTCACGATCAAATCGGGCACGACACTCGGCGTCATCGGGGAGTCCGGCTGCGGCAAGAGCACGCTCGCCCGAGTCATCGCCGGTCTCCTGCCGGCCGCCCGGGGCGAGATTATGCTTAATGGCGTGAAGCTGCCGCTGAGCGCTGCCGAGCGCACACGCGACCAGCTGCGCCGGGTCCAGATCGTGTTCCAGACGGCCGACACCGCCCTCAATCCGGCGCGCCCCATCGGACGCATTCTCGGCCGGCCGCTCGAGTTCTATCACGGCATTTCCGGCGACAAACAACGACGTCGCGTCGCCGAGCTCCTCGACATGGTGCGCCTACCGGCGATTATGGCCGATCGCTATCCGAACGAGCTCTCAGGCGGCCAGAAGCAGCGCGTCAATCTCGCAAGGGCGCTCGCGGCCGAGCCGTCCCTGATGCTATGCGACGAAGTGACCTCGGCGCTCGACACCGTGGTCGTAGCCGCCATACTCGACCTTCTCGCCGAGTTGCAGCGCGAGTTGGGCGTCGCCTACCTTTTCATCAGCCACGATTTATCGACGGTCAAAGCCGTGTGCGACGAGGTGATGATCCTATATGCCGGTCAGATGATGGAGCATGGCAGCCGCAGCGCGCTGCGCCAGCGCCCGCTGCATCCTTATTCCAATCTCCTCATCTCCTCGGTGCCCGAGTTGCGGCAGGGCTGGCTCGACGGCATCAACGAGACGGTGTTGAAGGAGGCGTCCGCCGGCGTCGCCCGGCCAGCCCGTGGCGAAACCTGCAGCTTCTTCGAGCGTTGTTCGGTGCGCATCCCGGGCTGCTGCGATGTTGAGCCTACGCCCTTCCGTCAGCTCTCGAAGGGTGCCCGCATCCGCTGCCAGCGCACAGAAGAGGAGCTCATGCAGCCGACCGTGCGGTAAGTGCGCCGTCCCAGCGCCGATACTGGACCCCGACGCGCCGCTGCATTGCACTTTTTGGTCATCGACATAATGTTACGTTGTTGAAAATTGGTTCGTCAGAAAGACGCTCTCGCGGCGTCCTTTGATGAAGGTGGTTTCAGCAGCTTTGGAGACTATCTTACCCCAGAACGAAACGTGAAAGCGACTTCGGCCGTCCCGGAGGTCGCTTGGCGCCGCCTGCGCGCCGATCAGTTGCGCGAGCGCGCTGAGGCCAACGCTATTGCGATCGTTCCTGTCGGCTCACTCGAACAGCACGGACCTCATCTTCCCGTCGAGGTGGACACGCTTCTGGTCGAAACGGTGGCTTTGGAGACCGCGCGCCGGATGGCACTCCGCGTTTCTGTCGTAGTTCTACCCTGCGTCTGGACTGGAATTTCTGAGCATCACATGTTGTTCGGTGGCACGGTGACGCTTGGTTTTCCCACGTTCCTGGCCTTGTTCTCGGACATCTGTCATTCGCTGGTGCGGGCTGGGTTCAAACGTACCTGAGCTCGGAGAAATTGTAGGCTCCGGACTTTACCGGTGGCGCGCGCCAGTTGCG
The DNA here is from genome assembly GCF_023074075.1 of Bradyrhizobium sp. 138. Taxonomy (GTDB): domain Bacteria; phylum Pseudomonadota; class Alphaproteobacteria; order Rhizobiales; family Xanthobacteraceae; genus Bradyrhizobium. The sequence goes on along the minus strand of NZ_JADPKT010000044.1, from coordinate 29,115 downwards.
AGTGCGTCGTCCGGAGTTGTCGGCTTTCCAACCGCCGCGTCCCGCGAAAAAGGGGAGCGCCTCGTCGTGTCCATTGCCGATGTGCTCTCAGAGAAGCTCATGAATGGCGACATGTGGGCGCAGACTTGGCGATAGCGCCGTTGTTGCATGGCCTAGTCCAGCCCGCTGGGACGTAGAATTACCAGATCGACGAAGTCACAACTAACCGCGGAGAAAGGTTCTTGCTTGAGAGCCATCGTGACTACCTTCGAGGCGGGACGATGATGGGACACATAAATGTTCGCCACTGCGGCGCGATGTCGACGAAACTTGTTGATTGTTTGGGGCCGCGGGCGTCCCGCTCTTCAAAATAGAGAAAGGAGTTGACCATGGAATTCGTCGATCTCAGCCGCGAGCTTTTTCACCGCACGCCCGCTCCTCCTTCACATCCGCCGGTGATCATCACAGTCTGGGACGATCAGGAAACGAAGTACACAGAGGACAACATGACTTCCAGTTGGAAGATGCTGTCGATCTCGTTCAGCGACCATTCCAGCACGCATGTCGACGCTCCCGTGCATTTCGATGGGCGTCCGGGCGCGATGTCGATCGATCAGGTTCCACTCAAGAATTTTTATACGTCAGGGATCTGTCTCGATCTGTCGCGCGTGCCGCTCAAGCACGCTATCATGGTCAACCGAGATGGAGGAGGCATTGAGAAATTCTGATCAAGAAATCATGCCGAACGATACCGTGCTCGTTTACATGGCAACGAACGATCGCCTGTACGGCAATTCGCGTTACGCCCATGACTTTCCTGGGCTGGCGCCGGAGTCAGTGCATTGGCTGGCAGATAAGGGCAATCGGTATGTTCGGCGTGGAGGCAGTCAGCCCGTCACCTGCGGGTGAATTAAATATCCGCGCGCACCAGATCTGCAGCGAGCGCGAAATCACTCTCATGGAATGCCTATTTAATCTCGACAAACTGGTCGGACGTGGCCGCTTCCGCTTCGTTGGCTTTCCGTTCAAGATTCGTGGCGGATCCGGCAGCCCGATACGCGCCCTGGCGAGTTTCGAGTAAAGAGTTCAATGCATGGATCGGATCATCCTTGCGCTGACGATGAGCAAAATGCTTGACGCGCTCAAAGCCAACCAACCCAACGTGCAGATTTGTTTTAAGCACGGCGACCGGCCGGACCGGTGCTAAACGCTTTTGTCTTTCTCGACCGCCAGGTGTCGACGCGCTGCATGCCGGCGCCAGTCATTCAAGCAAGTGTCAAGTGCAGGCGGCGGCCATGCAGCCAGGAGCTCCGCCACACCAATATGAAGGTTGTCTTCGGAAAGAGGCAGCGACGCGGGCTCGTCGCGGCCATGCCCGTTCGCTTCGCACCTGTGGCTATTTTCAGCGGATGTGCCCTCGCGAACTACTGCAGGTAGGCCTACTGGACGAGGCGACCCGTTGATCAGAAGTCCGCCGATGGATGACAGTTGGAAGAAGAACGCTGTGTCCGTGCGATCGCATCTTCCAGCTGGATCGAATCGGCAGCGCCCCTAGCGCCTTGCGCCTGGAATACACCGATTCACTTGATTCTTTTTCGAGGGGTTACAGCACGTTAGTCGCCCGTGAAGAACGTCGATCTCACGCTGGATTGAGTCGAACGCCGGGGAAGAGCGCGGTGAGGAACAGACGCAGCAAGAGCCCGAGCCACCGGACGAGGCGTCGCAAGTTGTACCCGGCAGCGGCCAGGATGGCGTTGGCGGCGTCGCCACGGCGGTGCTATGCGATGAAGTGACCTCGGCGCTCGACACCGTGTCGTAGCCGCCATACTCGACCTTCTCGCCGAGTTGCAGCGCGAGTTGGCGTCGCCTACCTTTTCATCAGCCACGATTTATCGACGGTCAAAGCCGTGTGCGACGAGGTGATGATCCTATATGCCGGTCAGATGATGGAGCATGGCAGCCGCAGCGCGCTGCGCCAGCTGCATCCTTATTCCAATCTCCTCATCTCCTCGGTGCCCGAGTTGCGGCAGGGCTGGCTCGACGGCATCAACGAGACGGTGTTGAAGGAGGCGTCCGCCGGCGTCGCCCGGCCAGCCCGTGGCGAAACCTGCAGCTTCTTCGAGCGTTGTTCGGTGCGCATCCCGGGCTGCTGCGATGTTGAGCCTACGCCCTTCCGTCAGCTCTCGAAGGGTGCCCGCATCCGCTGCCAGCGCACAGAAGAGGAACTAATTGAGCTGAGCGCTCCGTCCCAGTGCCAGTATTGAACTCGGCGCGTTGCTGCATAGCGTCACGTCGGAGCAGCGGGTTCGATCATCGAGCCGAGCGCGAGTCCGCCATGGCAGGCTAGTCACGTGAATCTAAAGTTCGCCACATAAAGTCGCTCGGCTTTGTGGCAGAAGCGTTTGACGGAAGCCAAGATCTGGTCGGCAGACTTCGTCCATTTGAAGGGTCTGGGACTTTGTTGTGCAGGTCGATGAAGGTGCGGATATCGGCCTCGAGCTGCCTGACGGAATTGTGAATGCCTCGCTGGATTTGTTTTCTGGTGAGTTCAGCAAACCAGCGCTCGACCTGATTGATCCACGACTCGAAGTCGGCGTAAAGTGGATATGATCGTGCGGCCGTCGGGCGAGCCACGCCTTGATCTTTGGTGTCTTGTGAGTCGCGTAGTTGTCTATGACGATCGAGCCCTTCGGGGACCTGACCATCGATCTTTTTGAACAACTTCAAGGACTCTCGATTGGCCGGTGGCGCCTATAGCATTTGCCGATGACGAACCCTGACGCGATATCGAGTGCTGCAAACAGCGTGGCGTACCATGCCGCACGTCCAAATGACTAGCGTCTACGCGATCGGTGGAAGCGCCTGAAATGCGCCTGGCGGATAAACCTGCCGGTTAGTCAGTGGCAACACGCCCCCGAGCATGACTGTGAAGACGTAACCGAAGGGCGCGTGGTTGGCACGCGGCAGGGCGAGCTGAGGATCGAACAACTCGTTCTCCTTCTTGTCCACGTCGCCGCCGGCCTTCCCTGGTGATCACCTCGATGCGACCATAGGGATCACCTTCCTGCCTGACATCAAGCACCGCACTTGCCATCGCTTCACCACGACCGATGTTCATGCGAAGGTGTATCCCTGGCGACCTCGCGATGGTCAGGCGGGCTCACAGATTACTGATCATCGTACAAAACGGAAAGGAAACGCCTAACGCGCAGCTAACGAGGTTGCGCCAGGAGGCCTGCCGCTCATGCACGCGCCGTTAGCCACGCAGTACGAGTGGTTCGCGGCTGTTTTCCCCGCAGTTCGCTGGGGCTATTGCGGCAGGCCGTGCAATATCCAGTGCTCAACGGCTTCTGCCGCAACGTGCGTCGAACCTGACTGCGTTATCTGCGACCGCGCGGCCAAGCTTGACGCCGTGATGTTTCATGAACAGCTCCAGCTTTCGGCCCGATACTTATTGATCATGCAGTCGCGCAAGGCGGCGTTCTGCCATGAGTCGCGAGGACGACAATTGCGAACAGCGCGCCGATCCGCAGTGACTGGGAGCGCGCGGGACCCAAGTGCTCTGTGGCCCGTGGTTGAACGCTTCGCCGGTACAGAAGGCGCTGCCCGAGGGTCAAGTGCGTTTGCGAGCGCGCGGACGCGGCTGGCGGATCAGCAGTCAAGGGCCAAGCGTCAGGACCGATCTATTCTAGAGCTCAGATGACTTTAGCGACTTGCTCGGGTGCCGCAAATGTCTACGAGATAAAGCTTCAGATTTCGACGCTCAGGCGCAGAATTACTGCTCCGCGAAGGTCTCCATTAAGAAATTCAGATCGCCAGACCCCGTACTATTCGAGAGATGCACCACTTATCGGCTGGCCTACCTCGGTAAAAGTCAAGCTTTCAGCAAAGGAGTAGATGAGGATGATTTCGGAGGTGTTCATTACCTGTGCGGTTACTGGAGGCGGGCCGGTAAGGCAGCCGAATGTACCGGTAACCCCCGAGCAGATTGCGGAGTCGGCGATCGAGGCCACGCGGGCGGGAGCGGCGGCGGTGCACATCCATGTGCGTGATCCCAAAACGCAGCGCGGGTCGCGGGATCCGGCGCTGTATCGGGACGTCGTGCAACGCATTAGGATGTCGGACGTGAATCCGGTGATCAATCTGACCGTGGGAATGGGCGGGGACCTCGTGCTCGGTGGGCCCGACACTCCGCTGCCGCCGGACCCCTCGACGGACGTGGTGGGGGCGCTTGAGCGGCTGGTCCATGTGGAGGAGTTGCGCCCGGAACTCTGCACGCTGGATTGCGGGTCGATGAACTTCGGCGCCCGTGAGTACGTCATGATCAACACCTATCCAACGCTGCGCAAAATGGCCGCTCGCGTGAAAGAGCTCGGGGTGCGTCCTGAACTCGAAGTGTTCGATACGGGTCATCTGATGTTAGTGCACGACTTGATCAAGGAGGGACTGATCGACGATCCTCCGTTGATTCAACTATGTATGGGGATTCCCTATGGTGCGCCCAATGACGTGACGACGCTGATGGCGATGGTCAACCGGTTGCCGCCGCGTGCTGTCTGCTCGACCTTCTCGATCGGTCCAATGCAGCTTCCGTATGCAGCGTTAGCTCCGTTGATTGGCGCGAACGTCCGGGTGGGATTGGAGGACAACCTTTACCTCTCGCGAGGACGGCTCGCCACCAACGCCGAACTCGTGCAGCGGGCAGTCGAGATTCTCGAGAGGATGGGGGTAAGGGTGATGAGCCCGGATGACGTTCGTGAAAAGCTCAAGCTCAACGTCCGTTCCTGAGGCATCCAAAACTCATGGTTGACAAGTCGAACATCGCCGGGAGGTTGCCACGAGCAGCCGGGCTGCTGGGAGGCGGGGTCATCGGTGGTGGCTGGGCCGCGCGATTCCTTCTCAACGGCGTGGATGTGCAGCTGTATGACCCGGCGCCCAATGCAGTCGAGTATGTGCAAAAGGTGCTGGCCAACGCGCGGCGGGCGTATCGGCGGCTGACGCAGGTCCCACTGCCGGCCGAGGGGGCGCTGGCGGTGGTAAACTCGGTCGCGGACGCGGTGCGCGGCGTGGAACTCGTGCAGGAGAATGCGCCGGAGCGGCTTGACCTCAAGCAGCAGCTGCTCGCCACGGCCAGTCAGGCGGCCGGGCCAGGCACGCTGATCTGTTCATCGACCTCGGGGCTTCGGCCGTCGCTGCTGCAGGCGGGGATGGATCACCCCGAGTCTTTCCTCGTCGCTCACCCCTTCCAGCCAGTGTACCTGCTGCCGCTGGTCGAATTGTGCGGCGGCCAGCGCACGGCGCCCGAGATGCTGGAACGCGCAGCGGCGATCTTCCGCGCGGTGGGGATGCACCCGCTGGTGGTACGCAAGGAAGTGGAGGGCTTCATCGCGAACCGGCTGCAGGAAGCGGTCTCACGCGAAGCGCTGTGGCTGCTGCAAGACGATCTGGCCACAGTGCAGGAGCTTGATGACGCGGTCCGCTACTCCTGGGGGCTGCGTCGGGCGGCCATCGGTGCCTATCGCATGGCCGATGGCGCGGCGGGCATGCGCCAGAACATCGAGCGATGGGCATTCAAGTGGCCGTGGTCCAGGCTCACCGACGCGCCCGACATGAACCGCGCCTTCCTGGACAAGGCGGCCGAGCAGGCAGACGAGCAGGTGAAGGCAGACCCCTTCGACATCCCTGCCGCACAGAAACGCGACGACCTTCTTGTGGCTGTGTTGCAGGGATTGCGCTCACAGGGCTACGGCCCGGGCGAGACGCTTGCGCGTTGGGAGCGGGGACTGCGCGAACGCGTTCCTCGGCCTCATCCAACTACGGGCTCCGGCCCTCTGAGGACGCCGACGGCAGAGATGCCGTCCGACTGGATTGACGGCAATGGGCACGTCAATGAGAGTCGGTATCTTCAGCTCTTCAGCGGCGCCACTGGCACTCTGGAACGTTACATCGGCATCGACGGCGAGCATCGATCAAGCTGCGGCGGTTACTACACCGTCGAGACGCACCTGTCTCATCTTGGTGAATTGTATGTCGGCGACCGCGTCCAGGTGCTCACGCAAATTCTCGGTGTCGACGACAAGCGCCTTCATCTCTTCCACGTTCTCAGACGCGAGGGTGACGAGAGGCCGGTAGCCACAGGCGAGCAGATGCTGATCTACGTCAATGCAGCGACCCGACGCAGCGGACCCGTGCAGGGAAAAGTACGGGAGCGTGTGCTGGAGCTGGCGCGGCTGCACGCGACGCTGCCTCGTCCGGAGCGCGTTGGTGCAAGTATCGGGCTGCGCTGAGCACTAACTCACCGCGGTCCGTTCCCGGGCGAGTACAGTCATCACGGTTGAACACGGAGTTGCATAGTGGATGTGACGTTCAACCCTGCCTCTCTTCGGCGTCAAGGTCATCGATTTCCGCCAGTACATTGCGGGCCCGGCCGTGGCGCTGATTCTTGCCGACGTTGGGGCTACGGTCGCGCATATCGACCCACCATCCGGTCCCCTCTGGGATAGCCCGGCCAATGCGACTCTCAATCGAAGCAAGCTGATTGTCCAGATTGATTTGAAGACCGAGATGGAACGTTCTCGTCGTGACTCCAGCGCCATGACGTTAGCGTGGTGGAATCGGCTAAGCGGACCAGAGGCTCTTCCACGATGATTTCATACTCTAGCTGGGCGGCATAATAATTATAGCGTTGGAGCGCCGACCGATTGCGGTGTGCACGCCCGCGACAGGTCCTTGCGCAGGAGGTCGACGACATCGTGTTCTCGACACGGTCCTTTTCGGACGCAAGGAGAAGTTCTGCGCGACGCTCGTCCTCCCTGGAATCAGCCGAACGCCCGATCGTGCCCTTGATGCGTCGCCGTGTTTCGACCCGCCGTCTGTCAAGCTTGAGGACTCGTTCTGGCGAGCTCGATGCAATGGTCAGCTTGCCGTACCGCAGGAGGGCTGCAAAAGGGGCCGGGTTCAATGATCGCGCCGGCAGTAGAAGGCTGGCGGATCAAATGAGCTCGAGGGCAATCAAGCGCTGCGCAATAAACGTCGCCAGCCAGTATCGGGTCGATGACACGCCATGCCGCCGTGATGTAGCCCTCGCGGCTCGAAAGGTGAAGTGTTCAGTTCGAGCCGCACGTATTCACGTGGTCGATCGCGAACGGGTGTTGATCGGTTAGTTTGCCTTTCGATTGGCCCGCGATCGGTTTGAGGCCCTATTCGCTGTTCCAGAGCAACCCCAGGCTGGTGGCCATATCCGTAATCGAAGCCAGCGGCCGCCTGAGAGTTCGCGCGATGGTGCTTGCTGGAAGCCCTCGCTCAATCAATCCTCGCAGCTTGTGTCTCTCAACTGCGGTCCAGGGACGGCCGTTCCTGTTGCGTGCACGCTGTAATGCTATCGTCTTCACGTTCAAATCGTTCTGAGGCGCAGTCTTGATCTGCGTCATCAATCCACCCCCACTCGCTCCATGCTGTTCTTTGGCACTCAAAATAGCTGAATCCCGCATGTCAATCGGCATCGATTGCTCGATGCAGAAAAAAGGCCGCGCGAAGTCTACGCGCGGCCAAGGCAGGGAGGAAACGCCCCAAGGGGCCATTGGAGGAGTATCGAGATGAGCGGGTCGATCACTCACCGGGAGCTCCAAACTTGCGATAACTTCAGGTTTGCGAGTTGCGCGCTTTCTTCTGCGATAGCGCGAGTAAAAGATCACTAGTCGATCTCATGCGCTGCTTGGCGGCGATTGTCGCGAGTAATCTGCAGCTTTTGTTCGCGAATGATCGATTGCTCGCAGATTGGAGGCAGCTGACTGCAATCGCCGATCTGTCGCCGCCGTTGACGTCGATCAGCATGTACACTGCGAGTTCAGGATTTCGAAATCAATCTGACCTAATGAGCCGGTTGTCAACGACCGAACGAACCAGGTCAACTCCCGTTCAGCTCAAGATCGAAAAACGCCCGTCGAAGCCGCGCTCACTGCACCGCACCGGGCCATGAACTTATTCAAGGGGTAAACATGAGGGAAGTTGCGACGAAGAGCGGCGGGCCATCGAGGGGCCTCCGCATTGGATTGCGCAGCCAGATGGCACTGCTCGGCATTTCCGGAGTGCTTGCCACGGGCGCGATCTGCGCGGCCGCCCTCAATTATGCAAGCCTTGTTCAGAGCGAGTCGGTTGACAGCAACGAGTTCAGAGCCCGCGTCGCATCATTGTCACAAGGTTTCCTGCAGTCGCGACAGATCGCGAGCGACTTCCTGCGCAAACCCGGTGAAGCATCGATCAGGAATCACGCCGAGAACCATGAGCGGCAGCTCGCAGATCTGACCAGTGTCGAAACATTTGCAGCGGCCTTGCCCGAGGATGACCCGCTGAAGCAGACGATTGCCCTGCGTCCGGTTATCAATCTCTATGCAACGCGCTTTCAAAACGTGGTCGCGCCCCAGCGCAACCTCGGTTTCAATGAAAATGACGGATTCCAGGGCAAGCTTCGCAAGGCCGTTCACAGCGTCGAGCAGCGGCTCACGGAGCTGAACCAGCCACGAGGCGTTTCGCAATGAGTTTGCAAGACAGCCCGACACCCGGTTCTGGGAAATGTATCTCGGTACGCACCTGGTACGCGGCCGGAAGAAGCTGATTTCGCGCAAGGACATCGCGTTCTGCAGGAACGGCGACAAGGGGCCGGATCTCGGCATCCGCAAGGGCAGGCGCACGATCTGGATCGAGGCAATCGCGCCCGCAAAGGGAGACGAGAAAAATCTGGACAAGGTCCCTGAGCTGCTATCCGCGGGCACAAGCGAACGAATTGTGCATGCCGCGCCGCGGCGGCAGGTCGAGCTCCGCATAACCAGTGCACTCTATACCAAAGCGCAGAAATTTCGTCGTTATCACGAGGATGGCATCATTAGCGAGAAAGATTCGTGCATTGTCGCCATCTCCGGAGGGCAGTTTGCGCTGCAGGCCGGCACGTTGGGACTGCCGTACGTTGTTACGGCGGTATATCCGTTCGGCGACGAGCAGATCAGGATTGTCCACAACACCATGAAGGTGATCGCAACGCAATTCACGTTCAGTGACATCATCAAGAGAGCCGCAAGGCCCGAAGACCCTATTGGACGGCTGGCATTTCACAGCGACATCTGTCGGGATATTTCCGGGATCATCTGGTCGCGCAGTTCGATCGGAAATTTTTCGACGATCCGGCACGATCTGGTCTATGTGCACAACCAGCGCGGCGCACGCCCCATACCCAGACGCTGGGCGCGGTGGTCTGAGGAATACTACCCGCTAGCCGATGCGCTGTTTCGCGATCGGCAAGGATGATTTTCGCCTTCCGGCGAGGACAAGGGTCACAGTTGAGCTGGCCGCCCTTACAAGCGAATGTTGGCCGCTGAAGACGCCCTGGAGGCTCACGAGCTCGACGCTTTCTGGTGCGGTTCAATGTTTCGCGCGGTCACTTGCGCTGGCGTTGCGCCAACGAGCTCCTCATAAAGGCGAGGATCAGTCGCGCCCTCGGTGTTGATCAGAAAGACTCGTGCATCGGGCCCAAGATGAATCCTGGCACGCAATTCCTGATCGGAAGCAACCTTCAGCAGTCCTGCGAGACCAACACCGCCACTTTCGCCTGCAACCACAGCCGGGTCGCCATCCCCGGGATTTGCAAGACGCTTCATCACGCAGATTGCGTCCTCATCATCGACAGTCATGAAGGCCTCCGCCGCGCGCGACAGGATGCGCCACGCGACAAGCGATGGTTCGTAGCATTCGAGCATCGCCATCACCGTCGATTGTCCATGATCCACCTTGACAGGCTGGCCGGCCCGGCGCTTTCAAAGAGACACGCGGCGCGCGACGGCTCGACAACTGTGAAGAACGGGCGGTTCTCGCCAAATAGAACCGAAAAATGTCCCGCAACGGCCGCGGCGACTCCACCCACACCCGCCTGGACGAAGACGTTGCTCGGCGGAGCAGACAACTGGCGCAGTGCTTCGCTCAACAGGGCGGTATATCCCTGCATTACAAAGCCCGGGATACGCTCATAGCCCGGCCAGGACGTGTCGGATACCGTGATCCAACCTTTTTCCGCAGCAACGCGGGATGCTTCGAGAACGGAGTCGTCATAATTGCCATTGACGCGGATCATCTGCGCGCCAAACCGGGCGATGGCGGCGATACGCTCGTCGCTCACACCCGAGTGAACGAATATGACGCACTTCGCCCCAACGAGCTGGGCACCCTGCGCTACCGACCTGCCATGATTGCCATCCGTGGCGCAGGATACCGTCATCTCCCGTGCCACGGCCTTCGCCTCAGGCATGTGAAGGTCGGACCCGTCAACAGATCGGCGAAGCCGCCGAGCTGCTTCTTCCAGCACCAGCCGGATCACCGCATAAGATCCGCCCAATGCCTTGAAACTGCCGAGACAAAGCCGATGACCTTCGTCCTTCAGATGAATCGAGCCCACGTCGATCTCACGAGCAAGGCCCGACAACGAAACCAGCGGTGTTTCCTTGTGACCAGTGCGATGCCGGAGAAACCGCTCCACCTCCCGAGCAGCTCCAGCGCTCAATGTGTCGGTGTCTGCGACAACCATGGGTGCTCGGTGATCGATATGCTGATTGAGAAGCAACATGGTTCGACTTTCCTGTGTCGCCAATGGCCTTGTATGGCACGCTTGCGGATCAAATTCAGCCCGGCAATTCCGGTAGAGGTTTGAACGCATGTTGTCGCGGCTTTGCGGCCGTTACCGGCCTCGTTGCGCCGCAAGAATGCGACTATTGCTCCAGACAGCATGAACAATGCGCCAAGTTCTACTAAGAGCTTGTGCTTTGAGCAGTCAAGAACGACTACCACATGGGCCGTTCAAGTCGGTGAACGGCTGCCTGCTTCTGGAGATGCACTATTTCGATCCGGTGTGATCGGGATCGCTGCCGCACAACATCATTAGACCGACCAGGGGGAAGAGACATCATGGCGTCCAAGGATATTTCCGTCGGCGTTGCGCGTCGCCTATTGTCACTTGGACGGCTCTTCAGGCTGGATCGCGGCATGCCGCAAGACAATGTCCGATGGGTGGTGGATGGCCTTGCCGGGGCACTCGCGCTCGGTGTCGTAGCTGCCACGCCGGCTGCTGCGCAGGTGAAGCCGAGCGCGTTGGGGCTGGGCATCTTCACCCGGCGCGTGTCATGACAGCAACAAAGGATCCATCGAACCCTTCGGCCGTCGCACGGCTGGAGGCGGCACTTGGGCGGATCCATTCGCCGGAAGCAAAGAACGTCTTCACGGCCGTCTTCGCAGACAGCGCCCGGTGGGAGGCAGAAGCTGCGGATCGGCGCGCCGCTGCCGGAACGCCTCGCGGTCCGCTCGACGGGCGCATCGTTTCGGTGAAGGCGTTGTTCGATATCGCTGGCACAGTCACGAGCTCAGGGTCTGCTGTCCTGCGGCGTTTGGCACCTGCCGTTGAAGACGCCGAGGTCGTCAAGCGGTTACGGGCTGCGGGTGCCATCGTCATGGGCAAGACGCAGATGACGGAGTTCGCCTTCTCCGCGTTGGGTACCAACCCACACGACGGGATGCCGACCAATCCTCGAGACCGCACCCGTGTTCCGGGAGGCTCTTCAGCGGGCGCTGTCGTGTCCGTGGTTGGCGACATGGCTGAGATCGCCATTGGCAGCGACACCGGCGGCTCGATCCGAATCCCCGCCGCCCTATCGGGCGCGGTCGGCTTCAAGCCGACCAGCGGTTTTGTGCCGACGACCGGCGCGTTCTCCCTGTCATCGAGCCTCGACACGATCGGTCCGATTGCCGCGAACATCGAGGATTGCTTCGCGGCTGATCAGGTGCTTTCAGGTGAAGTCGCGCCGTCGCGGCTGCGGCCGGCATCCCCCAGCACGTTCCGCCTTGTCGTGGCCCGCGGGCGCTTATTCGATCGATGTGAACCCGCGGTGCTCGCTGCGTTTGAGAGCGCGATAGAGCGGCTGCGATCAGCGGGCTTGCAGATCAAGGAGGGGACCATCGAGGCGGCCCTCGATGATCTCGCACAGATCGACAGGATTGGCACGTTCCCATCGGTCGAGGTCGGCGCAACCTTGCGCAGTTTGGGCCTCACGGAGCTGGACGGGATTGATCCTAGAACGCGCGTACGCATCGAGAGCGGAGCCAACATCGTCGGCACGGATTATGTGCGCATGGTGCGGCTCCGGCAGGCAGCGATCCGGTCCTTCGAACGGTCCTTTGGCAACAACGAGGTGTTCGTCCTGCCGACGACGCCAATCCGTGCGCCGTTGACCTCTTCCGTTACGGAGGATGCGGCATTCCATGAACTCAATGGCCTCGTGCTGCGCAATCCACGCGTCGCCAACCTGCTCGACTGCCCGTCGATTTCGCTACCGTTGCCCCTCGATGGCCTTCCCGTCGGCCTGATGCTGATCGGCCGTAGAAACGCCGACCGGCGCTTGGTGGAGATCGCAGCCAGCGTAGAAGCGCTGCTGCGAGGACCTTTGCATGCTGCCTAGCCATTTCGCGCGGAACGGGCCGTCGAATCTGCGATCACGCGGAGAAGCCGTGGCGAGGCCGCCCGTGAAGCTGTAGCTTGCCGATTGCCAATGTATGTCCATGGCGACAGGCGAGGCGTTTCTAGTGCGGTGGTTGACGAACGGCAAAAGGAGATCTGATAGCCGGCTGATTTTGCCTGGTGGGCCCGGCAAGGCATGCAAGTTTGAGGAATTTCAGCTAATTCTCGGATGGTGAGCAACAAAGAGCTTCCATTGAATTCCAAGCGGTTCTACCGCCGTGTTGCTCACTCTTCCTCGGTCTCGTGACCACCTGGCGTGAAGGTCAGGAGCTTCATGGCGCCGCCAGCCATCAACTGCTGCTGCACGGCCTTGGTGTAGAGCTCGGCCTGCTGCAGCGTCCGCCATCGCCATTAGCTGATGTGGTGTCGCCCCATTCTGCGCGGCCAGGGTCGCGCCAGCCTTGCGGAGCCCGTGCACGCGTCCAGGAACACCGGCCTCCGTGCACCTATCGGCGAACCAGTTACCCAGTCCCTTGACCGTGTGCGGCTTGCCGTAAATCGTTTCCAGGAACGTCATGGCTCCGAGCGCGCCAGCCTCCTGGACGCACCGAGCACGGACTCGAGCTGGGGCAAGATCGGGATCACGAGGTCGACCGGATCCTTGTTGCGGTTCTTGTGCTGGCGAAAGGCGAGCCAGCGCCGCCCTGCCGCGTCAGGAACGTTTGCTTTCGCCCAATTCACGCACAGCGCTCCTTGCTCGGTGCACGAGCGAGCAGAGACGGTTTCGACGAAGCCAATCCAATTATGCCGATCAAAAAAACATGAAAAATCGCATTTCTATGCCCCTCCTTTTTCAATTTCCAATGTGCCGACGCTGCTTCGCCATGCCGATCTCATCGATCGCGTCCGCCAGCCCTCGTAAGAAGACTCGGTGCCACGCATCATCATCGGGCAGCTCCCACTCCCGCAGGCCGGCGACATATCGCGTCAGGGCAATGACGCCGGCCATCGTGGTTGGCGTTGAGCGGATGAGCACATTGGCATGCTCAGTGAGAGCCAGGTTTCTTTGGCCACTGATTTCGTCGGCGGCGGCAAATTCGGTACCATCCTCGAGCTTCGCCGAAACCGACGCTGCCGCATCGTAGTGCGCGGACAGCTAGCGATGACGCTCGATCAACGAAGATCAGATCCCGATCGGCTGCAGCAGCCGATTGGGTATAAATTTCCTGCGATGACAATGTTAGCCCCAGCCCAAATAACAACGATGTCAGCATCGCAGCGACGGCGATAAACAGCGTAGACGGGCTGTCTTCCGCTGTCTTTCTGCTCGACGAGGTGAGGCGAGGTCTCATGCCCGCAACCACGGCGATATCGCTATCGGCGGAGCTCCGCCGAAGCAAACGTGAGGCGCTGCCGCCGCCCGCCTGAGCTGGCAAAGCACACCTGGTCACGGGGGCTTTGATGCCCGCGCTGTATCTCGATGACGCTCCGACGTTTTCAGGCTTTGCGCTGGAGGTGATCGGCGAGCTTGATGATTTCGGAAAAATATCGCGCGCGTTCTGCGTCGTCTCTGCGTTCACGATGAGCGCAAAGCGAGAGAACACGGGTAGTGCCAAGTTCGCCGTTCTCGCGTGCGATAGGGGGCGAAGGGGTTAGGTCGAAGCTGAGCTGTCCGTCCACTTTGCTGGCCATTGGACTTATCCCACGCTGATTAAGTTTTTCTCTCTTAGCCTCGTTACAACGACTGCCTCAAGCGTCGGTAGTGCTTCTAAGGTCTTATCGAAACGCGGCTGAGAATGCCGGGGATCGATTGTCAGGAGGGCGCCTTTGGACTTGCGGCTGTCTCGGGGGACCCTGAACAGCTTCAAGTAACGGGCTGGAGCCACACCATCATACGGAAGCACGCGAACCTTTTTCGTGTCCGATTCGTCTTCGGTGATTGAATCATCATGAAGTTTGGTTGCTAAACTCTTTCGATACGGTTCAATGAAATAAACTTCCGAAATGCCTGCAGCAACGATATGCCTAGCGCAACTGTGACACGGATACGTCGTCACGAAAAGCTTGCTTCCCGCCAACGCCGCCCCATTCTTCCCGGCGTTAATAATGGCATGCATTTCGGCATGCACTGAGCGGGAAAACTCGATGAGGTTTCTCAGCTTTCCATTCGCAAGGATTGCGTTTTTCGCCTTTCCCTTGTTTGACTTCGTGATTGCCTTCGCGTCGGCCAGTTCGTCGACGAGCAGTTCAGCAATCAGATGCTTCTCCTCGTCATTGTAGCATTTTGCGCCCTTGTTCCAGCAGCGCAGGTCGTGGTCGGACTTCTGGTCGCCGTTGGGGTCGGCCGCGTAGAGACCGCCACCGAACTTGGGGACATCGTTCCAGCCGGTCGCGATTACGTTACCATGCACGTCGGTGATCGCCGCTCCGACCTGACGGGATAGGCAGGCCGAATTACCGGCAGCTGAGGCAGCAGCGTACATTGCCGTTTCTGAGTAGGTAGGCGTCATGACCTTGACACCCAGTATAAGGTCCAGAAAGCGTTCGACCCGCGCATTTACCTGGCTCCCCGAGCTCGAGTCGACCCGGAGGAAGAAGTCGGCGTTCGGGAAGGTATCTCTGACAGTCTGACCGTGGGCGAACTCTTCGCCCGAATCGCGATCGATCAGCGTGTAGATCTCCTTGAGACTCATACCCTTTTGTTGAAGCGACGTGGTCCTGAGCGATTCAGGTGCATACACGCCCACTACATAGACCATGTCTCGATAGACCAAGCGGAGCAGGTCGAGTTCCTGCTGATTTTTGATCGAATCGATGATGTGGCATACGCGCCGCGGCTCGAACCTTTGGGGTTCGTCATTCTTTTTGTGTTTCTGCCGATCGAGGGATATTTCGCTGACCGCAAGTTCGGCTAGTACGCCGGCGCCGTGCCTTTCCCGTAGTTCGTCGCCCTTATCGATCAGGTATTTCACGCGCTCGTATGGGTTCGCGGACGGCGCCGGTCCGCTGAGTTTTTCGATCAGCCGGCTGAGTTTCAGGATCTCGGCATAACCGTACCCAAAGTGTTTCTCCAGGCAAAGCTTGAACGCCTGGGCGACGTCGGGGATCGGTGATCCAATTGGGCCGCAGAGGGCAATAACGAGCTGGCTGGTATGGGTGTCCTTGATCTCCGCGATGTTGTCCGTCTTGTTCACGGCTGCGGGTTTGGTCGCGCTGGCGACCTTTGCTCTAACCATCGAATACACACCTAAAAAAGTTCATCTGACCTTGGGTAAAGATTTAGCTGAGCTGGGCGCATTCGATCGCCTCTTTCCGCCTATCAATCTTGGCTTGACCACCCGGCTGTCCGGCTTCACGAAAGAAGCCCCAGCCGGGGCTAGCGCGGCTGGGGCTAAAGATGCGTGCCCGTGTTGAGGGGACACCGCCGGACGCTAGCAGACCTCAAACGGTGTTTTTCGGCGATATGATTCGCTCTAGGCCGAAAACCCGCGCGCGGCGTAGCTTCGATGGGGTGCGTGCAGAAAGACAGCACAGGACGCCCCATCGACGCCGCTGATCGTCATGGTTGCAATGCTAGGAAGTTCCTGGGCAATTTGCCTGGGGAGCAAAATGGTAAAGGCATGTCGCAGTACGGTGATGGCACTCACTTTTATAGTAGTCGGCACCATCAAATCCTGTGGGATTTCATGAATAGCTATGTCGCCTGCAGCCTTGCGCTGGCCGCCTCGGTGGCCGCAGGTTTTTGCGTTGAGCGCGCCTTTATCAAGTGGTCCCATCGTGAGATGGTCCGCCGCCACGGCGCTGACTGGAATTCGGCGAACGACCAACAGCCCGCCGCATGAAGCACCTCCTGCAGCTGTCGCGGTAGTCAGAGAAGTCAACCTCGTCGGCTTCCGCTGCCGTCCGTTTCGATTGGCAAAGCCTCGACATTTAGTGCAGTGCGATTACCCTCGAAAGTTGTGAGACGAATTCGGTCTGATCCACTAAATGGAGTGCCAGAGATGCCCCATAAACGCGGTTCTAACTTTTTGACTGGCGGAACAGCATTGGCGCTTCTGATTTTGGCCCATGTGTACTTTTTGGATTGGTTCTTTTGTGGTGGACCTTTGGTGAAGGCAGCGACTGGGGGATAGGCTTTGAAACCGTGACTATGACAGTTGCAGTCGTGACGGCGGTCATCGCAATCCTGACGTTAAACGTCGCCGCGTGAGTGGCCTTTCCGGACGCGCTTTTCGGTTGTTACAGTTGGCTGCGCGAGACACCCAATCGTCAAAAATCTCCTGGTCGCGGAACGGGAAGCAGTTCTTCACCGCGCGACGGAGCTTTTCCTCAAAGGTGGCGATCGATATCATGCGAAGAAAGCCCTAGGGGTGCAATCAAGGCAGCAGAAGACAGCCGATGAAATTGCCGAGCTCAATCGCAACGTCGATGCGCAGCAAGCCGAGCTAAAGCGGATCTCGGATCAGATCACAGCCTGACCCAAAGAATCGAGGAACTGCAGAATCCGGCGCCTGTTGCCCCTCCTGCTCCTGCTCCTGCTCCTGCTCCTGCTCCTTCTTCGCCACCCGTGCGCACCACATCCAAGCCGGCCAAGAGAGACATCCGGCCCCTCGAAACCGCAAGGTCCGGTTTCTGTCGGAGGCGCGCCGCTGACAGCGGAGCCGAGCACGGAACAGCGCTGATTACCACAAGATGCCTGCCATATGACGCTGCGCCTTCGACCCCCTCGGAAACCAACGGTCCACCATCTTGATCGGCAGGCCGAGTCTCTCATTGCTCCGCGTGGTTTCGGAAATCCTCTGTCAGTCGCAAGAGGTTCATAAGCAGGAGGTGCCCTTGTGAGGTAAGGATCGACTCGGGATGGAACTGGACGCCATAGGTGGGATAATAGCCGTGCGTGAGGGCCATGATCTCGCCTTCCTCCGAACGCGCTGTCACTATGAGATTCTGCGCACATAACTGATCAAGCTCTACGATAAGAGAATGGTAGCGCCGGACGCCAAGCGGGGTTGGCAGCCCCTTGAATAACGCTCGGCCGTCATGCGCAACCTATGAGCGCTGACCGTGCATGGGCCGATACGCACGCGCTACCCGTCCTCCGAAAACGCTCGCTATACACTGATGTCCAAGGTAGATGCCGAGAATTAGTACGCGTCCTGAAAGTTCGCGGACGACTGCTGTCGATATTCCTGCCTCAGTTGGGTGCAGGGGCCGGGCGATATCACCGCCGCGCGCGGGTTGAGACCAACGAGCTCGCTGATGCTGATAGCGTCGTTTCGGATCACTTCCGTTGCTTCACCGAGCTTGTGGAAATAGCGGGCAATGTTGAACACGAAGGAATCGTAATTATCGATGATGACAATCAAAATGCACCAGCTGGTTCAGAACCAAATGCATCAAAGAGTCGCTCTGCCTTGGCGAGCGTTTCCTCGTATTCGGCCTCGGGCTCCGACAGGGCCGTTATACCGCCGCCCGCATGAAACACAGCCAGGTCGCCGTCGATCGTGACAGTGCGGATTGCAATACTTGTGTCCATGTGCCCGTTGAAGCCGATGAAGCCGAGCGCCCCGCGATAGACCTCTCGCGCTATGCGCTCGATTTCTGTGATAATTTCCATCGACCGCAGCTTTGGCGCTCCCGTAATGGAGCCGCCGGGAAAGCAAGCACGGAGCAGACTAACGGCGTCTTCCTCTCCGGCAAGTTCCCCCGTAACGATCGACACGAGATGGTGCACCGAGGCATAGGACTCGAGATTGCACAGAGCCGGAACCTCGACCGAATGCGCAGTGCAAACGCGTGACAGATCGTTTCGCAAAAGGTCGACAATCATCGTGTTTTCGGCATGATCCTTTTCGGAAGCGAGGAGAACAGCCGCCCAGCGGTGGTCTTCCGTGGAATCAGGCGAACGCGCAATCGTGCCTTTGATGGGTCGTGTCTCGACTTGTCGGCCCTCAAGCTTCAGGAATCGTTCCGGCGAACTTGATGCGATGGTCAGCTTTCCCCATCGCAGCAGGGCCGCAAAAGGCGCTGGATTCAATGATCGTAGCTGGCAATAGAAGGCGAGCGGATCAAACGAGGTCGACAGGCGGTTGCTGAAACGCTGCGCAATATTCGTCTGGAACACGTCACCCGCCAGGATCAAGTCGATCACGCGTTGTACCGCCGCAATGTAGCTCTCGCGGTTGAAGTTCGAGCGCCATGCGCCCGCTTTGCTGGGACAACCCTTCTGTGGCGCATTTGGTCCGGCAAGCAATGCTGCAAACTCGTCGGCTCGACGACGCCCTCGTTCGCTCCGTCGCACGCGATCCTGCTCCGGCGATCCAGTCGAGATGATCCAGCATTTGTTATCCCGGTGGTCGAAGCTGATGACCACGTCATAGAAATGCAGGATGGATTGGGGCAAACCTAGACCGGCAACTGCGGCGCAGACATTCGCTCCAATGTCCTGTTCATGTCGTAGGCGAAGTAGCCTGCCGCTCCTCCCTGGAACGGCGGGAGATCCGGACGATGCTCTTGCGGGTACTTCGCGAGTAGCGTGCGAAGGACCTTCCCTGGATCGGCCTCGAGAATCAGTCCGTTCCAACTGGCTTGGCCGTTCGCGACCCTATAGGTGCTGAACGGGTCGCACGTTAGATATGAGTAGCGCCCAAGCAGCTCGTGCCTTGCTGCGCTATCGAGAAACGTGAGATGCGATCGATGCCCAAGACGTCGCATCGCTGTGACGGGTTCAATCCACTGCAACTCGCGAACGTACATCGGGTTATCGGTCACCGGCGGCAGATGTCTTTTTCCACCGTCATTCCGGGGCGCGACGAAGTCGCGGGCCCGGTATCCACGGGGCCGCACACGCTGAGGCGAAATGGATTCCGGGCTCGGCCCTTCGGGCCATCCCCGAATGACGAAGCCGATCAGTCTGGGTACGAGGGACCAAAGAACATGGATTTTGATCTGTCCGAGGAGCAGCGGCTTCTCAAGGAAAGCATCGACGGCCTGCTACCGATTCCTACGATTTCGAGCAGCGCAAGAAGTACATGGCGGAGAAGGGCGGCTGGAGCAAAACGGTGTGGCTCAAGCTCGCCGAGCAGGGCCTGCTCGGCTTGCCCTTCAGCGAGGCCGACGGCGGCTTCGGCGGCGGCGGCGTCGAGACCATGATCGTGATGGAGGCGCTCGGCAAGGCGCTGGTGCTGGAGCCGTATCTCGCCACGGTCGTGATCGGCGGCGGCTTCCTGCGCCATGCCGGCAGCGATGCGCAGAATGCCGCGCACGTGCCTGGCATCATCGACGGCAGCAAGACGCTCGCCTTCGCCCAGCTCGAGAAGAACTCGCGCTACGATCTGTTCGACGTCACCACGACCGCGAAGAAGAAGGGCGATGCTTACGTCATCGACGGCGAGAAGTTCGTCGTTCTCAATGGCGAGAACGCCGACACGCTTGTTGTCACCGCGCGCACCAGGGGCGACCGCCGCGACAAAACCGGCATCGGCGTGTTCCTGGTCCCGGCCAATGCCAAGGGCATCGCCAAGAAGTCCTATCCGACCCAGGACGGTCTGCACGCCGCCGACATCACCTTCAGCGGTGTCGAGGTCGGCCCCGACGCCGTTCTCGGCAACCCCGAGGATTCGCTCGCCCTGATCGAGCGCGTGGTGGACGAAGCCCGCGTCGCGCTCTGTGCCGAGGCGGTCGGCCTGATGGACGAATCGCTCAAGACCACGGTCGAGTACATCAAGACGCGGAAACAGTTCGGCGTCGCCATCGGCTCGTTCCAGTCGCTGCAGCACCGCGCCTCCGACATGTTCGTCGCCACCGAGCAGGCGCGGTCGATGTCGATGTTCGCCACCATGGCGAACGACTTCGAGGACGCCAATGAGCGCAACAACGCGATCGCCGCGGCCAAGGTGCAGAAGTTCCCGATCGGGTCATCTTGCTCTCGCCTCTGCTCATCATTCTGCGAGCGTTTTGATTGCACGGAACGAGGTGACGGTAGGGACATCAATGGGCACTTCGGCGTTCTTCTGGGCCGAGACGGCAGGCACCAGATGCACGATTCGATACTCGTTTTCATGCAGGTGGCGCAATAACCCCGGCATCATGGCGGCCGTTCGGGCCTGGGCATCGTGCAGCAGGATGATGCCCTTTCTCGCGGTCTTCAGCCGCTCGATCACATTCGTGAGCTCCTCCTTCGGGGTGATGTCCTCCCAGTCGTTCGCCCAAAGGTCAGCTCCGAATACGATGATCCCGCGCGCCTGCAAGAGATCGAGGGTTGCAGGGCTTGAGTCGAAATAGGGGAAGCGGAAGAAGGGTGTTGACGGGGTTTCGGTCGAGACGCCGCTGAGGGCAAGTTCATCGGCTGCAATTCCACGATCGATATCTTCCTTGGCCTGTTCAAAGGGAATCTTCGACATCATGGGATGCGACCAGCTGTGGTGCGCAACAGTGTGCCCCTGGGCGGCGATGCGCCGGACGAGCTCCGGGAATTCTGCAGAGGACCTGCCGACCAGGAAGAACGTGGCCCGCACGCATTCCTGCGCGAGCGCCGCCAGCACTTTTTCCGTGCTCGGGGGCCGCGGCCCATCGTCGAAGGTGAGGACGACCTCATGGTCCGCCAGGGGAACAGTCTCTGGAAAGCTCCCCAGCCCCACGCGCGGGTAGGTCTTCGCATCGACAGCAAGCACGCGCGATGTGCCAAGCGCGTTCTGCCGCGGGCAGTCGGCGGCGTTTGTCACGGCGCTGCCGGCAAGCGCTACTGTCGCAGCGCCGGTGAGCCGCAAAACCAATCTGTGAAGGCACATCCTTGTCATTGCGCTCGGCGCGATCTCGATTTCGTATTCTTCCGGCGTCGTGACCGCAGGTTATTCGATGGCTGTCGCCGGATTGCTGCGCATGGGCGGTATATCGCACGTAAAAACATCGAGAAGCGAAGCTGATGCGATCAACGGGACGTCTATGATAGTTTAAAGCACTGTGGCTGCGTTCTTCATAGATGCCTCCTCAGCGCTCCATGGAAAGTTCAATGTTCTGGCGGTAGAGCCCGACGTAAGCGCCATGGCTGCTCGGTCATTCCTGGTCATTGAAATCGTGGGAGGTTGAGAAGAAAGCTGTCAGCTGGAGTTGGTTCGATCTTCCGACCCCGAACGCAAAATGTTGCGCCCCGGCCTGCCGCAATAGGTACTATTGTTTCGCCCTGGCGCTATCGTGAGCTGTCCAAAGGTCTTGAAAAGCCATCCTCACCTCGTGCTCTACCCGGCACTTCGTCCGTTCTCCGACGGAGATCGTTGCTTGGCGCCGTGGCCTTTGGGTCTTGGGCATGCCTGGCTTCGCACATGCTTGCCGTTGTCGCGTTTACCCTCTTGCCGTTGGGTCTGCTCGGGCTGCAACACTCTTTACTGAGGACCTCGGCCGAACGCTTGCTGTTTGTCGCCGTCGTCCTGAGTGTAATTGGCATAGGTTTTACGCTGCCGTTCTACGTCGGCGAGGCCTATGGTCTTCACGCGCTGGGACAGGAAGCGTTGCGGCAGCACTCTGATTCGCCGCTCGGTCTGGTCGAGGCCATCGTTCCGGCCCTGGCCTCGTCATGTTTCTCGCTGGTCTGATGCTCCTGGGCGCCTCCGCAATTTTGACGGCAACGGCGCTTTGGCGCTCCTGTCGCTATCCGAAGGCAAGCAGCGTTATCTTCGCCGTTGAAATGAGCTTGTACATTCCGCAATTCTTCGGCGCGCAGCCCCTCCGCGTCGCGCATGGACTGCTGCTCGGAGCAGGCTGCCTGTGGATCGTCGCCTGTCTTTGGCCGCGCGGTTATCGGAATATTCAGCCGGCATCAAGATCGGCCGGTTCTTCCAAATGCGACCGGCCACGGACGCGCTGGAATCGCGCGGCTCATTTGAGCGCAGAGCCTGGCGCAATGCTTCACTCAAGATGTGGGCCAGGGGATAGTCGAGCCGGCGAGCACGGGCCTGATCGCGCCGCCATTTCTTTCTTTCGCCACGCCAGACCACGACTGATATGTCCGTGCGGTTGAAGTGCCGTTCGGCCCGCTTCTTCTGTGAATCCATCGTCGCTGGGGGCGATTCATCAGATCCGACCGGACCTGCGTCGCGCGCTGGATGCACCATGGCGTGACTTGCGCGGTCGCAAAGTGGGAAACACAAACTATGCAAGCCGATGAAGACCAGGCAAGCTAGGCGAGCTCGGAAGTGGGGCAAGCCGATAGCGATGCGCAGCCGGGTTTGAACCAAGGTCCGCGTACCAGGAAAGTCACCGTTCAGCTCTCCGATGGCCTGTTCCAGCGGCTCGAAGCCGCGACCGAGCGCCCGGGGCTCGGTAAGAGCATGGTCGTCGAGACAGCACTTGCTCGCTTCCTTAACCCCGCACCGGCCGCCGAAGGATTGGCCCACGGACTTCTCGACCGCATCAGTCGCCAGATGGCGAGGCTCGAACGCGAGATCGCGATCATTGCCGAGACGGTGGCCCTGCATGCCCGCTATCACCTCACCGTAACGCCACCCTTGCAGCCATCGGAGCAGCGGCAGGTGTGCCTGCTCGGCCAGCAGCGCTTCAGGGTCCTGGTCGAGAAAGTCGAGCGGAGGGTGCGGCTTGGCCAGCCGCTGATTCAAGAGACGATCGACAAGCTGGCCAGGGCAAATCGACCTCTTCGTCAGGCTCATGGCAGTCCGTCACGGGGTGTGGGTGAAGAACAATTGGGTCAGGAAGGGCTGTCCGCAGCTGTCGTCGATGAAAACGCCGAGCCGACCGCTGCCGCTGGGGAGTGCGGCAGCAATTTGAACTTTCGAACCCTGCCCAACTCGTTCTGTTGAGGCGGCAGGGGTCCGACAGAGGCGCGCCGAAGCAAATTGGGGTGCAGACACCGCCATTGGCACGGGTTGAGCCAGTTCCTGTGTGGCGGCTCATCGCCTGCGTGTTTGTTCCCTTCGCAGCCGGGTACTACCTGTCGTACCTGTTCCGGACGATCAATACGCTGATTGCCGGTCGTCTTGTCTCGGATCTCGGGCTTGGCGCCGCCGATATTGGGCTCATCACGTCGATCTATTTCCTGGTTGTGACGGCGGTCCAGCTTCCGATCGGCATGCTGCTTGATCGTTACGGGCCGCGCCGGGTCCAGAGCGTGCTCCTGGCGATCGCTGCAATGCGGGCCGCGCTCTTTGGACTATCGACTGGATTCCCGTCGCTTCTTGTTGCTCGCGCAATGATCGGGCTTGGGACGGCCGCAGCCCTGATGTCAGGCCTGAAAGCCATCGTCCTCTGGTTCCCAAGAGAACGTATGGCCCTCATCAATGGCTATATGATCATGCTGGGCTCATTGGGGGCCGTCACCGCGACAGCACCTAGCGAGGTGCTGCTTGACTGGATTGGCTGGCGCGGTCTGTTCGAGTCACTTGCCGCGGCGAGCGGGCTTGCTGCCATTTTGATCAACGTTTTGGTCCCTGAGCGGCCTTTAGGGCTGCATGACAGCAGCAAGCCGGCCACCCTGAAAACCATCTATTCGGATGCCCCGTTCTGGCGCATTGCGCCGCTATCGGCGACATGCGTCGGGTCGGTGGGCAATGCAATCGTTATGGGCTGCGCCCTGGCTCTCCGATGTGGAACGGCTGGATAGAACGAGTCTCGTCAACGAATTGTTTGTGATGGCGATCGTTTTGAGTCTCGGGGCGCTGGTCATGGGCGCACTTGCCAATTTGTGCGTCGGCGTGGAAAGAACATGGAGGCTCTGTTTGCGATCGTCGCGGCGATGCTGATTGTGGCTGAGCTTGTGCTGATCCTGCGTCCGCCCTGGCCCTCACTCTTGCCATGGTGCGCCGTGTCGGTCGCCCGATCAGCCACCGCTCTGACCTACGCCATCATAGGAGATTATTTCCCGATGCAGCTGGTTGCGCGCGCGAACGGCGGCTTGAACGTTCTGCAATTTGGTTGGGCCTTCATCGTGCAGTACGGGACGGGACTGATTTTGGAGCAATGGCCGCTCCAAGCCGGGCACTATCCTTTGATCGCCTACCAGACTGCGTTCGGCGTAATCGTGTCGATGCACGTGGCGGCGCTGGCTTGGTTTGCCGTTCCATGGCTTGCAGGCCTGAAAGGAAAGGCCGGGGCTTTGGCAACGCGTCAACCGGCGTCCGGCTGGGGCTTGGTTGAGGCAGTTATTCCAGTGGCCGAGATTGCCATCCTCGAGGCAGAAGAACATGGGGAGTGGTGATGCCACCCTGTCGCCGGCCGATGTCGCGGAACTGGTTTTGAAAAAGGTTGCAGGCGGCTTTCTCGGATCCTTCCTCTTCCACGGCAAAGTGCGACGGGGTGGTGCGATCGGGGGAGAGTCCGTCCGCAGCCGACGGCGAATGAATCGTTCGGCTGGGCGCGTTATGCGGACGCCAAGGTTCGTCCCGCCTCCCGCGAATGCGCTTTCGGTGCAGCAGCCATGCAAGAATATACTGTCGCTGGCCGGCCTCGGCCAGCGAGACGACACTGACGAATGCGATCTGGCCGCGGCACACTATCGAACGGTGCAGGATTTCGGCTGGCCGAACCGCCATATAGACGAAATTCGGCTCTTGCAGCCTGATAGTACTTTCGTGAAACACAAATGTTTTTTCGGCTCGAAGGATCGCAGAGGCACGTGCGGCTATTTGTCAATTGCGCAACTCCCGTGCAGGCTTATCTCCGCGCTCTTGAGAAGAAGAAATCCGTCAAGCAGCAACGTCGTGGCCTGGTAGTCGGCGGCGTCTTTGGGGGACGAGGGCCAGTGGGGACCTGCGAGAAAGACCGGATGTACGCTCAGGGCGTCATCATGTCAGGCGGAGAAGATAGCGGATTGGGACAGAAGAACGTGCCGGTAAACCGGAGTGGATCGCTGAATCTGCGGCCGCAATGGCGCGAGCGTTTGGAGTTGGCGGGAGCTCTCGCGCAGCTGGTTTGCGGCAGTCGAGCAACAACAGAGCCATTCGGCTGCCAACCGGCGAACTCCGCATTAGGTTGCTTGTTCATGCTCAGCCGCTGCATACAACCATGTTGATCTTGGAATTGGAGAAACGGCCGTGACCCCACGTCGTGAGCTTTCGAAACGAGCAGTGTCAGCTGGCACTAGCACTGCTGCTGCGTTCGCTACCGCCAACGGCGGTTTTGTGACGACGGTCAATTCGTTGCCGCCGATGGGCGAGGCCGAAAACCGGACCGGTTCAGATGCCTCGGGAGGGGAGATCAGCGTTGAACCGGCCGTGCTCGACGCTTCGTAAGTTTGCTGTCTTGCTACTTCAGAGACGGCATTGTCTCTGCGCGACCACCGCTTCAGTATCCACATCATATCGGATAGTCCGCGGCAGCGCGGACGAGCTCATCGCAGTGTTTCGAGCTCCATTTGTCATCTGGGTAGCCCATCCACTTGTTCTTCCTGGCGATGATCGTGCTGTCTTGCGTTGCCCAATTGTGATGCCGCAATCGTAACTCACCGCACCTTTCAGTACGCTTCAGATGCACCAAGGCGAGATGTAATGGCCGCGATTGCCATGCGTGCATCGATGCAGCGCGCTCTGCACGTGCGGCTGGGGCTCGCGCGTCCGACGCTTGAACGTCAGGACTTTCCTCGTGCAGGACAGGACGACACTGGCTCTGGAGCAATGGCACCTTGACGTCCAGGATTGCCACGGCGCGTCAACCGCCGCTGGGCGGCCGGTTAGTTATTCCAAGGATCCGGCTTGCGATCCTGGAGGCGGATGAGCATGGAGCGGTGGGGCCGGCCTGTTGACGGGCTGATGTCCTCATCCTGCTTTGGCGCGCGAGAGTGTGCCTTCCAAATCTTTCTTCTACGCCAGACTACGATCCATAAGGTCCCAACGTTGCGATAACCGAGGTTATCCGTTTTCTGCTTGTCCCCATCTGAGGCCGGTGATGGCAGTGGCATCAATTCGCGGGGGACGATTATGGCAATCCACTCATTTCATTCGGAAGCCGAGTTGCGCGGTGCGCGCGTGCTCCGCACAGCGCTGGGCCCGGCCATCGCGGGATTCCTGGAAGATCCGTCTGTCGTGGAGGTGATGCTCAACCCTGACGGCCGGCTATGGATCGATCGGCTGTCGAGCGGGCTTACCGACACTGGTGAGAATCTGCCTGCGGCCGACGGCGAGCGAATTATCCGGATGGTTGCGCACTATGTGGGGGCCGAAGTTCATCCCGGCTCACCCCGCATCTCGGCGGAGTTGCCGGAAACGGGAGAACGGTTCGAAGGCTTGCTGCCGCCAGTCGTCGCCGCGCCAGCCTTTGCAATCCGCAAGCCCGCTGTCGCCGTGTTTAGCCTCGATGACTATGTGGCTGCCGGCATCCTGAACGTGAGCCAGGCGAACGCGCTGCGCGATGCGGTCGCTGCGCGCAAAAATATTCTGGTTGCCGGCGGTACCTCGACCGAGACAACGCTGACGAATGCGATGCGCTTCTGGCAGAGGTCGCCAAAACGAGCGATCGCGTCGTTTTGATCGAAGACACGCGGGAGCTTCAGTGCAGGGCACCGAACCTCGTGGCGCTGCGCACCAAGGACGGCGTGGTCTCGCTGTCTGATCTGGTGCGCTCCTCGCTTCGCCTGCGCCCTGATCGGATCCCGATTGGTGAGGTGCGCGGCGCCGAGGCGCTCGATCTGCTGAAAGCCTGGGGCACAGGACACCCCGGCGGTATCGGCACGATTGACGCAGGTAGCGCGCTTGGCTCGCTTCGCCCGGCTCGAGCAGCTCATCCAGGAGGCCGTCATCACGGTCCCGCGCGCGCTGATCGCCGAAACCATCAACGTCGTCGCCGTACTCGCCTGGGGCTAACGCCTGGAGCCGTCCGCGAATACGTGGCAGCGGGCCACAGCGTGTTGGTCGAGACCAATGCCGGCGCGGGCATTGGCGCCACGGATGACAATTACCGCAAAGCTGGCGCGACAATCGCCGCCTCTGCTCGCGAGGTGTTCGCGTCCAGCGAAATGATTGTGAAGGTCAAGGAGCCGCAGCCGTCCGAATGGACTCAGCTTCGAGAAAATCAGATTCTCTTCACTTACCTGCACTTGGCGCCGGATCCGGAGCAGGCCAAGGGACTAATTAAATCTGGATGTACCGCAATCGCGTACGAGACGGTGACCGACGCACAGGGCGGACTGCCGCTGCTTGCGCCGATGAGCGAGGTCGCAGGTAGGCTTTCAATCGAGGCAGCTGGTGCGGCGCTGAAGCGATATGCCGGCGGCCGCGGCCTATTGATCGGCGGTGTGCCGGGTGTTCAACCCGCTCGCATTGTGGTGATCGGAGGCGGTGTTGTCGGGACGCACGCAGCGCGAATGGCGGTGGGCTTGGGAGCGGAGGTTACCGTCCTCGATCGCTCGATTCCTCGGCTTCGCGAGCTGGATGAAATCTTCGAGGGGCGCGTTCGTACCAGGTTCTCGACAATCGATGCTGTTGAGGAAGAGGTTTTCGCCGCAGACGTCGTTATTGGCGCGGTACTCGTTCCCGGTGCAAGCGCCCCGAAGCTGGTTAGCCGCAGTATGTTGGGTTCGATGCGAAAGGGATCCGTGATCGTTGATGTTGCGATTGATCAAGGCGGATGCTTCGACACATCGCGGGCAACGACGCACGCGGATCCCACTTACGAGGTAGACGGCGTCATCCACTACTGCGTCGCCAATATGCCCGGAGCTGTGCCGCTCACCTCGAGCCAGGCTCTGAACAACGCGACGCTGCCCTTTGGCCTGGCTCTCGCCAACAAGGGATTTGCGGCTGTCCTGGAAAATCTGCATCTACGTGCCGGGCTGAATGTCTATCGAGGCCGGCTTACGTACAAGGCTGTGGCCGAAAGCCTCGGGCTGCCATTCTCCCCGATCGAACAGGCTGCGGCCTGATCCCTCCTCTAGGGGACATTTCCTTCCGACTCGACGGGCCCCTCCTTGGGAGTGGCCCGTCTTTTTGTAAGCTGCGGAAGTTTTGATTCCGGAAAGGCCGCTTGCCGTCCGCCGTTGTTCCGTATTCAATTGATTCTCTAGTGCTGACGGTTCGAATACCAAGAACGACTATGCCTTTCTGACGTGCTCATCCGGGTCAATAATCCATGGCGGGAAGGTCGTCGCTGGCTCGACGGGTGAGTTGGCGTTTCTCGAAGAATTAAACGGCAATACGTCCATTAGTGATGCCTGATTCAGCCACCACGCCGATTAGGGTGATCCTTATTTTTGCTCAAGCTTGCCTGTCGGGCGCCCCGCTTCAACCAACTCGTCAACTCGGATCAATCCTTGGCCACGCACCAATTCCTTCGCAGCGCGATCAGGCTCGTCGTCGTTCCGGCGCACCGATCCGAATGGGCGCTCCAGCATGCGGCGGACACGTATGGGTCCAGGACCAACGTGGAAAGCCGCTGCCTGTACATCCAATGCGCGCTCCGACCGCGTCGAGCGGTTGCGCTGTCGCAGATAGTCAAGCCATGTCGGACAGTGATAACGCTCAGTCCAGAGTTCGGGGTCGGCGATGTCGCGCGCGATCGACCAGCCATAGGCGCCGGTGCGCTGACGAAATAGCTGCACGTCCTGCATCACATTGTGAAACGCCTGCGCATTCTCTCGCGGTACGCGGTATTCAATCTCTACCACAAGCGGGCCGCTGCGGCCGGAAAGTTCGAGCCGAACTTCGGGA
>NZ_JADPKT010000004.1 GCF_023074075.1 Bradyrhizobium sp. 138 | reverse complement strand
CGGCTCGACGAACTCTTGCCCTGGAATTGGCGCGACCGGAACAAGCAAGCCAATCAGGCTGCCTGAGTGACCGCTGCGCGGTCCTCACCGGATGCTTACACGACGTCGATCCCAAGGCCTGGCTCGCCGACGTCCTCGCCCGTATCGCCAATCTTCCCGCGTCGCGCCTGCACGAACTGCTGCCCTGGGAATGGAAGCTCCTGCGCCAAGCCGACAAGCCCGCCGATCAGCAGGCTGCCTGACCTTCACGCAACGCCATCATAGAGCCCGGCGCGCCCGCGCGCATGCGACAATCAGGCGGTCTTCGTCGTATGCGTACAACGCAGCTCTTGTGCTCGCCGAAGCACTCTCGCGGAAGCCGCGCATGCTCGTGGCGATCGCCTTCGCGACCAAGATGGCTCGGACGATTTGGGCCATGGCCAATCGGAAGGTGGATTATCCGGAACCCAGCGCAGGCAGTGACGGCATCATGACGAATGCGGCACGAAAGAGCCTGATGTTGGTGAAGGGTGCGAGCAGGCGACGACCCTAATGGGCGGAACGATCGAACCGATCTGGATCAGGAAAACCAGTTAGAGCCGAAGAGCCGAGGTGCTCGGAGATGAGAATTGGACTTGATCCGCGGATCACCATACCGGCCAGCGGCTTCTGAGGACGCCGTAAAGGAAGGCCTGACAGAAGACCGCATCGTCCACACGCCGAACGGGTCAGAAACTTCTTGCATCACGGGCAGCAACGACAGAAGGCTCTACACGAAGTACCGTCAGCCCGCCAGTGACCGCCGCCAAGGCGTCGTTTAGTCCGTCAACCGCATATCGGACCGAGAACAACCCCGCCTACCATCGCAGAAGAAGGGTGGGCGCGGCCGTCGCCGGCCGGACCGGTTGGCCGATGTGTTTTGAGTCAGAAGTGGTGCCGATGCTCGAGGCAGCCCGATATCGCCGATGCGCAGTGGCTGCAGCGGCTCCATTCGTTTGGGCTGTCGCGAGCCAGCTTTCGGCCCAAAGGACAGATTGCGGAGCTGCGATCCTACGTGCGCCAGCGCGAGCGTCTGATTGGGTACGCGGCCTCCCACATCAAGCATATGCACAAGGCCTTGACGGAGTTAAATCTTCAACTCCACCAGGTCTCGCCGACATCACCGGCGCCACCGGCTGCGCCTGATCCGCGCGATCCTTGCCGGCGAGCGCGATCCTGAGGCGCTGGCGTGCTTGCGCCATTACAGTTGCCACGCTAGTGCGGAGACGATCGTGAAGGCGCTCACCGGAGGCTATCGCGCCGAGCGTCTGTTTGCGCTCGAGCAGGCACTTGCGCTTTAGGACGCCTACCACGAGAAAGCATCTGTCTGCGACGCCCCGGATCGAAGCCGTGTTGAAGGCGCGTCGGAATCGAACCGATCAGGCGAACGCTCTAGCTTACGAACGTCCGCGTGGCGCTGTTCCGTTGGTCGGAAAGGACATCACCACGCTCGACGGCCTCGGTCCTTACCTCTCGCTGAAGCTGATCGCTGAATGGGGCGACGACCTCTCCTCGTGGCGAAGTGCAAAGCATTGTACCTCTTGGCTGGGACTGGCGCCGAACAACAAGGTCTCCGGCGGCAGAATGCTCTCGTCCGAACCCGCGGATCCGGCGGTAGGGCGGCGGCACTTCTGCGCCTTGCTGCCGTGACCGTGGGCCGTACAGACACCGCGCTCGGCAGCTTTTACAGGCGACTTTCATCGCGCATCGGCAAGGCCAGGGCAGTGACCGCCACGGCCCGCAAGATCGCAGTTCTGTTCTACAACGCTTTGCGATACGGACGGACTATGTCGATCCAAGGGCCTCGTCCTACGAGACGCGTTACCCAACGCGAGTGGTCAACAATTCGCATGGGCGTGCCAAGGCATTGGCCTTTGTTCTCCAACCCTTGGAGCCGCAAGTCGGTGCTCCCGTTTCTTAGGAATCATTCTCCAGCGTCAACTCCCCGCTCTTGGCATTTAGTGACTTCACATCGACCGCGGGCGCAACCGTCGCCGAGCTCCCCGCGCCGAACACGTCAGAAGCCCAGGCCTCAAGCTGAGCTTTCCAGGCCGTCACCGGATGGGGTGGACGTCGAAGTGCTCGGCCAATTGGCCTGTCGTCCGATCGGTTGACGGCGGCAAGCGCCACCTTCG
This sequence comes from Bradyrhizobium sp. 138, assembly GCF_023074075.1. Lineage (GTDB taxonomy): Bacteria > Pseudomonadota > Alphaproteobacteria > Rhizobiales > Xanthobacteraceae > Bradyrhizobium. The sequence goes on along the minus strand of NZ_JADPKT010000004.1, from coordinate 39,503 downwards.
CCTTGAAAGCCGGGCTGTGGTTCTGCGCGGTTCGTCTGTTCTTGGTCTCTCCTGTTCGCGGCCATCATCGCCGCTTTCAGGCAGAAACTCCAGTTATCGACCTGTTCAAAATTTGCGGAGCCGGCTCTCAGAAGAGTGGCGCCAGGTGCTTGGGGTGCGCCTCGAGTGCAGCGCGCGTTCTTCCGCCGCCGCTTGCCGAGCGGCGGCTTTCTGATGACGTGGCACATACCGAGTTTCTCGAGGCCGTACTGTCGAGCGGCGCAGAAGTTGCACCCGTCAATGAAAAGGTAGATACGAGTCCGCACCTTACCCGCAACTGGCCTTTCAGGCCACCTTCTGAGACGACGCCGGCGTTGCGACCTAACTCGGAACGCCTGCGGCTTGCATGGGCTCGGTAAGGCGTGCCTTCAGGTCGTCCAAATGGTCCTCGGCATAGGACTGCACTTTCGAGATCGCCGTATCGAGGCCGAACTGCACGGTCTGTTCGAGCATCTCCTTTGCGAGGCCCTCGCGCAGCGCGAATTTGACCTCGGGCCCAGCGACAAAGCTAATGGCCTGCCCCGCAAGATTAAGGCCAGCCTCTTTCAGGGCCTGTTTCATATCACCCCCGCTAATGCCCGTATGCAGAAGGCTCAATGCTTGCGACTCGAGCTCGAGCACCATCGATACGCCATCGGCCAACTCGCCCAGTCCCGGAATGACGCCGAGCAGGCCTACTGCCGTGGCCTCCCAGTCGAGCACCTTCGAGCCAACCTTGGCTACGTCATCGACCGCATGCATGAGGACCCCGCCATTCTTCTTCGGAGACGCGACATCGGGTTGGTCGGATACCCCCATCACCATATCTGTGACTGCATTTTGTTCAGCGGCGGTCTTGGGGACATGGGTCTTGATCTGCTGAACGGTATGGTTCGCAGGTGACATGTTGCTATAGAAGTGCCTGAAGTCGTTTTTGCTGATATTACCAGAGTCGACCGTATGCCCGCCGCCTAAGTCGAAGAACTCCTGATGGGTTTTGTAGCCCGTAATCGAATTGTTTAGCAAACGGAACAAGAGCGGGTCCGAGAGCAGTTGCGATGCCGCTTCTCGTATCTTCGGGTCGAGAGTCTTGTCATCCACCATACTCGCCAACTTGTGTCGTGTCATGTCGCCGTCCCCGAAGAAGGCATTCTGATTCTTGTTGATCGTGTCGAGCGTGTTCAGCTCGCTTTGCGTGGAATTCATCGACGACGAGGCGACTTGCAAGAAGTCTTCCTTGTGGATTTTATCAGTCGCACCACCGCACAACTGCTTCCAGGCGTCCGGGTGATCGAGGAAGTGTTGAGCCGCCGCGATCAGCTGAGGCGGACACTTACCGATGTCGGCGTTGCCGTCGACGATCCGCTTGAAATCGTCAAGGCTCAAACTCTTGGGCAGGTAGTCAGAATACTTGTAAAACTCGCGCAATGCATCATTCAAGGTCATGACCGACGCTTGTCCATTCGAGGTGCCGTCGGATGGAATATAGTTCTGCTCGTAGCTATGCGCTTGCTGCTCCTGGAATGTAGCAACCTGCGAATGGCTGGCGGAAAACTCTGACAGATCCTTGGCCTTGATCTTGCCGCCGCAGCGGCCGTCCCCCTGGGAGCCAATCGCATAGAAGAGCTCTGGATCGCGTCGCAGTCCGTCGATCGCCTCCTTCAGATCCGGGGGCGTCGAGGGATCGCTGGCCTTGGCTGCCAGCGAGTCCCAGCTGAGTGGGCATTGGTCCTTGTGCCGGTTCAACACTGCCACGATCTGCAACTCGGCATTGGTCAGCGTGCCGCCGTCCCACGTGATCCTAGAGCTTGGCACCGGAGTGCTCGGAACGTCAGGGGATGGAGCAGCTGTCGCCGATGCGTCTGCACTAGGGGAGTCGACCGACGAGGAATCGACCGAGGAGGAATCGACCGGGGAAGAATCGACCGAGGAAGAAAGAAACGGATCCTTCATCACCGCCTCGATCGCCGCCTTCGCGTGCGCTGACAACTGGTCCAGCGGATCCTGCGGGATCTGTAGCTCTGATTGCAGCAGATCCGGCGGCGTGGAGGGAACGTCGGATTTCTCTTCCCGCGAGCAGAGGGACACCATTGCCTCGAACATCGAAGGTTCGCCTTGCCGAATCTGGCCGGGGGTCTGCGCGGATGATCCCAAGGCCGACGAAGCCCCCGGAACAAGCCCGAACTGAGCTGGATCTGCACTGGCGGGCAGCGAAACGCTGTTGAGCTGCATTAGGTTCATTCCATTCCATTGCGGTAAATACTTGGCGTCGGCGTCGTAAGATCGAGCTTTCATGTTAAGGGGGCGAGCTTTCGAGAAGCTGACGACTTTTAGACGGAGCAGGACGGGCCAAAGTCGGTCGTCTTAACATCCCGGAGAGGCGTCATCGTGCTCGTGAAACTCTGCGCAGGCACGAAGCTGCTCTGACGCTTTCGCAAAGCAGGTGCCTGCGGTCGTCAGTCCCGAGTGACGATCGCTGTGGAGCCACGAAACAACATCACCACCGATTCCCGCGGCAGCATTTCCAACTGCGCGCGGTTTTGCCTCTGACTTGCCATCACACCATTGCTGATCGACCAATGTGATGAGGTGCGTTGGGCAGGCGCCGCGATCTGGCGCTCGTCGTCATAATGTAGAGATTGAAAGTGGGGCCGAGAAATTCGCGCGGTGGCAGTCGCGGCATGTACCTGCGAATCCGCGCTCTCAGCTGGGTTGACGTTGACGATAGTGAGGTTGTTCTCATTCTCGTCAGCTTCTCGACAGCTAGTCCCGGTAGCGTAAGCAATGTGAATCGCTCGGTGGTGATACCACCGTTTTGGCGGAACTGAAGTGAGAGGCACCAGATGGCCGGGGCAATCGAAGGCGTGATCCATACCAATTCTGACAGTGGCAGCTCGCAGTCGGTAACTGATCGTCAGAAGTTCGAATCGGCTTTCGGTTCGGTTCTTGCCAACGTCGCGATGCAAGCGATGGAGCGAAACATGTCAAATCTTCGCGAAGCTATAGCTGAAACAGAAGAGGATACCTGACGCCGGTTCTTCGACGTCAGTGGAGTGTTGCCATTGATGGCGGCAAAAAAACGGAAGGTGAAGCGATATGACCAAAACAAGTTCTACTAGCACTTCTACTGGTGGTGCCCACGACACCCATGATAGCAAGGCAAATAACAAGACTGATAACAAGACTGATAGCAAGTCCGCGAGTCCCGGCGTCGGTAGCTCGGCGACCGATGACGTTGGTGGGACGGGTACTTTCGAGAAACTGATCGACGAATTGAAGGCGGTTAACAAGCAGGCCATGGTGCAGGACATACGGTTGCGTGCACTGACGACCGAGCTCTCGAGTGAGAGGAAGGCGGCCAGCGAGCGCGTCAACGGATAACGGTCAAAGGCGGGGCGAATCGTCGCTCCGCCTTTCCCGTCACATCGGGGTGATGTGAGTGGTGCGGCCTAGGAATGAGTCGTGCGACCAATCGCCCTGCCGTGCTCGTCATGGTTCGGAGAATTGTCCGTGAATGAGGCCGCCTCCTTACATTTCGAGGTACTGTCGGGACCTTATCTCGGGCTAAGCGGGAAGGCGGCTGCCGGAACGAGCCTTATCGGTAGCGGCCTCGACGCGGATATGGTTTTCGTCGAACAAGGGCTTGAGCCGCATCACCTACGTATCACCCTCGTTGGCAATTCAATCGAGCTTGAGGCTCTTGCAGCCGTAAGCACCCCAGAGGGCGAAGGGGATATTGCCGCAGGTGAACGTGTTGTTCTTTTTCTTCCCGCCGTCATTAGTGCGGGCGCCATGTCTATTCGCTGGTCGATGCAGAATGCAGTTGAGGCTCGGTCGATCAGCCTCTCGCGCGTTTGGATCTCAGCTCTCGCCCTCGTGCTCCTCAGCTTTCTTGGTGTAGGCAGTCTCTCAACCATTTTCTTCAAAGCCACCGGAAGTGCACCGACCGGCATTGCGCCGGCTGCCGCAGAGCTTGCACCCAAGCTGGGCACGAACCGGCCTGACGATCGGGGAGCTCAGGCTGCAGCCGAAGTGCTGAAACAGGAAATTGATAAGGCGGGCCTGCTCGATATCAGGGTTGGTTCGGGGCCGGGTTTTGTTAGCGCTGAGGGAAAAGTCACGCCTGCAACCGTTGCGAAATGGCAGGAGCTCCAGCAATGGTTCGATGGTCGTACATACGGTGCGGTCACACTGGTGAACGGAGTGATCGTCAAGGAGGAAAAGCAGCCATCCTTAATCGCGATCGAAGCTGTTTCGCGCGGATCCCAGCCCTATCTGCTTGTCGGTGGGCAGAAGTATTTCGTCGGCGCTCTCTTGGCCGAGGGATGGGCGGTCACTCGAATCGAGGATGGGCGTGTGCTGCTAAGCCGCAACGGCCGCGTTGTTGCCGTTCCGTATTAGGCTTTCCTGGCCCGAAGGAAGGATAAGGAGATCGTCATGTCAAAGGTTTCCCGCTACGATGTCGGGCCTGGCGCTGCTTCGCAGAGACTCAGCGAGGACCATCATGAACCAGTGATAGGGCCGACCATCCGACCCAATAAAGGTGAGGCGGACGGTGCTCGTGCAAATGGCGAGAAGGAGCGTGCGTCGATCTGGGACGAGCTGAACACGCCTTATATGTCGCTGGATGTAGCGATCGAAGCCGCATCGGAGGCCAAAGATATTGATGCAGTCTGGCGTGTCAGTCTCAACGAGATGCGCACTCGCATTTGTGAGATCGAGCAGCCCGCTGGGGTGGGATCGCTCTACGGGCGCGATATCGCGCACGATCTACTCTCCTTCGTCACTCCAAGCCTACGTCATCCGGACATGCTGCGGGCAGAGCGGTATAGCATTGTTCTGGAACGTCTCGTCCATAAACTGGCGGCCGCGCCTGCGGATTCGATGGCGGGGGACGGTATCGTCGTCCTCCGGCAGGGGCTGCACTGGCTAGCGCTGCTCCGCCAGAATCGGAATAGCTTGATCGAAGCCTAACAATGTTCAACTCCGATGGAGCGCAACGGACGACCAGCGTTTCCGAATCCGATAACGTCTCACTGAGTTCCGGGCAGGAGCGCGATTTGCTCTGTACACTTTCCTATCTTCATCTTGCATGTGGGCAGAGCGCAGAATGCGTGGCTCTCTTGCGACTCATCGTCGGCAACGACTCGCGAGATGTCGATCTATTACGGATTCTCGCCTATGCCCTCATCTTGGAAGGCCTCGGAGGTGAGGCGTTGCAGGTCCTAGATAGACTAAACGCACTTGATGACGAACCCTCGGCGCGTATCTCTTTGATGCTGTTGCGTAGCCACGCCCTGCGGCGGGCCGGCCTCATAGACGAGGCGCTCGCCGCTTTCCAACGCTATGTCTCGTTGCGTGAGAGCACTGGCCTGATCAATCAACGATCGGAAAGTCCCCATGACCAGCGTCCTGCGTAAGATCATTGCGCGCGCGTCGGCCAGCTCCGATTTGATGGTCGCGTTGATGCTGCTTCTGACGGTCGGCATGATGATCATGCCGATCCCTATAGTGGCGATTGATACGCTCGTCGGCTTCAATCTGGGCTTGGCCATATTGCTGCTGATGGTCGCTCTCTATATTAGCACTCCACTTGATTTCTCGTCCTTGCCGAGCGTCATTCTGATTTCCACGGTATTCCGTCTGGCGCTCACCGTCTCAACGACGCGGCTGATCTTGGCTGAGGGGGATGCGGGCAGCATCATTCGCACCTTCGGTGATTTCGTCATATCGGGAAATATCGTCGTCGGCATTGTCATATTTTTAGTCGTGACCATGGTGCAGTTCATCGTCGTGGCCAAGGGGGCTGAACGCGTGGCCGAGGTGGCGGCGCGGTTCACGCTCGATGCTCTGCCAGGCAAGCAGATGGGAATCGATGCGGAATTGCGCAATGGCCATATCGATCAGAATGAAGCCCGCAGCCGGCGCGCTACATTGGAGAAAGAAAGTCAGCTTTACGGGGCTATGGATGGCGCCATGAAATTCGTGAAGGGCGACGCCATCGCAGGATTGGTGGTTATCTGCGTCAACATGCTGGGCGGGATCACCATCGGCCTGCTCTCCAAGGGAATGTCTTTCCAGGCGGCGCTGCATCAATATACCCTGCTGACCATAGGTGATGCGTTAATCTCACAAATTCCCTCGCTGCTGCTCTCGATTACAGCTGCGACAATCATCACTCGAGTAAATGGGGTTGTAAGGCTCAATCTTGGGACCGACATCGTTAACCAGCTCACAGCAAACTCGCACGCATTGCGGCTGTCTGCCGGCGTCCTGGTTGTAATGGGGGCTATTCCGGGTTTTCCACTCCCTGTCTTTCTCGTCTTGGCTGCAGTCTTTGCGGCAGCGAGCTTTGCCGACGGTGCGACCCAAAGCGGCAAGAAAAGCGCTGATATCTCTCGCCCGGCTCCCACACAGTCTAACAAGGATATCGTGCCTGCGGAGGCGCTTCCCATCGCATTGTTCCTTGCGTCAAGTCTGACACGGGCGATCGACAAAGAAGAATTGCAACAGCACATTGCACGCGTTTCGGGACTGATCTCGTCTGATCTCGGCATCACAATTCCGCGCATCCCCATCGAGGTCGACGAGCGCTTGCCAGACTTGGAGTACAGGGTGGATGTCGAGGGCGTGCCCGTCGAGCAGGAGTTAATTGATCCAACGCAGCTCGCACTCCACGACGATCCGGCCAACATTGAATTGAGTGGCATCCCGTTTCGGCATGACCGGGAGACGGATCAAATCTGGATTGAACAGAGCAATGCACCGGCTCTCAAAGCAGCCGGCATCGGGCACCACCGTCCCATTGAAATCCTGGCCTTGCGCGTCCATTCGGCGTTGACCCGCTATGCACAGTGCTTGGTGGGTATCCAGGAGACGCGCCAGTTGCTGGCTCGCATGGAGACGGAATATTCCGATCTGGTCAAGGAGGTGTTGCGTACGACGCCGATCCCTAAAGTAGCCGACGTCTTGCGGCGCCTCCTGGAGGAGGGTATTCCGATCCGGAACACACGGCTGGTCTTGGAAGCATTGGCCGAATGGAGCGGACGTGAACAAAACGTCGTCTTGCTCACGGAACATGTTCGCTCCGGTCTGAGACGGCAAATCTGCCACCGGTATGCCAACACACACCGCGTCGTTCCGGTCTTTATCATCGAACGTCAAACCGAGGATATCGTGCGCAGCGCGGTTCGAGAGACTGCCAAAGGACCCTACCTGGTTTTGAGCGACGGGCAAAGCGAGGCGCTGCTCTCAAAAATGCGTCAGATCCATTCGAACGTAGTGCGGGGGCAGATCCGGCCCGTTATCCTTGCTTCGATGGATATACGACGCTTTGTCCGCGGCTTTCTCACCCGTAATGGGATCGATCTTGCTGTTCTATCCTATCAGGACCTTGCCTCGGACTTCACAATCCAGCCTGTTGGATCCATTACACTCGCAGCTGCAAAGGACGACGACGCGCCGTCCGAGGAACTCAGCAACACGTTCCTTGCCGCCGATTCACAGGCGCAGCAGTCAATCCAAGAAGGACCGCATGAATTCACCTCGTAAGGCAGTGCGGTGGCGCTTGGGTTCATTCTGTTTGCTTTCGTGCTCGGCTCTCTTCGCTACTCTAGGGCTCTGCAGTTGCGCTAGCTGGGATAGACCAGCTCTTCAAATGCAAGAGCCGCCGGCGCCAAAGTTGCTCGGCGCCAAAGACATCGATCCAGCTATGCGCGAACGCATTGAGTGCGCGATCGGCCGGACTCCTGACCAGGAGCTTTGCGCGACGCGTTGAAGCAAAACAGCTCGGAAGATCAATGCAGCGGATCGGTCTTGCGTGTCGATGCGAAAGCGCCTCGCATTGAGTGCTCGCCAACGTCTGCCTGGACCTGCGATTTATATGCGCTCAAGACTAAATGCGTTAACTCGACAACGTGGGACGCTTGGTGAGCCACAACGGCAATACAAGCAATGGCGACAGCGCAGCGTATTCCGATTGCGCGGACCAAATCACGTTGTCCGCAACGATCGGTGCACGATATCGCGCAATGCAAGCACCCGCCCGCTGCGCTGGCGTGCCGCCCTACAGAAATGACGCATAGCTAATAGTATCGGACGTACTGGCTCTGTTGTCTCGATTACCAACTAGGTGAGCAGGTCCTTTTTGGGAACCCCCCGTGGGTGCTAAGTGCGGCAGGGAACTGCTGGGGCATAAGAGAAATGTGATACAGTTTGATTTTGCGACGCGCCTCTCTTGCGCTAGCCCCGTTGCGTGCGGCAAGCGTGGTGCTTGGAAAAGGGGTGTCGAAACCCGCTCGTAAGATCCCTGTGTTCGTCTCCTGGCTTGCTCCGGGCAGGAAGTCTCACGCACGCTTTACCCGGCATAGCACTCAGCGTGAACTCCAAATTGATCGGCTGATTGGGGTTTTCCTGCATACGCCATGACCGATACCAGATGTGATGCAGGGATTTGCCGCATCGTTATGGCCCCGAGCGGCTCGGCACCCGCTGGGCTCGTCAGGAGGTACAAAGGAAATTCCGAACGCCTATGCGATGAGCCAGTCGACCAGTCCTCGTCTCACCCCGGATGGAATAGCCTGATTGCCTGGCGGCAGATTACGTAAACAATGGCGGCAGTCGGTCGATGTTGCGAGAGGTGATGAAGCACCTGCGCCGCTGCCGGGCGCGCCCGCCGTGGCAATCGTTCGAAAAAGATCGAGCGCCGCCGTGCGGTTAGATCCTGCCGGCCGAGCACTACATTTTCACAGATGGTCCCTCCGCGCTGGCGTCTGAAGCCGACCATGACGCGCCGACGGCTGAGTGAAAACAGGATTGACAGCTCCTTGCAACGCGGTGGCCGCTTCACAGCTCAAGCTCATGGTCCGCGAGCACCTGACGCGTCAGCGCGCCCTTGATCTCGCGGACGATCTCATCGCGGATCTGCGCTCCGAACTGCCGCTCGGCATCGCTGTTCCCGATTAGCTCATGACCGGCGAGCCGTTGCTGGAGTCGGCTGTCGAACTCCTCCCCCATCGCCTCGAGGAGCCGATGCTGCATCTGTGCATGGCGTTCGGGTGCGATCCGGCTCAGCACCGTCTCCCAGGGTTGCCACCGAGTTGCCAGATAGTCGGCCAACCCCGTCTCCTCCTCGTCGCGCACCCGCATCTCAGCCGTGCTGAGGTCGTACTCAGTGACCCAGGAGACGCCGAAGAAGCGCATGTCCGGGGCGATGTGCCGTAACTCAAGCCGCTCGCGCAGCTTGACCTGATAGGCCAGATAGACTTCGATCTCATCGACAAAGCGGAGCGAGTTGACCTTCTCCCTTGCGATCTGCTCGAGCGCGTCCAGGCGGAACAGGACGCGGCCCTGCTGGACGAGATCGTCAAGCCGATTGTCATAGGCGCCATTCTCGACTTCAGCGTTCAAGCGTGCGGTCTGCATGCCGTTCCAGGTTAAAGTGATGCGATCCTCGCAGCTCTCGCTCGCTTCGAAAGCCAGCTGAAAGTACTGCTGGCGCAATTGCGGCCTGGTCGCCGCCTGCCGCAGATCCTCAATCACGGCCTGCCGGAACTGGGGATTGCCAGAATTTACGGTGTCCCGCAGCCTGTCGAGGAAGCGCGCGTATTCCGGCGCACCCGCCTCGTCAGCGAAGTTCTGCCAGGCGGCCAGAACCTCCGGCTCCCCCTCGACCCAGTCGGCCACAGCCTGCGCCAGCGGCCGCTCATGATTCACCGCCGGTTCCCGGCCCATTGAGAAGAAGACCCGAGGGCCGGTATAGCCTCGCGCATTCAGGGCCATCGCCAGATTCGTCTGCACCCGCTCGGGCAGCGGATTATCCTCCAGATAAACCATACACCCAGAATCTAGCTGCGTTAGCAGGGTCTCCGGCAGGCTGGCTAACCGGTTGTCTCGCACCTCGAGCACCTGAAGCTCGGCCGGGAGGGTCTCGGGCAAGCTGGTCAGCCTGTTGCCGCCGGCATGAAACCTCTGGAGCTCAGGCGGGAGCGTCTCGGGCAGGCTAGTCAGTCGGTTGTCACGGACGAAGAGCAACTGGAGCTCGGCGGGGAGGCTGTCGGGCAGGCGGGTCAGCCAGTTGCCGTCGGCTTCGAGCTCTAGGAGTTCGGGCGGTAGAGTGTCGGGCAGGCTGGTCAGCCTGTTGCCGCCGACCTCAAGTAACTGAAGTCCGGTCGGAAGGGTCTCCGGCAGGCTGGTCAGCCGGTTACTGCGAACATCGAGTTGCTGGAGCTCGGCCGGCAGGGTTTCAGGCAGGCTGGCCAACCGGTTGCTGGCGACGGCGAGTGTCTGAAGGCCATCCGGAAGTGTTACGGGCAGGCTGGTTAGCTCATTGCTGCCGATGGCGAGTAACTGAAGTGCCGCCGGCAAGGTCTCAGGCAGGCTTGTCATGCGATTGCCGCGGGCGTCGAGCGTCCGGAGTTCGGCCGGTAGGTTGTGGGGTAGGTGCATCAACTCGTTTTCGCTGACGTCGAGCGTCCGGAGATCGGGCGGAAAGGCGGGGGGCAAGGTCGTTAGGCACAGGTATGGTAGCTCCAGCCGTGCATAGACGTCGCCGGCCTCTCCCCAGGCTTTGATTCGTCTTACCGCCTCTTGCCGGTCCTCGTCTTCTGTCTGCTCCTCCTCGCCAGCCCAACTGTTCAGGATTTCATCAAGCTGCGATTGCTGGAGGACGGGGCCTTCAACGTTCGTCGGACCGCCAGCGGCGGGGGAGACCCGCCCGTCGCTCAATGCTTGGACCCACTGCGCCTCTGCCGGGGCTAACCAGTGCCCTTCTTCTGAAGTATTGCCATCGCCGAGCCATGGCCGTGGTTCGAGGAACGATCCCCCGTGATGTTGCTCCCAAGGAACAGTGGAGGTCGTTGGCCAATCATCATCGGCGTTCGCCCACGAATACTCCTGCTGGTCGACACTAAGCGTCGGCAAGTGGACCGCTGAATCCAGGCCGTGCCAAACGTCCGTCGGACTGAAACTGCCGGCTGGCAACTGGCCACCAGATTCGGTGGGCGGATTCCACGTCGATCGCGAGATGCCTTCCCCGTGGTCCAACCAGTCCGCATCCCTGTTCGACACATTATAAGGGTCGCCGCGACGATTTGCATTGCGGGGCGGGCGCTCGCGCAGGTGCAACTCGTTTAGGTGCTGCTGAAACCCCGCTTGGTCAACTGGGAGCTGTTGCAGCTCGTCGTAGTCCGTCCGGGCGAAATCCGGAGGCTCGAATTGGCCGAGATTGTGGAACGGATCCATCGGATTCTCCTTTGGCAGATCCAACAGCTAACGCCGGGCCCAGATCGACACCTTCTGCCTAGGAGGCTTAGCTTTCGAGAAGCTGACGGTGCGCAGCTACGCGAACCTCCTCCGAATGAGTGGACACCTGTAGTAGGCTCAGAGAGCCAGGACGCGTCGAATGGAAGTACGTCAACGTCGATTGTTTACCGAGGAGTACAAGCGACAGGCGGCTAAGCTTCTTGTGTCGAGTGGCCGATCGATCAGAACCGTTGGCAAGGAACTCGGTCTGCGCGGTTCGGTGTTGCGGCGCTGCGTTGAGAAGCTCCGGCAGGAGCCGGCATCGGCGACGCGGCGCCACAGCACGCAGACGGCGCCGATGTCGGCGGACCAGGCTCCCGAGATCGCCCGTTTGCCGAGGAGAACGAGCGGATGCCCATCGAGCGGGACATTCTAAAAAGTCGATCGCGATCTTTGCCGGAACGCGGACACGAGCTTCCGCTTCATCGAGGACCATCGCGATACCTGCCCGGCGGCTGATGTGCGCCGCGGTCGAGGTCTCGCGGGCCGGCTATTACGCCTGGCGCGAGCGTCCGGACAGAGCACGCACGACCACCAATGCTGCGCTCTTGACTGACATTCGAGTTCATCAGGACAGCGGCGCGCGGGGACGGCAACCCACGGGTCCATGCCGCGCTGGGGGCACAGGGACTTGGCGCCAGCCGTGGCCGGATCGAATGCCTAACGCATCGGCACGGCATCGGCGCCATCATGGCCCGGCCGCACCGCGTTGCCGACAGCCGTCATGGCCTGCCGATCGCGCCAAACCTCATCGATCGCAACTTTAGGGCCGCAGCAGCGAACCGGATCTGGCTCGCCGACATCACTTACATTCGACTGCAGATGGCTGCTGTACCTGGCGGAGATCATGGACATCTGTCAACGGCAGCGAACTTTCCGTGAGAATGTCCAGATTTCCCTGGGTGACGGCGATTGTGGTTCGGGGATCAGCCGCTATCGGAATCGTCGTTGGTCCTTCCAGGCGGACGGCCGCGGCGCTTGGGCTGCGGCAGGTTGGCAAGCGGACGTTTTCCGGGACGAGAGCGGCGTGCTGGCGGAGCCGATAGCTCGATCCCTCGATTTTGATAACAATTGTGTGGTGAAGCAGTCGATCAAGCAATTGCTGTGGCCGGTTCGAAGTGAGGATCACCGCGCCCTTGTCATAGCGGGCGTTCACCAACTGGAAGACAGATTGCCGCCGCCCGGTACGACCTGGAGGTAACCGATCTCGTCGACGACAAGCAGGGAGGCGCGGGCGAGGAACCGCAGGTGCTCGCGCAAAGTGGTGATGACGATGTCCGCGAGCGTGGCGAACGCGACGCTCTTTCCCGCCTTCACGGCCTCGACCGCGAGTGCCGTCGCGAGATGGCTCTTGCCGGTGTCGCAAGCAGATGAATTTCAATTCGGCAAGCTCCAGAATGCGATTGCGATCGAGCGAGGGCTGGAATGCGAAGTCGAAGCCAGCGAGGGTTTTGACGGTGGTCAGGCGAGACATTCTCAGCGCGGTGCTGACACGGCGACTGTCGCGCACCGTCAGCTCCTCGATAAGCGTGATCGAGCGCCTCAATCCAGGTGACCTCACCCTCTTTCAATTCGCCGCAGGTGGTGTCCAGCATTCTGAGCGCACGTGGCATCTTGAGTGCGACTAGGCCTTTCCTGACGTTGTCGGTCGCTGCCGGCTGCGCGTGCATGGTTATGGCCGGCCTTCCGATTGGGGGAGCCGTTTGCGACACCTTGGTAAAACCCCAGCGACCGGCTTGGCATGTGATCGCCGGCCCGATCGACGAGGGCTTCGGATACGCCAGGTCGCGACCTGGACCGGTTGACCGCCTGTCGATGCTCGGGCGCGACGCGAGTTCGCCGGCGGCCTTCTCCAGAACGGGATGGACGGCAACGATTGCGCCTTGATCGAGAATGGGATTACATCGGGCAATTGCTGCACCTCGACAATGCGCCGCGTATGGTCGGGTATGCTGTAATAGTTCCCACTGATCCACACGAGCCCGTCGTGGCTGACACGGGTCTCGATCGGCATTGGACTGGGACTCCGGATCGGCATCCAAAAGGGGCTCTGACTCATATGTGGAACGGCCCGGGCTGCAAGATCTTTCTCTGGTTGAACAAGGGACGACGGTGCGGTCATATGTTCGACCTGTAAACGCGGCGCCTGGCCGCGGGCCACGATGATATCCGCGGAAGCAATCGCCCAATCAATTTCTCGCGCTCGAAGCGCAGTGAGTCAGGCGGTCTGATTGCTACCGGGAATGTCGTCATTCGGGGTCCATCCAGATTTGCACCTTGCCTCCTTGGCAGCTTTCTTCTTCCGCCGGAGAGTTCTTAAGATTAGGTTTTCAGCATTGCAGGCGGCGCATGATAGATGCCGCCTCTGACCAGCAAGCCCCAGATGGTGCGCGCAAGTTATTGGCGAACGCCACCGCTATGAGCTTGACGGCCGTCTTTGCAGCATGATCCGAATCCAGAGCGGGACTTTCAAGCCTCGCTTGCCAAGCTTGATGATTGAGGTCGCACCAAGGATCAAGAGCGTCCGTAGTTGCCGATTTCCACGCTTTGATACCGCCCCGAGCCTTCTTTCCCGCCGCTCGACTGTGCCCTCGGTGTTAACCCCGTCCAAGCCGCAAAATGTGGTGCAGTCGCAAAACCGCGAGCATTCAAGACTGATGTCCGAACGCCAGCGCCGCTACCAGTGCCTTCTCCGAGCGCTGATAGCGTTGAAGCTCGGTCGAGAACCGCCCCTGACGGTCCTGCGGCACCTTCACCCCGGGTGATCAGCGAGCGGGTATAGTAGCCGGAGCGATAGCCCAGCCGCGCCTCGCCGCGCCCAGCGCCTCCGCCATCGCGGCTTCGATAGCTTCCTGCACCGCACCCGGGATCAGGGGTTTCAGGATCCCTGTCCGACGCAATAAGCTGTTTGACGGCAGAGCCATCCGTCCTAATCTTCGTCACGGTCGTGATGGTCCTTGCTCCGCTATGGGCGGTGATCTTCGCAAATACCGGATTTACTGTGACCGCTTCAGCCGCTCAGGTTTTGCAGAACCTCCCGCACACTACCACCGGACATCCGGAGACTGGTGGACAAGGTGGCGCAGCGGCAATTCTCGTGTTCTGGAGCCGATTTACGACACGCACGTCTCGCCGTGCTTGTGCGGCGTCTGACCGGACGATCGGTCCAGGCTCCTTGCACAACCCGCGTAACGGCTGATTGAGCTGTATCATCTTGGGCCCGGCCCTTGCGCAGGCAAGGCACCCTCCTGGCGCGGCATGTCTGAAGAGTACGGGCCTTCAGTTCGCCCATCCCGAACGATCGTCGCTGAGGTGCCGCGATATAACATCAGCACAGATTCCCGGGACGGCATCTCGACGGAGCGAGGTCGCGCCTGCGCCTCCGCCACAAGACCATTGAGCGTCTGATCCACGAGTGCGATGAAGCGTGGTGGACCGGACGCAAGGACTAGGCCATTTCCCGGAGCCGATCTCATGATGTAGCGTTCGTCGGAAATGGCGAGCGCATCGAGGGTTGCCTTGAGCGCGTCGCAGCTGATTGAAGTTAGGACAAGCAGACGAGTTTGCGCTTCCTTTGCGGTAGAGACGTAAAGCACGAGCCCATCGTAATACCATTGAAGATTGTAGAGTTGAGTCAGATGATCAAGGAAGTCGCGCGGTGGCAGGTCCGGCATGTGCCCGCGAATCCGACCCTTCACCTCGGCGCTGATGGTGACTTTAATATTGAGGTTGTTGCCGAATTCCTGCAGCGCGGCAGAAAGCTCCTGATCCAGAACCGTATACCGATAAGGGGTCGAGGGCAGCGACAGGGGAGCGCCGCGCGCGATCTGTGTTCCGCCGGAAACGAAAACGGCGACACACAGAACTCCGTTCAAAACGTGCGGGATTATGGATCGGATGAGCATTCATGGTTCTCGTTGACTTAAACTAACAGGAGTACGTTCGGTACGTGAACGCGAAACGTGATCTTTAGATGGCGATGTGCGTGCGAACTCGTCAGCTTGTCGTCAGCTGGCCTGTCTAGGACATTGAGCCGCTAATCGGCTTGAACGGCTGGTCGTATCACATCTCGATGAGAGCGAGTCTTTCCATGATGATGTCAGGCGCTGCGCCGATCTCTCACAATCTAGAAGGCCTGTCCAAGGCCTGTTCGGCAACAGCGGTCGACGAGCAGGTCCAGTTTCAGCAGAGCCTCTTGCAAGCGGCTTCGGTTCCAGACCTTGCGCCTCCAGTAACGGGAGCGGCGCCCGTTCCGCCGATATCCGAGGTATCGCGTGCAACAACACAGGCGAGCCCGCTGGGCGATCGCATCCTCCAGAACCTTTCTGCGATGTATCCGGTCAATGCAGTTCCAAAAGGTGCGGAGACCGGGTCGACGTCGGAGCCCCTATTGCTGCAGCCGGGCAAAGCGGGAGCGGGTGTGCCGGGCGCCCCCAGTGGCGCAGGTGACTTCGAGGCGATGTTGGCGAATCTGAAGGATGTTTCTGACAGCGTCATCCAGGTAACACTCATTTCAAATGGCATCGGTAGCCTCGGTTCATCTCTGAATAAGCTGATATCAGCGGGCTGAGTGGGGCGAATGATTGGTTTAATCGATCGCGAAAGCGGTCAGGCGCGCCCATTCCGCAAGCGGCTTCAACTTCTGGCTCTGCTGCCGCTCCTGCTTGCCCTGGTGGGTTGCAAAGCCGATCTCTACACGAAAGTTCAGGAACGTGAGGCCAATGAAATGCTTGCGGTCCTCCTCAAGAACGGGGTCGATGCGCTCCGCGTTGCTGCTAAGGACGGGACTATCACGATCCAGGTCGAGCAGACTCAGATTGCTTCCGCAATCGACCTGCTGAATGGCGAAGGGTTGCCGCGCCACGCTTTCAAGAGTCTAGGGGAAGTGTTCAGCGCGGCGGGTCTGATTGCTTCGCCAATCGAGGAGCGCGCCCGTTACGTCTATGCGCTGAGCGAGGAATTATCTCGCACGATCAGTGATATCGATGGTGTCCTCTCGGCGCGCGTCCACGTTGTTCTGCCAAAGAACGACCTGTTGCGACGTGACACCACGCCATCTTCTGCGTCGGTTTTCATCCGACATGACTCGAGGGCAAATCTCTCAATCTTGCTGCCGCAGATTAAAATGCTCGTCGCCAACAGCATCGAGGGCTTATCCTATGACAAGGTGGCTGTTGTTTTCGTCTCAGTCGAGCGGCCCACACTAGAGCCGCGACCGGCGGCTGCGGCTGGTTTCGCCCAAGCATCTGGAGTCATTTCGACGCCATTGGTTGCGGTTGGCATGGGTCTCGGCGGGTCTGTATTCGGCGTGCTGTCCTGCGTCTTGCTGAGCGCTCGTGGGCGCCAGCGCAGGCAATCATCTCAGAAAGTTAGCGCTGTTGGTGGGCGCTCGCCTGTCTCTGCTATGGACATGATTCGCAAAGCGATTAAGCCTAATGCGGCGTAGTGTGGTGTCCGACATGACGAGACCGAATCCGTCTGCCGAGCGGCAGGATCCGCTGAAACTAGCCTCTGTAGGTATCCGTAAGCTTGCTGCCACGATTCATCCGACCCGCCTTGCCGCGCGACTTGACGCTAACCTCTCGTCCGCGACGTTGGTGCGACTGCAGAAGAGTCCTAGGCTGCAGATAAGACTGCAAGCGTTGCTGCTTGAAGATGAAATGGGCTTGAACGGAAGTGACTTCGGGCCAGACCTTCTCCTCGGGCATGATCCGAGCAGGGCTGCCCTGCTCGCCGGCGGCATTTGGCATGCCCGTTCGCTGACAAGGCTGATTTCAAAGCATGATGTCGCCGTTCTGGTCGAGCACGTCGGCACCGAGGTGCAGGCTTTCGGGATCCGACATGCAGCGCATGCGGTTTCGACCAGATTAATTGCTGATCCTCAAGAACTCGCAATAGGGATTGAAGACGATGGACATGCCTGCCTCGGCGCTTGGCTCGATGAAGCGTCAGCGCTTGATTGCCGCCGCGTGCTTTTACGCCTAGCTGTCGGAACGGCCGCCGACAATCCGGGGACTGAACACCGCGATGCCGCGGGCCAATTGTTTTCACCGGTGTTGGCCCATTTGGCGAGGGAGGCCCCAGCGGGATGACAGCCGACGAAACTGCGCCGCCCGTCGCTCCGCACATCCGCCCGCTTGGGCCACTCATAGCGGCGAGGGATCTCGAGATTTGGCAGAGCGCCCTCGAGGCGCGTGCCGTGGCCGAGCGAAATCTGAAGCGCGTTCGCGGCTGGACACGCAGAGCTTATCAGAAGGAGCGTGCGCGCGGCCATGCCGAGGGGGTGAGGGCCGGCGCCGAGGAAATGGCACAGCTGGTGGCACAGGCTGCCTCGGAAGTGGCACGACGAAAGGCCGTTTTGGAGCAGGAACTGTCAGCGCTCGTGATGGACATCGTAACTAATCTACTGGGCGATTTCGATCCCGGCGAGATGTTGGTGAGGACGGTTCGTCACACGATTTCGCACAGATATGGCGGGGCAAAACTGTCCCTTCATGCGTCCCCCATGGATGTTGATGCGCTTACGCGCGAATTTGCTGCCTGTGACGGACGGGAGGACCGGCCGACGGTCCGAATTATTCCGGACCCGGCGCTGTCAGCGAACGAATGCGTGCTGTGGAGCGAATTTGGCAATATCCATCTCGGACTTGACGCGCAGCTCCGCGCACTGCGTTTGGGCTTTGGTTTAGATCATGAGGCAGACGAATAGTGACGGCGCCGAGACCAGACCATAGCTGTCCTGATGGAGACGGGACTCTGCACGCAGCGCTGGCGCGTCTGCGAACTACGGCAAGCCATGTGGACACGCGTGCCGTACGCGGGCGGATCACGCGGGCGCTCGGCACGTTAATCCATGCAGTTTTGCCGGATGCTCGTATTGGAGAAGTTTGTGTGCTCAAGGATCCGCGCACCGGATGGTCGCTTGAGGCCGAGGTGATCGGTCTCTTGCAGGACGGCGTGTTGCTGACGCCGATCGGTGACCTGCAAGGCATGTCCGGCCGCGCAGAAGTCGTTGCCACTGGCCGAATGCACGAAGTGCCGGTCGGCCCCAATTTGCTCGGGCGGGTGATCGACAGCTTCGGCCGTCCTCTCGATGGCAGGGGCGCAGTCAAAACCGTGGAGACGCGTCCGCTGCGCGGCAAAGCGCCAAATCCAATGACAAGGTGCATCATCGATCGCCCTCTCCCACTCGGTGTTCGCGCCTTGGATGGTCTTCTGACATGCGGCGAGGGCCAGCGCATCGGCATTTATGGAGAGCCTGGTGGCGGCAAGTCGACGTTACTGTCGCAGATCGTAAAAGGCGCGGTCGCTGACGTGACCGTGATTGCGCTGATAGGCGAGCGTGGACGCGAGGTGCGTGAATTCATCGAGCGGCATCTTGGGGAGACGGCCCTCCGCCGCACGGTCGTCGTCGTTGAGACCTCCGATCGCTCAGCGACGGAGCGGGCGCAATGTGCTTATACGGCAACCGCGCTCGCCGAATATTTTCGCGATCAAGGCCTGCGCGTCGTTCTGATGATGGATTCATTGACGCGATTTAGCCGCGCTATGCGCGAGATCGGGCTTGCTGCCGGTGAGCCACCGACCCGCCGGGGCTTTCCTCCCTCTGTCTTTGCAATGTTGCCAGGTTTGCTGGAGCGCGCTGGTATGAGTGAGCGTGGCTCAATCACGGCCTTCTATACCGTGCTTGTGGAAGGTGACGGCACGGGCGATCCAATCGCCGAGGAAACGCGTGGCATTCTCGATGGTCATATCGTTCTTTCACGCTCTCTCGCGGCGCGGGCGCATTTCCCCGCCATCGATGTACTGTCGAGCCGCAGCCGCGTCATGGATGCCGTCGTATCTGCACCGCATCGCAAGGCAGCATCCCTCTTCCGTGATCTTATCTCCCGTCATGCAGAGGCCGAATTTTTGATCAAGGTTGGTGAATACAAGCAAGGCAGCGATCCGCTGACGGACCGAGCTGTCGCTTCGATCGATGATCTGCGCGAGTTTTTACGCCAAGGTGAAAACGATGCGTCCACTTTTGAGGAAACCGTCACATGGATGTGCCATCTGACCGCATGAGTTGCATACACGTTTCGAGCTTGCGGCAAGTAAAGGATATGCGCGAGCGTAGTGCTCGTAGTGAGTTGTCCAATATGGAAGCCAAGCTTCATATCGCGACCTCGGCCGCGGAGCACGCATGGCAGGAACTTGCAGTTGCTGAAAAGCATCATACAGAGGCCCAGGCGGAGGTTTACCAACAGTTGATGTCGGCCGGTACCGTGTCCGTCGTTGAACTCGATCATTGCCAGCTCACCCTTGAGAGGCTCGCGATCGAGATCACCTCGAAACGCCGCACACTTGAGGAGGCGCGTATCGCTCAAAAGCAGGCCGAGACAGCCGCATCCGAGAGGCGTGCGCACTGGGCGAAGCGTTCCGCAGCGACTCATAAATGGCGACAAATCGAGACCGACGTCCGGCGTGCGGCCGATACCCATTCGGAAGTAACAGCCGAGCTAGAGGCCGATGATGAAGTCTTGCTTCGCCATGGGAGGGGTTTGCCCATGCCGGTGGCGGGCGGTTCAATTTGATGACAGCTAGTCCAGTTGGGAAGCAAATGCGCTGCCCTGTACAGCTGCCTCCTGCAACTCGCGCGGACGCATACGCGAAGTACGAGCCAACCCAGCGTCTAACGCAGAGTCTCGTAACGTGGCTCAACAGAAACGTGCGGCCCTCCGCCTCTTTGCGGAGTAACCTTTGCGACAAGCCGCTGTCGGTGCGACTGGAACGACTTGTGTGGCAGGAGGAACCTCCGGCTCTGTCGATGCTCGATTGCGTTTGGGGCCTCGGCGATGATGAGCTCGTGTTGTCGATACCGCATGCGCTTGCCGAGGCCTTGATCTCGACAGTACAGAGTGGCCTAGCTTTACTTTCCGAGCCAAGTCGTTCGCTGGTTCTCGAACTTGCACTTGAACCGTTGCTCGCGCGCCTGGAGACTGAGACAGAGCAGCAACTGCGACTCCTTCATGTTGGAAAGGCCGAGAAGAACGGGCCTTATGTCGAATTTGACATCATCTACGGTCCGGTCAGGGACAAAGGTCGCCTATTTCTTTTCTCGCCTCTTGATGGACCGATACCGCCGGCGTTCCGTGCCTTAGGCGAGCTGCTCGGCCAATTGCCGCGACAGTTGTGTGAGGTCCCCGCACAGTTACCCGTTACAGTTGCAGGAGAGGTCGGCTCCCTCCGGGCGTCAGCCTCGCTTCTTCGCAAAACGCGTAAGGGCGACGCTTTGTTGCCGGATGTAATGCCATTCGCCCGTGGTCAGATCATCCTCACTGCGGGCCGGTTATGGACCGCGGCAGATGTCACTGGCAACCACCTGATCCTGCACGGACCGTTTCGCTTGCGGCCGCGCCCTCTGGAGTATGCGCATATGACGACACTACCCGGTTCACAGCAGCCGCCTTCGGAAGCCGATCTCGACGATATTGAGATTTCGCTTGTCTTTGAATGCGGCCGCTGGCCCATCACGCTCGGAGCCTTGAGAAGCATCAGCAAAGGATATGTATTCGAACTTGGCCGGCCGGTCGATGGCCCGGTCGATATCGTTGCAAACGGCGTACGTATCGGGAGTGGCGACATAGTACGTATTGGGGACGAGCTCGGCGTTAGACTGCGTGGCGGGTTAGCGGGCAATGACTAACATCGAACCAGCAATACTGCCGCTTCTTGCGGTCACGGCCGCGCTCGGCTTGTTGGTCTTCGCTGTCGTCACGACCACGGCGTTCGTAAAGGTATCTGTCGTTCTCTTCCTCGTTCGCAATGCGCTTGGAACCCAGTCGATTCCACCGAACATCGTTCTATACGGCGCGGCATTGATGCTCACCGCCTTCACGAGCGCCCCCGTCTTTGAGCAGAGCTACAATCGAGTCGCCGATCTGCAGCTCCGCTATCAAACGCTTGAGGATTGGGTAGCCGCTGCGAAAGTGGGGCAGGAGCCGCTGCGAGGCTATCTCAAGAACTTCACCAATGAAGAACAGCGAGGCTTCTTCCTGTCCTCGACCGAGCGTGTCTGGCCGGAAGAGATGCGCGGCACAGCCACAGCCGATGATTTTGTCATTCTCGTCCCATCTTTTCTAATCTCAGAACTCAAGCGTGCCTTCGAAATCGGGTTTTTGCTATACCTTCCGTTTATCACTATCGATCTGATCGTAACGACCATTCTGATGGCCATGGGCATGTCAATGGTGTCTCCGACAGTGATCTCAGTTCCTTTCAAGCTGTTTCTATTCGTGGCGATTGACGGCTGGTCGCGGCTTATGCACGGGCTAGTGCTGAGCTATACAACACCTGGAGGGTGAGCATGGATGAGGCCACTATTCTCCCTTATATGAGTCGATCACTGGTGCTTTTCATGACCTGGGTTCTGCCGCCGCTCATTGCAGCGGCGGTCGCCGAAACCGTCATCGGCATCATCCAGGCGGCAACGCAGATCCAGGATCAGACATTGCCACTGACTGTGAAGCTTTTGGTCATTGTTGGGATTATAGCTTTGTTTGCTCCGGTGCTGAGCGCCCCGCTCATCGAACAAGCCAAGCAGATCTTCACTGATTTTCCCGCGCTCACGACGGGCTACTAGCAGCCGCCCGTCATGTATGATCTGTCAACCACCAACACGCAAAGTCTCATCCAGGCAACCATCGAACTCGTCGTTGCTGCCGGCCTTGGTGCGGCCCGCCCCGTGGGCATTATGCTGGTGCTTCCGGTATTTACGCGTCCGCAGATCGGCGGCCTGATCCGCGGTTGCCTGGCCGTTGCACTCGAACTACCATACTTGGCGCACATCGCCGATGGCCTGAAGGAGCTAGATCCGGACACCCGTCTGCTCAAGATCCCGCTACTCGGTCTTAAGGAGACGTGTGTCGGCCTGCTGATCGGCGCCCTACTCAGTATTCCCCTCTGGAGTCTTCAGGCCGTCGGCGAGTTCATCGACACGCAACGGGGCATCAGCAGCGTAGTCACTCCCGCCGATCCCGCGACACGCAGTCAGGCTTCGGCGACGGGACTGCTTATCGGTACCACCGCGATCACGATCTTCGTCGTCACGGGGGGGCTGCAAACCATGATCAGCGGGCTTTACGGCAGCTATCTGGTTTGGCCGGCTTATCAGCTTGGACCCACGCTGAGCATGCAAGGGACACTGGAGTTGTGGGGCGTGCTCGACAGCATCATACGTACCGCCGTCCTGGTCTCTGGACCTGTGGTAGCGTTCCTCTTGCTGGCCGACATATCCGCGCTCCTGCTTGGGCGCTTTGCGCCGCAATTCAACCCGCGGGACCTATCGTTGACGATCAAGAATATAGGCTTTGCGATCGTCATGGTCACTTATACGATCTATCTCATCGAATACATGCAATCCGAAATCATACAGTCGAGCCGAGAGCTGGAGAGGCTTGAAAGGAAACTGAAGTGAGCGACACGAGCGAAGAGAAAACGCTCGCCCCCACTGAAAAGAAGCTAAGCGATTCGCGCAAGAAAGGCATGGTTCCGCATAGCACGGATCTAGTCAGGGCCCTCAGCGCTTGCGCCGGTCTCGGCTATCTCTGGATAGAAGCGAGTTCCATCTACGACAAATGTCGTGAAGCGCTCATGCTGACTGACAAGCTGCTTGATAAGTCGTTCAATATTGCGGTCGATCTTGCGCTCGGCGTCTTGCCCGAACTTGCACTGAGAATTGTTGGCCCGCTTCTTGGGAGTATGGTCATCTGCGCAATTCTGACGACGGTCCTGGCCAATGGTGGACTAGTGTTCTCCTCCGAGCCGATGAAGCCGAAATTCGAGAACATTGATCCCATCAACGGACTGAAGCGCATCGCCTCTTTGCGTTCGCTCATCGAGCTTGGGAAGAGCTTGTTCAAAGTCTTCTGCCTCGGCGCGATCTTTGTCCTCGTCGTTGTCGGCGCGTGGAAGACACTGGTCTATCTGCCGGTTTGCGGCACGGGCTGCTTCGAGTTCGTGTTCATTCAAGTGAAACTGTTGATCGGGATTGCAAGTGGTGCATTTCTGATCGGCGGATTGGTCGATCTCCTCGTCCAGCGCTGGTTGTTTTTGCGCGGCATGCGCATGACTAAGAGCGATATGAAGCGCGAGGACAAGGAGCAGCAAGGCAGTCCGGAGGTGAAACGCGAACACCGACGCCTTCGGCGGGAGCAGGCGAGCGAGTCTCCACTCGGCGTGCGTCGCGCGACATTGATCTTGACTGGGCGCGAGCTGCTGGTCGGGGTACGCTACATCCGTGGCGAAACGGGCGTCCCGGTCCTGGTTTGCCGCGGCGATGGGGAGGCGGCTTCACGGCTCTTTGATGAAGCGAGGCGCCTTCGTCTCAGTATCGTCGATGATCACGTCCTGGTCCGTGAGCTAATCTGCAACGCTAGCCTTGGCAATTCCATTCCTGTCCAGTATTTCGAGGCTGTCGCCAAAGCACTCTTTGCTACCGGCCAAGTCTAGTTCGTGTTGTGAAGGAGGTCGCATCGAACGACTGATGTTCTCGCTATCGAGACGGCTGCACGGTCTGGGTGCCGGCAGACGTGGGATCTGATGGCAGCTTGTTGTTAGCTATACCCAAATTGCTGTTATTGCCTGTCGCGAAGGTTTTGTATGTGGCAACGGGAATGGCCGCACGATTGCCATCACTCGGCACAAGGGCCTGATTGTCAATCAAGTCGCGCGGATCGTTGACCATGCCGGCCAAGTTGTACCGGATCGAGCAGCCAAGCGTCGGATCGAAAGAATTGTCGTTCACTGAAGGGCCGACGATCGCAATCGACGGACAAACGGGAGGGCGCGCCTCGTACGTAATCGCCTCGATTCGGGCGGCAGAGCCATCACGCCTATCGATGAATGGACCGTACAGGCGGATGTTGAGAGCGTCGACGCCCATTGCGCGGGCCTCAGCTGCTATCTGCGCCCCGAGCCGACGTGAGCCGACGATATTAAGATGCAGTGCGTCATACCGACCGCGACTGGTACTTGCTATGAAATAACGCAGACGCTGCCGTTCGGGCCCTCCAAGGGTCTGAAACAGTAAGACGTTCTTCTCCTGTTCAACCAGGATCGCTTGCGCGGTCGGCTCGAGGTAAGTCGGCGCGGTGCTAGCGCAGCCACCTAGACTGGCCGTCAGACCGATGAGGGGGCGCACGAATCGTAATCTCATTGGTCGATCCTCATTCGATGATGTGGCCGGTGCCCCTTGTCGCGCCTGGTACGCTTATCGGGGGAGCACTGCGAACAGGCGAGCGCGTTGCCAATGTGTTCGTCAGACTGCGCGCGAGGTCTGAGGGCGGAGCGATGCGGTCGGTGGGCGCACTCATCTGCTTCGAGTTCGATCTTGGCCGCACGACGTAAGGCGTGACGATGATCACGAGTTCCGTCTCATCCTGTTGAAATGACGATGAGCGAAATAGCGCACCAAGTATCGGAACGTCGCCGAGCCAGGGGAAAGTCGTGATCTCAGTGCTGAAGTTGCGCCGGATAAGCCCACCAATTGCAAAGCTTTGGCCGCTGGCGAGCTCGACAACCGTGTTCGCACGCCGGGTGGAGAGAGCCGGTACGGAGATGCCGTTGATATTGACAGCACCTTGTGATGATAGTTCGCTGACTTCAGGCTTCACGCGGATATTGATCTGATTGTTACTGAGAACGGTCGGTACAAACTCCAGGCTGACGCCGAAGTGACGGAACTCGACAGAGACCTGCCGATTGTCCTGCAACACCGGAATGGGAAATTCGCCGCCGGCGAGGAAGCTGGCGGATTCGCCTGACATTGCGGTGAGGTTCGGTTCAGCAAGTACGGAAGCGAGGCGCTCGTGAGCCAGTGCATCGAGCATAGCGCTGACGTTCACATGGCCAGTGTTGACTCCTATCTTCGCCGTACCGCCGCCCTGCGCCGCGCCGTATCCACCACCACTGCCACTGACCAAGCCGAGAGTGAAAGGGCCAGCTTGACCGGAAGCGGAGAGGTTGACGCCGAGCTCCTTCATAGCGCTCCGGGAGACCTCCGCCACCCGCACGCTCAGGTTCACCTGCAATGACCCCGCCACCTGAATCTTGTTGACGACGAGCGCACCAGACCCAAGAAACTGCTCGGTCACTTTCATCGCTATGTCGACGATCTCCGCATTGGGCGCCGTACCGCTAAGGATGGCCCCGCGCGGGGTGTAGCTTACCTGGATGGGATAGTCGCCGACCTGGGCTTTCAGCGTGGCGCGCAGATCCTCGATCGGCTGCGTGACGACAACACGCAGTTCAGCGAGAGCCTCCCCGCCCTCGTTCAGTGCGAACAAGGTGGTCCGCCCGGATTTTTTGCCGAAAACGAAGATGGTCTTGTTCGAAGGTGCCTGATAGTCCGCGACCGTAGGATCTGCGATAAAGATGCTCGCAGCTGGCGCTGGCAGATGAATCGTCTTACCCAGCGAAGAGGAAAGGGTCAGCGTTCCGCTAATGCCGTCGGCAGCCGTACGCTGCGGCCCACCTCCATCATCCCGCTTGATCTGAGCTACGGCAGCAGCCGGGAATAGCAGGACGACCACGCACAAAAGCTGCGAAAGACAAGGAAGAAAGGTGGACGAAAGGCCGTTGGCGGCGATCGATCCTCGAGTGACGCCGGCATGCTTGTCAAGAATGATGCTCAAGATGGTCTTTTCTTTCAAGTTCGATTGGCTGCGCGGTCGATGCCGCGCATTTCAATTCAAGGACGTAGCCGATCCCGCGCGCGGTTTTGATCCGTAGCGTCGCACCGGACTGACTCAAATGACCGCGCAAACGATAGATTCCGACCTCAAGCGCATTGGTGGAGACCTCGTCGTCAAATGCATAGAGGCTATCCTGCAATGACGCGCGAGCCACGGTGCGGCCGGCGCGGCTGAGCAGATGTTCGAGAATGCACACCTCGCGGCGGGCAATCTTCAGCGGTCGACCATTGACCGACGCTTGCCTGCCGATCGAATCGAATCGTAGATTGCCAAAGGTAACGATGGGGGCCGTCATTTGCGTTGATCGGCGCAGAGTAGCGCGCATCCGTGCGATGAGTTCATCAGTAGATACGGGCTTGGGCAGGAAGTCGTCCGCACCGCCATTAAATAGCGCTATCCGCCTACCGAGCTCGTTGAAGTTACTCATCATCACGGCAGGCATCGAATGTCCGTCACGTCTCAACTGCTTCAGCCAATCCAAGCCGTCTCCATCCGGTAGAACCAACTCGAGCAAGAGAATGTCATACCTGGCGCAAGAAAATGCGGCGGCCGCCTCGTCCAGGGTGCACGCTACGTCAACGGCAAAACCGCAATCGGAGAGCGCATCCTGTACAACGCGCGCTGGGTCTGTCTCATGATCAACGAGTAGCGTTCGCATTCCGCGACCTCCTATCAAGTCACGCCAAGAGCACCCACCACGTCAGGTTCGAGCATGCGCGGAATTGAACAGTCCGGCCTCCGCGTAAGCGTTGGAATCCGGAATAGACGAAGAGAAGCGGTGCTGGCGACTCGCATACTGGATGGGGATTCCATTGTAAGCTCGACTGGCGTTGTTCACTGTCTCACGTGGCGCGCATGCATCTTGGTGACGTCGAATGTGCTCTCGCCACCGGGACATAGGCGGCAATCAATCAAATGCATCGATAGGCGGGCAGTACCCGCTCAGCGCCGGAACAATCCCGGTAGTTGTCGCCGACATCCTGAGGTCGAGATGATTGCCGAGAACACATCGAATGGTGAAATCCATGGTTTGGATCGATACATTCACATGGCGGATCAGTGACAATGCCGTTCCATGGTCTGGATCTAAATCTCCTCATCACGATCGATGCTCCCGATGGCGAGCGCAGCCGCACGGCCGCGGGTTTGATGGAAGGAGCAGCGATGATAGGCGATTTGCATCGCGGCCCTCAATTTGCAAAGCCTCACACGCCGGCAGACGTTCCGTGCTTGAGCAACGAACTCCTCATTCGGCCTGGAAGGTGAGCCTCCTTCGTGCTCCGATCACCGGAGCGACAGTGATGGCCAAGCGCGGCTACGCTCAGCTGGAGAACGCCATAACGAGGCCGTCCCGCCGCGCCTTCCTTTTTCTAACGTTTATAAAATCACCGAGACGCTGTGGAATGAACTGCTCAACGGCCGCACAATCCAAAGACAGGGGTGACATGAAGTTGGCTGCACCCGGCAAAACCGTGCCTACAATCCGATCGCGGCGTCCATGATCAAGTACTCATCGCAGCTTTTCCGACAGTAAACCTACCATGGTGCGTGATGCACGACGCTTTCCCTACCCGGCAGCACATGAAGTGTGAAATCAATTCTTTGGATGGATTGCATTCGCATCCTGGATAGTGACAACACGTCTGAGGTCTGTGTCTCAGTCTCCTAGTCGCACCTGATGCTCTGATGACCGAACGCAATCTGTCGCTGGCAGCTCTGGTGGGGCGAGCGATAAGTTTGGTGATTTGCATGGCGGCGTCGTCCTGCAAGGCTCACATTGGGCGCCGACTCTTCTGGACTAGCAAAACCCAGGTTATGGTCACTCGCCCAGCAATGTCGGTTCTGCTCCATCCGGACGTGGGAAAAAATGTTGTTGTGATCGACATTCTACGTTTGATCGGAATGGTGCATCATCTCGGAATCGGTGGGCGACTTGCTCCGGAATTCGCATGGTGAATGACCGCGCGTCAGCAAGTTGTTCCGTCTGAGCCGAAGCGCCCCGATCCTAGAGAGCTTGACGGCCAATAAGTCTTCCGCAGAGTGCATGGCAGTCGCATCGGAGTGCGGACAGATGCTTTGGTCAGGTTGTGGTCAGCTGGGTTGTGTATCCTCCTCGGCAAAGCTTGTCGCGGCACGAGTTCAATCGCGTGCATCTGATGTATGGCAGAATCGGTGGCTCCGTTTTGCGGAAGCGGTTGCCGGCCTGGAGCGAGGTGGGTCGTTGTCGGCGAGCGCGACGCCATACTTCCTGCGTTCCAATCCGCCCATTATCAGATCGTCGACTGAGAATCTTTCATGCGCAAAGTGACGAGATTCTTGTCCAGTGAAATAATGCACATCGCCAGTAACCCGCAGGAGTACTCGGATTTTGTTCGAAGAAAGCCGAGCGGGCTGCAACTGTCGGTGGGTGGAGGCTATTTCCAGTACTTACGATGATCCGGGTAAGCACGCGCGATTTTTCAGATATCAGGTTGGGTGACGAAACTATAGGGCTTTTAGGAGCCGGAGGCTCGGTCAGGATCAGGGGGAGACCATTTTCGCCAACAGTTCGGGCGTAACGATATCACGTCCGTGGTAGATCTACGCGTTACTTATCCGCTCGCCGAGAACGCGGGCGATATCCTGCTGGAGCATGAACTGCGAATGGACGGTGATCATCCGGTGGTCTTATCACGTCCTGGCGTAGGAGGTATGGAACACCGTCTAGCGGAAATGGATTTTGTTCACGTGGGTCGCAATAACTGGGTGCTTGATCCTCAACAGCATCCCAAAGTGTGGACGAAGAACGAGAACGACCAGTGGCACCGAGTAGTCAGGCATACAAAGTATCTTTCCAAAGTCGAGGATAGCGATAGTCAAGAGAGCTGCGAGACGGATTCGTGTGACGATGATCCCTCGTATTACCTGGAGCGCGCTGTTCGAAGATTGGCTGGAGGACAAGACGATTCGGAATGATGAGAGCGGGCTGGGGCGGACTGGTATTTCGCTATTGCAGGGGCCGGTTCAGAAGTGAACTTGAAGGAAGCGCTCGCGCCGGATCGTGCTCCTCGCGCGTGACATATGCCCGGTTTCGAACGTCAAGTTTGACTTCCTCGGCTACTGCTTCGGGCCGCGACGGGCAAAGAACTCACAAAACGCCTCGGTGTTTTGCAGTTTTCTGCCTCGGCTCAGCGCTTCGGCGCTGAAGTTTATGCGGGCGGAAATCCGGGATTTGAACCTCCGAAAAAGGACCCATGTGTCAATGGCTGACATCGCTCGGCAGCTCAATCTCCTCCTGCGGGGGGATTGTGTATTACGGTCGATTCAGGCCGGCGCCTCTGGGTCAATCCTTCGATACGTCAATCAGACAATCGAGGCTTGGATGGTGCGGAAGTTCAAACGCTTTATGGGGTCGCAAGGCCAAGACCGGCCGCGTTCTCGAACGACTATCTCGCGAACGTCCCGGGTTGTTCGCGCAATGGAAGATCGGCATACGCGGCTCGTTCGCCTGATGGGAGCCTAGTGACGCGAGAGTCTCACGCTGGGATCCTTGAGAGGCCGGCGGTGAGATTCCGCCGGCCTACTCGCCAAAGCCGTCTGCCCGGATCTGTGAGGGCAAAGCAAATGGCCGAGCTATTCGACCACGATCCACGGCGATGTGGGTTTCCTGTGCAACCGGAAAAACGCCCTTCGTCAGCTACTCGTCAGCCAGCCTGTCTATCCAGACAGGCTGCGCATTCTCGACTTGATTGGAGATGGAATATGACGGGCATTGGCCGATCTGGAAGATCGCGCACTGGAGATGCTGGAGCCGGATCGAGCAGTTCACGCTCGCACTCAAGGCTAGCCCCTGGGGAAGGCAGTCAATCGTTCGATTCCGTCGTGGAGCGGATGCGCTCTGGGCCCCAAGATAGAGGGACGCCCTCCGCTAGCACGGCGCGCGGTGCCGACGATGCCCTTGGCGACAGGTCTTCCGGTCCCTCCGTTGGCCCAGATCGAATCCTAGGCGCTGCGGCAAGTGCAGCCGCTGCTCCACGTGCAGTCACTGCGCGGCGGCGCGGCTTTCCCTCAGTGTCGGAGGGTGGAGACACGGCGCCAGTCGCCAGCCAGGCGCCAACTTCCGGTGTGGCAGTCCCCATTTCCTCGTCAGAGGAAGAAATCAACGCAGCAAGGCGACACATGGATCGCCTGCGTGAGGAACTTGACGCTTGCGGTAATGCGGGCATGCATGCCCAGAACTCGGAGGAGGCGCTAGAGCTGGCCGATCGGTTCGTCAAAGCAGGCTCGGCAGTTCTGGAGTACTACGCGAGCGTGCGCCCGGCCGTGGCGCGGAGCATTCTGTCCGACGCTGAGGCCCGTCAATACTGCTATGCCGTGCTCGATGCGGGGCATCAAGGCAAGCTTGTGGGCGGGGCGATTATCCACGCCTTGGAAAAGCGCAGAAAGAAATCGGAAAAGGTCTTCCAGCGGATTTACGAATCCAACGCTACCCCCGACCAGCTGAGCCGAGTGGCTTCCAGTATGGTGAAGGACCATGTGCCTGTCATCGAGTGGTGGGGAAAGAAGCTGTTGCGCTCGGAACGGATGCAGTCCGCCTGCGAGGCCACTGCCAACTTGGCAAGCACGACGCCCGAGATGCGGAAGGCCAACCAAGCCGCACTACGCCTGCATACCGGCTCGGCACTTTATGATGGGTGCTTTTATCTGGAATCGCGGATCGCGCTCGCGAAGCTTCTGATTGAGTCTCAGGCGAGCACGTTTGAACCAGCCGTGAGGGACGCCCTCATGGACGAGAACGGGCGGGTGCGTCTGCTCGGGACCTATATCCAGGATGCTTTTCCGGCATTCCTCTCGACGCACAAAGCCGTTCTGAACGAGGACGGAGAGCCCCTCGACGCAGAGCACTGCACCGTTCTGGAAGGAGCCATGGAACGGCATTCGGAATTGGCCTCAGGGGTGGAACGCATCGTTGCCAGGCTAAGGGATGCTGGAACGGATGCCGACCTTCCATTGGAACAGTTGGACCAGGTCGTGGAAGCTGCATGGGTCACCGCGCATCAAGTCACGCGACTTTTGGCAGTGCAGCCAAAGAGGCAAGTGGAGCGGCCTGCCCAGACTGCGATATCGGAAAAGACCGACTTAGCGGCTGAGAGCCACGCGGCGCGCAGGAAGGGGAAAGGCAAGCGCGCTCCGGCCGCAGGCGAGGGGAGTTCAACGGCCGGGCTGCGCGAGCCGCAGCTCGCTAGGCCCGACGCTGCCACAGCCTCTACTGCCAACGTTATCGTACTCTCGGATATGGGTACGAAGAAACTCGCGAGTGCGGAGGAGGCACGCGCGAGGGCGTCATCATCGGCGACCGGGCACCTGGCGATGTGGCAGGCTCCGCCCTCCAGGAATGCACTGACGGGATTACTCAAGCGATTGGACGAGCTGCTGCAGTTCGATCTGCCGGCTCAGCAAAGCGCCATCTCGCAAGCGCGCCAGATGAAGCCTGAGGACGCCGACCACGTCGTGGATCTCGTCCTTAAGCGCCTGCAGGCGCAAGAGGTCGAGATTAAGGCCTGTGTAGCCGCGCTGGAGGAGCCCCTCCGCCATGGCCTACTCACGCATGCGCAATTGCCTGAAGTGCACGGAAAAATAGTCCAGCTTAAGGCGATGTTATCCCAGGTTCAGGGACAGACAAACTCATTGAACGCACGAAAGGCGGCGATCACGATCGATTGCATGAAGACATACGCGTTTCCGTCGCAGAAGTACCTTGAACAGTTGCAGGCGGCCGAAGAACTTGCGTCTGTGTATCCACCCCGCGCCTTGAAGAGCGAGCCAGCGACGCTGTTCGAGATCAAGCTGCAGCCCAAGGCGCTGCGCAATGGTAGGATGCCAAATCCGATGTGGGTGCACATCCATACCAAGCTGCCGGTACATGCCTGGCAGTTGGCCACGCTGGGCAGCGCCGACTTCGCCGCTTGCCACGTGAAGTCCAATGAACAGCGCGGCTACAATCGGCAATGGCAGAGCGCTCGAGCCGCCACGGGGCACGAGAACGTCGTGATCCACCGCGGCAAGCTCACGCCTGCGTTCTGTAAGTCGTTGTTGAGCATCGTCCCATGCGACTCCCTTCGCGAGGCGGAGCATGCCTCGATGCAGTTCGCGCGCCTCAGGATGTAGTTACCTGAGTGTCTCACGCCAGAGCGTCGCTGTGGTGACACCATCAAGCAGACCGTTATCACCGAGAGGAAATCCTCGATGAACTCGAAGCCGGCGCGGGCTCCTCGAACAGATCGACAACGGGTCCGAGTGAAATTCGATCGGGAGCGTCGAGACCACAACTTCCTTTGGCTTGAAAAACAGCATCGCGGCGCTTGTCGCCGCGCTTGCGATGGCCGGGTCCGATTAGCCTAGGACCAGCTATGCTTCAGACGTGAATGAAGCAGTTTTGCGCGTTTGTGTTTGAGACCCCGTCGCCGACCGCTTCGTTAAGTGTCGGTGGCGCCGTGCGTAGCGCCCCAAAAAGATAGGGCTTCCGGCCTGGAGCGCCAGAATCCGGTTTAAAGGGCCAAACGCGTCCGGGCCAGCCGCACCGGGCTCTCGTGCTGGGGGGATTGGCCCTTTCCGCTACTCTGGGGGCACGATGAGGGGGCGTTGCTGACCTCAAAGCAAGGAGACGCCCGTGAGAACAATTGTTCGCATCGGTTCGGATACGTGAAGAGGGTAGTGTTTCAGCTGCATGGCGTTGACAGGACGGAGCAGCCGAGGGTTGAGGGTGCGGAAGCCACGGTCAAGTTAACGAATTGGAGCGGCCGAGCGGGCAGACGAGCGGCATGCCAACCGCCCGGTGTTCTTTCTCGCCGTCATGGTTTCCCACCGGAACTCTGCTATGCCGGCTTGGGACGCGCCTTCGTACGGCGCTGCAAGGGCGAAGATGGGCTTTCACACCGACGGACCATCGCCACCACAAAGCTCTCAACCACCGCGCTGAGAATTCTCACCCGCCGACGCGAGCGGATCATAAAGCGGCTTAAATCGTCCCGTCAGACTCAGCGGTTTCTGTCAGTTGTCGCGCGCCATGGAAAACTGCCCCCTCATATTGCCTCAGATGACAATGTTACCGAAACGCACCCTACCTGTCTCCCGAATCAGCTGCCGCGAGTCCGAGCAAGCCGCTCGCGAAGCGCGCCCTCCAGAGCGCCGTGGCGAGCGAGCGGCTTGCGGTGATTCGGCCGCGCGACAAAGCCAAGGTCGAAGTAGGGGTCCAAATTGTGTCGGGCGATGGATTCTGGCGCGCCTGCGCGCCCGCCGCTTCTTCTCGCTCGCCGCCCTTAACGAAGCAATTTACGCGCTCCTTGTCGAGCTGAACGCTCGACCGCTCCGGAGCTGGGGGCGAAGCCGGCGCGACCTGTTCGAAGTGCTCGATTGCCCGGCGCTGACCCCATTGCCAGATCAGCCGTACGAGTATGCCGAGTGGAAGCGCTGCCGGGTCAATCTCGATTATCACGTCGAGATCGCCAAGCATTCCTAAAGCGTCCCTCACAACCTCGTGCATCAGGAGGTCGAGGCTCGCATCACCCTAAAGACCGTTGAGATTTTCCTGCGCGGCAAGCGCGTCGTCCGCCTGAACTACAAGTTCGTAATCAGACCAAAAGAGTCGATGCGAGAGCGATTGCGATCAGTGCCAAACGCCAAGCTCGTGTTGTCACCTCTGAAGTCAGCCCAGTTGCCTTGGCCTTCGAAACCGAACACCCAATTTGCCGTCTGCCAGCGATAGCCAATCTGACGACGGATCCTGCCCCCGACAGCATTATGGCAACCCTCGCCCACCAGAGCGCCTGGGACACCGAAAATGCCGGCTGCATCCACAAAATCCCAGCACTTGTGGCTTGAACCGCCGCCGCCGTTGATGCCGATGTAAAAGCCGCTCCAGTCGTAAACAGAAGCAACCATCGGAGGCGCCTTCGTATATGGCCGCGCGGCCAGATCCGCCGCACTGGCGGGAGCGACCAGTCCCAGAGTTAGTGTTCCGGCCACAGCCGCTAAAAGCCTTTTCATGCGTGTGTCTCCCCAGAAATACGGTTCAATGAAACGGAAGCGTTTGGCTCCGTGCCCGATTAAGAGTACGTCGTTCGCCTCTACGTTGCTGAAGCCGGCTTGCAACACTCGCGGTCAAAGACGAGCGAAATTCTTCATAGTTATTAGATAATTGCGTAACGAAAATCCCGGTGGCGTGCACATCGGGGGCTACGTCAACCGTTATGGCTGAAGATGTGCCATCGCGGATGGGTGACGAGTACCGTGGATATGCCCTGATAAACGAGAACCCGTCAGCCCTATGTGGCTGGCAGGATTTTCTTTAGGCGCGCAGCCGAAGTCCTGCTGCTCGGCAGAATGATCGCTCACCGCCTGAGAAGGACTAAAGGCAGAGAGAAACAGTGCAGGAACGTCGCAGACAAGAGCGCATCGAGACAAACGAGGCCGCCTACACCGATTGGTGGCGAGAAAATCGGACGGTCGCACGATGAGCAGCCGACCCCTATTGCTCCGTGCCCCTGTTGTGCCCCAGCTTTTTTGGGGCACATACTTGGAGAACCGCGTCGATAAGTAGCTGATTTCACGGGGTAAATGGTGGGCGCACAAGGGATCGAACCTTGGACCTCTCCCGTGTGAAGGGAACGCTCTCCCGCTGAGCTATGCGCCCGGGACCATCATGCAGACGGCCGGACCTTTCGGCCGGCCGGCGCATCGGAGCCCGCGATTTAGAAGTGCGGGCTTGAGGTGTCAAGTTTCCAGGCGCCGCGGGGGCGGAAAACCTTGGCCCCCGCACGCAATTGGCGAAGGAAACCGGATTCTTGGCCGCTTACGCGCCCTGCTGGCGGGCGCGGGAGGCGTGGGCCTGCAGCGCCCGGATGCGCTCGGCCAGCGTTCCGCCGCCTTCGGGCAGGCTGGCAGCCGCGCCATTGGTTGCGGCGTCGTTGGCCGGGCGCGGCGCCGGCTTCGGCGGCTGGCCGGCCTCGGCCGCCAGCAGCGCCTCGATCGGCGAGTTCGGGCCTTCGAGCTGCATCGCGAGCTTTGCCACCTCGGCGGCGATGTCGTTGATGCGCTCGCGCAGCAGCGCGTTCTCCATCCGCTCGGTCGCCCAGGAGCTCTCGGCCTGTTGCTGGATCGCGTTGATGTCGCGCTGGAGCTTGGCGCGCTCGTCGCGGGCGGTGCGGAGCTGTTCCTCGAGCGCGGTCTTTTCGGCGCGCAGCGCCTCCATGGCGGCCGACGATTTGCCGCCGCTGAGGCCCGCGATCTCGACGCGCAGCTCCTTGACGGTGCGCTCGTTGGCCTCATTGGCTTGGCGCAGCTGGTTGTTCTCGTACTCGCGCTCGGCGAGCAGCTTGCCCTGCGTGGCGAGCCGTCCCTCGAGGTCGGCGACGCGGCCCGACAGCATCTCGGCTTCCTTGACCTGTCCGATCAGCTGGCGATCGAGCTCGGTGACGCGCTGGCTCAGATTCTCGACCCGGCCGCGGGCATCGCCGAGCTCGCGCGAGGCGGTCTCCGATTCCAGACGCTCCTGCGCGAGCCGCGCCTGCGTCGCCGCGAACTCCTTCTCGGCATCGCCGACGCGGTTCTTCAACTCCTCGATCTGCGCACGCACGGCGACCAGCTCGACCTGGCGGCTCTCCGCCATCATCGAGCGGTCGGACAGTTCGGAATTGATTTTTGCCAGCTCGTTCTGCTTGTCGGTCAGCGCATTCTCGGCGGCGCGCAGGGCTTCGGTCTTGGTGTTGAATTCTTCCTCGGTGGCGCGGAGCTGCTCCTTCACCGCCTTCTCGCGCGCCTCGAGCGCGAAGATCGTGGCGTTCTTCTCGCCGAGCTCAATCTTCATGCGGTTGATGGCGTCGCTCTTCTTGCCGAGCTCGGCGAGCTGGCTCGTGGTCTTGTTCTTGAGCTGCTCGACGCTCATCTCGAGCCGCCGCGCCGACATCGCGAATTCGGCGCGGAGCTGGTCCTTGTCGGCCTGGATCTCCGCCATCGACAGCGGCGTTGCGGCCTCCAGCCGGCGCGTGGTCAGGCGCACGGCGCGGTTGTGCACCAGCGGCACGATCGCAAGCCCGCACAGCATCGAGAGCAGGAAACCGATCGCCAGGTACATGATCGGTTCGACCATGGGCCAGAACTCCCAAGCTTAAGGAAAAATTCACCAACGACCATGCCATGGCGGGCCGGCAAAAAGCCAGCCCCGGCCTGTCGTTAACCTTGATCCGTAAGCAGGCGGGAGAAGGAAAGCGCTAGAATGGGTTCCAGGTCGCTCGCGGCGTGTATTTGAGATAGCCGATATTGGCGCCCAGCCGCAGGCCGAGTCCGGAGCGGATCGGCACCAGCACGATGTTGTTGGCGGTGAGCGCCGTCATGCCGAAGCCGCCGATGATGTAGGCCGAGCCGTCGAGGCCGGCGAAGCGCTGGTAGATCGCGTTGGTGGCGGGCAGATTATAGACCAGCGTCATGGTGCGCGCGCCATCGCCGCCCCAGTCGAAGCCGAGCGAGGGGCCCTGCCAGTAGACGCGCAAGTCTCCGGCGTTCTTGGTGTACAGCGTGCCTTCGCCGTAGCGCAGGCCGGCGACGAAGGCGCCGGAACCTTCCTCACCCAGGATATAGCCGTTCGGCAGGCCCCATTGGCTGACCGCCTTCTCGATGATCGAGGCGAGGCCGCGCGAGACGTTGCCGAAGAAACGGTGCCCGGCGCCGACGAGCTCATCGGGCCCGTAGGTGTTGGGCGTCGGGGTCCGCTGCGGCGGCGGCAGATTGGGCGGCGGGGCCTGCTGGGCCGAGGCCGGCACGATCCAGCCCACCATCGCGACGAGCGCGAGCGCAGCAAGGCGTGATGCGAAAGTCATGAAAGAACCCCTGGTACCGAATCCGGTCGCTTCCTTAACCTGGCGCCAACAGGCGCGGCTCTAGGTTTGCGCCGGATGTCCCCTCGACTCGGATGTTATCCGCAGCAACTATGACGGCACAACGGCAGGAAGATAGCCCTTTGCGCCCCGGAATTGCCTTGATCCGCCTCGTCGTCTGCCTGTTGTCGGGCATATGGATCATCGGCGCGGGGTTGCCGGCCGGGGCCGCCACCACCGAGCGGATCGTCGTCAACCGCTTCAGCGGCGTTGCCATCGAGGGCTTCGACCCCGTCGCTTATTTCGTCGCTGGCCGGGCGATGCGAGGGACGGCAGAATTCGAGGCCAGCCTCTGGGGCGCGGTCTGGCGCTTCCGCAACGAGGGCAACCGCGCTTCCTTCCTGGCCCATCCCGAAATCTATGGGCCGCAATTCGGCGGCTACGATCCCGCAGATATCGCCCGCGGCGTTACCATCGCCGGCAATCCCCGCTTCTTCGCGATCGTGGCGCAGCGGCTGTACCTGTTCAGCCGGGAAGCCAATCGCGATGCCTTTGCCGCCAACCCCGAGCGGTTCCTCTATGAGGTGGGCAAGCGCTGGCCGGCGCTTTGGGAACAGCTCAGCCAGTAGCAGCCTACCGCCTTAGGGTTTTGCCGCCTGTGGGTCGCCCCAGGCGATGAACTCCGGGATGATGAAGCCGGTGTCGCCGCGCTGGCCGAAGCGGAGCTCGCCGCCTTTGCCGTCGGTCACCCTGCCGCCGGCGGCGGTCACCACCGCAGCGCCTGCCCCGACGTCCCATTCACAGGTGGGCCCGAAGCGGGGATAGATGTCGGCGCTGCCTTCCGCGATGCGGCCGAATTTCACGGCCGAGCCGCAGGTCTTTCTCACGGCGTTGGGCCTGCTGTCGATGAACGCCTCGCTCTGGGGATCACCATGCGAGCGGCTCACCGCCGCGATCCAGGGTTCTCCCCGCGCCGGCAGCTTGCGGGTGTGGATCGGCTCGGCCGCGCCGATGGTCGCGCCGTCAAACCGCACGCGCTCAGCGCCGCGGCCGACGATGCCGCGCCACAGCAGGCCGAGCGCGGGTGCGCTGACGATGCCCAGCAGCGGCACGCCTGACGTCACGAGGGCGAGGTTGACGGTGAATTCGTCGCGGCCGGCGACGAACTCCTTGG
Organism: Bradyrhizobium sp. 138; assembly: GCF_023074075.1. Taxonomy (GTDB): domain Bacteria; phylum Pseudomonadota; class Alphaproteobacteria; order Rhizobiales; family Xanthobacteraceae; genus Bradyrhizobium. Next base: position 1,425 of record NZ_JADPKT010000004.1, on the reverse strand, counting down.
TGCCGTCGAGCGGATCGATCAGGAAGAAGCTGCCCTCGAATGGCGGGGAGGCGAGCTGGGTCCGTTCTTCCGAGAGCGACGGGACGTCGCCGGCGAGCTGGGCCAGGCCCTCCGCGATGATGTGGTCGGCGGCAAGGTCAGCCTCGGTCACCGGCGAGCCGTCCTGCTTGCCGTCGACCCGCATCGCCGCGCGGTTGACGGCAAGGATCGCCTCGCCGGCCTTCACCACCAGCGCCGTCAAGGCCTCCATCAGGCCGGATGCGGCCGCGGCGTCGATGATCCGCTTCACCTGGATGCCTCAATCATCGGCAATTCGCTCCTTCTCAACTGATTCGCCCGTGGCTATGACCGCCTTGAGGCGATGGCAAGCTAGCTGCCGCGGGCTGGCGAATGTTAGAACCCGCAGCATCCGTCAAGCATGCGTGATTCGCGGCGTCCAGCGCCGTGCAATTCCAGGAACCCTCCAGGACCCCTTTATATGTCTGACGCCTCGTCGCCCTCGACTGCCACTGCTCCCGATATGCTCGAACTCGCTGCGCTCCTGTGCTCGCGGGTCTGCCACGATCTCATCAGCCCTGTCGGCGCCATCGTCAACGGGCTCGAAGTGCTCGACGACGATCCCAAGCCCGAAGACCGCGAGTTCGCGCTCGACCTGATTCGCAAGAGCGCCAAGACCGCCTCCGCCCGGCTCCAGTTCTGCCGTCTTGCCTTCGGCGCGGCCGGCTCCTCCGGCGCGCAGATCGATCTCGGCGATGCCCAGACCATGGCGAAGGGCCACATCGAGGATGGCAAGTGCTCGATCACCTGGAATCTGCCGCGGCTCCTGATGCCGAAGAACCGCGTCAAGCTGCTGCTCAACATGCTGGTCGTCGCCCAGCATACGATCCCGCGCGGCGGCATGCTGACGATCGACCCGATCGGGGAGGGCGAGACGATGAGCTTTCGCATCACCGCGACCGGCCATAACGCGCGCCTGCCGCAGAACATCTCCGAGCTGTTGAGCGGCGAGCGCGGGCCTGCCGCGGATGCGCATGCGATCCAGCCTTATTATACGCGGCTGCTCGCGCAGGCCTGCGGGCTCACCGTGAAGCTGGCGCCGGAAGGCGAAGCCATCACCGTTACCGCTTCGTAAACGGCGCGTCGCGCCCGGCAGCTTAATTGATTCTTTACGAGGCGCTTCGGCTTGTCCGGAGCGCCTTATCTCTTTGTTGGTTCCGTTCTTTTGCACATACTCAACCAATATTAAACGCTTTGCGGTGAAGCTGGCCCCATTCCGAAATGGCGCATCACACCTCGTGCGCGCCCTTCCTGTATGAAGGCCAGTTTTCATGGATGATCTGTTGCGGGAGTTTTTGACGGAGACCAGCGAGAGCCTGGACACCGTCGACAATCAGCTGGTGAAGTTCGAGCAGGAGCCGAACAACG
>NZ_JADPKT010000099.1 GCF_023074075.1 Bradyrhizobium sp. 138 | reverse complement strand
AAGGAAAGTTCGGCTCCCGGGAGAGCACGGCATAAGCCGTCCGACCATCGCGCAGGGAAGGCCGAGTGATCGGCACCACCTGTATGCTGCTGTGCGGTTTTCCTGCGCGTGCATTTCGCGCAGCAGACCGCGGGTGCGAGGTCAGCACCCGGCCTTCCCTGCGCCCTCTTTGATTTGGGGGGTGGAATGACCAGGCAAAGCTCGGGCGAATCAAGCCGCGAGGCTGCGAAGCGTGTCTGCGCTCAGGATGTCAGTTGGAAGGCCGCGGCTACGCCGCCTGCGCCGTCATTGCGAGGAGCCCTTGCGACGAAGCAATCCAGGCTGTCACCGCGGAGGAATTCTGCATTGCTTCCGCCTTCGCCAAAAGGCTTCGGCGGACAAGTCGCTACGCTCGCAATGACGAGATCGGGGAGGGTGCTTGCGACATACTCGATATCGTAGGGTGGGCAAAGCGAAGCGTGCCCACCATCTTGCGCGTCGTTACCGAACGGTGGGCACGGCGCTTTGCGCCTTTGCCCACCCTACGGCACCGTGCGTTAAACGAACAGCCTACACTTCCCGTCGGCTCAAGAACGCCAGCCGCTCGAACAGATGCACGTCCTGCTCGTTCTTGAGCAGCGCGCCGTGCAGCGGCGGGATCAGCTTGCGCGGGTCGCGCTCGCGCAGCTGCTCGACGCTCATGTCCTCGTTGAGCAGCAGCTTGAGCCAGTCGAGCAGTTCGGACGTCGATGGCTTCTTCTTCAGGCCGGGCACCTCGCGCACCTCGAAGAAGATGCGCAAGGCTTCCTCGACCAGGCGCTTCTTGATGCCGGGGAAGTGGACGTCGACGATGCGGGCCATCGTGTCGGCGTCGGGAAACTTGATGTAGTGGAAGAAGCAGCGGCGCAGGAAGGCGTCCGGCAGCTCCTTCTCGTTGTTGGAGGTGATCATCATGATCGGGCGCTGCTTGGCCTTGATCGTCTCGCCGGTCTCGTAGACATGGAATTCCATGCGGTCGAGCTCGAGCAGCAAATCGTTCGGAAATTCGATGTCGGCCTTGTCGATCTCGTCGATCAGCAGCACCGGGCGCTGCTCGGCGGTGAAGGCTTCCCACAGCTTGCCGCGCTTGATGTAGTTCTTGATGTCCGACACGCGGGCATCGCCGAGCTGGCTGTCGCGCAGGCGCGACACCGCGTCGTATTCGTAGAGGCCCTGCTGCGCCTTGGTGGTGGACTTGATGTGCCAGGTCAAAAGCGGCGCGTTCAGCGCTTTGGCCACTTCCTCGGCCAGCACCGTCTTGCCGGTGCCGGGCTCGCCCTTGATGAGCAGCGGGCGCTCGAGCACGATCGAGGCATTGACGGCGACCTTGAGATCGTCGGTCGCAACATAGTCCTTGGTGCCGGTAAATTTCATCGCGTGTCCTTGAGGTCATCGTCGGCGAGAGGCGCTCGCCCCGTGGCGACAAGCGAACGGCCGCGCGCGGCGGCCGTTCCTGGTTCGGTCAGGCTTTCAGACCCGTTTTATCAGCGAAAGGATCACCAGCACAATCACCGCGCCGATGGTGGCGTCGACGATGGCGCCGATCGTGCCCGTTGCCAGCTGGATGTGGAGCTGCGGCAGAACCCAGCTCGCAACCAGCGCGCCGATGATGCCGACGACGATGTTGCCGACCAGCCCAAATCCCGCCCCGTGGACAATCTTGCCCGCAAGCCAGCCTGCAATCGCGCCGATGATCAGCGCTGCGAGAATTCCCATTGCAAACGTCCCCCAAACAACCCCGTGAGGACGCCAATTCTAGAGCAAAAAGCACCCGGGTCCAGCGCAGAGCGGTTGGCTCCGCCCCTTGACGTTCGTCCCCCGACGGGCAATCTGTCACCCATGTTCCTGCAATTCTTCACCTCTCTGCGCGACGCGCAGGTCCCCGTGACGCTGCGCGAATACCTCACGCTGATGGAGGCGCTCGACGCCGACCTCGCGGATTACACGGTCGAGAACTTCTATTACCTGTCGCGCGCCTCGCTGGTGAAGGACGAGCGCAACCTCGACAAGTTCGACCGCGTCTTCGGCAACGTGTTCAAGGGGCTGGAAAACCTGCTCGACGCCATGGAGAAGGCGGAGATCCCCGAGGAGTGGCTGAAGAAGCTCGCCGAGAAGTACCTGACGGACGAAGAGAAGAAGCAGATCGAGGCCATGGGCTGGGACAAGCTCATGGAGACCCTGAAGAAGCGCCTCGAGGAGCAGAAGGGCCGCCACCAAGGCGGCAACAAGTGGATCGGCACCGCCGGCACCTCGCCATTCGGCGCCCACGGCTACAATCCCGAGGGCATCCGCATCGGCCAGGAGAAGAACCGCAACAACCGCGCCGTGAAGGTGTGGGACAAGCGCGAGTTCAAGGACCTCGACGGCAATGTCGAGCTCGGCATCCGCAACATCAAGGTGGCGCTGCGCCGCCTGCGCAAATTCGCGCGCACCGGCGCGCCTGACGAGCTCGACCTCGACACCACCATCCGCGAGACCGCCAATCACGGCTATCTCGACGTGCACATGCGCCCCGAGCGGCGCAATGCGGTGAAGCTGCTGGTGTTCTTCGACATCGGCGGCTCGATGGACGCGCATATCGAGCAGGTCGAGGAGCTGTTCTCTGCGGCGAAGAGCGAGTTCAAGCACATGGAGTATTTCTACTTCCACAACTGTCTCTATGAAGGCGTGTGGAAGCAGAATAAGCGCCGCTTCACCGATCGCACGCCGACCTGGGACGTGCTGCACAAATACCCGCACGACTACAAGGTCGTGTTCGTCGGCGACGCCTCGATGTCGCCTTACGAGATCATGGTGCCCGGCGGCTCGGTCGAGCACGTCAACGAGGAGCCCGGCTCGGTCTGGCTCGACCGCATCATCCGCACCTATCCGCATGCGGTGTGGTTGAATCCGGTCGCCCAGAAGCATTGGGACTATTCGGAATCGACCACCATCATCAAACGCATCTTCGCCAACCGGATGTACCCGATCACGATCGAGGGGTTGGAAGGTGCGATGAAGGAATTGACGCACTGACCACTACGGGGCCGCGCTCTATCGGCAACGGAAGTGTGCTCCCTCTCCCGCTTGCGGGGGAGGGTTGGGGAGGGGGTCTCTCCACCCGCGACGCTCCCCAAGAGGAGAGAGCCCTCACCCGCGTCGCTCCGCTCCGCGACCTCTCCCGCAAGCGGGAGAGGTGATCTCCGCCTCCGGCAGTTCGCCCGGAACGACGACGAAAGAGAAGGGAAGACCCAATGCCCCAAAACATCACCCGCGGCATCAAGGCGCTGATCGACGAGGCCAATGCCGAGATCGAGACGCTCAACGCCAAGGACGCGATCGAGATCTCCAAGAACGGCGACGTCGTCATCGTCGACATCCGCGACCCCCGCGAGATCGAGCGCGACGGCCGCATCCCCGGCGCCTTCGCCTGCACCCGCGGTATGCTCGAATTCTGGATCGACCCGCAGAGCCCGTATGCCAAGCCGATCTTCCAGGAGGACAAGAAGTTCGTCTTCCACTGCGCCGGCGGCCTGCGCTCCGCGCTTGCGGCCAAGACCGCGCAGGACATGGGCCTCAAGCCCGTCGCCCACATCGCCGGCGGCTACGCCGCCTGGCGCGACGCCGGCGGGCCCGTCGAGAAGTGGGAGCCGAAGAAGAAGGGGTGAGGGTGCTCTACGACCACTCCGATCTCCGCTGTCATTGCCCGCGAAAGCGGGGAATCCGGTACGTCGCGGCCTCTCGGCTCAATCACAACCGCCTCTGGAATACTGGATCGCGATGACAGCAGAGCTTGACGCGGGCTGCTTCAATCTCATTCGCACTGTGCGTGCCCCGGAATGACTGCAAGGAAAAGCCAATGACCGCCACCGACCCCCTCGTCTCCACCGAATGGCTCGCCGCCCATATCAACGATCCGAACATCAGGGTGATCGACGCCAGCTTCAAGCTGCCGGGCGTGCTGCCGCTGCCGAAGGATGATTATCTCGCCGCGCATCTGCCGCGCGCTGTGTTCTTCGACGTCGACGCGGTGTCTGACCATTCCAACCCGCTGCCGCACATGTATCCGAGCGCCGAACAGTTCGGCCGCGACGTCGGCAATCTCGGAATCTCCAACGCCGATACCGTCGTGCTCTACGATGCCGGCGGCTGGGTCGCCGCGCCGCGCGCGTGGTGGATGTTCCTGGCCTTCGGCCACGGCAATGTGCGCATTCTCAACGGCGGCTTGAAGAAGTGGCGCGCCGAAGGGCGCACCGTCGAGAGCGGAGAGGTGAAGCCAAAGCCGGCAAGCTTCAAGGCGAGCTATGATGCAAAGCGCGTACGCAGCATGCAGCAGCTGATCGCCAACGTCGAAAGCCGGAAGGAGCAGGTGATCGACGCGCGCGCCGCCGAGCGCTTCGAGGGCCGCGCGCCCGAGCCGCGGCCCGGCATCCGCTCCGGTCACATCCCCGGCGCCCGCAACGTGCCCTACAATCTGCTGTTCGATGCCGCCACCGGCGAGATGAAGCCGCTCGACGATCTCCGCGCCGCCTTCACCGGCGCCGGCGTCAAGCTCGATGCGCCGATCGTGACGAGCTGCGGCTCGGGCGTGTCGGCCGGCGTGCTGACGCTCGCGCTCTATCGCTTAGGGATTACCGACACCGCGCTCTATGACGGATCATGGTCGGAGTGGGGCCAGGAGAAAGGCCCGGCCATCGCGACCGGGCCGGCGTAGGCTACTGGCGCGATCTCGTGGTCGTGGTTGCGAACGTCTGCGGTTGCCCGAACGGATCGAGCTGTTGCTGCAACTGCTGAGGCGGCGGACGCCGCACCACGCGAGGTCGCTTCTTCGCCTTCGCCTTGCGCTTGGCCGCCTTGTCGTCCGCCTTGCCATCCGCCTTGGCCTTCGCCGGCGGATCCTTCACGGCCGTCTTCGCCGGCTCGTTCAGTGCGGCCAGCTTGGCCGCGGCGACGTCGAGCGCCGAGGAGGCCAGGGCCGCACTGTCCGTTGGTGCCGGCTCGCCGGCGGCTGCGGCAGGCTGAAGGTCAGGTCTGGCTTCGGGAATCGAGGCCGTGGTGTCGGCGGGGGTGAGCGTGTCGGCGGGCGCCGGCGCAGCGGCTTCCGTGGTCGTCTCGGCCTTGGCCGGTTCGTCGGTCGCGGGTGCAGCGGCCTGCGTCGGTCCGTCAGCCTCGCTCGTCAGCGCGGCGACCTGCTCGGGCTCGGTTGCCGGAAGTCCGATGGTCGGCACCCGGTCGCGCAAGGACGGCTCGGGCTCGGCCGTCACGTCCGGCTCCACGCGGAGGACTGCGAGCACCGGCGGGGCAGGCTCGGACGCCGGCGCGAACCTCGGCTCCTGCGGGCCGTTCCGCCAGGAGGGGTTGTTGGCATATTGCTCATGGCTCGCCCGCAGCAGCGCGGCGGTGCCCAGGCCGAACACCAGGATGGACGTTGACAGCAGGATCGCGGCAAACAGGAAGCGAAAGCCGGGAAGCATCGGACCGGTTACGAATTTCCGCCCCGGCGGCGACTAGCCAGGGCCTATGAGCCATCTGAACGCGGTGACGGTACTGGTTGCCGCGTTCGCCACGGGAGTTGAGAAGCTCAAATTGGCAGCGAATCAGGCTGATTCGAACATACCGCAACGATTCCGACCCATTCCGTAAAAAACGGGGCGCAAGACTCCGGCAAATCACCGCATGCGTTGATTTCCGACCCGTGATGCAACGGGGCAACGGTAGTCTTGCGGATCACAAATCGGCCAATCCGGCGCAAATAAGCTGATATGTCTTGAATGTGCCGCTATCTTCCGTCATCTGGCCGTTAACGGTCCGATCGGGCTTGGGGACTATACAAGAGCGATGATGATCAAACACTTTCTGACGATATGCGCTGCCGCGACAGTCGCTGCGGCGGGAACCTCACTCGCTCAGGCTCAGAGCTATCCGGTCCAGCAGGCGCCGAGCTATGGCGCCCCGGCTGAATATCGGCCCGGCGACCGCACACCGAATTTCGACGCGCTGGACGAAGACGACGACGCGATGCCGCAGGCCTCGCTGCCGCCGCCCGGCCCGGCCGACGATCCGCGCTACGGCCGCCCGATGGGCGCCCCCCCGGTCTATTCGGCCGCGCCGCCGCAGGGTCCGGTGATGTCGCCGGATGATCCACGTTATGGCCGCCCGGCTGGCGCGCCGGTCTATTCCGCCGCGCCGTCGCAGGGCCCGGTGATGTCGCCCGAGGATCCCCGCTACGGCCGCCCCGCCGGTCCGCCGCCGGTGATCTATGCCAATCGTCCAGGTCAGGGCCAGGCACCGGCCGATGACGGCCTCCGTCCGCCGGAAGCCGTCGGTGGTCCCGCCGCCACCGGAACGGTCCAGGCCGGGCAGCCGCCCGTCGGCGCCGATGGCCGGCCGATGACGATGGCCGCGCTGCCACCCGAGGAGCAGCCCGATGCTGCGCCGGTGCAGCTGCCGCAGAATCTGCGCCGCCAGGAAGTCGCGTTCCAGACCAAGGAGCCGGCCGGCACCCTCGTGGTCGATACGCCGAACACCTACCTCTATTACGTGCTCGGCAATGGCCGCGCGATCCGCTACGGCGTCCGCGTCGGCCGCGACGGTTTCACCTGGACCGGGGTGCAGAAGATCACCCGCAAGGCCGAATGGCCGGATTGGCATCCGCCGACCGAGATGATCGAGCGCCAGCCCTATCTGCCGCGCTTCATGGCCGGCGGCCCCGGCAATCCGCTCGGTGCCCGCGCGATGTATCTCGGCTCGACCGTCTACCGCATCCACGGCACCAACCAGCCCTCGACCATCGGCAAGTTCGTGTCGTCAGGCTGTATCGGCATGCTGAACGAGGACGTCTCCGACCTGTTCGATCGCGTCAAGGTCGGCACCCGCGTGGTGGTGATGCCGGGTGGCCCGTCGCCGGGAACTGCGACCGCTTCCGCTGCGCCCGCGCCCGCTGGTCCGGCTCCGATGTCTGCCCAGGCCGGTCCGGTCCCGGGCACGCAGCCGACCGTGGTGCCGCCGCTGCCTGCGCCGGTCACCGTGCGCTAATAGCGCCAAGAGATCTGACAGAGCGAAGGGCGTGCCATCGGCGCGCCCTTCATCGTTTCAGGCCAGCTTGCGCGGCAGCTCGCCGCCCTTGGTCCATGCGTCGATCGCCTCGACCATCTGGCCGTAATGGATGCCGAGACCGTCCCTGGTGGCGTAGCCGAGATGCGGCGTCAGTACGAGATTGTCGAGCTTGCGGAAGGGATGGTCGACCGGTAGCGGCTCGACCGCGAACACATCCAGGCCGGCGCCCGCGATTCTGCGCTGCTGCAACGCCTCGAACAGCGCCTGCTCGTCCACGATCGGCCCGCGCGCGGTGTTGACGAGGAACGCCGTCGGCTTCATCCGCGCGAGATCAGCGCGGCCGACGAGGCCACGCGAGCGCTCGCTCAGCACCACGTGGATGGTGACGATGTCGGACTTGGCGAACAGCTCCTCCTTGGTGGCGTAGCCGACGCCGGCTGCCGCACATTTCTCCGGCGTCAGGTTCGGGCTCCAGGCGATCACGCTCATGCCGAACGCCTTCGCAATCCCGGCCATCTTGCTGCCGAGCTTGCCGAGCCCGACGATGCCGAGCGTCATGCCCTCGATCTCGACGCCGGCAAAGCTCTGCCAGGGCTCGCCGGCATGCATGCGCGCATTCTCGCGGCCGATGCCGCGGGTCAGCTCCAGGATCAGGCCCATGGTCAGCGGTGCGGTGGGATCGCGGGAATATTGCGTGCCGCCGATGGCGATGCCGCGCGCCTTCGCGGCTTCCATGTCGATTGCGGCGTTGCGCATGCCCGACGTGAGCAGCAGCTTCAGCTTCGGCAAGCTCTCGAACAGGCTCTTCGGGAATGCGGTGCGCTCGCGCATCGCGCAGATGATCTCGAAATCGGCCAGCGCGCTGACTGCTGCCTGTTCGGAGGCGAAGGGATGGCCGAACACGGTGACGTCGAGGCGGTCGGACAGTTTCTGCCAGTCGGCGACGTCGAGCGCGAGGTTGAAATAATCGTCGAGAATTGCACAGCGCAGCCGGCTCATCAGCGTTATCCATGGCGAGAGGTGAGGGCGCGAGGCGAGCGCCGTCGTCGGAACCAGGCCATGGTTGCGCGCAATCAGGACGCGCGCAAGCCGCTTGCGTCTTCAAAAATCCGGCAGCTGAGCGGTCGCTTAGAGGTCGCGGGGCTTCAGGCGCAACGGCGCATCCATGCCGTGCTTGGCGCGCCAGGCGGGGCCGGGGCCGCGCATGTAGTGCAGTTCGGGCCGGTAGGGATTGAAGGCGGTGGCGAAGAAACGCTTCCAGAATCCCTTGATCTCCGAGGCGAAGCCGGAGACGTGGCCGGCTTCTGCCGGAACAGGAAGAGAATGGGTCTCGATCAGAGCCATGATGCGGCCTCGCTGTGCTCCCGTTCATTCTGAGCGGGTGGCGCTGTTTCCGCGCGAAACCGAGCTTTCTGCCTGATTTATTAAAAGATGGTTTCAATTGTCCGGATCGGTGTCCGGATGGTGTCCGTTCCGTATTCATCCGTGGTGAACGGACGGAAAACGTTGCCCTTTGGGGGCGGGATCGCTACATCGCAGGCGAAGCAAATTTCCTCAAATCGAAGGTTTTCGGGACCGATGGCGCGCCAGTTCATCTATTTCATGCAGGGCCTGACCAAGAGCTACCCGACCCGGAAGGTGCTCGATAACATCCACCTGTCGTTCTATCCGGACGCCAAGATCGGCGTGCTCGGCGTCAACGGCTCGGGCAAGTCGACGCTGCTCAAGATCATGGCCGGCCTCGACAAGGAATATACCGGCGAGGCCTGGGTCGCCGAGGGCGCGCGTGTCGGCTATCTCGAACAGGAGCCGCACCTCGATCCGAAGCTCTCCGTGCGCGAGAACGTGATGCAGGGCGTCGCCAAGCAGAAGGCGATCCTCGACCGCTACAACGAGCTCGCGGTCAACTATTCGGAGGAGACCGCCGACGAGATGACCAAGCTGCAGGACGAGATCGAGGCCCAGGGCCTGTGGGATCTCGACAGCAAGGTCGACCAAGCCATGGACGCGCTGCGCTGTCCGCCCGACGATGCCGATGTCACGAAACTCTCGGGCGGTGAGCGCCGCCGCGTCGCGCTGTGCCGCCTCTTGCTCGACCAGCCCGAGCTGCTGCTGCTGGACGAGCCGACCAACCATCTCGACGCCGAATCCGTGTCGTGGCTGGAAGGCCATTTGCGCAACTATCCCGGCGCGATCCTGATCGTCACCCACGACCGCTACTTCCTCGACAACGTCACCGGCTGGATCCTCGAGCTCGATCGCGGCCGCGGCATCCCCTACGAGGGCAATTACTCGTCCTGGCTGGTGCAGAAGCAGAAGCGGCTGGAGCAGGAGGGACGCGAGGACGCCGCGCACCAGAAGACGCTGGCCCGCGAGCAGGAATGGGTCGCCTCCTCGCCCAAGGCGCGTCAGGCCAAGTCGAAAGCGCGCTACCAGCGCTATGAGGAGCTGCTCAAGCAGGCGAGCGAGAAGCAGACCCAGACCGCGCAGATCATCATCCCCGTCGCCGAGCGGCTCGGCGCCAACGTGGTCGATTTCGAGGGTCTCAGCAAAGGCTTCGGCGATCGTCTGCTGATCGACGATCTCACCTTCAAGCTGCCGCCCGGCGGCATTGTCGGCGTGATCGGTGCCAACGGCGCCGGCAAGACCACGCTGTTCAAGATGATCACCAAGCAGGAAACACCGGACAAGGGGACGATCACGGTCGGCGAGACCGTGCATCTCGGCTATGTCGACCAGTCGCGCGACGCGCTCGACGGCAAGAAGACCGTGTGGGAGGAAATCTCCGGCGGCAACGAGCTGATCCTGCTCGGCAAGAAGGAAGTGAATTCGCGCGGCTACTGCTCGTCATTCAACTTCAAGGGCGCAGACCAGCAGAAGAAGGTCGGCGCGCTCTCGGGCGGTGAACGCAATCGCGTGCATCTGGCAAAGATGCTGAAGTCCGGCGCCAACGTGCTGCTGCTCGACGAGCCGACCAACGACCTCGACGTCGACACGCTGCGCGCGCTCGAAGAGGCGCTGGAGGACTTTGCCGGCTGCGCCGTCATCATCAGCCATGATCGCTGGTTCCTCGACCGTATCGCGACCCACATCCTGTCCTTCGAAGGCGACAGCCACGTCGAATGGTTCGAGGGCAACTTCCAGGATTACGAGAAGGACAAGATGCGCCGGCTCGGCCAGGACAGCATCATTCCGCACCGCGTGAAGTACAAGAAGCTGACGCGGTGATGGCGAGCACGCCTGCGGCTCGCAGGGGCGTTAGCCGGCATTTTCATCAGGTCAGGTCTGTGATAAAGTGGATCAATGGTTGAGCCTGACAACATGGTCCTCGAGCTCCTGCGCCACATCCGCGGCGCCGTCGATGACGTGCGGGACGATATCCGTGAAATGAAGCAGCGTATCGGCAATCTGGAAAGCCAATACGCCAACATGTCGAACCGGCTCGACCGTATGGATGTTCGCATCGAGAGAATAGAGCGACGTCTCGATCTGGCTGACGCGTGAACGGACTGAACCGATCGAGTTTGCGGGCCGTAATGTCCGCTCTGTTCCTCACGTTGCTCGTGCCCACTCCGGTTTATTCGGCCGATGCGGCCTTCACGCAGTTCATCGCCTCGCTCTGGCCGGAGGCACAGGCTGAAGGCGTCTCGCGCAAGACGTTCGACGAGCAGACGCGTGGGCTCGAGCCTGATTACAAGCTGCCCGACCTGATCCTGCCCGGACGGCCCGCAACCGGCGCGCCGTCGCAGGCCGAGTTCGTGCAGGTGCCGGCCGATTACGTCAAGGAAGCCTCGATCTCGCGGCTGGCGGGCGAGGGACAGCGGCTGCTGGAGAAATATCGCGCCGCGCTGAGCGAGATCGAGAAGAAGTCCGGCGTGCCGGCAACCGTGATGCTCGCGATCTGGGGCCGTGAGACAGACTATGGCCGCTACACGCTGCCTTACGATCTCGTCCGTGTGCTGGCGACGCAGGCCTATGTCGGGCGACGCAAGGACCAGTACCGCAACGAGTTCATCCTCGCCCTCAAGATCCTGGGCGAGGGCGTCGTGATGCGCAAGGACATGCGCTCGTCCTGGGCGGGCGCCACCGGGCTGACGCAGTTCCTGCCGTCGGAATATTACAAGCACGGCGTCGACTTCGACGGCGACGACCGCATCGACATCTGGCATTCCGTACCCGATGCGCTGGCTTCCGCCGCGCAGCAGCTCGTCAACAAGGGCTGGCAGAGCGGCGTGCGCTGGGCCTACGAGGTGCAGGCGCCGGCCAAGGTCGATTGCACGACGGGCGTACCGGAGGTGACGAAGCCGATCGGCCAGTGGCTGCGCGAGGGGTTTGTGCCGGTGCGCGGCCAACGCCTGAACGCCACGGAGCAGGCGCAGCCTGCTTCGCTGCTTCAGCCGGAAGGCATCTACGGCCCGTCGTTCCTGACCACGAAGAACTACTTCGTCATCAAGGAATACAATTTCTCCGACCTCTATGTGCTGTTCGTCGGCCATCTCAGCGACCGCATGACGAGCCCGCTTCCGTTCGCAACGCCCTGGACGGCCTCCAAGCAATTGCGCACCAGGGATGTCGAGACCATGCAGCGCGGTCTCACCCGCGTCGGGCTCTACAAGGACAAGATCGACGGCAAGGCCGGCATGCTGACGCGAGCGGCGCTCGGCGCCTATCAGAAATCGGCCGGCCTCAAGGTTGATTGCTGGCCCAGCGAAGAGGTGCTGCGCTCGATCCAGGCGGCGCGATAGCGCAGGGGCAAAAGAAAAAGCCCGGCCGATGGTCTCGGCCGGGCTTCGATCGCGGCGCTGACGAGCGCCGTGCGATCAGATCAGTAGCAGACGCGGACCGGGCGAACGACCCAGCCGTAGCCGTCCCAATAGCGCTGGCGCTGCCAGTAGCAGGGCGGGGGCGGCGGGCCGGGCTCGGCCACGTAAACCGGACCGCCGTAGGCGGGGCGGCTCGACGCGATGGCGCCGCCGACGATCGCGCCGCCGATCAGGCCGGCCGCGATACCGGCGCCGACGCCGTCACCGGCTTTGGCGGACGGGGTGGCGGTCACCAGCGAACCGGCGACCGTCGCAACCGTGAGGGCGGCAACAAGAGTCTTCTTCATGCTCAGGGCTCTCCTGGGAGATGGGTTCCTCTTGTTAGAGGCGCCCGGGTTTCAAAGGTTCACGCACACGCTGGTGGAATTGGCCGTGCAGCTAGGAAGCGCGCAATTGGTCAATCCACGGTAAACGCACACGGAGCTGTGACGAGAAAAAGCGGTCTTTTTCGGGCCCCGAGATGAACGGCGCGTCCGTAATGAACCGGTCCAGGCGAACCAGCCGCGACGCCTTCAGCCGCAGACCCTGACACGGCGGACGCGCCAGCCGTAGCCGTCCCAGAAGCGTTGCTTCTGCCAGACGCAGCCGCCACCGTAATAGCCGTCGGAGACATACCCCGGACCCGGCGCGTAGTAGCGGGGCGGGTAATAGCCGGGTTCGTAATAGCCCGGGCCGGGTCCGTAGTAATACGGAGAGGCCAGTGCGCCGCCGACAATGGCGCCGCCGATGATCCCGGCCGCAACGCCGGCAGCGACTCCGCGCTGGGCATGGGCCGGCGTCCCGGCCGTCAGGGCCAGGGTGACGACGGCAGCGATTGCCAGGAGGGACTTTTTCATGCGGGCTGACCTTTCACACAAACACGCGGGAACTGTTTGGGAGCAGAGTTCCATATTTCGCTTGAATGATCAATGAACGGCACCTTTGCCGGACGCGACCAATTAATATGGAGCGCGGCTCTGCCAGGGAGGCGATGATGGGCAACGCGATGGTCAATGCACTGATTGCTGCCGGAATCGTTTTCGCGATCGGCTACGGCTTGATCACACATCTCCAGAACCGCGGCCGGCGCACCCGCGCTACAGCCGGCAGCGATGGCGGGAGTGGCGGCGACAGCTATTCCGGGACGAGCGACGGCTTCTCGCTGGGGAGCTGGTTTTCCAGCGGAGGTTCGGGGAGCTCAAGCGACGGCGGCAGCTGTTCCAGCAGTGATAGCGGCAGTAGCGGCGGGGATTGCGGAGGCGGCGGCGGCGACGGTAGCGGAGGCGGCGGCGACTAATCCGCTCTCATCTTGATCCAGCGCAACGCTCGATTTTAGAGCCGTTCTAGGCTGTCATTGGGCCAGTTTGGAATAGCTTCAAATACCGCTTTTTCCTTTTGCATCCGGCCGGCCCGTTAAATATCGATGATGGTGCATCACCGAAGGGCCTGCCGCTTCCATGATCGTTTGTTCCTGTAACGTGCTGAGCGATGACGACATCCGCGCCGCCCTCGCCGAGTCCGACGACGCCGTGCGCCATGCCAAGCAGGTCTATGGATGTCTCGGCTGTAGCGCCGAATGTGGCCGATGCGCGCGGACGATCAAGACCATCATCGACGAAGCCCTTGGCCCCTGCGCCCAGTCCTGCTGTGCCGGCTGCCCGCACAGCCACACCGTGGCCGCCAATGACGAGACGGCCGAGCCCGCTCAGTTCGCCCTCGCGGCCTGCTGAAATCTCCATACGATCGGCTGAGCTTTTCCCCGGCTGCGTCTCCGTAGCTGGTTGCCCTCGCGCGCAAACTGATTTAGAAGCGTTCTAAACTCGGTTTAGGGCCGATTTGGACTGCAAGAGCTGGAGTGAACCATGCAGGGCGACGCAAAAGTCATCGACTATCTCAACAAGGCGCTGCGTCACGAGCTGACTGCGATCAACCAGTACTGGCTGCACTACCGCTTCCTCGACAATTGGGGCCTCCTCGACATGGCCAAGGTCTGGCGCAAGGAGTCCATCGAGGAGATGGAGCATGCCGACAAGCTCACCGCGCGCATCCTGTTCTTCGACGGCTTCCCGAACATGCAGGTGCTCGATCCCCTGCGCATCGGCCAGAACGTCAAGGAGATCATCGAGTGCGATCTCGCCGCCGAGAT
Source organism: Bradyrhizobium sp. 138 (assembly GCF_023074075.1). Classification (GTDB taxonomy): domain Bacteria; phylum Pseudomonadota; class Alphaproteobacteria; order Rhizobiales; family Xanthobacteraceae; genus Bradyrhizobium. The sequence continues at coordinate 35,339 of NZ_JADPKT010000099.1, read as the reverse complement.
GAGCGCGCGGGCGCTCTACCAGGAAGCGGCGACCTACTGCCATGGCGCCAAGGACTACGTCACGCGCGACCTGTTCGAGAAGCTGATGAGCGATGAGGAGCACCACATCGACTTCCTCGAAACCCAGCTCGATCTGATCGGCCGCATTGGCCTCGAGCTCTACACCCAGAAGCATGTCGGCGGGCTTGAGGGCGAGGGGCACTAAGCTCCGGCCCGGCTCCCTCCATTCGTTATGGCCGGGCTTGACCCGGCCATCCCCGCGTAGCTGCACGACAAAGACGTGGATGTCCGGGACAAGCCCGGGCATGACGGTCTGATCGAGCGGCGAACGCTCCGAGCCTACAGCTGCGTCTTGTAGAGCTCTTCCACGGTCGCCTGGCTTGCCGGTTCGCCAAGGCCTGTCTGGTCGTGAATGACCTCGACGATGCTCGGCATCACCGAGCGCTGCACCTTGTCCGATGACCACAGCTTCGAGCGCATCAGCGCCTTGCCGCAGTGGAAATAGACTTCGCTGACCGCGACGTTCAGCACCGCACGCGGCGGCTTGCCGAATTCCACCATGGAAGCGAGCAGATCCGGATCGGCCGACAGCGTGCCGCGTCCGCCGACGCGCAGCGTCTCGTCGATCCCCGGCACGAAGAACAAGAGATGCACGAAGCCCGAGCCTTCGACGACGTTGCGGAAACTGTCGATCCGGTTGTTGCCGGAGCGGTCAGGCATCAATAGCTGGTTGGGATTGGCGACGTGAACGAAGCCGATGCCGCCGCCGCGTGGCGAGGCATCGACGCTGCCGTCCGCGCCCGATGTCGCGAGCACGCAGAACGGCGACATCTCGATGAACTTCTTCGCATGCGCATCGATCGCCGGGCGCGCTTTCGCGATCACACGCGGGCTCGGCTTGGCATAGATGGTGGCGAGGTCTTCGGCGCAAAGATCGGTCAACGGCGTGCCTCCGCATCAGCTTGGCGGCAAGCTACCCGATCGTGCCGCCGCCAGCCAATGGAATCGATCAAGACGCGTCACACCGCATCGGCCGGCACGAAGCAGCTGATGATGATGGCGCCGCGGTGGTGAACGTACCAGACCACGGCCCGGCCGACCGGATTGCCCTGGCCGCGGATGATCGCGCGTTCGGGAACCTCCATCCATTGCCCCTCGATCGGCACCCAATAGGCGCCGCTGCGCACGTCGTAATCGGTGCGATGGCCGTCGGAGATGTCGCAGCAGGGCACGCCGTTCGGCGCGATCACGCTCTTGAACCAGGCGCGGATGTCGGGCGGGACGTGATCGTATTGCCCGTTGTCGAACGCGAATGCGGCGCTCGTCAGCGCCGTCATCGCGGCCAGCCAAACGCACAGTGCGAGCCTGTGCATGCGTCCTCCTCGTCGCGTGTCGTGCCTGTGGCGCGCGATTGTCCCGCGCGTCGATTCGTATCGTTGATGCGATTAAGCCCGAGCTGTCAGCGCATTGCATGCTCAAATAATATGCGGCGCCGGAGCGCCGCACATGATGCGTTGCGATATGACGGCGCGCACGGCGATCTACATCGCGCGCTGAGGCGTAGTCTCCAGTAACTGCCGCACCTGCTCGCTGTAGAATTTCGCATTGCCGGTGGTGCCGTGGCCGCGAGTCTCGGTGCTCGCGGGGATCAGGAACAGGCGGCCGTTCCTGACCCGCTTCATCGCAGCGTCGGTAATACCGGTCTCGGGCGGGTTGCGCTCGTCGTCGGCGGAATTGATCAGCAGCAGCGAGGCTTCGATCGCCTCCAGCTTCTCGCCGGCATTGTAGTCGTGCGAGGATTCCCACTGATAGACGAAGTCGTTGGTATCCGCCGTGATCGGCGTCGCCAGCCGGTCGTCGACGATCTTGTCGGCCTTCGCCGCGGTCGGCGCCTGCGATTGATAGGCCAGCGTGCCGCCGATGCTCGCGATGCCGTAGGCGGTGATGGCATATTTCATCATGCGCGGCTGGCTGGTGTAGTTGCCGCCGTTGTAGTCGGGGTCGTTGCGGATGGTGTCGAGCATGATCCGCCGCAGCATCCAGTTGCGCGACGCCATTTCGGTCGGCTGCGAGGCCATCGGGATCAGCGCATCCATCGCCTTCGGATATTTCTCACCCCACAGCCAGGTGTGCATGCCGCCCATCGAATTGCCGATGACGAGCCGCAGATGCTTGACGCCGAGGCCTTCCGTCACCAGGCGATGCTGCGCCTCGACCATGTCGTCGTAATTGTATTTCGGGAAGCTCGTCTTCATCCCGTCGGAGGGCTTCGACGATTTGCCGTGGCCGATATTGTCGGGAATGATGATGTAATATTTGGAGGCGTCGAGCGGCTGCCCCGCGCCGAACAGCTCACCACCGAAGGCAGGCCCCAGCATGCTGGCGCCCGAGCCGCCGGTGCCATGCAGCACCAGCACCGGTTGGCCGGTGGGCTCACCGATTGTGGTGTAGTGCAGCTTCAGCTCCGGCATGGTCTCACCGGTGTGGAACTTGAAATCCCTGGCGATCCAGTCGCCTTGTTTGGGGGCAGGATAGTCGGCAGCCGTGGCCGACATCGAAACGGACAACAGGACGGTCGACAGCGCCGCGCAAAGCACCTTCATGTTTCTCTCCCCATTGCGGCTCATGGTCGGCGGCCGCGTTGCGGCGGAACTTAGCAGAAGTGCGGAGAAAGGATGTAGGATTTCAGCTCCGCCGACCGTCTTCAAGGAAACATCCGGAGAGAGCCTGCATGTGCCGCAACATCAAGACGCTGTTCAACTTCGAGCCGCCGGCAACGGAGGATGAGATCCACGCCAGCGCACTCCAGTTCGTGCGAAAATTGTCCGGTTTCAACAAGCCGTCGCAGGGCAACGAGGCGGCGTTCGACCGTGCGGTGGCGGAGGTCTCGGAGGCCGCGCGAAAGCTCCTGACTTCGCTGCACACCCATGCGCCGGCGCGCGACCGCGAGATCGAGGCGGAAAAGGCGAGGGAGCGTTCGCGGCTGCGCTTCGGTTAGCGATCGTCGAAGACCATTGCGTGATCTGGCTCACGGAAAAAGGCCTCTTGGCGCGCAATGATGTTCGCCGGGGTTTTGACAGCCCGGAGCAAGATCATGAGCCGCCCCCTTCTTCCTTTGAAAGCAGGCGCCGTTACCCTGACGGTGCTGTGGACCGCCTGGATGATGTGGTGGAGCGGCTCGTTCTCGAGCGTGAACATGATCATCCTCGCTCTCTGCGGCGCGGCGGTCGGCTATCTCTGGTACCGCGCCATGCGCTGGCAGTTCGAGCGCATGGGCATGCTACCGCGACGCGAGGATCGGCCGAAATAGACTGTTGGCTAGTGCTTCTGGCCGCGCTTCTTCTTTTTCTTTTTCTTGTGCTCGTCGCCTTCGCCGTCGTTGCTTTCGCCGTCGATGATGGCCTCATCGGGCTCCTGCACGGCGGCCTCCAGCGCTTCGCGCTCGGCGGCTTCGCGCTCGCGTTGGCGGCGGCGCTCGGCCCACGCGTCGAACAATTGATCGAGCCATGGCAGCACCTGCTCGATCGATGGCAGCTGACCGGGCGGCCCGGCCTCGCCGCGCGCACCTTGCGGTCCTGCTGGCCCCTGTGGTCCGACAGGCCCCTGCGCGCCAATCGCCCCGCGCGGGCCGGCCTCGCCCTGTTTGCCTTGCGGACCGGGCTTGCCTTGCGGTCCGGCCTTTCCGATCGGTCCCGGCTTGCCCTGCGGCCCCGGCTTGCCGCGCGCGCCGTCCGGCCCACGCCGGCCCGGGTGACCCTGCGGCCCCGGCCGTCCGGGCTCGCCCTGCCGCCCGCGCGGTCCCTGAGCTCCCTGCCGTCGTCCCTGATCGTCTGCCACGCCACTGCTCCCTCTCACGGAAGCAAGCTACTTAGCGGCGTTTGACGACAGCAGCAATTCCGCCCGCGTTTCGCGTCGGGTCGGTCAACATCAATCGACACGGAGCCGCGCGCTAATCCTGATAGGCAGGCACTTCGATGCCGGAGGCGGCATAGATCCTGATCTTGTTGCGCAGCGTGCGCACCGACAGGCCGAGCACGCGCGAGGCGCGCGTGCGGTTGCCGTCGCAGCGCGCCAGCGTCTGCAGCACGAGCTCGCGCTCGACCTCGTCGACAGTCGCGCCGATCAGCAGCGGAACGATCTGGTCGGGAGAAAGAAATTGTGCGCCCGACTCGGACGCGGCGACATGAACAGTGGTCATCAATACACTCCCCGATCAACGCCCGCTTCCATCGTTGGAAGCGGATCGAGAACAAACGACCCCCAAGCCGTAGATCTACGGTGATCGGGTTTGGTTAATGAAGGATTAACCGCGGGGCCGCGCACCAGATAACCCCAGGAATGCCGCGAAGCTGCCGCGATTGGTGCGCGCTGAGTGATGTGTCCTCACACCGTCCGATAGCCGCCGTCCACCATCACGATGGTTCCCGTGACAAAGGCCGACAGATCGGACGCGAGGAAGATCGCGGGTCCCACGATGTCCTCGGGCTTGCCGGTGCGCGCCAGTGGGGTGTGATCGACGAAGGCCTGCACCAGCGCCGGATTGGTGGCGCGCACCTTGGCGTTGATGTTGGTCTCGATGAAGCCCGGCCCGATCGCGTTGACGCGCACGCCTTCCTTGCCGAGCTCGACCGCGAGCGCCTTGGTGAAGCCGAGCACGCCGTGCTTCGAGGTGGTGTAGGCCGCCGAGCTCGGCGTGCGCAGATGCACGAAGGACTGGATCGAGCCGATATTGACGATGCGGCCTTTGCTCGCGCGCAAGGGGCCAAGGAAGGCCTGCGTCATGTTGAAGACGCCGTTGAGGTTGAGCGAGATGATGTCGTTCCAGTCCTTCGCCACCGTCTCGGTCTCCGCGGTGAAGGCGTTGCGGCGGGTGATGCCGGCATTGTTCACGAGGATCGAGACCTGCCCGACCTTGTCCGCGACGCGGCCGGCCAGCGCGAAGCAATCCTCGCGACGGGTCACGTCGAGCGCAAAACTCTCGGCCTTGCCGCCCGCTTTGCGGATCTCCTCGGCGGCGTCCGCGACGGTGTCGGAATTGACGTCGAGCAGCACGACTTGCGCGCCCTCGCGGGCATAGCCGGCGGCGATCGCGCGGCCGATGCCGGAACCCGCGCCGGTGACGACGGCGATGTGGTTTGCAAGCAGTGCCATGACATATTCCTCCCGATTTCTTTTCGAAGTTTCACGAAACGCTAACTCGAAATTAAGGGGTCGGAAACGGCAGCCTTGGCATACTGATCTTGATTGCTAAACGTTGCGCGCATGATGGAACGGCTCGACTCTTGGAAACTCGCCCTTGAACGGCTGCGGTCGGGGCCGTCAGCCGACTTCGCCGAGGCGGGCCGGCTCGTGGCCGAGATCGCGCGGATGAGCACGGATACCATGTTGCGCCAGGCCGCCGAGCAGGCGCTTCCGGTGCTGCGGCAGGCCGCGGGCAATGACGATCACGGCGTGACGCAGGCGGCCCAGCGCCGTCTCGGTGTGGTGCTCGAGGTGGTCCACGATCTGACCGCGCCGCGCTTCGGCCGCCGCAATGCTGCGCCGAAGAAGCTGTCCAGCGAGGATCGCGCCCGCAAGATGCTCGGCCTGCCGCTCGCGGTGCAGCTCACCTGCGAGGACATCAACCGGGCCTATCGCCGCGCCGCTAAGGGCATGCATCCCGACCACGGCGGCAGCGCGCAAGCCTTCATCGACCTCGCCGCCGCACGCGACGTCCTGATCCATCCCGGCGCGCACAAGGACGCGTGAGGCTTCATGTGCTATCTTGTAGCCCGGATGAGCGAAGCGACATCCGGGACAGGTTTAGCCCATGGTTCTGTACCGCAGAAACTTTCTTCCCGGCGGCACTTACTTTTTTACCGTGACGCTTTTCGATCGACGATCGAGCCTTCTTATTGAAAATATCGACGCCTTGCGCCGCGCCTTCCGAACGGCTCGCAAGGAGCGTCCGTTTGAGATCGGCGCCGTCGTGATCCTTCCGGATCATCTGCATGTCGTCATGTTACTTCCGCTGGATGACGCTGACTTCGCGGGACGCTGGCGAAGGATCAAGGGGCATTTCAGCAGTGCTTTGCTTCATGCCGGTGTCGACATAGCCCGCCACTCCAACGGAGAACTGGCGCTATGGCAGCGGCGCTATTGGGAGCACACGATCCGCGACGAAGACGACTTCGCTCGTCATGTCGACTACATTCACTTCAACCCTGTCAAGCATGGTTACGTTCGGCGTGTTGGCGATTGGCCGCATTCGTCGTTTCACCGCTACGTGCGGGCGGGATTGCTGCCGGAGGATTGGGCCGGTGAGGTCGGCGAAGGCGGGGATACTTTCGGTGAGCGTGCGGAGGAAGGTTGATCGGAGGATAGGTCGGTCCCGGATATCGCTTCGCTCATCCGGGCTACGAGATCCGGGCAAAAGAACGACCGGGCAAGGACGCTTGCGTCCTTGCCCGGCTCTTCGTCCGCCGATCGAAATCTTACCAGGTGCAGCTGCCGCTCTTCAGCGCGGCGTCCTTCGCGGCGAGCGCGTCGATGAAGGTCGGCACGCTCGGGCTGGCGCGGTGATAGCCGGCCGGCCACGGCGTGGTCGGGATGCTCTCGTCCCAGATCTGGCAGAAGCCGGTATCCTGCCAGCGGATCAGGTGATAGCTGGCCTGTGCAGGGCTCGCAGCGACGAACGCAGTGACGGCAAGACCGGCGGCAGCGCACAGCACGGAAATACGACGCATGATCAGCTCCTCAAATGAATGATGTGATGCGCCTCCCGGCAATGCGGGGAGGGCTGGTGCCGGACGCTCCACGGAATGCGCGCCGGACAAGATGTGAGTAGTTCCGCGCGCCGCTCAGGTTCAACGAACGGGCGCGGGATATGGCTGATTTCGGCTGAGAAACGCGAAGGTCCCGCAAAAACGAAAAGGCGGGCCGCCTGCGCGACCCGCCCTTGAAATCCGTCTTGTCGCGTCAAGCCTAGAGCGTGCAGCGGCGCTCGGTGCGCAGCTTGATCTGGAGGTCGGAGGCGGCCTGGAAGGTCGGGAGCGGCTTGCTGACGACCTTGTAGGTCGACACCCCGAACTGGAACGGCTTGTACTGCAGGTCCTCGTTCCAGACCTGGCAGATGCCGGTGTTGTCCCAGCGGATCACGTAATAGCCGACCTTGGCCGAGGCCGGCACGGCAAAGATGGAAGAAGCGATGCCGGCAACGGCACAGAGCGCGAGAACGCGACGCATGGAATATCTCCTTGTGGGGACGTGGACCTGAAAATTCGTGCGGTAAAAGCAGGTTCTTGGCAAGCCGGGGAGTGGCCGTTCACGGACATGTCAGCTGCTTCTCAAGCATTTGGTTTGGCCGCGTGCCCGACAAGTCACAGGCGCGGCTCATTTCGAAAGCGAGGCCACCGCCTCGATCTCGATCAGCATCTTCGGATCGGGCAGGGCCTGCACCACGCAAGTGGTGCGCGCCGGGTAGGGCGGCGGGCCGAAGGCGCCGGCATAGAGCGCGTTCATGGCGGCGACATCCGAGGCACGGGTCAGCAGCACGTTGACCTTGACGAGATCGCCTGTGCTGGCGCCGGCCTCGCCGAGCACGCGCTTGATGTTGACGACGACGTTGGCGAACTGCGCCTCGAAACCATCGGGCAGCGCGCCGCTCGCATCGAAGCCGGGAATGCCTGAGACGAACAGGAGATCGCCGACGCGCGTCGCAAACGACAGCGGCGGCGCTTTGACATGGGGCGGAGGCGCGAAATGCTGGATCGGCATGGGATCACCTCGACAGATGGTCGCTGATGCCAGGAGCGTAGCGGCAGGCGAGGGGCGCTCAAACCGAAAAATGCGAAAACAACCCCATGCACAGTAGAAATTCGATTCGGTAAGAGCGAAATTGCGCTCGCTTCGTCGGGCAAAACAGGGACAGAATGGCGCCACCATCATGTTGCCGCCCCGATCCATCAGGTAGATTCGCCCCCGTCTGATTCGATTCCCCCTGAAAAATAGCCCCCGGAGACCCCCATGAAGCTCGCTTCCACCTTCCGCGCCGCGCTGGTCGCCATTGCCGCCCTGGCCGGGCTCTCGACTTCGGCGCAGGCCGACAGCGGTTTCGTGACGCTGACGATCTACAAGGCGGGCTGGATCATCGGCGGCTCGGGCGGGAGCGGAGTGCTCAACTTCCGCGGCCGCACCTATGGGCTCGCGACCGGCGGTCTCGACTACGGCCTCGTGTTCGGGGGATCCAAGACCGTGCTGCGCGGCCGCGTCTCCAACATCAACCGTCCCTCGGACGTCGCCGGGGTCTACGGTGCCGCAGGTGCCGGCCTTGCCGTCGGCGCCGGCGCCCGCGCCATCGTGCTGACCAACCAGAAGGGCGCGGTGCTGGAGCTGACGGGCACGCAGGTCGGTTTGATGGCGAACGCCGATCTGAGCGGGCTTGCGATCACGATGCGGTAAAGCGAGCTGCCGTAGGGTGGGCAAAGGCGCAAAGCGCCGTGCCCACCAGTCCTTTCCGTATTCAAGAAAGACGTGGGCACGATTCCGCCTTCGCTCTTCGAGCTTCGGCGGACAAGTCGCTTTGCCCACCCTACGAACGCGACGCCGCGTTGAACACCGCAAGCTGCGCATCGAATGCACGCCGGAACGCCGGCCGCGCTTCGCCGCGGGCGACATAGGCGACGATCGCAGGATATTCGTCGAGCAGGCCTGACGTGTTCAGCCGCCGCAGCACCGTCACCATCATGAGATCGCCGGCGCTGAAGGCGCCGTCGAGCCAGTCGGCATCATCGATGTGGCGCGACAATTCGCCGAGCCTGGTGCGGACGCGATCCTGCAGCATCGGCAGCCGCTCCGCGTACCAGCTCTTGTCGCGCTCGAACAGCATCGCCATCGTGAGCTCGACGATCGGCGGCTCCACCGTGCTCAGCGCAGCGAACATCCACGCGATCGCGCGCGCCCGCGCATTGGCATCGTCAGGCAGCAAGCCATCGTGCCGCTCGGCGATATGCAGCACGATCGCCCCGGATTCGAACAGCGCGAGATCGCCGTCTTCAAGGGTCGGGATCTGCCCGAACGGATGCAGCGCAATGTGCGCGGGCGCCTTCATCGCCGCGAACGAGAGGAGGCGAACGTCGTAGGGCTGGCCGACTTCCTCGAACGCCCAGCGGACCCGCATGTCGCGCGCCTGCCCGCGGCCGCGGTCGGGGGTTCGAAAGCGGTGATGGTGGGAGGCATGTGGGCTTCCGGTTGATTGCACGTTGTACCCTGAGGACGAACGACAGATGCGGATTCCGACACGCAGCCGATCCTTTGTAGGGTGGGTTAGCCGCTCACGAGCGCGGTCCTTCAACACGGAACGGCACAAGGCGTAACCCACCACGTCAGCGCCCGCTGCGACAGAAGCGGTGGGTTACGCCGCACGGCCCGCGCTTCGCGCAGCCGCGCAGCTAACCCACCCTACCAAGCGCGGCCGATCCACGCCGCCAGTGTCGTAGGGTGGGCAAAGGCGCGCTCTTCGCGCGCCGTGCCCACCGTTCTACCGGATTGCGTGGAGAGATGGTGGGCACGGCGCAAGAGCGCCTTTGCCCACCTTACGCAGCAATCCACGCCGCAAGCTCCCGCCACGGCTCCAGCGTCCAACTCCCCGACGCCGCGCCAGATGGCGACGGCAGCACAAAAATCTCCGGCAATCTCGTTTCGCGCACCTGTCGCCCCAGCGCAATCCCGCTCGAGGGCCTGCCATAAAACAGGCTCGCCGCCTTCTTGCTCGTGAACGCAATCGTCCGCGGCCGATACTCTTCAATCTTGGCCCTGAACCCGGGCACGTCGATCGTCTCCGCCGCGATCTGGTGATCCATCCCCGCGCCCGTCTTGCAGAGATCGGTGAAGCCGATTCCGAGCGCGATCAACTCCGCGAACTCGTTTGGCTGATAGCGCCGCGGCGTGATCCCGGCCTCATGGATCGCGCGCCAGAAGCGGTTGCCGGGATGGGCGTAGTAGTGCCCGAGCTCGGCTGAACGCGTCGAGGCGGCGGTGCCGACGAAGACGAGGCGGAGGTTGGGGCGGAGCTGGTCGAGGAGGCGATGGGAAGCGGGGGCGGGCACGCCAATTATCCACGGCGGTAGCCCGCATGAGCGGAGCGATATGTGGGACGGCAGACCTCGGACGCCGCTGCGCTCATCTGGGCTATGCTTGCTATCACTAAGATTTGGGCATTGGTCTCGCGACAACCTCACGCGCTCTGCTCATGTCGGCTTGGTAAATAGCGTTGAGGCATTGCCCGTTTGAGAGGTCGAGCTGAAAAGGAACCCAGGCGTCCTGGATAGGACTCCATGCCTCGCCAGATAGTTCCAGCCCGCTTCTCTTGAGACCACGAAAGCCGTCCCAGGAGATTCGTGGACTGTGCCATTTGGTATTGTCCGCAGCGATCGCGCAGAAATCAACTATGCTGCGAAACACAACGGACTTCTCTTCTTCGAGAACAAAGATCTCCTCGATTTGAGCCCCAATACGGTCGCGCAAGGTGCGTGTCTCGGGATCGACGACAACGGCTTCGCCCATCGCGATAACGATTACGTCGCTTCCATTCGGATGATGCAGAACCGAACTGAATTTGGTCAATCCACCAAGAAAATTACCAATCCACGGTTCCGAATTCGATGGATAGAAGCGAACAACTTGGCCCTCGCGCCATTCGCGAGGGCCGTTCTCGGTGAACGATACGGCTGGGGGGCCGTACGGCGGTAATCCAGGTAGGACTTCAAACCGCATAGTGAGCACGCCGAGTTAGAATGACGTCACAGCACCCGATTACTCTCCTTCACCTTCTCCGCATCCAGATACAAGCTCTCGCCCATCTCCTTGAACTTCGCGCTCATCCTGGCCATGCCGTCTTCGGCGGTGCCGGCTATCGACATGCCGACGCTGTTCGGATCGTTCAGCGTCGCAGCATAATCCCGCACGTCCTGCGTGATCTTCATCGAGCAGAATTTTGGACCGCACATCGAGCAGAAATGTGCGACCTTGTGGGCTTCCTTCGGCAGGGTCTCGTCGTGGAAGTTTTTCGCGGTGTCGGGGTCGAGGCCGAGGTTGAACTGGTCGCTCCAGCGGAAGTCGAATCTCGCGCGGGAGAGGGCGTCGTCGCGCAGCTGGGCGGCCGGGTGGCCCTTGGCGAGATCGCTGGCGTGGGCGGCGATCTTGTAGGTGATGACGCCGGTCTTGACGTCGTTGCGATCGGGCAGGCCGAGATGCTCCTTCGGCGTGACATAGCAGAGCATGGCGCAGCCGAACCAGCCGATCATGGCGGCGCCGATGCCTGAGGTGATGTGGTCATAGCCCGGCGCGATGTCGGTGGTCAGCGGTCCAAGCGTGTAGAACGGCGCCTCGCCGCACTCCTTGAGCTGCTTGTCCATGTTGATCTTGATCTTGTGCATCGGCACGTGGCCGGGGCCTTCGATCATGACCTGGCAGCCCTTGTCCCACGCAATCTTCGTCAGCTCGCCAAGCGTCTCCAGCTCCGCGAATTGCGCGCGGTCGTTGGCATCCGCGATCGAGCCCGGGCGCAGACCGTCGCCGAGCGAGAACGAGACGTCATACTTGCGCATGAGGTCGCAGATCTCGTCGAAATGCGTATAGAGAAAACTCTCCTTGTGATGCGCCAGGCACCACTTCGCCATGATCGAGCCGCCGCGGCTGACGATGCCGGTGACGCGGTTGGCGGTCAGGTGGATGTACTGCAACCGCACGCCGGCGTGGATAGTGAAATAGTCGACGCCCTGCTCGCATTGCTCGATCAGGGTGTCCTTGTAGAGTTCCCAGGTCAGCTGCACGGGGTCGCCGTTGCACTTCTCCAGCGCCTGATAAATGGGAACGGTGCCGATCGGCACCGGCGAGTTGCGCAAAATCCATTCGCGCGTGGTGTGGATGTTGCGGCCCGTCGAGAGGTCCATCACGGTGTCGGCGCCCCAGCGGATCGCCCACACCATCTTCTCGACCTCTTCCTCGACCGACGAGGTCACTGCCGAGTTGCCGATATTGGCATTGATCTTGGTGAGGAAGTTGCGGCCGATGATCATCGGCTCGAGTTCACTGTGGTTGATGTTGGAGGGGATGATGGCGCGGCCGCGCGCGATCTCGTCGCGGACGAACTCCGGGGTGATGAAGGCGGGGACCGAGGCGCCAAAGCTCTCGCCGTCGGCGAGAGCTGCTTCCGCGCGCTCGAGCTGCTGCTTGCGGCCGAGATTTTCGCGCGCGGCGACGTAGATCATCTCCTTGGTGATGATGCCGGCGCGGGCGAATTCGAGCTGGGTGATCTTGTGGCCGTCGAGCCCGCGCAGCGGCTTGTGATAGGCGCTGAACGCGCGCGCGGCCTTGTCGGTGGAGATGTTGCCATTGTCCTCCGGCTTGATCTGGCGGCCGTCATATTCTTCGACGCCGCCGCGCTCCAGCACCCATTGCTTGCGGTTGCGGGGCAGGCCGGCGTTGACGTCGATGGTCACGCTTGGATCGGTGTAGGGGCCCGAGGTGTCATAGACCGGCAGGTTGGGCTCGCCGGCGCCTTCGGACAGGATGATCTCGCGGAACGGCACGCGCAGATCGGGCGCGGCGTCGGGGGTCGCGAAGATTTTTCGCGAGGAGGGCAGCGGGCCGGTGGTGACGGCGGGGACGGTCTTCTCGGGGTTGGAGCGGATGTTCATGGGATCCTCCGGTTAATTCCGTTGTGCAATCTCAATCTCGTCATCCTGAGGTGCGCGCATTTGCGCGCCTCGAAGGATGAAAGAGCCGGGCCGTCGCCCTTCGAGGGCCGCTGAAGAAGCGGCCACCTCAGGGTGACGGATCAAATAGGGGCGGACGCGCATCATGTCGCCTCCATCGTTAAGTCGAGCCATTGCCGCACCCGCGCATCGGGGTCGGGGTTTTGCGTGACGTCGCTGACGACGGCGATGGAATCCGCGCCCGCGGCAAAGATCTCCGCGGCGTGCTCGAACTTGATGCCGCCGATCGCGACCAGCGGGATGTTGCTGATGCGCTTCTTCCATTCGGTGATTTTTGGAATGCCCTGCGGCTCGAAGCGCATCGACTTCAAGGTGGTGAAGAAGATCGGGCCGAGCGCGACGTAATCGGGCTGCGCTTCGAGTGCGGTCGCAAGCTCGTCGTCGTCATGGGTGGAGATGCCGAGCGACAGCCCGGCCTCGCGGATCGCTTTCAGATCCGCCTCTGCCAGATCCTCCTGGCCGAGATGCAGATATTTGGCGCCGGCGACGACGGCGGCGCGCCAGTAGTCGTTCACCACCAGCTTGGCCTGCGTGCCCTCAGTGATCGCCAGCGCGTCGGTGACGATCTGCAGCGCGTCGGCATCGTTGAGGTCCTTGGCGCGCAGCTGGATGGTGCCGACGCCGAGCTTGGTGAGCCGCTCGACCCATTTGAGGCTGTCGACGACGGGATAGAAACGATCAGGATACGGCATGCCAGAACGGGGTCCCAACGACAGGGGTGGAAGGGGAGGCGAAGTCGCGGGCGTTCATCAGCCCGGCCTCGTAAGCGGTACGGCCGGCCTCACAGCCGAGGCGGAAGGCATTCGCCATCGCGACGGGATCGGCGGCTTTGGCGATGGCGGTGTTGAGCAGCACGGCGTCATAGCCGAGCTCGAGCGCCTGCGCCGCGTGGCTGGGCGCGCCAAGGCCGGCGTCGACCACCAGCGTGATGTCGGGCAGCCGGTCGCGCAGCAGTTTGAGCGCATCGCGATTGGTGATGCCCTTGGCGCTGCCGATCGGCGCTGCCCACGGCATCACCACCTTGCAGCCGGCATCGACCAGGCGGTTCGCGACCGAGAGATCCTCGGTGCAATAGGGGAACACTTCAAAACCGTCCTTGATCAGGATGGTGGCGGCCTCGACCAGGCCGACGACGTCGGGCTGCAGCGTGTCGTTGTCGGCGATGACTTCGAGCTTGATCCAGGGCGTGCCGAACAATTCGCGGGCGAGCTTTGCCGTGGTCACGGCTTCGCGCACCGTGCGGCAGCCGGCGGTGTTCGGCAGCACTGTGACGACGAGCTCGCGGATCAGGTTCCAGAACGCGTCGCCGGTTTTGCCGCCGGCGGATTCGCGCCGCAGCGACACCGTGACGATGTTCGAGCCGGAGGCGCGGATCGCCGACTGCATGATCGCAGGCGAAGGATAGAGCGCGCTGCCGATCAGCAGGCGGGAAGCGAAGGTTTTGCCGTAGAAGGTCACCATGGTTTCAATTTCCTCACAGGCGACTTGCACAGACCGTCATCCTGAGGTGCGCGCACTTGCGCGCCTCGAAGGATGACAGCGCCGCTTGCGGCCATCCTTCGAGGCGAGCCGAAGGCGGCTCGCACCTCAGGATGACGGCGGAGTTTGTGGCAGCATTTCATCCTCACCCTCCCTGCCGCGGCGTGATGATCTCGATCTCGTCGCCGGCCTTCAGGCTCGTCTCGGCCCAGCGGCTTTTCGGCACGACGTCGTAGTTCAGCGCGATGGCGAAATGGGTGCCCTCGTAGTCGAGCTCCGAGAGCAGCGCGTCGACGCTTCCCGAGGCCACCTCGCGCTGCTCGCCGTTCACGATCACAAGCATTGCATCACCTCATTGTCGATCTGGCCGCGCTCGACATAGTTGAGCGTCAGCTCGGCAAGCGCCGGCGCGAGCAGGAAGCCATGGCGGTAGAGGCCGTTGACGGTGATCCTGCGGCCGCGAATGCCGATGCGCGGCAGATTGTCGGGAAAAGCGGGCCGCAGCCCGGAGCCGAATTCGACGATGCGAGCTTCGCCGAACGCCGGGTGCACGGCATAGGCCGCGCCCAGCAGCTCCAGCGCGGAGCGGACGCTGACGCCGGTGTCCTCGGCCTCGATCGAGGTCGCGCCCAGCATGAACAGATTGTCCGCGCGGGGGATCACGTAAAGCGGCCAGCGCGGATGCATCAGCCGTACCGGGCGCGCAAGCTGCACCTCGGCCGTCTCGATCAGGATCATCTCGCCCTTGACGCCGCGAAGCTCCGGCTGTTGGTCGCGGGCGCCCAGGCCGCGGCAGTCGATCACGATGCTCTCAGGATCCTTTGCGAGATCGGTGGCCGTGACGTCGCTGCTGAATTTGATGGTGCCGCCGGCGGCGCGGATGCGCTCATGCAGCTTGGGCAGCACGCGGCGCGGCTCGACATGGCCCTCGGCCGGGAAGAACAACGCGTCGCGGAAGCGGCCCTCCAGCGACGGTTCGAGCTCGGCGAGGCCCGCGGCATCGAGCCGGCGATGATCCTCGGTCATGCGCGCGAAGCGCTCGAAGTCGTTGCGTTCGCGCGGATGGGCGACGACCAGCGAGCCGTTGAACGGCGTGTCGGGCAGCTCGCGCCGCCAAATGTCGAGCGAGCGCAGTCCCAGGCGGCTGATGATGGGTTCGGCGACCTCCGCCTCGCAATAGGGTGCGAGCATGCCGCCGGCCCAATGGCTGGTGGCGTCCGTCATCGCCTCGTCACCGCGCTCGTGCAAGGTCACGGCGTGGCCGGCCTGCGCGAACAGGAGCGCCTGCCAGGCGCCCGCAATGCCTGCGCCGATGATGGATACCGGTGAATCCGGTCGCTTGGTGGTCTGCAACATCCCTGTCCCTTCGCCGGCATGACCCGGATCAGGTTCAAAGGGTCACCGCGGTCCTGGGCAGGATTGCCCATTTAGCGGTATCTCAGCTCCTCCTCGGAGCACCCCTCGGAACGGGTCTAATGTATGCCAGCGGGACGAGGCGGTCAACGCGTTAGCTGGGAACCGCAGCCGGGCCCCGGACTACTTCAGCGCCTGCGCCCGCGCGTTGCGGACGCGCTGGGCCAGCTTCCTGTGCGGCGTGGTGCCGAACATCGGCTGCGGGTTGCCGTTCGGCTCCAGCCAATGCTGACCCATACCGGTCTGACCCATACCGGGCTGACCCATATTGGTCTCGCCCATACTGGCGACCTGCACGGCTTCCTGCCGCTGGCGCTTTGCAGCGTAGTAATAGCCGCCTGCGAAATAACGCACGGCGCGGGCGTGGTCGCCGTTGGCGGCGCGATAGGCGCCGGCGAGGTATTTCACGGCGTAAGCGAGGTTGGTGTTGGGATCGCGTAAGCCCGCGGCATCGCCGGTGTAGCCGACCCCGCGGGCGGTCGCGAGCTTGATCTGCATCAGCCCGATGGTGCCGCCACGGCCGACGAGGTGCGGCTGATAGCGGCTCTCGCGCATGATCACGCGGTGCACCAGCGCTTCCGGCACGCCGTTGGCGCGGGCATGGGCCGCGACCATCTCGGCATATTCGGCTTCGCCCGCAAGTGCGGCCTGCGGCAATGTCAGTCCGGCCGCGAGCAGCGCGGCAATGCGTAAAATCTTCATCAGATATCCCAAAGTGGCCTGCGCCCGGCTGCCGTTAGGCAGCCCGAACACGGCGATGATGTGACCAAACGCCGCCATCGCCCGATATTGCGGTGCCGAGCCGCTATTACGACTCAAAGCCCGCAAGCCCGCGCAAGAGAGCTCGAAGCAGAAGCTTCGGGGCAGACGACCCCGCGCGCGACAGCACGCCTGTCTATTCGCGCCGGTGCGCGAAAGCGAGTATGAAGACGCTGCAAATCGGGAGAGGTGCCATGATGAAATCGACCATGGCCAAGGCGCATGTCGACCGCGTTCCCAGAAACAATCCCTGTGCCCAGTGCGGCACGCCGATCCCGCAACCGGACTGGATCGAGCCGGGCGAGGGCCGCCGGGTCTCCTATCTCTGGACCTGCCACGCCTGCAACTACCGCTTCGAGGCGGTAGCGATCTTCGCGCATGAGGCCGTCGAGCACCCGCCGCTCGCGGCGTAAGGGGGCTCACACCGGCGAGCCGCAGGCCTGCTGTGCGCCGCAAAATGTTCCGGGATGACACAGGAACAGATTTCGGGATTTTCGCGCTCGCGCAATGCGCGACGAATTTGTCGCGCGCAAGGAACTGCGTGTGATCAGCGCTGTTTTCTCAACACGAGTTTCTTGTGAAGGAGAGGACAACATGCTGACGAAATCGATCGCTGCCGGCCTCGCCGGCACCGCGCTGCTTGCCACCGTTGCGTTCGCGCAAACACCGCCCGCCACCACCGACAAGGCGCCGGCCGCGGCGGTCACCACGACCACCACGTCCGCGTCCGATCAGTGGCGCATTTCGAAAATGTCGGGCGTGAAGGTCTATAACGAAGCCAACGAGAACATCGGCTCGATCAACGACCTCTTGATGGACAAGAACGGTAACATCAAGATTGCAGTGATCGGCGTCGGCGGCTTCCTCGGCATGGGCGAGCATCTCGTCGCCGTGCCCTATGAGAAGTTGAAGTTCGTCAACGAGGCCGTGGCCTATACCGGCCCCGCCACGAACCCGGGCGCCAAGCCCCCCGCGAGCACGACGACGGGCGCGGCGACCGGTACCGACAAGACCGCGACGACGACCTCGTCCTCGAAGTGGTATCCGAACCACGCCGTGTTCAATGCGAGCAAGGACGAGCTGAAGAACATGCCGGAGTTCAAATATACGGAGTAATGCAGCTCTGATGACCTAAACGAAGCGCGCCTGGTTTTCACCGGGCGCGCTGTCGTGCCGTTTTCCTGACCTCGCCCGCTTGCAGGGAGAGGAAGAAGGAAGAGCCGCTCAGCCCCCGCCCTTGAGCCGTTCGTTGCGTCGGCGCAGGGCTTCCATGGTGGCGAGGAGGATGACCGAGACCGTCGTCAGGATCACCGCCGCGGCCGTGATGGTCGGGCTGATGTTCTCGCGGATGCCGCTGAACATCTCGCGCGGCAGGGTGCGCTGCTCGGGACCTGCCATGAACAGCACGATCACCACCTCGTCGAAGCTGGTCGCGAAGGCGAACAGCGCGCCCGATGCGAGACCGGGCAGGATCAGCGGCAGGATCACGCGGCGGAACGCATACAGCGGCGAGGCGCCGAGCGAGGCGGCGGCGCGCGCCAGATTGGTGTCGAAGCTCTGCAGCGTTGCGCCGACCGTGATCACCACAAAGGGCGTCGCCAGCGCGGTATGGGCCAGGATCAAGCCGAGATAGCTGCCGGTCAGTCCGATCGGCGCGAAGTAGAAATACAGACCGACCGCGGTGATGACGCCGGGCACGACGACCGGCGACAGCACGAAAGCCAGCACAAGCGGCTTGAACCGGCTCTTCCACTGCGCCAGCCCTAGCGCGGCCAGCGTGCCGAGCACCATGGATAGCGCCGTCGAGGCGACGCCGATGATCAGGCTGTTCTTCAGCGAATTCATCCAGCGCGGCGAACTGATGAAATCGTCATACCAGCGCCAGGACAGACCGGGCAGCGGATAGGTGAGATACGAGCCCGAGCTGAAGGACAGCGGCATGATCGCCAGGATCGGCGCGATCAGGAAGATGAACACCAGCGCGGAGACGACGATGGTCGTAGCCCACGCGATGCGCTGGCTGGGCGTGCGCAAGGAGGAGTTGCCACTCAATTCTTCATGCCTCCCGTGACCTGCTGGCCCTGCACCAGCTTGCCATAGACCAGCGCGAGCAGGAGGGTGGCCAGCAGCAGCACTGCGCCCAGTGCCGAAGCAAGGCCCCAATTGGCCGTCTCGGTCGTGTAGAGCGCGATGAAGTAGCTGATCATCTGATCGGCGGCGCCGCCGACCAGAGCCGGTGTGATGTAATAGCCGAGTGCCAGGATGAAGACGAGCAGGCTTCCTGCGCCGACGCCGGGCAGCGTTTGAGGCAGGTAGATCCGCAGGAAGGCGGTGAGGGGCGGTGCACCGAGCGATGCCGCGGCCCGCATGTAAGCGGGCGAGATCGCCTTCATGCTGCTGTACAGCGGCAGGATCATGAAGGGCAGGAGAACGTGGGTCATGGCCACGCAGACGCCGAAGCGGTTGTAGATCAGGCGCAAGGGCTCGTCGATGATGCCAAGCCAGTGCAGGCTGTCGTTCACGACGCCTTTGCTCTGCAACAGCACGATCCAGGCGCAGGTGCGGACCAGCAGCGAGGTCCAGAACGGCAGCAGGACGAAGATCATCAGGAGGTTCGACCGGCCCGGCGGCAGCGTCGCCAAGAGGTAGGCGACAGGGAAGCCGAGGATCAGGCAGAGCAAGGTGACGCTGAGGCTGATGACGAAGGTGCGGGCGAAAAGGCCGCGGTAGATCGCCTGATCCGGCGCGGCCGCGACGATCGCCCCGTCCGCGTTTCGCGTCAGGTCGAGCGCCGCCAGCAGGTAGAAGCCCGTGACGGGGCCGCCGGCGTCCTTGATCGTCGTCCATGTCGCGCGTTCGCGCCAGGCCGGATTGATCTTGCCCAGTGTCTCCTTGGCGGTGCCGGGCTCTGGAGCCACCTTCAGATTACGAGCCGTGCTGGTCAGGATGGTGCGAAAACCGTTCAGCGCGTAGTTCAGCCGCTTGGCTGCGATGGCAATGGTGCCGGCGGCGCGTGCCGCCAGCACGTCGCTTGCCAGCGCAGCAAAGGCCTTTTCATCCGGCAGGTCCTTGCCGTCCCAGTCGGCGAGAGCGGCAACGGTTTGAGGCAGAACCTGACGCACCTCCCGGTCGTCGACCGAGCGCCACAGCATGCCGGCGATGGGCCCAGCAAAGGTGAAGAGCAGGAAGACGAGAAGCGGCGCGACCAGCGCCAATGCCTTGACCTGGCGTGCCCGCTCGGCGCGCCTCAATCGGCGCTTGAGCGGCACCTCGGTCGACGCATCGGCGCCGGTTAACAGCGCATTCGTCATGGATCGAGTCCTGCGAGACGCGCTATTTCGCCGCCCATTTGTTGAAGCGCTCGGTCAGGCGGTCGATGTTCTCGAGCCAGAAACCAACGTTGATCTCGACCGCGTTCTTGATGTTGTCAGGTGCCGTCGGCAGGTCCTTCAGAACGGCGGGGGCGAGCCGGCCGGCCGCGTCCTTGTTCGAGGTGCCGTAGGCAATGTTCTCCGATAGTTTCGACTGGTTCTCCGCCTTGCCGACGAAGTCCAGGAACTTGTAAGCGGCATCCTTGTTCGGGCTGCCCTTCAGGATGACCCAGCTGTCGAGCGTGAACAGCGCCCCGTCCCACACCATGCCGAAGTTCTTCTTCTCGTTCTTGTTCGCGGTGTCGATGCGGCCATTGTAGACCGAGGTCATCGCCACCTCGCCGGAGGCGAGCAATTGCGGCGGCTGGGCGCCGGCCTTCCACCAAACGATGTCGCCCTTGATGGTGTCGAGCTTCTTGAATGCGCGCTCGATGCCCTCGTCGGTCGCAAGCACCTTGTAGACGTCCTTCGGCGCGACGCCGTCGGCCATAAGCGCGATCTCCAGCGTGGTCTTCGGGCCCTGACGCAGGGCGCGCTTGCCCGGGATCTTCTTGGTGTCGAAGAAGTCGGCCCAGCCGCTCGGGGCCTCCTTCAGCTTGTCCTTGTCGTAGCCGAGAACAAAGTCATAGAGGATGGCGCCGACGCCGCAAGGGTTGACCGACGGCGGGATATAGGCGGCCTCGCCGCCGATCTTGGAATAGTCCAGCTTCTCGAACAGGCCTTCCTCGCAGCCGACCGCGAGCTCGTCGCTCTCGACCTGGACGACGTCCCAGGTGGCGGCGCCGCCCTGCACCTTGGCGCGCAACACGCCGACGCCGCCGTCCCAGGATTCGTCGTTCATGGCAACGCCTGATGCCTTCTTGAACGGCTCGAAGTAGACCTTCTTCTGGGCGTCCTGGTAGGCACCGCCCCACGACACGACGGTGAGGTCGCGCGCCTCTGCGACGCTCGCCAGCGCAGCGCTGGCACCGAGCGCCGCGGCGAAACCCAGAGCAATCTTGCCAATCTTGCGCTTCAGCATGGTCTTGGTTCCTTCTTCATGTCAGTTGCGTTGAGGTTGATTGTTCTCAGGTCCGCTTGCGTTGGATCAGACGGGATCGAGGGCCAGGCAGTCCTCGGGGCGGAAGGTGATGAAGACGCTTTCACCAGGTGTGAGCTCGTGGTGCGCTCCCGGCTGAAGCTTGACCATGAACTCGCCGTTGCCGGCGACATCGAGCACGGCCAGCGCATGGTCGCCGAGATAGATCGCGTTCCGCACTTTCGCCGGCAGGCGGTTGGGTCCGTCGCTGGCGGTGCCGCCCGGGACAATGGCGATCCGCTCCGGTCGTACCGACAGCGAGGTCGATGCGCCCGCGCCCGAGACATTGACCGCCCGTGCGGTCACAGTGCCGCCGCCAGCCAGCGCGACGCGGCAATAGTCCTTGTCGACCGTCTCGACGGTTCCGGCCAGCACGTTGTTCTCGCCGATGAAATGCGCGACGAAGCTGTTGACGGGATGCTCATACAGCGCGTCGGGCCTGTCGATCTGCTGCACGACGCCGTCGTTGAACACGGCGATGCGGTCCGACATGGTGAGCGCTTCACTCTGATCGTGGGTGACGTAGACCACGGTGATGCCCATCTTCTCGTGCAGTTGCTTGATCTCCAGCTGCATCTGCTCGCGCAGGCGCTTGTCCAGCGCGCCCAGGGGCTCGTCCATCAGCACGAGCTGCGGATTGAAGACCAGCGCGCGAGCCAGCGCCACGCGCTGCTGCTGACCGCCAGACAATTGTCCGGGCCGCCGGTGCGCCAGGCCTTCCATCTTGATCATGCGCAGCGCCGACTTGACGCGCTCCTGCGCCTCCGCCTTGCTCGTCTTGCGAACGGATAGCGGGAAGGCGATATTCTCCGCGATCGTCAGGTGCGGAAACAAGGCATAGTTCTGGAACACCATGCCGATGTCGCGCTTATGCGGCGGCATGTTCTTGATCGGGCGGCCACCGAGATAGATCTCGCCATGGGTTGGAACCTCGAAGCCCGCCAGCATCATCAGCGTGGTCGTCTTGCCCGAGCCCGACGGGCCGAGCAGGGTGACGAACTCGCCCTTTCTGATGTCGAGATCGAGGTTCTTCACCACGAGGTGCTCGCCATCGTAGGTCTTCTGAATGCCGGAAAAGCGCACCAATGCCGGCGCGGGCGTAACCATGCCGGCTTCCATGTTGTCCTCGGCTTGCCGCTACAATGCTGTCAACACCTCGTTCGAGGTTGCGGGCAACAGCTTAGCACCCTCCGATGAGAATGCCAGCGGGGCAAGCGATGAAGACGCGGGCGGACCCGCGCTACATTTAAGGCAGCTTCGTCACCGACACATTCAGCGAGCCGCCGGCTTCCGCGACCACGCGCAGCGTCTTGGAATCGAAGGCGATGTCGGCCAGCGTCAGGCTGTCGATCTTGGCGTCGACCTTGAGGCCGTCCTCGCTCTTCTGGTAATCGGCGATTGCGGCGGCGATCTTCTCGCGGGCGTTGGCGGCGATCGGCTTCAGGTCGAGCGTCGCCTTCTGCACCAAGGCTTGCTGCATCTGCGGCACCACCGCGCGCGCCGCGGCGCCGAGCAGGCCAAAGGCGGCTTCCGATTCCACCGCGAGCTGGATATCGGTGAGCCGCAGCGTCTGCTGCGCCTGGTCGAGCACCGGCCGGCCCCAGATATGCACCGTCGCCTCGGCGCCGAGGCCGAGCCAGCTCTTCTTCTCCTTGGCGCGCACCAAAAGCGAGATCAGCAGCCGGTCGCCCGACGGGATCACGTTGGCACTCTTCACGGTGACGTCGACCGGGCCGGAACCGTCCTCGGGATAGGTGCGGTCGACCATCTGCGCTGTGATCAGCTTGTTGATCTCGGTGAAGGGCACGTCGATGGGAACGCCGATGTTCACGCCGGTCCCGGTTGGCGGCACGATCGAGATCTTGTCGGGGAACGGGCAGTCCGGCTTGGTCGGCGTCGAGGTGACGCGCGTTTCTGCCTCCAGGCCCATCAGCAGCGTCACAGCCTGCGCATCGACGCGCGGTTGCGCGGCGATGGCGCGGATCGGCTTCATCTCCAGCCAGAGCGGCGGAAGCCCGGTCGAGGCGCCCGAGCCCTGCAGCGGGATCGAGCGGCAGGCCTTGGCCCATTGCAGCTTCGCATTCTCGCGCAGGCTCGGATCGTTGCGGATGCGTTCGGAGACGGCATTGATCTGCTCGCCGACATTCTTGTCGATCAGCGGCTTCACCTGCGCCGGTACGTTGACCTTGGCGCCGGCGACGTTGAGGTTGGTATCGCCGAGATTGACCTGGGCGCCGAGATTGGGCTCGAGATGCCAGTTGGCCGCGAGCTTCGGACGCGAGGTGACGACCACGTTGCCCTTGATCTCCGCGCTGGCGTTCAGATTCTTGATGTTGACGGCGCCGATCCGTTTCGCGGCGTCACCGCCGAGCACGTTGCCGAGCGCGTCGCCGAGCGCGCCTGTGGCTTTCGCCGACAGCGAGCCCGTCACGTTCAGCTTGCCGCTGAGCGGCGTCGAGATCGTCAGCACGTCCTTGTCGCCGCTGGCCGCCATCGGCCCGCGCACCGCGGTCCAGCCGATGTCGGCGTTCTCCAGGATCTGCGAGATCGGATTGTCGGCCTTCCCGGCGAAATTGCGCGGCGCGGCCTTCTCGGCCTGCTCGCGGATTGCCGAGATCGCGATGGCGACCGGTGCGATCACGATCGAGCTCTTCGCGACCGGCGGCAGCGGCGGCAGTTGCGCCACCGGCGGCGCCGATGTGGTTGCGCGCGGCGACAGCCAGTCCATTGCCTTCAAGCTGATGAAGAACGACGCTGCGAGCACCGCGACGCCGATCAGGATGGTTTTCAAGTTCCACGTTAGCCGCATCAATCCCCCAGGCCGCCCCGGCGGGGATTTTACAGGGCGGGCGAGGAGGGCGCTAGAGCGCACCGATGGGGTGGAATTACGGCGAATGGATTAACGGCAGCGTGGGATCTGGCTGCGATTGCGACTGCGGCCATCCTTCGAGACGCCCGCCGTTGGCGGGCCCTCAGGATGAGGACCGTGTGTGCGGCGCTGGTTTCAACGAGCACCGATGTTGCTTAGCCTCATCCTGAGGAGACCGCGAAGCGGTCGTCTCGAAGGACGAGGCGCGCGCTCAGCTCACCGTGAACTAGCCGCGCCGGGGACGGCGGACCGCTCTCACATTGCCGCGATTGCCGCCGCCGCAGAAGAAGCGGTCGTCGCCGTCGGACTCCAGCCCTGACACGATCGTCCCGGCGGGCATGTCGAGCTGCTCGAGCACCTTGCCGGTCTCAGGGTCGATCCGCCTGATGTCGCTCTCTTCGTTCTCCCAGGTGCCATGCCAGAGCTCGCCGTCAACCCAGGTCACCCCGGTCACGAAGCGCTTGCTCTCGATGGTGCGGAGAACCTTACCGGTTTCCGGATCGACCTGGTGGATCTTGCGCTCGCGATATTGCCCGACCCACAGCGAGCCCTCGGCCCAGGCAAGGCCGGAATCGCCACCGCCGCCCGGCGCCGGAATGGTGGTGAGCACCTTGCCCGAGGCCGCGTCGATTTTCTGGATGCGATCCTCGGCGATCTGGAACAGGTGCCGGCCGTCGAACGCCGTGCCCGCATGGGCGGCGACATCGATGGAGCGCGCGACCTTGCCGCTGGCCGGATCGATCGCATTGAGCTTGTCGCCGGATGCGAACCAGACGTGGCTGCCGTCATAGGTGACGCCATGCACGGCCTCGACGCCTGCAAAAGGCCCGTACTCCCTGACGATCTCGGCTTCTGAACGTTTCATGTGCTTGATCCCTGTGATGTCACCCATCCTACGTCTTCAGCAGCGGCGAGGGGAGTAACAAGCCTGTCGGGAAACCGGGGACCGGTGGCGTCATCCAGCGGCGCGCCCGCCCATGCCCGAAGGATTGGACCTTGTTCGATCGCGCCAGCTCGTCGAGGGCCCGCTGCACCGTGCGCGCACTCGTTCCCAGCGCCAGCGCGAGCGCCGAGCTCGACCAGGGCTCGCCATCAGAGAGGAGGGCGAGGATCGTGGCGTGCTTTTCCTCGACGGGCCGCGCCAGCACCAGGACGTCGCGCGTCTTCCGCGGCGCAAGCACGAAACCCTGCCTGGTCGCGCTGATGTCGGCCAGCGGCTTGAGCTGGATGCGGAGCCGCCCGATCTCGACGCGCAATCGCGCGCGGTGCGACTCATCGACGTGCCTTGCTTGAAACGCACCGGCAATCAGCCTCTCTCGCGAGACGTCCGCCGGCCATGCCTGCGCCAGAAGGCGCGCCAGCGCGAACAGCACCGGCCGTGTTCCGAGCGAGACGACAACGCCTTGCCTGCGCACGATATGATGGAAGGTGTCCACGACGAGCGCCGTCGAGCTCGCCAGCCTTTCGACCTCTCCAAGCAGCAAAGGGTGTTCCTCGCCACGCGCGATCAGGCGCGCTGCCGGCGTGTCGAGGATCAGGGTTGCGCTGTCGACCTCGGCTCTTAGCGCCGGGATTCTTGCTTGCCGCGCTGCACGGGCTGCGCGGTCGAGCGCCGCGCGCGCGTCTTTCGTTCTGAGCCGCCTGATCGCGATGCCGGCGACCACGAGCTCGCGCACGACTTCAGACGCGGGCGGAAGCGGCGTGGGACGGAGTTCGGCCAGCGTGCGCTCGGCCTCATCAGGGCGCCCGACCAGAAGGAATCGGCGCGCCTCGATATGGCCTGCATGGGCGGCATTGGCGAGATCGCCGTGCCTTTCAAGCATCGCGCGGGCCGCTGCGAGCGTCTTCACCGGCCAGTTCAAATCGCGTGAGACGAGCGCGATCTCGGCTTCGGCCACCACGCATCTGGCGCGCGCCATCGCCTCGCGTGGACCGAAAGCGCGCGCGGCGCTGCGCAACAGCGCCTTGGCCTTGGCGAGATCGCCGAGCTGTGCCATCGCGATGCCGCGCAGCGCCAGCGACGGCGCATCGTTGCGCAGCGCAACACGGTTCAGCGCGCCGAGCGGATCGCCCGCTGCGAGCGCCCGCGCTGCGGCCGTGATCAGCGACTCCATGTCAATCCCGCCACACTTGTTACTCCCACCGCGCAACCGCTTGGTGCCAGAAGTCGTTGACGGCCGACACCATGCGGCGAGGGGCGAGCGGTTCCGCGTCTGCAACACGCGGAATGGCCGCCCGGACAGGATGTTTGGAGAACCATGATGACGTCAGCAGACAAAGCAGGGACGAACGGACAGACCGCCATGCAGACACCGCCAGTGGTGTCGCCGCAGGACTGGGAGGCGGCCCGTCAACAACTGCTCGTGAAGGAGAAGGCGCATACCCGTGCCCGCGATGCCCTGGCGGCCGAGCGCCGGCGCATGCCCTGGATGGAAGTGACCAAAACCTATGCGTTCGAAGGGCCCGGCGGCAAGCTCAGTCTGGCTGACCTGTTCCAGGGCCGGCGGCAGCTGATCGTCTACCGCGCCTTCTTCGAGCCCGGCGTGTTCGGCTGGCCCGATCACGCCTGCCGGGGTTGCTCCATGGTGGCCGACCAGGTCGCCCATGTCGCGCACCTGAACGCCCGCGACACCACGCTCGTGTTCGCATCGCGCGCGCCGCAGGCCGACATCATCAGGCTGAAGCAGCGGATGGGCTGGACCATGCCATGGGTCACCGTCACCGACAGTTTCGACGCCGATTTCGGCGTCGACGAATGGCACGGCACGAACGTGTTCTACCGCGACGGGACGCGCATCTTCCGCACTTATTTCGTCAAGAGCCGCGGCGACGAGCAGATGGGCGGCACCTGGAACTACCTCGACATCACGCCGCTCGGCCGGCAGGAGGTGTGGGAGGACTCGCCGAAGGGCTATCCGCAGACGCCGACCTACAAATGGTGGAATTGGCACGACAGCTACACGGAAGGTGGCGCGCCCGACAAGAAATGGGTCGAGATCTCCGATGCCGGCGAGAAGGCGTTCCGCCAGGAGGCCGCGGAAGGACGTGACTAGTCCCGTCAGCGCAACGGCCGGCGCCGGCCGCGATGGCGTGGTGGCCGCGCGCCACCTCGCCAGATGGCTGGCCCTGGCGGCGACGCCGACCTTTGCGATCATGGCCGTGCTGACGGCCGTGATCGGCGGTGGGCCGGCTGACATGCTGTGCGCCGCCGGGCAAGGCTCCGTGCTCGGCGGGATGGTGCCGATGTATCTCTTGATGAGCGCGTTTCATTCGGCGGCATGGCTGCGGTTGATCGCGGAGCGAAGAGGCGGAAGCGGCCGGCAAAAGCGCGCCGCCGGTGCGAACGCCTCGTCCTTCGAGACGCGCGCAAGGGCGCGCTCCTCAGGATGAGGCTAACTGGCAGCGGCCCCGCGGCGACATGCTGCCGCACACTCAGCCCTCATCCTGAGGGCCCGCCGCAGGCGGGCGTCTCGAAGGATGATGTGATGCGCGCTTTGCCAGGTCATGCAGCTCGGCAAAATCGCCGCGCATGAAGGCTTCCTTCTTGGCGCGGCTCCATTTCTTGAGTTTGCGCTCGCATTCGATTGCGTCGGTGATGCGATCGAACCATTGCGAGAAGATCAGCATCACAGGGCGACGCGACTTTGTGTAGCCTTCGTGGGTGCCGGCGTTGTGTTGCGCGATCCTGATCTCGAGCTCGGTGCGTGTCGTGCCGATGTAATAGCTGCCGTCGGCGCATCTGAGAATGTAGAGCCACGCGCCTTCGGTCATCGTGAACGCCTCGCCCTTCGAGACGCGCGCAAGGGCGCGCTCCTCAGGATGAGGCTAACTGGCAGTCGCGCCTTGGCGCAAGAGGCGAGTGGTCGTTGATCCCGCTGACAAACGCTTCAGGGATCGATCGAGCTACACACTCCGCCCTCATCCTGAGGAGCCCGCCCAAGGCGGGCGTCTCGAAGGATGCGCCGCGATTGCTGGAGCCAAACCGCGAGAGTCACTGCGACGCCGCCTGCAAGTAAGCGACGATCTTGCCCGCTTCCTCCGCCGAAACGCCGCCATAGGGCTGCATCTTGTGGCCGGACACGACCTCGTCAGGCTTGACCATGAAGCGGGTGAGCTTGTCCTGGTCCCAGACGAAGCCGGCGTCTTTCATCGACGGCGAGTAGTTGTAGTTCGGCAGCGAGCCAGCCTTGCGCCCGACGATCTTGTTGAGGTTGGGACCGAGGCGGTTGTCGCCTTCCTTCACGGAATGGCAGGTGCGGCAGGAATTGTTGAAGGCCTGGTGCGCGGCCTCGTCGCCCGCAGGCTGCTGCGCGAGCGAAGTCGGCGCGGGCACGAGCAGCGTCAGTGCGCCGGCGATGGCGATCGTGTGCAGCCACTGACGCGGCAAGGGTTGCAGGCGTGGTTGCATTTGCGCCTCCATTGGAGATCGCGCCGCAGCAAGCGCGTCGATACGTCGAGGGCAAACGAAAGCGGCCCCGGTGGGTTCCGGGGCCGTTCGCGTCACAATGTCCCTCGCGTTAGCGCGTCGTGGTTCCGAGCTCGGCGCGGCGCTCCGTCATCGGCAGCACGATCACCTTGGTGCCGACGTTGACGCGGGAATAGAGGTCGGTGACGTCCTCATTGGTCATGCGGATGCAGCCGGAAGAGACACGCTTGCCGATGGTGTCGGGCGCGTTGGTGCCGTGGATGCGGTAGATGGTGCCGCCGAGATACATGGCGCGTGCCCCTAACGGATTGCCAGGGCCGCCGGCCATGTGGCGCGGCAGATAGGGCTGGCGGGCGATCATTTCCGGCGGCGGAGTCCAGGCGGGCCACTCAGCCTTGCGGCTGACCGATTGAATGCCGGACCAGGTGAAGCCGTCGCGGCCGACGCCGATGCCGTAGCGCAGCGCCTGGCCGCCTCCGAGCACGTAATAGAGATAGGTGTTGGGCGTATCGATGATGATAGTGCCCGGCGCCTCGCGCGTCGCGTAGGAAACAGTCTGGCGGCGGAAGCGGGCCGGCATCTCGACCGCGTCCTGATCCTCGGACGGCTCGGTCTGATAGGTCGGCGCCTGATAGGGCTGGTAGGGCTGATAGGGCTGGAATGGCTGCGGCGCAGCCATCGGCGGCAGCGGCTGGAAGAACGGGAAGATCTGCACCGGCGCGGCGTTGGCTGCACCTGCGAAGGCGAATGCGGAGATTGCCACTGCACTGAACGCAACGGCGCGCGAATAGGTCTTGAACGTATCCAGATTGAACATTTGATCGCCCCTGTTTGCTCGGTGTCGTTGATCACCGCGGCACCGTTTCGGTGCTCCGTTGCGTAGATCACTAACGGCGAAACGTTTCGGGACATTTGCGCGGAAAACCGAAAACGGTTTCGTCGCGGCAAGGATTGTTTCATGACAGTTTCGTGGCTGCGCCGGCCTGTTAACGTACAAAACGGCCCGCCGACACTTCTATGACGTCACACGCCTGAAATATCCTTCGTTGATGGTCGATGCCTGAGAATCATCAAACTCTCGGGATTTTCCCATGCGGGTATTAATCGCGACTGACGCCTGGCATCCGCAGGTCAACGGTGTGGTGCGGACGCTGACCTCGCTGGCGAATGCGGCCAAGGCCCTCGATGTCGAGATCGACTTCCTGACGCCGGACGGCTTTCCGTCCTGGCCGCTGCCGACCTATCCGGGCCTGCGCGTCGCGCTGCCGAGCAGCAAAGAGATCGCGCGGCGGATCGAGAGGTGCGCGCCGGAAGCCCTGCATATCGCAACCGAAGGGCCGATCGGCTGGGCCGCACGGGCCTATTGCCGGCGCAATCGGCTTGCCTTCACCACCTCCTACACCACGCGGTTTCCGGAATATGTTTCGGTCCGGACCGGCATCCCCGCCAGCGTCGGCTATGCCGTGCTGCGCCACTTCCACGATGCCGCAGCAATGACCATGGTGGCGACGCCCTCGCTGCGGCAGGAGCTGTCCGGGCGCGGCTTCAAGCGGCTTGGCTTCTGGACCCGCGGCGTCAATACCGAGCTGTTCCACCCCGACGCTCCGGCCAAGCTCGATCTGCCGGGTCCGATCTTCATGACCATGGGCCGCGTGGCGGTGGAGAAGAATCTCGAAGCATTCCTCTCGCTCGACCTGCCCGGCACCAAGGTCGTCGTCGGCGACGGTCCGCAGAAGGCGGCGCTCGAAAAGAAATATCCCGAGGCCGTCTTCCTCGGCGAGAAGAAGGGCGCGGACCTCACCGCGCATCTCGCAGCAGCCGACGTGTTCGTGTTTCCGAGCCTGACAGATACGTTCGGCGTGGTGCAGCTCGAGGCGCTCGCCTGCGGCACGCCGGTTGCGGCGTTTCCGGTCACGGGTCCGAAGGACGTCATCGCCGATCATCCGATCGGCGCGATCGACCACGATTTGCGCACTGCGTGCCTGCGCGCGCTCACCATGTCGCGCGAGACCTGCCGCAATTTTGCACTGGAGCGCTCCTGGGAGAACAGTGCGCGCCAATTCGTCGGCAACCTCACCTCACTTCAGCCCAGCCGCGCCTTGCGCGCCTCGCCTCGCATGGCGCGGCGGCCGGTGCGCGGTTGACCTCTACGTTTTGAACCACAGCGAGAACCTCACCGATGGCTAAGATCATGAACCTTGACGGCACCCAGCAGCTCGACCTCACCCGTGGCGTGGTCGAGCAGGCCTATGACCGCTGGGCGCCGGTCTACGACCTCGTGTTCGGCGGCGTGTTCGCCAAGGGCAGGCAGGCCGCGATCGCGGCCACCAACAAGATCGGCGGCCGCGTGCTCGAGGTCGGTGTCGGCACCGGCATCTCGCTGCCGCTCTATGCCCCGAACCTGCGCATCTTCGGCACCGACATCTCGGAAGCGATGCTGGACAAGGCGCGCCAGCGCGTCGCCGAGGGCGGGCTGAAGAACGTCGAGGGCCTCGCGGTGATGGACGCCGAGAAGCTCGAATTCTCCGACAATTCCTTCGACGTGGTGATGGCGCAATATGTCGTCACCGCGGTGCCGAACCCCGAAAAGGCGCTCGACGAATTCGCTCGCGTGCTGCGCCCGGGCGGCGAGCTGATCATCCTCACCCGCGTCAGCGCGGATGCCGGCATGCGCCGCTTCATCGAGCAGAAGCTGCAGCCGGTGGTGCGTCCGCTCGGCTTCCGCACCGCCGAGTTCGCCTGGTCGCGCTATACGAAGTGGCTGGCCGGTGCCCACGGCATCGAGCTCGCCGAGCGCCGTTTGATTCCGCCGCTCGGTCATTTCTCGCTGGTGCGCTTCCGCAAGGTCGACGTCGCCAAGGCGGCGTGAGCTTGCGCGTCTGTGTGCGTCATCGCGCCGCTGCACATCGTCACATGACAAAATGATGATGTCACACGGCCTACATCGAATCCCTTTAATCCCGTACCCGAAAGCATTTTGGGGAAGAACATGATCAAGAATTACCTCGAACAGCTGCGAATCCAGCGCTGGGACGACCATCGCTACTATCACCACAGCCGCATCAATCAGAGCCTGCACTTCGTCAGCGCGCTGAGCTTCCTCTTCGCCTATGTCTGGCTGTTCATCGACCCCGTGGTCTCCGCGCTGGTCGGCTGGCTGGTCTCGATGACCTCGCGCCAGGCCGGACACTTCTTCTTCGAGCCGCATACTTACGACCACATCAACCAGGCGACGCACGAGTACAAGGAAGAGATCAAGGTCGGCTACAACCTTCAGCGCAAGGTGGTGCTGATGTCGATCTGGGCGCTCTCGCCGCTGGTGCTGTTCGTCGATCCCTCGCTGTTCGGCCTGTTCACGCCCTGGGCGAGCGCGATCGACTTCATGCGTCAGGTTGCCAAGATCTGGCTCGTGGTTGGCGGCGGCGGTCTTCTGTTTCGCACCGTGCACCTGTTCTTCATCCGCGACGTCGAGACCGGCCTCGTCTGGATGATCAAGATCCTGACCGATCCCTTCCACGATCTGATGCTCTATCGCAGCGCTCCGCTGGCGCTGATGCGCGGCGAGCTGATGGACCCTGGCCTGCATCTCAATCCGGAGCATACGCTGGGCCTGATCGGCGAGCCCACGCTCGAAGAGCAGCACGCCTGAGCGCGCTACTCTCACAAGATACTCCGATGTCTGATGGTTACGTCGTGCCCGGGCTCGTCCCGGGCACCCACGTCTTGGAGCCATCGTGTGGTGACGCATGGGTGGCCGGGACAAGCCCGGCCATGACGGAGTTGGAGAAATCGGCCTCAACGCCCAAGTCGCTTGGCCAGCATCTCTTTCAGAATCTGCCGCTTGATCTGCTTGTTGGTGAGCACACCGTCGTGCCACCAGAAGCCATCGGCCTTCATCTTTTCGGCGGCGCGGACGAAGCGTTCGGCGACCTCGGTGAAATCGGCGTCGGTGTAGTTGAGGCTGAAGATCAACCGGCCGGTGCCGACCCAGCTCAGCGCCAGGCCCTCGGCGCGCAGGTAATATTGCAGCATCCAGTTGTAGCGGGATGGAGTGGTGTATTTCACCGTCCAGATCGACGAGAAATTGGCGAACCGCACCGGCAGGTCGGCGTCGGTCATCATCCGGTTGAGTTTTTGGACGCGGCCGTTCCAGGTCTCCTCCAGCCCGTCATAGACCGCGCGAAAGTTTGGACTGGAGAGGCGGCTCAAGAACTCGTCCATCGCCGTCATGACGTAGGGATGCGAGTTGAAGGTGCCGCGGGCGAAGCAGATGTCGGCGGGGCGGTCGTCGCGGAAGCGGCGCATCAATTCGCGTCTGCCGCAGACCACGCCGACCGGCAGGCCGCCGGCGAGGCTCTTGCCGTAGGTCACCATGTCGGCCTTGACGCCGAAATAGTCCTGGGCGCCACCGGCGGCGAGGCGGAAGCCGACGAACACTTCGTCGAAGATCAGCACGATGCCGCGCTCGGTGCAGACCTCGCGCAGCCTCGTGAGCCACTCGGTGTAAGCCGGCCGGTCGAAATGGCCGCCGCGGGAGGAATCGACCAGCGAGGAATCGCCGGGCGCGTTGGCGTTCGGATGCAGGCCCTGCAGCGGATTGACCAGCACGCAGGCGATGTCCTTGCGCGTACGCAGCACATGCAGCGTCTTCTCCGACATCTCGGCAAGGGTGTAGGTCTCGTGCGCAGGGATAGGATTGCCGACGCCGGGCTGCACGTCGCCCCACCAGCCGTGATAGGCGCCGGCGAAACGAACCAGGTGCGTCCGCTTGGTGTGGTAGCGCGCGAGCCGCACCGCCTGCATCACCGCTTCGGTGCCCGACATGTGGAACGAGACCTCGTCGAGGCCCGAGATCTGGCGGAGCCGCTGCACGTTCTCGAGAATGACGGGATGATAGGGGCCGAGCACCGGGCCGAGCGCATGCGCGCGCTTCTCTGCGCCCTCGATGCACTCCTTGTAGAAGTCGTTGCCGAAGATGTTGACGCCGTAGGATCCCGTGAGATCGTAGGAGGTGTTGCCGTCGACATCGGTGACGGTGACGCCGCGCGAGGATTCCATGAAAGTCGAGGTGCCCAGATGCTCGCGGACGAGGCGCGAGAACTGGAACGGCACGCGGTAGCTCTCGGTGAAGTGCAGGTCGGAGATCGTCTCCGCCGCTTCCTTCGTCATCGCGCGGCCCTTGGGGTAGCGCTCGGCGTAAAGCCTGGCGAGGCGGAAGAAGGCCTCCTTGCGCTGGGTCACGATGTTCGCGGGCGCGCCGTCACAGCCGAAGTATTTGTCACCCTCGAACGCGTAGAACGGGAGCAGCTTTGCCACCCGGCGCGACATTTTGGAGTGCCCGGCGAGCGAACGGTGCTTGGCGCGGGACAATTCGACCCGTGCCTTGATCTTCGGAAGGACGGCGGCAGCGGACGCTGCGGCGGCCACGGACATCGAGAGAATCGGGAGTGTCGTTTCCATGTCAACAAGCGCTAATACTGTGAGCTAACAGATTCATGACAGTCAAAGCCCTCATCGCCTCTTTCACCCAGCAGGAAGACCTCAACTTCCTGTTGACCAACCGCATTCCCCGCGCCGCGCTGACCCGCTTCATGGGCTGGTTCTCCAAGATCGAGAATCCGTTGGTGCGGGACTTCTCGATCGCGCTGTGGAAGCTGTTCTCCGACCTCGATCTGTCCGAGGCGCGCAAGAGCCATTTCAACAGCCTGCACGACTGCTTCACCCGGGAGCTGAAGCCGGGGCTGCGTCCCTTCGATTCGGATCCTTCCGTCGTCGCCAGTCCCTCCGACGGCATCGTCGGAGCTCACGGGAAGATCGCCGACACCGAGCTGTTCCAGGTCAAGGGCGCGCCTTACTCGCTGCTCGATCTGCTCGGCGATTCAGCTTTGGTCGACCAGCACCGCAACGGAAGCTTCGTCACGCTGCGGCTGACCTCCAGCATGTATCACCGCTTCCATGCGCCCTATGACGCGCATATCGAGCGGGTCACGCTGATCCACGGCGACGTCTGGAACGTCAACCCGATCGCGCTCAAGCGGGTCGAACGTCTGTTTTGCAAGAATGAGCGCGCGGTGATCCGCACGCGTCTTTCGACCGGCGAAGCCGTGACGCTGGTGCCCGTCGCGGCCATCCTGGTCGCGAGCATCCGCCTGCACTTCCTCGATATGGTGCTGAACGCGCAGACGCGCGGCCCGGTCAACTTCCCTTGCGACGTCAGCGTCACCAAGGGCGAGGAGCTGGGCTGGTTCGAGCACGGCTCGACCATCATCATTCTCGCGCCCGGTGATTTCACCTTCTGTGACGGCATTGCCGAGGGCACGCGCATTCGCGCCGGTCAAGCCCTGTTGAGGAAAAAGTAGCCTTCAATCCGCCGCGCCCGCTGCCTATATCGCCCGTGGGGACGATTCTAGATTACGGATTTGGCGATGGCGCGGGCGCCGGTGATGGCGGCGGGGGGTATTGTGCTGCGGCGTGGTTCGACGCCGCTGATTGCGGTCGTGCGCCAGCGCAAGCGCAACGAATGGGTTCTGCCCAAAGGCAAGCTCGACGATGGCGAGACGCCGAAGGAGGCCGCGCATCGCGAGGTGCTGGAGGAGACCGGCCATGACGTCGCCATCCACGAATTTCTCGGCACGCTCGTGTATCAATCCGGCGGGCGCTCGAAGGTCGTGCATTTCTGGCGCATGGAGGCCGAAAGCGGTCCCGTCCGCAAGCTGATGAACGACATCAAGGCGATCGACTGGTTGACGCTGGACGAAGCGATCGCGCGGCTGTCGCGTGAATACGAACGCGCATTCCTGACGCAGATTGGCCCGATCGCGCTCGCGGCTGCGGGACTGGCGCCTGCGTCGGTGCCGGAGCCAAGGCCTGCGACTGACGACCTCGATGCAGCCTTGCGGACGCTAACGCCGGCCGAAGCCGCCTCCGTCGACGAGTTGCGGCACGGCCTGTTGCAAAAGGTGAAGGCCTGGCTACGCGGCGAGGCGTGAGCGCGCCGCGCGCTGGTCAAATCGGCATCTGCAAGTTGGTGTAGTCGCGGTAACGCCAGCTCCCTCCACGTCATTGCGAGCGCAGCGAAGCAATCCAGAATTGATCTTCCCCCAAAAAAGTGGACATGGATCAAGCCGATTTTAGCTCCATCTCGACCGGGCTGATATAGCCGATGGCCGAGTGTCTGCGGGTTTGATTG
>NZ_JADPKT010000049.1 GCF_023074075.1 Bradyrhizobium sp. 138 | reverse complement strand
AATCTTCCCGCGGAGGGGCTCTGGATTGCTTCGCTACGCTCGCAATGACGGAGGGGAGAGGCGCGTTTCTCTAGTACTATCGTGCGGAAGCGGCCGCGGCGCCGACGGTCATCGCCGCTCCTTGTCCTTCGGAGTGGCCGCTGGCTCGCGCGGCGCAGCCGGGCGCTGCGCGGCGGGGAGGCGCGGCTGGAATCCGCCGGGGCGCTGCACGCTTGGCGGTTGAGCTGCGGGCGGCTGGCGGGGCTGCATCCCCGTGCGCGGCGGTTGTGGCATCACGCCCGGCTGCGGCGTGATTCCGCCGGGCTGAATTTGCCCGCCGCGTTGCGGCTGGGTTTGCGGCGCGCCGTTCGGCAGGGGGCTTTGTCCGGGGCGCGCTGGACGCCCCGCGCCTTGCTGCTGGGCCGGTGCCCTCTCGCCGCGCTCCTGTTGGCCTCGCGGCTGTTGCCCCTGACCCGCGCGCTGGCCAACCGGCTGCGCCGCGCCACCTTGGCCCTGCCGCTGTGGCGGCTGCGAGCCTTGCCGGCCCGGCGTGCCCGGCTGCTGCTGACCCGGACGGATGTTCTGGCCGGGCTGACCGTTCGGCCGCTGCGGTTGCTGTCCTGGTGCCGCATTCGGCCGCAATTGTTGCTGCTGCGGCGGCTGGGCCGGCCGCGGAATGCGGCTGAGCGCGGTCGGATTGGCGCGGCGGAAGTCGCGCTGCTCGATGACGATCTGGCGGCCCGTGGTTTGTGCCAGATGCACCTGGCTGACGAAGCCGCGGTCGCGCGCGATCTGCTGCGCGGGAATCGTGATCGGCACCGCGGCGAAGCGCATCATTCCGGCGGTGGCTGCGCCGGGCCGGATCGCAAAGCCGCTCGATGCCTGCGTCAGCGCGCCGAGCCGCGTGCCGCTGGTGCGATCGTCGACGTCGATGTGCCCGACGCGGCCGTCGGCGTCGGGATAGAGCTTGATGTTGACGTTGCGCGCGCTGTTCGCTGCCGCGCCTTCAGGCACGTCGATGACGCCGGTGGTGCCGCGGATGCCGAGCGTCGCCGTCGGTGTCGTGATCTTCATGTTGCCGGTCTTCGCCACCGCTGCCGCGACGAAGGCGACCGTGCCCTTGCCGACGTCGAAGATCCCCGAGTTCTGCTTGCCGCCATCCTCGTAAACGTAATTGTCGATGGTGATCCTGGCGCTGGCCGAGAGGTTGAACGTGGTCGCGTCGTTGAAGGTGATGCCGAGCGAGGAGTTCGAGGAGGTCTGCACGACGTCATTGAGATAGATGTCGTCGCGGACGCGCAGCGGATAGGAATTCTTGTCGCGGATCACGGTCGCGATCCCCGTCACGGTCGCGACGTTGCCGATCGGCTCGACGGCGGTGGGCTGCGCGTCGGGCGTGGGGGAAGCCGATGGAGTCGGGGAGGAATCCGGTATCGGCTGTGCTTGTGGCGGCGCCTGCGCGAGCTCGATGGCATCGGATGCGGACGCCACGCTGCTGCCCGCCAGCGGCAAGGCCAGAGCGAACGCGAGGACGAAGCGGCGCCAAGCCACCAATGCAGTCACGAGAAGATCCCGGTGAGAACGCGAGGCGAGAGCTGCGGATTTCAGCCGGGATGAGCTGAATGGCAGATGAATAGGCGGCGCATGGACAGGCCAACGCTTGCACTCAACTCTCTTCCCTCATGGTGAAGGGTAAAGTGAAGTTGTCGCGCGAGATCCCGGGTCGATGCCTTGCATCGCCCGGGATGACGATTGTCGGAGACAACGCCTCCAGCGTCAGCTCACGCGCTTCCAGGTCTGGCCGCCGCAGAACATGCCGCCGAAGGCGCAGCCCTGCACGCGCATCGCATTCGGGCCCTTCATGGCGATCGTGGAGTCGTAATTGCGGCCGGAGTCGGGATCGTGGATGCGGCCGCTCCACTTCGACCCCTCGGGCTTCATGTTGATCAGGATGCGTGCGTTGGTCTTCTCGGCATAGCCGCAGAGATTGGCGCCGCATTGTTCGACGCGGACATTGCCCTTGTTCTGTTCGGTGGCCCAGACGCCGATCGGCGAGTTCGGTGCGGCTACGGGTGCAGCAGCGACCGGGGCCGGGGCGGGCGCGGGAGCAACCGCGACCGGCGCGGGCGCAGGAGCAGGAGCCGCAGTCGGTGCGGGCTGCGTCGTGTTGTCGAAGCTGGCGGACGGTGCGGCGGTTGCGGTCGTCACGGCCGCGGCGGGAGCTGCCGGTGCGGTCGCCTGAACCGGCGCCTGCTGCACGGGCTGCTGCTGCACCGGCGCCGGCGCGGGCTGGGTGGTCGTGGCCGGGGCGGGCGTGGTGTCGACGTCATCGTCCTTGGAGCCGCCGAGACCCTTGAGGTTGATGTTGTTCAGCTTGATCGGCTTGTCCGACAGGCCCGGGGCGACGATGGTCACGCAGTTGAGCGAGGCGCAGTTGCGCGGCGTCTCGATGCGGATGTGCTGGCCCTCGATCTGGAACGAGATCGAATTGCCGCCGGCATGCGCGGCGGCGGTCGAAGCGAGGAAGAGCGCGGTGGCGGCGATGGTGAGCTTGTTCATGACAACCTCCGAAAATGGCGTGGTCCCGATATGGACCGAAGTCGCTGGTGGATGAAGCGTGGTTCGACCCTACGTCCAGCCGCTCAGCCTCTCTGTGATAGACGTCACAAGGGGAGCCGGCGCCTGGGTGAGGCAGCGCACATTCAGCCGCGGTTGATTCTGCCTAACCTTGCCGCGACACGACAGGAGGCGCCGATGACCCGGCTTGTGACTTCGCTCGGCAGCTTGATCGCATTGATGGCGGTCGTGCCCGTGGCCGAGGCCGGTTCCTATTCCTTCTCGATCGGCGGCCACCGCTTCCACGTCGAGTCGCCCAGGAGTTGCCGATCCGCGTCCTGCGTTTCGATTTCCTCCCATCGCAACCTTCGGCCAAGGGAGGATGTCGACACGAGGCCCGTACCGTCGCCGGCGCCCGCGCCGGTCGCCCAAGTGCCGCAGCCGGCCTCAGTTGCTCCTGCCCGGCCATCACAGCCGGCCGTTGTCGCGGCACCGCCGGTAGTTCCAGCGCCCGTCCTTGCTGCGACGATTTCGCAGCCGGTTGTGCCGCCGCCTGCGCCGCCACGGATTGAGCCGCCGCGCGTCGATCCGCCGAAGATCGTTACGCTCGAGCCGCCGCGCATGGAGCCGCCGGTCGTTGCGCCGAGGCTCGAGATCAAGCAGGCGGCACCGGTCGCACAGCGCAGCGAGGATGCGCCGGCCTATTCGCCGCTCGGCGAATGGGAAAGCCTGGGTGCCAAGGGCATCGTTCGGATCGAACGCTGTGGACCCGCACTGTGCGGTTTCGCGCTCACGGAGGCGTCGAACAGGGGCGAGAGCGTGCTCGTCAACATGAAGCCGAAGACGCATGATGTCTGGACCGGCAGCATCTACAGTCGTTCCAGCGGCAGCACCTATTACGGAAGAATGACGCTGAAGAGCTCCGGCACGCTTCATGTCGAGGCCTGCGCGATCGGCCGCTTCTGGTGCTCCGGCAACGACTGGACGCGGGTCGAGGAGCCGCGCGAGCAACTGATCACGACGTCGCGGCAGTGGGGCGCACGGTCGTAGGAGTCTAGATCATACCGAGCACGATGGCGCCGACGAAGGCCATGGCGAGGTACGCGGTGACTACGCTCAGTCTCCCGGCGAAGGTCATGAGGTCCCTCCCTCCATGCACGCTGCTTGGCGCGCGACCTCATGGTTAACAGAAAGTGTCCTTCCGAAAAAGTCAGCCTTGTTGTCGCTGCGTCCTGCCGCGGTTTCGGCGCGCGCCAGCCGGCATGGTTAAAGAATCATGAAATCAACGTGTTGAAGAGTCTTTAAGTAAATTCACCGAACGTGCGTGCATGACGCGCGGAGTTCGTTTGTATCTCGTCGGCTCCATCGTCCTTGTTTCGCTAGCGGGTTGCGGACGCGGCTTCTTCCAGGCCGAACGCGAACCGTGGCGAGCCGAGGCGGAAGCCGCATGCCTGAAATCGGGCGCGGTGAAAGAGGGACCGGATCTCGTCCGGATCGATCCGATCTCCGGCCCTGGTCAGTGTGGCGCCGAGTTTCCGCTCAAGGTCGCCGCTCTCGGCGAATCCTCCACCAGCTATGGCTTTGCCGACGAGGAGCTGCGCCCGCCGGGCAACATCGGCGGCCAGCCGCGCTGGCCGGTGACGCAGCCGCGGTCGAATTACCCGCAGAGCCAGACTTATCAGTCGTCCTCCTATCCGCAGCGGCCGAACTATCCCGAAACCGCGGTGCGCCAACCTTCAGGCTATGGCACCTCAAACGGGCCGATGTCGCTGAACGCGCCCGGCGTCGCGCCGGAGGAAGACGAGATCGACCTGCCGCCCGACGGCACCGATGCCGCGGGCGCGGCGCGCTACATGAATGCCCCGAGCTATCCGGCCCGGCCGGCGCCTTACTCGCAGGCGCCGGCGCAGCAGCCGCTGCCACGCCTCGGCCCAGCGCAGGGCAATGGCGTCACGGCCGTCGGTCCGGTCGCGATCAAGCCGACCGCGACGCTCGCCTGTCCGATCGTGTCCGAGCTCGATCGCTGGCTTGCCGATACCGTGCAGCCGTCGGCGATGCGTTGGTTCGGCGTCCGCGTCGCCGAGATCAAGCAGATCTCCGCCTATTCCTGCCGCGGCATGAACGGTAACTCGCGCGCCCACATCTCCGAGCATGCCTTCGGCAATGCGCTCGACATCTCGGCCTTCGTGCTTGCCGATGGCCGCCGTGTCACCGTGAAGGACGGCTGGCGCGGCATGCCGGAAGAACAGGGATTCTTGCGCGACGTGCAGGCGGGCGCCTGCGCCCATTTCACGACCGTTCTCGCGCCGGGCTCCAACGTCTATCACTACGATCACATCCACGTCGATCTGATGCGCCGCGCCAGCCGCCGCCTGATCTGCCAGCCCGCCGCCGTTTCAGGCGAAGAGGTTGCCGGGCGTGCGAATTCGCGCAATCCCTATGCCAATGCGCGCGATCCGTCCGTGACAGGCTCGCTCGGTGCGCGCAAGAGCGCGACGCACAAGCGCGAGGAAGACGACTACGCCGACGATTAGGCGCGTGCGCCAGATCAGGCGCGGCAGTCCACCCGCTGCGGTCGGTCTGTTCAGGCGGCGCCGTGTCTTTGGCAAAGCACAGCTGACGCGCAAAAATTTGCGCAGTCGCGGATTTCCCCCAAATCATTGAATTGCAATCGGTATTGACGCCAGGGCGGACTTCCCTGGCGGTTGGCACAGTCGCTGCAATGAGGGTGCTGCAACGAAACGGCGCGGCCGGCGCTGTGAGCCAACGGAACCCGTCATGCAGATGCCTGTCAGCCCGCCTTACTCCGATCTCGAGCAGCGCGTGCTGTCGCGCATCACGGAGCAGCGCTGGCTCGACCTTGCATCCGAACTGATCCGCACCGGTCAGCCGCGTTCCGGCAATCCGCTCGATCCCGACCTCCCGCCCGCCGAGGAGGAGGCGATCTCGATGTTGGTCGCGGGCAAGCTTGAAGCCCTCGGCATGGAAGTCACCAAGCATAGTGCGCAGCCGCACCGGCCCAACGTGCTCGGTGTGCTGAAGGGGCGGGAGGGTGCGCCCTCGCTGATCCTCAACGATCATCTCGACACCTATCCGGTGGTCGAGCCCGAGAAATGGCACATGACGGATTTCGATCCGTTCAAGGCGACGCGCCATGGCGATTTGCTCTATGCCCGCGGCACCTCCGACACCCGCGGCAATCTCGCCGCATCGCTGCTCGCGGTACAGGCCCTGGTCGAAGAGGGCGTGAAGTTCGAAGGCACTTTGATGTGCTGCTACACCGTCGACGAGGAGCGCAACGGCACCGAGGGCTCGATCTACATGCTCAACAAGGTCGGCCTTACCGCCGACTATGAGATCACGGCCGAGCCGACCGCCTGGGGTGATGTCGGTAAAGACTGGGGCATCAACCTCTCGGTGGCCAATTCCGGCCACTGCCTGATCGAGGTGACGGTCCAGGGCATCAAGTCGCACATCTGGCGGCCTGACATCAGCGTCAACGCCATCAGCGAAGCGGCAAAGCTGCTGCCGAAACTCGAGGAGATGACGTTCACGCACGTGCCGAGCAAGTTCATGGGGCATACGCCGCCCTGCTGCTCGGTGGTGCGTATCCGTGGCGGCTTGCCCGGCGAGATGCAGTTCTCACCGGATGCCTGCACCATCACACTCGCCGTGGTCGGCATCGTGCCGGGCATGACGCTCGCCAGCGTGATGTCCGACATCGAGCGTCTCGGGCAGGCGACTTTTGCCGGCGCCAACGACGTCAAGGTCGGAGTGCGCCAGGTGCCCGGCTCGCTGTTCGTCAACGCGACCGAGCCCGTGCCGGTCGAGGAAGAGCCATGCCGCTCGCTTCGCGCGGTCTATCGACGCCTGATGGGCCGCGAGCCCGGCGTCAATCGCAAGAACGCCTTCAACGATACCATCCGCTTCCGCGAGGCCGGCATCAACGCGGTGACATTCGGTCCAGGCGAGGACGGCTGGGCCGTTGACAACGAGAACATCTCGATCACCAAGTCGGTGATGGCGACGCGGATCTACGCGCTGACCATCATGCAGATCTTGGGAGTGCGCGCATGAGTGTCGAGGCAAGTCCCGTGGCCATTCCAATCTCGGCCGATCGCACGCGGCGGGGCAGTTGGCGGCTGCCAACAGTCTCGCGGTCGGTGCTGCTCTCGACGCTCACCGTCGCCATGCTGCTCGCCGCCTGGGCTATCGTTACGGGGGTGGGCTGGGCCAACGAGCTGTTCCTGCCGAAGCCGCAGGCGGTGTGGGCCGCGTTGGTCAAGACCATGACGAAGGGCTATCAAGGCGCGACGCTATTCCAGCATCTTGGGGCGAGCCTCTACCGCATCCTCACGGCTTTCGCACTGGCCTGCTTCATCGGTATCCCGCTCGGGGTCCTCATGGGGGTGTCGCGCAATGCACGCGCGCTGCTCAATCCGCTGATCGAGTTCTACCGGCCGCTGCCGCCCCTCGGGCTCTATACGCTTCTGGTGATGTGGCTCGGCATCGGCGAGAGCTCGAAGCTATCGCTGCTGTTCCTCGCCGGCTTGCCGGGCATCGTGATCTCGACGATCCAAGCCGTCACCAGCGTCGACCCCGTTTATATACGTGCCGCGCAATCCCTCGGCGCAACCCGGCGCCATCTGCTGTTCCACGTCTATCTACCTGCGGCGGGACCCTTGATCCTTGCCGGCATGCGCATCTCGCTCGGCTTCACTTACACCGTTCTCGTTGCCGCCGAGATCGTCGCGGCATCCGCCGGCATCGGCTGGATGATCTGGGACGCTGCAAAATTCCTGCTGTCCGACGTCGTGATCATGGGCCTGATCGTGCTTGGCCTGACCGGCGTCGTGCTCGACTTGATGATGCGCGGAATCGCGAAACTGTTGATGCCGTGGGCTCGAACCTAGTCCTGATCGAGGAGAGATCGACATGATGAAGAGACTTGTTGCCACGCTCGCACTTGCTACGTTGGCGCTCACGGCTACCGCTCGTGGCGAGGACAAGCCGGCCAAGGTGACCGTCGGTTACTTGAACCTCGTGAATGCGCAACTGGTCACCAAGCATCTCGGCCTGCTCGCCAAGGAGATGCCGGGCGTCGACATCAAATACGTCAAAGTCGGCGGTGGTGGCGACATGCTGCGCGCGATCGCGGGCAATGACGTCGACTTCGGCGGTCTCGGCAATCCGCCGACCGCAATCGGCGCTACCCGCGCGCTGCCGATCAAGGGCATCCTGGTGATCAATATGCTCGACTATGTCGAGTCCATGGTGGTGCGCAGCGACAAGAACATAACCTCGCTCAAGGACCTGAAGGGCAAGACGGTGGCTGCCCCCTTCGGCTCGACGACACATTACCTGCTGCTCCAGGCGCTGAAGGACGAAGGCGTCGAACCCGCCTCGATGAAGATCATCGACCTTGCGCCTTCCGACATCGCTGCCGCCTGGCTCCGCGGGGACATCGACGCTGCATGGTTCTGGGAGCCGAA
Source organism: Bradyrhizobium sp. 138 (assembly GCF_023074075.1). Taxonomy (GTDB): domain Bacteria; phylum Pseudomonadota; class Alphaproteobacteria; order Rhizobiales; family Xanthobacteraceae; genus Bradyrhizobium. The sequence goes on along the minus strand of NZ_JADPKT010000049.1, from coordinate 44,061 downwards.
TTTGGACAAGGCCGTGAAGAACGGCGGCAAGATCCTCGTCACCTCGGGCGACATGGCCAGGCGCGGTTACCCGACCTGGGACATCGGCGTCGTCATGAACGCGTTCGCGGAGAAATATCCGTCCTATGTTGAGAAGTTCATCAAGGCCGAATGCGAGGGGATCGATTTCTGGCTGAAGAACCCGGAGAAGACGGCCGAAATCATTGCAGAGGAGCTGTCGCTGCCGCTCGCCGACGCGACGCGGATGATGAAGGGCACCGGCATGGTCCCATGCAACCAGCAGCTCACGGAGGAGTATCTCGGCACAAGCGCGAAAAAGGGCAAATTCGTCGACACGCTGGTTGCGACCGCCGACTTTCTGGTGAGGCAGGAGCGCCTGCCGAAATTGCTGCCGCGCGCCGAGTTCGAGGCCTTCATCCAGCCGGCCTATATCGAGAAGGTGATCGGCCGCTGAGGGCCTGTGCCGGCGGACTCGTCGCGCCGGCACTTCCGACAACCATGCGCAACGTTCTTGGCGCCGGCCGGTCGGGAGCGCCTGCTCGCCGACCTCGCCTGCGCGTTCACCGCTGCGGCTGCCGTTCCTGACGCCGCGTTGCAATCCGGCCGGATACCTCCTAGCCTTCGAGCGGTCACTCGAAGGGAGCCTGATCGTGGGGCGCGGTCATGCGCATGAGGTCGCCGATCCAGGTGAGCCGTGCGCGGAGGTTCAGCGGGCTGGGACCGGACGTTACGTGCTGAAGGCGTTGGACAAGCCTGATCTGGACCTGGTGATGCGGACCGGCAAGTTGGCGACTTACCAGAACCGCGAATATCTGCTGCGGGAAGGCGAGCCCGCCAATGGCATCCACGTCATTCTGAGCGGCATCGTCGAAAGCACCCATGCCGGTACGCAGGGGCGCGAGTTGATGCTGGCGACCTGGGAGACCGGTGACTTCGTGGGCGCCCCCTACATTCTCGGCGATCACCGGCATAGCTGGTCGGCGCGCGCGCTCGGACGGGTCGAGGCGCTGCATCTCGACCAGGATGCGATCCGCCGGCTGATCGCGCAGTCGCCATCGTTCGCAGTTGCGCTGATCGAGTGTCTCGGCTTCAAGGGCGAGACCTATTCGATGCTGGCCCAGACGCTGGCAGGGCAGAAGGCCGCGGAACGGCTGGTGCTGCTGCTGGTGAAACTGTCCGAGAATGCCGCGCAGGACGAGAGCGGCCCCATTTCGCTCGGCCGCATCACGCAGGCCAATCTCGCGCGCATGATCGGCGCGACGCGCCAGTCGATCAGCCTGATCCTCAACCGTCTCCAGGACGACGGCATCATCTCGACCGGTCCGACCAAGATGGTCGTCAACGATCTCGCGGCTTTGAGGAAGCAAGTGACCGAGTAGCGCGCGCTGCGGTGATCAGGACGAGCCTCGCTTCGACGGTCCGGGGCCCAGTCCCATGCAGCGCTGCACCTCGCCCGGCACGTTGTAGGTGCGCATGATGTGGCGGCTGTCACGCAAGCCGGTCGCCTCACGCTGCACCACGAACATCCAGAGTGCCTGGCCGGCTTCCATCACCAGCTTGCGCCTGGCCGGCTGCATTGAGGCTCCAGTTGCCGCGGTGGCGTGGGCGGCGTCGAACTCCCGCAAACGCGCCAGCGCCTGTTCGAGCGCGCGGCCCATCCGTCCAAGCGCCGAGGCCTGTTCCTGGACGATCTCATAATGGAGGATATCGACCGGCGGGCGAAGATCACGAGACATCAGCGCAATATAGTGCGGCCGGACCGGCCCGCGCAACGCGCTGACCGCTTGCCGTCACTTCGCCTTATACGCCGCCAGGAACATTCGCGTCGCGCTGTCGACCACTTCGGTCATGCGCTCTTCCGACGGTGCGGGGGCGGCCTGGAAGACGAAAGGCAGAAAGAGTGAAGCCTTGCACAGTTCCATGAACTGCGACGCCGCAAGGCCGCAATCGTCGATCTCGAGATCGCCGCAGGCGACACGCGTTTTGAGATAGTCGGAGAGGCGATTGATGCTCTTGTCCAGCACGCGCGCATAATAGCGGCGACCGACATCGGGCATGCGCTCGGCGATCGCCATCACGGTGCGGATCGCCGATCCGCCGCCGGGCCGGCAGAGCAGGTGGATGTAGGCCCGGCCGAACTCCTTCAGCGTGGTCTCGGCATCGCGCGCGGGATCGAAACTGAATACGACCTGGCCGTGCTGGAGCGCCTCCTCTTCGATGATGGCTTCGAACAGCGCGCCCTTGTCGGCGAAGTAGACGTAGAGCGTGCCCTTGGAGACCTGCGCCGCGCGCGCGATCTCGCCCATGCTGGCGCCGTCAAAGCCGAGATCCATGAACACCTTGCGGGCTCCGTCGAGGATCTGGCGGCGCTTGGAGCTGTCCTCCTCTTGGACGACGTGCAGATGTTCGCTGCCGGCTACAACCATTGGTTCAGGGTCTCGGAAGGTTTTCGAGTCGAATCTGCGGCCATGAAACCCGAATAAAGGGTCCTCGTCAGTAGGGTTCAGCCGGGAACAATAAGTATATTGACCGAACCGTTCGGTCAATGGTATTACATTAGCGAGTGGGGAACAGGCCGCACGCCTGCCGTCTCCTTGATCGCCTTTTTGGGGAGGCCTTGATGGCCGTATCGAGAGACCAGGCTGCGCGCGTCCTTCGCCCGGAAGCGGTGGAGGAGCACGCGGGCGGTGATGCTGTGAGCGAGGGCTCTGCACCTCTGCGCGCGCATGCGGGCGAGGAAGCCAAACGCCGCACCGGTGAGGCGCCGGAGAAGCCCGTGACCGACAAGCCGGCTGCACCCGCGCCAGACGCACAAGCCGCCGTCGCTGCCAAATCCGGCAAGCGCAAGTTCGTCCTGATGGGCGTCGGCCTGATGCTCGCGCTCGCCGCCGCGAGCTATGCCGGCTACTACACCCTGGTCGGCCGCTTCTACGTCTCCACCGATGACGCCTATGTCCGCGCCAACAACACTATGCTGGGCGCGCGCGTTTCGGGACACATTTCCTCGATCCTTGCCGGCGACAACACGCCGGTGAAGGCCGGCGACATCGTCCTGCGCATCGACGACGGTGATTACAAGATCGCGGTCGATGCCGCCGCGACCAAGATCGCGACCCAGCAGGCCACCATCGATCGCATCGGCCGCCAGGTCGCCGCGCTCGACAGCCAGGTCGCGCAGGCCAAGGCACAGCTCGTCTCGGCCGAGGCGGGCCTCAAGCGGGCCGATCTCGATTACGACCGCCAGCAGGCGCTGAGCACCAAGGGCTTTGCCTCGCGCGCCGTGTTCGAGAGCTCGGAAGCCGGACGCGACCAAGGCGCCGCCGCGGTCAAGGCCGCGCAGGCCGCCTACGACGTCGCCGTCAGCAATGTCGACGTCGCCAAGGCGCAGCAGGCCGAGGCGCAGGCCCAGCTCGCCGAGCTCAAGACCACGCTCGCCAAGGCCGAGCGTGACCTCGCCTTCACCGCGGTGCGTGCTCCGGTTGGCGGCACGTTCTCCAATCGCCTGGTCAATACCGGCGATTTCGTCGCGGTCGGCCAGCGGCTCGGCAACGTCGTGCCGCTCGACGACGTCTATATCGACGCCAATTTCAAGGAAACCCAGCTCAAGCGTATCCGTCCCGGCCAGCCGGTAACGATCAAAGTCGATGCCTACGGCATGCGCAAGTTCTCCGGCGTGGTCGATAGCATCGCCGCCGGCGCCGGTTCGGTGTTCACGCTGCTGCCGCCCGACAACGCCACCGGCAACTTCACCAAGATCGTGCAGCGCGTGCCGGTCCGCATCCGCGTGCCGAAGTCGGTGGCGAAGCAGAACCTGCTCCGCGCCGGCATGTCGGTCTATGCGACTGTCGACACCAACAAGGGCGCCGCCGACGCCGACAGCGAGGTTGACCTCGACGATTCCACCGCGATCCACCCGCAGTAGGATCTCGTGACATGAGCCGCGCCGCTGCCTCGAATGCAGGTGCGCTCCCTCTCCCGCTTGCGGGAGAGGGCTGGGGAGAGGGTGTCTCCGCAACGGGAGAATCCCTAGACGGAGAGAGCCCTCACCCGGCGCTTTGCGCCGACCTCTCCCGCAAGCGGGAGAGGTGTAGCCAACTCACAGCTTGCTTGTGTCAGGCCTGACATCATGGCCAACGCCACCACCGCTTCACCTGCCATGACGGCGGATCCCGCTTCGGAGCGCATCGCGCCGAAGCGGCTGTTCGCGTTCATCATCATGGTGTTCGGGATGTTCATGTCGATCCTGGACATCCAAATCGTCTCGGCCTCCTTGAGCGAAATCCAGGCCGGGCTCTCGGCGAGCTCCAGCGAGGTCGCCTGGGTCCAGACCGCCTATCTGATCGCCGAGGTCATCGCCATTCCGCTGTCGGGATTCCTGTCGCGCGCCTTCGGCACGCGGCTGCTGTTCGCGATCTCGGCAGCCGGCTTCACCGCCTCGAGCCTGCTCTGCGGCTTTGCCACCACCATCGAGGAGATGATCCTCTGGCGCGCGCTGCAGGGATTCCTCGGCGCCGGCATGATCCCGACGGTGTTCGCCTCGGCCTATACCGTCTTCCCGCGATCGAAATTTCACATCGTCGGCCCCATCATCGGGCTTGTCGCGACGCTCGCTCCCACGATCGGTCCGACGGTCGGCGGCTACATCACCGACCTGATGTCGTGGAACTGGCTGTTCTTCATCAACGTCGTCCCCGGCATCGGCATCACAATCGGCGTGCTGGCGCTGGTCGATTTCGACGAACCGCATTTCGAGCTGCTCGACCGCTTCGATTGGTGGGGCCTCTTATTCATGGCTGGCTTCCTCGGCACGCTGGAATATGTGCTGGAGGAAGGGCCGCTGCACGAGTGGATGCAGGATACTTCCGTGGCGATCTGCGCGTGGATCTGCGCCATCTCGGCGATCGCCTTCTTCTGGCGCGTCTTCACGGCGGCCGAGCCCATCGTCAACTTACGCACCTTCTCCAACCGTAACTTCGCGATCGGCTGCCTTCTGCAATTCTGCATCGGCATCGGCCTCTACGGCCTGACCTACATCTATCCGCGCTATCTCGCCGAAGTGCGCGGCTACAGCGCGCTGATGATCGGCGAGACCATGTTCGTCTCCGGCATCACCATGTTCCTGGTCGCGCCGCTGGTCGGCCGCCTCATGGTGAAGCTTGACATGCGCTACATGATTGCGTTCGGCCTCGTCGTGTTCGCGATCGGCTCCTACCAGATGACGTGGATCACGCGCGACTATGATTTCTACGAGCTGCTCGTGCCGCAGATACTGCGCGGCATCGGCATGATGTTCGCGATGGTGCCGACCAACAACATCGCACTCGGCACGCTGGCGCCCGACAGGGTGAAGAACGCCTCGGGCCTGTTCAACCTGATGCGCAATCTCGGCGGCGCGGTCGGCCTTGCCGTCATCAACACCGTGCTCAACGACCGCACCGATTTGCACATCACCCGCCTGCAGGAGCGCGTGACCTGGGGCAACGCGAGCGCGACCGAAACCCTGACCATGTTCATGCAGAAGTTCCAGGGGCTCGGCGATTCCACGCTGATGGCGATGAAGCAGCTCTCCCAGCTCGTGCATCGCCAGGCCGTGGTGATGAGCTTCGGCGACGCCTTCTTCATCCTGACGCTGTTCTATCTAGGTCTCAGCCTGCTGGTGACGCTGCTGAACAAGCCGGCCTCCATGACCGGTGGCGGCGACGCGCACTAATTTGCAACACTCATCCGTGATCTTGCGCGGGCCCCGTTGCAAAGCGCGAACGGCACATCTATAAAGCGCACCTCATTCAATCGAACCGGGAGGGATTTGCATGATTTCGTCGCAGTCGCAGATCGCACGCCCGCGCTCGATGATGGTCTGGCTCGGTACCTGCGCGACCTCCTAGAGGTCCTTTCCGCCAGCTTCGATCGGGCCAGGGTTTGGTCCAAGCGTCCCGATCGCCCCGCTTCCCAAGTCAAAGTCAGTTTTGAGTGACGCCATTCCGGCCATCGTGGCCGGCCTGCGTCCATCGATGGAGCCGGCCCGCGCGAGCGGCCGGATGATGTCATGACCGCTCTGTCCAAGAAACCCGCCGCAATTCGCGTGGTGCTGCCCTTCGTGTTCCGGCACTGGCTGAAGCAGCCCGGGCGCGGCCTCGTCGTGGCCGGCGGCCTGCTGGGTGCGACCATCGCCGACCTGTTCATGCCGGTTTTCTCAGGACATCTGGTCGATGCGCTGACGCGCGGCCCGTCCGATCCCGACGCGCGTCACGCGGCGCTGGTGGCATTCGGTGCCATCGTGGGGCTCGGCGCGGCCTCGATGGTGCTGCGGCTGATCGGCCTTCAAGCGATCGTGCCGTTCACGCTGAAGATCATGTCGGAGGTCGCGCAGGACGCATTCACGCGCGTGCAGCGCTTCTCGACGGATTGGCACGCGAACTCCTTTGCAGGCTCCACGGTGCGCAAGATCACCCGTGGCATGTGGGCGCTCGACCTGCTCAACGACACCATCCTGATGGCGCTGGCGCCCTCGCTGCTGGTGCTGGTCGGCTCGATGATCCTGATCGGCGTGCACTGGGCCTCGCTGGGCCTCGTGATAGCGATCGGGGCGATCTTCTACGTCGCCATCACGGTCGTGTTCTCGACCCGCTACATCGCGCCGGCCGCGCGAATCTCCAATGCCTGGGACACCAAGGTCGGAGGCACGCTGGCGGACGCGCTGACCTGCAATGCCGTGGTGAAGTCGTTCGGCGCGGAAGGGCGCGAGGATGCGCGGCTTGCCCGCGTCATCAGCCGCTGGCGCGTGCGCGTGCGGCGGACCTGGTATCGCTACAATTACACGGCGATGTCGCAACTGTCCTTGCTGTTGTGCCTGCGCGCCTCCGTGATCGGGGGCTCGGTGCTGCTGTGGATGTCAGGTCACGCCTCGCCCGGCGACGTCACCTATGTGCTGACGAGCTATTACGTCATCCACGCCTATTTGCGCGACGTCGGCATGCACATCAACAACCTCCAGCGCTCGGTCAACGACATGGACGAGTTGGTGGCGATCCATGACGAGCCGATCGGGATTGCCGATGCGTTCGACGCGCGGGCGATCGCGATCGAGGGCGGCGAGATCGTGTTCGATGATGTCACGTTCCACTATGGCGGCCATCGCGCCCCGCTCTATGACGGGCTGTCGGTGACGATCCGGGCCGGCGAACGTGTGGGCCTCGTCGGACGCTCCGGCTCCGGCAAGACCACCTTCGTCAAGCTGGTGCAGCGGCTTTACGACGTCAACGGCGGCCGCGTGCTGATCGACGGGCAGGACATCGCGCAGACCACGCAGCAATCGCTGCGCGGCCAGATCGCGATCGTGCAGCAGGATCCGATCCTGTTTCACCGCTCGCTCGCCGAGAACATCGCCTATGGCCGGCCCGGCGCCAGCCTGGAGGCGATCGAGCAGGCGGCGCGGCTTGCCAACGCGCACGACTTCATCCTGCGTCTGCCGAAGGGCTACGGCACGCTGGTCGGCGAGCGCGGCGTGAAACTGTCGGGCGGCGAGCGGCAGCGCGTGGCGCTGGCGCGCGCGTTCCTGGCGGACGCGCCGGTGCTGATCCTGGACGAGGCGACCTCGAGCCTCGATTCGGAATCGGAGGCGCTGATCCAGCAGGCGATGGAGCGGTTGATGAAGGGCCGCACCTCGATCGTGATCGCGCACCGGCTGTCGACGGTGAGGAGCCTCGATCGGATCCTGGTGTTCGACCGCGGCGAGATCGTCGAGCAGGGCACCCACGCCGTGCTCGCAGGCAAGCGAGACGGCATCTATCGCGGCCTGTTCGAGCGCCAGGTGGTGGAGCTCGGACATATCGCAGCAGCGGAATGAGGCGCGCGGGACGGCGGGGCGAACGTTCCGCCGCCAAGCGCCCAAGGGGGAAGACATGAAAGACCTGACGAACGGCTCCATCGTGAGACACATCCTGGCCATGGCACCTCCGATCATGGCCAGCATGGTCACGATCATGATCTGCCAGCTGGTCGACCTCTACTTCGTGTCGGGCCTGGGCGATGCCGCCGTCGCGGGTGTTGCCGCGGCGGGCAACGCCGGCTTTCTCGTCAACGGGCTGATGCAGGTGCTCGGCGTCGGCACGGTGGCGCTGATCGCGCATGCCGTGGGACGCAAGGATCGGTCAGATGCCAGCTTGGTCTTCAACCAGGCGATCGTGCTGTCGGTGCTGTTCGGATTGTTGACCCTGGTCATGGGCGCAGCAATGTCGCGCCTTTACATGATCTCGGTTGCGGCGGACCAAGCCACGATCGATGCGGGGACGACTTATCTGCTGTGGTTCATGCCGGCGCTAGCGCTGGAATTCGCCATGCAAGTGCTGGCATCCGCGCTGCGTGCGACCGGCATCGTCGCCGCCGCGATGTTCGTGCGGGTGCTCGCGGTCGTGATCAACATCGTGCTGGCGCCGGTGCTAATCTCGGGCTGGGGCACCGGTTACGCGCTCGGCGTTGCCGGCGCGGGGTTGGCGAGCTCGATCGCGGTGGCTATCGGCTTGCTGATGCTGCTGGCGTATTTCCGCAAGGTCGAGCGCTATGTCGCCTTCAATCCGGCGCAGTGGCGTCCGCAGGCGCACCATCTGAAGCGAATCCTCGATGTCGGCCTGCCGGCCGGCGGCGAGTTCCTGATGATGTTCATCTTCATGGCGGTGGTCTATTACGTGCTGCGCGATTTCGGCGCGGCGGCGCAGGCGGGCTTCGGCATCGGGCAGCGCGTGCTCGGCCTGATCAACATGCCCGCGCTTGCGGTCGGGCTGGCGGCCGGGCCGATCGCCGGCCAGAACGTCGGCGCAGCCAACGCTGCGCGCGTGCGGGAAACGTTCGTCAAGGCCGCTTTGATCGTCACGATCGTGATGGCCGGCTTCATGATTCTCGTGCAGGTGAAGCCGGAGCTGCTGCTCGGCGGATTCTCGAACGACCGCGAGACCATGGAGATCGCCTATCTGTTCCTGCGGATCATCTCGCTCAACATGGTCGCGCAGGGGCTGATCTTCACCTGCTCGAGCATGTTCCAGGCCCTCGGCAACACCAGGCCGGCGCTTTTGAGCTCGGCGACGCGCCTGTTCACCTATTCCCTGCCGGCGATCTGGCTTTCGACGCGGCCGGGCTTTCGCATCGAGTACGTCTGGTACCTCTCGGTTGCGGCGACAATGTTGCAGGCGGGCCTGAGCCTGTGGCTGCTGCGCCGCGAATTCAGGAAGCGCCTGACATTGGCGCCGAAGGAGACGGCCCCGGAGCAGGAGAGCTCCGAACCCATTGCGCCACTCGCCCGCGAGCCTGCGTAACGACAGCTTGTTCCATCCTGACTGCTCCGGCTAACTTGCCGGGCGGTGTGGATGATGGGCTGCAGAAGGGCCAATGACGGGAGTGACGAACGAACAGCAGGGGGCGTCATGGCTCTCGGCGATCTGGGTGGCGCGCAACCGCACGCCGGCCCGCTTCGTCGCGCTGATCGCGCTGCTGCTGCCGTGGACAACGACCGGACTGATCTTCGCGCTCATCCCCTGGCTGATCGCGTTCGCGTTCCTCGATCTTCGCGAGTTTCCGCGTTCGCTGCTTCGCCCGATCTGCCTGCTGCCGATCGCGCTGGTCGCGCTTGCCGCCCTCGGCACGTTCTGGTCGGATGCGCCATGGCCGGAGCGAATCCATGCGATCGGGCCTGCAGCGAAGCTGCTGGTGATCCCGCTCTTGATCTATCAATTCGAGCGATGGCCCTACGGCCATTGGGTGTTTTCCGCGTTCCTGGTGTCCTGCACGGCCTTGATGCTCTATTCCTTCGCCGTCGCCGTCGACCCGGCGCTCTCGCTGAAGCTCTATCTGTCGCGCGGACCTTACAAGGTCGAAAGCGGGATCGCGGTGCGCAACTATATCAACCAGAGCCAGGAATTCGCGCTCTGTGCGCTCGCGCTGGTCTACCCGATCGTATTGCTGCTGCGACAACGCCGCGTCGGGATAGCGGTGCTGTTCGCGGCACTCGCGATCGGATTCCTCGCCAACATGATCTTCGTCGTGGTTTCGCGCACGGCGCTGGTGACCCTGCCGATCCTGATTCTGATGTTCGCAGTCCTGCATCTGCGCCGACGTATGGCGCTGCTCGTCACGAGCGCGATGGCGCTATCGGCTCTGCTGCTCTGGAACGTCTCGCCGCATCTGCGCGCGACGGTGGCCAAGTTCAGCGGTGACTATGACGTCAGTATCGTCGGCAACGACGTCAGCGGCATGGGCTCCCGGCTGGAGTTCTGGCGCAAATCGGTCACGTTCGCGGCAGCTGCGCCGTTGCTCGGCCACGGCACCGGCGCGACCCGCGGCCTGTTCGAGCGCGCCGCCGCCGGCGAGAGCGGGATTCGATCGGAGATCGTCGGTGATCCCCACAACCAGACTCTCAATGTTGCCGTGCAGTGGGGCGCGCTCGGCGTTGCGGTCCTCTACGCGCTCTGGTTCGCGCATCTGTCGCTGTTTCGCGGCGAGGGTTTGGCCTCCTGGATCGGCCTTCTGGTCGTCGCGCAGAACATGCTGTCCTCGCTGTTCAACTCGCATTTGTTCGATTTCGTCGAGGGCTGGATCTATGTGCTCGGCGTCGGTGTCGCCGGCGGCATGGCGCTCGCCAGGAGAGCGTAAGAGCTAGAGCGCGCCGAGACTGTTCCAGACGAGGGTCAGGCCCGACAGGAACAACAGGCCGAGCACGACATCGCCAAAATGCTTGTCGTTGAGGGCGTGATAGACGCGCGCGCCGGCCCAGGCGCCGATCAAGGTGCCTGGAAAGGCGACCAGCGCGAGCCAGACCACCTTGAGCTCGACGAGACCCGATGCGGTCTGCAGCACCAGCGCGGTGGCGAGCACCGTGAAATTGAAGAGCTGGAAGATGCCGCGCCGTTCGTGCTTGTTCCAGCCGCGGATGTTGGCCCACAGGATCGGCAGCGGTCCCGACAGTCCGGCGAGGCCGCCCAATATGCCGCCGGCAAAGCCGATCGCGCCGTCGGCGACGCGGCCGCCGAACTTGAAGGCAAGCGGCTTCTTGTTCAGATAGAGCGCGCTCGAGAAGATCAGAATCAAAACCCCGACGCTCAGCTTGAACACTTTGGGATCGGCCGAGGCGACCAGCGTGGTTCCTAGCGGCACGCCGATCAACCCGCCGATGAGAAACGGCCACACTAGCGAGAGATCAAAACTCTTCCACATCGAGGGCAGTGTCGAGGTCTGCGCGATCACGGAGCAGATCAGCACCAGCGGCACCGCGAGCGAGGGCGGCAGCACGTAAAGCCAGATGCCGAGCGCCATCAGCGCCGTGCCGAATCCGGCCAGCCCCGAGACGAAGCCCCCGGCCAGCGCGCCGAACAGCAGCAGGGCGTAGGTGAGTGTTTCCAACAGATCGTCCTCTTCGCCGGGGCGATCCCGAAGTGTTGATCGCCGTCGCCCGCATAACACGCTTGCTGCCGGGCAGGTCAATCCATGCGCCTGATGATGCCTATGCGTCGCAGGCCTATCCGCGGCGCCGGCCGTGCGCTCCGGCCATCGCCGTCATCGTCGATGATCTAGACGATCTGCCTGGTGTCGGCGGGCTCGCGCAGCGCGCCGACCAGGATACGCAGCGCTTCCGTCAGTTCCGATCTGTTCCGGGCCGCCCCCAGCGAGACGCGTGCGGCATGCGACGGTGCCCCATCGACTGTGAAGGCATCGCCGGCGACGACTGCAAGGCCATTGCGCAGGAGATGTGCTGAGACATCGGGCCGGCCCTCGGGCAGCCGCAGCCAGAGATGATGCGCGGCGGGCTTGGCCAGGAATTGGAAGCCCTTCAGCGCGCGTTGCGCGAGCTGTTGACGTCCGACCGCCTCGCTGCGGATGGCGGTGATGATGCGATCGGCAATGCCGCTTTCGATCCAATGCGTCACCAGCGCGACCATCAGGGGTGCCGGCATCTGCACGGTCGCCTGCAAGGACGTCCGCATCTCACGCTGCGCGTCGCTATCGGGCGTCACCAGATAGGCAACGCGCAGCGCCGGCGCGATGCACTTTGACAGCGTGGTCGCAAGATAAGTCCGCTCCGGAATGAGGCCCGCGATCGGCGATGCCGAGCGGTCGAGCAGGCCGTAGGCGTCGTCCTCGATCAAGATCGTGTCGGCATCGCGGATGATCCTTGCGACGGCGCTGCGCCGCTCGGGGGACAACGTGGCGGTGGTCGGATTGTGCAGCGTCGGAATGAGATAGATGGCCCTCGGCCGGTGCACGCGGCAGGCCTTTGCCAGCGCATCGGGCAGGATGCCGCCATCATCCATGGCGACGCCCACGAGCTTGATGCCGAGCCGCACGGCTGCGGCCTTGATGCCGGGAAATGTCAGCGCCTCCGTCAGCACGATATCACCAGGCCTCGCAAGGTGCGCGAGCAGGTTGAACAGGATCGTCTGCGCGCCAGGAAACACCACGAGCTTGTCGGCCTGCGCGTGCGGCACCCGTGAACGCATCCAGCGCGCGGCGACTTCGCGCTCATGTGCGCTGCCGCCGGGCGGCTGATAGTTGAGATAGGCCGTCAGGCCCGATTGCGCGCGGAGGGCTTCCATCCCGGCGATGATGCGCTCGTCGAGCTGCGCCTCCAGCGGATGCGGCGGCACGTTCATCGAAAGATCGATCGCGACCGGATGCGGCAGGTCGATCGCGCGGCGCGCGCTGGTCTCCGACACGAATGAGCCCTGTCCGACGCGCGCTTCCATGATGCCGCGGCGTCTCGCCTCGGTGTAGGCGCGCGTCACCGTGGTGAGGTCGATGCCAAGCGCCTTTGCCAGCGCGCGCTGCGTCGGCAGCTGCTGGCCGCGCACCAGCCTTCCAGCGGCGATGTCCGCCTCCATGGCCTCGACGATACGCTGGTAGCGGGGGCCCGAGAGCTCCGAGATTGTAGGGGTCCAATCCATGCAATTTTGGCCCGTATCGTTTGAATGTATGGATGCAAGATAATATTGTATGGATCGTTGGAAAGGAAGAGGTGTGGTCATGGCGGTCTCTCTGGCGACGGTCTCACTGGCAAAGGCGATGTGGCGCGGCTTCTGCGGCAAATGTCCGAATTGCGGGGAAGGGCACATGTTCGGCCGCTTCCTGAAAGTGACGGAGGCTTGCGACCATTGCGGCGAGGAGCTGTTTCACCAGCGCGCAGACGACTTTCCGGCTTATCTCGTCATGGTCGTGGTCGGCCATCTCGTGGTGCCGGCGATCCTCGCGGTCGAGACCGCCTATGCGCCGCCTGAGTGGCTGCAGCTCGCGATGTGGCTACCGGTGACGCTGTTCGCTTCGCTTGCGCTGCTGCAGCCGACCAAGGGCGCCATCGTCGGGCTGCAATGGCAGCTCGGCATGCACGGTTTCGACGCGAGCAAGCTGCGGCGCGAGGCCGATGAGCTTGCGCCGGTGCTGGTGAAGGCGGATACGCGCGCGGCCTGAGCGGCCGCAGCGTTTACATCGCGCAGCCCGCCGTTACACTCCATCGGATCAAGCAAGAACGATGGAAACGCCGATGGCCTCGCGCGCGAAGACTTTTCTGCTCTGTCATGGCGCCTGGTCCGCCGGGTGGGCCTGGAAGAAGATGCATCCGTTGATGGCTGAGGCCGGTCACCGCCTGGTGGCGCCGACCTATACCGGGCTCGGCGAACGTGCGCATCTCGCCAGCCCGGCGATCGACCTCGAGACGCATATCCAGGACATCCTCAACGTCATCGCCTTCGAAGATCTGAACGACATCGTGCTACTCGGCCACAGCTATGGCGGCATGGTCGCGACCGGCGTCGCCGATCGCGCCCGCGAGCGCGTGACGCAACTGATCTATCTGGACGCCTTCGTGCCGCGCGATGGCCAGTCGTTGTTCGATATCCACGAGGGTGGGCGCGAGCCGATGCGCAAAGCCGCAAGCTCCGGCGACGGCTATCGTGTTCCGCCGAACCCGCCGCCACCGGATACGCCGCAAGCTGATCTCGACTGGCTCAATGCGCGCCGGGTCGACATGCCGATCAGGTGCTTCGAGACGAAGCTGAGGCTCGCGCATGGCGAGCCGTCGATGCCGCGCAGCTACATTTATTGCACGCGCATTCCACCGGGCGATGTGTTCGGGCAGTTTGCGACCCGGGCGAACAGCGAGGAGGGTTGGCGCTATTTCGAGCTCGACGCCAGTCATGCACCGAATGTGACGGCGCCGGAGACGCTGATGCAGACTCTGCAAGAGATCGTCGCTTAGTTCGCAGCTCTCGCTGCGCTCACTCCGGCATGACACCGGTGAAAATGGTGAGGGGTCCGATGCGGTGAGCACCGAACCCCTCGTTGCAAGATATCAGCCGGCCTGTAAGCCAGGTTCTGTAGGGCACCGCCCGCTTGCGCGAACGATACGTGACGGCCATTCCTCTGGGACCATGTTTGCACATGGCCTCGAGCAACCTACCCGGACGGCGGGCCTGACATCGCCCCGCGGCGTTATCACTCAAAGCGAACAGCCCGCTGCGCCGTCCCTATTCGGTTTTGCTCCCGGTGGGGTTTGCCATGCCGGCTCCGTTGCCGCAGCCGCGGTGCGCTCTTACCGCACCTTTTCACCCTTACTTCCTCCGAGGAGGAAGCGGTTCGTTCTCTGTGGCACTTTCCCTGGGGTCACCCCCGCCGGACGTTATCCGGCACCGCATGTCAAGGGAGCCCGGACTTTCCTCCCCGGCGGCCTTTCGGCACCTGCCGGAGCGGCCGTCCGGCCGACTGACGCCATACGCATGGAGCATTTGTGACGGTTCCGTCAAGCCGAGATCGCCGTGCCCGCTGCGCCCGAAATAATTTATCCTGAAGATGTCGTTTGGAGCGTGCCCCGTTCGACTGAGTGTCGGCGATCCAGCCGTGCAACAGGAGTTAAGCGATGCAGTATTTGCTGATGATCTACCAGAACGAAGCCGAGTACGCCAACATGCGTCCGGCGGCCGGCCAGCAGATGACGGCGGAATATCAGACCTTCACCCAGTCCATCGTCCAGAGTGGCAACTTCAAGGCCGGCGATCGCTTGCAGCCGACCACGACCGCGACAACGGTGCGCGTGCGCGACGGCAAGACGCTGACGACCGACGGACCGTTCGCGGAAACGCGCGAGCAGCTCGGCGGCTATTATCTCATCGAGGCCAAGGATCTCAATGCCGCGATCGAGATCGCGGCGCGGATCCCCAGCGCGCGCATCGGCTCGATCGAGGTGCGTCCGATCTGGGTCTACGAGAAGTGACGGCCCGACCGCGCATCGACGCATGAATCCAGGCGGGATCGACACGATCTTTCGCGACGAGGCGGGGCGGGCGCTGGCCACGCTGATCCGCCTCGTCGGCGATTTCGATCTTGCCGAGGACGCGCTCCAGGACGCCTTTGCGGTTGCGCTCGAACGCTGGTCGGCGTCCGGTCTGCCCGACAATCCGCGCGCCTGGCTAGTCAATGTCGCCAAGCACAAGGCGATCGACCGTGTCAGGCGCCAGGCGATCTTCCGCGGCAAGCAGCAGGCGCTCGTGCACGAGCTCGAGCTGAACACGCAAACGGCAGCACCCTCGATACTCGACGACGACATGCTGCGGCTGGTTTTTACCTGTTGCCATCCGGCGTTCGCAGCCGAGGTCCAGGTCGCGCTGACGCTGCGCACGGTCTGCGGGATGTCGACCACGCAGGTCGCGCGCGCCTTTCTCCTCAGTGAGGAGGCAATGGCGCAGCGGCTCGTCCGCGCCAAGCAGAAGATCCGCCTCGCCGGTATCCCCTATGAGGTGCCCGAGCGCGACGCGCTGGCGCCGCGGCTCGATGGCGTGCTCGCTGTGATCTATCTCGTCTTCACCGAGGGCTACGTCGCGACCGCTGGCGCGGATCTGATGCGGCCCGATCTTGCGGCTGAGGCCATCCGGCTCGGCCGCTTGCTCGACCGGCTGATGCCGGATCGCGCCGGCATCAAGGGCCTGCTGGCCTTGATGCTGCTGCACGATGCCCGCCGCGCCGGGCGCGAGACGACGGCCGGCGATATCGTGCTGCTCGAAGAGCAGGACCGTTCGCTGTGGGATCGCGCGCAGATCGAGGAGGGCCTGCGTCTGGTCGACGATGCGCTGCGCGTCCCTGGCCGGCCGCAGCCTTATGCCGTGCAGGCCGCGATTGCCGCGCTGCACGCGCGTGCACTGAGCTTCGAGCAGACCGACTGGCCGCAGATCGCCGGGCTGTACGAGGTGTTGCTGCGCATCGGTCCCTCTCCGGTAATCGAGCTCAACCACGCTGCCGCCGTGTCGATGGTCGATGGGCCGGCGCGTGCGCTCGATCTCGTCGATGCGATCGGCGCCCGAGGCGGGCTCCGCGGCTACGAGTTGCTGCCCGCAGTGCGCGCGGATCTGTTGCGGCGAATGGGGCGCAAGGACGAAGCGCGCGAGGCGTATCAGGCAGCGACGGAGGCGACGCAGCTGGAGCCGCTGCGGCGGCTCTATGCGCGTCGGATGAAGGAGATGGAGTAGGCGCGCATCCTCCGTCATTGCGAGCGCAGCGAAGCAATCCAGACTGTCACCGCGGAGATGGTTTGCTTCGTCGCAAGGGCTCCTCGCAATGACGGCGGAGTACGCGGTTGGCGCCGTCACTTCGACGCGACGGTCGTCCCTTCCGTCGGCAGGCTCGCCAGCAGCGCCTGGAGCGTGGACAGCGTCGAATGGTCCGCGACACCATCCAGCCGTGCCGGGCGGAAATGGCGCTGGAAGGCCGTGACGACTTCCATGGTCGCAGCGTCGTATTTGCCGGTCAGCGGCACACCATAGCCGTATCTGGCGAGCGCCTGTTGAAAACCCCGCACCTCGTCACTGATGGTGCCGAGCATCAGAGTCTCGCCGCGCACGATCGGGGCGGGCGTCACCCAATGGCCGACGCCGGAATTGGCCAGTGAGTGCCACGGAAACTTTTCGCCGGGGTCCTTCTTGCGCGCGGGCGCGACGTCGGAATGGCCGAGCACCCGGTGGGTCGGCACCTTGCGGCGGAGCATGATACCGCGGCAGAGCGCGATCACGGCGGCGATCTGGCGCAGCGGAAACTCCGGATAGCCCCAGTCGTGGCCGCGATTGACGATCTCGATGCCGATCGAGCAGGAATTGACGTCGTCCTCGCCGGCCCAGGACGAGACGCCGGCGTGCCAGGCGCGCTTGGTCTCGGGCACGCATTGCACGATGCGGCCGTCCTCCAGCACAACGTAGTGCGCTGAGACTTCGGAACCGGCCGTGCACAGCCGAGCCAGTGCACCCTCGACATCGGGCATGCCGGTGTAGTGCAGCACGATCATGTCGGGCTGCCGGCCCTTGTTGCGCTCGCCATGGTTGGGCGAGGGGATGATGTCGGAGACGATCGAAGAGTCAGGCTCAAACGTCCGCATGTTCGCCGCGGCCTTGGGAACCGGGAGAACGCGTTGGCGCTTTGAATCAGATCCAGACGGTGTGGACGAACCGGACGGCGGCATGACAACTCAAGTTGAACGAGAATGGGCCAAGCCCTTCTCTTTTTACTATTCCTTTACCCTCCATTGCGCGCAATCGCGCGGTGCGGTTAACGGATGCATTTTGGCGCATGTGTGTGGATGAAGCATCACCGCCGCTGCACCTTTTCGACTTGTAAGCAGCCGATCAACGCTTTCTTAACGCTAAGGGCCGTTACTGAGGGATGAAGAGCCGACCCGTGCCCGGAGGCGGCCAAAGCGTATTTTGGCTCGAAATCCCATGGCTGCCCGACAAATTCCACTGGCAACACTGGGTTTGCAGCCCGGGACGACCGGGTTCGGTAACCATGCTGGACTGGGGCTTGGTCGTGGAACCGCCGCGACGCGGAATGATTCGAGGCGTTATGGGCTTGTTCGTCCCCGATCTCGCTTGGACGTCAGGCTGGACCTTCGGTCGGCGTGGCGCATGAGCCCGGCTCCGCACATCCCCGTTCTTGGCCGTGAGGCCATCGCGCACCTCGCCCCGCGCGAGGGCGGCATCTATGTCGACGCCACCTTCGGCGCCGGCGGCTACAGCCGTGCGATCCTGGAGGTGCCGGGAACCCGGCTCATCGCCATTGACCGCGACCGCACCGCGATCGCGGGCGGCGCCCAACTGGTCGAACGCTCGGCGGGCCGGCTGACGCTGGTCGAAGACCGCTTCTCCAACCTCGCCGAAATCTGCGCGGCACAGGGAATCGATGGCGTCGACGGCGTCGTGATGGACGTCGGCGTGTCCTCGATGCAGCTCGACCAGGCTGGTCGCGGCTTCTCTTTCCGCCTCGACGGCCCGCTCGACATGCGGATGGGGCAGGCTGGGCCGACTGCGGCCGACGTGGTGGCCCGCGCCTCGGAAGGCGATCTTGCCGACATCATCTATCTCCTCGGCGAGGAGCGGCAGTCGCGCCGCATTGCCCGCGCCATCGTGGCCGACCGGCAGGAGACCCCGTTCACGACCACACGCGCGCTCGCCGATCTCATCGGCAGGATCGTGCGTTCCAAGCCCGGCGACATCCATCCGGCGACGCGGACGTTTCAGGCGCTGCGCATCTTCGTCAACGAAGAACTCGATGAACTGCAGACCGCGCTCGTTGCGGCCGAGCGCGTGCTCAAGCCCGGTGGCCGCCTCGTCGTGGTCTCGTTCCATTCGCTGGAAGATCGCATCGTCAAGAATTTCCTCTCGGAGCGTTCGAAGACCGGCGGCGGCTCGCGGCATCTGCCGGAGGTGGCGCAAATTCCGCCGAGCTTCCAGCTGCTGACGCGGCGGCCTGTCATCGCCGGTGAAGACGAAGTCGCGCAAAATCCGCGCGCACGCTCCGCGAAGCTGCGCGCAGCCGAGCGCACCTCGGCCCCGGCGCATGACGATGGCGAGCCGTCGTCCTGGCCAAAACTCTCCGACGTGATGAGGGGCGGCTAGCGCATGCGCATCATCCACCTCCTCGTCATCGGCGCGCTGATCTTCGCGGCGGCCTATGTCTACCGGATCAAGATGGATTCCACGGCGCGCACCGAGAAGGTGCTGCGGCTGCATGCGGAGATCCGCGAGCAGCGCGACGCGATCGCTTCGCTGCGGTCGGAATGGGCCAAGCTCGATGCGCCTCATCGGCTGCAGGGCCTGTCCGATCGGCATCTGCAGCTCAAGCCGGTCAACGGCACGCAATATGATTCGCTGAAGAATCTGCCGGAGCGCCCGCCGCGGATGTTCAGGCCGGGCGAGCCCGATCCGATCGGAGCCATGCTCAACACGATCGAAGCCGCGAGCGATCCTGACACTGTGACGGGCTCCGTGCCTCAGCCCGAGGACAATCAATGAGCGCTGCGACTCCGGCCAAACCTGCAGAACCCTGGCGCCAGCGGCTGATCCGCAGCCTGCTCTACGGGCGCAATGTCGACCGCGCCGCCAAGGCGCGCGCGCGCGTTGGCCTCGCCATGCTCGCCTTTGCCTCGATCTACGCCCTGATCGGCGGCCGGCTCGTGATGTTCGCGATCGGCGCGGATGCTCATGGCGCACGCCGCGCCGCGGCGCAGGAGGTGGTTGCGACCGCGCGCCCCGACATCGTCGACCGCAACGGCGCCATCCTTGCGACCGACGTCAAGGCGGCGAGCCTTTTCGGCGAGCCGCGCCGCATCATCGACAAGGACGAGGCGATCGAGCTTCTCACCGCCACCGTGCCCGATCTCGACGAGGCCGAGGTGCGCGAGCGCCTGAGGACGCGCAAGGGCTTCGTCTGGCTCAAGCGCGAGGTCACGGCGAAGCAGCAGCAGGCCATTCACAAGCTCGGCATTCCCGGCATCGGCTTCCTGCGCGAGAACAAGCGCGTCTATCCCACCGGCAACGAGGTCGCCCACCTCATCGGTCTCGTCAACATCGACAACCAGGGCATCGCCGGCATGGAGAAATGGCTCGACAATCAGGGCCTCGCCGATCTCCACCGCGCTGGCTTTGCCACCGACCGGCTGCAAAAGCCGATCGAGCTTTCGATCGATCTGCGCGTCGAGCATGCGCTGCGCGACGAGCTGTTGAAGGCCAAGGAGAAGTTCCACGCCAAGGCGGCGTCCGGCATCATCTCCAACGTCAAGACCGGCGAGGTCGTGGCGATGGTGTCCTTGCCGGATTTCGACCCCAACAATCCGAAGGAAGCGCACGACCCTGACCGCATCAACCGCCTGACCACCGGCGTCTACGAGATGGGCTCGACCTTCAAGGCGTTCACGCTGGCGATGGCGCTCGATTCCGGAAAGATCAATTTGAACACGTCTTGGGACGCGCGCGGAAACCTGCACTACGGCAAGTTCACCATCCACGACAGCCACCCGCTCGGACGTTTCATCAACACCAAGGAGGTGTTCACCTATTCGTCGAACATCGGCGCCGCGCGGATCGCGCTGAGCCAGGGCGTGGAGGCACACAAGGCGTTCCTCGCCAAGATGGGCCAGCTGTCGCGGCTGCGCACCGAACTGCCGGAGAGCGCTGCGCCGCTGGTGCCGCGACGCTGGGGGGAGCTGAACACCGTCACCATCGCGTTCGGCCAGGGCATGTCGGTGGCGCCGCTCCAGGCGGTGATGGGCATCAACGCGCTGGTGAACGGCGGCTATCTGATTCCGCCGACCTTCATGAAGCGCAGCGAGTCCGAGGCCGCGGCGATGGCCAAGCGCGTCATCAAGCCGGAGACCAGCGACAAGATGCGGTTCCTGATGCGGCTCAACGCCGAGATCGGCACCGCCAAGACCGCGGACATCAAGGGCTATTATGTCGGCGGCAAGACCGGCACGTCCGAAAAGGTCATCAACGGCCGATATGCCAAGAAGCGCGTGCTCAATTCCTTCACGGCGATCATGCCCTGCGACGATCCCAAATATCAGATCCTGATCATGCTGGACGAGCCGCAGGCGATTGCTGAAACGAAGGGTTTCATCACCTCGGGCTGGAACGCGGTGCCGACCGGCGGCAAGGTGATCGAGCGGATCGCGCCGCTTCTGGGCGTCGAGCCACGGTTCGACCTGCCGCCTGCGGAACGCCTTATTCTTGCAGCATCCAGGACAACCCAGTAATCAACGGGGTAGGCCATCGCCACGGCTGAGTCGGGATTTTCCCTAAGGATTCGGCTTTGCGGCAGGGCATGTCGACTGGAAGACCATGAAGCTCTCCGACCTGCTAGGCAATGATGCCGCGATCGAGCCCGCTGTCGCGGCGCTCGACGTGACCGGCGTTGCGCTCGACAGCCGCGTGGTCAGGCCGGGTGATCTCTTCTTCGCACTTGCGGGCAGCAAGACCGATGGCGCGCGGTTCATCGATGCTGCGATTGCCGCAGGTGCGGTCGCCGTCGTCGGTGACCATGCGCCTGACGGCAGCAAGGTGCCGTTCATCACGGTTGCCAATCCGCGGCGCGCGCTGGCGCTGGCCGCGGCGAGTTTCTTCCCCGCCCAGCCGGCGACCGTCGCGGCCGTGACCGGCACCAGCGGCAAGACCTCGGTCGCAGCCTTCACCCGCCAGATCTGGGAGTGGCTGGGGCATGCCTCCGCCAGCATCGGCACCATCGGCCTCGTCTCGCCCAAGCGCACGGTTTATGGCTCGCTGACGACGCCGGACCCGATCGCGCTGCACCGGCAGATCGACGAGATCGCGCGCGAGGGCGTCACACATCTCGCCTTCGAAGCGTCCTCGCACGGGCTCGATCAATACCGGCTCGATGGCGTGCGGGTTTCCGCTGGCGGCTTCACCAATCTTTCGCGCGACCACATGGATTATCATCCGACCGTCGCGCATTATCTTGCGGCGAAGCTCCGCCTGTTCCGCGAATTGGTGCCGCCTGACGGCGCGGCGGTGATCTCGGCCGATCATGATTGCTCGGCAGAAGTGATCGACGCGGCAAGATCGCGCGGCCTGCGCGTGATGACGGTCGGCCGCAACGGCGATAAGGCAGGCGAGGGCATCCGTCTCACTGAAGCCGTCGTCGAAGGTTTCTCGCAAAAGCTTACGGTCGAACATCGCGGCAAGGGCTATGCGATCCGGCTGCCGCTGGTTGGCGAATTCCAGATCGAGAACGCGCTGGTGTCGGCCGGCCTTGCGATCGGCACCGGCAGCGACGCGGCCAATGTGTTCGCGAGCCTTGAGCATCTTGAAGGCGCCAAAGGCCGGCTTGAACGCGTCGGCGAGCGCAACGGCGCGCCGATCTTCGTCGACTACGCGCACAAGCCCGACGCCCTCGCGAAGGCGCTGCAGGCGCTGCGTCCCTATGCCAAGCGTCGGCTGGTGGTCGTATTCGGTGCCGGCGGCGACCGCGATGCCGGCAAGCGGCCGATCATGGGCGAGATCGCGGCCGAGAACGCCGACGGCATCATCATCACCGACGACAATCCGCGCAGCGAGAAGCCGGAAGCGATCCGCGCCGCGATCCTCGCCACCGCCAAGGGCGCCCGCGAGATCGGCGACCGCGCCGCTGCCATCCGCGCCGCGATCGAGGAATTGCAGGAGGGCGATGCACTGCTCGTCGCCGGCAAGGGCCACGAGACCGGGCAGATCGTCGGCGGAGAGGTTCTGCCCTTCAGTGATCACGAGGCGGTCGCCGCCGCATTAGCGTCGAGGGTTGCATGAGCGCGCCGATATGGACGGTGGCCGAGGTGGCGCGTGCGCTGGGCGCTGCCGGATCGTTCCCGGACACACCGATCGATTTCGTTACCCAGGACAGCCGCCTGGTGAAGCCGGGTAGCCTGTTCGTGGCGCTGAGCGGCACCCCGAGCGGCGGCTTTGTCTCGGCCTTCGCCAGCGCGCGCGACGGCTGGGAGTTCGCGGACAAGGCTGAAGCTTCCGGCGCGGTCGCGATGATCGTGCCGCACGAGATCGCGGGCATCCGCGTTCCCCAGATCGTCGTCAAGGACACGCTGATCGACGGCCTCTGGGGCCTCGCACGCGCCGCGAGGGCGCGTTTCAAAGGACCGGTGATCGGGCTCACCGGCAGCGCCGGCAAGACCAGCACCAAGGAATTTCTGGCGGCCTATCCGAACGCCTATGCCAGCCCATCGAGCTTCAATAATTTCTGGGGCGTGCCGCTGACGCTGTGCAACGCGAAGCCAGACGCCAGCCTCTGGGTCGTCGAGATGGGCATGAACCAGAAAGGCGAGATCGCGCGGCTCAGCGAATTGACCCGGCCGACGGTCGCGCTGGTCGTCAACGTCCAGCCCGTGCATCTGGAAAAGCTCGGCTCGCTCGACGCGATCAGGCGCGAGAAGGTGTCGATCGCGCTCGGCCTATCCGGGGACGGGGTGCTGGTGCTGCCTGCGGGCATCAAGGCGCCTGACTGGAAGGGCAAGGTCGTACGCTTCGGCGAGAAAGCCGAGGTGCACGAGGTCGCGCACGCCCCGCATGGCGAGAGCTGGCAAGTCGTGGCCATGATCGGCAAAAAGGAGATCGCCTTCAGCTTGACGCCGGGCGCGCCGCATCGCGTGCAGAACGCACTGGCGGCGCTCGCCGCGATCCGTGCCGCCAATCTCGATCCGGCGACGCTTGCGATCAAGCTCGACCGGGTCGGCATCATGACCGGCCGCGGCGTCGAGCAGGCGGTCGGCGGTATCACCGTGATCGACGACAGTTTCAACGGCAATCCGGCCAGCGTTGCTGCCGCACTGCAAAGCCTCCAGGCGCGCAACATGACCGGCGGCCGCCGCGTTGCGGTGCTCGGCGACATGCTGGAGCTGGGCGAAGGTGCGCCGGACTATCACACCGCGCTCGTCAAGCATCTCGATGGTATTGACGGGGTCTACTGCGTCGGCCCCCTGATGCGCCACCTCTACGATGTGCTGCCGGCTGGCAAAGGCCTCGGCTGGCACGACGATCCCGCTACGCTGAAGCCGGGCGAGGTCGCAAATCTGCTGAGGGTGGGGGATGTCGTGGTTGTCAAGGGCAGCAAGAAGATGTTCTGGGTCAACAAGTTTGTGCCGGGCCTGGTGGCCGCCTTGCAGGCAAAGGCGTAAACTGCTTGGAAGGCGCCGTTCCCGAATCCCACCCTTTGCGGCCAAGCCGTCCGGTTTCCCCAGAGGTCGCCCGACCCATGATGAAGACCAGCGAATGCGCGTGAGGCACGTTGAGGCCAAGACCAAGGCCAAAACCCGCGTGCATAGGCGCCATAGGACCGACTGAATGTTTTACTGGCTGATCGAGCTCTCCAACACATTTCCGGGCTTCGGTGCGTTTCGCACCTTCCTGAACGTGTTCCGCTACATCACCTTCCGCACCGGCGGTGCGGTGGTCACCGGCGCGCTGTTCGTGTTCCTGTTCGGGCCCTGGATCATCGATCATTTGCGCATCCGCCAGGGCAAGGGCCAGCCGATCCGCACCGACGGTCCGCAATCGCATCTCGCCAAGAAGGGCACGCCCACCATGGGCGGGCTGATGATCCTGTCCGGCCTCACCGTCGGCACCGTGCTGTGGGCCAATCCACTCAACCCCTACGTCTGGATCGTGCTTGCGGTGACGCTCGGATTCGGCTTCGTCGGCTTCTATGATGATTACCTCAAGGTGACCAAGCAGACCACAACCGGGTTCGGCAGCAAGCTCCGCCTCTTGATCGAGGCGGTGATCGCGCTGGTGGCCTGCTACGCGCTGGTGCGGCTGAACCGCGACCCTGCCTCGACCGCGCTGACGGTTCCGTTCCTCAAGGATACGGTGCTGCATTTCGGCTGGTTCTTCGTCGTCTTCGGCGCCTTCGTCATCGTCGGCTCCGGGAACGCGGTGAACCTCACCGACGGTCTCGACGGTCTCGCCATCGTTCCCGTGATGATAGCGACCGCGAGCTTTGCGATGATCGCCTATCTCGCCGGCAACGCGGTGTTCGCCGAATATCTCCAGATCAAATATGTCGCCGGCACCGGCGAGCTCGCGGTGCTCTGCGGCGCGCTGCTGGGCGCCGGCCTCGGCTTCCTCTGGTTCAACGCGCCGCCGGCCTCGATCTTCATGGGCGACACCGGCTCGCTCGCGCTCGGCGGCATGCTGGGTGCCATCGCGGTCGCGGTGAAGCACGAGATCGTGCTCGCGGTGATCGGCGGCCTGTTCGTGCTGGAGGCGGTCTCCGTCATCGTGCAGGTGGTGTCGTTCAAGCTCACGGGCAAGCGCATCTTCCGGATGGCGCCGATCCATCACCATTTCGAGCAGCTCGGCTGGACCGAGCCGCAGATCGTGATCCGCTTCTGGATCATCTCGGTGATGCTGGCGCTCGCCGGGCTTTCCACGCTGAAGCTGCGGTGATCGAGCGATGATCCCCGTTACGTCCTTTGCCGGCAAGTCCGTTGCGGTGTTCGGCCTTGGCGGTTCGGGGCTCGCCTCCTGCCACGCGCTGAAGGCCGGCGGCGCCGAGGTGATCGCGGCCGACGACAATGCAGAGAACGTCGCCAAGGCCGCGCAGGCCGGCTCCATCACCGCCGACTTACGCAACATCTCCTGGGCGAGGTTCGCCGCCCTCGTGCTCGCGCCGGGCGTGCCGCTGACCCATCCCGTGCCGCACTGGAGCGTGCTGAAGGCGCGCGAGGCAGGCGTCGAGGTCATCGGCGACATCGAGCTGTTCTGCCGCGAGCGTCGCCGGCATGCCCCGAATGCGCCATTCGTCGCCATCACCGGCACCAACGGCAAGTCGACCACGACGGCGCTGATCGCGCATCTCACCAAGGTCGCCGGCTACGATACCCAGATGGGCGGCAATATCGGCACCGCGATCCTGTCGCTGGAGCCGCCGCGCATGGGCCGCGTCCACGTCATCGAGATGTCGTCCTACCAGATCGACCTCACGCCCTCGCTCGATCCCTCGGTCGGCATTCTGCTCAATGTCAGCGAAGACCATATCGACCGTCACGGCACCATCGCGCATTACGCTGCGGTGAAGGAGCGCCTCGTTGCGGGCGTGCAAGACGGCGGCACCGCGATCGTCGGCGTCGACGACGGGTTTTGCCGCGACATCGCCGACCGGCTCGACCGCGCCGGCAAGAACGTGGTGCGCATCTCGGTCAAGAACCCGCTGGCGAGCGGCATCCATGTCGAGCACGGCAGTATCGTGCGCACGGCAGGCGGCGCGCGTAGCGAGGTCGCAAAGCTCGGCGGCATCGGCTCGCTGCGGGGCCAGCACAATGCGCAGAACGCGGCCTGCGCTGCCGCCGCCGCGCTCGCGATGGGCATCAGCTTGGAGGTGTTGCAGAACGGTCTGCGCAGCTTTCCCGGCCTTGCGCATCGCATGGAGCAGGTCGGCCGCCGCGGCGATGTGCTGTTCGTCAACGATTCCAAGGGCACCAACGCGGACGCCACCGCACATGCGCTGTCGTCCTTCTCGGATATATTTTGGATCGCCGGCGGCAAGCCGAAGGCGGGCGGCATCACTAGCCTCACCGGCTTCTTCCCGCGCATCCGAAAAGCCTATCTGGTTGGCGAGGCCGCGCAGGAGTTTTCGGGAACACTGGGCACAGTTCCGCACGAGATCAGCCAGACGCTGGACGTCGCCGTCGAGCATGCCGCGCGCGATGCGGAAGCCTCAGGCCTCCAAGATGCGGTCGTGTTGCTGTCGCCCGCCTGCGCCTCCTTCGACCAGTACCGCAACTTCGAAATCCGCGGCACCAAGTTCCGCGAGCTGGTTCAGGCGCTGCCGGGCGTGAAGCCGGTGGTGTGAGGCCGGTGGTGTGACGCCCGAGTGGGGTGACGTATGAATTTGCTAGGCGCCTGGCTGGTAGATGAGACCGATGAGTTGGCGTTGGCGCGTTTGGGAAATGTCCTGCTTGAGTTCGATGAAAGTGGTGGGCTGCGCTACACCATTCGTGAGCAGGACAAACGTCAAATCATCAATCTTCGATATCGGGTGGAGGGCTCGACGATTGTTACCGACCAGCCCTCCGCGCCCCACGTTGAGCGCACGGAATTCTCCTTCGCAGAGAATGGCGTTCTGACCCTCAGCTTTGGCGGCGTGCCATACCGGTTCGTCAAGGCACTTGGTCGGTAGCCCACAGGGCTTCTCTCAAAAGTTACCCGTGTCCTTAACCCCCCAGTAACCAACCTCGGCGACCAATGGAGCGACCTCTGTCCGAAAGCGGCCGCCCATGCTCTCCCGTGAAGAACGCACCCCCTTTTCCGAGTGGTGGTGGACCGTCGACAAGCCGCTGATGGGCGCCATCCTGGCGTTGATGCTGACCGGGGTGATCCTGTCGCTGGCGGCGAGCCCACCGGTTGCGACCCGCATCGGGCTCGATCCCTTCCACTTCTTCAGCCGCCACGTGCTGTTCCTCCTCCCGTCCTGCCTGGTGCTGCTCGGCGTGTCGTTCCTGTCGCCGCGCGCGATCCGCCGCTCGGCGCTGATCATCTTCGCGGCCAGCATCATCCTGATCGTGCTGACGCTCGCGATCGGCCCTGAAGTGAAGGGCTCGCGGCGCTGGATCACGCTGCTCGGCGTCAACATCCAGGCCTCCGAGATCGCAAAGCCGTCCTTCGTCGTGATCGCCGCCTGGCTGTTCGCGGAATCGACCAAGCGGCCGGAGATGCCGGCGACCTCGATGGCGCTGGTGCTGCTCTTGATGCTTGTCGCGCTCTTGGTGATGGAGCCGGACTTCGGCCAGACCATGCTGATCCTGATGGTGTGGGGCTCGCTGTTCTTCATCGCGGGCATGCGCATGATCTGGGTGTTCGGTCTTGCCGGGCTCGGTGCGGCTGGCCTGTTCAGCGCCTATCTGTTCGTCCCTCACGTGGCGGGGCGCATCAAGCGCTTCATGAACCCGGCCTCCGGCGACACCTTCCAGGTCGATACCGCCATGGAGGCCTTCTACAACGGCGGGTGGTTCGGGCTCGGGCCGGGCGAGGGCATCGCCAAGCGCAGCCTGCCGGACAGCCACACCGATTTCGTGTTCGCGGTTGCCGCTGAAGAGTTCGGCATCATCCTGTGCCTGGCGATGCTGACGCTGTTCGCCTTCGTCGTCATCCGCACGCTGTCGCGCGCCTATGCCAACGAGGACATGTTCTCGCGCTTTGCGGCTTCAGGGCTCGCGATCCTGTTCGGCGTGCAGGCTGCGATCAACATGTCGGTGAACCTGCAGCTGATCCCCGCCAAGGGCATGACGCTGCCCTTCATCTCCTATGGCGGCTCCTCGATCGTGTCGCTGGCCTATGGCGTCGGCATGATGCTGGCGCTGACGCGGCTGCGCCCACGCACCGAGGTCGAGGCCAGCGGCCACGCCGACGCGATGCGGAGTTACGCCTAACCGCTCTCGTGCCCCGGACCAGCGAAGCGCAGAGCCGGGACCCATAGTGCGGTGAGCATGGGCCCCGGTTCAGCAGCGCACCACGCTGCGAAGGGCAGCGCGCTGCGCTGCGCCCGGGGCACGCGCACCGTCTCGCCATGTTGGATGAACCCCTGTAAAAGTCCTCCACCATGGACAATTCCTCCCTGATTCTTCTCGCCGCAGGCGGCACCGGCGGCCATCTGTTTCCGGCCGAGGCGCTCGGCGTCGAACTGATCCGGCGCAGCTATCGCGTCCGCCTCGTCACGGACGAGCGCGCGCTGCGCTATAGCGGGCTGTTCAGCAAGGACATGATCGACGTCGTCAGTAGCGAGACCGCACGCGGCCGCAATCCGTTTCAGCTCGCCTATGCCGGTCTCACGCTCGTTGCCGGCACGCTGTCCGCCTACGCGCTGATCAAGCGATTGAAGCCCGTCGCCGTCGTCGGCTTCGGCGGCTATCCGACGCTGCCGCCGCTGGTCGCTGCGAAATTCGCGGGCGTGCCCGGCATCATCCACGACGCCAACGCGGTGCTGGGCCGCGCCAACCGGTTCCTGTCGAGGCATGTGCGCGCCATCGCGACGTCCTTGCCTGGCGTGCTCGACCGCGATCCGGCGCTCTCTGGAAAGACCACGACGGTCGGCACGCCGATGCGGCCCGCGGTCCTCGCCGCCGCTGCCGTACCCTATGCCGCGCCCGAGGTGAACGGCCCGCTGCGCCTGCTCGTGGTCGGCGGCAGTCAGGGCGCGCGCATCATGGCCGACATCGTGCCGGGCGCCATCGAGCGCCTCGAGCCCGCGCTGTGGAGCCGGCTCGTCCTGACCCAGCAGGTGCGCGACGAGGACATGACCCGCGTCCGCGCGGTCTACGACAAGCTCAAGATCAAAGTGGAGCTGGCGCCGTTCTTCACGGATCTGCCGGCGCGGCTTGCTTCCAACCACCTGATCGTGTCGCGCTCCGGCGCCGGCACGGTGGCCGAGCTCGCCGCGATCGGCCGGCCCTCGATCCTGGTGCCGCTGCCCGGCTCGATCGACCAGGATCAGTTCGCCAATGCCGGTGTGCTGGTCAAAGTCGACGGCGCGATCCGCATCCCGCAGACCGAGTTCACCTCGAATCGCCTGGCCGCTGAAATCTCCGCTTTCGCCGCCGAGCCCGCGCGCCTCGCCGCCATGGCCGCGGCCGCGAAGGGGGCAGGGCGGCTCGATGCCGCCGAGCGGCTGGCCGATCTGGTGGTCAAGGTCGCAGGAATCTGACGCGAAAAAGCCCTTGTCTTCGCCTTCTAAAGCGGGGCATCCAGTAACAAAGGACGCGGCTGATTTGGCCGTGACCTTCGCCAGATACCGCCTGTGCAAGGCGGCGAGGTCAGGGAACAGAGCATGAGACTGCCGCGCGAGATCGGACCCATCCACTTCGTCGGGATCGGCGGGATCGGTATGAGCGGCATCGCCGAGGTGCTGGTCAATCTCGGCTATGCCGTGCAGGGCTCCGACGCGTCCGATAATTACAATCTCGACCGTCTGCGCAAGAAGGGCGCGACAGTCTCGGTTGGTCACAGGAGCGAGAATGTCGACGGCGCCGAGGTCGTCGTGGTCTCCACCGCGATCAAGCGCGACAACCCGGAACTGATGGCGGCGCGCGAACGGCGCATTCCCGTGGTGCGCCGCGCCGAGATGCTGGCGGAGCTGATGCGGCTGAAGAGCTGCGTCGCCATCGCCGGCACCCACGGCAAGACCACGACGACCACGATGGTGGCAACGCTGCTCGACGCCGGCGGGCTCGATCCCACCGTCATCAACGGCGGCATCATCAACGCCTACGGCTCCAACGCGCGCCTCGGCGCCGGCGACTGGATGGTGGTGGAGGCGGACGAAAGCGACGGCACCTTCCTGAAGCTGCCGACCGATGTTGCGATCGTCACCAATGTCGACCCCGAGCATCTCGATCACTTCAAGACCTTCGACGCCGTGCAGGATGCCTTCCGCCACTTCGTCGAGAACCTGCCGTTCTACGGCTTTGCCGTGATGTGTATCGATCATCCCGTGGTGCAGAGCTTGGTCGGCAAGATCGAGGATCGCCGCATCATCACCTACGGCGAGAACCCGCAGGCCGATGCCCGGCTGGTCGATCTCACCGCGGTCGGCGGCGGCTCGAAATTCAAAGTCGTGATCCGCGATCGCAAGAGCGGGGCCGTGCACGAGATCGCCGACCTCGCCCTGCCGATGCCGGGCCGGCACAACGCTTCGAACGCGACGGCTGCGATTGCGGTCGCGCATGAGCTCGGCGTGTCGGACGAGGCGATCCGCAAGGCGCTGGCCGGCTTCGGCGGCGTCAAGCGCCGCTTCACCAAGACTGGCGAATGGAACGGCGTCACTGTGATCGACGATTACGGCCATCACCCCGTGGAGATCGCGGCCGTGCTGAAGGCGGCCCGAGATTCCTACACCGGCAAGGTCATCGCCGTGGTGCAGCCGCATCGTTACACCCGCCTGCAATCGCTGTTCGAGGAATTCTGCACCTGCTTCAACGACGCCGATGCGGTTGTTGTCGCCGACGTCTATGCCGCGGGCGAAGCGCCGATCGACGGCATCGACCGCGATCACTTCGTCGAAGGCCTCCGCGCGCACGGGCATCGCGAGGTAATCCCACTGCCGGGAGCGTCGGAGCTCGCGGGCATCGTCAAGGGTCTGGCGCAGCCCGGCGATCTCGTCGTGTGCCTCGGCGCCGGCAACATCACGCAATGGGCGTATGCGCTGCCCGGTGAATTGAAGGCGCTGGGGTAGGACGGTGGGCTTTCCCGACATCACGCCAGCTCTCAAAGCCGCGATGCCTGATCTTCGCGGCCGGCTGCTGGCCAACCAGTCGCTCGCCGAGCTCACCTGGTTTCGCGTCGGCGGCCCGGCTCAGGTGCTGTTCACGCCGGCGGATGAGGACGACCTCGCTTATTTCCTCGCGCATCTCGCGTCCGACATTCCCGTCTATGTCGTCGGCGTCGGCTCCAACCTGATCGTGCGCGACGGCGGCATTGCGGGCGTGGTGATCCGGCTCGCGCCGCGCGCCTTCGGCGAAGCGAACGCGAGCGGCGATGTCGTCACTGCCGGCGCTGCCGCGCTCGACAAGCGCGTGGCGGAGGTCGCCGCCTCGGCCAATATCGGCGGGCTTGAATTCTATTTCGGCATTCCCGGCACCATCGGCGGTGCGCTGCGCATGAATGCGGGCGCCAATGGCGGTGAGACCAAGGACGTGCTGATCGAGGCGAGGGGCGTCGGGCGCGACGGCACGAAGCGCGTGTTCTCCAATCCCGACATGAAGTTCGTCTATCGCAACAGCGGCGTCGATCCCTCCATCATCTTCACCTCCGCGCGCTTTCGCGGTGAGATCAGGGACACGGAGGCGATCCGCGCGCGCATGGCGGAGGTGCAAAGCCATCGCGAGACCGCACAGCCGATCCGCGAGAAGACCGGCGGCTCGACCTTCAAGAATCCGCCCGGCCATTCCGCCTGGAAGCTGGTGGACGCTGCCGGCTGCCGCGGCCTGCGCGTCGGCGGCGCTGAAGTCTCCGAGATGCACTGCAATTTCCTGATCAACACCGGCGATGCCACCGCGCACGACATCGAGACGCTGGGCGAGACCGTGCGCGAACGGGTGAAGGCAAATTCCGGAATTGAGCTACACTGGGAAATCAAGCGGATCGGGATTCCCGGCTAACTTAGACAGGCGACGAGAGACCATGCGCATCACCATCCTCTTCGGCGGCTCCAATCGGGAACGTCTCGTCTCGGTCGCCTCGGCGCAGGCGCTGCATCAGGCATTGCCCGAGGCTGATCTCTGGTGGTGGGACGTCGAGGACAAGGTGCATGTCGTGCAGTCGAAGCAACTGCTCGAACATGCCCGGCCCTTCGAGGACGAGTTCAAGCCGGGCACGCGTGGCATTCCGCTGGAGCAGGCGCTCGACCAGGCCAAGGCTGAGAACCGCGTGCTGGTGCTCGGCCTGCATGGCGGACGTGCCGAGAACGGCGAATTGCAGGTGATGTGCGAGGCGCGCGGCGTCCCCTTCACCGGATCGGGCTCGGCCTCCTCGCATCTCGCCTTCGACAAGATCGCGGCCAAGCACTTCGCCGCGCTCGGCGGCGTGACGCCGCCGAGCAACATTGCGCTCGTCGACATCGACGAGGCTTTCGCCGAGTACGGCCGGCTGATCGCAAAGCCGGCGCGCGACGGATCGAGCTACGGCCTGATCTTCGTCAACGCCAAGCAGGATCTTGTCGCCGTCCGCAATGCGGCCAAGCACGAAGAATATGTGATCGAACCCTATATCGCCGGCGTCGAGGCGACCTGCGGCGTGCTGGAGCGCGCCGATGGTTCGATCATCTCGCTGCCGCCGATCGAGATCATTCCGGGCGAGGGCAGTTTCGACTACGCCGCAAAATATCTCCTGAAGTCGACCCAGGAGATCTGCCCCGGCCGTTTCGCACCCGAGATCACCGCCGCGCTGAAGGCGCAGGCGATGCTGGCGCACCGCGCAATGTCCTGCTCCGGCTATTCCCGGTCGGACTTCATCGTCTCGGACAGGGGCCTCGTCTATCTCGAGACCAACACGCTGCCCGGGCTGACCAAGTCCTCGCTCTACCCCAAGGCGCTGAAAGCCGAGGGCATCGAATTCGTCGACTTCCTGCGCGGCCTCGTCGAGCTCGCCGAGCGGGGCGTCCGGAAATAATTAGGACTGGTTAACGGCCGAATGGGCGAAACGGGCCGGTTTGGCGCCCAAAGCCGGTAAAATGCCGGACATCGCGGCATAAATGCCTCACATAGCGGGGCAAAATGCGCCGGACGTTAACGAACTTTACCTTTTGTTTACCAGGACGTCCGAAGGTTAACGCTGGCGGCGCATATGGCGCTTTGGCTGCCGGCGCGTGAGCTGTCGCGGGTGATGTCACCTCCAGCGAACGCTTTGAAGGGGAGAGGTTTTCTTCTGCTGAAGACCAGCACCCGGCCCGGCATGTCCAAGACGTCATGTTCGCCAGGATCCGCGCGGTGTCGCGGGCAAACTGTTGACGAGCTCGTGCAATGGATGGAGCAGGAAGCCTCACCCGGTCGCTTTTCAGATCGCTGAGGCCCCAAGCCGACCTGAAGGCGGCCGCGATCGGAGCGGTCGTGCTTCTGCGCGAGTGGCTGCAGGACAAGCGCGACGAGAAGCGCGCTGCCGCTAAGGACAAGATCAAGATCAAGTCCAGAGCAAAGGCCGTCGTCGAGCGCGAGCCGCCGCCGCGCGTGATCGCACTCGTCGAGCGCTACCTGCCGCGCCGGGTCGGGATCAGCATGACCGTGCTGCTGCTGATCGGAAGCTGCGGCTTCGGCATCGTCAAGGGCGGCCATCTCCAGGATTTCATCACCGCGGTCAGCGATGCCCGCAACGCGCTGGCCAATTCCGCCGGGTTCCGCATCACCTCCGTCGTGATCAACGGCCGCAAGCAGCTCACCCAGGACGAGATCCTGGCGATCGGCGGCGTCAGCGGCCGCTCCTCGCTGCTGTTCCTCGATGCCGACGCGGTGCGCGACAAGCTCAAGGCCAATCCCTGGATCGCGGATGCGACCGTGCTGAAGCTCTATCCGGGCCAGCTCATGATCGAGCTCACCGAGCGCAAGGCGTTTGCGCTGTGGCAGGAGGCTGGCCGGCTCTCGGTCATCGCCGATGACGGCGCCGTGCTCGAGCCCTACGTCTCGCGCCGCTTCCTGTCGTTGCCGCTCGTGGTCGGCAAGGGCGCCGAAACCCAGGCCCGCGATTTCCTCGCGCTGCTGGCGCGCTATCCGCAGGTCAATGCGGTGACGAAAGCCGCGATCTTCGTCGGCGAGCGGCGCTGGAATCTGAGGCTCAAGGATGGCCTCGACATCCGCCTGCCCGAGCAGGACGTCGGCAACGCGCTGGCGATGCTGTCCAAGCTCGACAAGGAGGACCGGCTGTTCTCCCGCGACATCGTCGCCGTGGACATGCGCCTGCCCGATCGATTGGTGGTGCAGCTGTCCGAGGACGCCGCCAAGGCGCGCGAGGATCTGTTCAAGGACAAGAAGAAAAAGAAGGCCGGGGATTCCGCATGACCGGTCTCGATCGCACCCAGACGCCGAAGACGCGCCCGATGCCGCACAAGCGCGGCGGCCTCGTCGCCTGTCTCGACATCGGCACCAGCAAGATCGCCTGCATGATCGCGCGGCTGAAGCCGTCGCCGCCGAGCGAGGCGCTGCGCGGCCGCACCCATGCGGTGGAACTGATCGGATACAGCCAGATCCAGTCGCGCGGCATGAAGGCCGGCGCGGTGATCGATCTGACCGAATGCGAGCAGGCGGTGCGCCAGGCCGTTGCGCTTGCGGAGAAGATGGCCAAGGTGCGGGTCGAGTCCGTGCTGCTCTCGGTCTCCGGCGGCCGGCTTTCCGGCCAGCTGGTCGAAGCCGCCGCCGACATCCGTGGTGGCGCCGTGACGCAGGCCGACGTCAGCCGCGTCACCTCCACCGGAATGCGTCACGCCACCGGCGAAGGCCGCACCGTGCTGCATGCGCTGCCGGTCGGCTACACGCTCGATGGCGTCAAGGGCATCCGCGATCCTCGCGGCATGGTTGCCCATCAGTTCGGCATCGACATGAACGTCGTCACTTGCGATGCCACCGTGGCGCGGAACCTGATGCTGGCGGTGGAGCGCTGCCACATCAATGTCGAAGCCATGGCGGCGAGCCCCTATGTGGCCGGCCTGTCCGTGCTGACCGACGACGAAGCCGATCTCGGCGCCGCCGTCGTCGAGATGGGCGCGGGCACCACCACGATTGCCGTTTATTCAGGCGGCCGTTTCGTGCATGCGGCCGGTTTTGCGGTCGGCGGGCAACACATCACGATGGATCTCGCGCGCGGACTCTCCGCGACCATTGCCGATGCGGAGCGAATCAAGACGTTATACGGGACCGTCATCACCGGCGGATCGGACTCGCGTGAGCTGATGTCTGTGCCGACCGCCGGTGACGAGCAGGATCTGCCGCAGATCGTCTCTCGCGCCACCATCGCCAACATCGTCAAGCACCGTGCCGAGGAAGTCTTCGAAATGGTTCGGGACAAGTTGAAGGATTCGCCCTTCGCCTCAGAGCCCAACGGCCGCGTCGTGCTTTCGGGCGGAGCCTCGCAGCTCACCGGCCTCGTCGAACTCGGAACCCAGATTCTCGGCCGGCCCGTGCGGGTCGGACGTCCGCTCGGCTTTGGCCGGCTGCCGAACGAGGCGAAGAACGCCGCGTTCGCGGTGCCGGCCGGACTTCTCGTCTACCCGCAATATGTTCATCTCGAACATGTCGAACCGCGGCATACGCGGCAGCAGGTCAAGACAGGGACGGGCGGTTATTTCGGAAAGGTCGGACGATGGCTACGCGAGGGCTTCTGATGACTCCTTTCCGCAATTATCGATTTTCACCAACTCCCGCGGCCACCGGCCGGGGCGAACCCACGCGCGCGTGATCGAGAGGCAGCAACCATGACCATCAGCATCAACGTTCCTGATATTCACGAACTGAAGCCCCGGATCACCGTGTTCGGCGTCGGCGGCGCCGGTGGCAACGCCGTCAACAACATGATCACGGCGGGCCTTCAGGGCGTCGACTTCGTGGTCGCCAACACCGACGCGCAGGCGCTGACGATGTCGAAGGCGCAGCGCATCGTGCAGATGGGCACCGCGGTCACGCAAGGGCTCGGCGCCGGCTCGCAGCCGAACGTCGGCGCCGCGGCGGCGGAAGAGGTGATCGACGAGCTGCGCGACCATCTCTCGGGCGCCAACATGGTGTTCGTCACCGCCGGCATGGGCGGCGGCACCGGCACCGGTGCGGCTCCCGTGATCGCCAAGACCGCGCGCGACATGGGCATCCTCACCGTCGGCGTCGTGACCAAGCCGTTCCACTTCGAGGGCGGTCGCCGCATGCGCACCGCTGAAGCCGGCATCAACGAGCTGCACAAGGTCGTGGACACGCTCCTGATCATCCCAAACCAGAACCTGTTCCGGGTTGCCAACGAGAAGACTACCTTCGCCGACGCCTTCGCGATGGCGGACCAGGTGCTCTATTCGGGCGTTGCCTGCATCACCGACCTGATGGTCAAGGAAGGCCTGATCAATCTCGACTTCGCCGACGTCCGCGCCGTCATGCGCGAGATGGGCAAGGCGATGATGGGCACGGGCGAGGCCTCCGGCGACAAGCGCGCGCTGACCGCCGCTGAAGCTGCAATCGCCAACCCGCTGATCGACGATAGCTCGATGAAGGGCGCCAAGGGCCTCCTTATCTCCATCACCGGCGGCAAGGACCTCACTTTGTTCGAGGTCGACGAAGCCGCGACCCGCATCCGCGAAGAGGTCGACCAGGACGCCAACATCATCGTCGGCGCGACCTTCGACGAAGCGCTCGATGGCCTGATCCGCGTCTCGGTCGTCGCCACCGGCATCGAGCAGGCCGCGATCGCCCGCAACAGCCAGGCGACCTCCGCTCCCGTCGCGAACGCGGCACCGCAGGCGCAGCAGGCACCGGCTGCTCCGGCCGCAGCCGCCGAGAGCCGTCTCGCCGACCTGACCGCGCGGCTCCGTGAAGACAATCGGCGCATGGCCGAGCGCGCCCAGAAGCTGGAAGCGCAGAGCCCGGCCACTGCTTCGGCTCCGGCTGCTCCGGTCGCGCCGCGCCCGAACGTCGAGCGTGCTGCGCTCGCCGCCATCGCGGCTGCCGTCGCCGAAGTCCCTCAGGCCTCCGCGCCGCAGACCTATGGCGACGTCACCGTGCGCCCGATCGCCCAGAAGCCGACCCTGTTCCCGGAGCCTGACATGGCCCCGGTCGCGATGCAGGAGCCGATGACGCCGGAAAACTTCATCCCGCCGCAGGCCGAGCGTCCCGTCCGTGCGCCGCGGATGCCGCGCATCGACGAGCTGCCGATGCCGGCCCAGGCCGAGCTTCGCCAGGCTCGCGGTGAGGTCGAGCAGGAAGCGCCGCAGAAGAGCCGCCTGTCGCTGCTCCAGCGCCTCGCCAATGTCGGCCTCGGCCGTCGCGACGAGGAAAGCGAGCCACAGGTCGCGGCCCGCACCGCCGGTCCCGCGATGCCGCCGCTGCCCGAGCGCCGGCCGCAGAAGACCGTGGCGCAGCAGATCGCATCGAGCGAGCCGGTATCGGAGTATGCCCGTCGGCCCGCGCCGCAGGGCTTGGACATGCATGGCCGTCCCGCGCCTGTTGCGCCGGCGCCACAGGGTGACGACCATCTTGATATCCCGGCCTTCCTGCGGCGGCAGGCGACCTGAGGATTGTTACAATAAGGCAGACGAAAAAAGGTCCCGGCAACAAGCTTGCCGGGACCTTTCCTTTTGTCCCGTGCATGCCCGGATTGTCCGAGCAAGCAACTGATTTTAAATCATTAATTACGTGTTCGGGTGTTCAGTAAAACTGCCGGCAACGGCCCCGAACCTCGGCGCAATTTGGTTAAGCCTTGGCGCGAATACGGCAGGTTTGGGGTAACAATCGGTAAAAAAGCGTGAGTTGGCGCTGTTTGGGGCAGTGACTATGGTTTGCCGTGACTTGGGGATACGGATTCGCGGCGCCGGCACTGGCCGGCCAAGTGGGTCTAGTATAAGTCGCAGTGGGTCGTAGTGGGGCGGGTTCCTGATGAAATTTAGCCGGCAAACAACGCTTCGTGCGCAAGCCTCAGTGGCAGGCGTGGGCGTTCATTCCGGTCTTCCCGTCACCCTCACGCTTGGGCCTGCGCCTGTCGACGCGGGCTTTATCTTTCTCCGGACGGGCCTTGAGGGAAGCGATCGCGAAGTTCAGGCGACCGCTGACCAAGTGATCGCGACCGACTTCGCCACTGTCCTCGGCGATCGCAACGGTCCGCTGGTCTCGACTGCCGAGCACGTGCTTGCTGCACTGCGGGGGATGGGTGTCGACAACGCCACCATCGAGATCGACGGTCCGGAAGTGCCGATCATGGACGGCAGCGCCGCGGCCTTCATTGCGGCGATCGACCAGGCCGGCATCGTGACCCAGCCTGCACAGCGCCGCTTCATTCAGGTTTTGAAGCCGATCTCGGTCAAGATCGGCGACTCCTTCGGCGAGATCAGGCCCTACGCCAACGGGTTCTCCGTCGAGGTCGAGATCGACTTCACCAATCCGGTCATCGGCCAGCAGGCTTACGCTTTCGACCTCAGCCCGGAACGTTTCCGCCGCGAAGTCGGCCGGGCCCGGACCTTCGGTCTGATGTCCGACGTCGCGCGGCTCTGGAGCGCGGGTTATGCCCTCGGCGCCTCCTTCGACAACACCGTCGTGTTCGACGACGAGCGCCTGCTCAACACCGAGGGCCTGCGCTACGCCGATGAATGCGCCCGCCACAAGGTGCTGGACGTGATCGGCGATCTCTCGCTGGCCGGCCTGCCGCTGCTTGGCGCCTACCGCTCGGTGCGTGGCGGCCACAAGCTCAACCACGCTGTGCTGACCGCGTTGCTCGCCGACCGTACCGCCTGGCGGGTGGTCGAGGGCGAGGCGGCCCGCCGCACCAGCCGTCCTCAGGGCGAAGTCGGTCGCGGTATCGTCGGCGGCCGGATCGCTGCCGCCTACGGGCCGGACGTGTCCTGACGGCCTTGCCGTCGCGGGCCTTGCCGTCGCAGATTCTGGCCGCGGCGTTACCCGGGAAACTCCTGGTAACCATGATCGGCTAGCATTGCGGCACGTTCGCCTTAATCCGGGCGAAATGCCTGCCTATCCGGTTGGTTAAAGATCGCTTTTCGGATACATCGGCGTGGTCGCATGGCAGGCACCACGGTCACATTTCGCGCCCATGACGGGGTTCATGGGCTGGCGGGCACCGCATCACAGGGCGTCAGGGCTTAAACTCATGTCGGCACAGCGTATGACGCGCGGATATTTCTCGGTCTCGTCGCGAGCCCGTGGGCTGCTTCAGGCCGTCACCTTCATCATGCTCGCGCTGCCACTCGCGGGCTGTGGCACGGGCGCGCTCTGGGACAAGTTCACCGCCAAGGACGACACCTTCGTCGAGGAGCCCGCCGACAAGATCTACAATGAGGGCCTGTACCTCATGAACGAGAAGAAGGACATGAAGGCGGCGAACAAGAAGTTCGAAGAGGTCGACCGCCAGCATCCTTATTCCGAATGGGCCCGTAAATCGCTGCTGATGTCGGCCTATGCGTCCTACCAGAGCGGCGACTACGACGGCTGCATCGGCGCCGCCACCCGCTACGTCACGCTGCATCCCGGCAGCCCGGATGCGGCCTATGCGCAATATTTGATCGCGGCCTCCCATTACGATCAGATCCCGGACACCAGCCGGGACCAGACCCGCACCGAGAAGGCGATCGCCGCTCTGGAAGAGGTGGTGCGCAAATATCCGAACTCGGAATATGCGACTTCGGCCAAGGCCAAGATCGAGGGTGCGCGCGACCAGCTCGCCGGCAAGGAAATGAACGTCGGCCGCTACTACGCGCAGAAGCGCGACTACACCGCGGCGATCAACCGCTACAAGACCGTCGTCACGCAGTATCAGACCACCCGCCATGTCGAGGAGGCGCTGTTCCGGCTCACCGAGGCCTATATGGCGATCGGCATCGTCGGCGAGGCGCAGACCGCGGCCGCCGTGCTTGGGCACAATTTTCCTGACAGTCGCTGGTACAAGGACGCCTATAATCTTGTAAAATCCGGCGGTCTCGAACCGAGCGAGAATCAGGGGTCCTGGATCAGCCGGACCTTCAAGAAAATGGGTCTCGGCTAGGAAATTTGGTTCCATGCTGGCGCGTCTGTCGATCCGTGACATCGTCCTGATCGAACGGCTCGATATCGAATTCGCCACCGGGCTCGCGGTTTTGACCGGCGAGACTGGTGCGGGCAAATCCATCCTGCTCGATGCCTTTGCGCTGGCGCTCGGCGGCCGCGGCGACGCTGGCCTCGTGCGCCACGGCGCGGAGCAGGGGCAGGTCACTGCCATGTTCGATATCCCCAGAGATCACCCCGCGACGAAGATCCTCGCCGAGAACGGTCTGGACGATACCGGGGAGATGATCTTGCGCCGCGTGCAGCTCGCCGACGGCCGCACCCGCGCCTTCATCAACGACCAGTCGATCAGCGTGCAGACGCTGAAGGCGGTCGGCGCCGCCCTGGTCGAGATCCACGGCCAGCACGACGAGCGCGCGCTGGTCGATGCCGCCACGCACCGCCGCCTGCTCGACGCGTTCGCCGGCCTGGAAAAGGACGTCGCCGCGGTCGAAACATTGTGGGACGCGCGCCGCACCGCCAACACCGCGCTGGAGGAGCATCGCGCCGGCATGGAGCGCGCCGCGCGGGAGGCCGATTACCTGCGCCATGCCTCGGACGAGCTGAAGCAGCTCGCACCCAAGGACGGCGAGGAGACTTCGCTCGCCCATCGC
This sequence comes from Bradyrhizobium sp. 138, assembly GCF_023074075.1. Lineage (GTDB taxonomy): Bacteria > Pseudomonadota > Alphaproteobacteria > Rhizobiales > Xanthobacteraceae > Bradyrhizobium. The sequence continues at coordinate 3,408 of NZ_JADPKT010000049.1, read as the reverse complement.
CGCACCACCATGATGCAGGGCGAGAAGATCGCCTCCGATTTGCGCGAGGCGCAGGAAGCGGTCGGCGGCAACCATTCTCCGGTCGCGGCGCTGTCGGCCGCGGTACGCCGGCTGGAGCGCCGCGGCGTCAATTCGCCGGCGCTGGTCGAACCTGCCGTGAAGGCGATCGACGCGGCGATCAACGCGTTGGAGGAGGCCGACCAGCATCTGCAAGCCGCGCTGGCCGCGACCGATTTCGATCCGTCAGAGCTCGAACGCATCGAGGAACGGTTGTTCGCATTGCGCGCCGCCTCGCGCAAATATTCGACGCCGGTCGACGGGCTCGCCGCGCTGGCGGCGAGATATGCCGCCGACGTCGTGCTGATCGATGCCGGCGCCTCGCGGCTGAAGAAGCTGGAGCAGGCCGCGATCGAGGCAGATAGCCGCTATGCCGCCGCCGCCAAGAAGCTGTCGATGGCACGGCAGAAATCGGCAGAGAAGCTCAACAAGGCCGTCAATGCCGAGCTCGCGCCGCTCAAGCTCGACCGCGCCAAGTTCATGACCCAGGTCGAGACCGACGAGGCCGCGCCTGGGCCGCAAGGCTTCGACCGCGTCGAGTTCTGGGTGCAGACCAATCCGGGCACCAAGCCGGGGCCGCTGATGAAGGTCGCCTCCGGCGGCGAGCTGTCGCGCTTTCTGCTCGCGCTCAAGGTCGTGCTGTCCGACCGTGGCTCCGCGCCGACGCTGGTGTTCGACGAGATCGACACCGGCGTGGGCGGTGCGGTCGCCGACGCCATCGGCGGGCGCCTGGCGCGGCTTGCCGGCAAGGTCCAGGTGATGGCCGTGACCCACGCCCCGCAGGTTGCCGCCCGCGCCGATCAGCATCTGCTCATCTCCAAGGATGCGCTCGACAAGGGCAAGCGCGTCGCCACCCGCGTCAATGCGCTCGCCGCCGACCACCGCCGCGAGGAAATCGCGAGGATGCTTGCCGGCGCCGAGATCACGGCCGAGGCGAGGGCGGCCGCGGAACGGCTGCTCAAGGCGGCAACGGCGTAGGTCTCGTGTCCCGGACGCGATGCAGCGCGTAGCGCACCGCACCGGACGATGCTTCGCATCACCGGGAGCGCGGCGCTGCGTCCGGGGCATGAGATTTCCACACGCCTTTACCGTGCTACCCGCTCCGTCGTATCCAAGCACCATGGCCAGAGCAGCAAAATCCAAAGCTACACCGCCCCGCGCCGTCGCCGACCTCACCAAGGCCCAAGCCAAGGTCGAGCACATGCGGCTCGCGCTCGAGATCGAGGGGCATAACGAGCGCTACTATCAGGAAGACGCGCCCACCGTCACCGATGCCGAATACGACGCGTTACGCCAGCGCTTCAACGCCATCGAGAAGCGCTTTCCGGAATTTGTCACGGCGGACTCGCCCTCGCAGAAGGTCGGCGCGGCGCCGTCCGGCCGATTCAAGAAGGTGCGGCATTCCGTTCCGATGCTGTCGCTCGACAATGCCTTTGCGGAGGAGGACGTGCGCGACTTCGTCGGGCGCATCGTGCGCTTCCTGAAGCTCGGCGACGACGAGGTCAATTTCTCCGCCGAGCCGAAGATCGACGGCCTCTCGATGTCGCTACGCTATGAGGGTGGCGAGCTCGTCACCGCGGCGACGCGTGGCGACGGCGCGGTCGGCGAGGACGTCACCGCCAACATCCGTACCCTCGAAGACGTGCCGCAGAAGCTGAAAGGCCGCAATGTCCCCGACATCTGCGAGGTCCGCGGCGAGGTCTACATGACCAAAAGGGCGTTCCTCGCGCTCAACGAGCGGCAGAAGGCGGCGGGCGATACCATCTTCGCCAATCCGCGCAACTCGGCCGCAGGCTCGCTCCGGCAGAAGGACCCGACGATCACCGCCTCGCGCCCCCTCGGCTTCTTTGCCTATGCCTGGGGCGAGATGAGCGCGATGCCCGAGGGGATGCAGAGCGGCATGATCGGCTGGTTCGAGCGCTGCGGCTTCAAGACCAACCCGTTGACCAAGCTGTGCCACTCCGTCGAGGAGTTGCTCGCATTCCATCACGCCATCGAGGAGCAGCGCGCACGGCTCGACTACGATATCGACGGCGTCGTCTACAAGGTCGACCGCATCGACTGGCAGGAGCGCCTGGGCTTCGTCTCGCGCACGCCGCGTTGGGGCATCGCGCACAAATTCCCGGCCGAGCGCGCCATGACCGTGCTGCGCGACATCGAGATCCAGGTCGGTCGCACCGGCTCGTTCACGCCGGTCGGCAAGCTCGAACCGGTCGGCGTCGGCGGCGTGATCGTGCAGAACGTCACGCTGCACAATGAGGATTACATCAAGGGCATCGGCAACAAGGGCGAGGTGCTGCGCGAGGGCCGCGACATCAGGATCGGCGACACCGTCGTGATCCAGCGCGCCGGCGACGTCATCCCGCAAGTGGTCGACGTGGTCCTCGACAAGCGGCCGAAGACGGCCAGGGAATTCCACTTCCCGAAGAAATGCCCGTGCCCGCTGCATACCGACGTCACGCGCGAGGAGACGGCGGCGGGCGAAGAGGGCTCGCGCGCCCGCTGCACCGGCGAGTTCGCCTGCCCCTACCAGAAGATCGAGCACCTCAAGCTGTTCGTGTCGCGCCGCGCCTTCGACATCGACGGTCTCGGCGAGAAGCAGCTGCAGTATTTCTTCGACGAAGGATGGGTCAAGGAGCCCGCCGACATCTTCACGCTGGAGAAGCGCAACTCGAAGCTCAAGCTCGAGGAGATCGAGGGCTATGGCGCGACCTCGGTGCGCAATTTGTTCGGCGCCATCGAGAGCCGGCGCAAAATCGCGCTGGAGCGCTTCGTCTACGCGCTCGGCATGCGCCATGTCGGCGAGACCACGGCGCTGGCGCTGGCCCGCGGCTACGGCTCCTGGGATGCCTTCCACGACGCCTGCCTCAAGGTCGCCAAGGGTGACGAGGAGGCGATGGCCGACATGGACGCGCTCGACCAGATCGGCGACACTGTGATCAAGAGCATCGCCGATTATTTCGGCGAGAGCCACAATCGCGGCATCGTGGAGCGGCTGACCAGCGAAGTCCAGATCATCGACGCCGAGAAGCCGAAGAGCAATTCGGCCGTCGCGGGCAAGACCGTGGTGTTCACGGGATCGCTGGAGAAGATGACGCGCGACGAGGCCAAGGCCACCGCAGAGCGCTTGGGGGCAAAGGTGTCCGGCTCGGTGTCGAAGAAGACCGATCTTGTTGTCGCCGGTCCCGGCGCCGGCTCGAAACTCGCCGAGGCCAACAAGCACGGCGTCAAGGTGCTGACCGAGGACGAGTGGCTGAAGCTGATCGGGGAGTGAGGTCTCGCTTTCGTCATTGCGAGGAGCCCGCGACAAAATTGCGAAGCAATTTTGCGCTGGCGACGAAGCAATCCAGA